>CAWFWH010000068.1:0-21195 GCA_963819405.1 uncultured Acidobacteriaceae bacterium | reverse complement strand
TAGAATCAACTGGCGCACGGCTTTTTGTACTCGAAAGGAACGATTACTCGTGTTCGCCTGGCGGGGATTCCATGCGCTCACGTGCGTGTTGCGGCTCCACAGGTTGTTATACGCCGCGGTCAGATCCACGGCCGCCAAAGCGTATTTGTTATTGGACCCCACGGCATACCCGATTAGCTTGCCTTCATGAAAATATTCGCGGCTGCGATACCATTGCGCCGGGTCCGAAGGCGATCCCTCGAGCGCCGCCATCGATCCGAAATTTCCCATCGAGCTGCCCACCCGCCGCTGCCCGCCATCGTTGGGCATTGGCGCAATTGATGTCGAGCCGTTATTCAGAAAAATTGGAACGGTCTCGTCGCTATAAAAATCGCGAGGGTCGTAGATCAGCGGAAGATTCTGCGCAATTGCCTGTGCTGCGTATTCCTGAAAGTGTTGCGATGCTGAGCCTGGCCGGTAACTGCCGCTGCGGATAGCTAGCGGCCCACGGTTGTAACACGTAAAAGCACCGGTATCTTGCACCGGATGCGACCAATAACTATCGCCATAACGCAACGTGCAAAAAGTGTCATTCTCCGACCAGCCGGTGCGAAAAAAAACCGTGCCCCAACCGGGAAAGTTGCGCACACGTGCCAGCGCTGAGCGTCCATTGACGGCATGCGCTGCTGAATCCGGCGTGTAATATGGCCACGCTGAAGGTTCATAACCATCCGATGTTGCTCCGCTCCAATTCACTAATCTCGACCAGCCTCGCAAGGTCGCATCGTCATAGATAGCCGCGAGTCCGTCTAATAACCCGAATCCGCGCCCATGCTTCCCGTGTATTCGCTCGTGAAATAGGGCCGCGAAACGGCCCCTATCGGTTCCAGATTGAAATCCGGACGCACCTGATACATGGTTTGATATGCCCAGTTTTTGAGCCAAGGATTGTCCTGCGTAAAATAGGCCATCCCTCTGCCCGAAGCGCTCGCCCATGCAAGCAGGCTGGTTACATACCACGCACGCAAACCATCCGCCTGATTCACGTATTCCCACCCTTCATGCCAGCCGCCGCCGCAAGTGTTGCTCGCGTCTGTCGACGCTTCGCACATGCCTCCGCCTCCGATCACCTGTTTCCATGCCGGAACCAGCATGTTGAACCACACATCCATCGACCAGCGCAGGTGCGGGAGCGAATTGGGAGAGTCATCCGGGTAGATCGCCAGCGCCGCCATCAAGTGCAGCATCTGCTTGAATCCCGTGATATAGAACTGATCGTTGTAGGGGCTGCTCCCTTCATAATTCGCTTCGAATCCGCTCATCATCGTGTACAGGCTGTTGCGTATCGATACCTGTGTGGCTGGGTCCAGATCCGAATAGATCCAATCGTAGGCGAGCGATAGCGCCAGCGCCGGATCCCAATACCCCATCCCATTCTTCAGACTCCAGTTGCCCGTTAAGTTCTGAAATTCTTTGATCTTGTTCAGGTACGCAACGTTAGGCTTACCGCCTTCCTTCGACGCTAAATATGCGATCAGCAGATAACGCATATCGATCCGGCTTCCGGGATTCGCTGAATTCCATCCCTCCGCCGCTCTTCTGTACCGCGAAACCATGCGGCAGTTGTCTCCCGGCGAGCCGGCGTTTCCCTTTCTGCAAATTGCCGTGAGAAATTTGACATCTGGATACGGCAACCGCGGATGTGTGGCTACGTAAGTGGATGGAATCGTGGGTGCATTAGCGCCAATCTCGGCAAACGCTGGCGAAAGCAGCGTAAACCAGAACAGTAAAATCTTCTTCACGCCACGAATTTCATTGCACCCGACGTGCCGTTTTTACAAGCCGCAATCTCTGGCCTTCTGTCTTTCGGTTTCTCGATTACTGCCGCAGTGCCGGAACGTCTACTGCGGCAGGCGTCTTGCGAATTACCGTAAGAAGGAACAAAGCTACCCATGCGCGGACCAGTACGAGGAAGCGCGCGCCCAGTACAACGCCGCCCCGCCGCTGTTCCGGGCCGCGCAGGACAAAGGCGGCGAGGCGTGGACCCACGAACGCCTAGCGCACATCCCGTATGGTCCGGAAACTGAAACGATTTGAAGGCGTTGCTTCGTGACCGGCGTCATTAACGCTCGCGATAATGAGCTAACGAGATGCCCAGAGTCCTGGATCCATTCCGTTTCGTGCTGATCGCGGTGGCCGGGTGGATGAACCAGCGTCAACTGCAGATGATTGATTACCTTCGCGAGGAGAACCGGGTTCTTCGCGAGCAACTCGGCGGATCGACGAGCTGCGGTTCAATGATGACCAGCGCCGTCGATTAGCCGCCAAGGCCAAAGGATTAGGACGGAAGCTTCTGGCGGAGGTCGCCACCATCGTCACGCCCGAGACGTTGTTGGCTTGGCACCGGAAGCTGATCGCAAGTAAGTATGACGGCAGTGGCCGGCGCGGACCTGGGCGACCTCGCACCGCCGGAGAGATCGAGAGCTTTGGTGGTTCGAATGGCGGAAGAAAACCGGGATTGGGGCTATCGGCGCATCCAAGGTGCGTTATCCAATCTGGGACACGAGCTTGCCCGCAGCACGATCGCCGAGATTCTGGAACGACACGGGATCGAGCCAGCACCGGAGCGGAGCCGGAAGACGACCTGGAAGGAGTTTCTGACCCGACATTGGGAGCTGATTGTGGCTGCGGATTTCTTCACCGTGGAAGTGTGGACCCGGCGAGGGCTGCAACGATTCGTGGTGCTGTTCTTTATCGAGTTGTCGACGCGCAAGGTGGAGATTGCGGGCATCGGGGCCGTCGCCAATGGGCTGTGGATGAGCCAGATCGGCAGGAACGTGACCGACGCCGTCGACGGAATCCTAAATGGCAAGCGCTACCTGATCCATGATCGAGACCCGCTGTTCACGGCAGAATTTCTGGATATGCTCGCCGATGTTGGTGTGAAGGCCGTGAAGCTGCCGCCGCGGTCGCCAAATCTGAATGCACATGCCGAGAGATTCGTGCGGAGCATCAAGGAATCCTGTCTGGAGCGGATGATCTTGTTTGGAGAAGAGTCGTTGCGGACGGCCATTTACAACTTCGTTGCTCATTACAACTGCGCTTCGTTCTGCCCATCTGGCTATGTATGTGATAAATCAAGGAGGCCTTGTTCAGAGACAGCTAATATGGGCCCTCGCGTGTTCCTACGAGCACGCTGGATCAGCTGAGCCGCATTGGCGGTCTCGAGCGCGCGACGGTTGAGTACCCACGGCCCGTCCGACAGTGGATGTTCCGCTTCGATTTCTCCGCGTTCGATTGCCAGGCGAAGCGTGATGGCACTCACCCCCAGGTGCGCGGCGGCTTCTGTAAGGCTCATCCAACCTTCTGCTTCTTGCCGGTCGTTATTGTAGCTGAGGATTCCGTGGTGACTGCGCAGCGAGATCACCCGTTCCCGCGTCCAGCGATTGCCCATTCCAGTAAGCAAGCCACTCCGCGTCAGGGCACCAGCAATGATGTCGTCGGAACAGATCCGCGTCAACACCCTGACCGCTTCGACGATCTCTTTCGATGTATGAGCTTTACTGTGGCCTCGCCGGCGCCGGGTCATCCGCAACTCCGTGTGTACTCCACCCTTCCAATGAATGACAGCGATGATCTCGCCTGCCTGACCATCTACATCCACAAGTCACCTCTTCGATCAACGTCCGTACCATTCGTCTCTTCAGTCGCGCATCGGTTTCCGGGCAATTCCATACCGTTTCTAGGTCGCCGGCTAAAGTTTGAAATTCCTCCCGTGTGGCTGGCTCGAACTTCTGCATTTGCGCGTGTTGCCGGATTCGCAGTTCGAGTTCCTGAACCTTTTCTAGCGCCTGGTTCCACCGATGCTCCAGTTCATACGCGACGAGCCGATTCTCCGGATCGGTGGTATCGTATTGCTTCTGCGCCCGGTGCGCGGCGTAGCGTGCCGCCTCCAGATCTCTTTGCAGTGCCTCCAGGATTTCGTTTTTCTGAAGAGCTTCTTGTTCGCTTGCCCGCACCGCAGCTTCTACAGCCGCTGGCTGGACCACACGCAGAATATCTTGCGAAATTGCTTCATCCAGCGACAGGCCAGAGAGTGAGATACAGGGCTGCTCCCCGTTGTCCAGATAACTTCGATGACACGCATACCGCAGCACGAAAGGACCATTGCGGGTATAACAGACCATCAGTTTGCGGCCACAACGGCGACATCGCAGCAACCCCGCTAGCAAAGCCAGGCCCCGTTTGCCAGCAGCGGACCGATCCTTGAGATGAGAATTGTCGGTCATGGTCTGTTGGATTTCCTGAAACTGTATCCAGCTAATGTAGCCTTCATGCGTGTTCGGAATCAACGCCCACCAGTGATCTCTCGGTTTGCGCCGGCTCCGACGTCGTGGCTGTCCCTGCTCATATTGCGTAGTGTGTTCTGTTTTTCCATAGGCATAAGCACCGGCGTAAACTGGGTTGCTCAGGATGCTGTAAATCGTGCTGTAGCGGGGGCGTCTCCACGTCACCTGCCCGCGCCCGGCCGAAACAGGCACCCGCAGGCCTTGTTCCAGAAACCACATCAGCGTCTGACGCGCTGAACCGAGTTCCAGAAATTTCCTGAAGACCAGCAATATCGCTTCCTGCACACGACGGTCAGGATCCTTCTCTAGGCGCTGATCGTCGCTCTTCAGGTATCCAGCCGGTAGTGCCACGATCAGTTCGCCGCGTCTTGCTTTCTCACGCCGTGCTTCTACCGACCGCTGTCGAAGCAGGTCTAGTTCATACTCGTTTAAACTGCCCTTCAAGCCCAGCAGCAGGCGGTCATTGCTGAGCCGGGGTGTATAAACCATTTCCTGATCGATCAGCAGCGTATCCACGACGCGACAAACCTCGACCAGCCTTTGCCATTCCCGGCTGTTGCGGGCGAAGCGTGAGACTTCCCTGGCCGCGACAGCGCCCACATGACCCAGGCAGACCTCCGCTACCATACGCTCGAATCCGGTTCTTGTTACCGTGCCGGATGCAGATCGCCCCAAATCATCATCCACAATCTCCACCTCACGCCAACCCAGGCTATGCAGCCGGTCCTGCATCGCGTATTGCAGCTTTTGGCTTTCCAGATTGTTGTGCACTTGATAGGCCGAAGATTGGCGTATATATAAGATGGCCTTGCGTTCCAGGTGATGAGGTTTAATCTTTTCGCTCATCGCGCGCCTCCTTCCTCGTCCTGCCGTCGAGGCGCCGCCTTCGGCCATGCTCCTGCAGGATCTGCGTCAGAATGCGTAGAATCTTTTGTTGAGCATCCGCTGGCAGTTCCTGCCAGCTCGGTGTCCAATGCGGACGAGGAAATAACGAGAGTTGAGCCGATCCGGGCCGGCTCGGTAAGGTTGACATCAGCACCTCCTGCATAGAGCAAGTTTTGCTGCTGAGTGTCGACCACAACGTCGCCTACAGGCGATCGCGCACAAGAAAGCACCGCTTTCAATTCACGCAGAGATTCGACGCTGGCTTGAACTCCCTCGCCCGCACGTATCCTCGAGCAAATCGCAGCGTCTAACATCCAGAGCGGCACCTCTAAAATTCGGAATGGCTGAAGTTCTTCTACACTGCAATGTGCGATTGCTCGGCCCCGTTTTACGAGCCTCGCATGTACCCACACTCGCCGGCCATGCCAACAATGCCACGCATAATGGATCTCTCCAGGCGTCCTAATATGGGTGTCTTGTTGTTGAGTTGTATCATGCCGAGCGCAATCATCAGGGCTTGGCCAACCGACTTATCAGCCCAGAACCGAGCCACCTTGGAAACAGAGGCATGGTCCACCGGCGTCAGCGCCTGGGCGGGATGCTGAGACTCACTACTTATCGCGCTGCCTGAATCCCTAGAGTTTCGCCAGTCCGGGCACGCGCACGTAGAAACGCACCGGGGCCAATCCTTTGCGGATGGAACCATTCGGAATGGGAACCGGAGAGGCCTGTTGTGTCCTGCTTCGGGCTTCGTCCGTGGTCCTCCGCTAAACGCCGCGATTGACTGAGAGCGGCGAACTTCTGATTTTTCGGACCTTACGGGGCAGCATTTTCATGAGGCAACAACGCTTCACCGGTAACAAAATAAATGAGTCAATGCGCCGGAAAAGCGTTGACAGCGAACAGTCACTGCGCTCGAGGATCATTCATCTGTCTCCAACAAAATTAGTTGGTCTCCCGGCTGCGTCTTTGTGTGCTCAATTACCCCAGCCGGAAGCTCCAGAACGGAATGTGCCCACAAGCAGAAGGACAAGCGCCAGGGCGTCATCACACTGCGAAGTTTGCGAACCCTCTTCTTCCGATCGAGGTACAGAACGTCAATCGGGAACTTCATGCCGCACGTATGGACTGACTCACAAGGGACAATCCACAACGCATGCCCCACCGGCAGGCTATCCGACCCAGCAATCCCTTCCGTCTTTTTGCGCTGGTATCGGCGAGATCCGCCGAATCCGCCAGAACGGTGTTGCGAGTTCCGTTTCGCACCAGCATTCATCCGCACATTATGGAGGGGGGGCACGGGCGCAGGCGCCGCTGGTGCAGGCGCAGGCGCCGCCGGTTGGGACATCTGTGAACCCGCGCCCGGAAGTGGCGCTTGTGGTTGATGTCACAACCAGTGGCGTTTCTTGAAGGCTCTTGATGAAGGACTCAACCGGCATGGATTGGGTCGGCGGTGTTACAGGAACAGGACCGGTAACGTTTTGACCCGGAGTGGTCATTTCTTTGGCCGTGTTTGGAGGCAGAAATGGTACCGGGAAATTCGGCATGGGAATTTGCTGGCCAGCCGGAATCGGCCGGACAATCTGAGGTGTCACGATGACCATCAGCTCCGTATTCGTCCGGTTCTTTGTTTTCGATTGGAAGAATTTTCCTAAGATCGGAATGTCTCCGATGAAAGGAATCTTGCTAAAGTCTCGCTTTCCCGGTTATCGAGAAGGCCGCCTATAGCGAAGCTTTGGCCTTCGGATAATTCGACCTCGGTATTTACGTTCCGCACAGAAACACCAGGGACCGTGAATCCTTGGATCGTAACACCGTTAGCATAGTCCAATGCGCTGACCTCGGGCGCCACCTGCAGCCTGATTGTTCCGCGTGCTGTCACTGTAGGAATAAAATTCAGACGGACCCCGAATTCACGGAATTGAATCGTAATTGCCGTAGTCCCTCCTGTGGTACCGCCCTGCACGACGGGATACGGAAACTCTCCGCCGGCCAGAAAACTCGCCTCCTTCCCGTTTTCCGCTAAGACGTTCGGTTCCGCTAGCGTTTCCACAACTCCTTTCGCTTCTAAAGCTTCAATCGTCGCACCGAGATTTAAGTCGGGACGAAAGAAGAACAGATTAAGGAAGTTGCTGATGGTAGCGGTCACTCCGTTGCTGGCCACGCCGGTAGTACTCGAACCTGAATTGCTCAATGAAGGCGGAGAGAACTGTTGTGTACTCGCCGATCCTATGGTTCTCGCTGCGCCGGTGCTGAACAGATTCATTCCGAACTGCCTCAATAAACTGCGATCCACGCTGGCGAATCGAACTTTCAGCAGGATCTGGGTATCGGGTGGAGGTACATCGACGTAAAGCAGATTGACGGGTTTACCTACAGCCGAAGCAATCGCCATAGCGCGGTTGACGCTTGTCAGGTCGTTAGCTGTGCCTCGCAAAAAGATAAGATCATTTTCCACGCTGAGATCAATCTTTTGGCCCGGCAACTCCCGGCTCATCTGTCGCCGAAGAAGATCAGTCCGGCTGTTGCTCGCGAACCGGCTCGGCTGCACCAGGACGTCGAAAAACAACTTACCGCCACCCTCCTGCCAAATGATGAGGCTTGTTTCCCCGGGCGCCTTTCCGTTCACTAATACTTCCCGTGGACCTACGGCCGTTGCTTCGGCAGCGTCACCAAAACCCACCGAAACACGATCAATCGGAAGCGAACTATTGACAATTACGGACTTCCCGACGGTTACGAATAGTTCGTTGGGTGATTCTTCGGAACCCGGTTGCGCAGCCTGAGGCGTCGAAGACTGCACTTGCTGCGGTCTCGCTACGGCATCCGCTCCTAGAAAGAATCCCAAAAAACAACCACTGACGATCACCGCGATTGCGGACACCCGGTGCGGTTTCAAAATCGATTCTCCGCCAATCTGAACTCTCCTCTATTACTGGTGTTCTGCATCGGGAAATTTCTCTTCCGTATGCTTGCCACCGTTAAAAACCTGCACCAGATAAATACGCGGAGGAGCCGGCTTTTCAACCTCAGGCGGAGCTTTTTTGAACGCAATATTCTTGGGCTTAGGCGCGTTCCCTTCTGCGAACACGCTGGCCATGGCGACACTCGGGGTCTTTGGAGTCTCCGTATCCAGAGGATTGCGCAAGACCAACTGAATCTTCGTCTGGTTGCTCGCCAGACTGAGAAGTTCGGCTTGCTCGGGTGTGACCAGCAGGTTCACGACTGGCACCTAACTGGCTTGCCCTCGTTGTCCTTCTGTATGTTGTTTCCTGCCGACAAGACCTTCGATGTTTTGCAAAAGCGTCTTGACTTTCGGGCCATCCGCGGAGCGGTACCGGGACCTGTCCCGGATACCAGAACATCCACACGCATCCCAGGCCCCACGAAGCCCGCTACGCCCACCACGTCATCCACGCGCACCGCGCATGCTCTCATTCCGGGCCGGATTGTGGCGGCCAGACCTCCTCCGGAACCCGCAGTCGCCAGCCGGCTGTCGAGAATTGGTTCACCCTCGTACACGTCCGACACGACCCCTCGCCCCACGATCGTATCTTTCGATACAAGCACGCCTTTAGGAATCGGACCGACCCATTGGCCAGTTGTCAAGTCCGTATCCCGGATCACTGTGCCTATTTGCAGATTGCGCGACGCCACAATGATCGGGGTCGTCCTTGCTTGCGCCGACGGATGCATCTGCCTACCCGCTACGCGGTATACGAGATAGCTTGATATTGCTGCCACGACAAAGGCAGCAAGAAGGATTGTTGATAATCTTCGATTCATTGACCGCTCACTTCCGATCCGTTCAGACGGATACCTGCGCTGGCTGGGGCAATCCACTGGCCAAGAGCAGACCATTCGCGACGTGAAAAATCACCCGCTTACACGCCTGCCCAATGGCTGGGTGTGAACACGTGTTTACACATGATGCCCGACACGTCTAGGAATGTAGACACCTGCCGCCCTTTCCCCAAGCGAATCACGGTGTGAGATGCCTCTGAAACCCAATACCCACACGATTCTGTTCGGTCCTTCCATTGCAACGCTATAGTTCTTGCCCTGCATTTTTCAAAATTTAGAGCGCGAAACTTCCCTACCCGCTGCACTTCAGGATAGAGAACCCCTTTTTTCGACCATGCTGTTCGTAAGCGCTCCCCACCGGCGAAGACCTTTAACGGCGTTTGCCGGATCTGCTGCTTTGCACTGCCTTCTGATCGTCGTGATGCTGCTGTGGTCCGTAAACGGGCCCCGGAATACGGTTTCGGTTAAGCCTAAGTATTCAGTTCACTTGCTGAAACTGCAAATACCTCGCGAATATCGTCAAAGCGTGTCTGCCGGCGCCAGCCGGCCAGGCGCAGCCCAAGCCGGGAAATCCGCAGGCTTGCTCTCCGCATCTCGGCCAATACAAGGGGAGACTGCCGCAAACTCCGGAACATCCGAAGCATCCTTGCCACAGCAGCCCGTCCCGCGAGAACACCGCCAGTTCCAATTGCCCCCCGATGTTCACGTCCAACCTGTCAAACAAACCCTCGTACAGTTGGACCTTCCGCCGGACATGGTGCTGAAACAGGAGATCCCACTCCCTACGGCACTGCTGTGGCAGCCGTCACCGATGCGAAGACAATTTGTCGCGCCGCCTCTCAAGGAAACTCCGAAACTTGCGCAAAGCGTGCCGGTGAGCCCGATGCTCGAGCCTCCGAACACCGAGCTGAAAATAGCTCAACTGAACATCGCGGCCACCATTCTCACGGATACGCCCCACTTGGTCCAACCTCCAGCCATAGCTCCCCCCGTTTCGAGGGCAGGGCAGGAGCCGGCGAAAGAGATTCCGCACATCGGTCTGGCAGATTCCAGTCAGCCAAGCGCCGCCAATCTACTATCGTTGCCCGCCAATCCGTTGCGTTCCGCGACGATGCTTGTCCTTCCACCAGCAAACCAGATCGCTCCCTCCGATGCCGGGAACACCGGATCATCGTCCGGCCATGTAAGCGGGATGGGAAATAGCTGACCGTGGATCCGGCGCGCAGGGGCAGGGGTCGAGCACGTCCGGCACAGTTGGCACAGGGGCTGCCAATGAAGGAGCGGGCGGAAACAGATCGGGGAATCTATCAGCAGCAAGCGGCCAATCCGGATCTGGCAGCTCGGGTACCAGCGCGGGTACAGGCGGCGGAACGGCCGTCTCGGGCAGTGGATCTGACGGAACCGCTTCCTCGGGCACGAGTGATGGCGCTGGCGGTTCGACGAGCGGCTCCGGAACAAGCGGATCGGCGGGGGGAACGCTGGGGAGCAGCACGGCGGGAATGACGCGGCTCACCCTACCTAAGGACGGCAAGTTCGGCGTGGTGGTGCTCGGGTCGGCAGGCTCAGCGATGTATCCGGAGAGCGTAAGCGCGCTCAGTGGCAAAGTCGTCTATACGGTCTATCTCAAGATGGGGCTTCGCAAAAGTTGGATTTTGCAGTACTGCCTTGTGAAATCCCCGGCCGAAAGCGCTGCAAACAAAGGAACGGCCGCAACTCCGCTGGACGCGCCCTGGCCGTTTCTGATGATGCGTCCGGACCAGTGGAGCGCTTCCGATCCCGATTACATCGTGATCCATGGCATGGTTACTTCCGCCGGCCAGTTCGAGCAGCTCGCCATGGTCTTCCCCGAGCAACTAGACGAGAGAGATCTGCTGCTGCGTTCGCTGAAGCTATGGGCCTTCCGTCCCGCCGCCCGCGATGGCGAACCCGTGGCCGTCGAAGGTTCTGCTGATCATTCCGCACGAAGCGGAATAAGTTCAGCAATAAATTCATTCACCAGCGCTACCTGGCGAACCTTGAGAAAGCCATTCGGAAACAGGCCCATGTTGATTCCGCTGGTTCCTTTTAGCGTTAGTTGACTTACGATAATTTCGCCGATAATTCTGAACGCCAGTGCACGGCGTTCCATGGTACAAAACGCTCTGATATTGAGTTGTCGGGTTGGCTTTCATGATGGCGAGGGTGTTGGTTATATATATGGTGCCGATTATCGAGAAGCAGCCATTCCCTTTTCCGAGCGTATGGGTCTGGAGGCCTGCGTTCCGGTCTTCAAAAAACAGAATTCCGTAGTAAGGCGCCGCCGGATGCAGCCGTGGGGTGGCGCTCGAAACGCCGGTGACACCAAAACAGTCGTCATTACTATTGGTATCGACAGTAAGCCCTCCGCTCGCATCGCACCCGTTTTGCACATGGCGCGGCCGCCCGTGTCGTAAACGAGCATGCCCATTTTTCGTGGTTGGGTCCGAAGCGCAATCCAGTACACATCCCAACAGTGCTATTTTTCGTGTAAAACCCCCGTTGCTAATGTAATAGATTCCTGGGTCAAACATGGCGGTCCCAGGTGTCCGCTGATGCCGCTGGCGAGTAGAGCACCAGGGGTGTATTCGGTACACGTTGCGGTTCGCTCCCGTGACCCTGCCAGGGCAGTTGCTGGCCGCTCTATGCAATGAGTCGACCGTGCACGTTGCCGAGGTTCCGTTTGTCGTCGGTACCGACGGCGCAGCCACTCCGGCCAACGGATCCTGGATCGGAGAAGCGGGGTCCAAATATGCCCGGTCGACCCGAGTGATACGTTACCCGGATTGGCAGGCGGCCCTCCGAAAGTGGCAAAATCAGCCCCTGTGCCGTTGGACCAGCCTTCGACAGGTCCACGCTTCCTGAACTTGGCCCAGCGTATGCTGCCCCAGCCGGATTTGTACCGTTGGAGTTGATTTCGATGCTTCTCTGTGGGCCAGCCGATGATCGTGATGCTCGTGTTACCGTTCATGTCGAGAGCGCCAGCCATTGTGGGATGTGTGATGATGATCGGAACTGGCGATATTACATCCACGATCGCCGCCATTGCCCTCGCACTGACATTGAACGAGGATAAACCCGAGGAACTCATTAACTGTCATGCCTACCGGCCTCGTGACCGTCACGCGGAGTAAATTGGGCGTCGCCCCATCCAGGTTGGGAACGGTTACGCCGCTGGGTCTGGCTCGACAAACACGGTGTCGGCCGTGGCGCCCGCTGTGGTACCGAATCCGTTTGCCCGTGCCAGGCGGCAGGGACTTGTACCGTCGGTCACGCTGCAGGTGTAGGAGCCGGACCCGAATGCATTCGAGCCCGTGTTCGTGCCATCGAAGATGCTGACGATGCCGGCCTGTGCTGCGGCATCGGCGGCCGCCTGGGCCATTTGACGCTGGGCCCAGAGATGCAGAACCATCGATGGCCAAGCCGACCCCGGCCGATCAAAAGAGGCTCATGGCCACGAGCACCAGAAGCACGGCCTGCCCCGCTTCATTTCTGTGCTTTCTTACAGATATTTTCACCATGTAATCACCCCTTCGCTTGTGCTCTCATATTGAACCTCGGCAGCGGTAAATAACTGAAATGGTGCATAAGGATAGGACACAGTAACGCTAACCCGATACCCCGGCGTGGTGTTACTATCGTTTGCCGGAGGGCTTGGCAGCGGCGAGGTGCAGGCCGCGCAATCCGGAAATGAAACAGCCACCGTTGACGCTGCGATTCATCGCGCCAGCCAGAACGTTCTTCACCGCCGTTGACATTTGTCTGTATGTGCCCAATCACTCGTAGTTACTCCGATCATGTACGTGCCCCGCATGGATCTGAGCTGTGGGTGATGGCGTAGCGTTCGCCCTCCCGCGCCGCATTCACCACCGTGTTATAACACCATCACCATGTTGCACAGGTCAAAGACGGCCAGAAGCAACGCGTAAGCAAAAGAGCACAAAAGGCGAACTCCACCAGGCTTTGCCCACGGGAATCTCTTGAGTTTCCCGTAATCTTGCGCGCCCGAAATTCGTCATAGATCCTCATTACGCGCGCCGATGAATGCTACTTGTATCGCCGGTAGAGGCTTAACCAAATAGAAATTTATTACCGGGAACAATGGCGTATAGGTGTAGGTTATGTCTACCGCGACATCCTGTAAGTAACGGTAAGTCCGGTGGCCACATCGCTATCCGCTGAGGGAGCCGCATAACTGGCGCACGCTCCGCTAGGCATTTCCATTATCTTAGTAGTGCTGTTTTGAACACACGCCTTGGGTTCGAAGCGCTCAGACCCGGCAAGTGAGTCAAATCAGCAGTGATCAGAGACTGTATGACTGCCCGAACTCGCTGTAGGGGGTAGACCAGCCGAAGATCCGCCGAGAATCGCATAATCCGCGGCCGCCCGCGCAGCATTTCCACCGCGATCCAGCCATAAATCAAACCCCGAAATTCATGCCAAGAACGATGAGGACAAACAACACCGGAATAGCAAACACAAGTTCCACCAGCGCCTGTCCTTCCTCAGCGTCTGTTTCGCCCACGCGCATCACCTAACGGCCGCGGCCCGCATGCACTGCGCAGAAACCGCTCTAAAGCTTTTCGCTCTTCATTTCGTTGAAACATAAAATTAAAATCGACGCCGTCTTGCCCATGCCGAGCCACTCTGCACGGTAGCGTAATTGACCGTAGGGCGGACGCGAGTCTCACCACCTCCAGCCTCCTGGAGGGTCAGCGTAACAACTGTTCCAACACACCATAGTTCCTTCCCATACACGTAAGCATCTGTCGAACTGATGTCTCCTACTATGTGTTCCTTTGGTGCGCCGCCGTCCCAGTAATAGGCCACAATCCCAGGATTCGCGTATCTTAGCGCACGCTTTGTCCTGAGGTGGTACTTGTTTCAACAACCAAGTTAGGACTCTCATCACAACCGGAATACCGGCGGCTCCGTTTATCCGGTCGCTCTCCTCTGTCTCAGTTCCGTCTGGTTCTCGTTCAAATACGCTTGCATTTCCTCTGGAGAGCAGATAAGCAACTCATCGCCCACTTGCGTCTGCGATGAGTAAATCGTTCGGGTCGGCAATTCCAGAACGCTGTCACAATTTTTTTTGATCGGGCCGATCCGAAACGTACCGAAAGACTCGATCAGCCGGATGACCCGTTGATTTGCGTCCAGATAAATCAAATCGATCGCAAAAAGCACACCAATGGTGTGAATGCCTTGAGAAGGAATCACCCAGAGTCCTTCGTCGGGCTTCAATCGGAACCTTCCGGCCAGTCCTTTCAGACGCCCGAGATGGCTATCGGCCGCCGCGACACTCAAGCTCAAGAAAGATTCCCGCGTCTTGTTAAAGACACAGTAGCGCCGTTGCGATCTTTTGTTGTTCGCGATCAATGCCCAACCCTTCTGCTCAGCCCTCTGCACCGCTAACTGAGCGTTGCTAGTTCCAAACTCCTTCATAACCGTACGCACAGAGGAAGACACGGAGCCCGCTCCAGCCCACCACCTCGCCCGCGCTGCGGGACGGGCTCGAAATGCCTTTTACTCTCCGCTCCCGGACTTACTCCCCACCTTGCCTCTAGTGAACCTTCTTTCGACGGCGCTGGATCAGGAAGATCAGCACGATTACAAACAACACCCCACAGACAATCCGGATTATAGTGACGTTATCCATTTCTTTCTCCTTTCTTGTCAATTACATAAAATACTTCGTGAACGAATCCTCTATCGCCAGGATGGATGGTCCCAGCGCCACGATGAACAGAGTCGGGAAGATGAAAAAACACCAGCGGAAACACCAGTTTCACCGCTGTTTTTGCCGCCAGTTCCTCCACTTGCTGCCGGCGTCGAGTGCGCAGGCCCTCGGCATAAACCCGTAGCGTTTTCGCGATGCTGGTACCGAACTGATCCGCCTGAATGATCGCCCCCACAAGTGTCCGAATAATCTCTAGATCGACGCGCTCGGCTAAATTCTCTCCAGGCATCCATACGCGGGCGCCCGGCGCGTTGTTCGAGAATCACCAATCCCATCTCGTCGCTGATTTCAGGCTGGCTCCCCGCATTTCATCGGTAGACCGGGAGACCGCCTGATCCATGCTTAGTCCGGCCTCGATACACACTACCATTAGATCGAGGAAATCCGGGAGCCCGAGCCGAATGTTCTGTCTGGCGCTGCTTGATCCGGCGCCCCAGCCAAAAGTCCGGCGCCAGATAGCCCAATGCCAACGCGAGCACGTACGCGAAAAATGGATTGAAGTGACTGGTCACTCCGGTAGTGGCGACCAGAAAACAAAACAACAGCGGAAGGAGCGCCTTGGCGCCGTAGAAGATCCGCACATGAGCGTCCTCCCGGTAACCCGCCCCGCATGAGACGTTTCTCTGCGACCGATACCTCCTGCGGGCTCTTCGGCAGAACCTTATCGAACGGCTGGACGACGCCCTGATCGACTCTCCGGCCCGGTTCGGCTTAAAATGGTTCCACCAACTCTGCCGCTTGCGTGCGGAGCAATGGCCGCGGACAGACGCTGCATCATGGCCGCGCGATAGAAGATCAGCAGCCCGGCGCTCCCGATCAGCAGGAAAATCGCGATAAACGCAAAAAGAGCAAGTCCCATAATATCCTCAAACTCGTATCGGACAATCTTCCGGACGATCAAAGATCCGATCAGCAGCATGACTGACGCCGGTGTAGAGCATTTTCATACCTGCCGGCCGCTTCCAGAGCAGGCTGATCACTTCCGGCCTGAGCAAATAAAACGCGATCCCCAGGCCGACCGGCAGCAATGAAAGGACCCATCCTGTGAGGCGGCCTTGCGCGGTTTTAGTCCGGATCTCCCGCTTGAGCCGGAATCGTTCGCGGATCGACATAGCGCGCATTTGTCCAAAACTTCGGCCAGATTTCCACCGGTCTCTTTCTGAATCAGAATTGCCGTGATGACGATGCGGAGATCCTGAATCGGCACCCGAACCGACAGATTTTCCAGCGCGGTACGCAATTCGAGGCCATAATTCTGCTCATCGAAGCCGATGCGAAATTCGGGGCCGATCGGCTCGGGCACTTCGCGTGCTACCAGCCCCAATACCGAAACCAGGCTGTGTCCGCCGCGCAACCCGCTCACCATGAGATCGAGCGCCGCGGGCAGCCCCTCTTCAAACTTTCAGGAATCGCTTTCCGCGTTTCCAGAGCACGTAGCCCAATGGAACGCCAGCGGGAACAATCCCAGACCCGACTGAAAAGAAAAATGCTCCCGTTTTCAAATAGATCAGGTATGTGGCCACCAGCCACGCGGCTAACGAAATCAACAAAAGACCGCCGGGCGTCCAGCTCACCTTCGCCTGATACAGCAAACGCCGCAACTTCGGCGCGATCTCCAGCCGCAGAGAATCCGATTCAAGAACGGGATGGCGCTGAGTAACTCTTGTCTTCTGGATGTCGATTAGTTCATCTTTCACTGACTCCGCCGGTAGCCAGGAGAGCATTCAAGCGGGCCAAGGTCTGTTTCGTCCCGTTCGGATGCGCCCGCTCCGCTTGCCGGTAATCAAGAGCGCCGCAACCAGGAACACGCCGGTGAAAACTATCAATGGCGAGCAGCATCTTTGTCTATCCTCCAGTACGCTCAGCCAACTTCCAGCGAAGTTTCGAATAGCTCGGCGGGAAGTTGAACGCCGGCCACACGCAAGCGCTCCAGGAACTTCGGCCGGATGCCGCTCGGGCGGAACGCTCCGATGACTTTGCCGTTCGGTCCGATTCCCTTCGTGCGAAAGCTGAAAATCTCGTGCATGCTGATCACGTTCTCATCCATTCCCGTGATCTCGGAGATGCTCATCACTTTTCGCGGTGCCGTCGCTCAGGCGCGAGCACTGGACCACGATAGTGATCGCCGAGGCGATCTGCTGGCGCACGGTTCGCTCCGGCAGATTCATGTTGCCCATCGCGACCATCGACTCCAGCCTGCGACAGCGCATCGCGCGGAGTGTTGGCGTGGATCGTGGTCATCGATCCTTCGTGGCCGGTGTTCATCGCCTGCAGCATGTCAAACGCTTCTTCTCCGCGAACCTCGCCGATGATGATGCGGTCCGGCCGCATACGGAGACTATTGATCAGGAGCTGCCGCTGCCGGATCGCGCCCTGCCCTTCCACGTTCGGCGGCCTGGTTTCCAGGCGCACCACGTTCTCCTGAGCGAGCTGCAACTCGGCCGCATCCTCGATGGTGACCAGCCGCTCGGTCTCCGGAATGTATTGCGACAGCATGTTCAGGAACGTCGTTTTCCCGGCGCCGGTGCCGCCCGAGATCAGAATGCTGATGCGCGCGCGCACCGCGGCCGCCAGAATCTGCAGCATCTCGGGCGATGCGCTCTTCAACTCGACCAGCGCGTCCGCCGACAGCGGGCCGGTTCCGAAGCGGCGGATGGACAGCGCCGGACCATCCAGCGCCAGCGGAGGAATGATCGCGTTCACGCGCGAGCCGTCCGGAAGCCTGCGCGTCCACCATCGGCGACGACTCATCGATTCTTCGGCCGACCTTCGAGACGATCCGGTCGATGATCTGCATGATGTGGCGGTCGTCGCGGAACACGATATCCGTCTTCTGCAGAATGCCGCCCCGCTCCATATACACCAGGTTCTTGTTGTTGACCAGAATGTCGGATACCTTCGGATCGCGCAGCAGCGATTCGAGTGGACCAAGCCCGAAGACTTCATCGAGCAGCTCGATTGCACCTTCTCCTTTTCGGCCGCGCTCAGCGGCATCTTGCCATCGGCGATGATGTCTGAACCAGGCTGGCGACCGCCTGCCTGGCCGCTGTTCTGTCCGTCGACAGCTTCTCGAGATCCAGCTTCGAGATCAGAGTCCGGTGAACATCCGCTTTGAACTGCTCGAGATTCAGCTTTTCCATTAGTTTCCACCGTATTCCGATCTGCGACACTGCCTCATCCAAATAAACCGAACTTCTTTCTTTTTTCCGGCGCCGGAGTCTGACCGGAAGCCGCGCTCGCCATTTCGCGCAAACGCCCGCGCAATCTGGCTCTTGCTCGAAAGCGAGCGGAATCCCTGTGTTCTGGGCGCGCCGGGCGGCTGCATAATCGTTCGGGATCTTCCATCTCGCGGGTCGAGTCAGCGCTTTGGTGATGGCGGCCTCATCGATTTCGATGTTCCGCGCGAGCATACCGATTCAGGACGATCTCGAGTTTGTCGCCCTTCGGCGCCCCTGAAATAACGCGACACGAAACGGTTCGCGTTGCGCAGCTCGGCCACGCTCACCTGAGTCACCAGGTACACCGTGCTCGCCATCTCGAAAAGCGTCTCGTACATCTCAATCGAATGTGATCCGGCATCGACCACGACATAGGCGTAATTTTCCCGGGCCACGCGAAGCAATCTTCGAGTCCCGTTGTTCGAAGGCTGGAGCGTAGGGAATCGTGTCCGGCGCGGCCAGCACGGCAAGCCAGGAAGCTGTGCTTGGCCATCAGGCCCGAAAGGAAATCCGAATCCAGCCGGTTCATTCTCGAGCGCATCGAGCACCGTAAACTTCGGTGGTGAGTCCCAGTTTCATCGCCGCATCGCCCAGTTGTAGGTCCAGGTCGATCAGCGCAACCTTGCCGTCGGACTGGTCGCCAGCGCCACCGCGAAATTACTTGCCACGGTTGTTACCCCCGATCCGCCCTTGGCGCCCGCAAAC
Source organism: uncultured Acidobacteriaceae bacterium (assembly GCA_963819405.1). Classification (GTDB taxonomy): domain Bacteria; phylum Acidobacteriota; class Terriglobia; order Bryobacterales; family Bryobacteraceae; genus Bog-105. The sequence goes on along the minus strand of CAWFWH010000068.1, from coordinate 2,500 downwards.
ACGAGCAGCTTTCCGGCGGCCTTCTTCTGGCGGCGCACTTCGTCGCGGCGCACCGAAGCGCGCACCAGCGCCTCGGCGAGCGGAACTCGGAAGCACCGGCTCGGTCAGAAACTCCCGCGCGCCGGCACGCATGCATCGGACCAGCAATTCAGCATCGGCGCGAGCCGAATAAACCATCACCGTGAGCTGATTGTCTCGGCCGCAGAGATTTTCGACCACGTCCAGAGCCTGCTCCGGATTGGGGTCCAGATCGATGATGACGACGTCGTGATCGGCTTCATGAGACTCGGCAAGATCGTCGACCTCCGGGTAGCGCGTACAGCTCGCGTGCGATCTCGGCCTGCGGGCCGGCCAGCGCTTTCGCCACCGCCCGTCGTCGCTCCTCGTCGGGCCCGATCAGGACCAACGACAGCGCGCTCATGCTCAAGTGACTCAGTATCGCGCGTAAACGTGGACATCACATCGTCCTCGCTTTCACGGAATTCTCATTTTAAGGTCGTCTCTCATGGCAAGGCAAAGAACGAAAGAATTGCCCCGATTGCGATCGCCGGCGCATAAGGCATTTTCCGCGTGCGAGGATTCGCCAAAACGAGTGTGGCGTGCGGGCGAATCCTCGCACGCCTAAAATGCCTTATGCGCCGTTTCAATCGGTGCAATTCTTTCGTTTTTTGCCTTGCCATGAGAGACAACCCTCCTTAAATTGAAAAAAATAAAGTGCTTCCATGTGATGTCAACGTTTGCACGCGAGATCTCAGTCACTGAGTATGAGCGCGCTGGGGTTGGGTCTGAGATAGGGCCCGACGAGGTGCGGCGCCGGGCAGTGGCGAAAGCGCTCGGCGGGGCCGCAGGCCAAGATGGCACGCGAGCTTACGCGCTACCCGGAGGTCGACGATCTTGGGGACCCTCATGGAAGCCGATTACGACGTCGTGATCATCGATCTGGATCCGGACAGGCTCTGGATGTGGTTGAAAACCTCTGCAGCCGAGGACGACTCATCCACACGGTGATGGTTTATTCGGCTCGCGCCGATGCTGAATTGCTGGTGCGATGCATGCGCGCCGGCGCGCAGATTGTTGACCGAGCCGGTGCTGCCCGGAGTTTCATAGGCGAGGCGCTGGTTCGTCGCCGGGACGAGGTGCACCGTCAGAAGAGAGCCGCCTCCTCGTGTTTTGTGTGGGCGCCGAGGGCAGCTCGGCGGCCGCCGTCGCGAGCAACCCGCAGTCGCGCTGGCGAAGCAATCCGGCGGTAAGTCCGTAACTTTCCCTCGAGCCTAGTTGGGGGACGCAGCCCTGACATTCGGGTCTCACCGCCAAGTTCACGGTGCTGGATGCTTTAGAGAACCCAAATCGGCTGGATTCAAGATTCCCCTTTCGGTCCAGAATGGCGAGGCACAGTTCCGGTTTGGCTATTTCTGGCGGCGCCCGACACGATCCCTGCGCTGCAGCGCTCCGCGTGGAATCGAGTCCTCACGTAACCCGGGGAGACTTCCGCCCTATGTCCGTGGTAGACACCGGCATCTCACTCCATCGAGATGTATGAGGCGCTTTTTGATGTTGCGAGCACGGTGTACCTGGTGAGCCAGGTCAGTATCGCCGAGCTGCGCAACTCGAACCAGTGTGTCGCGATATTTTAAGGGCGCCGAGGGCAAAAACTCGAGATCGTCCAAAATCGATACATTCAGCGGGAATGAAGATCAACAAGCCAAAGCCATTCACAAAGCCTACTAACGGGCCCCAAAATGGAAGGTCCCGAACGATTTCGCAGCCGTCCGCACGCGGAACCGCGGGGTTCCGCTCGCTTCACGAGGGCCGGGCGTTTGCGAGATGGCGAGGGGGACTTGGGTAGAGCTCCAGAGCAAAAAAGAAAGAAGTTCGGTTTGTTTGGGTGAGGGTGAAAAATAAATGGAAAAGCTGAATTTCGAGCAATTCCAAGGCTGATCATTCATGCGAATTCTGATTGCGAAGCTGGATCTGGAGACGGCTGTCTACCGTTGCAAAACAGCAAAGCCAGAGCAAGCCGTCGCCGTCCTGGTTCAGGAGATTATTGTCGGACGGAAGCTGCCGCTGAGCGCAGCGGAAAAAGAACGCATTCAGACCGATTTGTCGACGAAGTTTTCGGATTGGCCCCCTTCAAGCGCCTGCTACGCGCAATCCGAAGGTGTCCGACATTCTGGTAAACAACAGATATGTGTACATAGAGGCGCGGATTCTGCAAAAAACGGATGTCGTGTTCCGCGACAGCCCGTCATATTCTGCAGGTCATCGAGCGGATTGTCTCGAAGGTTGGCAGGAAGAAAATCGATAGAGTGCGGATCCGCACCAATGATTAGCGCGCTTTCCCAGACGGCTCGCGCGTGAACGCGATTATTCCTCCCGTTAGGCACTGGGCCTGCTTTATCCATCCGGCGCTTTGGAACCGGCCCTCTTCGGCGGAGGCACTGGTGATTGAAGAGCACTTCGCGCGATTGTGCGGATTCTATCACCGCGTTCGCGCGCGCAT
>CAWFWH010000067.1:0-9472 GCA_963819405.1 uncultured Acidobacteriaceae bacterium | reverse complement strand
CGGGGAAGGATACGGTCGGGCGCATTCCGGCTAGGCGGGAATGATGGCGCAACACAAGAACCAGACAATTTATCAATTGAATGTTGCGCTTCAAGAGAGTAGCCCCCTGATTTGGCGCCGCATTCAAGTCCCTTCTCAGATGACGCTGTCGCAGCTACATCGCGTTTTGCAAATCATCATGCGGTGGGACGACTATCATCTGCACGAATTCCGCATTGGGGACAAAGTCTATGCAGAGCCGGATCCGGAAGATCATCACTTGGGCCGTAACGTGGCCGATGAACGCCGGGTCCGGGTCCAAAAGCTGCTCCCAGGCGTCGGTTCTTCCTGCGAATACATCTACGATTTCGGTGACAATTGGCGGCACGACATCATGCTTGAATCTATATTGCCGGTTATCGCGCGCAAGCGTTACCCGGTTTGCTTGGCAGGCGCGCGGAGCGCACCGCCCGAAGATGCTGGCGGCATGGGAGGTTACGAACGTTATTTGAGGGCTCTCTTTGATCGAGGACATGAAGATCACGAAGAAATGCTCGCTTGGCGCGGCCAATTCGATCCGGAGTACTTCCCGATCACGAGTGTGAATCGAAGATTGAGAGAGGAGTTTCCGTTCCGCTCACCGCGAGCGGGGAAGTCATCCGTAGTGTCATTTCCACAAAGCTCCGCGCCGACGAGCTTTGAAGATAGATTCACTGCTATTGTGCGATCAGCGATCGGACTTGGCCGGCTGCCTGAAAAGGCTCGAACACAAATTGGACCGGATGAACAGATTCCGATTCCGTTCAGCGCAAGAGATCGTGAATTGATTGTCGAGCACAGCTTCGCGGATACCGGCTTAACGGAGCGGTTGCGGCTCGATCTCGACACTGGTAAGTCTCGGATTTTCTATTTCACGTTCGACGAGTTGGAAGACTTAGTTGAGTGCGTCGCAGCTGAAGCGAACCATGCCGACAAAAGGGCGCAAACGGAGTGGGATGGCTTATACGACAGAATTGCGGCCGTTCTAGACGACTATCGCCCAAGCGAATGATAGGTCGAGCGTGAAGATTCGATCGAAATCCTGCCTCAGCAAGAGAGCTAAACGCGGGTTTCGTGGGTACCCGATCGCGACTATTGCCTTCTATGGGCCAAATGACGAACGCGCCAGCAAAGCAGCGGTGGCCATTGTGCCAGAAGAAGATGCCGAGCCACTCGCTTTAGAACGCTGGTTTTCGGAATGTGGGGATATCCGAAGCGATCCTGCCATCGCGGAGCAAATTCTTGCGTTTATTCATCAGTACGAAGCGAAATCGGTGACAATGGCGGACTGTATCATAGGCTGTCCGCACGAAGAAGGAGTCGATTATCCGGAGGGTGCAGTCTGCCCGCAGTGTCCCTTCTGGGCTAATCGTGATCGCTGGACGGGAGAAATCGTTCACTGAGTGCAGGTTGCTAATCAATGCTCCGCTGTTCAATCGCTCGGCCTCATCGGCCTTCCCGCTCCTATCGCGGACCTTTCGGCGCAACGCTGGGATATTGTGATTGTCGGCGCAGGGCACAATGGTTTGACTTGCGCGGCCTATCTCGCGCGTACCGGTAAGCGCGTTCTGGTGCTCGAGAGCCGGGAGCGCATTGGCGGCGCTTGCACCATCGAGGAACCGTGGCCCGGCGTTCGCATGTCGCCGTGCGCGTATCTCGCGGGGCTTTTACACCCGCTGGTAATCGAAGAACTAAGATTGCCGGAACTCGGCTATTCGTGGACCCCCGCGAGCAATGGATTGTTCGTCCCATTTGAAGATGGCAGCAGCGTTCAGCTTTACGATGATGACGAGCAATGCGAGGCGGAGATAGCGCGCTTCTCGCCGCGAGATGTTTCAGGCTGGCGGGCTATGAGCGATGTCATTCGCCGCACTCGCGATGCAATTCGTCCGCCGAATGAACACGATCTCTGGATCGGCGAACCGCCCACGCGGGAACAATTGGAACAGCGCCTCGGTAATGATCCTGAAGCTCGCGCGCTGCTGTTCGATTGGTCCATGGCGGAGTTCATCGAGCGATATTTGAGCGACGAACGTCTCCAGATCGGCTATCTGGGTCAGGGAGTAATCGGCACAAACGCTAGCCCGTTCGATGCCGGCACGGCGTCCATCCACTTTCATCATTCGTCGGGCCGGCTCGGCGGCTTGCCCGGCTCGTGGGGTTACGTGAAGGGCGGCATGGGTATGGTCTCGTTCTTGCTCGCCGACGCGGCCCGGCATGCGGGCGCGGTTATAGCCGCTGGTGTTTCGGTTTCGCAAATTCTGCCGGGTAACGGTGTGTTGCTCGAAGGCGGAGAGCGCATTCACGCAGCGGTCGTCGTATCGAATGCCGATCCGCAGACGACCTTGCGGCTGGTTGGCAATGCTGCGGATCCAGGCTGGCGGGCTCAGGTTGAATCCGTTCCGATTGAAGGTTGCACCCTGAAGCTCAATGTATGGCTGCAGCAGCTGCCAGACTTTCGGGCGCGGCCCGGCACCTGCGAAGCTCACCACTTCGCGCAGATCAACACGCCGCTCACCAAGCAGGAATGGAAGGCCAGCTATGCAGCCGCACGCCAGGGGCGGCTTCCCGATCACCTTTGGACCGAGCTCTACTTCCAGAGCGTTCATGATCGCGCTGCCGCTCCGGACGGAACTCATACAATGAGCGTCTTCTCGCAGTACGTTCCTTACAAATTTTCGGAATGCACGTGGGACCAGCGTCGCGAACAGGCAAAGCAACTCGCTTTCCGTGCGCTGCACCGTTTCTGCAGCAACATCCCGGATGCCGTGATCGAGGCTGAAGTCCTGGGGCCGCCCGATATCGAGAAAAAGGTTGGTCTTACCGGCGGGCATATTTTTCAGGGCGAGTGCCTGCCTCCTTATATGTGGAGCAATCGTCTTCGAGCGAGGACGCCCATGCCCGGTGTATATCTGTGCGGAGCCTGCACGCACCCGGGTGGAAGCGTGATTGCGATCAACGGCCGCAATGCCGCTATGGCCGTGCTCGCAAACGCCTGACTTGCCGTCTGCTCTTCAACCACTGGTTCATTGCAAACAAAATGAGCGCAAGCGGCACGAGTGCGAAATAAGGCCAGTAACTCGCGAGCGGTGTTTGTTCGGGCATTACCGCGAGATTGCCTGTAGCCTCGACCGTTTCGCCGGCTGCCGTAACAGAGACCTCGAGTCGCCATTGGCCGACAGAAGGTAGCGTCGCTCGCGCTGCATACAGCAATTTATTAGTCGATTGCGCCCGCGTAGCAGGTACGACAACCTCGACGACTTTGCCAGCCTCGAACTTCAATAGATGAAAGGTGACACGAGCATCCAAAACTGTGCTCCGATCGGCCGCCTTCTGCACCATGACACTGAGATCCGCAGCGCCAACTCTGACGGGTGCGGGCGAGCTGAAAGCCGTGATGATTAACGATCCAATTTGCTTTCGAAACTGCAGCGTGCCACCATCGGCCAACAGCAGCGCGGCTGCGAAGAAGACGCTGAATTTCAAAAGACCGCGTCTCAATGCAGCATGCCGCGCATTTGCATGGGTTGAAATAGGATCCAAACCCCTGCCGCGTAGAGCGCGCAGGTAAGGGCAGCCCATGGCGTCAAAAGCCCCAATGCCGCACGCGCACGGCCGCCATGCTGCAGCGCGATGCGCCAGCCAACATAGAGTGTGAGAAGGAGCCCGGCATCCAGCATTATTATTTGAGCGGACGCGAGCCAAGGCGGAATAGCAGGGAGCGGAAACGCAGTGATGGTCCCCGATATGGCTCGTTGCAGCGGCGGCCATGCAGCTTTCCATCCGGTAGAAAAATGATAGAGCAGATGAGCGCCCCACATCGCGAGTCCAATGGGCACCAGTGAGAATATGAGCCGGCGCCCGAGATCTATGACGTTTACGCCGGAAGCCGCCAGCCGGTTCAGCCCCATGCAGGTGAGCGTCGCGACAAGCGGAAGCACTAGCGCCCCTGCGAGCACGAACATCGCGATAATCAAAGGCATCGCATGCGGACCGAGCCGAGCATGCCAGCGATGCTCCCACATCAGGATAGGGCTCACCATGCCGGCGGCATTCACAAACGCGCCAAAGACAATGAGCAGCGCCAGAACAGCGAGATCGGTTCGTTTGGATAATCTGCCGATCGAGGAGCGATACGGATCCGCGATGAGCGTACTTCCAGGCAGCGTCGGGATCAAGCCGACATTGTCATGCGGACACGCCTTCACGCAATCCAGGCAAAACGTGCAATCCAAATTACCGGCTTTTTTCGGCTGGAACAGGTACAATTCACAACCACGCGCATGCTCATTTCCACGAATGCAGTCGTGAGTCCGGCAGGACCTGCAAACTGCCGGGCTCCGCACGCCTATCTCTCGCGGCGATACCAGCGAGCTTATGAAGTGAAACTGCCCGATGGGACAAACGTACTTGCAAAAAGTCGCGCCACGAAATAATCCATCGATCACCAATGCGGCGGCGAAATATCCAGCAATCACCCAAGCCGTCAGCCAGGGGCTGTCCCACAAGCCAAACGCTTCATACGACCACAAGTAGATCAACAGCAGCGTAGCAGGCAACCACTTCGTTCGAAGCCAGCGCGGCCATCGCAGCTTGGCTGGAAGCACTATACGGCCCATATCTCGCACGAGTGTGAACGGGCACGCCATACAGAAGAGATTCCCGGCAATCAGCAGCGCCAGTACGGAGAGCGCGCGCCAATGAATCCAGGGCAGTACGCCGGCCATATTGAGCGGCGTCACTTTGGGCCCGAGGAATCCATCGGCCATCACTGCAATCGCCAGCAGCAGCATCAGTGTCTGGGCAGCGCGCCGGAACTGCGGCAATCTGTAGCGGCTAAGCGTTGGACGAGTTTGCGTCGCAGGAGCGCGCCTCATGAGCGGAAGGGCCCGACGCGCGCCGGGACTTCCGGAAAGCAATCGCACAGCAATCACCATCGCGGGCACAAGATAAATGATGGATCCCGGCACCCACATGATCAACCCCGCGAGCGTCTGATCGTCCTGCGGGCTCAGGCCACTCGCGCGAACGGCTGCATAGGCCGGATAAAGCAATCTGCCTGAGAAGACAAACAAGGCTGAAAGAGCGGTGTTCAATATATCGCCGAGCAGCAGGTACGGAATCGCAGTCCACCGGGGCCAACGCGACTTTCCTGGACCGGGCTGCACGACCGGCCACCAGAACAGTATCCCCGTCCAAAAGAAAGAAGCGTGCTGTGCCGCGTGCCATGCCGGCCATCGCAGCGCCAGCTCGTACAATTTCGGCAAATGCCAGAAAAGTGTGCTGGTAGTAAAGAGAAGCCAAGCGATCGGGGGCGAGGTGAGTCCTCTCAAGCACCGCTGCAGCAGAGGCCAGGACAGAAATGGGCCCAGGCCTTGTTTCACAAACCGCTTCGGCAATCCGCGGAGTAACGGCAGCATGGGATGACCCAATAGAACTAACGGTGGCGCAATCATCATCAACAGCAAATGCTGCGTCATGTGCGCAGACAGAAACAGGCTGTCGAATGCATCGAGCGGCGATTCAATTGCCAGGAAGAGAACGGCCAAACCGCTTAAAAAGCAAAGAAGGCGCGTGGGGTCGCGATCATCGTGAAGGAGTCTTCGTCCACGCAGCCAACCGCGCACATAAATCGCCGCAATCAGCAGCAACGCAATAGTCACTCGCGCGCTGAGCGTCCACGAGGTGAGTGCGGCACTGGCAAAAGAATCCACTGCGCTTATTGGCCCACCCGGGGAAGCGGGGTCTTCACCAACGCGATATCCCGCGGCAGACGATTCTCGGGTTTGTTCGAATTGCGGACGGGTGGCACGCTTCGCGGCCTGAGCGTTTGCATGAAGGCGACCAGCGCGTCTACTTCCGCCGGACTCAATTTTTTCCCATACGCCGGCATATTTCCGCCGCCTTGAATCACCTGCCGGACCATCTCATCTCTGGTTAAACGCGTGGCCACCGAATCGAGCGCCGGACCGCGCATTCCGCCTTCCCCTCCAAGGCCGTGACAATTCCGGCATTGCTTGTTCTGAAACACTAGCGCGCCGTGCATCTCCAATGGCGTGCGTCCTTTTATATATTCGACAGGAATTGCATTACCGCTCCAGCCCGACATCTTAGGCGACCAGGGTGACGTCTGGCCCATATAGGTCAGAACACCAGCACCAGCAGGATGAAAATGACCGACAACACAGCCACAGGCCGTCGGCGCGCGCTCTTCTCGCCTGTGGGTGAGATAAACGGCAAAGCCAGCAGGAAAATGACCATTAACATTGGCGCGGCGAACAATACAAGAACTTCCATCCAATCCGGCAGCAACGCCAGCGCTGCAAATACCGAAAGGAAGTAAAAATCGGGCCGCGGATTGGTGTCGACAATAGTTGGATTTGGCGGGCCGCCCGGCCCTTTGGGCCCAAATACCAATGCACACCCCAGAATGCCGATGATCACGATCGCCGCGAAAATCAGGTCTTTGCCAATCGCATGCGGCACGAACGGCACGCCTTCTTTTCTTAGAATCTCCGCATATTCGGCATCATAGGTGGCGCGATGAACAGGATGTCCCGGCCTCGGATACTCGTTGATCCCTTTCGTTAAGACCAGGCGGAGATGCATGCTGATAATCGCGATGATCAGTCCGGGAATGATGAAGACGTGCAAGGTGAAGAATCTCGATAGTGTTTCGCCCGCGATAATCGGTCCCGCTAGGAGCACATGCACCAGCTGCGCCCCTATCAAAGGCACTCGCCCGGTAATCGAAGCGCCGATGGTGAGTCCCCAATACGCGTCCTGATCGAAGCGCATCACCTGCCCCGTAAAGGCCATGCCGAGCGTCGACAGTAACAGAAACACGCCGCTCACCCACGTAAGCTCCCGCGGGTATTTATACGCCCCGAATAGGAAGACCTGAATCATATGCAGCGTCATAATCGCCACCATGAAATTCGATCCCCAGTTGTGCACGGCCCGCAGATACCAGCCGAGAAATTGCGCGTGATTCAAATACTGCAGGCTGGTCCACGCCTCATTCGTAGAAGGAATATAAACGAACGCCAGGCATGCGCCGGTGATGATCTGGATAACGAAGCACAGCAGCGTAGCGCTTCCGAAGACATAGAACCAGCTCCCCGCGCTTGCGGGCACTTCGTGGCCGGCTGTCGACGCATAGAGAGCGGTAATGTGCAACCTGTCATCCAGCCAGACCGCTACCCTTCTCAGCCAATTCATGCGACCGTAACCGTCTATACGGGATTGGAGAGCGTTGGCATTTCCCCGCCCTTCACCCAAAGTTGTCCTTTATCGACTTTGTAATCGTACTGGTACAATCCGCGTGGCGGTGGACCTGCGGCGCGGGACCCGTCTTCGTAATAAGCTCCGCCGTGGCACGGGCACAAAAAGAGTCCCGATTGCTCGAACCAACGCACAGGGCATCCTAAATGCGTGCAGTTAATCGCAAAAACCTGAAACTGATTCCCTTCAAGACGGCGCACCCAGCAGGGAATATTCGCAGTTTGTCCGTCCCACGGCCGCGTGAATGGATTGCGATAAGTCGCGATCCGCGTGGCGCCTTCCGGGAAGCCATCGAGCTGACCTAATGAAATCCAGCTGCGCGGATCTTTTCTTTCAACGAAGCTCGCAAACACAAATCCGATAAGTGGGATCGCCAACAACACGCCCGCCGCTACGTTCACCGCCATCCCTGTCGTGAACAGCCAATCGCGACGCGAAGGATCTTGCGTGTTTTCCTTTCCTGTGTTTGCTTCTCGTGCCGGCCCGCTCATTTCCCACCTCTCTGACCGCTTCCATTCTCCTGAACATGAGCGCTCTCCGTATTCGCCGGCACTGGTCGCAAAGACGCCAGATAGGCGACGAGATCCGTAATGTCCTGATCGCTGAGCGCGTGTCCCATGTTCAGCGTGCGAAAATCCGGCATTCCGAGGTCGGCGCGACCCACGATGATCGAAGTCCGCAGAACCTGATTGGTCACCAGCGTCAGGAACGTTGGGTTCGTCACTGGCCCGATAGCGACTTGCCCATGGCACATGAAGCAGTCTCTTACGAACAGCTTCTTGCCACGACCCGGATCTCCGGAACGACCTTCCGCACTGTAGGCTGGGAGCGAAACGCCACTTACGTTCACAGGCTTGGCCCAATTCCGCTCAATCCCATTCACCAATGCGGTGACTTGCTTTGGATAAAGCGGCCCACCCTGTGCGCGGCCCCAAGCCGGCATGGCGGTTCCGGGCCGGCCATTCTCAATAGTTTGTTGAAGCGTTTCTTTAGGAATGATCGCCAAGTATAAAGAATTATTTAGCGGCCGCCCAGGCCCATTCTTCCCATTCAGACCGTGGCAACCGGAGCAGTTCTCGGTATAGAGTGTCTGGAAATCGGTGATATTTTCCGGCGATACAGGTCGCTCTTCCGGCTTACCCCAGGGCTGGCAAGCGGCAGCGAAAAACATCAGAATGCACGTCCCGGCGATCCTCATTCGCGATCTTCCTTGCGCGGGGCCCTTACGCCCGGCGCATCGATGAAAGCGCGTTCCGCCCAATCCCACGACTGCATGGTATGAATGCTGGTGCTGCGCGCGATGACGAACCCTCCCACCAATCCGAATGCAAGCTGGCACGCCACAAACCAGGGCCAGCTGATGCGCCGATTCATGGCTGGGTTCACTATGTTCAATACCGTCGCTATGAGTCCGCTCCAAAATAGCGGCATAACAATACCTGACCAGAAAGGAGCATATTTTGGAAACATGGGCAGCATCACCGCATACACCACGCCCACCAAAATCGAGATGACGCCATGTCCGATCAGCGCCGCCACAAAGGCCACGCGGTTGAACGCCCGCAATTGGTCAAGGCTCGCGTCCGCCATCGACGGAATCACCACTCCGGATAACAGGTTGATGGGATACCAGATGCTGTGCTGAGCAATCAGTCCATACAAACAGGCAAGCGCGGCCATCGCAGCGCCACCGGCCAGACCACCCCAAAACCCTGCGGAATACGGATGGATTTCTTCGGGAATGTGAACTCTGTGCTCGCCCTCTCCGACCTTTAAGCGCACCACCGAGCGTGCTTCAACCATGATCGGCGTGGGCCGAAGCGCTGGCTCGATCGGCACTTCTTCGTGCTCCTCAATCGGAATCACGTTGTGCCACCATCCAACTACTGCGCGCAAGGCGATCACCAGCCCAACAGTGCCCACCACCCAGTGCGTCACCATTCCCGCAAACAGAAGCGTGATGCCGAACGCGAAAACCATCGGCCAGAATGTCGGCGCCGGCATCTCGATGTTCGCTTCCTGGCTACGTTCTGCCGCTTCGCCGTGATGAATTTCGTGCGCCATAAAAACGTGCCTTCTATCTGCCGATGATGTACACCACCGTAAACACGATCACCCACACCGCGTCCACAAAATGCCAGTACCAGGAAGAGAAACTTAACGCGCCGCA
>CAWFWH010000066.1:0-8884 GCA_963819405.1 uncultured Acidobacteriaceae bacterium | reverse complement strand
AAACTTTCACCAGCTTGGACAACGGACTGGATGACGGAGGAAGCTAAAGATCGGCTGCGGGCGTATGGAATTGCTCCGCCTTCCGGCATTTGTTGCAATTGGCAACATCGGCTTAACGGCAAAACCTGCGGTGACTTGTCCGCATTGCGGATCCGATGACACGGAATTGATAAGCCGCTTTGGATCGACCGCCTGCAAAGCTTTATATAAATGCCGGTCCTGCTTGGAGCCTTTCGATGCTTTCAAGCGCCATTGATCAGACCGCTGCGGTCCCGGCCGGCTTCAGCAATTTCGATCCGCTTAAGGTTCGCGCCATCAAGCGCGAGACTCGGGATGCGGTGACGATCACGTTCGATGTGCCGCGGGAGTGAGAAGATAAATTCCGCTTTATTCAGGGCCAATACCTGACGCTTCGCGCGTGGATCGCCGGCGAAGACGTGCGTAGGTCATATTCAATTTGTTCCGCGGTGCAGGATGGTTTGCTGCGGGTTGCGGTGAAGAGGACACCGGGCGGAATGTTTTCGAATTGGATCATTGAAAACCTGAAGCCTGGCGCCACGATGGAAGTGATGCCGCCGGAGGGCCGCTTTCACGTACAGCTTTCACCCGAGAATAAAAAGGATTATGTGGCGTTCGCGGCGGGCAGCGGCATCACGCCGATCTTTTCGATCATCAAGACGACGCTTCTCATGGAACCGGACAGCAGCTTCACGCTGTTTTATGGGAACCGCGCATCCGGAACGGTGATATTTCGGGAAGAGCTGGCTGAATTGAAAGATTTGTTTATGGATCGCTTCAGCCTGATCCATATCATGAGCCGCGAGCATCAGGATTTGGATTGCTGAACGGTCGCATCACGGGTGAGAAGGCTAAATGCTGCTCACGCAGTTTTGCCGGTTCGAGAGCGTGGATACTGTCTTCCTGTGCGGTCCGCAAGATATGGTGGACGATGTTACCGCGGCGCTGAAAACTTTGGGATTTCCCGAATCGCGAATAAAGATAGAGCTGTTTACGGTTAAGGAACCCGAACGTAAGAGCAGAGTCAATGCTGCGGCAAGCAGCACCGCCGCGGCGGAGTGTCAGGTCACGCTTGTCCTGGATGGCGGGCAGCAAATCTTCTCAATGCAGAGGGGCAATGAGACGATTTTGGATGCGGCGCTGCGGCGTGGAATCGATTTACGGCATTCGTGCAAAAGCGGCGTGTGTGCAACCTGCCGTGCCAAGCTTGTGCAGGGGCAAGTGGATATGGACGCGAATTATGCGCTCGAAGATTACGAGATTGCGCGCGGGTTCATTTTGACCTGCCAGAGTTATCCAGTCACCGATCGGGTGACGGTGGATTTCGATCAGGACAACTAACAACAAATCGTGTCAGAAAATCTATTTAGTCGGCATCAGGAATTGCTCGAGAAGGCAGTAGACGCAATTAATAAGCGTGGTTATTGGTCCGCGTTCGCAGAGATGCCCAGCCCGAAGGTCTACGGCGAAACGGCGAACGATGAAGGCAAGAAGACATTCGAAGGGCGGCTGCACAAGTTGTTCGCTCTAGAGCAGCCCGGGACCGTCGGACAGGTTGGCAAGGAAGAGTCGCCGTTCGGCATCGATCTTGGCATCACGTATCCGAAGGCTGATCTGGATGTCCTGTTTCCGGCAATTGAGAACGCGGCTGCGGGTTGGCGGAGTGCGGGGCCGGAAGTATGGGTAGGCGTAGCTTTAGAAACGCTGGTCAGGCTGAACAAGAGAAGTTTTGAACTGGCGTATGCGGTGATGCACACCACGGGCCAGGCGTTCATGATGGCGTTCCAGGCAGGTGGTCCGCACGCGCAAGATCGCGGGATCGAGGCGGTCGCATACGCGTGGTCGGAGATGAGCCGCATTCCGAAGGCAGCTACTTGGGAGAAGCCGCAAGGCAAGAATGAGCCGCTAAAAATGGAGAAGCGGTATCGCATCGTTCCGCGCGGCATCGGACTGGTAATCGGGTGCTGCACGTTTCCAACTTGGAATAGCTACCCCGGATTGTTTGCGAGCCTGGCGACTGGAAATGCTGTTATCGTGAAGCCGCATCCGGGGGCTACTTTGGCGCTGGCAATTACGGTAGAAGTCGCCCGGCAGGTGTTGGCTGAAGCAGGTTTTGATCCGAATGTGATTACGTTGGTGGCGCATGAACCTAGCGATCAGGTTGCGCAGACGCTTGCGTTGCGGCCGGAGGTGAAGGTGATTGACTTTACCGGCAGCCCGGAGAACGGTGTTTGGCTGGAAGAGAACGCACGACAAGCGCAGGTTTTCACGGAAAAGGCGGGAGTGAATCAGATCATTGTGGATTCGACGAGCGATTTCAAAGGGATGGTTCGGAATATTGCGTTCTCATTTTCGCTCTATTCGGGACAGATGTGTACGGCGCCGCAAAACATCTATGTTCCCAAGAAGGGGATCGATACTTCCGAGGGACATCTAAGTTTCGATCAAGTAGCTGGCGCGATTGGCGAGGGCATTGACAAGCTGCTCGGCGACCCGGCGCGAGCGGTCGAGGTGCTGGGCGCTATTCAGAATGAGACGATTTTGCAGCGTATCGATGAGGCGCGCTCGCTCGGCGAAGTTATTATCGATAGCCGGCGGCTAGCGCATCCCACATTTGAAAATGCGCGGGTTCATACGCCGCTGCTCCTGAAGGCCGACGCGAGCGACGAATCGAAGTTCATGCACGAGTTGTTCGGACCGATTTCGTTTGTCATCGCTACGGAGGACACGGCGCATAGCATCGCGCTTTCGAAGCGCGGCGCGATCGAGCACGGCGCGTTGACCATGTCGGTGTATTCGAACGACGGGCAGGTTCTGGAGCACGCACGCGATGCCGCCGCCGAGGCTGGCGTAGCGCTTTCCTGCAATTTAACCGGCGGAGTTTACGTCAACCAATCCGCGGCGTACAGCGACTTTCATGGAACTGGCGCTAATCCGGCAGCAAATGCCTCGTTAACGGATACGGCCTTCGTTGCTAATCGATTCCGGGTGGCACAATCTCGAGCTCACGTTTGATGGGCCGGATTTTTTCAATTGACGGTATCGTTCCGGTGGTCGATGCGACAGCATACGTTCACCCGACTGCTGTATTGATTGGAGATGTGATCGTCGGGGCGCGCTGCTACATAGGTCCGAACGCATCGATGCGCGGCGATTTTGGCCGTTTGATTCTAGAAGAAGGCAGCAACCTGCAAGATACCTGCGTGATGCATGGTTTTCCAGGTATGGATACGGTCGTTGGAGCGGATGGGCACATTGGGCATGGCGCGGTGCTGCACGGCTGCCGCATCGGGAGAAATGCGATGGTTGGGATGAACGCCGTGATTATGGATGGCGCGGAGATTGGCGAATCGAGTATTGTTGCGGCACTTGCATTTGTGAAGGCCAATCAGATTATTCCAGCACGCAGTCTGGTGGTTGGGATACCGGCGAAAGTCGTACGAGAGTTGACCGAGCAAGAAATCGCCTGGAAGGCGGAGGGCACTGCAGTTTATCAGGAACTCGCGGAGCGTAGCGCGCGAACGATGCAGGAAGTGGAACCGCTTCGGGAGATTGAGCCTGACCGGAAGCGCGTGACGAAGATCGGTTTTGAGCCGCTCTACAAATTGAGACAGAGATGAGTTATCAGACCATCTTGTTCGACGTCCAAAGCGGAGCGGCTCGCCTGACTCTGAATCGTCCGGACAAGCTGAACAGTTTCAATGTTCAGATGCACACTGAAGTTCGCCAGGCGCTCAAGGCGATCGAGCGGGATGAGAGTGTGCGGGTCCTGGTGATTACGGGCGCTGGCCGTGGATTTTGCGCAGGGCAGGATCTCTCAGACCGCGCTGTCGCTCCGGGCGAGGCGGTGGATCTTGGCGCGTCGATTGAGAACTACTATGCGCCTCTAGTGCGGCGTCTACGTTCTCTGCCGCTGCCTGTGGTTTGCGGCGTGAATGGAGTGGCGGCGGGGGCAGGAGCAAATCTTGCGTTTACTTGCGATATTGTGATTGCCGCAAAATCGGCGAGTTTTATCGAATCGTTCAGCAAACTGGGACTGGTTCCGGACACAGGCGGCACGTATTTTCTTCCACGCTTGATTGGAACCGCGCGCGCGATGGGATTTGCGTTGTTAGGTGAGAAAGTTTCCGCGGAGCAGGCGTCAGAATGGGGTCTGATTTGGAAATGCGTCGAAGATAATGAATTCACGGCGGCGATCGACAAGGTGGTGTCGCACTTGGCGTCCGCTCCGACAAAGAGTTTAGCGCGAATTAAGCAGGCCATCTACGGATCTGGAGAGCATACGCTCGATCAGCAATTGGATCTGGAACGTGACTTCATGCGCGAGCTAGGCTATTCGCGAGATTACCGGGAAGGCGTTGCGGCGTTTCTCGAGAAGCGAACGCCACAGTTCACGGGAACATAGTGGCGGCAATCAGGCAGGAGAGCCCAATTGCCGTGATCGGCAGCGGTGCGATGGGCACGGGTATTGCGCAAGTTGCAGCGGCTGCAGGACACCCGGTCAAGCTATATGACATCAACGCTGAAGCAGTGGCAAAAGCGATCAACGGGATCAGCAGAGATTTTGAAAAGCTGGTCGCGAAGCAACGGATGACTGCCGAAGCAGCGCAGGCCGCTGCATCCCGGATTGAACGCGCAAACAGTATTCGAGAACTGGGCGGAGTGAAGCTTGTGGTCGAGGCAGTGCTGGAGGATCTCGAAGTAAAGCGACAGCTCTTTCGAGAACTGGAAACCGTGGTTGCCGGTGATTCCATTCTTGCGACTAATACATCTTCGCTTTCGATCACGGCGATTGCCGCAGGCCTGAAGCGGCCTGGACGCGTGGCCGGGATGCATTTCTTCAATCCCGCGCCAGTTATGAAACTGGTTGAAGTGGTCAGTGGATTAGCGACGGATCGCCAAACAGCCGACATAGTTTATGCGACCGCCGCAGCGTGGGGGAAAAGTCCTGTACACGTCAAATCCACGCCTGGATTCATCGTGAATCGCGTCGCGCGGCCGTACTACGGAGAAGCATTGCGCTTACTTTCTGAAGGCGCGGCGAGCCCGGCTTCGATCGATGCGATTATGCGCGAGGCAGGTGGGTTCCGGATGGGTCCATTCGAGCTGATGGACCTTATCGGACTCGATGTGAACTTTGCGGTGACGCAGTCGGTGTTTGAGGCTTATTTCGGTGATCCGCGCTATCGACCATCGCTGATTCAGCGGGAGCTTGTCGAAGCTGGCTTTCTGGGGAGAAAATCGGGGCGAGGATTTTATTTTTACGGCGAAGATGCTCCCGCGCCTGCGATTCAGAGCGAAGCCCCTGTTCCGCAGATCGAAGATGGAGCATCGGTTCGCGAAGCCTTCGCCGAAAAGGGAAGCGTGGACACAAATGGAGTGAAGATCTTCGTCACCGATGGTCGCACGGCGACTCAGCGAGCCATGGAACCGCGCATGGAAAACTTGGTTCTGGTAGACCTTGCGCTCGATTACACGAAGGCGACCCGATTGGCAGTGGCCAAGGCTCACCAGTGCAGCGAAGAGGCCTACCGCGCTGCAGTCGCCCTGCTTCAGGCAGCCGGATATTCTGTGACGCGCGTCCGCGATTTGCCGGGATTAGTGGTGATGCGAACTGTCGTGATGCTCGCGAATGAGGCTGCGGATGCTGTGAATCAGGGCGTCTGCACGGTCGCCGACCTGAATACCGCCATGAAGAAAGGCGTGAATTACCCGCTTGGCCCACTCGAATGGGCTGACCGGATCGGTATCGGCAACGTATGGGCCGCTCTCCACAATATAAGGGCCCATTACGGCGAAGAGCGATATCGAGTCTCGCCGTTGCTCTCCGAACTTCTCTGGAACAGGAGCAAATTCGATGAATTCAAGCTCCAATGATTCGGCGCAGAAGCTGGCCGAGGGGGTGGTCCGGAAAATGTTTGCCGCCGACGCAGCCTCTCAGAAGATGGGCATGCGAGTGGTTGCAGTTCGTCCCGGGTATGCGCTGGTTGAAATGAAGGTGTTGCCCGAAATGCTCAATGGGCACGCAACCTGCCACGGCGGCTTCGTTTTCAGCTTGGCCGATAGCGCCTTTGCGTTCGCCTGCAACAGCTACAATTTCGCACGGTGGCGGCTGGGTGCGCGATAGATTTCCTGGCCCCAGCGTATGCGGGCGACCATCTGGTGGCTGAAGCGATCGAACAGGCGGCATTGGGCCGGACGGGCGTTTACGACGTGGCTGTCAGCAATCAAAAGGGCGAACGCGTTGCTCTTTTTCGTGGCCGGTCGCACAGAATACGAGGGCAGTTTATTTCCACGGAATCTGAGCAAGCGGCCGAGTGAATAATACATATGGCCATTCGCAGCAGGAAGCCCGCGGAGCTTGAGCCGATCGAGCAATGCAGCCAGGACGAACTGCGGGCGGTGCAGTTACAGCGGCTGAAGTGGTCTTTACACCACGCCTATCAGAATGTTGCGCATTATCGGGATAGTTTCGATCGTGCGGGCGTGCATCCGGATGACGTGAAGAGCCTCGAAGACCTGGCGCAATTTCCGCTCACGTCTAAGCAGGACCTGCGCAATCATTATCCATTCGGAATGTTTGCCGTGCCCCGCGAACAGGTGATACGGGTTCACGTCTCGAGTGGCACTACGGGTAAGCCGACCGTGGTGGGATATACGCGTCGTGACATCGACACCTGGGCGAATGTGGTGGAGCGCTCTATTCGCGCGGCGGGCGGGAGGCCTGGAGACACGGTGATGGTTTCTTACGGTTATGGACTATTTACGGGCGGCTTGGGCGCGCACTACGGCGCTGAGAAATTAGGATGCACCGTCATTCCAATGTCGGGTGGTCAGACGGAAAAGCAAGTGCAGCTGATACAGGATTTCCGGCCGGACATCATCATGGTGACTCCTTCCTACATGCTGACTATATGCGAAGAATTCGAGCGTCAGGGACTCGATCCAGGTGCGACTTCGCTTCAGATTGGAATCTTCGGAGCGGAGCCCTGGACCGGCGCGATGCGCAGCGAGATCGAAACACGGCTTCGGATTGACGCACTGGATATCTACGGACTTTCGGAAGTGATCGGGCCGGGAGTGGCTAGCGAGTGCGTGGACACGAAAGATGGCGCGGTGATCTGGGAAGATCATTTTTATCCGGAAATAATCGATCCTGAGACAGGCAAAGTGCTGCCCGACGGCGCGCCTGGCGAGCTTGTGTTGACGTCATTGACCAAGGAAGCTTTGCCGGTAATTCGCTATCGCACGCGTGACTTGACCTGTTTGCTGCCACCAACGGCGCGTTCCATGCGGCGGATGGGAAAGATCACCGGCCGGTCGGATGACATGCTGATCATTCGTGGAGTGAACGTGTTTCCGACACAAATCGAAGAACTGATTTTGAAACAGCCGAAGCTGGCTCCGCAATACCGGCTGGTAGTTTCACGCGCCGGTCACCTGGATGAACTTGAAGTGGATGTTGAACTCCGGCAGGCGTCGAAAGAGATGGCGGGCATATCTGCGGAATTACAGCAGCAAATCAAAGCCTTCGTGGGTGTGACAGTAACTGTGAAGGTACTTGCGCCAAAAAGCATTGAGCGTTCCGGGACCGGCAAGGCATGCCGAGTAGTCGACAAACGGACGTTAACCGATGCGAAGGAGATGGAATGAACGACGCGTTAATTTGTGATGCAGTCCGTACCGCTTTCGGGCGTTATGGCGGCGCATTGTCATCGGTGAGAGCCGACGATCTTGCGGCATTTCCGATTCAAGCGCTGATGACGCGAAACCGGAGTGTCGATTGGGAAGCGGTCGACGATGTGATCTACGGATGCGCGAATCAGGCCGGGGAAGACAACCGGAATGTTGGGCGGATGGCCGCTCTGCTGGCAGGATTACCCCAAGAAATCCCAGGCACAACGGTGAATCGCCTCTGTGGTTCCAGCATGGACGCGGTCGCGATTGCAGCCCGCGCGATTAAATGTGGCGAGACGGATTTGATGATTGCGGGCGGCGTGGAAAGCATGTCACGCGCGCCGTACGTTATGGGCAAAGCGGAAACGCCATTCAGCAGGACGGCGGAGATTTATGACACGACCATCGGCTGGCGCTTTGTCAATCCAGCGATGAAGAGCAAGTATGGCATCGATTCCATGCCGGAAACAGCCGAGAATGTTGCAGAAGATTTTGGAATCTCCCGCGAAGATCAGGACGCTTTCGCGTTGCGCAGCCAGCAGCGATGGGCCAAGGCACAGGCGAGCGGCTTCTTTCGTTGCGAAGTCGTTCCCATGCCGCTGCCGCAGAAAAAGGGAGAGGCCAAGAAGTTCGAGGTTGACGAGCATCCACGGCCAGACACAACGCTAGCGGCGCTTGCGCGTTTGAAGCCGATTGTGAAGCCGAATGGAACAATTACCGCAGGGAATGCATCGGGAATAAACGACGGCGCGTGCGCGGTCTTACTTGCTTCGGAAACAGCGGTTCGAAAATATGGACTCACGCCGCGGGCGCGCGTCATCGGATCGACCGTGGTCGGCATCGCACCTCGCATTATGGGATTCGCGCCGGCACCCGCGACCCGAAAGGTTTTGGCGAAGACGGGACTTAAGCTCTCGGACATCGATCTGATCGAGTTGAACGAGGCGTTCGCTTCGCAATCACTCGCGGTGTTGCGCGATCTGGGTTTGCCGGACGATGCCGGGCACGTAAATCCGGCCGGCGGTGCAATTGCGATTGGACATCCACTCGGCGCAAGCGGCGCCCGCCTGATCACCAGCGCTGTTTATCAACTGCAGAAAATGCAAGCGCAGTATGCGCTTTGCACGATGTGCATCGGTGTTGGGCAAGGAATTGCGACGGTGCTGCAGCGCTGCTGACGTGGCTTTAC
>CAWFWH010000065.1:0-30299 GCA_963819405.1 uncultured Acidobacteriaceae bacterium | reverse complement strand
CCCACGGATATCGCGCCAAGGAGACCATTGAGCACGTGCTCTGGGAAAAATTTCAGTGGTTCGACAAATACGTGAAGCATGCCGATGCGCTAAGTTCACGCGCAGAGTAATATTTCGTTAAATTTCTTCCTACATTCGAGCGCGCTTTAGAAAGGGGAGTGCACATGCCATCCAAGGCAGTGGGGTTCTTGGTTACTTGGTTGCTCGCTGTTTCTTTTGCCGCCGCCCAGGTAGAGCACGGTTCTATTACCGGAACAGTGTTTGACCCGCAGGGGGCGGTCGTTCCCAACGCACAGATCACCGTGACGGACAACAGTACCGGCACGATCTTCACCGCCCAGAGCAGTAACGAGGGGACCTTCACGGTTCCGGGCCTCCCATTCGGAACCTACTCCGTAAAGGTCGCAGCCCCCGGGTTTCGCGAGTGGGCCGCGGCCAGTGTTCAGGTCATCACCGCGCAGGAATCCAGCTTACGGGTGACGCTGGTCGTCGGCTCCTCGAACCAAGTCGTGAACGTCGAAGACGTCCAGCCGCCGGTCGATACCGCATCGAGCGAGCTGAGAACTCACGTTGACCGTAAACAGATCGTCGACCTGCCCTCGACCACGCGCAATCCGCTCGATTTTGCCACTCAAATGGCGGGAGTGACCTCGACAGGCGCCGCGACCTCCGGCAGTTCCGTCATGAACGGGCTCCGCGGTTCCAGCAATAATCTCGTCCAGGACGGCATTGACGTGCGCGACAGCTTCATTAAAACTTCAGGCTTCGCCGCCGCCGGTAACATCACGCTCGAAAGTATCGGCGAGTTCAGTATTACCGGGCAAAACGTCGGCTCCGATTCCGGCGATGGCGTCGTGCAGATCCGAATGACTACGGCTCGCGGCGGCAATGTCTTCCACGGCAGCGCGTTTTATGCCGGCCGGAATGACGCCTTCAACGCCAATACGTGGACCAACAATTTCACCGGCACTCCACGCCCGACTTTACGGCAGGACCGGTACGGCGGCAGCATCGGCGGCCCAGTCCAAATTCCAAAGCTCTACCACGGCAAAGATCGCACCTTCTTCTTTTTCTCTTACTCGGTATTCCAGCAACACTTTCAGATCACCGACACCAGAACCGTGCTCACCGCGCCGGCACGCGCTGGTTTGTTCACGTACCTGGGCGCTGATAAAGTGGACCACACCGTCAATCTGCTGACCGCCAGTTCGCGCAATCTGCCGATCAATACTTTTACGCAAAGCCTGATTAATGCCACTCCCCTACCGGTCCCCTCCGGCTCCGTCAGCGTCAACCCGAATTTCGGAGACGGCCTGAACACTGTTGGCATCAATTTCAATACTCTGGGAACGGAGTTGGACAAGCTCTACGACCTGCGCATCGATCACAAGCTGCTCGAATCCCATACGTGGGGCACGCACTGGCTCGAGGCCGAATGGCACTGGGAGCACGATCCAGTCAGTCCAAGTACCGACGCGCAATTTCCGAAAGGCGTCGCGACCAATTGCGTCGGCTCCGTTTGCGACATCGCGAATGCCTCGGATTTCCACCAAGGCCTCGGTGCTCTGGCAATCAACTCCAGCCTCGGTGCCTCGGCGTTCAACGAAATACGCTTCGGCTTCAGCCGCCCTCAGTACACCTTCCTGCCACCGACGCCGTTTGAACGCACTTTTAACGTCTACTTTCCTGGCGTTGCCAACCAGTCCCCCAATCCCACTGCTAACGCGATCTCAAATCCCGAGTACGCTTATGATCCCCAGGGACGGCTTTCGCCATTTTATTCTCTTGCGGACAACTTCACCAAAGTCAAGGGCACTCACACGCTCAAGATGGGTTTGCTCATCAGTTCCGCCTCCACCCACCGCTTCAACGATTTTGCCGGCGGCTCCGGCGTCAATGGCGGCGTTATCCCAGTCGTTGCGCTCGGCTCCAACGCAACCAACAGCAATGGTTTGAGTAACTGCGCTGGCTTTCCCAGCCTACCTGCCGGCAGCACCGGCAGCAGCATCTGCACCACCGCGCAGAATATCTATGCGTCACTTGTCGGCCTGGTGAATAATATCTCCGAGACGTACAACGCCATACCGGGTCAAGGCTATGTGAAAGGTCTGACGGACGCGTTTTGGATCCGTGAGCGCTCGTATAACTTCTACGGGCAGGATGCCTGGAAAGCGCTGCCGAATGTGACCGTCACCGCCGGCTTGCGATGGGAAGTCGTTCCGGCACCCGACATGGTAAACAAGCGCATGCTGGTCCCCGGCAACGAGCTCGGCGATGTGACGCCATATGGACCGTTGTTCCAACCCAGTTCCAGCACTACCTATAACGGCCTGCTCGCCAATCTCGGTTCCACTACGCAACTGGTCCCCGGCGGTGCCAGCAACGGCAAGCCTTTCTGGAATACGCGTTATACCAATCTTGCGCCATCCGTAGGCGTTGCGTGGCAGGTGACACCCAAAACTGTGGTGCGCTCCGGGTACTCCATCAGCTACGTTCGCGACACGCTGACGCTCATCAGCAACGTCACCACCAGCAACCTCGGCCTGCACACCGGCGTCGCGGTCAGCCCAACGGCCGGGGATGCGCTGGCTGTGCTGAATCCGAACGTCAACCAAGTGCTGCCCCCTCCGGCGTTCGCAGTGCCACAACCGCAATACAAGAATTTCTTAGCCAGCTTCTCTTCGACTGGTGGATCGGGGATCTACGCGATCGATCCGAACATGAAATCGCCTTATGTACAGCAATGGTCGTTTGGCATCCAGCGCGAACTCACGCCGGCCACAGCTCTTGAGGTCCGCTATGTCGGCAACCATGCGACCGGTCTTTATCGGGGCAATGATTTGAGCCAGCCCGACGTGACTCCATCGCTGCTGAGCGAGTTCCAACAAGCCGTAACGAATTTCTCGATTTGCGCGGCCAACCGCGTCGCCTGCACAGGCTCTGCTACCGGTACGCCTGGGTTTAACAATCGGGGGCTGCCCGGCCAGGGACCGTTGCCCGTCTTGGAGCGCATTAATTTCCCAAGCTCATACTTCTCGAATCCGACTTTCACCAACCAGTTCAACGCAGGCCAACTCGCGCCCGGCCAGTTCTGGTTCCTGGTAAGCAATAACTGCACCCAGCAATTCCTTCTCGGCACTGGATGCAAAGGGCTAGGCGCGTTGCCCGCAAACTTCTTCATGGCAAATCCGCTGACCGCTTTTGACGAAGAGCTCACGAATGGAATGAGCTCCAGCTACAACGCCATGCAAGTGGAGCTGCGCCGCCGGCTTGCCTACGGCTTGCAGTTTCAGGCCAACTACACTTGGTCCAAGGTGCTGTCGAACGCGGGTATTACCGGCTCACAAAGCGAGCTCGTCCGGACTCTGGATTTCAACAATCCCGGCTTCGATCGTACCCGCGCGGACTTCGACATTCATCACACTTTTCACTTAATTGCAGTCTACGAGTTCCCGGTGGGACGCGGCCGGCGCTGGCTGTCAAGCGGTATTCTCGGCCGGGTGCTGGAAGGATGGCAGACTGGCGGCCTCTGGACTTGGCGCTCCGGTATCCCGATAACGCTGGCATCCGGTCTCGGCACTATCAACCGCACTGGCAATTCGGGCAGCAATCCGGCAGTTGCGGTCGGGACGAGCGACAGCTCCATCTGCAACTCGGTGGGCGTGTACGAAGATCCGGCTAGAGGAGCGTTGCTTCTGCCCGCGAGCGACATCAGTTTCAATCCTTCGCCCACGGCGGCGCCCGGTTCCACGCTCGGAGCCAATACGTCGGTCCTGGCGAACCCCAGCCCCGGTACTCTTGGCGATCATGGACTATATAAGTCCTGCTCGGGGCCGACCTTCCAGCAAGTTGACATGAACTTCGTCAAGAAAACGAAGCTCACCGAACGGCTCACCTTCGAATTTCGCGCCGAGATGTTCAACATCTTCAACCATCCCAACTTTCAGATATCAGCGGCGCCGAACATTAACGGCACAGGGTTCGGTGCCCTGACGTCGACCTTCACCTCCCGCGAAATACAGTTCAACGGCCGTCTCAGTTTCTAGAAAGCATGGACGGCCGACTATGTCCCAAGCCGGTTTGTGGCGCGTGGACATAGCTGCCCGTCCCCTTTTCTACACAAAGAAATCACCGACGCCTCCCCATTTGTCGCGCGTGCAGCTCCAGCGGATTTGTGTGAAAGTGTGACAGTCATGCTGGGCGCATCACGCGTGTAATCGCCGCGGCCATCTGTTCCCATTTGGATCGTTCGGCCGCCAGCCGCTTTCTTCCGGCCGCCGTGAGGCGGTAATAGCGTGCGCGGCGGTTTGTTGAAGAGATCTCCCATTTGCCCGTCAAAATGCCGCTCTTCTCCAGGCGATAAAGCGCTGGATAAAGCGATCCGTGGTCTACTTGCAGCACATCGTCAGACATTCGCTCAATCGCCTTCGCGATTTCGTATCCGTTGGCGGGACCGGCAAGCAGGGTGCGCATCACCATCATGTCCAACGTCCCCTGCAGCAGGTCGAGCTTTGTTTCTTGCTTTTTTGGCATGAAGGTCCGCAAACAATACTAGCAGATTACATGGTAGTATTCACACAGGTAGACGGCCCACTATGCGTCCCGGGAACGGACATAGAAAGTCTCGATATCGAAGCTTCGAGCTCGATTTGTTAAAACCCCACTCCGCGAACCTGTTCATTCATAAGACTTGGCGTTCCCGCGATTCTTTGGAAATCACGGTGCATGATGCATGTACACACAGGAAGACCATGCGCGATCTCAGCAGAAGATTGTTTTTGTGGAGTGGCGTGAGTTTCGGCGCACCACTGGCAAATACAGCGAACGTGAAGAACGAGACCATTTACCACTTTGTTACTTCCGACTGCGATGTGCGAATGGCTGTCGAGTTCTACGATAACTATTCGAGCGGCGGCGGTTTCTGGTTTGAAGAGCTGCGAACGGATCGCCAATACTGCCTCTCCGGAAACGGCGAAGAGGGTCGCAACTGTCTAAGCAACTTTTCGGGCTCGATTGCGATCGCTCGTTACCACATCCGGTCCCGTTCCCATTCGCCGGGTTCGCTCACCCTCCGCGAGCATATCCGCACCATCGATCAAGATATTCGCCTGGGCAGCCGGCCGCCGTTCGAACGCGCGCTGGAGATCCGAGGAGGCTTCGCCAGCGATATTCAGGCATTTGGTTTTGAAGAAAAAGATCCTCTCCGCCATGTGCCGGTCGCGCAGCCATCGGAACCCTGGTGCTTTGTGCGGCAGGACCTTTATCTGGCATCAGCCAGCGCGCCGTTTCTGGTGGTTCACTGGAAGCATACTTTGAGTGCGATCCGGCTGCTCGATGTCATCCTTGGCGAGCAAACTCGCCTTATCGCTCCGCATACGGGGGCAGCGCGATGAAGCCATGGCGAGCATGGCTTCTGACGCGCATCCGTCGCTTCCGAAGCGACGCGGATCTAGAAGACGAATTGCGCGTCCATCTGGAAATGGAGACGGAAGACAATGCGGCGTCCGGTATGCCGCCTTTGGAGGCTCGGCGCCGCGCACGCCTTCAACTCGGCAGCTCGCAGACCATTGTTGAGAGGATGCGCGATCAGGACTTCATGACCCTGCTCGAGAGCTGCTATCGCGACCTGGCGCTCGGGCTTCGAGCTATTCGCAAAAACCCGGCCTTTAGCCTGACAGCCATCTTGACGCTGGCTTTCGGGATTGGTGCAAATACGGCTATTTTTACGCTGCTCTATGGGCTCCTTTTGCGAAGTCTGCCGGTACCCGATCCCCAGCAGCTTGTCCGTATCGGCATGACCAGTCCCGGCTCGTCGGAAAGGAACGCCATTCCGTACCAAATGCTCATGCAACTGCGGCAGCAGCAACACTCGTTTAGCGATATCTCTGCCTGGATGGGCTATGGCGTGACCATGCAAGACCGCGAGGGGACTCTGCGCCCCTATCCCGCCCTCCTGGCCAGCGGCAATGCCTTCCCGCTCCTCGGGTTGAAGCCCTATATGGGGCGGTCAATCGCTCCTGGTGACGATATCCGCGGAGGTCCTTCCCAAGGTTGGCTGGTTGTCCTCAGCTTCGGTTTCTGGCGCGACCACTTCGGCGCAGATGCCGAAATCGTCGGGAAACAAATTAAGGTTTCCAATACGCCGGTGACCGTCATTGGCGTCACGCCACCCGCTTTCCGCGGCATCGCTCCCGGGTTGGATGTGAAGATGTACTTCCCGCTTCAGTTCCTGACCGTGCTCATCGGTAAAGACGAACTCAACACACCCGCCTCCTTCGGCTGGTGCGCCGGAATCGGACGTCTAAAACCGGGAGTGTCTAAGGCCCAGGCTGACGCAGAGATTGCTCTCTATCGCGATGCACTGTTCCATCAATTCATTCCATTGCAATACCGGCATCAGCCCTTCTTCGAGAAGGCTCGTTTGAGAGTGGAATCCGCGCGAACCGGACTGCCCACGTACTATGAACGCGTGTATTCGCAGCCGCTTTGGATCATGCAGGGGCTGGTGGCCGTCGTGCTTCTGCTGTGCTGTGTCAATGTCGGCGGCTTGATGATGTCGAAGGTTTACGCAAGGCAGCGGGAGTTTGCCGTTCGCACGGCTATCGGCGCAGCGCGCTGGCGACTGATCCGTCAATATCTGACTGAAAGCTTCATCATCGCCCTCATTGGCGCCGCGCTCGGAGCGGTGGCGGCGTGGTATGGGAGCTTGGCCCTGCTGAGTTTCTTTCGCGATCCCATGATGGGCCAACCAATTGCGGTCGAGCCGGACCGCACGGTGTTTTGGGTAACCGGTTTGTGCGCTGTTGGTACTACTCTGCTGTTTGGCACTCTACCGGCATGGAGAGCCGGCCGTTCTGACCCAGCCGTACTGCTGAACTCGCGCACGACAGCAGCAGCACGCAAACAGATTGCCGGACGGGCGTTCGTTCCCGTTCAAGTTGCCCTTTCTCTCGTGTTGGTGGTGGCGGCAACATTGCTCTCGCAGAGCCTGGTCCGCATTCGGACGGAACGAACCGGATTCGACCTGAACCATGTGACGATCCAGACGCCGCCGGCGTCGTTTGTGCCTTTCCGGGGCGATGCCAGTCTCAATTTCTACCAGCGCATGGTAGATCGGCTCGAACAGATGCCGGGAATTCGCTCGGCCGCGGCTACCATGTACACACCCATGACGGGATTCGATTCAAGGGGCCGCTTTCTGGCGATGACCGGGGGCCCAAATCCGCCGGAGGATTCGCACATGGCTTACAACGCCGTCGGGCCGGGATACTTTCGCACAATGGATACGGACATCGTCGAAGGACGCGAGTTTGAAAAGCAGGAGCGAGAGCCGAAAGTCTGCATCCTGAACCGCTCGGCAGCGAATTATCTGTTCCCGCATCAGCAAGCGCTGGACCGTTACGTCCGGGGCGAAGATCTTAAAGATTTCCGGAACGCCGGTCCTTTCTCCTGCCGGGTGATCGGCATTTCCGAAGATGCAAAGTTTGCCAGCCTGCGTGAACCGCCTCCGCGCACCATTTACTTTCCGATTTCGACAAAGACGCAGGCGACGGGCCTCGTATTCCTGATCAATTCGGGCACGAAAGCGCAGGCAGTTGCCGGATACCGAAAAGCGCTGAGCGGGATCGCTCCAGCAATACCGCTGTCATTGTTCGCAACCTTGAGGGATCAAATGGATGCCGCGCTCGGCAGCCAACGCCTGCTCACCCTGATGACCAATCTGTTCGCCGGTTTGGCCCTCTTTCTTGGCGCGATCGGCCTGTATGGACTGTTATCGTCGGCTGTTGCGCAACGCACCGGTGAAATCGGCATCCGGATTGCCTTGGGCGCTTCCCGTGCAAATGTTCTGAAAATGATTCTGGCGGAAGCAGCCGCGTTGGTCGGAGCCGGTGTACTGCTCGGGGGAGCGGCTCTTTTCTTCGCGATCCGCTTTATACAAAATATGCTGTTTGATGTCTCTCCGTTTGATCCGCTTACATGGGCAGCAACAATAATCGTGCTGATGATCACGGCGATAACGGCGGCGGCACCTCCTGCACTCCGTGCCGCCACAGTCGACCCGGTCGAAGCGCTGCGAGCAGAGTAATAGTCGATGGCCACGTAGCAAAATGTGACCTGACTTTTATCAGGATCGGGAAACAATTAGTGTTAATCGGAAGTGATCGGGCAAACGGCGCAATCGAGTGCTCTCAAGCGTTAAGCTTCCGGTGCGAGCCAAGGCGGTCCGCCCTATGAGCCTTCATTTAAAGCCGGCAACCAGAAATTCGGCGTGGTCGCAGTTGTCCGTAAGCCCCACTTTGCAGCGAGTGAGTCAAGGCCGATCCACTCTAGCGGTTACCTACCACTCTAGCGGTTACCTAGAATGTAAAGCGCAATTGAATCTCGATCTTGCGGTTATATGTGCTTGCCCCACTCACGTGGCCCATCAGATTGGCAACGCTCAGCGACTGTCCGAAGTACGGCGATGATAAATCACCGTTCGGCGGCGCTAGATTCGTACGGTTGAGCGCGTTCAGCGTGGAAGCGCTGAGAGTCAGGTTGTATTTGTGACCGGTATTGACGTTAAACAAGGCTTCCGACGGACCTCCGGAATGCCCAGGCGCCTGGCCGCCGTGATCCATCATTCCTGGAGGAGGACCACTTTGATTGGCTGCTCCCGTCTCTCCCTCGCCGCCAAACGCCCACATTCGTGACACTCGCAGCCCCAGGCTCAGGTTTGCCGGCCCGCGTCCCGAGTTTCGTCCGATCACTGGTGTTCCCGTAGCAGGATTCAAGTTGAAGCATCCGAACCCCGCTGCGTAAACGAGATTGTTTCCGTGGCACGCGCTGGGTTCGGCACCCGATTCGAGCGCGGGACGCGCAGCCGGAAAGCCTGTTGCATTGGGGTCTAGGCCGGTCGTGATGTTATAAGGTACTCCGCTGTTCGCGATGAAGAAGGGCGTAATGCTGGAGCGCAGCGGTAACGATATGGACAACGCGATCACGCCTCGATTCCGAACATCACCATACGTCGACGGACCCCATTCTGCGCGGACGTTGTACGGATCGGCGGGTATGCAAGTGGCGGGCAGCCAGGGGACAGTTTTCGCTGACGCGAAGGCCATGTTTGCCGTTGGTGCGCAGGATGTATCGTCTTTGCCGAACGAAAGAGCATACAAGCCGAACACCATCAGCCACCTGTAGTTCACGCTGGGAGTGACTAGCAACTGGTTGAGCCGGCTGAACCCAGCGGACTCGGTGAGCAGCCGGATCGCCGCGTCTCTATACGGGTACGTGCCCTTGATCGGCGCATTGATATAGATCGGCGCATTGATGTTCCGCGCGTCCAGCAAATGTACGCCCCGGCTGTTGATCCAGGTTGCAGTAATGCGCGCGGATGAGCTGATTTGCCGCTCAATTCCTAGGCTGGTCTGATAAAGTCGCAGGGCTTTGATTCCGCTGTATATCGGCTGGAGCTGCTGCGGCTGCCGGGTCGCCTGCAACATGCTTAGCGAAGGAACTGATGGGAAGAAAGTGGGGTTCAGAATCAAGTAGGATTGCTGCGTCGTGCCGTTGTATCGGAGCGCATTCAGCGTAACGGTATCCGGAACACGGTCGTAGAAAGTACCGAAGCCGGCGCGCAGTACAGTCTTCGCGGCACGATTTGTTCCGCCGCCGAGCCCCCACGCGATGCCGATGCGAGGGGCCCAGTCGCTGCGATCGCCGATGTTGGTTTGCGTCTCGTACCGCAGGCCCAAGCTGAGCGTGAGATTCGGCCGCAGCCGCCAATCATCGTTCGCGAACAGGCCGACATCGGTTTGGTTTACGTCGGTGGTGGGCGTCCCGGCATTCAGGCTGAACTGCGACGGTCCGAATCCCCTGGCAGCGATCTGCGCATTCGTGTAGCCCGCGCGTTCGAGCGCGAGCGTTTGCTGGTAGCCCGCCAGTGTGAAGAATGTGAACGTTCCAGCGAAGTTATTGTATGAGGTATCCGCGATTCGCGTGCCGCGCACGCGTCCTCCCCACTTGATCGTGTGTGTGCCCTTGGCGTAGGTTGAAGTGTTCGTCAACTCCCACTCGTCTGTGGTCGTGCTGGAGCTGCCGATGGCAGGTCCGCCCCCGAAGAACGCGTTCTGAACATTGATCGCGGGTGTCGAATCGTCTCCCGTGTCTTGAACGCGGGCGCGCATCAACTGAAATCGCGTTTCATTGATGGCCCGCGGACTGATCACGGCTGTTTCCGAGATCTGCGCGGTGTTCTCGACCTGCTTCTCGTTGTAGGCGCGTGAAGGCAGATTGAAACCGCCAGCGCCCTGCTTATCCTGGCCGATTCGCACATCCTGGTATCGCACCACCAACGTATTCTTCTGGTTGATGGTGTAGTCCAGGTGCGGTGTGATCGCAGTCCGCGTGAGAGGTGTGCCGAGCGATTCGCTGATTCGTACGGGGTCAAGATTGTTGTCGAGTGTGGTCGCCAGGATGAGGGCATTCTCGGCAATTTGGCCGCGTTCCCCGTCGAACGTAAACGACGCCTTGTTCTTTTTGACCGGGCCGCCAAAGTTCAACCGGTACAACTGCGCCTGGTAAGGTGGCGCTACCTGGGTAAGCAGCGGATTACGGGAATTCAGAAACTGATTGTTGTATTGCATTAGGGCTTCGCCGTGGAACGAATCGGCGCCGGGCTTGGTGAAGATTTCGACGCGCCCGAATCCGGGCCGGTCGTACTCGGGCGAGAAGGGATTCGCGTTGATGCGGATCTCGCGAATTGCCGATTTCGGCGGCAAGTTGCCTCCCAGAAAGCCATCGATATAGATTTGTCCGCCACTGGGGCCAGGAGCCGGACCGGCTAATGCCTCCAACTGCTGTGCGAGTTCATCCGGGTCGTCCGAGAGCGCTGCAAGCTGCTTTTGGCCCAGCACGACGGCGCTTCCGTTCGCCCCAGGCTCGGTGCTCACACCGCCTCCTGTTTGGTCTTCCACGTTAACGGTCTCTTTCGCGCTTTTGATCGCTAGCTGGATGTTGAGAGTGGCGGAGCCGCTGATGCGTAGTTTCTTGGTTTCCTAAGTTGCGAAACCCCTCGCGCTGACCCGGACCGAATACTGGCCGGATTCCGGAGTGGAGAATTCATATCGGCCTTGGTTGTCGGTTCGAGCAGTTTGTTTACCGCCGAAACCGCGGAGCTCCACAGTCGCGCCCGGGATGGCGGCGTCCGATGGATCCGTTACGATTCCGGATAACACCGAAGGCGCTTGCGCCCATGCAGGCACAAGGCACACGAGCAGTGCGAGGAATCGAATCATTGTCGCAGTCTTCGCCTCGCTGAGAATCGCGGGCTCATCTGGACCTGCTGCTAGGACCTGCTGTTAAGGAATGACTGCGGGCACAGTGAAGCCGCCGCCGGGTACCACGCCGTGCCGTCTGAGCATCTCGTCCATACCAGGCATCCCATTCGGTTGCCTGGGGTGTGCCGCTGCCTGCATCATCTGGACGATGAAATCAGCATTCGCCAGTAGCACGATGGCGGTGAGTTCATTGCTGCTAGCGCCTTTGGTACTTGTGACCACGACAGTCATGCCCGGCTTGAGGTCCTCGATTTTCGCTGCCGGCGCCCTGTCGATCATCTGTGCCATGCCGCGGAGACCGCCCTCGGGCCGCGGAGCATCATGAGCACTCCCGTGCATGTGGCTCATAGTCGTGTGCACATCATCCGGCACCATCCTCAGCCGCGAATCGGCAGTCAGCTTGATGGTCAGCGGCTTATTTGTGGCCAGCTCGCGAATAGTGATGCGGTTTGCCTGCGGGTCCACGGCCGCGATCGTCCCGGCTTTACTAAGGAACGTTCCGAACACGATCTCTTGCGCTTTCACCGTGAGCCCGTCTTTGCTCGTATCGGCGCTGGTATCGGCGGGGCTCTTTTCGCCGCGAGCCTGGAGCTGATCGCCGGGCGCGATCTGTGAAACACTGCTAAAGACGGCATCGGCGAACCGCACGGAATCCGGCGCATAGCGGCGGATGACCGTGTGTTCGTCAGTAGTGACTGTAACGACTTGTTGTCCCGCGCGCAGTATGATCTGATTGCCGTTCGCGGACGTCACGACCCCTGCAACGCCGCGCGTCTGCCAATCCAGGCGGGAAGCCTCATTACGCTTGGCGATGTCCGTCGCCGTGACCAGCACGATGCGGCGTGCCTCTGTCATGCCTTGCACGAACGAAACGAGTACGCGGTCGCCCGTGACGATCTCGGTAATGCGCGCGGGCTCAGCTTTGGAGAGGTCGCGGGTGCCTGGCGCTACCCGGACGACCTCGGTTTCGGGCGAAAACGGGATTGCGGAAACCTCTCCGTTATCGGGCTTAACCAGGATGGCGCTCGTGTGCGCATCGACCTTAAACCCAGTTACCGTGCCCGCTACCGATTTCGAGGGCTTAGTTTGGGCCGGCAACAACGCGGCGATAACCAGTAGTGGCATCGTGGGTGCAGTGAATCTCATGTCTCGACAATACGGGCCTGCGGACCTCCTCTCAACGAAAAAAGGACGGGCGTCAATTTATCTTTTTATGCGTCGATTTAAGACGCTAAGCGGATGCTCAAAGTCCCGGGATTCGCTGCCGGAACTGATGCGCCTGGCGCGCACTGACGGCGATTTCGGAAGCCGTGGCATCGGACATGATCAGCGCGAAGCCGCTCTTGAAGTACGGCCTGATTTCTTTGATCCGATTCAAATTGACGAGCACCTCGCGCCTCGCGCGAAAGAACTGCTCCTGCGGCAACCTGACTTCCAACTCGGAGAGCTGGTAATTCACGTGGTAGGTTTCGTGCTCCGTGCGGGCTTTCGTGATACCGTCTTCTACTCGAAACCAGAAGATCTGTTCGGGAGGCACGAGTACCAGCCGGTCCCGTTTGCGGCAGACGATTTGGCGGAGTGGCTTGGGCGACTCGCGGGCGATCTGCAAGACATGCTCTTGCTCGCGCTCGCGGGCTCCGTTTGCCGCAATCAGTTTCCGCGCGTGGTCCACGGCCTGAGCCAGGCGCTCCGGCCGGACCGGCTTTAGCAGATACGCCAGCGCATTGGCTTCAAACGCGGCCAGTGCGTGCTGATCGTACCCGGTGACGAAGATCACCAGAGGAAGCGGCACGTTTGATTGTAATGACTGGAGCACGTCAAAACCGCCCAATCCAGGCATTTCAATATCGAGGAACACGAGATCGGGATGCAGGTTTTCGATCTTCTCTACGGCTTCCAGACCGTCGCGAGCCTCTGCAACGACCTCCACATCCGCGTGTGTCGCGAGGAGCCGCTCCAGACGGGAACGTGCCGACTCCTCATCGTCGATGATGATGCTCCTCATACCGCTATTTCGGCGCGAGCGCACAGGGCGGTTGGTGCCCGTTGTGCGCGGTTCCATTAGACCCGCGAGGAATGAGCAGCGTCACACGGCTCCCTCCCGCGTCGCGAGGTTCGATTTCCATGCTCGCCCGGTCGCGATATAACGTCTTCAAACGCTCAGCGATGTTACTGAGGCCGACTCCGTTATGATGTGGGCCTCTGCGACCGGTTCCGTTCAGGCCGATGCCATCGTCCTCGACGCGTAGCCGCAAGCGGTCTCCTTCAAATCCTGCCGAGACCCATAAGTGGCCTAGGCCGGGCTTGGGAGCCAGGCCGTGCTTCAGCGCGTTCTCAACCAGCGGCTGCAAAATCAGGGAAGGAATCTGCTCCCGCGTGGTCTCCGGCACCGCCTCGATCTCCACCTGCAGGCGATCGCGGAAACGCACCTCCTCGATCGAAAGATATGCCCGCAGAAACTCGAGCTCATCCTGAACAGAAGTCAAGGAACGGTTGGAATGAGCCAACACGTAGCGGAACACTTCGGAAAGACGGAGCGTCATCTCTTCGGCGCGAGCGGAATCTTTCATGATCAGATCGGCGATCGTGTTCAGCGAATTAAACAGAAAGTGCGGGTTGACCTGCGACCGCAATGCGCGCAGTTCGGCTTGGGTCACTTGTTGCAGGAGCAGTGTTTCACGGCTGCGGCGCTCGGCATTTTCGCGCTCGCGGCGCAACGCATCGAACCGATTGCCGCATTGCGCCGCGACTGTGCGGAGATAGTTGAGGTCGTTGGTGACCAATGCCGGCCGGTTTAAGCCCGGCGCGACGAGCAGCAAATGGGTGGTCTGTCCGGCTGAATCGATCGGGACAGTGAATTCCACGTTCCTTAACGGAAGCCTCGTGCGCAGAGGATCCAAAGGGGCGAGCTCGACGGTTTCTCCGTCCATCAATCCATCCGGCAAATCGGGCAAGTCCTCTAATGCAACCAGGCGCACATCTTCCAGCGCTAGATTGCGCCGAGCCGCGTTCTCGACGGCAGCAGCAATCTCTGATTCGGCTTCGAGTTCCCGCAGTGTCTTCGCAAGCTTTCTCGATTCTTCGCGATAGTCGGGGAAATGGAACAGCCAACGGTTAACCAGCTTGCTCACAGGCGCATCCACAAATGCAAACGCGAGCATGACAATGGCCGCGAAAATAGTGATGCCGAATACATGGAATGCGGGCGTCAGAAGCACGCCGCTGCGGAAACGGGACAGAATGATCCAATGCGCAGCTAGCGCCACGAACATCGCGAATCCGCCGGCCAGCACGATTCTGATGCTATAGCGGATGAAGACGTCAGCGAAGCGAAATCTCGCGAATAGAAAGAAAGCACAAAGCACGACCAAAAGTAAGATGTGATTTCCGATGACCGGAGCAAGTGCTCTCAGCTCGTTGGACAAGGACACATGATGCGCTATGGGAATCAGCACGGCGGTGGAGGCAACCGCCACTATGATCAACAAAGACGGAATGTAGACGGCGCGAAATGTAGAAGAGCGCCGCAGTGAAACGGCCGCGCCCAGAAATAGCAGGATGGTCGCATTCCACGCGGTGATATGCTCCACGTGAATCAGTCCCTCGGAAGAGCCGAATGTGATTTCGTACAGCAACGTAAGCGCTATGCCTGCCGCCGAGATCCGGGCCAGCAACTCTACCGTCCACAAAGCCCTCTGCTGCCGGGGCAGCGTGGCGAAGGGGCGCCAGGCTGCCAGTATCGCGATCGGAAAAACGGCTGCGCCAAGGAATTGCGCTCCCTCTGCGGCCTGCGTGAGAGTAGCTGTGCGTGCAGTTCCGGCGGCGAGCAGCGCAGCATAAGCTAAGCCTCCAGTACTCCACAAAAGGCCGCACACGGCGAAGATGACGTTGGCCTCTGATGTTCCACGGAATTTCAGTGCGCGCAGCGTGAGTACTAGAAGGAGAACGCTGATTAATAGGCCCGCCGTGTACGCGACCAGATCCGCGGCGAAAAAGGCCCCTGCAGCAGCGGTAATATGCAACTCACGCACTCTATCCTCAAGAATAAGCGTGCCGCGAGCGGGCGTCCAATAACCCGGCGCGGGCGTGGAGCAGCGCGGGTGAACGTTGATTATTGCGGATGAGCGGTTCCCGTGTGCGCGTCCGGGCGATCAAGCCGATGCTGTTGGACACGGTTGATGGCTGCTGGATAGTCACATCGGTATTGTGCGGTTTGTCGATTTAGTGCTCAGCCTTCAACACAGAAGGATGCTGGACTGGAGTGAGGCGCAAGATCGCACAATCGTCTCTGCTTGCGGCCGACGGGCAAACGTCCGCTTAGTCGTATCTTAGGGCCTCGATGGGGTCCGAATTCGCGCCCCGTCGTGCCGGAAGAAACATCGCCGCCATTGCTGCGGTCGGCCAGTAACAAAACAGCCGCAATATACAGAAGCGGGTCACGGCTGTCGATGCGCAGAGGGCCAGTGTCGAGCGTCTTGCTAAGAGCTGCGGCCGTTGCGACAGAGAGCCATAAACCAACCAGAAGGCCGTGGAGCACGGGTCTGCCTCCTGAGAAGTAGACGGAGCCGATGATATCGAGGCGTCGGGCGCCCAGCGCCGCACGAATACCGAGTTCGCGCATACTCTGGTTCACGGCGAATGAAACAGCTCCGTAGATGCCGCCCGCCGACAGGATCGTCGCCAGAATTCCGAGCAGCAGAATCAGCGAGACGAAATTCCAGATTTCGGTGCTCACCACATCAATCCAGTGCTGCATGAGGCGGATCGTCGCGGGTAGATCCGGCTCGATCTCGCGAATCGCGGCGCGGATTGAAATCGCGGGCCGGTTCAGCCGTGGGTCGAAATGAATGGCCATGACATTTCCGGCGGCATTCGCCGCAATCGATCGATAGAGCGGCGGGTTATCAGTGCCCCCGAAGCGCAGTGGCTCAATGTCTTTCGCAACGCCAACGACTGTGAGTGCGGTTCCGTCGGGCAGTCTGACTTCTCGTCCTATGGGGTTTCGGTAGCGCCAGAACAGCCGCGCGAGAGTCTGCGAGACGATCGCCGCCGTGTTCACGTCGGCTGGAACGAATTCGCGGCCCTCGACCAAGGGAATGCCCATCGTCTCGAAAAATTGCGGCGAGGCGGTGAAGAGAGCCACTGGCTGAAGCGCATCAGGCCTGTCCGGCGGGCGGATCTCGACCGTATCCGGATTGAACAGCGGGATGCCGCTGGAGAACGCGACGGAACGGACTCCTGGAACGCTCAAGATGCGGTCTGTGATCGCATCGAGCCGCACGGGCCGGTGGAACAACGCGACAACGATGTGGCGTGAATCGTAACCCGGATCGCCGTGGAGATTGCGGTTCTCGGCCTGGCTGAGCAGCCCGGCGCCGACGAGCAGGACCATGCTCAGCGCAACCTGCGCGCTGACTAAGTAACCGAGCGCGCGCTTCGTTCCGGCTGCCCCGCCAAAGAGACCGCCAAAGCCTTTGAGTGAGTTAATGAGATCGATCTTCAGGGCTTCCGTCGCCGGCGCGATACCCGCGAGCACGCCTGTGGCAAGCACCAGGCTCGAGATCCAGGCAAGCACGCGCCAGTCGAGGACCAGCGGAAAATCGGGGGAGCGCACAATGATGTAGCGGGCGAGCGGTTCGGGCAATTTGTTCACGATGATCCAGCTGAGCGCGCCCGCGACAACAGCAAGCACGAGGCTTTCCGTAATGAGCATGCCGACGACACGAATACGCGGCGCACCGAGCGACAGGCGAACGGCGATTTCACGATTCCGTGTCGCCGCGCGCGAAAGCAGCAGCGTCGCTACATTGGCGCACGCGATAAGAAGGATCAAGTTGAACGCACCGAAGAAGAAGCTAGAGAGCAGAACCATTCGAGCATCCGCAAAGAGCTCGATCCATTCGATCCAGGAACCATCTGTTGTTTCAATGCGAGTGACGCGGCCGGGGTTCATTTTGTCTTCCTCCCGGACCAGCCTGGTGAGTTCGGCGCGGACCGCTGCGCGGTTGTAACCAGAAGCGATGCGTCCGGCGAGTCCGAGCCAGAAACGCTGATCTTCTTTGAAGAGGTTCAATGTTGGATTAAGGTAAGGCTCTGCGGTGTAAGGAAGAAATACGCTGACTGCAGGGCCTACCATCCAGCCGGAAGTGGTTGCGGCGACGACACCAACAACCGGCATTGAGCGGTTGCTGATCTGAATGACGCGGCCGATGATCGCTGGATCGGAGGCGAAGCGGCTGCGCCAGGTGCTCTCACTCAAGATAGCCACCGGAGCCTGGCCCGGCGCGCGGCAGTCGTCCTCGACAAAAAGCCGCCCAAGCTTGGGACGCGCGACGCCTTCTACCGCGAAGTAGTTGCAGGAAACGCCGAGGCCCGGAACTTCGTCTTCGCCGAAAGGAGAAGGGAATCTGTAAAAGGCGGCGAGCAGGCGCAGTGACCGGGCGCCGTTTCGAAACGCCTGATATTCGGCGTAAGAGGCTTCCCGTGGACCTTCACTCAATCCGATGGCGGGAGTGATTTGGATAAAGCTCGCGGGGTCAGTGGCGATGTGTGGTCGAAGGAAGTAACCGTTGACTACGGTAAAGATGCTGGCGTTGATGCCAATGGCAGCGGTGAGAGTTGCGATGATGACGAACGAAACAATCGGATCGTGGCGGATGAGGCGGAAACCGTGCCGCAGGTCATCCAGCAGGCTATCGAGAAGAGTTCGGTTGTGGATGGATTCGGCGATTTCGCTGGTCAGAGATTCCGGGATGACAGAGCGCGAAGTCGTGAGATGGAAGGCGAATTCTGCTTCGGCAGGGGCCGGGCCCGGTGCTGCGGTCGGCGCATGCGGCTCGAAATGGTCGAGTTCGAGCGGCTTTACTTCCGGCTCTTCAAATTCCTGGTACAGGATGCGACAGTTGGACCATGCGGCGCGGCGTTTTCGCTGCATCCGCCAGACGCTCCACAACAGAAGTGTGAAGAGTGATAACAGAGCGGCGGGTTCCAGAGAGCAATAGAGAATCAGACTCGTGATACCGGCGAGCAGCGCGCTGGCGATGGCGTACTGCACAAGCGTAATGGCGAACGGGCGCCGCGAAGCCGAATAGCTGCATGTGAAAGGCAGCTTGCGCCAGTTCCGGAAAAGCACTTCGAACCAAAGCGCGGCGGTGAGGAATACCAGCACCATGACGATGAGGGCGCGCTGCCATCCAAGCACCGCGATAGACGCGGGAAGTCCGGCGAGGCAGACTGGCGCGATGCCACAGCAGATAACGAAGCGATCAACGGCCGAGAGCCAGGCAGAGGCGCCATTGTGCTCTTCGATTTCGAAAATCCATTTTGCGCTGTGCGCGACTGGGAGCGAGAAAAGACGGCGCAGGGCGTTTACGGCCAGAAGCGCGAGAGCAAGCGGCGAAGCTGTAACGATCATCCCGTAGACGCCCTCGTTTTTCAGGGAGGGGGTCGGCATATTGAGAATGCCTTTGACAATCCAGCCGGCCGCCAGTCCGGCCCAGGCCAGGAGGAGAAGACGATGGCCGCGGCTTCGTACGAGCGTTTTCCAAATGAAGGCGAATGCGGCTTGTTCCTGTGGGCGGCGAATCCAGGCTTCCAGCAGACGCGAGCCCACCTTGGACAAGTTTGTCGGACGTGCTGGTATCGCCGCGTCGGGTCGATCCCTCGACCAGGATGCGCTGGTGGCGGTGATAGCCGGCGAGATAGGCGCCAATCGTGACCACTGCAGGGATTGCAATGCTCAGGAGCGCTGTTCGTGCGCGTTTGGGATCGCCGAGGACGATGGACTCCCAGAGGTGGAGAAACCAGATGCCTGGCCACCATTCGGCGTGAGGTTGGCGGCCGGCGAGCGGCAGCGTGCCGAGCGTCGAGATGAAGAGAATGCCCTGTATCCAGAGGGAGACAGGGTCGAAGATGCGGGCGGGCAGGACATTCAGGAGAAGTCCCTGGACGGCCAGGAGAATCAAAAACGCGAAGCAACAGGCGGCGGCCATGGTGACGAAGGTGGCCGCGATGAGCACCAACGTGTTCGGATTCTCTTGCCAAGCGCCTGATGTTGCGGTGGTGAAAAGGATCGCCCAGGGAAGATTTATCGAGAGGACGTATCCGGTGAACAGAATCATCAGCGCGCCGGATTTCGTCACGAAGATGTCGCGGGCGCTGATAGGAAGACCGGCCAGCGCGAGGCAATCGCGGCGATTGGGAAATAGCGATTGCCATTGAAGCAGCGTAAGCACGGCGGTCACCGCGAAGGCGAGGCCGATGAATACCAGGAGGTCGGAGCGCAGTTCGGATCGATAGAGCGCAACAGTGGAGTGGACGGGCGAATTGAGTATCGCGTATCGTTTCCAATAGGTCTCGAACACGACGATGCCGACTGAAAGGAAAGCAGCGAGGACGCCAATGGCGGTC
Source organism: uncultured Acidobacteriaceae bacterium (assembly GCA_963819405.1). GTDB lineage: Bacteria > Acidobacteriota > Terriglobia > Bryobacterales > Bryobacteraceae > Bog-105. Next base: position 10,569 of record CAWFWH010000065.1, on the reverse strand, counting down.
TTCTTCCATTCGCCGGAGACGGCAAGGGCCTCGCTGTCGAAGAAAGTTTCGAGGAAGTGGCGCAGCAGTTCGCGGCGCGGACTCATGCAGCTACCACTTCGAGCATGCGCCTGGCGATCAAATCCGCGTCTTCGGTTTGCGTCAGCCCGGCGAAGACGTCCTCGAGCGACGATTTATCGTTAAGTTCGCGGAGACGGGCGACGGAATCGTGCGCGACGACGCGGCCTTTACTGAGGATAAGAACCTTGTTGCAGACCTTCTCGACTACTTCGAGCACATGCGAGCTGTAGAGAACCATCTTGCCGCGCTCGGCGAAGGCGCGAAGAAGACTGCGGAGAATCATAGCAGCGTTCACGTCAAGGCCCGAGAACGGTTCGTCGAGGATGAGGACCTCGGGATCGTGGAATAGCGCAGCTATGAGGAGAATTTTCTGGCGCATCCCTTTGGAATAGCCGGCCAGGGAGGAGTGACGGTCTTCCCAGAGACCGACGAGCCGGAGAAGCTCGTCCACTTTTGGTTCGAGGATGTGCCGGGATAGTCCGCGGAGACGCCCGACAAGTTGGAGATGTTCGCGTCCGCTGAGGTGCGGATACAGGTGCGGCTCTTCGGGCACGTAGCCGATGCGCCGCTGAAAGGCTTTGCGGGCTTCGGGATCTTTGTGGATGTTGTGGCCATCAAACGTGATTTCTCCGGACGTGGGCTCAACCAGGCCAATAATCATCTTGACCGTGGTGCTCTTGCCGGCGCCGTTGGGGCCGAGATAGCCGAGCGTTTCGCCGCGATGAATCACGAAGCTGACATGGTCGACGACGGTAATTCCGGCGTAATGTTTCGTCAGATCGCGAACTTCGAACATGGCAACTTAGATGTCAAATAATCTACAAAACGTCTAACAGCAGTATTCTACATAGCTATGTTCTCATAGTCAATCGCTGATCTTCGACTAGACGCGTAACGGACATAGGGCTCCGAAGCAAGATTATCGGACCGGCAAGAGGAGCATATCCGTTGAGATGGGCCATAGTGGCTGCATCGTAGGAAACGAGACACTGCGGGGATTGATCAATATAGGTGAGGTCCATGATCTGCACCAAACGGGGACACGACAGCGGACGTTATCACCCAGCACGGAGACCTGCCACTAACCGAGCTTTGCCCGTACAGGTCTGCCCCTGGCTACTGTTTGCCATTCTGCTCCTGCCCAGCCTGTTGTCAGCCGAGCCTATACCCGTACGTTATCCGGAAGGAACGACCCATGGTTTTTTGGCGCTGCGTACCTTGAGGGAAAGTTACTTGCGGCAGGCGATCTCACCGAGGTCCTTCACGGAAACGAGGTAGTGTCTCATCTCGTTTTCCGCTTCAAGGACGGATCAGTGGACGACGATACGACGATCTTTTCTCAACGCGGCGTCTTTCGACTAATCAGCGACCACCACATTCAGAGAGGACCGAGTTTCCCGGATCCAACGAATGTTTTGATCAACGCCGCTTCCGGCCAGGTCACGGTTCGCTATCAAGACAAAGACCGCGAAAAAGCCGAGACCGACCACCTGGACCTTCCGCCGGATTTAGCAAACGGCATTCTTCTTATCCTCCTGAAGAACATCTCGCCCGATACAAAGGAGACGAAAGTGTCCTATGTGGGGGCTAGTCCCAAGCCACGGCTCGTGCATCTCTCGATCACCCCCAATGGCGAAGAAACATTTTCAGTCGCTGGCGCTCGTCACAAAGCGACTGTTTTTAGGGTGAAGGTTGAGATCGGCGGCATCGCTGGAATGATTGCGCCATTGATAGGCAAACAGCCAGCCGACACAAAGGTTTGGGTGGTCGGCGAGGGAGCGCCGGCATTCGTAAGAGCAGAAGAGGCGCTGTACGTGGGTGGCCCGATCTGGAGCATTCAGATGACCGGCCCCGAGTGGGGTCAAGCCGCGCACTCCCATCGCTAAATCGGCGTGAGGTCAATCTCTTTGCTGACGAAACGGGTGGTTCAGTCAGTTTGCGGCCGCCGCGGATTAGCCCAGTGACCCGATTCATCTTTCCCGCTCACAACGACCCCTTTTGCATTCCAGCCCAAACCCGCTCTGACGATTGCTGGGCAGTATCGCAGGGTCAGCCCGCAGCGTCGTTTGCTCGATTGATTCACTTCGGAACCATGCAATAGCAGGTCGCTGTGGATTGAAATCTCTCCGGCTTTCAGCTCAACATTTACCGGCTCTCCAAGAGTCTCGGCGTCCACCACGGTTTGATTCAGGACATTGCCTTCATCGTTTTCACTCAGTGTGTAAGTCAGATGGCCCAAGTGGTGCGAACCAGGAATGTAGCGCATGCACGCGTTTTCGATACTGGCGTCATCTATCGCCAGCCACGCCGTCACGGCCATCGATGGCGTTAACGGCCAATAGCTAGAGTCCTGATGCCAGGAGACCCGTTTGCCATCTCCAGGCATTTTGCAAAAGAAATGCGAACCCCAGCCGATCACATTCTCGCCAATCAGATCCTTGATGCAGGCCACAATGCGCGGGTGGGCCAGGAGATCGTAAACACGCCTATAGCGAAGGTGCGCGGTGCTGATCGAATAGCTATCTCCGCCTGAAGCCAGCGTCCTCGCCAGGAGTTCATCAAAGTAACACCGGATACCGGTTATTTCTTCCTTATTGAAGATCCGAATGCCGGCTAGATATCCGTCGCGATTAAAAGCTGTAATCTGCCCAGGCGCCAGCGCTACGGGACGCTCTGTAGTGGATGGGTAAAATCGTAGGTCGCGTTCAAGCTTCCTCAGTTCTTCCGTGCTGGGGATAAAACTCGGCGTAGCTGACGAGTTCATATTCTCGATGCTGTCAGTCTATCGCCCTAAGCACTAAGCATCCCGCCTGATTTAAAAATGGGATATGACGCACGTGAGAATGGACAAGTGGCTCTGGGCCGCCCGATTCTTTAAGACGCGCTCGCTTGCCGCACGGGCATGTGAACTCGGCAGGATTGAGTCGAACGGAAAACAAGCCAAGTCCTCGCGCGAGGTCCGAGTCGGCGACCTGTTGCGCGTAAAGAACGACGGTGGCGAGTCTCAGGTGGAGGTCCTGGTCCTCAGTGAGATGCGGGGCCCGGCAGCCGTTGCCCAGCTGCTCTACCGTGAAACAGATGCGAGCCGTGACTTGCGGCTAAAGTTGGCAGAAGGTCGTAAATCGATGGCACATTTCGAAGCGTTGCGAGAAGGCAAACCATCGAAACGCGATCGCCGTAAAATCGACCGGCTTCGCGGCAGAGTCTGACCACAGAAAACGAACGGCAGCGGTTGGAGTTGCTGCCCAACTTCGACTTGCGCGTGAGAACCGGAAGCTATCTCACGTCTCTGATGTAGCGGGCCATTGGACCTTCTGGTTCATCGAAGATTCCCAGGTAGGTAAACGCGCCGTTTTCAGCAACCCGAATGGACGCCGTATTCGCCGGAACAATGCGCAGCACGATTTGTCTGGCGTTCGTACTGGCGCGTAGATACTCATTCATAAGATCGAGTGCACGCTGCGCGAGGCCTAGGCCACGCCATTGCTTATGAATCCCGTAGGATACGTTCACTTGGTCAGGTTCGAGGACCCGCGCCAAATTGACCTCGATGCTGCCGATTAACTGGCCGCTGGCGCAATCGAACACTCCAAAGGCCCGGCGTGGAGCCCCAATCCGCCAGTTCTCCAGGTTTCGTTCGATGTATGCCTTCGCGTTGTCTAATGTGCTGTGCCCGCCGCTTAGCCACTTGGCCATGTCTTCATCCTCACCTGCCAAGTGGTCAGCCGCTTCCTCGGCCCGTAGCGGTCTGAGAAAGATAACTCCGTCCGTTGGCTCCAGATTCGCCTGCCCCATTTCTTTTTATTGAAGCATTTGGTTTGATGCACTGACACAGAGCGGGAAACGTATGTCCCAGGGATTGCGCGGTGTGCGAGGAGCAGCAACAGAAAGGAAGCAGGAACGGTTCGCTGCTGTGCTCCACCATCTAACTGTCGATCTGCTGCGGGACAGCTTCTACGCGTTAAAGCGGCGAGCTGCACCAGGAGTAGATGGTGTGACGTGGCGAGAGTATGAGACCGGATTGGAAGATCGACTTCTCGATCTGCACAATCGGGTTCATCGGAGAGCGTACCGGGCACAACCATCAACGCGGAGTCTACATTCCGAAAGCTGACGGGCGGCAACGTCCGTTAGGCACCGCAGCCCTCGAGGACAAAATCGTCCAACAGGCCGTGGTGACGATTCTCAACCAGATATATGACGTCGATTTCAAGGGCTTCTCTTATAGATCCCCTCCCGGTCGTGGACCGCATCAAGCGCTCGACGCGCTGAACGTGGGTATCCTCCGGCTGATCCAGAAATAGTTAAAAGCTGGAGTATCGGAAGACGGCCAATGGTCGGAGACGAATGTAGGCACGCCGCAGGGAGCGGTGATCTCACCGCTGCTGGCAAAGGTCTACCTGCACTACGTTTTCGATTTGTGGGTTGAGTCCTGGCGCAAGAAAGTGGCGAAAGGCGATGTGATTGAAACAGGGATACCAGAGAATGGGATATTGCCGCTCTGCGGCAAAATCTGTCTATGGCGGGTCGACAGTGTTACCACTGCAAGCAGTGGGTCGAGGAAGGAGAAGAACACGACTGCTGGACCACGACGGAGGCAGCTCTCACCCGGGATCTCTCCGAGGATTTGCGGGACGCCTGGGACCGGCTGCGCGAGACCGCCGCTTCTTTCGGCGATCAGCGGATTTACGCCTCCCATAAATCGATCATGTTCTCCCGGAAATCCTGCTACTTCTTTGTTCGTCCGAAGCGGAGCTTTCTCGAACTCTGCGTCTTCCTTGGCCGCACATTGAAGGCTCCCCAGATACAACGCGTTGACCGAGCTTCAAAATTCAAATTCGTTTACTTCATCCGAATCACCCATAGGGACGAGGTGGAGGCGCCGATCACGGATTGGCTCCGGGAAGCCTACGACCTGTCAAACACCCTGTCAAGAACCGAACAATCGAAACCGAAATCCAGGACGAAAAAGAACGCGGTCGGCCGAAAGCGCGAAAATACCCAAATGGTCAACGAGACCCCTCGATCAAACGCTGGACCGGCGCCGAAGCTCGATCGCGGCAAGCAACTGGCCCGTGTCCGCCATATTTGCATGTCGATTCCCGGCACAAGCGAAAAGATCTCGCACGGCGAGCCGACATTTTTCACCCCGAAGCGAGTCTTTGCGATGTTTGCGGATAACCACCATCGTGATGGCCGCGTCGCCGTCTGGCTGCCTGCCGCTCCCGGCGTGCAGACTGCTCTGATCGAGGAGGCGCCCGAAATTTACTTCCGGCCGCCCTACGTTGGTGTGAGCGGCTGGGTCGGTGTCGAGCTTTCCAAGCTCGATGACGAGCAATTAGGCGCATTGATCCGCGAAGCGTTCCACTTTATCGATCTGAAGTCTAAGGCGTCTCGGCGGTCGAAGGCGGTTCCACCCGCGCGGGCAGAGAGAAGGGTGCCGGGGCAGGCACGAAAGGCGTGACTCATGCGTTTACCGCGCCACTGTAACTCGCCGTCAGCGAGGTCTCTTGAAATACGATGCAGCAAGACCACTTCGCTCGCCATCTGCGTGGCGGCTCAGTCCCAAAACACCACCGAGGGAGAAGGCAATGCCACCTGACGACGCTTTACTACACCGTGTGAGAGTTGCTCTTGGAGGCGCCGTCGACGTTGAGGAAAAGAGGATGTTCGGCGGCATCGCTTTCATGGTTCGAGGGAAGATGTGTGTCAGCGTCGGTCGAGACCGAATTATGTGCCGCATCGACCCGGCCCTACACGACTCCGCGTTGGAACGTAAAGGCTGCCGGACTGTGGTAATGAAAGGGCGACAGTACCGAGGATACGTGCATGTAGATGCGGACGCGGTGAGAGATCAACGTAATCTCGACTATTGGATTGGTCTGGCGCTAGATTACAACCGTAGGGCTAAAGCATCGCCGTCAAAGAGACGATAGAACGCGCGTTTTACGGACTCTCGGATGCCATCACTTGTCCGATAACTCCACTCTTCAGCCATTGAACGGGATCCACGCTGCGGGCGTTTTACGCCGCTAGTTCCACAGATCGATGTGGCCGCCTCGTTTTTCTGTATCATTCATGGGGTGCAGTCCATGGGGTGCAGTCCAGTGTCCTGGGTTCGTTCCGCAAGAACGATCCAGCCCGCTCTCCCGGCCGTGATCCCTGAGCATCGTCGGCGCGCCTGCGCCTTGAATTCAGCAATTTACAAGGAACGGGCTCTCGGAAACGCGTCCCGGTAAGCCACAATTAACTCGATAAAGTCAGTCTCCAAATGGGTTCGTTTTTTCAGATCCGTCTAAGTGCCGCAAGTTCGTTTGGCAAAAACACCATGCGAGGAGATCAACCTTGTTGGATCGTTCCGCAAAACGCCGGCAAGCTGCGCCGGATCAGTTCGTTTGGTAAAACGCCATTGGTGGCTTCGTTCGGCAAAAAACCCGATGCTATTCTCACGAGTGCATTGGCGGCATCCCGCGAATCCCGCTCACTTATGAAAAGACCTGCATTGCTGCTGCTTTCGCTTAACTTTTTCCTGCCGCTCGTCGCGCAACAACCGGCGCCCACGCCGCCAAGTGCCTCTGCTCCGCCAGCGCCATCGGCTGCCCAATTCGCTTCCCAAGGGAACGATGAGGTCCTGAAGCGAGCGGACGACGTCCTGTGGTTCATCCGGCTCGGCGATATCGCCGACGTGGACAAAATCGAATACACCAGCTCTCCGCGTACCCACGTGACGAATCCTAAGGCGCCGGGCGCGATGAATCCGCTGATTATCCACGCCTATACATTCATCCCGAAAAATCTGGACCGCTCGAAGAAGCAGCCGCTGATAACCTTCGCGCATCAGGGCGTTCATGCGAATTTCGATACCAGCGACTTGCACGTCATGCGAGAGCTTCTCGATCAGGGCTACAGCATCATTGCCTGCGACTATCGCGGCAGCACCGGTTATGGGCGTGGCTTCTACGAGGACATCGATTACGGCGGTCGCGAAATCGACGATGTCTATAACAGCACTTTGTGGATGCTGCAGAACTATAGCTTCTTAGATCCGAATCGCGCGGGCATGATGGGCTGGAGCCATGGCGGATTCATCACATTGATGAACATCATGGAGCATCCGAAGACCTACGCCGTCGCTTATGCGGGCGTGCCGGTCAGCGATCTGGTCGCGCGTATGGGCTATGAGCCTGAGGGTTACCGCCAGCTTTACTCAGCGCCGTATCATATCGGCAAATCGGTTCGCGACGACATCGAAGAATACCGCAAGCGCTCGCCCGTTAATCACGTCAAAGACCTCGAGACGCCGTTGCTCATTCACGCTAACACCAATGACGAAGACGTGAATTACCTCGAAGTTGAACATCTGATTCAGGCGCTAAAGGCCGAAGGAAAGAAATTCGAGTACAAGGTTTATCAGAATGCGCCCGGTGGGCATTACTTCAATCGCACCGATACGAAACTGGCCCGAGAATCACGGCTCGAAGTGTACCGCTTCTTAGCCGGTTATCTGCACCCGGCCAACCCGCCGAAATAGCTCATGCCCAATCACCCTCCGCACGTAACCAAATAGACACCGAAACAGCCATTGTTCTAGACTTGAGTGTTTTCGTAACCATATGCAAATAGCCAAAAGATGCACGTGCTCGTCGCTGCTCATGCTTGCCGCCGTCGTTTCGGTCTGGCCTCTTCCTGCTCAAACTGCACCGAAGATAACTACGCCAGAAGAACAGTTCGGGTTCAAGCTGGGTGATGATTACAAGCTCACCAATTACACCCAACTGAGCGAGTACTGGCACAAACTGGCCTCCGAATCGGACCGCATGAAGCTGGAGGAGATAGGCAAGACGGCAGAGGGTCGGCCACAACTCATGGCTATCGTCACCTCGCCGGAAAACCTCAAGATGCTCGATCACTATAAGGAGGTCTCGCGCAAGCTGGCGCTCGCCGAAGGGCTTTCTGATGCCGACGCGCACGCGCTCGCTAGGGAAGGGAAGGCCGTGATTTGGATCGATGGCGGCCTACACGCCAGCGAAGTCGAGTGCGCCCAGGCTCTGAGCGAGATGGTTTATCAGATGACCAGCCGTACAGATCCGGAGACGATGCGCTTTCTCAACGACATCATCATTCTGTTCGTTCAGGACAATCCGGACGGGCAGGAACTAGTCGCCAACTGGTACATGCGCAATTCGGATCCCACCAAGCGGTCCGAAGCCGGTCTGCCGCGTCTCTGGCACAAGTACATCGGTCACGACAACAACCGCGATTTCTTCATGTGCAACATGCCGGAATCCACGAATATCAACCGTGTGCTTTATTTGGAGTGGTTTCCGCAAATCATGTATAACCACCACCAGACGGGACCTCCCGGCGCGGTGATTTTCATGCCTCCATTCCGCGATCCGTTCAATTACCACTTCGATCCGCTGATCATGATGGAGCTGGACCAGGTAGGTTCGGCCATGCACAGCCGCATGGAAGCGGAAGACAAGCCTGGCGCTGGAATGCGCAGTGCGGCCAGTTACTCCACTTGGTACAACGGCGGCCTTCGCACGACGACTTATTTTCACAACATCATCGGGCTCTTGACGGAGATCATCGGCAATCCCACGCCTATAGACATTCCTCTGGTTCCGGCAAACCAATTGCCAAGGGGCGATCTTCCCTTTCCGATTGCGCCGCAAAAATGGCATCTGCGGCAGTCCATTGAGTATTCGCTCACCGCCAATCGCGCCGTGCTCGATTTTGCATCCCGCTACCGGGAAGAGCTTCTTTTCAACATCTATCAGATGGGCAAGAACTCAATTGATCGCGGCAATAAAGACTCATGGACGGTGACTCCGAAACGCATCGCGGCACTCGAGGCCGCTGCGGCGGAAGAGAGAAGCCCGGCGCCTGCCCGCGGAAATGCGGCCGCGGGTGTTGCTGCAGTTGCTGCTCCCGACGGAGGTGCAACTCCGGCTGGCGGCGGTTTCGGTGGAGGCCGTGGCGTCCCGGCGAAGCTCTACAACGCCGTTCTTCATGACCCGAATATGCGCGACCCGCGTGGCTACATTATTCCTCCCAACCAGCCGGATCTGCCGACGACTATCAATTTCCTGAACGCCTTACTGAAGAACGGAGTGCTGATCGACCGCGCCACCGCGACTTTTCAAGCAGGCGGTAAGAGCTATCCGGCAGGATCGTATGTGGTCAAGTGCGCACAGGCATTCCGGCCACACGTCCTCGATATGTTTGAGCCGCAGGACCATCCCGAATGATTTTCGATATCCCGGTGGGCCTCCCATTCCACCTTACGACGCTACCGGATACACGTTGGCGTTCCAAATGGGTGTGCAGTTCGATCGCATTCTCGATGGCTTTGATGGCTCCTTCGAGCGTGTGAGCGGGCTGCTGGAGCCGCCTCCTGCGTCGATAGCCGGACCCTCTCGCCCGGTTGGTTATGTCATCAGTCATCGCGTCAACAATTCGTTTACTCTTGTCAATCGTTTGCTGAAGGATAAGTGCGATGTCTATTGGCTGAAGACTGCGCCGAGTGAGCTGGAGGGTAAGGATCTCGGCACAGGAGCGATTTGGGTTCCGGCGTCGGCCGCTGCCCGTCCAATCCTCGAGCGCGGCGCGAAAGAGCTCGGCGTCGCTGTCTACGCCGTCGCGCGGCACCCGTCCGGCAGCGCTCTCAAGCTGAAGCCCGTCCGTATCGCTCTCTACGATCAGTACGGCGGTTTGATGCCTTCGGGCTGGACGCGCTGGATTTTTGAGCAGTTCGAATTTCCATTCAAGGTTGTCCATCCGCAGGAGATCGACGCCGGCGATCTCGCCAAAAACTACGATGTGTTGGTCTTCACCGATGGCGCTATTCGCATCGGCGGTACTGGAGGCCGTGGAGGTGGCGGCGGTGGGTTCGGCGGAGGACAGCCGAAGCCGGAAGATATTCCCGCGGAATACCGTTCATGGCTCGGCCGCATCACACCTGAAAAAACCTATCCACAAATCCGGCAGTTTATTGAGGCGGGCGGGGCCGTCATCACCATCGGATCATCTACCTCGCTGGCCAACGTTCTCGGCCTCCCGGTTACCAACGCGCTCATCGAGCGAACCGCGGACGGAAAAGAGCGTCCACTTCCGCCGGAGAAATACTACATCCCCGGATCGCTTCTGACCGTCACCGTTGACAACACAAACCCACTCGCCTATGGAATGCCTGGCAAGGTCGACGTCTTTTTCGACAACAGTCCCGTATTTCGATTGAAGCCGGATTCGACGCTCAAGGGAACTTCTCCCGTCGCGTGGTTTGCTAACGGAACCCCGCTGCATAGCGGCTGGGCCTGGGGCGAGCAGTATCTCGATGGCGGAGTTGCTGTCGCCGAGTCTTCCCTTGGTTCTGGAAAGATCTTCTTGCTCGGACCCGAGGTGGCATTCCGCGGCCAGCCGCAAGCGACTTTCAAGTTCATCTTCAACGGCATCTATTACGGAGTCGCGAAAGAAGAGGCGAGGCCGTAAGTGCGATTTTCCATG
>CAWFWH010000064.1:0-9511 GCA_963819405.1 uncultured Acidobacteriaceae bacterium | reverse complement strand
TCAACGGCTGCATCTGCGCCTGCAAGCCTGGCGCGCTGCACGCCAGCAGCAGAATAAAAACGTGGATGCTCATACTTTAAGTTTGGACCTTCGTGTAGGGCAGAGTAATCCATGAGTGTGTGGCGACGAGCACAAGAGCGATCAGCTTGGCAGATGTCTCAGAATGAAATACCAGACGAAGTTTCGCCGGAAGGTTTCCTTGACGCGGGCAGCATCCGCGTCAAAGTCTCCGAGCTCTGGCAGATCCAGACAAAAGGCACCGCAGAAAAAAGGCACCGCAGAAAAACGGCACCGCAGAAAAACGGCACCGCAGAAAAACGGCACCGCAGAAAAACGGCACCGCAGAAAAACGGCACCCTCTCTGATTCTCACTTAATCCAGAGTTACCACTCGATGCGCAAACGCCGCTTGGGCTCTTCGGGCCGCTCGGTACCATCAGGGAGGCGCCTGAGTAGCAGTAGCGGCACCGTAGGATCGGTGGGGGAGAGAGCGCGACTCCGCCATTGAACGCGACGGTATTGTACTGGACCGTCTGGCGCGGCACCGCACCTTCCAAAATGAAGTGATTGAAGACGTTCTGTGCCTCAAACAGCAGCGTTAGATGCATACGCTCTCGGATGGGCCAGATGTGCGATAGACGGGCATCCGTCCGATAGATTGGCGCCACGTTTAAAGCGGAAATCGATTCGAACGGAACACGCGTTGCTCCGCCCAATCCATTCAACGTGCTGGTCGAAAGGAGCGCGCTTGCCGCAGGAAGACTCGGGTTCGCGACCACGTTCACAGTTGGCGCCAATGGGAAGGACGAGCCGAACGTCAAGATCACCGACAACTGCCATCCGTTGATTACGTATTTTGTCGAACGCGCTGTCGCCATGCGTAAACTTCGGATTCATCACGCCGCTCAAGACGAGCCGGTGCCGCTCATCTGTTGCCGCGGATCCCTTCTCGCCCCTTTCGTCACCGTTGAATACTGACGTGACGAAACTCGGTACGAACAAAATTCCGCTCGATCCTCCGACCCCGCCGGCGGCGCCGCCAATATCATCATCGATCGTGTGCGACCACGTATAGGACAGGTTGCCCTGGAACCAGGTACTATACCGCTTTTGAAGTTGCACGATGAGACCGTTGTAGTAGCTGTTCGCGTTGGACTGTGCCAGAATGATCTTTCCGAAAGCTGGGTTTGGGCGCGGGAGTGTATAGATCGGGGTAGTGTAGCTGCCGACCGCTTGTCCTGACACGAGTTCAGGATTGATGTAAGTGTACGACTGAGTGGGCGGGTTAACGTTCGCATCGCTTGCCGCATGCGATGTGCAGACTCCGGCTCCAGACGTAGGATACGGTTAAGCTCGTGTCGCGAGCGATCTGCCGCTCAATCGCCCCCAGTCGCCTGCTCTGAATAGGCATTGCGCCAATTCGAATCGGCGTAACTCACGTTCGCGGTTCCGGAAACGTTCGGCGTAGCGGTATGGAACGGACGGAAACAGCGGGCCTGCACCCACCTGTGCGGCGACATTGCCGTTCAGCGTGTAACTCGGCTGATACAAACCGTTGTTGACGAATAGGTTCTCGATTGCCGCCGAGATGTAGCGGTTATAGAACATTCCGTATCCTGCGCGAAATACCGTCTTGTCGCTTCATTGATAGGCCAAGCCGAGGCGCGGGGCGAGGTTCAGCGCGGGGTCGGGAATATGTCCGGTTTGCGGGAAGCAAGGATTGACTTGAGTCGGCTGCGGAATCGTTGTGAAATCATAGCGCGCGCCGGGCGAGATGGTCAGCTTCGGAGTGATGTGCCACTCGTCCTGGACGAATACCGAAACATTATTGAAATTAAGATCAATGATGGGGTTACCGAACGTCTGTGTGAAGCGGGACCAATCCTTCAGGCCAGTGGTGTTGCCACTGAAATCCAGAGCGAAGGCGCTCAGGTTGGTGTAGGTGTAGCTTCCGTATCGATTCGACAACTGGTTTACGTAGTCCTCGAGGTGCGAGTAATCGACACCGAACTTCAAGCTGTGCTTTCCCAGCGTCCACGAAAGGGTATCAGAACCTTCAAGACGTAATTCGCTGGGAATGTCGCGGGTAGCTGGTCGCGTAACCCAAATTGCTCAATGCGCCGACTGAAATTGCAACGGGGCCTGCAGCAGGCAATAAGCTCGCGCTGGCCGGATCAAATTGACGGTCTTTGAACATCCCGAAACGCAGTTCGTTCACGACGTTCGGTGAAATAACCGAGGTCAAACTCGATTTGATAGTGCGGTCGAAGACATTCGTGTCTGCGTTATTTCCCACTGCGGCGCCGCTGGAGATCGCGGCCTGTGTCTGAATGCCATTGGGCGAGCGGAAGTCGAGATAGTTCATTTCCGTTTACCAGCGGTTTCGGTCGCTGATCTGATAATCGACCTTCCCGAACAACAGATTGACGTCAGCAGTTCTGGGCACGAGCTGTGGCCGAACTCGAGTCTGTATGTAGGAGATGGCAGTGGCACATTGACCGCGCTCGGTGTCGGGGAGCGATACCGGTGCCGGCGTATAGGGTACGCCGCAAGCATTTGAGCCCGTCGCTACATATTGGCCTTGCGCATTAAACAGGCTCAGATCGCCGGTATTCGTCGACACAATCGGAAAGTTTCGTCGCTGCAGCTCGCCGTTGAAGAAGTAAAAGAGCTTATCTTTCTTGATCGGCCCCCCGATGCTCGCTCCCGCCTGATGGCGCCATTCCGGGGATTGATGCCCGGAGCTTCAGGATCGGTTGCATTCAAGGTTCGATTTCGGAAGAACCAATACGCTGTACCGTGGATGCCATTCGTTCCACTGCGGGTAACCGTATTGATTACGCCACCCGAGGCGTTCCCGTATTCAGCGTTGAAATTACTGGTGATTACCTGAAACTCCTGAACTGCGTCCTGCGAAATGTTGTATGTTCGGGTGCGTCCGGCATTTTCGTCATAGAACTGGTTCGTCGTATCTATACCGTCGGTCAGGAACGTGTTTCCGGCCGGATTGCCACGAAACGATATCAGCCCGAAGGATCCATCGGTCGTAACGCCAGGCGTGAGCAGAACGAAGCTATCCACCCTGCGACCGTTGATCGGAAGGTCCTGGATTTCCGCGTTCCGACCACCTGCGAAACGTCTGTCTTATTTCCTTCGACAACTGGCACCTCTGCCGTCACTTCCACCTTCGTGATTGAACTCGAGACTTGAAGCCTGGGACTTAACGTGACGGTTTCGCCGACCTGCACATTAATATTGGTGGCTTCATAGGCTTGAAATCCGGGTTTCGTGACGGTCACTGTGTAACCTGGAGCGGGGACCAGGGACGGAGCATCAAAAACTCCGGCAGCGGTCGTCGTTAAATCACGGCGAATGCCTTTGGATTCATTTTGGACAAGTACGCTCGCTCCGGTATCACAGCTCCGGAAGCGTCTGTCACCACGCCCGAGATACCACCGGTACCGGAAGCATTCTGGGCCAGCGAGCACAAGCTGCTCACTGCCAGCAAGCACACCAATTTTGTAACGTTTCGAATCATAGAAAACCCCTTGACCTCAGAATAGCCGTTCAAGATTTCAGTTTGGTCAATACTAACAGATAATCGGGCGAGTGTTCCAGTCTTTTCGTGCTAGTACTCACTGCGCGGTGGGTAACTGTGAATTTCGGTTGCTATACTGCGGTTTCTATATGGCCTGAGGGGTCATAAATGCGAAGGAAGGTGACCGTTGTTGGGGCCGGAATGTGGGCGCTAACACGGCGCAAAAGATAGTCGCTAAAGAGCTAGCCGACATTGTCCTGGTGGACGTTGTCGAGGGCGTGCCTCAAGGCAAGGGATTGGACATGCTCGAATCGGCGCCCGTCGAAGGCTACGACGTCCAGATCGTCGAGACAAACGGTTATGAAAGACCTCCGGCTCCGACATCGTAGTGATTACCGCAGGATTCCCTCGCAAGCCCGGCATGAGCCGGGATGATTTATTGCTCGCCAACTACGAGGTGGTAAAAAGCGCGACCGAACAGGCCGCAAAACACTCCCCGAACGCCATCCTGATCCTGGTGACAAATCCTCTGGATGCAATGTGCTGGACAGCGCTGAAGGTGTCGGGATTTGCTCGCGAGCGGGTTATGGGAATGGCTGGCGTCCTGGATAGTGCGCGTTTTCGGACGTTCATCGCCCCAGGATTGAACGTTTCGTTTGAATATTTGACGGCAATGGTACTGGGCGGGCATGGTGACACGATGGCGCCATTATTACGTTTCACAAACGTGAGTGGCATCCCGCTGACTGAGTTGACGGATCAAGCGACCATTGACCGACTGGTCCAGCGCACGCGCGATGGCGGCGCGGAGATCGTCAAATATCTGAAGACCGGGAGTGCTTATTATGCCCCCGCTGCTTCCACGGTCGAGATGGTGGAGTCGATCTTGAAGGATAAGAAAAAGGTCCTTCCTTGCGCCGTATATTTGCAAGGCGAATATGGAATCAACGACCTCTTTGTCGGCGTGCCGGTCAAATTGGGCAAAGGCGGTATCGAGAAAATCTACGAGATCAAGCTGGATTCCGGTGAAAAGGCCGCGCTGAAGAAGAGCGCGGATGCCGTTGAATTAATCGGCGTAATTCAACAAAAAATTCAGTAAACAAGCTGAAAAGTGATGGCGGACGCGCCTTACATCCGCTAACCTGACGGGCATGGCGCGTTCTGAGAATACGAACGGATCGAAGCCGTCGGCGCGCAATTCTCCTCGCATCAACCCCGAATACGCGTGTTTTGGTATGAAACTAGCTTCTTCTAAGATCCATCGTTGGGGAATTTATGCCACTGATTTATTCCCGCCGGAAGAAAGGTCATCGAGTACGTCGGGGAAAAGATTGGCCGCCGTGAAACCAAGCGGCGCGCCAATTTGAGCGAGTTCACCTATCTGTTCACTCTCGATGCTTACTGGACGATTGATGGCTCGAGAGGCGGTTCGGGCGCGGAGTACATCAATCACTCTTGCGAACCGAACCTGATTACCCGCATTTTGAAGGGTCACATCCTGTATATGAGCCTTCGCGATATCCAGACCGGCGAGAAATACGGTGGATTATGGATTCGAAAAGAAGGTAGATAAGGTCGCCTGCCGTTGCGGGACGCCCAAGTGTCGCGGAACCATCAACCTTCTACATTGATTGGGGTATTCCTATGCGATGATTAGGGCTATGACACTAGTACGCCTCCTTACGTTCCTCGTCGCAACAGCGCTAGTTGCGCAGGAAACCACCCCGGATAAGCGCTTGCGAAACGCGGCTGACGGCTTCCGCGAGGTCATGGCCAGCCCCGATAAAGGAATCCCGCAGGACCTGCTCGATAGAGCGGAGTGCGTTGTCATTGTGCCGGGCTTGCTCAAGGGCGCGTTCGGGGTTGGGGGTAAGTATGGTCGCGGATTCGCTTCCTGCCGCAAGTGCGGACGCGGTTGGAGCGGTCCGGCGGCAGTAGCGATCGAGGGCGGCAGCTTTGGCTTGCAGCTCGGCGGATCGTCCACCGACGTTTTCATGCTGGTGATGAAACGCAGCGGCATGAACCGGCTGCTCGGCGACAAATTCACGTTGGGAGGTGAAGCGGCCGCTGCGGCGGGTCCCGTCGGGCGGCAGGCCAGCGCCAACACAGACGTCCTAATGCGGGCGGAAATCCTCTCCTGGTCGCGTTCACGCGGTTTGTTCGCCGGTCTATCGTTGGAAGGCGCTACGCTGCGGCCCGACGCCGCTGAGAATCGGAAGATCTATGGACGCGACGTAACCAACAGGGAAATATTGAGAGCGAGAAGTTGGCGCGCCTCGCGCTGGGCGTCCGCTCATAGCTGTTTTGGATCGCTACCGCGGCGGAACCCTGGCGGGCGGGTGTGTTTCAGTTTGGGAGAGAGCCAGCTTCGCTTCGCCACCGGTCAGTTTGCGGTTCCGGCCTCCGCCGACCGCGTGTTGGGAGAGATCGCCAATCAGTTAAAGGCGAATCCTGCGTGGACGGTCGAAGTGGACGGCTATACGGACAATGTTGGCGATAAAGCCGCAAATCAGACGTTATCTGAGGAACGCGCTAACGCGGTGGCGCACTGGCTGGCGGATCACGGCGTCGACCGGAGCCGGCTAACCGCCAAAGGCTTCGGCGAATCGCATCCCATCGCGACGAATTCGACTGAGAGGGGTCGCGCGGAAAATCGCCGGGTGGAGTTGGTACGGCAATAGGCGCACGTCTACCTCACCGTCAGATCATTGATCACCCGCGTAACGCCGCTGATTTGCCTGACTGCTTGCTCGGCCCGCTGCTTTTCATCCTCTGAAGACACGGTTCCTCTCAAAGTGACAACTTGGCCGGAGGCGTCGACGTCAACGCCAGTCACCGTGGACAAGCCCACATCGGTGGCGAGCTTCGCTTTCACCTTGGCGATCATAGCTGCGTGGCTCAGTTTTACCGAAGCTTGACCGCCCGCCGCGCGAAGATCTTCGCCGCCGCGCCTCAACTTGTCCCCCGCCCCATTGCCGGTACCGCCTTGCGCGGGAGTGCCGTCCTGCAAGGCTCGGTTGATGTTCTGCCTCAAGTTCCTGGCTTGTTGTTTGGCCTCATCTCCAACTTTCGAGCCTCTTGGCGGGTCTTTGCCTTCGCTTCTTCAGCTCTTTGATGTTCCCGTTCCTGATCCGCCTTGCTGCACGCGAAGCAAAACATCAGAAGAGCCGCACAGCAACCCCAGGCCAAGCTTCGTTGACTTTCCTCCTCTGATTCGATCCCTGAACACGCAAGTGCGTTTCCGCTTGCAAATACGCTTTAAGGTAGGGCAGACCATTGCTTTCTGTGGTCTGCCTGTCTTGTTAGCGCGTGCTCTTACCCGATTTATCAGTCCGTTGACGAATGAATCCTCTCACGTCCTTACGCTTAATATCGAGCAGCAGGTAACCGATGAGGGCGAACACGGTGATTGTACCGACGTTAATGCCGAAGGTCGCTATACGGGCACTTGTGACACGCCGATCCGGAAATCCCTGCACCAGACAGAAGCCGAACCAAGCGGGAAATATTCCATAGCTGACCGCTGCGGCCACTCCGATCAGATAGCGGCGCCCGGCATCGTCAGCAGTGATAAAACCCGCCGTTATTCCGATCACTACCGACAGAGCGAAGCTCGCCAGCGGAGAGCCGAAGCTGTGAAACAGCATGGGAGGGCCGTGCAGAAGCGTAACGATCACCCCGCCCAAAACGGAGGCGATCGTGCTCACCAAAAGCGCTTTGCCGCCTTGTCTTGCAAGGCCGAGATCTCCCGCCCATGCTCCGAAGCTAACCGCAAGAACCTGCGATAAGAAGGGAAGAAATAAGGCGGCCACCACAATGATAATGGGATCGTTCTGAAGCATGCCGTAAGCGAGAAGAATGGCTCCAGCCAGAGCGCGCGCCGTGTAACTGATGGTTACGTGGCTTAGCTGCCACAGGTCCTCGAAGACATTGATCGGCGGCTCGAGCATCGGTCGCGTTATGTCGTGGGGATGCAGCATCAGTCACGATGGCGCGCAGCTCGCGCGAGCTGACGGAACATTCGGTCGGAATCGAACCAGGACGACGTGAGAACGCTGTCCGCGAATTTTTTGGCCAGCGGCGTGGAAGTCTCGGCGCTGACAACTTCTTTGGTACGGTTTGGGCCGTATGCGAAGACCGGATACATGACTGCTTGCGTTATCCCGGCTTGCAGAGCGAGTTCCGCAACATCTTTTCCCCTGCCTTCCGGCACGGTCACGCGAATCTCATGCATAAAGCTTCGTCAGCACGATAAGAGATCAGAATACAATTTAAGAGCAGATGCAAGAAGGCACGGCAGCATGGAAACGGACTGCGGCGATTGTCGCGGCGGTCTTGCTCGGGTTGATCTTTCTGGTTTCCGGTGGATGGAAGGTGCTCAGCCCGTTCAAGACGGGTGAATTGTTGGAACAAGCTCGGGTGCCGCCAGGATTGGGCGTACTGGGCGCGGCGTCGCTTGGCACAATCGAATTATTGGCCGCTTTCATGCTTTTCACGCCGCGTTTTAGACGGTGGGGCGGGTTACTGGGCTCGGCGCTGCTGATCTTCTTCATTTGCTGGGTTGGATATTACTATCGCGCCTTAGTAGGCCACGAGTGTAGCTGCTTTCCGCTTATCAAGCGCACGGTCGGGCCGGGATTTTTCATTACGGATGGCGTGATGCTGCTGCTGGGACTCGCTGCTTTCAAATGGTCACCCAAAGTGACCACCTTCCGCGTACCTGCCGTTGCGTTCCTTGCGCTTGTCGTACTTGCTGGTGTCAGCTTTGGGGTGAACGCAGCAGAGCGGCACAATGCCCAAGTGCCAACTCCGGTCGTGGTCGACGGCAAACCGCAGAGTTTGGCGGAAGGGAAAGTGTTCCTATTTTTCTACGATCCTTCGTGCATGCACTGCGATGCGGCCTCGAGATTCATGTCGAAGCTCAACTGGGGCGATACAAACATCGTCGCCATCCCAACCGTAAATCCGCAATGGGCAGCCTCCTTTCTGCACGACACCGGATTGAAGGCGTCGACAAGCTTAGAACTCGACAAGCTAAAAAAGGCGTTTCCGTTTGTGGATCCACCGTACGGAGTGGCGCTGCAGGATGGGCGAGTAAAGGAAACCTTCGGGCAAGCGCAATTTTACCCGCCGCTGCCGGAACCGGATTTGAAGAAGCTCGGATTCGTGAAGTAGGGTGTAGGCGAAGAATATCTCGGATCTTCCACACTTGCGCTTAAAGCCTCTCCATGCGTACAGTTCTCTTCTTGAAGTGAAGTTGGCGCAGTTTGAGAAGATGTCGACAGAAGCCTTAAAGCACTCTCTTCAACCCGGCCAGAAGGATGCTCTGAAAACACGACCCGATGGAACTATCCTGGATGGACATCATCGTATTTTTGTCTTACGGTCGCGAGGTGTGGATGTAGACACGCTTCCGCGGGACATTGTCGTCAAGAGTGACGCGGATAACGAGTAGATCAATGTACACGAAGTTGTATTGGATAGATGGTCCATGGCGCGGAAAGCTCGCCATCGCGGCGCGCCCGCGGGGCGGCGATTGGATCGCGGACGAGATAGCAAGCTGGCGAGGTTCTGGAGTGGACGTGATTGTCTCGCTCCTTACTGCTGAAGAGGAGCGCGATCTAGAACTTAGATGCTGAGGAACAGTATTCGGAAGCTGATGGAATGGTGTTCATATCGTTCCCCATTGCCGATCGCAGCGCACCGGAATCCCAGGCGGACGCATCGCGGCTGATCGAGAAACTTAACTCCCGCCTGACCGTCGGCGAGAACGTCGTTGTCCACTGCCGGCAGGGAATCGGCCGATCCGGCTTACTCGCGGCTTGCCTTCTTATTACGGCTGGTCGGCCTCCCGATCTAGCCATCGCGCATCTGAGTGCGATTCGTGGGGCAGCGATCCCCGAGACCGCGGAACAGAGTCGCTGGATCGACCACTATGCGGCAACCCTGATTCGAGAAGTAGTCGGAACCGCCG
>CAWFWH010000063.1:0-30055 GCA_963819405.1 uncultured Acidobacteriaceae bacterium | reverse complement strand
CGGCATTGCGCGGATTGAAAGGTCGTGCCCGCACGTCAGCGGCATGCTCGTTTTGCGTCAAATTGACCGCCGGCCTGTCCGCATCTGTATGTGGCGGAGCGATACCATTTGTCGAAATACCTGAGATGCCATTTCGAAAAAGGTTGTATGGTCAAGAATCGCTATTTCCTTCTGACGGGCGCGTTCGGCAGCGGGAAGTCCACATTACTGGAGCGTCTGCGATTGCGTGGGATTCGGGGAATCGTTGAGGCGACGATATTCATCTAACGGACTGGCCGTTCCTAGCCGCCGAGGACCAACCGGAGTGATACTACTCAAAACGGTTTTCAAAATGGTTTTGGGTATTGCGACAGTCACCCCTGCCTCGCGGCGAGCAGCGGCGGTGGCAAGTGCAAGCGGAGCCGGATCACCCCGCCCATCTAGTGAAGCGGAAAGGGCGAAGCGTAACGGAGGGCTGCACAAGCGTAGCGCAGAAGCCTGGGGAGACCGCTTGCCACGCGCGCGGGCAGAGCCCCTTAGTTTTCTATTCACCGTTGTACTGCAGGAGCTCTACGAGGCTAGAGATAGAGCGGGACGGATACCAGCAGCCGCGGTGCTTTGTTGGGTATGTGAATGAAACTGACAGGGAGGGAAATTATGCGACGAATTGGAATGGGAATAGTGACACTCATGCTAGGTGTCAGCAGGCTGTTGTGTGGCGAGACGATCAGCGGACGAGTGGTTAGCGCTAGCGGTCAACCTGTTGGCAGCGCAACAGTGTACGTTCTGCGCCAGGACGATAAGGAATTCGCGGCGAGCGTCTGGCTGGATACCTATACGCGTGCGCTCGGTGAACGGTTGAAAGAAACCACCCAAGCAGGAAGCAGCTACGAGAAAGCGCTCGCGTGCAGGTCAGAGTTACTCGCCTTCCATGCTGCGTATCAGACAGCATTTGATTGGGCTACCAGGATGCGCGAGGCACGGCAAATCGTCGCTGCCATCACGGATGAAGCTGGCAACTTCAGCGTGGATGTGCCATCAGGCTCTTACCTCGTGCTGGTGATCTCGAAACCGGGTGAAGCCTGGTGGAAGACGAAAGCCTCAACCAAAGCCGGCAACACCACAGCCACGCTGTCTGAGCCAGTGGTGGCGTGCGGTTCAGTGAAATAAGATAAAGGGAAATAAACAAGTAGATCGGTAAATTCGGTAACTCAGGTCATTCTAGTAGGCAACCTCGGCCGCGACGCGGAAACACAATTCACTGCTGGCGGAACTGCTGTCACACGCTTCTCGATCGCCCCGAAGGCCGGTAAACATCGCATTGTGCGTGTTGCAAAACCCGGATGTAGATCTGAAGCGACCGGTACAGCTTGTCGTAGCTCCAAAGTTGATGTCTGCCCCGCGACAGTGCATGGCTCCAGCCTCGACGCTGCAGCGTGGCAAAAACAAGTTGACGCTAATCGGCATGTCGGAAAGTGAGCAAGTTGTCGATTACTCCCGATATATCGGCTTGTATACCCGATTGTTTCGCTAGTCGGCTCGGCTTTGGACGTAGTGAATTATGTTGAGTAGCGCAGAGCTCAACGGTTGTGTCGATGATTATGGATGAATTCGCGGTTTTACACGTAGGGAGAAGACTTATTTGGAAGAGGCGTCACCGGGAATCGCCCAGAGCCGAATTGAGCACGGCTAGCGCCCTCAGTCTATCGAGTTGGTGCGCATTGCGTTTTAGTGCTCCTATTCAGAGAGACTGGGCCGGTCTGGAGACCGGCCGCGAACGAGGAGGTTCGCCCCACGTTTCTTGTAATCGAGCCACAGAAAATAGCCGATGATGGTTTTTCCATCTGGTATCTTCCCTGCCCGGATAAGATCTGCCAATTCGTTTCTGGAGAACCATCGGATCTCGATGCGCTCATCGTCCATTGGTTCCTGCTTTCCTTCGGTCAGATCGAGCGCGAGAAAGAGAGTCATTTTCTCCGAGACGTAACCAGGACTGGGCCAGAAGGAAGAAAGCTTTATCCACTTCTTGGCTTTGTAACCGGTCTCTTCGCGCAACTCGCGCTTGGCCGCGGCGAGCGGAGACTCGCCCGGATCGAGACGGCCTGCCGGAAGCTCCCAAAGGTCTTGCTCCGCGGGAAGACGAAATTGCTTGACCAGCAGAACTCGATCTTTATCGTCTACCGCCATCATCACCGCCGACCCTGGATGGCGGATAATAGAACGTTTGATCTCGAATCCACCGGGATCTTTCGCCACTTGTTCCAGAACCGTAAACAGCTTGGTCTTGAGTACTTCCCGTGAAGAGATCACCTGCATTCTTTCACGGTAGCGTGCTGCTATTAGCGCTGTTTGCGGTGATCACGCTAGCGGCTGGAAACGACAACGACTGGCTGATTGTTCCCGGCAAACGCGCCGGGCCGATTACGGCGAAGACGACTCGTGCCGATTTAGTTCGAAGCTTCGGAGCCAAGAATGTGGTGGACGACGATGTCCTGGTAGGCGACACCGGGACCGAAGAGGGAACCATGGTATTCGGAGACCAGCCGGAAGCGTCATTGACGATCCTGTGGAATGACGATACGCCCGAGCCGCACATTCGAAGGATCATCTTTTGTCAAGGAGTTGAGCCGCCGAGCAAGTGCCGTTGGCACACGGAAGAAGGCATTTCGATTGGAACCACTCTCAAGACGTTGGAGGCGAGGAACGGGCGCAAATTCAAGCTGTATGGCTTTGATTGGGGGCAAGGCGGGTCGATCACTTCCTGGGATGGCGGCCGTTTGGAGCGCTTCGCATCGTCGTGCGGGCATGTCAGTCTGCGATTCGATCCAGCGCCGGGACCACCTTCGGATGAACGGACCAAACTGCTGGAGCAAGTGGAAGGCGACACGGAATTCTGGTCCTCGGAACCAGCCATGCAGGCCTTGAACCCAGTGGTCGACTCTATGGGCTTCCTGTTTGCATTGGGTTGCGATAAGCAAGTTGGCAGGAATTAGCCCTTTCCCGCCGCGACCGGTTCGATATCCCGTGATGCTGCAAAGCTGGCGGCATCTGACTTTTCTGCATTGGCGCTATGAGCCGGATGCGATCCGGCGATTGTTGCCCGCTCAGGTTACGTTGGACACCTTCGATGGGGCGGCGTGGATCGGATTAACTCCGTTTCTGCTGACTGACCTTCGACCGCCGTTCGTGCCAGCGATTCCGTGGATCTCCCGTTTCCCGGAGACGAATGTGCGCACATACGTGCGTGGCCCGGATGGCGAGCGCGGCGTATGGTTCTTCACTCTGGAAGCGGACCGGCTGGGGGCGGTGATAGCGGCGCGCAGTCTTTACCGATTGCCGTACCGGTGGGCGGATATGCGGGTGACGCCAGAGGACGAAATGGTGAAGTACGAGAGCGACAGGAAGCGCCGGTTTGGAAGAGGGCGGACGCGCATTGCGATTGAAACAGGAGAACGCATGGTCGCAGGCGAGTTCGATAACTTTTTGACGGCGCGATACCGGCTGTATACGACTGTGGGCAAGCGGCTGGCATTTGCGCAGATCGAACATCCGCCGTGGCCCTTACATCGCGGCCGGGTGCTGCAACTGGAGCAGGATCTAATCGAAAACTCGGGAGTGCCACGACCGATAGGAGAGCCGACCGTCCATCATTCTCCGCGGATCGATGTGCGGATTGAGAGATTGCGGCTCGCGCGCTGAGATTCACCCGGGCTCGTTCTCATCCTCGTCATCGATTCCACTTGTCCCGTCCGGGTTGATGTGGTGGGGTTTGGATTCCGGCGCCCGGGCCAACTCACGGTTTACATCCCGCAGTACGTCGACCGCCAGCTTGGAGTGCAACTCCTTATCGAGGCGGCGCAAGGCTACGCTGACGATGTCGCGGTGATGCAGCCGGCCTCCAATGGCGGGCCGGTCGGAGAGCTCCGACCATAGACGATGCACCAGATCGATATCGCTGGGCCAGAGGCGGGGCGGATGCGGACCAAGCGAGAACAACTCCGGCTCGTCACCGTTTGGAGATACGATTTCAAGCGTGAGGGCGGGCCGCGGCGGCGGTAATTGCTCCCAAGCGCGGCCTATCAGGCGCGCCTGTTCATCGGTGGAGAGATTAGGCGAGGGACTGGTGACGATACGCGATGAAGAGAGATGTTGGGCAGCCAGGACAAGCGCAGCATAGTCGTCCCTTCCAGGCACGGTGAGCAGCTCCACATGTTTGCCTGCTTTCTCGGCAAGGGTCACGACCTTGCTGAACAACTCGATTTCCCGATGGCTGCAGATCTGCTCAGGCTCGAGCCGGTATTCGCCGGAACCCAGGATTCCGATTCGATGGACCGCCATGACCACTACGTCCTGATGGTCGGGGTTAACGTCTTTCAGTACTTGCTGGAGGTGCTGCAGACGGTCGGGATATATGGCTTCGACCAAGATGTTGCCAGGCCGCACGTGTACGTCCTCGATGGAAGCATCGGGACGCTCTTCGAGCCGGAACTTTTCCTGCTCTGCTTCGGCGCGCTGCCGCCTGGAGCGGTTGTGGCGCTCCGATAATGCGAACACGGTGAAGAAGCCGACGGTGAAAATGGAGCCGGAGATGGTTGCGGTTTTCTTGGTGACCACGTTGATCATTGCCAGGAGGAAAAGGGTGGTGGTGATGAGGATGAGGCCAACCGGAATCTCCGTACCTTTAATCCGGAAATTCAGGGGCACCTTCCACTCCCGGGCTTCGGGGCGCTTGTAGCGCAGTACGAGAACCGATAGAGCTTTCATGGCGAAGCTCCAGATAACGCCGAATGCATAAGCCTCGCCGAGCGTGACCACATTGCCGCGGCTCAGCACGATGGTGATGAGCTGCAAGATTACGATTAAGTCGATAATGCGGTGGGTGGTACCGTATTTCGGATGCGGCTGGCGGAACCAATCGGGTAAGACGCCGTCTTCGGCCACGCGGTTGAGCACGCCGTTAGAGCCAATGATTGCGGTGTTGACCGCACCGGAAAGAATTAAGGTGCCGACAAGGACGACAAAGGCGTGAAAGAGCAGCTTCAAGGGCGTGGGACCGACGAGAAACATCGAGAGGCCGCCAATCAAGTTGTCGAGATACTTGACACGCTGGGCATCCGGGATCAGCATCACGGCGAAAAAGGAAACCAACGAAGTGAAAAAGAGGCTGTAGAGGATGACAACCATGCCGGTCTTGCGCAGATTCTTGAGCTTGGGCGCCTCGATTTCGCGATAGACCTGGGCGAGCGTTTCGAAACCGCTCATCGCCAACAAGGAGTGGCCGAGGCCAACCAATACAGCGACGAAGGTGATGCCAGAGGCGGCCGAGCCCAGCCAACCGAGAGCACCGTCGCCGTAATGCAGGCTGGCTTTGGTGGGGAGCGGCACGGGCTGGAAGCCGTTAGTGATCATGGTGAGCACGCACCAACCGATGAGAAGGACCACCATGACGCTGGTTATTTGCATGATGCGCAGCGCCTTCTCACTGGATTCGTGGATGCCGATAATGTTTTGCCACCAGAAGTAAACGGTGATGAGGAGCGCGAACCCCGCTGCGAAAAAAGGCGGCGAAACGTGGTGAGCAGAAAAATGCGTGTAGTCGGCGATCTCATTGATGAGTCCGGCTAAGTAAAGCCCGGCGCTGACTGCGCTGATAGGGCCGGTGAGCACATAATCGAACATCAGCGCGGAGACGGAGAATTTCGCCAGGGTCGCACCCATGGCTTCGTGAACGACCTTGTACACGCCGCCCCGGACGAACATGCTGCAGCTCTCGACATAGATGGCGCGAATGGCGAAGCCGAACAGCATGATCGCGAAGATGAACCAGGGCGCGGACTTTCCGATGGCGGTTTCGGCGATCCCACCAACGTAGTAAGCGGATGAGGCCAAGTCACTTAATACGATTGCCGCGGCGCGCCAAAAAGAGATGAACGACAACATGACTGTGGTCGCAACAATGACCTTGGTCTTTGTCGACGGCGTCGAAGGTGTCAACGAAGGTGTTAACGATGGCATTCCGTTTAGGTATTCAACAACAGAGGCTTGCGCCCATTCCCCATCAAGAGTTTAGCTCGGGTAGACTTTTCCGGCATCGTCCCCTCCCTGACGGGATTGTGAAAAAATCAACGGGACAGACAGCCGCGCCTCATCATGTGATTTCGTTTCAGTTATTTCGCTCATGGCGCTTAAGTCAGTCCCGGATTTTTTCACAATCGCTGACGCTCAGGGTTCAGAAGGTTGCCCGGGTTCCACATCTATGTCGCGAGCCTGCTTTCACTCCATGCGAAGCGCGCTTGCCGGGTCGATGCGCACAGCGTGCCTAGCTGGAAAGTAGGCGGCCACAATTGCTACTACCAGCAAAATGGCGATGGCGAGAGCGATGGTGGCTGGATCGCTCGGGGACAATCCGAACAGCATCCCGGAAACGAGGCGGGCGGCCATTAATGCGAGGGCAAGTCCAATTCCCACGCCCACCAGAGTAAGCCACATCATCTCCCGCAGGATGAGGGTCACCACATTGCTGCGCTGCGCACCGAGCGCCATGCGGATACCGATCTCAGAGGTCCTCTGTGCCACTGCATGAAACATCAGTCCATAGAGACCTATGGAAGCGAGGAGCAGAGCCAATGCGCCGAAGAAGGTGGATAGCATTGCGGTGACGCGTTCTTCGGCGAGAAAGGTTTCGGCGCGTTCGTCGAGAGTCTGTGTTCGCAACGAGTACTGATGGCCCAAAGATTGGAGCGTGCGCGCGGCAAGCTCTTTGAGGGCGGCGGGATCGCCTGAAGTGAGGATGTCGACCATAGGGGTTTGAAAAAGGGGCTCCTGTAAGAGGGGGAGAAAGAGGGCCATGGGAGTTCTGTCGTGCGGTGTCCAGAGACTCGCGCTATTCACTACGCCCACGATTTCGAGACCTTTGCGACCGGGACTTGCACCTGCGTCGAGTTTTTGCCCAAGAGGATTCACGCCGTGGAAAAGATGTTTGGCGAGGCTATCGCTAATGATGGCGACACGCGGGCTTTTCTCAGTGTCACGCCAATCGAATTCACGGCCAGCGAGGACGCGCATGCCGATGAGATGGAAAAACCCGGGACCCACCGCATCTTGCACGGCCTGGAGCGGGGTGTCGGGCGAAGAAGAGATGGACACGGGTTGTTTGAGGTTGTAGTTGGTGGCTGGACCGGCGTTCGAATAGCTGACGGCGTTCACGCCGGGAAGGCGGGAGAGTCTCTCGGCAAGCTCGTGATAGTAGGCGGCGCGATCGGGGATCTTCTCGTGGCCGGCTTGCGGGAACACATTCATGAGGAGCACGCCATGGGAGCGGAACCCGAGATCCGCGGAACGCAGGTTCTGCAGAGTTCGAACGAATAGCGCGGCTCCGATCACGAGCACGAGAGAAAGCGCGACTTGTCCGCTGACCAGCAATTTTCCAAAGATTCCAGCGCCGGTTTGCACGTTGCGCGAGGTGCGCTTCAGAGCAGTCGCGGGATCGGTTTGCGTAATCCGCCATGCAGGCGCAAGACCGAATATCAGCGCAGTTGCCATGGTCACGGCGGCGGTAAACGCGAGCACACGCAGATCGAGAATAGGATCAAGCGTGGCGAAAGTGTATCCGGTCCACATGGTATTGAGGAGCAAGTGGCTGGTCCAGACGGCGAGGGTGAGGCCGAGGGCGGCGGCTACCAGGGAGAGCAGCATGCTCTCGGCAAGCAGCTGGCGTATGAGCTGCCACGGGCCGGCCCCCAGCGCCAGGCGGACTCCCATTTCGCGCTGTCTGCCGGCGGCGCGCGCGAGCATCAGGCTGGCCAGATTCACGCAGGCAGCGAGCAGAACCAAAGCCACCAGCGCCATAAGAACCGAGAGGGGGCGCGAGAAGCGCTTGCGCATAAACGCCATTCCGGTGGCAGCGGACTTGATTTCGATGCGCCGCGAAAAGAACCTGGCACGCGCTGCGCCCTGGTAGGCAGGCGGCACTGTGGCTTGCTGAACGCGGGGCCAGAGCGTGGTGAGTTGCGCATGGGCCTGGTCGAGCGTGATTCCCGGCTTCAAACGGCCGAAGATATCGAGCCAATGGAGCGATGGGTCGCGGAAGGTTGTGGTGCCGAAGGATCCGATGGGAATGGTGACTTCCGACGGGGAGTCGATGAGGAGTCCGACGAAACTCTTCGGCATGACACCGACGATGGTGTACGGTTTGTCTTCAATGCGAAGCGTTTTGCCGATAACGGCAGGATCGCCGTTATAGCGCTGCTGCCAGCAGCGATAGCTGAGAACGGCAACGCGACTGGAGAAACCGCTGTAAAGAGCAACATCGGCCGGCGTGATGGTTCGCCCCAGGAGCTGCGGAATGCCGAGAGTTGAAAAATAGTCGCCTGTCACCTGGTCGAGAGCAGCGGCAAACCTGACGCCGTTCGCTTCGAAGTTATCTATTGCGCCGCCGAACCAGGCAAATAAGCCGGAAAAAACCTGTTGGTCTGTCGCGAGCGCTTGGAACATGGGCAACGTGAATGCCTGGCTACCCTTTTGATCGTCGGCAGAGAGGGTGGCAAGAGCGACGATGTTTTCGGGATGCGGCACGGGGAGCGGGCGCAGAATCAGCGCGTTGATAAGGCTGAAGATGGCGGTATTTGCGCCAATGCCAAGAGCGAGCGAAATAATAGCGACACTGGTGACGCCGGGGCTTTTGAGGAGCACGCGGCAGGCGTAGCGAGCCTGTTGCCACAGCCCTGACATTTTTTAAGGGTAACCTAATGTACGATCAGGCGGCTTTTTCGTGGGCGAAAATGCGGTCGACACGAGTTCGAGGGTCGGTTTCGAACGGATCAAGCTCGTTATTTTTCGTTTCGCGGTGCTCGCCTTCGGCCGCTGCGCTCGATGCAGAAAGGTTCCTGATTCAAGGCTGGTGCTGCTATCTGTCCCGCGTTCCCCGAAGGATGGCAAATGGGGAATGGGCTGCGGAAAACGGGTGAACAGATGGACTGTCCCTACCGAGGGGCACTACCGAGGAGGGCATCGGCATTTATGGCTTTGGGGTTTTCTCAAGCTCGGCTACGCGGCGTTCGAGGGCGCGGACGGTTCGTAGCAGGTCGGGAAGCCGGGAATAAGCAGCCGATGCGCGAAGCCAATCGCGAGAGTCGAATGCAGGCGAACCGCTGACGATTGCGCCTTCGGGCACATCGTGGCCGATGCCGGATTGCGCCCAGGCGATTGCGTTCTTGTGAACCGTGAGGTGACCGGACGACCCAGTCTGGCCAGCCATGATGACGTTCTCTTCCGTCACGGGCGAGGTAAAGTGGACGTCACTCGATAAAACGATTGAGGGTATGCCCGAGGGCGTCAGAAGCTTGCGCCTATGATGTGTAGGGCTACTTTCGTCCCAACCGTTAAGAAAATCATGCGACGGACACCACGGGAACGTTCCTTATAGCTGCCTATAATTGCCATGCTAGGCGGTATGCGGAAAGGCTCACTTCCGCAACTGAAGCACTTTGCACCGTGATGAGGTGCGGCACTACGGCGAAGCCAAGCGCCAGCACACCGGCAGCCGCAGCCAACGATAAGCGGGATACCTCAAGCAGTCCTCCAGACCGCTTGCGCCTTGAATAGGTGCCTGCCACTTCGCGCGGGCTGCGACTCCCCGAGAGCAAGCTTCATCACAGCAACGTTCATTTCCAGACTCTCCAGCCGAGCCACACACGATTCGCAGGCGAGAATGTGTGTTTCCACGACTGCAAGCTCTTCTTCCTGAGAGTGCTTTAGCAGAAAGCGTTCGAGTGATTCTTCCGTCGGATGATAGAAATCTAGGTTCTGGATACACACTACGGCACGACAGTTCATTGTGCGCATGTTCGAAAGGTAGTCCTGAATCTCGCAGGTGTTCTCGGGAGCGCCTGTACAATCACGGCAGGTGCGAGTTTCTTGCGACCGGTGTCGCCAAACTTTGCTTTAGCGCGGGATTTGGCGAGCCGGAATTGGGTCTCCGTAAGCGACATCTCCCGGCAAATCTCTTCCCGCGACTGCTCGTTCAAGTAGTAACGCACCAGGATCTCTCGATCCCTTGACGAGAGGGATTCAAGCGCGGTCTTCATCAGCCTGGCTTTTTCCTTCGCCATGGCTTGCTGCTCCGGGTTCTGATTCCGGTCGGCAACCGTTACGGTTTCGAGATCTGTCTGATCGCGGCGCGTGTGTACCGCCTTCTCGATATAGGCAGCCACCTGCCTATGCAGCACGGTGCGGATGAAGCCCATGAGCTTTTCCGGTTCCCGCAGATGGCCTTGCTGGATCTCTCTCACCACAATTAGGAATATGTCGTGAACTTTGTCTTCTATCTCTTGGGGTCCGACTTGGTGGGACAGATAATAGCGAATACCCCGGCTAAACAGCCGATACAAGTGTTCCATCCCGGCATCTTCACCGGCCTTTATCTGAGCAACGAGAACGCCCCACTGGTCCGGGCAACCACTTGCTTTCGAACTCTCGTCCACAATCGGAGGAGCCGTCTTGTCAACACTCTCTGCCGGCGAAGGGCTTCGTTTCGGCTGGATCCCGACCATAGGATTAGAATTCCACTCCTTTGGAAACGATCAAATACGGCTTACCCCGACACGCTTTGGAACAGCTTGCAGACTGCCTTAATCCTGCTGGGCTGCACCTCGGAGTTGACTGAAGTACGTAAGTGAATTCCTAGGGGAATTTTTCTCTCTCAATCGAAAAATTAATCCAGCGCCAAAATTTCGCCGTGCACCGTTGCGATGAGTCTTCGATTGGCAATTACTTGACAGGTCTCGGGGAAACATTCATGGCTTTGGGGTTTTCTCAAGTTCGGCGACGCGGCGTTCGAGGGCGCGAACGGTTCGTAGCAGGTCGGGAAGCCGGGAATAAGCAGCCGATGCGCGAAGCCAATCGCGAGAGTCGAATGCGGGCGAACCGCTGACGATTGCGCCTTCGGGCACATCGTGGCCGATGCCGGATTGCGCCCAGACGATTGCGTTCTTGTGCACCGTGAGGTGACCGGACGACCCGGTCTGGCCAGCCATGATGACGTTCTCTTCCAGCACGGTGCTGCCCGCAAGGCCAGTCTGGCCGCAAATGATGTTGTCTTCTCCCACCACGCAGGCGTGACCGATCTGGCAGAGGCTATCGATTTTTGCGCCGCGCTTCACACGCGTTTCGCCCAGCGTGGCGCGATCGACAGAGGTGAGCGTCTGAATCTCCACATCGTCTTCGATAATCGTCACGCCCGATTGGACAATCTTGTGATGCCTACCGTCGTTGCCCTTGGCGAAGCCGAAGCCGTCGCCGCCGACTACGACACCGTTGTGCAGAGTGACACGATTGCCAATGCGGGTGTATTCGCGGACAGAGACGTGCGAATGGGCGGTGAAGCCGTCACCGATTGTGCAGCCTTCGTAGATGACTGCGTGGGGATGAAGCACCGCGTTCGCGCCGAGAGTTGTGTTCTCACCGATTACGGCATATGCGCCGATGGAGGGATTCGATCCGACGACCGCCGTACGAGCAATGCAGGCGGTAGGATGGATACCCGGCGGCGGTTTCGGAGGCTGATAGTAGAGAGCGAGAGCGCGGGCGAAATCGTGATACGGATTCGAAGAAATCAGCGTTGCGGCAGATATATCCTTGAGCGGCTCGGCGGCAATGATCGCAGCGGCGCGCGTCGATTTTATTTTTGGCGCGTATTTCAAATTGGCGAGAAACGTGACTTCGTTGGGAGCGGCTTTTTCTATGGTGGAGACGCCCACGATGTCAACGGAGGAGTCGCCGACGAGCTTGCAACCAAGCAGCTCGGCAAGCTGGCCGAGAGTGAACGAGAACATATATAAGCTTACGTTTCCGCGATGACGGGGTTGCGTAATTCGCCGATGGCCGGAATTTTCACGACGACTTCGTCGCCCGAGTGCAGATAGACCGGAGGCTTGCGCGCGAAGCCGACTCCGGCGGGCGTACCGGTGGAGACAATGTCTCCTGGTTCGAGAGTGAAAACGCTGGAGAGGAAAGCGATAAGGTCAGGGATCTTGAAGATCAACTCGCGGGTATTGGAATCCTGCCTCACCTCGCCATTGATTTCCATTTGAATGTCGAGATCGTGCGGATCGGGAATCTCGTCCGGGGTGACGATCCAGGGACCCATGGGTGCGAAGGTATCGAACGTCTTTCCCATCAGCCATTGTGAAGTGGCGCGCTGATAATCACGAGCGGTGACGTCGTTCACGATGGTGTAGCCGAAGATGTGATTGGCCCAATCTTCGGAGGGAATGTTACGGCCACCGCGGCCGATGACAAACGCGAATTCGGCTTCATAATCAGGCGCCTTCGATATCTTTGGAAGAACTATGTTCGCTCCGGGTCCGATGACGGCTGTCGCGAATTTGTTGAAGATGGTGGGAACTTTCGGAATTTGTGTGCCCGTTTCTTCCGCATGATCGCGGTAATTCAAACCCACACAGATCAGCTTGCGAGGCCGTGGGATGGGAGCGAGCAATTTGACGCTCTGCAAGGAATGCTTGGCGCAACTCTCCACTTGTTTGCATCCTTCCGAGCCCGACTCGATGAATTCGAGCAGAGAGTTGAAGCCGAGAGAGGAGAGGTCAAGGACCGAGTCGTCGCCCGAGAGCACGCCGGGACGGGCTTGGCCCCCGAGTTCAAAAGTTACAAAGCGCATGCTTGCATCTTAGTTCTTCGAATCGGGGTTCTTCGAATCGGGCCGATCATTCCACCACCATAGAGCGGGGAGTTTGCGCGGGGTGGGCAAGATTCTGTCGAGAGTGTCGCCATCGAAGAGCTCACCGTTCTTCATCACGTAACGAATGGTGTCCGTATTGCGAATGTCGGTCAGCGGATTTCTTCTGAGGACGATGAGATCGGCCAACTTGCCTGGCTCGAGGCTGCCCAGGTCCTGAGCGAGCCCGATGGCTTGCGCTCCGTTCAGAGTGGCGATGCGCAGGACATCGTGCGGCTTGATGCCTCCCGATGCGAGCGCCCACATTTCCCAGTGACATTGCAGGCCTTGAAATTGTCCGTGACCTCCGAGACCGACGCGGCCGCCGGCGAGGTTGATTTTGTTGGCCTGCGCTGCTAAGCGAGGATAAATCTGCTCGCGCTCCTGGAACCAGGGACGGCGAGACGTGCGGAGCCACAGCTCATTCTGCGGGAACAGGCGGCGGAGTTTCGGGTCGTTGTACCAATCGCGTTCTTCGAAAAAATTATTCTCGGCCCAGGGACCGCCATAAGCAACCAGGAGCGTGGGAGTGTAGGTGACTTTTGATTGCGCGAATAGCTGTACGACGTCTTTGTAGAGCGGAACGATGGGGAGAGCGTGCTCATTGCCGCTGAAGCCGTCGATTACGTGGGTCATATCGAGCTTGAGATCGAGCGCACCTTCCGTAGTCGGCATGACTTGGAACTTCTTACATGCTTCAATGACCCACTGGCGCTGCTGGCGATTTCCTACTGTGTAGGACTTGACGGTATGGGCGCGATAGTACTTGGCGTACCATTCAACAAAATGTTGCGCGTCTTCGGCGGACTTAAAGTTTGTGTCCGAAAAAATTCCGGGGCCGGTGTTGTAGGCGCGCGGGCCAGGAATATCTCCGGCATCGATCAGATCCTCGTAGGCAAACATGTCGTTTGTGGAGGTCTGCGGATCGCGTCCCGCCGTGACGCCGTAAGCAAGATTTACAAGCATTGGCCAGGCGTTCATGTCGAGCACTTTGCGGCGGATTTCCATCCAATGGGCGTGAATGTCGATGATGCCGGGCATGATGGTCATGCCTGCAACGTTTACGACTTTCGTGTTCGGGGGAATGGCGACGGCTCCCGATTTGCCGATGGCAGTAATGCGGTTATCGGTGATGACGATATCGGCGTTAGGAATGACTTCGTCGCCGCGCATGGTGATTACGGTTGCGCCGCGAAGCGCAATGACGCCCGCCGGCTTAGCGCGTGGAACTTCGACGATGAAATCGGTGGCTTGCGGCGTGATGTCCTTGGCGCTGGCCGCCGCGTCGCCGGTGTGAAGCGTCACGCGATCGATGGGAAGCCGGAAGGTTGAGGCTCCG
The DNA here is from genome assembly GCA_963819405.1 of uncultured Acidobacteriaceae bacterium. GTDB lineage: Bacteria > Acidobacteriota > Terriglobia > Bryobacterales > Bryobacteraceae > Bog-105. The sequence continues at coordinate 16,004 of CAWFWH010000063.1, read as the reverse complement.
ACAGCCCACTGAACCTGCTTTCCATCGGGGCGCCATTCGAATGAGTCGGCTCCAATCAAGGTCAGGCGCTGCATAGCCACGCCGGGCTTTGAGACATCGATTGTGGGAGTGCCGCCGACGCGGGGAATGGGAATCAGCCACAACTCGCGGCTGATCAGTGCGAGGGCCATATCGCCAGTTGGGCTGACGCGAACGTCGGTAGCGGCCGGCGGCTCGAGCGCGCCGGTGAGGTTCGGGCCAACCACTTTCATGAGGACGCGCTGATCGGTGCCGTCGGGCCGCACGGAAATAAGGCCGGTGGGTCCGTAGAGATAAATGCGATCCTTCTCAGGACCAAAATGCGGGCGCCCGGTTCCACGCGAGGGAAGGACGACGCGGGTTGCGCCGCCCGTGGCCGGAAGCTCGATGAGGTCGAGACCGCCTTCGGGACGGCCGAACTCGGATTCCATTTCGAATCGCTCTTGTTTGGGGGCATGCAAGGCGTAGATGTGCTGGGAATCGGGCGCAAAGACGGGGTCACGATAAAAAGCTGGAACTTGGGTGAGGGTGACTGGTGAACCGCCGGCTGCATCGAGCGCCTTGATGTCGCCGCCGTTCGAGCCCCAGGTGACGTAGACAATCTGCTTGCCATCGGGCGACCAGGAGGGCTGATACTCACGCTCGTCTCCGTTCGTGAGGCGATGCACGCCTGAGCCGTCTGAGGATGCGGCATACAAATGGCCGAACGCAGAGAAGGCAACGGTTTTGCCATCGGGCGACGTGGTCGGCTCCATGATCAAGCGCGAGCGGACGGGCTGATTGTCGTCGATACGAATAGGGAAATTGAGCAGCGGACCGAGATCCTGCTTCACGTGGGCTTGAAACGGTATCTGCTGCGGAGCGCCGTTCAGCGGGAGACGCCAGATGTGGCCGCCATAACTGAGGACGATGGATTGACAGTCGGGCGTGAATGCATAGCCGGGGAGCAGGTCGCGAGTGGCGCGAGACTCCTGATCGTCGCGCTGGATGTTGGGCGCGAGCCAACGCTCATCTCCGGAAGTGAGATCGCGAATGCGAAGCGCGGTCTGTTGTTCAAAGCGTGTTCCGTAGACCAACCATTTGCCATCGGGAGAAACGAGTGGGCGAAAGGCGCTGCCTGCAAGATTGGTGATGTTGTCTTCGTCGCCGGTGATCAGGTTGCGGCGGACCAACTGCCAGAGTGGGAATGTGGCGTTGTAAGTGAAACTCTGCTTGCGTCTGGCGAAATAAACATATTTGCGATCAGGCGAAAACGTCGCGCCGAGATCGTTATTCCAGTCGGTGCGAGGAGCATCGGGCCTGACTTTGCTCTTGGTCACCTGAATGCCGGCGCCGCCGCCGAGCCTGTGATACATCCAGAGCTCGTTCGCACCGAGCGAGCTACTCGCCTTTGAAGCGACTACGTACTGGCCGTCGGGCGTCCAGGCAGGCGATACGAATTCGGTGCGTTTCTCGTCGCTCAACTTGCGAGGATTCGAGCCATCAGCGTCGACAACCCAGACATTTTCCGAGCCATCGCGATCACTGAGAAACGCGATCTGCTTTCCGTCGGGCGAGAAGCGCGGCTGCGTTTCCATAGCCATGCCGGTGAGTAGAGGCTTGGCTTGACCGCCAGTCATGGGAAGCGTGTAGATGTCGCCGAGCAATTCGAAGACGAGAGTCTTGCCGTCGGGCGAGACGTCGAGTGAGATCCAGGTGCCTTCGTCGGTGTCGAACTCGATGGCGCGCTCGGGTTTTAGAGTGAGCTTCGAGGGCGGCTTTGGCTTTTCGGGTTCGTCCTGTGGGAGCGCGAGCGCAGTCCAACACGTTGCGCAAGCCAGCGCTATGGATATGAGGCGTATCGATGATCTCATCGGATCTAAGATACACCCGCCTCGCACCGTTTTCCTTAGAACTTCAGCTTCAGCGCTAACTGAATCTGGCGCGATACTCCGAAACCTAACGTGCTCCCGAAGGTCGTCAGGATCTGGCCGAAGCTTGGCGTGCCGACCACGTTATATGGCAGAGCGAAGGTCGGGTGGTTGAACAGGTTGAAAATTTCCGCGCGAAACTCCAGCCGCGTTCGCTCGCTGATTGCCGAATCCTTCATCAAGGAGACGTCAGCGTCCCAAGCCGCTGGTCCGTACAGGGTGCCGCGTCCGGCGTTGCCGAACGTTCCAGCTGCCGGAATGGAGAAAGCAGCAGGATTCCAGAACTCCGTGAGGCTCTGATTCGGCGGTATCGTGCTCACCCCGTACACGGCATTCGGCCGCTGGTTGGTCGTATCGGCGTTGCCAAAGGTATTGACTCCGATGAGCGGCAGGTCGGCGATACCGCTGCGGATCAGCCCCAGCGCGTTAATCTGCCACCCGCTCGCCATCGTGCCGGCGAAACCGGTCGCATTTCCAAATATCGCTTGGCCTTTGCCCATCGGCAGGTTATACAGGATGCTGAAATTCGCGTTGTGGCGGATGTCATTGGTGCCCGGCCCACGGTCGCAAGATATGCAGTTCTGGTTCTGCGGCAAAGTGGAGTACAAACCGTAATCCTGAACGTCGTCGATCTCCTTGCTGTACGTGTAATTGAAGCTCAGGATGACCCCGCTCGAGAAGCGGCGGTTCAAGCTGACCTGCAGTCCGTCATAAATACTCTGCGCCTCGTCGTTTTCGACCGTGATATTTCCATACTGCGGATAGGGACGGCGGCCCAATGCCGGATCGAATAAATTCTCAAGTGTCTGGATGCGCAAATTGAGGGCGTGATTGCCGACGTAGGCTACCGTGAGCGCCAGGTGTGCCGGCAATGCCTGCTTGACGGTCACGTTCCACTGCTCGGCGTACCAGTCCGGATGATGTTGATTGAATCCCGAGTAAGCGGGCGGCGGGGCAGTACCCTGGAAACAAACGGCGTCACCGGGTAAGTCAGAGTGGGAATATTCTGCTGCAATAGCGAAAAATTCCCCGGAACCGTGTTCGTGACGACGCCGCTGCCCAGTCCCGGCGGGTATTGCTGATAGAAGATCCCGTAGCCGGTGCGCACCACCGTACTCGGAGTCGCCTGCCAGGCAACCGCCAAACGAGGAGCGAAATTCCCCTTGTTCATCGGGAACCACTGCTGACCCGGAGGGCCCAGCGTATTGGTCGCGAGATCAAATGGCTGCGCCTTGCCGTGCACATCGTAATTCGGCACGCCGATGTCGTACCGCAATCCGTAATCGAGCGTCAGGCCGGGTCGCACCAGCCAGGTGTCCTGAATAAAGGAGCCGACCCAAAGCTCCCGAATTCCGCTCCCCGGGTTGCCGCCGCTGAAGACGGCTTGATAAAGGCTGTCGTTGATGAAGTTTTGAAGCGACGTGTAGGTCAAGCGTATACGACGGATGGCTGAGCGAGTTAACCTCGCTCTTCCACGCCGTAGCGCCGAACTTAATCGTATGCCCGCCGCGAACCCAACTCATCGTATCGCCGTATTGATAACTGGTGCTATTCGTTCGCGAAAAACCTCCGTTGCCGGGATTCACGACCAAGCCGGTGATGTTCACCGTCGGCAGAGGCTCTTCCTCTTCAAGCTGGCTTCCCCAACGCTGCACGCCCGCCAGGAACTCGTTCACCAAGTGCGGGCTGAAAATCTTCTCGTAGTGGAACGCCGCGTTTGTGGTCGTGATGGGCACGTCCTGATAATCGCCAAGACCAAGCTTCGTACTGATCACGCCGAACAGCGGCCCGTGAACGAACGAGTCGTTCAAGTTGAAGCGTAGAAACACGTGATCGTTGGCAGTGAAGTTATGGTCCACTTTAATGCTGCCAGTGTCCTCGCGGACATTCGAAACGCCAGTCGTGGTGTAGTTGGAAACCAGCGGGTTTGACGACGGGGTCTGTCCGATCGGAAACATGTTCAGCAGCGGGCCGAGTTGCGGTGACGTGCTCAAGACCTCACTCCGCATTAACAGCTCGGAACCGTGCCCGAGCCCGTGATTCCGATAAGCTGGCGCGATCCTTCGTAATTTGCGAAGTAGAAGGTCTTGTCCTTAATGATCGGTCCGCTCAAGTTCCCGCCGAAATCGTTGTAGCGGAATTCGGGCATGTGGTTCGGCTTGGTGTTGAAGAAATTGCGCGCGTCGAAGAAGTCGTTGCGCAGAAAATCGTACGCCGTGCCGTGGAGCTGATTCCCGCCGCTCTTGGTGACGATGCGCACATCGGAGCCTGCGGCGCGGCCGTACTCGGCGTCGTAGTTGCTCGTCTGCACCCGGAATTCTTCAACCGTATCCAGGCTCCCGGTCAGCAGCCGCGCGCCGCGCTCGAAGCCGTTGGCCATGTACGGCTCGATCAACGCGCGACGCATCGACGCCGTCAATCGAAAACTGATTGTGAACCGACTGCATGCCATCGAACGTCGTGTCGGCGATGTAGTTGTACACCGCCACGGCGCCCGGCGTGAGCAGTGTGAACCGTGCGTAATCGCGCCCATTGATCGGCAGGTCCACGACACTCTTATTGCCCATCAACTGGCCGTTCGCGGAATTGGGATCCACCACCTCGGCCTGCGCTTTCACCTCGACAGACTCGCTCACCTGACCGGGCGGCAGCGTGAAATCAATGATTAGCGTGCTGGCGACGTTCAGTGGCCAGATTCGGACCGTACCTGCGATTGAAAGCCTTTCGCCTCGACTGACACTTTGTATGTCCCTACCGGCAGATCTGCGAAAACGTAGCGGCCCTGCTGATCGGTTTGGACCTTGCGCCGCTCGCCAGTCGCCGTATTCTCAGCGGTTACGGTCGCCTGCAGGTATCGAAGCTTGTGACTGATCGAGAATCTGTCCTGAAATCCGGCCTGTGGTTTGGGCGAATAGAGCGCCCACTAAAAGCGCGAGCAAAGCTAAGAGTAAAATCTTTCGAGCCATAATCCTCCTGGCGAGTGCCAAATTCAATCGTCATTAGGGCAATACGTGGCTCTAACTTGTTCGATTAGTATACACCGAATCGGTTTTCTTGCGGTGGAAATATGCCTAGGGCACGAGCATGACGCGGGTCTGCCAAAATGCCGCCTTCTGACCGGTGGGATCGAGGACGGTTATTTGGCAGCTATACTCGCCGGGCGGAAGTTTATTCAGCGCAATATCGAATTTGAGAGGTAGCGTTTTCAGGCGGTTGTTTAAGCCGTCCTTTACCTCGATCGGCTGCGATTCGAACGCTTTTGATTGCCCGCGATAGAGACTCACGAAAGCGATTAAGGGCTGAATGGACGGCGCGGTCTGCTCGTAGGCTTGGAGATAGACGTACATGTCACGGCTCTTGCTGAATACGCGCGTCACGCTCGGAATCAACTTTTGCCCGTCCTGGACCAGCGGGTTCACCGCCTCGCTTTTGCCCTTGTCCTTGGCCGCGTTGTACAGCGCATCTTTGAGGTCAATGCGCTGGCTGCTCAATACCACGGAACTGATCGGGATCCGTTTCTCTTCTTTGTTCAGATTGGGGATGAGAAACGTGGTCTGATAAGTTCCGATTCTTCCCGTTTCGGCATCTCGCGCAAGAAACTTCATGGTGTACTTTCCGGGAAGGAGCGTAAAGCCGGCATCGTATTCGATGGGGCGCTTGGCGAATTCACTTGCCGTTGCATCGCTCAGCTTGATGTCCACCTTGTCGCGCACGTTGGTGATGGTTGTGCCGTAGTCGTCCTTGATCTCGCCGATGAAATCGATGAGAGTGCGTTCCGCGCCGCCGCGCTTGGCAAGGGCAAGCTCACGCCCAGGAATCTTCACGATGATCGGGACAAAATACTCGGCTCGATTCAACTGGAAGTAATCGACCTCCATGGCGATGGTGAGCTCTGTGACTGGATCGGGGAGCATCAGCGCATCTTCGAGTTGACGCTCTTTGTCGGCGAGCGTGAATTTGGCGAATTGTTTAGCGGCGTAGTAACCTTGGCGATATTCCAAGTTGGCGGCGAGATCGCTATTAAGGGAGATTTTGATGCGGCGGAATTTGCCATCCAATGCGGTATTGGCTGTGTAGTAGCCGAGGATGTAATAGCTCGAAACAGAGTGCTCGGCCTGGACGATTCCTTTGGTGAGGTCGTTGTAATCGAGCAGAGCCTTTCCGCCTGTATCCGTAGCCAGCGCCCAGAGCGTATCTTGCGAGCGCTGAAAATTCGTTGTCACCGCGAGGGCTGATGCGCCGGTATACATGCCGATGCCTCCAGGCGAGCCTTTGGTAGCATCGCCGAGCGGCGCTTGCGCTACCAGGCCGCGCGCATCGATGGGCCAAAACGACACGCCGGCGCGGATAGCAGAATTAATGGTGGCGTGCAGTTGCGCCTGGTTGTCCAAGCCGTTCAGCCGCAGGCCACTGGCGAAATAAATGAGCGACTTCTTCTCGCTGAGCTGACCCAACATTTTGGCGGCGGTCTGGAGCGCGGACAATTGGCGGTCGGTGTTGAAGATGTTGAACTCGCTGTCATCCTGACCGAATGCGGCGCCCACGTCGGGAGTGCTGGAGTCGCTTGCGCTCTCGTCGAAGCCCTGACCTTCTCCGACGATCAGTGTCTGAATGATGCTCAACAGCCGATCGCGGTCATGGGTGAAATCTTGCAAAACGTTGACCGCGCCGCCCGAATATCGCATGATGGCGACCAGATCCGCGGGAGTCATCTGGGTTCTGATGAACTTCTGCGCGGCAGCGAGCGCGCGCAACTGGTCCGAAGGCGGCATGGCGGTCATGTCGAAATACAGAGCCAAGCAGGCGGTGGTCTTTGTATCGCGTGCTTCCAGGCGATTCGGGCGTAATTTGAGTTAGAGTGAGGCGGTCATAGACGTGGATATTCTCAGGTTCGGATTTATTTTCGGGCGCGGCAGCTTCTGTTCCGGCTAATGACTGGTGCTCGAAAAAACGGACGGTTTGCGGAACGCCGTTCTCGGTCACGGTGAAATCTTTCGCGGTCAGGCCTTCCACCGGACTGCCCTTTTTGTCGGTGACGACCACTGTTTCGACCACTAATTGAGCGCCGGTGGTGAATGTGGCCGGTCTGGTTAGCGCCAGGCTGCGCATTCTGGCCGACCTGCTGTGCGGCGGCAACTGTGCAGAAAAGGAACGCGAAGGAATCGCATATTTCAAAACCTCAATCGCAGGGTGGTTTGCATACTGCGCATCGCGTTGGCGGCCGTTGGCAATCCGAACTGCGCGCTATTAGCGGTAGTGTTCCAACTGACAAACGTGACATGGTTCAGCGCGTTCGTGGAATCGACTCTTAAATCGAGATTGAATCGATCATTCAATCGGAATGTGCGTCCCATCGAAGCGTTGAATGCGAACTGCGCTGGACCAGTAATCGAGTTTCTTCCGGCATTTCCCCATTCGCCCGGCAGAGGCGCGACGTACGCCGCCGGATTGAGATAGAAACCCGAAGGAGCTGCATAAAGCGGAGCGCCAGTGTATTCCGGCCGGATGGTTCCGGTGACTCCAGTGCCTTGTACCGGCGCGAGGTAAATGGGAGTCAAAGGCAGACCCGTGCCGGCCGTGACCTGCGTGAGGAAGGTCCATTCCTTGAAGAGTGCGCCCTTCCAGCCGCTCAGCAGCGTTCCTCCAGCGGCTCCCATCCCGGTCGTGTACTGCATCTGCAGGGTAACCAAGTGCCGCTGATCGAAATTTGAAAGCGCGCGTTCGGCGCTCAGATTTAGCCAGTTTTGCGCGATGGTGGTGCTTCCCTGGGTTGGTGCGGGGGGCGTCGCTGCGCCGGAGCTTGACGGACTTTGCGGCGTGTTCTGCCCTGGGCTCTGGGGTGTCGTGCTGCCCTGGGTGGGCGAGAAAGCTCCTTGGCCACCCAGCCCCGAAACGTCATCGATCGATTTCGAGAAAGTGTATTGAAGCGTCGCCGTGAAACCGCTGTGCAGCCTTCGGCGCAACTGGATATTGCCTGCCTCGCGCGTTGAGTTGCCATTCGAGGTCAGGTAGACGTATCCCGCGGGACAGGCCGGACATGGATTTACCGCGCCGATTGGATAAGTGTTGGGCAGGAATTCTTGGGCGCCGCGAGTTCCCTTGATTCCGAGATACGTCGCGGTCATTTGCAGCGAGCCGGGCAGATCGCGTTGAACACTCGCCTGCCAGTTCTGCGCATATCCGATGCGGAAGTTCGGATCGATCGCGAACGTGTTGGGCGTGATGGAAGGCGAGGCATTGAATCCGTTCGCCAGGGTGAGCGGATCTGTGGGGCTGTTTTGCACGCTCAAACTCTTCGATAGCGGCGATTGCTGCGCCATCTGGACGGCGATGGGTTCATAAACCGAAGTGTTGTAGTAGACTCCGTACCCGGCGCGAATCACCATGGACGATCCGGATAGAGGGCGCCACGCAAACCCAACGCGCGGCTCAAAGGCGTGCTTGTCGGGATGGATCAGCGAGTCGGGATAGCGTTGGCCGGTGATCGTGCCGGTTGGATTCGTCGCGACAACCGGCGCGACGGCCCCAAAGCCTGGAGCGATGTCCAGGTTCACTAGACGTCCATACAGTTCCGTAATCGGCGAGCCATATTCCCAGCGCATTCCCGCGTTGAGGGTGAGCTCGGGACTGATTCTCCAGTCGTCCGTGATGTAGGCGTCGTAGGACGAAGCGCGAAAATATTTGTCGGCGTTGCCGAAGGCGATGGAGCTCGCGTCGGGGATTCCCAGAAGAAAATCGGCAAAATCGGAGCCAGCGGCCGCGCCGGTAAACGTGAAAGTGCCGCGCGCGTCTTGCTGCGAAAGCAGGTTGAATTGCTGCCTGCGGAAATCGGCTCCGTAGGTGAAATTGTGGCGGCCGCGACTCCATAGCATGGAGTAGGAGAGCGCGCTGGTCTGATTGCGATTGAAGGAGCTTTGCGCGTCGGAGAGGCCGGCAATACCGCTCGAAAAGACGAGAGCCGGCGGACCCCAGTTCAGCGGGCTTTGATTATTGCCGGCGATTCCAGCCTCGCCCGAAACATTTTCGCGGTTTTCGAAATAGGGCGTGTTGCGCACGGCGTACCGGCTGAACTGATAGCCGAGATTCAGGAACAGCCGCTGGCCGAAGCGGTGCGACCAATTGAGATTGGTGTTGATGCCCAAGACATCGGTGGTATCGAGGAAGCCAAACAGGTTGGGGCTGTCTGTACGAGTGCTCTGAAACGCGAAGCCGCCGTAGAGCTGATCTTTGCGAGTGAGCGATTTGTTGAAGCGCGATTGCAAGGCGTCCTGATGAGTAGCGCCGACAATCGGAATTTGAAAGTTGTAGCGCGCATCGCCGGCAAAATTCGGAAGCGGGTAGAAACTCAACAGAGCCCGCGCTTGGGGGCTGATTCGGTTTTGTGGAATCATGTTGCCGGGGAACGGCAAGCCAGTAGTGGGATCGATGAGCGTTTGCGAGAAATTTCCGTTGCGCTCGGCTGCGTCGGGCATCAGACCAGGTTGCGTGGTGGCGTTGCGGTTGCGCGTCCATTGATAGCCGACGAAAACATTTGGGCCGTTCTTGAGTAAGTGCGGAATCTTAAGCGGACCGCCCAACGCCAGCAAGCCTTGAAGACGGTTATAGGACGGCTTGGGCGTATTCTGGCCGGTCAAGGAAAACGATTGCGCATCCAGAACGGAATTATCCAGGGTGAGGCCAATGCCGCCGTTGTACAGTCCTTTCGGACCATTGCGATTGTTGCCGAAAACCGGAGCTTGCGCGAACGGCGAAGCGGCGCCATTGTTCATGCTGCCATTGATGAGGAAGCCGTCGGCCGCGCGCTGGGTGAGATCGTCTTGGGCGGGCTGCGGCGCGGGAGGCTTTTTAGCCTGCAGGCTGCGGGGCTGGTTCCGGTGGGGCAGCGGAGCGGGGCAACGCGGCGGAGGCACGATCGCCGCCCGAATTTCATTTAAGGGCAGCAGCTTCAATTCCCATTTGCCCGGGGGCGCATTCGGCAGCGATCGCCACATCCTGTTTGATGGTCGAGAAGCCAAGCATTTCGACTTCGATCGTCCAGGTTCCGTCCGGTAAATCAGGAAACGAATAAAAACCTTGCTGATCGGTGATCGCGACGAATTTCTTGTCGCCCTGCGTCGCCGTTACTGTCGCGCCGGGAACCGGCAAGCCGCCGAAATCGACCTGCCCGTGGTGCTCCGAAGCTGCCAGCCCGAACGCAGCCAGACAGGCTATCGCAACGTAGCGCATGCAGGCAGAAAGGCGCATTCTGGTCACTTAGTTCTCGGTGGGCTTTTCGATACGGTCGATCATCAGGATCTCGACGGGGCCTTTTTGCGCTTCCAGTTTCAGGCCAAGCTGCTCTTGCAGGGCTGTGAAAATCGAAGGCCCTTGCGTGTCGGGCGGTGGCGCGGCATCCGGCGGGGGTCCACCATCGGGACCTCTGAACATCCCGCCACCTTGGCCCGGATCGGGCGTCCAGGTCAGCTTGAAATTGTAAATGCCCTTCAGTCCGGTTTTATCGATCACTGTGCGGCCCAGTTGCTGCGATAGCGCTTGGACGAAGAACTGCATGGGGGTGCCTTGGCTGGTTAGCTCACCTCTGCCCATCCTCATGCCTCGTCCTTTGGGGCCGCCGGGCGTTGGGCTGCCGTCGGTGTCCTTTACCTCCTGGAGCTTCGGTCCATTCTTGGCGATGACCAGCGCATACACGGGGAGTTCCTTGGTGCTGCGGTGGAATTGCAATTGGAAGCGGTCTGCCAGCAGAGCTTGCAGCCTCAGCCGCTGCTGCTCCATAAAAGCGTTGCGCTGATCCTCGCTCATGGTACGCAGGTCACCCGAAGAATCCGAAGAACCCGCGACCGTAGCGGTGATGTCGTATCTGGCGGAGTCCATCCAACTCGGGCCGCCCGATATTTGGAAATCGCGGACGTTATATGCCTGCGTGATGAGGAGTTTCGCAGTAATGCCGTTCGCGGTAAATCTGCCGCCGGGAGCGTTTCTCAGCATTATCATGCGGCTCGAAGGATCGCTTGGCTTGATGGATGCGACCTCGAAGGTGGGCCCGGAGGCGGGTGTGGTCTGCGATTGCGCGCGGACGATCACAACAGGTGCGGCGACGGCTAGGATTGCGGTACTTGCCAGCAGTAGCTCTTTTTTGAACATGATTACCTCGATTCTTTTTTCCTGAATTAATTCTCAGTTGGCTTTTCGAGACGGTCGATCACCAGAATTTCGACCGGACCTTTTTGCGCCTCCAGTTTCAGGCCAAGCTGCTCTTGCAAGGCGGTGAAGAGGGAGGGCCCTGGGGCGTCGGGCTGGGGACGGCGCCACCATCGCGGGGATCTCGCCTTCGCCTTGATCCGGAGTCCACGTCAGCTTGAAATCGTAGCTGCCCTTAGGCCTGTTTTGTCCAGCACCGTGCGGCCCAGTTGCCGCGACAGGGCTTGCACGAAAAATCGGCATGCGGGTGCCTTGGCTAGCTTAGCTCGCCTCTGCCCATCCTGATGTTCCTCGTGGTCTACCGGAAGCTGGGCTGCCGTCTGTGTCCTTTACCTCCTGGAGTTTCGGTCCATTCTTTGCGACTGACCAACGCATACACCGGGAGTTCCTTGGTGCCATGCGGTGAATTGCAGTTGGAAGCGGTCCGCCAGTAGCGCTTGCAGCCTCAGCCGCTGCTGCTCCATGAGAGCGTTGCGCTGGTCCTCGTTCAGGTGCGCGGGTCAGCCGATGCATCCGAAGAATCTTCAGCCTTCGCGACAATGTCATATCTGGCGGAATCGATCCAGCTCGGCCCGCCCGATATCTGGAAATCGCTGACGTTATATGCCTGTGCGATGAGAAATTTCGCACGTAATGCCGTTCGCGGTAAACCTTCCGCCGGGAGCGTTTCGTAAGCATGTACCAGCGGCTCGAAGGATCGCTGCGGCTTGATGGAGGCGACCTCGAAGGTGGGCGCCGGGGAGGGTGTGGTCTGCGATTGTGCGCGGCTCTGGGGTGCGTTGAGCAAGCCGATCGCAATTGGACCGGCGATGGCGAACATCGCTGCGCTTGCCAGCAGTAGTTTTCTTCCGAAAGTTAAGCTTGGTTCCGATACGATGCGTCATGATGCGGACGATTCGGCTCTTGAGATTTGAGCCAGTCACTCCGGCTACGCAGAACAGCGGCGACTCCACATAGAATTCGCAAACTTTGAGAATCCCTTCGGCGTAGACTTGCGGTTCACTGCCCGATTGCAGCACTGCTTCGTCGCAGGCGCGCTCGCGCTCGTCGACCAGCCGCGCTCCCAGCCACCAGACCAGAGGATGGAACCAGAAGATGGCCTCGACCAACATATGTATCGCGGCGGCGAGGTTGTCGCGGCGGCGGATGTGGCACAATTCGTGCGCGAGGATCGCCTCCAACTGCACGGGCGCGAGTCGGTCTGTTATGCCTTCGGGCAACAGCAGCACCGGGCGAAAGATGCCGAAAACGCCTGGCTCGAGCAGCGCCGGAGAGGACATCACTTTGACTTCTGTTTCGAGGGCCAACGGAGATGCTGCGCGCAGGATCGCGCGAATGCGCCGCCAACGGAGATACCACGACAAAGCGACAGCTATGAGTCCGCATGCCCATAGAACAAGTAGAAGGGCCGGAAGTGGGCTGGCTGGGGTAGGCGCGGGTGCTGACGGCATCACAGGAGCCGTGAACGGTTGGCTGACTTCTTGCATCAGCACAGATACTCGCGGCTGTGCGATCAGAGTCTCGGTCGGCCACGCGATATGGCTGCCCATTGTCACTAGCAATGAAAAAGGAATAAGGAACTTCACCGATGCGCTCAGCCACAGCCAGTGGCGCGCCCGCGCGTGATTTTTCGTCAACGTAAGCGCCAGCAGCGCGGCCACGGCGGCAAACAGCGTCGATTGCCACAAATGGTTGAACACGTCGTTGAAGAGCGGCGATAAAGATACGGGGATCATTGCTTATCCCGTCAATTCTCTGTCGGTACCTTTTCCGCGTGATCGATCACGAGAATTTCAACCGGAGCTTTTCGCGGCTCCAATTTGAGCCCCAAGTCCTGGATGAGCGTGAACATGGAAGCGGCCATCTGACCGCCGCCGATCGCGCGCTTCATATCGGCGGGGCTCGTGTCCGATTCGAACAACCTCAAATTGAAATCGAAGAGATCTTTGAGGCCAGTCATATCCAACACAGGGCGATCCATCACACGCGACAGAAAATCCGCAAACTCTGACATTGAATGGTTTTTGAACACCAGGCTGCCGGCATCGGGCACTACGCTGGCTTCAGCTTCGCCGTCGCTCGCGGCCTTTCTGAGTTTTGGCCCCTTGTTGCCTATGACCAGCGCATACACTGGGAGGTCTTTCTCCTCGCGGTGAAGCCTCAGTTTGAATCGATCCGCCAAGAGAGTCTGAAGCATCGACATGAGCTGATCCTGGGGGACGGGGGAGGCTGCGTTTGCGATAATGTCGTACCGTTCGGATTGGAGCCAGTCCGGCCCTGAAATCTGATAATATTTGACGCCGTACGCCGCGCGCTATGCAGTCTTTCAGAATAATGTCGGTATAGGTGACCCTTCCCGGATCAACACGCCGCACGCGGACTCCGCCAGACTTATTCAGCTTCACCGACGCGACTTCGAATGCGGGCGCTGCTGCGGCGGGTGACTGCGCGCGGCTCTGCGGTGCGTTCATTACGCCCAAAACAATCGGTCCGGCCACAGCTAACATTCCGGCGGCTGCCAGCAATAGTTTTCTTCCGAAATTCAGCTTGGTTCCGATGCGCTGCGTCATGATGCGGACGATTCGGTTCTTGAGATTTGAGCCAGTTACTCCGGCTGCGCAGAACAGCGGCGACTCTACATAGAATTCGCAAACTTTGAGAATCCCTTCGGCGTAAATTTGCGGTTCACTGCCCGATTGCAGCACTGCTTCGTCGCAGGCGCGCTCGCGGTCGTCAACCAGCCGCGCTCCCAGCCACCAGACCAGAGGATGGAACCAGAAAAGGGCCTCGACCAACATATGTATAGCGGCGGCGAGGTTGTCGCGGCGGCGGACGTGGCACAATTCGTGCGCGAGGATGGCTTCCAACTGGGCGCGCGCCAAGCGGTCTGTTATGCCCTCGGGCAACAGCAGCACTGGGCGAAAGATGCCGAAAACACCTGGCTCGAGTAGTGCTGGAGAGGACATGACTTTGACTTCTGTTTGGAGAGCCAATGGTGAAGCTGAGCGCAGGATCGCGTGAATGCGCGCCAACGGAGATACCACGACAAAGCGACAGCTATGAGTCCGCATGCCCATAGAACAAATAGAAGGGCCGGAAGCGGGCTGGCTGGGGTGGGCGCGGGTGCCGACGGCGTGACCGGAGCCGTGAACGGTTGGCTGACTTCTTGCATCAGCAACGAGACTCGCGGCTGCGCGATCGGAGTCGCCGTTGGCCACGCGATATGGCTGCCCATTGTCACTAGCAAAGAAAAAGGAATGAGGAACTTCACCGATGCGCTCAGCCACAGCCAGTGGCGCGCACGCGCGTGATTCCTTGTCAAAGTAAGCGCCAACAGCGCGGCCACGCCGGCAAAGAGCGTCGATTGCCACAAGTGGTTGAACAGGTCGTTGAAAAGCGGCGACAAAGATACGGGAATCATTGCGATTTATCCTTGCTTATCCCTTTTCGCCAGTTCCCGCAGGGTTTTTTCCGCTTCCTTCACGTCGCGCAGAGTGAGGTTGCCGGATTCAATCAAATGGGCCATAACCGGTTGAGTGCGGCCCCCGAACAACCTCATCAGATCGTCTATCAATCTGCGTTGCGTCGCCTTACGAGAGACTACGGCTTCGAAGATGTGTGCGTTACTGATTTTTCTGACACGGCGGACCGCATTCTTTCCTTCCAGCCGATAGACGGTGGTCTGCACAGTGGTATATGACGGACGGTCGTGATCCGGAAACGTCTCTTGAATTTCTCGAATCGACGCCGTTCCGCGATCCCATAGCGCTTGCATTATCTGAAGCTCGAGTTTGGTGAATTTGGGTTCGGCCATTAGGATTCTACTACAACTGTTTGTGATTCTACTATAGAAGTGTGCGGTACGCAAGAAGATTTTCCCGCGGGATGAAAACTGTAGTAACCTAACAGGATTCGAGGGGTCGAAGGAGCCATTTCTATGAATAAACAAGGGGTTTGCCGTTTCAGCTTCCAGGCGGTCTTGGTCCTGGTTGCAACTTTAGCGATCGTCGTCACGACGCCACGGGCAGCGGCGCAAACTTCCACGGCCGGCAAGGTGGTGGGAACGGTCACGGACCAAAGCGGTGCGGTAGTACCGAAGGCCGAGGTTCAACTGACGAATACCGGCACCAACCAGACGTCGACCGCAGTCACCGATAGCGCCGGCGGATTTAATTTTCCGGGAGTCAGCCCGGGAACTTACACGGTGAAGGTGACGATGGCGGGCTTCCGGACCGCCCAGATTTCGAACCTGGCGGTGGATGTGGACAAGACCAGCACCGTACAGGTCAAGCTCGAAGTCGGCGGTGCGACGCAAGTGGTCGAGGTCGCTGCAACAGCCGCGGCCGCGTTGCAAACCACGGACGCACAGATCGGGAATGTGCTTTCGACCGAGAACATTTTGCGCCTGCCCACGTTGCAACGCAACGCGACGGAGTTGATGAACCTTCAGCCCGGCGTGACAGCCGGCGGCAGCGGCAGCACCGGCCTCAATATGCGGGTGAGCGGCGCCATCGACGATCAGAATACGGTAACTCTCGATGGAATCGACATCACGCAGAACATCGTCGCGACCAATACTTCGATTCCGACGCCGGCAGATAGCGTGGAAGAATTCCGCGAGAGCGTCGCCAACCCGAACGCAACTCTGATGCGCGGATCCGGCGCCCAGGTCAGCTTGATCGGACGCCGCGGATCGAACGAATTCCACGGCGCGCTATATGAATACCTGCAGAACAGCGACTTGAATGCGAATACTTGGGACAACAACCGCGCGGGTCTAGCGAAAGCGACTATTCACGACAATCGTTACGGCGGGCGGCTGGGCGGTCCTATTAAAAGAAACAAGACGTTCTTCTTCGATAATTACGAGGCGCGGCG
>CAWFWH010000062.1:0-5993 GCA_963819405.1 uncultured Acidobacteriaceae bacterium | reverse complement strand
CCAATTGGGCGACTTTTCGAGAATTGCCGTGTCGTCATCAATGGTGGCTTGATAATTCTTCGCATCGTAACTCGCTTGCGCGTGCAGGCGGATAGCCGGCACCCAATCCGGCTTCAGCTTGATGGCTGCATTGGCATCATCAATCGCATCGGAATACTTTCGATCTCGCAGGTTCCTATATCCGCGATGAAGAAACTCGTCAGCGGTTTTCGGCTCTGGCCAGTTCACAACGGGAGTGCTAGTCGTACTCACAGCGCCCACCCGTGGGCCCGAGGCACTGCTAGTTGTACTCGCAGGACTCATCCCTGGACCTGAGGCCATCAATGTTGAGGGCTTGGGAGGCGTGTATGCGGGACCCGATACACGAGTAAAATCAGCACGCAGGGTCCGCTCAGAGTCATCACTTGAGCCAATCTTATAATCGGCAACGATCCCA
Source organism: uncultured Acidobacteriaceae bacterium (assembly GCA_963819405.1). GTDB lineage: Bacteria > Acidobacteriota > Terriglobia > Bryobacterales > Bryobacteraceae > Bog-105. The sequence continues at coordinate 5,557 of CAWFWH010000062.1, read as the reverse complement.
TTTTTGTCGATCAAGACGGTGGTTGGATAAGAGAACGCGCCGTAGGATGAAATAGTTCGATCATTGGGCGAAGTCAGCAGGATGGGATATCCCAGCTTGTTTTTCGTGATGAAGCTGCGGACGATGTCTTCCTCCTCATTCACGTCAATGCCGAGCACGACAACATTTTTGTCTTTGAACTCCTTTGAGAGTTTGTCGAGTGTGGGGAGTTCTTCCCTGCAGGGCTCACACCACGTGGCCCAGAAATCGAGCAAGACTACTTTGCCTTTGAAACTGCTTAACTGGACCTGTTTGCTATCAAGACTGCGGAGGTTGAAATCAGGCGCGGGGCGCCCGAGCAGGCCCTTGCCGTTGGAGAGGGTCGAAGCCATACCCGCCGCGCCTGCTTGTTGCTCAGTAGCTCCGGCCGGAGGGACGAACTTGAATGTGTTGGCAGGCAAATCGAGGTTCCTCTTGATGGTTGAAAAGAGCGTAGTCTCCATGCTCGGCATTTTGCCGCCAAACGTACCCATGTCGACGGTGATCGGCTGAGTCAGCTTCCAGACCGAGAACGACTGATGGTCGACCCAAAAGGTCACGGCACCGTATTCAACATTGTGCGCGTTGTGAATAGGTTCATAGGTAGCTTCAAGGACATCGCAGAGGTGCTTCGTGCCGTTCACATCCAGGGTTTCCTGCCGGAGAATCTTCGCGTCTTTCAAGCCACTGATGGGCGCGCGCAGATCAACGCGGGGGCCGAACAGGGATGTGGCATCAGGCTTGCTCGTGTTGCTGAAGTATTTGTTGCTTAGCGGCGTATAGTTCCAATTCTTCTCTCCGTCCCAGATCTGGAGGGCGGCTCCCTGCCTGGTCTGAGACTCCTGCCGGAGCCGATTGTCCATAGTGAGGATCATCGTGAACGGTATGCGAAAAACAGTATCCATGAATTCGTCGTGCTGCTCATGTATTTTGGTTCCCTTCAACTCGAAGTTCGAAGGTGTCCGGTAGGCCTTTCCGACGTTTTCCAGGATGGAGTGTGCGTCGGGCGTGGGCGACTGCGCGAAACCGAGAGCCGGAACCGCGGCAATCAGAATGCTGAGCAGGTTTTTCATAGAAGCGCTCTAAACGACTGGCTTTGAGCATATGATGGCATGCTAGGGGCACCTCAGAGCATCAACTGTCCGCCGTTTACTTCAATTGTCTCGCCAACTACGAAGCTGGCGGCATCGGAGGCAAGGAACGCGATCACCTTCGCCACTTCCATCGAGCTTCCCGCGCGACCCAGGGGGATCATCTTCACGAAATTAGCCATCATCTCCGGCGTCGAGAACATTTCGTGAAACGGTGTGTCGATGACGCCCGGCGATACCGCATTCACCCGCACGCTGTGTGGCGCCATTTCTTTGGCGAGAGCCTTCGTGAAGGTGATGAGACCGCCTTTCGCGGTTGCGTACGCGCCTGATCCCGTTCCGCCTCCATTCCGGCCAGCGATCGAAACGATGTTAATAATCGATCCCGTTCCGCGTTCAATCATAGATGGCGCTACAGCTTGGGCGCAAAGCATGGCGCTCTTCAAATTAAGAGTCATCACCTCGTCCCAACGCTCTTCGGTCATTTCCATAATTGGAAGGCGCTCGATCAACGAACCGGCATTATTGACCAGAATGTCGATGGGCCCAAACTCATGGACGGCTTGCTGTGCGAGCTTACGAATCTCGTCCGCTTTGCGGACGTCGGCCTGTATCGAAACTGCCTTTCCGCCCGTATCGAGAATCTCCTGCCGCACTTGCTCTGCGCCTTTTTGATTGCTGTTGAAACCGATCGCGACGTGGGCGCCCAAGTCGGCTAACACTTGGGCCGACGCAGCGCCGATGCCCGATGATGCGCCGGTTACTAAAGCAACTTTGCCTGAAAGTTCAAGGTAATTTTGCATGGGGTCTTTTGATTCTCGATCGCAGCTTACCGGATTGTCGAGAACGTCAGCGGCCGGAGGATGACGTTGCTGATATTGGCAACAATTTCCGCATCCTTAAGCTGCGGTTGCGAGCTGAGCTTTTTCCATTCCGGGTCCGTGCCGAAGGCGTGCCAAAGCCTGTCGCGCTCGCCCAGATTGTCGAACGAAAGCATATACATCAAATTCGGCTGCTTCGGGCCGATAATCGTCTCTCCGAAGAAGACCGGCTTCATATCCAGACGCTGGAAGATCTGCATTTCCCCCTCGTTGAACATTCCTATCTTTCGCGCAAGGGTAATGAACGATTGTGACTCGTAAATGCGCAGCTCAAAGATCCTGGGTGGACGTTTTTCAGTGTTGTCGGGCACGGCAGGCTCTGGCATGCCGTTGAAACTGCGCAACAGGCTGCTTTCCACGCGCATGAACGGAAGACCAGGCCCAGCGCTGAGCTTGCGAAGCTCGCGTTGGTACGTCTCGTCGTCCGAGATTTTGCTCAAGACATCCTGCATGAGGCCCAAAGAACCGTACTCAGTGAGCGTGACGTAGTACGGCCCGTCCGGACCAATGACGTTCGAGAAAGCTCCGACAAGCTTGGCGCCAGCGCGCGACAAGGCTGGCCCAACGCCGTTCTGCAGGTAATCAGCGACGCGTGTGGCTTGATTTTCCTCGCTGTTGTGAAAGCGCCAAGTCTTTATCTCCAGAAATGTGTTTGCTGTCGTTGCGCTTCGACTCTCAAATGCCAGCAAGGCAGACGATGCGATTCCGGCAAGCATTTCTCGACGCTCCATGCCCACGACTGTACAACAGGCTGCGGTGTAATACGGCCGGGTGAGTATTCTGACCTTGATGGAACCGTAGCTCCATGAGCTGACCATACGCGATCAAAGCGCATAATTAGGACAGCATAAGTGCTTTGTGCAGGATTCTCTGTCTCACCTCCAGACGCTCGAATCGGAGAGCATTCACATCTTGCGAGAGGTCGCGGCCGAGTTCGCCCGCCCCGTCCTGTTGTATTCGATCGGGAAAGACTCGTCGGTGATGCTGCGCCTGGCGCAGAAGGCATTCTTCCCCGCTAAGCCGCCGTTCCCTTTTCTTCACATCGACACCTCCTTCAAGTTCCGGGAGATGATCGAATTCCGTGACCGGGTGTGCAATGAGCAAGGTTTGCGCCTCATCGTGCACAGCGCTCGGGAGGCGCTTGACAACGGGGCCAATCCGTTCCGGCTAGGGACTCAGAAGTGCTGCGGCTTGCTCAAAACGCGCGCGTTGCTCGATGCTTTGACGGAAGGCGCTTTTGACGCGGCGATCGGCGGCGCACGCCGTGAAGAAGAAAAATCACGCGCAAAAGAGCGAGTTTACTCGTTCCGGGATGCGCTTGGCCAGTGGGACCCGAAAAATCAGCGGCCTGAGTTATGGAACCTATTCAATGGCCGGATTGATAAGGGCGAGAGCATTCGTGCATTCCCGTTATCGAATTGGACCGAGCTCGATATCTGGGCTTACATCGAGGCCGAGAAAATCCCTGTTGTGCCGCTCTATTTCGCAAAGGAGCGGCAGGTGCTGATTCGCGGCGCAACGCTTCTTCCGCTGGAGCACAATCCGCCATTGCTCCCCGGCGAAAAACCTGTAAGCGTCATGTGCCGAATGCGCTCCCTCGGTTGCACGTACTGCAGTGGCGCAATCCGTTCCACCGCGACTACTGTTCCGGAGATTCTCATCGAGCTCCGGAATTTACGGCGATCGGAACGCGAGAACCGGGCAATCGATCACGATGAGGCAGGTTCCATGGAGTTAAAAAAACGTGAGGGGTATTTCTAAGCGTGCAGCAGGACCTCCTCAGATTCACGACTGCTGGAGCTGTCGATGATGGCAAATCTACATTGATTGGACGCCTTCTGCACGACAGCGGAGGGATATACGAAGATGAACTGAAAACAGCACGGCGCGCGGCCGGCGATGCGCTTGAATTAGCGTTCCTAACCGACGGCCTCCGGGCGGAGCGTGAGCAAGGGATCACGATAGACGTTGCCTATCGTTACTTTTCCACGCCGCGGCGCAAGTTCATCATCGCGGACACGCCCGGTCATGAGCAGTATACCCGCAACATGGTTACAGGTGCCTCAACCGCACAGCTCGCAATAATCGTGCTGGATGCGCGCAAGGGCGTGATGGAGCAAACCAAGAGGCACGTGTTCATCGCGTGGCTCCTCGGGATCGAGCGCATCGGAATTGTTGTCAACAAAATGGATCTCGTCGGAGCGCGACAAGATGTATTCGAATCGATTCAGCGGGATTTTGAACCACTCGCGGCTAAGCTTCCTGGATGCAGAATTGACTTTCTGCCGGTGAGCGCTCTTCAGGGCGATAACGTGGTCCATTCTAGTTCCACGATGTCTTGGTACCGTGGGCCTACTCTGCTGGAGTATCTTGAGACTCTGCCGCTGAATTTTCGCGGCGATTCCGCTGCGTTTCGTTTTCCAGTACAGTTTGTGATTCGTACCGAAAACGATTTTCGGGCCTATGCGGGGCAGATCGCATCAGGTTCAGTAAAGCGGGGAGACGAAGTTATAGTGCTGCCCTCCGGCCGCCGCACGCGCGTTAAATCAATTAACACTTATGACGGAGATTTGGATCGAGCTCTTGCTCCCATGTCTATTTCACTATGCCTCGACGATCCGAATGATGTAGGACGAGGCGATATGCTTGTGCATCCCGACGACGCTCCGTCGGTGACTCAGAGGGTTCAGGCAACTCTTGTCTGGATGGCCGAAGTGCCGCTTGCGAATGGCCACCCGTATTTGCTGAAGCACACGACTAAGCAAGTGCGTGCTGTGGTTTCGGAGGTGAAGTCGAAAATCGATATCGGCACGCTCGAAGAGTATCCTGCGGAAGAGTTGCGACTGAATGAAATCGGCATCGTCACTATACAAACGCATTCTCCGTTGTTCTGTGACGAATACAGGATTAATCGCAGAACCGGCTGTTTCATTCTCATCGACCCAATCACGAACGCAACCGTCGCTGCCGGGATGATCCGCTCGCTCGAGACGCATTCATCTGCACTGTCACGCCTCCCGCTAATCCATGAGGGCGTAACCATCTGGTTTACAGGTCTGAGTTCCGCCGGTAAAACGACCCTGAGCCGGGCTGTATCTGAGCGCCTGCTCGCATCGGGACATAAGGTCGAGGTACTGGACGGGGATGATATCCGCCGCCGTTTGTGGGGCGATCTCGGCTTCAGCAAAGAGGCCCGCGATGAGAACATCCGGCGGATTGCATATATCGCGGAATTGCTCACCAGGAACGGGGTCTTTGTCTTGGTGTCGGCGATCTCCCCTTATCGCTCAGTTCGCGAAGAAATTCGCGGCCGGATCGGGAACTTCATCGAGGTGTACGTCAATGCTCCTCTGGCTATCTGTGAGGAAAGGGATACGAAAGGGTTGTACCGCAAAGCGCGTGCCGGACAAATCAGCGGCTTTACGGGAATCGATGATCCGTACGAACCGCCTTTGATGCCCGAAGTAGAATGCCGAACGGACCGAGAGACGCTGTCCGAGAGCGTTGATAAGGTGCTACGCAAGCTCGAGTCATGGCTCAAGTAGCTGCACCTTCACTTCTTCTCCG
>CAWFWH010000061.1:0-101331 GCA_963819405.1 uncultured Acidobacteriaceae bacterium | reverse complement strand
CTGCTGGGTTCCGACGTTCTCGAATCCGCCGACCGAGCCGTACATCTTGACGACGTCCGCGCCTGCGCCGATTTGGCGGCGCACCGCTTTCATAACTTCTTCGGGTGAATCGGCTGTGCCGGGCGAGGCGACGGGCGTGGTGCCGGGCCGAAAACGGCCAGAGACAGTAAGCCCGTATCCGCAAACGAACATTCGCGGCCCGACCATCGCGCCCATGTTGATGAGGTCTCGCATAGCAATATAGTTGTAGTCCTGCGAGCCGAGATCGCGCACAGTTGTCACTCCTGCTTCAAGCGTCTTGCGCGCATTTTCCTGAGCCAGGAAGACGAGCACGGCGGGCATGCGAGCTTGTCCACGTGGAAGCGTGCCGGGCTGGCGATCCCAGTAGTAGGTCATGTGAGTGTGGACATCGATCAGGCCTGGGAGTCCGTAATAACGCGACCAATCGATGAGGGTTGCGCCGGGCGGCGGGGAGGGATTGCCACCGGAGACGCTGCGAATGCGGTCGCCCTGGATGACTACCAGCGCGCCATCAATGACACGCGCGCCATCCCAAAGCCAGCCGAACCGAACGGCGACGGTGTTCTGCGCGGCGGCGAGGAGCGCGCAGGCGGCAAGAGCAACCACAGAAAAAAGTGTGCTGGTCATTTTGAGTTCTTCCAGCTTATAAGAGAGCGCTCGCGGAGAGTTTCGGAACGATTCGGTGAATAAATCGGGAACCTTCGGCTGGCAGCGCGGTAATACGTATGAAGGCAGCGCAGATTGGCCTGCTAACGATGGGCGAACCGGAAGAACTCAGCGATGTGATTTCTTCGGCTTTGCGAATGGCCGGGACAGCGCGTTTGCGGCATTGTACAGGCGTCATCAGGGGCCAGTGTTCCGGTTTGCTTTGCACATGTCGGGGCAGACGGAAATAGCGGAAGAGGTGACGCAGGAAGTCTTTTTGACACTCATCGTTGATCCCAAGCGGTACTCGCCTGAGCGTGGGCCACCGAGGCGTTCCTGATCGGGGTGGCCCGGAACAAGATCAGGCGGCGTTCCACCCGGGAACGGTATGGGTCGCGGATCTGGGTCGACGAGAGTTTTCAGCTAGTGGACAGTTTGGATCACCACCCGATCCGTTCGACAGTTGTTCCAGGAAGAGCGAAGCTCGTGCGCTTCGGGCGGCGATTCTCAGTCTGCCGCCGCGTTATCGGGAAGTGATTGTGCTCTGTGACCTGGAGGAGATGCAGTACGTCGAGGTGGCGCGGGTGCTGGGCTGTGCCATCGGCACTGTGCGATCGCGCTTGCACAGGGCGAGGAATCTCGTGGCCGCGAAATTGCGCAGTGCGGAGAGGTGTTCGGTATGAATGAGCACGATGAGCTGAGAAAACGATTTCGAGATCTGGTTAATTCTTTTCCGCGAGAAGCGGGCGAGCACGTCGAGCAGCGCCTCTTGAGCGCCTTTCGAAGCCATCACAGACGGCGAAAGCAATTGTGGATATACGCCGTAGAAACGGCGGCATCCCTGACTGTGGCTGTGGGGCTGTACTTTGCTTTGCTGAACGGCGGCACGGCAAATTGGCGAGAACGCAACGCGGCCGGAATGGCGCGTTCGCGATCGGCCGTTCGAGTGAATGGGCCCGAAGCGGATCACGATCCCGGCGCGGATTTTATTGCATTGCCGTACGCCGAGAGCGGTGTCCCGGTCGGCGAAGCCATTGTTCTGCGCGTACAGTTGCCAGTCTCGGAACTAAGTGTCTTAGGCGTGCCGGTTTCGCCTACCGCAACAGCTGTGCGCGTTGGTGCGGACGTGCTGATAGGACAGGACGGCGTCCCCCGAGCAGTGCGTTTGGTTCGGTAACGAGTTTTGTTGTCAGAAGGAGAAAGTTAAATTTATGTTCAAGCCACTCATAATTTCGGCAGTATGCGCGGTCGCGGCACTCGCTCAAACCGCGGTGCCCAATGAAGAAATGAAAGCGATTAAAATGGGCGATTATTTGATCAACTATGCGCCCATGAACGTGGCGGGTCCATTCTTGCTGGAGGGTGGATCAGTGGCCGGCGCGCCCTATTCTGCGCAGTCGAATACCCACAGATTGCAGGTGCTAGGCGACGGTAATCGAATAGAGCAGACGAATTCGTCATTTATTGCGCGAGATAGCCAGGGAAGAGTGCGAACGGAAAGAATTCTTTCGGGTGTTTCAAACAGTGGTGGTGAGTCGCCACGCATCGTCACGATAGAAGATCCCATTGGAGGATTTAATTACACGCTCGATATCGGAAGCAAGACGGCTTTCAAGATGTCGGCACCGAAACCTTCGCGGGAGATCGCCACCGCCAAAGCCCTGCGGAAATCGACACTCACTAAAAATGAAGAGGGATCGCCGCGAGCCAATGTCACCGAAACAGACCTAGGGACTCAGACCATCGACGGCGTGGTCGCTCAGGGCAGGCGTGTGACGAAAATCATTCCCGCGGGCAGCATCGGAAATGAGCAGCCTATCGTGATCACGACCGAGACCTGGTACTCGCCGGATTTGAAAGTGCTGGTGATGAGCAAGAGTAACGATCCGCGAATTGGAGAGACGACTTACAATCTCACTAATATCCAGCGAACGGAACCTTCCGCGGCGCTCTTTCAGGTGCCCCTGGATTTCACGGTGAAAGAACAACCGGGACAGGTCTTCCTCCTTCAAAAGTTCCAAGCAGCCCAAGGAAACGGCAAGCCGTAGTTCCGCGCCGTCCGTGCTGGCGGCTATGATGAAGGGCGCATGGTAAACGTCAGCACATTGGGCGATACGGGCGCTCTGGGAGAGGCCCTGGCGAAGCGGTTGCAACGCGAAGTCTTTCAAGGCGACTTCGCCGTTCAGATTGGGAGACCAAAGAACATTCGCGACGGAACACTGGTTAATTCAGGCACATTTCCACCGGACACGGAAGCGACAATGGCGCTTCTGAAGAAGCCAATCACCGCGGAAGCGACCTTAAAACTCGTGCGGTTGATCAGCGATGAATTCTGCGATTGGATCATCAATCGAGAGCAGGGCGAGCACGTGAGCAAGAAGCGCCGCGTGCTGATCATCCGTGAAGAAGGCGCGGAGCGAACCCTGCGCACGATTTTATTCGACGATGTCGGCTCATAGCGCACAGTCGGCCGAGCGCTAGCGGAATTTAGTTGCTAAGCGAAACGGCCGGTTTCCCGCTGAGCCGTTGTGCGACGTGCTCTCCCAAGCGATCCGCAAAACTTCCGTTTTCGCTGATCGTTGTATTGAAGAGCACTACCGCCGCATAATCCTCTTTCGGATTGAACAGAGCATAACTGCTATATCCGCCCGTAGCTCCGTTGTGCCAATAGCTGCCAGTATTGGTTTCATAGAGCCAAGCCAGCGCGACCTTCATCGCCGGTGCCGCGTCCGCCCGTAGTTCGTGCGACATCTCGAGTGCGCTCGTCAGGGTGTCCGAAGGCGAACCCGAGGCTGCCGTGTGTCTCACGGAGTCGGGATGCAGTTGCGCCTCGAGATACGTCAACATGTCGCTCGCTGTCGATCGAATAGCGCCCGCTCCGGCAAGGGCGTCCAGAGCCCACGCGTGTGCCACGTGATGCTGCGCATTATGGCCCTCCGCGAATCGCTTCTCTTGCGCGGGTGAAAGCTTCACCACCGTATCGTCCATCTTCAGAGGTTGTGTGATCTCCATTTTCAGCAACTCCGGATAGGTCGTTCCCGCTCGGTCCGCCAGCGCCTGCCCAAGCAGCCCCAGCCCCAGGTTGCTGTAATTGAAGGTTGTGTTTGCCGGCTTCGCCACTCCATGCTTGGCGATAAATTCGTATAGATTCGCTGCGCGGTAATCCGCATATGGATCCTGCGGATCGGCGGGATGAAAATTGTCCGGCATCCGAGGCAGCCCCGAATGCTGCGTCGCCAGATCCAGCAGCGTGATCTCCGCGCCTTCGGGCTTGGCCACTGTCCCGCTGGGCAGCAGCTCCCGGACCGGCTCCTCCAATCTCACCTTGTGCTGCTCTACCATCTGCGCCAATATCAGTCCCGTGAAGGTTTTCGAAATCGATCCAATCTCGAAAATCGAATCCTCCTTCACCGCGCCATAAACAAAAATGCGGCGCGTTCCATGCTGCACCACTCCGATCGCCACGCCGCCACCGGTTTCGGGCGCGAGGGCGCCTTGTTTTAAGGCTGCCGCCAGATCCCGGTCGAGCACCGCCTTCAGTTCCCCGACCGGTACCGCGGCAATAGCCTCGTCATACTTGGGCGCCTCCGGCTTCTTCGGCGTGATCGCAGCGGTCTGCCTTGTGAAGCGCACCGGCGAGTCGTTCCCCGCCTGTGACCACACTCCGTCAAGCTCATTGCCGCTCTCGTTCAGCGTTCCCGACCAGCGCCCTTGCACCGTCGGAACTTCGAACGAAAAACGATTCCCTTGGAATTCCACTTTTTCGCAGGGCAGCCCCATTACCCCTTGATCCAGGCTGTCGAGCGAACAAGATTCCTTGCCCGCCGGGTCGCTTTTCACCTGCACCTGGATGCGCAGCTTGCCTCCCAGTGTTCCCAGCCAAATACCGTCCACTCGCGACGGCGCTTGACCCACGGCCACCCCCAGACAGGTAAATAAAGACAACCAGCGAAAACAGTTTTTGGAACGCATACGTTAGCTCTGACTCTCTAGTTGTTTGACGAGTTCGAGCACGACGTCGCCAACCACCTGGAAGCTGTTCACGCTGAGCTTATCCATGGTGTCCTGGGCGGTATGCCAATACGCGCCGTTCGGTCCGTAATCGAGATCGATAATGTCGATCGCGTTGACGCCGGCATCTACGAAAGGCTTGTGATCGTCATCAATCGCTCCCGCATCGTGCCTGAAGTATTTAGCATCGTGCAATTTATCGGCGATTTGCCAAACGCTGTTGCGAAGCGATTCCGATGAGATCGAATCGTCTGAGATATCCAGCGCTTTATCGCCAATCATGTCTATGTTGATAAGCGCCTTGATTCGGGACAACGTGCCGTCTGCCGACCACTTCGTCACCAAATGGCGGCTGCCATAGCGGCTATCGGCGTCGCTCCACTCCGCGCGCACCGCCTCTTCACCATCGAAGAACACGATGTAAATGTCGTCGGGATGTTTCATGCTCGAGACCACGCGCGCAAACTCGATCAGGAAACCAGTAGACGAGCCGGCGTCGTTCGCGCCAACGAAGCGCACCATCGGAATTCGCTTCGTGTCATAGTGTCCGGTAATCACCACCGCCTTTCCGGAGGTTCCCGGAAATTTCAAGATGATGTTCGCCATCGGTATGGGACCTGACGGAGTTTGTCCAGTAAAGGAGTCTAAGGTCAGCTCGCCTCCGAGTGGTTTGAGTTCCGAGGCGATCCAATCGCGCAAGTGTTGAATAGCTTCCGATCCCGCCGGGCGTTCGCCAAACGACACCGCTTTCCGAGTGTCCGCGAACGCAGTTTCGCCTCGAAAGCCACTCCTTGCGGGAACGGCGTACCCCTGCAGGGATAAGGTAATAGCCGCGACTGCCCATGCCACCAAAAGTTCTACGCGATGTAAGCTTCGGATCGAACTGAGTCGATTATATTTATACATGGGCTTTTGTGAAATTTTGCACTGCCGGCGACGGTTTTTCGCCTGCTGCCTAGCGAGAAAATACGCGGTCAAAGGACTGTAGTATTATAACTTTGCACCCGAGCAGGGACGTTATGGACTCAGTTGGCACCCGACTTCACGACGCGCGTCTACAGCTAGGGATTTCCCTGGAACAGATCCGAGCCAAGACATGCATCGCGACCAGGGTCCTGCACGCAATCGAGAACGACGATCTTTCGCAAATCGACGGGCCGTTTTTCTACAAGAGCTTCGTTCGGCAGTTCGCGGAAGCGGTTCAACTCCAGTTTGGAGATCTAGCCGAGCTAATTCAGAGCGCCGTCACCGCCATGCCCCAGCCCTTAATGCCGGGCGAGGGGCGAACGGCTTTGCCAAAAATCGCGCCTCTTCAGGTGAAGGGCCCGGGCAGCGGTCGCTGGTTATCTTCCGTTGCTTCGCTGATTGTAATGTTGGTCGCGTGCTCAACTCTGTACGCGATGTGGCAGAATTCGAAATCGAATCTGAACGCGGCGGCTGGCGATTTCGTCAAATCGTTCACGCAAAATCCGCCGGGCGAGAGATCGCCTGAACAGAATGTCACGCCGCTCGCTTCTCGGCCGGTTCCAAGCGCCGTAATCGCGCCAGTAAATGAGCCTGCATTTCACGTCGAACTTTCCGCGATGGAGGCAACTTGGCTGTCCATCGTTGCCGACGGGAAGAAGACATTCAGTGGCATTTTGGGGCCGGCTGAAACGAAGGTGTTGGATGGATACAGCGTGGCTCGCGTCCGGACGGGAAATGCGGGCGGCATAAACATGGTTTTCAACGGCAAACCGGTAGGCACTCTGGGCCCGCGCGGTCAGGTGCGAATTGCGATCTTCAGCCGGAATGGCTACGAAATTGTCGAGCCGCCAACCCACATCGCTTGGGCGCTTTTCAACGTTAACGCCGAATAGAGGCTGTTTCACGCCCGGTGGGAGCCACTTGGCCGCTCTTACTAGCACGCTGTAACCGCCGCTTCTGACGCTCCAAGAGAATCAATTCATGTCTCCTGCGCAGCTTGATGCTTGTATCCACCTTGCGCCAGAATTTCCGAAAGTAGTCCACTGCCGAAGCGAGCCCGAACACCACGACTGCCCACATGGCGGCGAGCGCGTAGGGCCGGAGGCCTGACCAACGGATGGATAGCATCACCAGCGAAACGCCGAGAACCTGAAAGAGCATCTTAGATTTCCCGAGCTCGTTGGCCTTGATCGTGTATCCCTCCGCGGCGGCGATACTGCGCAAACCCGAAACCCCGAATTCGCGGCTGATAATCAGAATCACCAACCAGCCCGGCAGTAAACGAATCTCGACCAGCGAGATCAGCGCCGCGGAAATCAATAATTTGTCCGCGATTGGATCTAGCAGGGTGCCCACGGTGGTGACCTGCTTCCATCGCCGCGCGAGATATCCGTCGAGGAGATCGGTTAACGCAGCAGCAAGAAAAACGGTGAGCGCGAACGAATCATTCGCCACCAGCACCTTGTCGCCCCAATGAATGCGAAAATGCTGCTGAACCAGCGCCGCCACAAGCAGCGGCACCAGAAAAATACGGACGAGCGTCAGCAGATTCGGGAGGTTGGTCAATTGCTATCAAATATAAAACATCGAGCCTTAAGACTCGCCTAGGCAGGAGGATGGCTCGTTGCAGGGACTGGCGGTAGCGGGTTCTCGATTGTCGTTTGTCGGCCCACTTTATCTCTGCGTAGCCAAATGTAGAGGGCAGCCGGCGAGTTCGGAGGGTCGGGAAGATTGACGCGCAGATTTTGCTTCTGACCTTCTCCGGGAACTGGCGCCGGAAGGCCCGGCACTTCGATGCCATTGGTCTCATCCCACCCCACCTTCTCAATCATCTCGAGATTCCGTCCCACCAGCGCGTACGTGTGCATTGCATTTACCAAGGGATCGCCGGTCACCTGGAAATTTTCGATTTCAGGGATGCGAATGATTTGCGCCAACGTATATGGAAGTGATTTGCCATCCCGGCCGTTGTCAATCACTGCTTGTAACGAACAGCCGGCCGGCAAGGCGCTTGTATCGAACGAGAGGAACAGTTGGTCTTCAGAAAGCTGCTGCAAACTCGAGGTAGAAGTTTGCTCGCCAACACGCAAAAACGCGGGTGACGCGGCATCATCTGCGCAGCCAAGACGCAATACGCTGTTCGGCTCGATATTCTTTGCATCGAGCATGGCACTTAACGTGTAGCCGGCAGGAAACTCACTTGGCTTTATGGAAACGGTCATACTCGTCGGCAACGAAAGTTTGGAACTTGCAACAACCGGAAGTGGTCCGATAATTTGTAGCGCGTCGGGCAAACTCATTGGCTCACTGCGATCTTTCAGATAGGCTTGGACCGGCACTGTCGTCCCTGGCCGCGGATTGGATTTCAATTCCACTGTGAGACCGCGCTCCTTATCGCCCTCCGCAGCCGGTGCGAGGTCGAGAATTGCGTCGGCTGCTTCCAGCTTCGTCAGCAGATTCAAACGCTCGCCCTTCAGGACATAATGCTGCGTTGCGATTCCCTGGTTTGCGAGGATCGGAAGATTGTCGATCCGTGGAGGGTTTGGCAGGATCTTGAAATCGATGGGAGAGCTCTTGCCGTTCTGCTGCGAAACGAGCAACGCATATTCGCCCGGATCGAGATTGGCAGTGTCAATCTGAACATCCATGTGATTCTGGGGGCCTTCTCGCAATCCTTTCGGCAAAATGAATCGCGCCGGCTCAGCAGTAGCAAACTCGTCGCCGAGTTTTTCCAGCTCAACCTTTGTGGTGAACTCGAAATCGGCGCCCTTGAGCGTCACCGGGAATTTTCCAGCTCGTGCGAGCAATTTGTCTTGCGATGCGGGTTCCAGCTTGGCTTGTTTGAAATCGCTCAAAGGGCGTATGTGTACTTCGCCCATAGCTTCAAAGGGCGTCCAATCCCAGTAGCCGGCCAGACTGTAATCTCCCGGAGTGACGTTAGCCTTCGTGAGGTCAATCTCGAGCGCCCTTTGATTGCCGAGCTTGAGCACGCCAACTGGAGTCTTCTGGCCCTTGCTGTTCGTCAACGCCCAGGCACGCGCACGCTGCAGATATTTCCAATCGGGTTCGGGTACGTCCACGGGGACCGGCGTCTTCTCCGTGGCGGGAATAAAATCGGCGCTCCCGATGTGAATGGAGGGCGGCGGCGTATTCGGTACGCGGCTTGCCCAAATAAACGCCACTCTGGTGTGAGGTGGGGCGGGTTCACGTTGTCCGCACAAATTTACGCCGGCATCCGACATAGACTGCGCGAAAGAGGATCGAAATTGCGTGTCGGGAAACGCGATCGCCCGCAAATCGAGCAGCATGGCCGTGCCGCCCGCAGCCAAACCAATGGGGCTTCCAAAAAACAGCGTTGCCGCGGCGGTGGCCACGCTCGCTGTTTGGCCCGCCCTCTGAGCGGTCGAGCTTGCCAGCGGATTATAGGTGGCCAGTTGCGGATTCATGGTTGCGAACAGAGTCTCCGCTTGCACGGCCGGAGGGGCATTGCGATCTAGTTGAACTGCGAACCCGTACTGCGAGGCAAAGCCGGTAAGCGCCGCGTTCACGCTCGCTGAGGAGCTTTCACTGTTCGACAGCGCTGCCACTAGCGCTTCTGTCTGCGCTGTCTTTTCCGCATAATCCGCAAGCTGCGCAACGAGAAGCTCGTCCTGTGACAAGAAGCCTCTTACTTTTTTCTTGCTGAGTCCTTGCGGCCCATAAACGAACGCGGCGAGCGAAATGGTCTCAGGTATTTTCCATTCCTGCTGGTTTGTCCGCGGATTTTGGATCCGTCACGATCAAAAGATCCTTGCCCGGCTCTCGTTTGGCCGGGACCATTACCAGCGCGATTTCACCGGGCCGCTTCTCTCGCCCACCCAGAATCGGAGCGTACAGAAGCGTATCGCCTTCGCTCAGATGATTGATGTTGCGAAATGGCAGCGTATTCTCATTTTTTGGGGACCGGACTCGAAGCTCGACGGCACCCAATGGACCGCCAGCGGGACAGCTCACTATGGGAGGAGCTTGAGGCGAAGCCGCGGCGGGATTCGCTTGCTCAGAATCGGAAGATTTGCTGGTTTGCGCCTGCAACAAAGATAATGTCAGCAGCGCAAAACCAGCACTGCGCAAAAGCATTCTATAGCCAGGATACCGTTCCGGAACATGTACGCTGTCACGGACACGTCATAGAAAGTTTGATCGCTTGCGCTTCAAAATGCTCGGCTTCGAGGATTCCGCGGTACGGCGCGGCAGGACTCTGAATGAGTAGCTGATGAGGTAAGTGTCCTATCGACGATCGGAACTCTCTGCGCGACTCAAGCAGAGGATCGGATTTATGACGGCGCTTGGACCTCTGCCAGCAACTGCCCGTGCAGCGGCCGCGGGCCGTAACGCCGCCAGATCAGATATGCCGGTACGCCCGTCAGCATCAACCCTAGGCTCGTAAATGACGGCGCAGGTCGCGTAACCAGCATATTGCTTAGGAACCAAATCGTGATTGCCAGGAAGACAAGCATTGTCACCGGGTAGCCCCACATACGGTATGGGCGCGGCACGTCCGGCCGCGTATGCCGCAGCACCATTACCGCCCCAATCATCAAACCGTAGAACACCCAAATACCGAACAACGAGTAATCCATCAGCGACTCGTACGAGCCCGTCAGCACCAGCACGGCAGTCCAGCACCCTTGCGCCAAAATCGCGAAGCCGGGAGTCCCATAGCGGGGATGGATATCGGCAAACCGCCGGAAAAACAGCCCATCCGCGGCCTGCGCGAAATACACCCGCGGAATCGTCATAAAGCAGCCGTTCAGCGTCCCCAAAATAGAAATCAGAATGATCAGCGAAACCACCGTGCCGCCCGCCGCGCCCAGCACTCGTCCAGCGGCATCCGCGCCCACGTGTTCACTGGCCGCAATTTCGGAAATCGATAACACCCGCAGGTAGGCAAGATTCGCGAGCAGATAAATCGCGGCAACCGCCAAAGTGCCAACCGTTAGGGCCCGGACCACATTGCGCTGCGGATTGCGGATTTC
Organism: uncultured Acidobacteriaceae bacterium; assembly: GCA_963819405.1. Taxonomy (GTDB): domain Bacteria; phylum Acidobacteriota; class Terriglobia; order Bryobacterales; family Bryobacteraceae; genus Bog-105. The sequence continues at coordinate 90,673 of CAWFWH010000061.1, read as the reverse complement.
GCCCGCCACGAAGCTCAACTGCACCCAGCCGTCATAACCCAGCAGGCACGCGATGAGCGCGACGCCGAAGCTGCTGAGCGAAATGCTAGGTGCGCCCAGCGCCGTATAGTGTCCAGCGCGCCCGCCCAGTAGCAGGGCAGCGCCGATGATGATTAGGACGCCGACAACTTTAGCCAGAGTAAAGCTGTTCTGAATCATCGCTCCCAACTTCACCCCGCGGTAGTTCACCCAAGTGAAGACAGCCAACACCGCCAGGCTGAGCAGCTTCGAGCCCACCGGCCCTAACCGCGCCAGGTAAGAAACGTAAATAGAGAACACCACGGACAACCATGCCACCTGCGCGCTGCGCGCCACGGTAAAAAATGACCACCCGCAGAGAAACGCCGCCAGCGGTCCATACGCCTCGCGCAGAAACACGTACTGCCCGCCCGTCGCAGGAAACGCCGCGCCCAGTTCCGCGCATGCCAGCGCCCCTAGGAATGAGATCACGCCGGCGAGTACCCACACGCCCATGATCATCGGCATCGAAGGTAGGCTGCGCGCCACCAGATTCGGTACAAGAAAGATGCCGCCGCCGATCATGACTCCGACGACGATCGCGATTGAATCGCCTAGCGACAGTCGCCGCGCGAGTTCCGCTGGCCGGGCTCGGTTGCTGCCCTCAACTGTGCTCATGTGGACGCGAGCGGGCTGATTTTCGTCTACTTCTTAAGTTCGATCACCATCACTTCGAATGGCTTGTCGCCGGCATTCTCTGGCAGGTGTTTTCCGGCATCCGCCCAAACCGCGTCGTGGGCCTTGCTTTTGCTATCCTGCGTGGTGCCGTCCGGCAGCGTGAACTTAGTGTCGCCATCGGTCATGAACACCGCCACCGAGGCTGGATGTTCGTGCATCACCGATTTCTCATGCGGCCCGTACCTGGCCCGCAACACGCGAACTTGGTCATTATTCAGGACCACCTTGTAATGTTTGGGGTCCAATTTGACGGGGTCTAGCGTTGTCTTCGCTGCTGTGGCCGCGCCCGGCTCCTTCAGCTCCACCATGACGGATTCCGACGGCGCGTCGGAAAGATTCTCAGATGCGTGCGTCACGGCCTTCGAGTAGGTCGCCTCGCCGGCTTTGGTGTGTTCGTTACTGGTCTTACCATCGGGGAACGTGTATTTGGAATCGTCAGCCGTGAACCCCACCGCCACGTAGGCGGGATGCGAATGCATGGGAAGCTTGCTGTGTCCCGGCTCATTGAAGCGAAGCACGCGCACACGATCGTTTTCAAAGAGCACTTTCACTCGGTCAGGCGCTAACTGGACCACATCCTGGGCGAAAGCGGCCACTCCGGTAAGGGTCACCGCAATTGCCAATAAACCACGCATAATCTAACTTTCTCCTTGCCCCTGGAACACGATGCGTTCTACAAGGTAGGCCCTAGTATATATCGCAGGTCTGCCAAACCCAAAGCTGAAGGGTCCTAGTACTGATCAGAGTGCGCCCGGACGTCGTGGTATTCTCTCGGAACAGTGAAAACCGCACTCGCATTGCTAATTTTCGTCTCCGTTGCCTCTTGTCAGCAGGCATACGACATAATCCTGTCCGGCGGCAAGATCGTTGACGGTACCGGAAATCAGTGGTTCTACGGCGATCTTGCGATCACCGGTGACCGCATCGCGAAGATCACCGGAGCTGGTCTGCTGGAGGGAGCAACTGCGAAGGAGCGTATCGACGTTCACGGCTTGGTTGTCGCTCCGGGATTCGTTGACATTCAGGGCGGCCTCGGCGGTCCATCCATCAGTAAGATCACCCAGGGCGCCACCACGGAAATTGCGGGGGAGGGCTGGACGGAAGCGCCAGCGAACGACCTCACCCGTGCTGGCCTTGCGAGCACCGGACGCCGCGCTGTCAACAAGAGATTCGATGGTCCGCACGGTTTTGACGAGATGCTAAAAGCCGCGCAGCAACGCGGGTCGGCTATCAATTTCGGCTCTTATGTCGGTGCGACAACCGTACGCGAATACGTGAAGGGTATGGCCGCGGGAAAAGCCACGCCGGACGAGATTCGCAAGATGCAGGAACTAGTCTCGCTCGCCATGGAGGACGGCGCTTTCGGCATCGGATCCGCCTTGATCTATCCACCTGCTACGTATGTCGGCACAGACGAGCTGGCTGAAATCACCAAACCCGTGGGCAAGTACCGAGGCATATACATCTCACATATCCGTTCCGAGGCCGATCATTTTCTCGAAGCTCTAGATGAGGCGATTGAAATCGGGCGCAAGGCTGGTGCTCCCGTGGAGATCTATCACCTGAAGGCCGCGGGCAAGCGCAATTGGGAGAAAGAGACGGCCGCAATCAAGAAAATCGACGACGCTCGAAAAGCAGGTCAGGACGTCAGTGCTTGCATGTATCCGTACACTGCGGGGGCGACGGGATTGACTGCCGTGCTGCCACCCTGGACGGCGGAGAACGGCAAGCTATTCGATAACCTGGCCGATCCCAGCATCCGTCAGCGGATCAAGCAGGAGATGGGGCAAGAGAAGACCGAGTGGGAGAACATGGGCCAACTCGCAGGGCCGGACGGAATCCTGATTACCAAATTGGACAAGCCGGAGAACCAGAAATATGCCGGAAAACGATTGAACGAGATTGCCGCGATGATGGGTAAGGACTGGCGCGATGCCGCCATGGACCTGATTCTGAGCGAGCACACCAGGGTAGGGACGATTTATTTCCTGATGAGCGAGGACAACGTTCGACTCCAACTGCGCCAGCCGTGGATCAAGTTCGGCATGGACGCGACAAGTGTTGATCCGGAGCAAATGAAGGGCGCATTAACACACCCGCGCACCTACGGAACCTTTCCCCGCATACTTGGGCTTTATGTGCGCGAAGAGCACGTTTTGCCGCTGGAAGATGCCATCCGCAAGATGACGTCGGCAGCGACGCGTCGACTGGGCATCCGGGATCGCGGCATTTTACAGGAGGGCTTTTTTGCGGATATCACAGTATTCAACCCGGATACAGTGATCGATCGTTCGACTTACGAGAACCCGAATCAGCTTTCAACCGGCATTGAGTACGTATTTGTGAATGGGGTCAGCGTGCTGAAGGCCGGCAAGGTGACGGGCGCTAAACCCGGTGTGGCGCTACGCGGGCCGGGGTATCGGAACGCAAATTGATAGGGCCAGGTACGCGGAAAAAATTTAACCCTGACCGGCGAACTGGAACGTTTTGTGCTCGCAAAAGTCGAAAGTGGGAGATACGAGAGCGTCAGCTCACGCTCAGCGTTCTCCGCTCCGCGGACGAGCTTGCAAATGTATACTTGGTATGTAGACATTCTATGAGGGCAACTATTGTAGATCTGCGATATCACATGAAAGATGTCCTAGGCGCCCTCGATCGTGGCGAGACCGTGATCGTGCTCCACCGAGGAAAAGAAAGAGCTACGCTGACGCCCATTTCGTCACCTCCAGGCAAAAACCAGAGAGGCGCCAAGACTGTGAATCAGCCTTTGTTCGGTTTATGGAGTGATCGCGGGGACATAGCCGATCCGGCTTCATACGTGCGAAAGCTGCGCCAGAACAGGCCATTGTCAATTGAGTCGACAACGCAGGGGAGATCGGGCCGCAAACAGCGGAAATGATCTTTGACACTGACGTTTTGATTTGGGCAGCGCGTGCGGACTCATCTGCTGCCCGGGTCATTGACGCCACCGCAAACCGCGCAATCTCAATCATCTCGTTGATGGAACTGCTTCAGGGTGCACGCTCCAAGCTCGAAGCTCGCCGAATTCGGCAGTCGCTCCTGACGCTCCAGTTCCGAATCCTGCCGCTTTCCGAGTCGATTGGCGCAAATGCTGCCGCGCTGGTTGAACAACATGCTCTGGCACACGGAATCCAGGTGGCGGACGCGCTGATCGCCGCCACGGCCATGGAGATCGGCGAGGCCCTATGCACAGCCAACGTCAAGCACTTCCGACCGCTGCACGGACTCTCGCTGATCGCTTTTCATCCTCGGCTTCACGAGTGACTTATGCGTCCAAACGGCGGAGCTGAACGGCCGGCGCTCCGGAAAACGATTGAACGAGATTGCCGCGATGCATGGGTTAGGACTGGCGCGATGCCGCCATGAATCTGATTCTGAGCGAGCACACCAGGGTAGGGACGATTTATTTCCTGATGAGCGAGGACAACGTTAAACTCCAACTCCGCCAGCCGTGGATCAAGTTCGGCATGGACGCGACTGGCGTTGATCCCGAGCAAATGAAGGGCGCATTGACCCACCCGCGCACCTATGGAACCTTTCCCGGCATACTTGGGCTGTATGTGCGCGAGGAGCACGTCTTACCACTGGAAGATGCTATCCGCAAGATGACGTCGGCAGCGACGCGTCGACTGGGCGTTCGAGATCGCGGTATTTTGCAGGAGGGCTTCTTTGCTGACATCGCAGTATTCAACCCGGATACGGTTATCGATCGCTCGACTTACGAGAACCCGAACCAGCCTTCAACCGGCATTGAGTACATATTTGTGAATGGGGTCAGCGTGGTCAAGGCAGGCAAGGTGACGGGTGCCAAACCCGGTGTGGCGCTACGCGGGCCCGGATATCGGAACGCGAATTGATAGGCCAGAGGACGCGGAACGCTAACCAAAGTATTTTCACTGCAAAAGCCTCAAAACTCAAAACCGAGATCACGCTCGAAACTGTGCCGCGTGGTCAGTGGCCCAGTCGAGGAAGGTCCGTGCCGGTGCACCTGTGATCTCTGCGACTTTGGTCGTAACGAACGCAGATTGACCGATTGCGGCAGCCCAGGCCTGGAGCAGCATGTCCACAATAGGCGTGGGCCAGAAATTGAACAACTCATTCCGCGCTTGCTCTGGCGAGATCTCTTCAATGCGCAGCGAGCGCCCAATCACACGACCCACTGTGGACACCTGCTCGAATTGGGTCAGGGATTGAGGGCCGGTCAGAACGTACTCCCGTCCGGCGTGTCCGTCGTCACATAATGCCCGGATAGCGACTGCAGCGATGTCGCGCTCATCGATCGGGGCCGTCGGAGCGGCGAGATGCGGCCAGCGCACGACATCTCCGGCGCGGATCTGCGGCGCCCACCAGAGCAGTGCATTTGCGGCGAACATTCCGGGCCGCAGGAAGGTCCACTCCAGCCCTGATGTTGCAATTAGCTGCTCGATTTGCTTGTGCAGCGCTGCGATCGGATTAGGCTGAGATTTCTGGAATAAGGGATGTGCCGTTTTGTACGGAGATGAGAGGAACACGATCCGCCGTGCGCGCTTCGCGATCCGCTCCAGAACCGGAGCGACCGTGCGTGGCGGGGCGGTCCACACCAGGAACACCGTATCGATTTCTTCCAGGGGTGCCTCAAGGCTTTCCGGAACCGTGAGATCCCCGCGCACTACATCAACATGTGACGACAAACGTGCGGTCTCCGGGTTGCGCGTCAGCGCGCGAACATGCGCACCGGTGGCTTGCAGTTGAGAGAGGACCTGACGGCCAACATTGCCGCTGGCACCGATAACAAGAACTCGATTCATTCAGGACCCACCGTATGTCGATCTCAGAGACTTCCGGATAACAGCCGGTCTTTACTTGATCCCGATCGCCATTGAGTCCGGTCCCACAAGGTGTTCGACGCGAGTCTCGCGGAACCCAGCCTCTTTCATCCAACCGATACAATCGGCGCCAGTGTAGTCGAATCCGCCCGAAGTCTCGATCAGCATGTTCAGGCTCATGAGAAGACCAAAAGCGTTCTTGGACCGGTCATCGTCTATCAAGCTGTCATAGACGATCAGAGCGCCTCGTTCCGGAACCGCTTCGTATGCCTTGCGGATCAGAGCGCGTTTTTCATCGAGGTTCCAGTCATGTAGAATGTGTCCCATCATGACGACTTCGGCCCTGGGGAAAGGCTGCTCGAAGAAATTACCCGGACAAAACTGAACTCGGGACGCCAAGCCGTTCTCCTCTATATAATCCTGGAAAGTTGGACCCACCTCCGGCAGATCAAAACCGAACCCTGCAATATGTGGATGTGCCAGAGCTACTTGAGCGATAAGATCGCCCTGTGCCGTGCCAACGTCCACAGCCGATTTGTACTCCTTCCAGGGAAATTTGTTGGCGATTGCCAGATTAGCGCCCCGGCTGATCCCCGTCATAGCCTTCAGGAATGCCTTGAGCCTCGCGGGGTCGGCGTAGAGAGCGGTAAAGGTGCCCGTGCTTCCGTCCTTGCCCTCGTTCTGCTGCTGCCCGGTACGCAGCGCTTCCGTGAGATTACTCCAGAACGGATATAGCCGGCGATTCGCCATATCGAGAACGCCACCGATGTAGGATGACTTCCGTTTGTCCAGAAATATATCGGTGGAGGCGGTATTGGAATACTTTCCGTCGACTCGCTGCAGGAAACCAAGCGCCACCAGAGCGTCCAGAAAGTCTCGCGCCGATCTTGGATGCAGTGCTAAGCGAGCCTGCAGTCCGTCCAGATCTTCCGAGCGCTTTGCTAGTTCTGTGAACACTTCCATCTCTATCGCGCTCAGGAGTGTTTTCGAAGCCCAGAATCCGAGGCCCACCTGCATGATGTGATCTATCTGTGGTTCGTCCACCGCGTCTTGCTCTCCTCCTTCTCATCCTCTCTATGCATTGATGATGCCGAGCCAACCGAGTATACATCAGCATCAATAGCAGCTTGATAGTCAGGTCTCGACATTATTTTCAACAGCTGCTGATACTCTAATTTTCGAGATTCAGGTTCGGCCAGTATGGCCTTTGGGTACCGCTCAGCAGCGCCAAGTCGCCATGAACAATATGGCAAAACTGCCGTTTGAGCTCCCGGTGCCGATATCACGCGCTCGACTGAAGCCACTTCGCGGGCAGCGGAACGACCGTTCTGAGCGAACAGCGGCGGTTCACCTGCGGGACGACATCGTGCGGCCGACAAAAGGCTTCCAGCGAGAATGCACGGCTTCAAGCGCATGCATCTTATTGGTTGGCGGCCCGCTGCATTAAAGCCGGCCAGTTGACGATCACGTTCAGAGTTTGTGAGCTGCCTTTGGCGACACCGGCCAAAAACCGCCGGCCATCCGGAGCCGCTTCGTAAGGATTTCCGTTGCCGACCGGAGGCACCGAAAACAGCTCGTGGGAAGGTGAGGCTTCGAGGGAACTCCCTCTGTATTTCAACTCCACTGCCATCAGCTTTCCACTCGTCGATACGTAGTACAGTTCGCGGCCTCCCTCTCCCCACTCCGGGAACGTGCCTCCACCGGCTGAGATGGGGAACCTCTGGCCCGGTTCGGGAAAGGCTTGAACGTAAATCTCGGCTCGGCCCGAATCGTCGGACTCGTAGGCCACCCAGTGATCGTCGGGAGAGAACCGGGCCCCCCTTTGTTTGAACCCTCCGCGGTTGTACAGGCGCGGGCTGGCCCCCGGAACGAGCTTTCCCGCGGGTGTCACTTCCATGGCCCATAGATCGTACCCGTTCTCGGCTGTTGCCTGATGGTAAATAATGAATCGGCCGTCGTGCGACCAGTCATCGATGGTCTGGCTGTTCGGCGACTGCGTCACACGTTCTTCGGCGCCGCCGCCATCCACGCGGATGCGAAATATATTGAAAGGCGCGCCGAAACTGAACAGGATCGTCCGGCCATCCGGGGACCATACCGGAGAGATGTGGACGCCGTGACCGGCGGTGAGGCGGTTCGCCGCATCACGTCCGGTTTCCAGCAACCAGATGTCGGCATTCGGGCCCGAGCGAATCGTGGCGACGCGGCGCCCATCGGGCGAGAGGCGGCTGAAAAGGAAAGTGTTTGGCGGACCCACCGTGCCGGCCTCCTTCCCGGTCCGGTCGAACCATTCGAACTGACGGACGGGCCCAAGCCGGACGCGACCTCCGACCTGGGCCGAAGAGCCGAAAAGCAGAGTCCCGGCGCCGGAAGCAGCCACGTTCGTATGATCCGCCAGCACTCGGGGCCCGGCGGCGAGTTCGAGCTTCTTGAGATTAAGTGGCTGTGCCAGCAGCGTTCCCCCGCTGAGCCACAGCAGGTAATCCGTTCCCTTGCGGCCGCGTGCAACCCATCCGTTCATTCCATTCCTGACCAGCCGCGTTCTCTCGGCCGGTTTACTCAAAGAAGCTGCGTAGATGTCCACCGATTCCAGACTCTGCACTGTATAGAGGAAGCGACCTTCGGGGAGCGGCTGCGGAGTCGCGTAGGTGACGTCGCCGTGCGACCGATCCAGGAGTGCAACGGGCGACGGCAGGCCGCCCGTGGCCGCCACCTGGAAAATGCCCACGTCCCGGATCGCAAACAGAATGCGCCCGTCATCCAGCCAGGTTCCGCCGTTGAAGGAGCCATTCACATCACAAACCTTCGACAGCTTCTGGCGCGACAGATCGATCTGCTGCAATGCCGAGCCACCGGAGAACGTCGAGTCGCCGGAGAACGCAATGGACGTGCCGTCCGGAGACCAAAATGGAAGCCTCGCGCCCTCGGTTCCGGGGAGAAGCCGCGCGGTTTCGCTATCGAGCGCGCGAATCCACAGTCCGTTCTGACCGTTGGAATCGGCGGCGAACGCTACTGACTGGCCGTCCGGTGAGACCGCAACCCCTCGAAAACCCAGTTGAATGCTCCCGCCTGCCGGCGGCGAAACCTGGAAGCGGATGACACGATCCTCGGCCACGGTCTTAGCGAAGTGCGAGACCACCCAGACTCCTCCGAACGCAGCAACCACCATGAGCGCCGCCACTGCCGCCATCCAGCGCCGTCGGCCGGGCCTTTCTGCGGGAACCGAGGGCTGCTCCATGGCCCAGTTCAGCGCGAGCCTCACATCGAGCGCGTTCTGAAAGCGCCGATCCGGGTCCTTAGCCAGGCAGGTCTGGATCACGCGTTCCAGAGGCGAGGCAGGACTCAACACAGCCGGCTCACGTTCCAGGATTGCTGCAATCACGCCGGCCGCGCTCTCTCCGTCGAACGGCTGCTTGCCCGAGACCATCTCGTAAAGCACGCATCCAAAGCTGAACAGGTCGCTGCGGGCATCGGTGTCCTTGCCTTGCAGTTGCTCCGGAGACATGTAATTCAGCGTTCCGAGGATCTCCCCTTTGGCGGTCAATCCGGCTGTCAACGTGGCTTCGCCTTGCTGAACCGGGCCGCTCTGCCTGGCCAGCCCAAAATCCAGCAACTTGATTCCCCGTTTCGTGACCAGGATATTCGCTGGCTTGAGATCACGGTGCACGATGCCCTTGCGGTGTGCGGCGCTCAGGGCGTCCAGTATTTGCGCAGCGTATTCGACAGCTTTGGTTGGTGGAAGCGGTCCGCTGAGCGGCGAGCCTTCAACAAACTCCATGACGAGATAGTTCGGGCCGACGTCGTAGAGTTGGCAGATGTGGGGATGATTGAGCGAAGCGACGACCGTCGCTTCCCGTTCGAAACGCTCACTGAACTTCGCGGCCGAGACTTTGATCGCCACGTGGCGCTGAAGCCGCATATCGGTTGCGCGATAGACCTGGCCCATGCCGCCGGCGGCAAGAAACGAGTCGATCCGGTACGGACCCAGGCATTGTCCGGCTTGCAGCGAGATCGGCTGATCAATGAGTTGAGCCGCTGCCCGCGCAGCCCACGGCTCGGAGCTGGCATTGTCCTCGTAATTCGAGAGCAGAGATAAGACCTGGCGCCGCAAATCGCTGTCGCCTTGGCAGGCGTTGCGGACGTAGGTTTCACGCTGCGCAGGCTCATGCCGCAACGCTTGATGAAAGATTTCCTCAATCTGCTGCAGGCGTTCCATGGTTGGCTGTCCTGTCGCCGCGCAGTTCCCGGCGCAGCCAGGTTCGAGCAAAGCTCCAGTCCCGGATCACCGTGTTCGGCGCCACTCTCAACACCTCGGCGGTTTCCTCTACGCTCATTCCGCCGAAGAAACGCATTTCGAACACCCGGCTCTTGCGCACGTCCTGCTCCGCCAAGCGTCGGCCAGCCAGTGCAACTCGGTACGGATTAAACGTAACAGGCGGTCTAGGGCATCCCGGTCGCCGTCGCGCCAACCGGCGAGCAGTCCGGAAATTTGCTCTGTCGGGCTCTGCATTCCCTATCTTGCCTCGTACTTGGGGGAATCATAACAGAAAAATTGGAGCAGGCGTGGTGTCCGGAAAGGGAAAATGCCGCTTCTAGCAAGTGACGTATGGATGAGCGCTCATTTCGAAGCTGTATACTGTCCTGAAAAGGTGCCGCGCCCTTGTTTGCGTCATAAAGGAGAACATGGACCCGCAGCGCTGGTTGAGGATTGAATCTCTCTACCATGCCGCGCTGGCGAAGGCGCCGGGCGAGCGAGGCGATTATCTCGCCGGTAAGTGCGCGCACGAACCCGACCTGCGCCGCGACGTTGAATCGCTGCTCAAAGGCGCCGATGAACCGCTGAATCGCGTTGGCCCATACGAGATCATAGGCCTCTTGGGCGCGGGCGGCATGGGCGAAGTCTACCGCGCAAGAGATACGCGACTCAAGCGCGAAGTAGCACTGAAGGTGCTTCCCGAAGCTTTCGCCGCTGACCCCGCACGCATTGCTCGCTTACAACGCGAAGCCGAAGTGCTGGCTTCTATCAATCATCCGAACATCGCGCACCTCTACGGTTTTGAAGACCGGGCGCTCGTGATGGAACTGGTTGAGGGCGAAACGCTCGCCAGCCCTTTACCGATCGCCACCGCTCTCAAGTATGCGCGCCAAATCGCCGAAGCGCTGGAATACGCCCATGAAAAAGGAGTCATTCACCGCGATCTGAAACCGGCGAACATCAAAGTCACTCCGGAAGGAGTTGTAAAACTGCTCGATTTCGGTCTGGCGAAGGCCATCGAAGGACAGGTGGGGGCCCCCGGCAATCCTTCCGAGTCGCCCACGCTGACAGCCGCCACAGAAGTGGGGACGATCCTGGGCACGGCGGCGTATATGTCCCCGGAGCAGGCAGCCGGCAAACCCGCGGACCGGCGAGCGGACATCGGTCCTTCGGTGCAGTCCTTTATGAGATGCTCGCCGGGAAGAGAGCCTTCGAGGGCGAATCGATCTCCGAAACCTTGGCGAGCGTGCTGAAGGTCGAGCCCGCTTGGGATGCGCTGCCTGCCGCGACCCCAGCGCCGATCGTTAAACTGCTCAGGCGGTGCCTCACCAAGGATCGAAAACACCGATTGCAGGCCGTCGGAGACGCTCGCATCGAGTTGGAGAGTCCGATTGCCGAAGAGACTGCGCGGACCACCGCGCCACCTCAATCGCGATTGGGGATTGTGGCGACAGGAGCAGCAGTTCTGTTTTTCGCTATTGCCGCGGTGCTTGCATTCATCCACTTCCGCGAAAGGCAACCTGGGGCCGAGGTCATGCGTTTCCAGATTTCGGCCCCGGGAAGTAGCGACGCGCTTACCTACCCGATTGTTTCCCCCAACGGCCGTATGATCGCTTTTCAGCCGACGGACCGATCGGGAGCCCGTAGTGGCATACTGTGGGTTCGCCCCCTTGATTCAGTCGACGCCCGGCCGCTGCCCGGCACCGAGTCCTCGGGTGCTCCTTTCTGGTCGCCGGATAGCCGCTTTCTAGCATTTGTTCAGGCAGGCAAATTGAAGAAAGTGGATGTCTCCGGCGGCACGCCGCAAACTCTCTGCGATGTCCCCGGCGCGTGGCGCTCAGGAGACTGGAGCCGTGATGGGATCATTATTTTCGGGTCCGCTGGCCATGGCTTGATGCGCGTCTCTGACTCTGGTGGCCCTGTATCTCCGGTCACTTCCATCGATCCGTCGTGGCATGAAGGGTTCCACGCCAGCCCCTCTTTCCTGCCGGACGGCCGTCACTTTGTCTATTACCGCGATGCGGGTGGGGCCGAAAATCGCGGTATCTACGTGGGCTCCCTGGACGCCAAAGCAGAGCACCAAAACCCCACCCGTGTGGCGCCTTCCGGCCCTGCCGTTTATGTGCCTTCGACGGACCCCGATACCGGCTACCTGCTGTTTCAGCAGGAAGACACGTTGATGGCTCAGCGATTCGATAATCGCCGGCTCTCGGTTTCTGGCCACGCAGTGCTCCTCGCCGCGGGTCTCCCGAACCGCATTGGCCACCCGCGGTTTTCAGCTTCGGAAGCCGGGGTTCTCGTTTATTTCACGGGTAGCGTGTCGGCGCTCACCCAACTTACGTGGTTCGATCGAGGCGGGCGCAACCTCGAAAATGTGGGAGAGCCGGAGCCGCAAAACAGCGTTGTCCTCTCGCCAGATGGAAGTCGAGCTGCCATCAGCCAGACGGCGGGACTAACGAGCTCGGATTTCGACATCTGGGTTCGTGACTTCGCTCACCGTACGCTGGACCGCATCACTTCCGATCCCTCCCAGGATTGGATGGCCGTGTGGTCTCCGGACGGCACCCGCATCGCTTTTGCCAACCGGAGTCCTGGTTCCCACGGCATTTACCAGAAAACTTCCAACGGTGTGGGAAATGAAGAAGTACTGCTCAAATCCGATGAGCTGCAGTATCCGTATGACTGGAGCCCGGACGGGCACTTCCTGGTTTACGGTATTACGTCCGGGGGAACGCAGCTCGAACTGTGGTATCTGCCTGTCACCGGGGACGATCGTAAGCCAAGAGCTTATCTTCAGAGCCAGTTCAGCCAAACGCAAGCGCAATTCTCGCCTGACGGCCGCTTTCTAGCGTACACGTCAGACGAAACCGGCAGAAGCGAGATCTATGTGCGGCCGTTCCCGAACGCTTTGGGCGGAAGATGGCTGGTTTCCACGAATGGCGGCACTCAGCCGCGCTGGCGCCGCGATGGCAAGGAACTGTTCTATATCTCCGCCGATTCGAAAATGATGGCAGCAGGCGTGACGACCACTCCGGAATTTAAGAAGCTTGATGATCCGAAAGCGCTGTTTACGGTGCCTGTTCTGGGCGGCGGAAGCGCCTTCAATGTCTTCCGCTACGACGTGAGCCGGGATGGCCAGAGATTTCTCATCGATGCATCAGCAACGGAGACAGCCGCTGCTCGGCCACCCATCACGGTCGTGCTGAACTGGCAAGCGTTGTTGAAGAGATAAGCATGCCCGACTCGAGTGCCGGGCCCGCATTGACTGCAACTGGAGTACTCATATGAGCACACGCTTCTCTTCAGTGATGACTTTGGCGCGCGCGCCTCTATTCGCGCTCCTTTCTGTTCCGCTTGCGGCCCAGAGTGCCGATCGACTCGTTGGGAAGAACGTATCGATCGCGCAGACCAACTATAAAGGCCGGAGTGCGATCCAGGTGATAGCTAAGCCCGAGGCCGGAAACGCCACATCCTATGCCTTGGTCAAGGACGTGTCTTTTCGTGACGGCGTGATCGAAGTGGAATTGGCCGGCCAACCTGCCGCTGGTGCGTTTGCCGCCGCTCGCGGGTTTATTGGCATCGCTTTTCGGGTCCAGGGCGACGGACGCTACGAGTACATTTATCTCAGGCCCACGAACGGTCGAGCCGACGATCAAATCAGGCGAAATCACTCCACCCAATACAGTTCGTATCCGGATTTTGACTTCGCTCGATCGCGGCAGGAGGCTCCCGAAAAGTATGAGTCCTACGTCGATTTGCAGCCCGGTGTCTGGGCCAAGTACAAGATCGAGGTGGAAGGCCCCAAAGCGCGGCTCTACGTGAACGGAGCGGAACAGCCCTGCCTGATTATCAATGATCTCAAGCTCGATCCGCGGGACGGAGGAGTTGCATTGTGGGTCGGACCCGGCACCGAGGGCTACTTTTCCAATCTGAAGATTACGGCCAAGTAATTATTAGCCGCAGTCGTTTACCTGATCGCTCCTCGCGCACCGCTTCGCACTCTCAATCCTGCGGCACGGCCTCAAATTTCCCCTCCTCCCAGTTTTCAGTCACAGGCCCAATTCCCTTACATTTGGCCCTTTTCTGCCCAAAACACTTGACACGCCATGCTAGATTGAAGTCGCAAGCGCCATCCTCTCCTCTGGAGGAATAGCGCTTTTTTATTTCCGTACAACTTAACCGCAACACCGCAACGAGTCACTGATCGAGTGATCGGCTTCCCGCGTCCGCACCGCCGTGTGCGCCCGCGGCCAGCGCCTCGTGCGCAAACGAAAAGGAGTTTCAACCATGTCTACAGAAGCACAAATTTCAGCCAATCAGGCGAATTCTCAACACAGCACCGGACCGCGGACTGAAGAGGGCAAACTCGCTTCCTGCATGAACAATTTCCGTTTCGGATTCACCGGCGCGTTCCGGGTTCTGCCGGACGAAGACGAGCTCGAATTCGAAGCGCTGCGCACCGGCCTACTCGCCGAGCATCGACCCGCCACCCAGACCGAGCGTCTGCTGGTCGACGGCATGGCCGAGCATTATTGGTTGAAGCAGCGCGCCATCACGCTTCAGAACGAGTGCTTCACTGCGGACTTATCGCCCCGCGACTTCGAAAAGCGGCTTGCGCTCTACATGCGCTATCAAACCACCAACGATCGTGGCTTCTCGAAGTGCCTGAACGATCTCCTAAAGCTAAGAGCCGAAAAGCGCAAAGAACGAATTGGCTTCGACTCGCAGAAGAGACAAGAGGCCGAACAAGCCCGCAAGCAATCCGTCGAAAATCGCAAGCTGGACGTGCACAGAATGGACGTTTTGCTCGCCGAAGCCAAGGTCGACCATCAATTATCGTTGACTCACAGCATCGAATACGCAACGGCGAAGGCGATGCGCGATGAAAATCGCCTGGTTAGCGAGGCGAAAGCCGCTTAACTCGCTTCCAATCCGCTTCGCCTCTCACCGCTAGCACGCAAAGTGTGTCGATGCGCCGTACTAACCTGTAAGAGCGTCACAAGATTTCCGGGAAATTGTCAAACGAGAGAAGAGAGAAACAAGTTGCCAACCGTCGATACACAAACCCTAGAAGAACTCTGCATTAATACCATTCGTTTCCTGTCTGCCGATGCCGTCCAGAACGCCAACTCCGGCCATCCCGGCTTGCCGATGGGCGCGGCGGCGATGGCCTACAGCTTGTGGACGAAATTTCTCAAGTTCAACCCGAAAGATCCGCAGTGGTTCGACCGCGACCGTTTCGTGCTCTCGGCCGGACATGGTTCGATGCTGCTTTACAGTCTTCTGTATCTGACCGGTTATGATCTGCCTCTCGAGGAGCTGAAACGTTTTCGGCAATGGGGCAGCAAGACGCCAGGTCACCCGGAGCGCGGACACACGGTGGGCGTCGAAGTAGCCACGGGGCCGCTTGGTCAAGGCTTCGGTAATGCTGTCGGAATGGCAATTGCGGAAGCTTGGCTGGCGGCGCGATATAACCGGCCGGGACACGAGATTGTCAATCACTACACGTATGCGATCTGCGGCGATGGCGACCTGATGGAGGGAATCACGTCGGAGGCCGCATCTTTGGCGGGACATCTGCGCCTGGGCAAGATGATTTATCTCTACGATCAGAACCACATCTCGCTCGCGGGTGCTACAAATCTGTGCTTCACGGAAGATGTGGCGAGGCGATTTGAAGCCTATGGCTGGCACACACAGCACATTCATGAAGGCAACGACACGGAAGCAGTGGCGCGCGCGATTGAAGAGGCGCGAGCCGAGCATCGGCGTCCGTCGTTAATTCTGGTGCGGACGCATATCGGGTACGGCAGCCCCAAAAAGCAGGATACGTTCGAGGCGCATGGCAATCCGCTTGGAGAAGACGAGCTACAGGCTGCAAAAAAGGCGCTCGGTTGGGCGTCGATGGACAAATTTTATTTGCCCGAAGATGCGGTGAAGTATTTCCGTAAGATTGGCGAGAAGGGCGGGAAAGCGCAGCAGGAATGGCAGAAAAGGTTCGACGCCTACAAGAAGGATTTTTCAAAGGAGGCTGCCGAGTTTGAACAACTCCTCAGCGGCAAACTCCCGGATAACTGGGACGCCGATCTGCCGAAGTGGAAGCCGGAGGATAAGCCTCTCGCGACACGCGCCGCGGGTGGGCAGGCGCTGAATGCGTTGGCTAAGCACATTCCCAATATCATTGGCGGGTCGGCCGATCTGAATCCTTCCACCAGCACTGCCTTGAAGGGCATGGGCGATTTCCAGCCGACGGAATTTGCCGGGCCCGCTACACAAGGCGCGGTGGGCGGCGAGTGGGGCTACGGCGGACGAAACGTCGCGTTCGGTGTTCGTGAGCACGCGATGGGCGCGGCCGTGAACGGCATGGCTGCGCATGGAGGAGTTCTTCCCTTCAGCGCCACGTTCCTGGTCTTCTCCGATTACATGAAGCCCGCGATTCGTCTGGGAGCGCTAAGCAAGCTGAAGGCTTTTTACGTGTTTACGCACGACAGCGTCGGCGTAGGAGAAGATGGTCCGACTCACGAGCCGGTTGAACAGATCGCCGGACTTCGGGCGATTCCCGGCCTGAGCGTGATACGGCCCGCCGACGCGACAGAGGCTTCGGAAGCTTGGGCTGTCGCTGTTCAGCACGAAGGTCCAACGCTGTTTGCTCTGACCAGGCAGCACGTTCCGCACCTCGATCGCAGCAAAGCGAAAAATGCCGGCGTGTCCAAAGGCGCCTACATTCTTTCGGAAGCGGAAGGCGGCTCTCCGGAAGTGATTCTCATTGGCACCGGTTCGGAAGTCTCGCTGTGCGCGAAAGCACAGGAGAAGTTGAAAGGCTATGGCGTAAGAGCACGCGTCGTCAGTATGCCGAGCTGGAATCTTTTCGAAGCTCAGGATGAAGGCTATCGGGAAAGCGTTCTGCCGAAAGGCATCAAGAAGCGTGTCACAGTCGAGGCCGCCGCAACCTATGGCTGGGAGCGATGGGCTGGCGACGAGGGCACGATTATCGGCATCGATCATTACGGAGCGTCGGCGCCAGGCGACGAGATCATGAAGCATTTCGGCTTCACCGCCGAGCACGTGACGGCTGCTGCGCTACGTCTGCTAGGCCGCAATGAAGAGGCCGATAAGGAGTTCGGCGGCGACACGACCAATGTTGCGCCCACGTCTCCGCAAGAAGGTCACTCGTAATGGCCTATCGTCTGAAAGGCAGCGAATCGGTTCCTGAGGGAGTTAAGCGCATTGCCTTGGAAGAGATCGAGTCGGCGAATCAGTATCTAAATCACGGTCACAAAGAGGCTAAGAAGCGCGGCGAGGCCATACATGAAGCACGCAAGAGCATCAAGAAGATCCGCGGGATCTTAAGGCTGATGCAGCCGGAGATTGGCCGCACCTATCGCGCGGAGAACCGGCGTCTGCGCGACATTGGCCGCAAGCTTTCTGAAATCCGGGACGCGAAAGCGATTGTTGAAGTGTTCGATAGCGTGCTTGAGAAATACAAGGAGAACTTGCAAGACAACACATTGAACGGCATTCGCCGCGGGCTGGAAAAGACCAGGCGCGAAACGGAGCAGGGAAGCGATGTTCCGAAAGTCGTCGAAAACGCCGCTGCAACTCTGCGCGCAACCGGCAGACGCGTGAAGGCATGGCCATTGAAAGCCGACGGTTTTCGTGCGCTTGCTCCAGGTCTCAAAGCGGCATACCGCCGTGGACGAAGGGCTATGACGACGGCTAACCAAAACCCGCGCCCAGAGAATTATCACGAGTGGCGCAAGCGCGTGAAGGATCACTGGTATCACATTCGCTTGCTTGAAAGCTTGTGGACCGAGGTGATGCAGGCCCGTGAAGGGAGCTTAAAAAATCTGGAGACCTGGCTGGGCGACGATCACAATCTGGTGGTCCTTTGCGACAAGCTGCAGAAGGAGCCGGAAAAGTATGGAGAAGAAAAGGACATTCAGCTATTCCTGACGCTCGCAGGCACATATCAAAAAGAGCTCCGTGAAAACGCGATGTCGCTGGGCCAACGCGTTTACGAAGAGAAGCCGCGGCAGTTTACCCAAAATCTTTCGAAGCTTTGGGCCGCGTGGCAAAAACAGCCAGACAGCATGAAAGAAGTAGAGAAGGAGCAGAGGCAGCCGGCGAAGAAGCAGCCGGGTCAAGCCGGTTCGGCCAAAACCAAAAACAAGCGCAGCGTAGCTTACGAGCCCGGAAGGGTAATCACCGGCAGCTTCGCTTTTTTCAGTTCGTCGTTGATCGCACTTAGCTGAGTCGCTCTGGAACTGCTTCCAACTGTCCAACTGCTCTTGAAGACTTTTTTGTAAGTCGTCGACGGCGGCCACAGCTTGTGTCGTCGGGGCATTGTCGGAGCCCTGGATAATTCCAAAGACCCGCGCAAGTTCACCATTCAGTTGACCGAGGGTTTCGTGTCCTGCGGCCGCGCGTCCGCCACCGCGTCCACCCGCTCCGCCTTGCAAAGCGCCCACACTGCGATCGGCATTTTGCAGCGAATCTTTCAAAGCTTGTGACGAAGCCTTCTCCTGGAGTTTTCTAATCTGTTCGCGCACTCCACGAACCTGCGACAGCGCGTCGTAGTCCTCGCGCATCATGCTGGAAAGCCGTAACGACAGCGAGAGCTGCTGTTGCAAGCCGGATTCAGGCGTCGTCACGCGAGGGTCCATGATGACCCGCAAAGGCTGTGAATAGCTTTGGGCCGCAGCAGTCAGCTTGACCGTATACTGTCCAGGTAGAACCAACGCTCCGCGAGGCAAGCGCGGCGTATTTCGAATAACGGCAGCGATCGGATATTCGTGGTTCAATGCCTCTGGAGGAGCATAGCGAAGGTCCCAAACAAACCGGTGCATGCCCGGCGCGGCGGAGAGGATCTCGACAGGGCGTACCCAGTAAGTAGGAACGTTGAGCTGCTTCTGTAACTCTGCCTCGGTAGCTTCCGGCTTGTCTTCGCTTGAATAGCGGCGCACAAGCTGGTTCGTGGAATCGTAGATCTCGAGCGTAACCGGCCCGCTGTTTGCCTGAAGACTGTAATCGATGATGGCGCCGTCAGGAGGATTTTGCCCAGCCGGCTCTTCGGGCGGCAGAGGAGTATCGGTGTTACGGTTCCAACGCCAGCGGATCGCTTTCTCGGGTGCGAACAGATAGCCCTTTGCATCGGTCACGCTGCCGTTGACCTGCCGCAATGGAGTGATGTCGTCGAGAATCCAGAATGAGCGGCCATGTGTTCCGACCACCAGATCGTCGTCGTGAATGACCAAATCCCGCACGGATGCCGTAGGAAGATTCAACTGCAGCGATTGCCAATCGTCCCCGTCATTGAAAGAAACAAACACACCAATTTCTGTTCCGGCGAATAGAAGTCCCTTCTGCTGGGGATCTTCGCGAACCGCGTTCACCACCGCGCGATCGGGTAAGCCGTTGACGATCTGGCTCCATGTTTTGCCGCCATCGTGCGTGCGATAAATGTGCGGCTTCAAATCATCGAGGCGAAACCGATTGATTGCCGCGTATGCCGTGCCGGCATCGAAATGCGAGGCATCCATCAGCGACACTTTGCTCCACGGCGTTAACTCCGGAGGCGTGACATCCTGCCAATTCTTTCCACCATCGTGAGTCACGTGAATCAACCCATCATCCGTGCCGGCCCAGATGAGGTTTACGTCTTTGGGCGACGGCGCAATGGTGTAAATGACGCCGCGATGCTGCCCCTTTTCCGGATCTTGCGATTCGAATGCCTGGATCACCGAAGGCATCTGCCACTGCTTGCGCGATAGATCCGGACTTATAATTTCCCAGCTATCGCCGCCGGTCGTGGTTTTGAACAGAACATTCGAGCCGAGATACAGGATGTGAGGATCTACGGGTGAAAAAAGCAGCGGCATGGTGCGGACGAAACGATACTGCCCGCGAATGACTTGCGGACTGACGTCCTGTACATCGTGCGTGATCCAGTTGAATCGAGTTGCTTTACCGCCGTAAATAATGTCGGGATTTAAAGGATCCGGCGCGACGTATCCGTATTCCTCGACACCCACCGGGTGCCAGTTGCGGAACCCTATGGAGCCGTCGTCGCTTCTGCTGGCAACGCCCGCCGATCCGCTCTCCTGCTGTCCGCCATATACCCAGTAAGGAAAACGGTTGTCCGTGATGACGTGATAGAACTGCGCGGTCGGCTGGTTGTACCAGGAGCTCCACGTTCTCCCTCCATTGACGCTGAGCGTTGCACCCTGGTCCACGCCGAGAAAGATGATGTCTGGATTTTGCGGATTGATCCAGATGGTGTGATAGTCATCGCCGCCTGGCGCGCCTTTGATGCCGAGGAACGTGCGGCCGCTATCCGTCGAGCGATACGTCGTTGTATTCGCGATGTAGATCTTGTCTTCGTCTTTCGGATCGACCTGCACGCAGGCAAAATCGCCGCCACGTCCCCAGATGCGGTTCTCGTTATTCACTTTTTGCCAATTCGCGCCGGCGTCATCGGAGCGATACAAGCCGCCCACAGCGGGAGATGCTTCGACCAGCGCGTACATCCGCTTGGGATCGCTTGGAGAGATTGCGAAACCGATTCGTCCGAGCCCCTGCGCGGTAGTTGGAAGTCCAGCCGTGAGCTGCTGCCAAGTGCTTCCTCCGTCTGTCGATTTGAACAAGCCGCTGCCCGCGCCGTTAAACGAGCCCCCAACTTCCCAGGGCGCCTGACGCGCAGCCCACAAGGTTGCGTAGATTATCTGCGGATTCGATGGATCGAGTGCGACCTCAACCGCGCCGGTATTCTCATCCTTATATAAGACCTTCTCGAAGGAGTTTCCACCGTTGGTAGAGCGGTAGATGCCGCGTTCCGTGTTCGGCCCGTACGGATGCCCAAGAACCGCCACAAAAAGACGATTCGGATCGTGAGGATCGACAACGATGGACGCGATCTGATATCCCTCGCGCAATCCAAGGTGCTGCCACGTCTTACCGGCATCCGTAGACTTGTACATCCCGTCACCCACGGACAAATCGGGTCGCTGCAATCCTTCGCCGCTCCCGACGTAAATGACGTTCGGATCGGAACCCGCGACGGCCAAAGCTCCAATCGATTGCGTATCCTGGCCATCGAAGATCGGCATCCAAGTGTTGCCATAATCGGTACTCTTCCAAACGCCTCCGTCCGTCGGCGCCATGTAGTAGACGTTCGGCTGCTGGACCACTCCGCTGATCGCAACTGTCCGCCCACCACGAAAGGGGCCAATCAAGCGCCAGCGCATCTCCGCGAAATAATTGGCGTCGACCGCCGCACAACATAAAGTCTGGGTCAGCAGGAAGGCAGCGAATAAGTAGCGCATACGAACCGCTATTCTATCGAGCTATTCCACTGGTTTCACGCTGTCCATCAGGCCAAAAAATCCTTCGGTCAACGTGGGGTGAATATAGATGGCGCCCTTTAGCAGAGTGTAGGGTTTGTCGGCGAGCATGAGCGTGCTGAGGATTTGCACCAGCTCGCCTCCTTCAGTAGCAAGAATCGATGCGCCTATGACGCAATCGTTTGCAGCGTCCACGACAACTTTCATAAATCCCGCCGTCTCTCCACGCTCGATCGCGCGTGCCACATTCGCCATAGGAACTTTGCCGATCTTTAATTTGCGTCCTTGCGCGCGGGCTGCTTTTTCGGTCAATCCCACCCTGCCAAGCGTCGGGTCAGTATAGACCGCATACGGCACTATTCGTGAGCTCGTGCTCAGATTCTTGCCTTCGAATAAGTTCCCATAAACGATTTGATAGTCGTTGTAAGAAATGTGCGTGAATGCAGGCCCGCCGTTGACATCGCCCAGCGCCCACACGTCAGGCGCAGAGGTCTCCAGCCGGTCATTTACGACGATGAATCCTCTGTCGTTCGTCTTGATGCGTGCTTTTTCCAGGTCTAGATCACTGGTATTCGGCGTGCGGCCTGCCGCGACTAGCAGGTGCGAGCCGGACAGCCTCTGTTCACCAGCCCCGCCCTCTACGGTCAGCGTAATGCGCCCATTCTCGCTCTTTGCCTCAGTCGCGCGAGCACGCAGAAGGAACTTGATCCCTTCTGTTTCGAGACTCCGCTGTAACTCTTGCGTCACGTCATCGTCTTCGTTCGACAGGATTCGCTCGGCCTTTTGGATAACGGTGACCTCACTTCCGAAGCGCCGGAAGATCTGCCCGAATTCAAGCCCAACGTAACCGCCGCCGAGAACCAGGAGATGTTCAGGCAATTCTTCGAGTTCCAGAAGACTGACATTGGTCAGGTACGGAACTGCATCGAGACCGCGGATTTTGGGGATCGTGGGGCTCGCTCCCGTATCGATGAAGATGCGTGCTCCTTCGAGCGCGTTCTCGTTTACTTGAAGCTGTTTCTGCCCTGTGAAACGAGCTCTGCCTCGGTACAGATGCAGGTTGTCCTGCGCGTCAAACTTCTTTTGCCAGCTGGATCGGGCGCTTTCAACAATCTTGTTCTTTCGATCGAGGATCGCAGGCAGATCCGCTCCCACATTGCTGGCGTCGACTCCCCACCGTGCCGCGTTTCTGGCATAGTGCGCCACCTGTGCGCTTGCGACCATCGCTTTCGTCGGCGTGCATCCGGTGTTTATGCATGTTCCGCCCAGATGATCCGATTCGATCAGCGCGACCTTTTCACCGCGACCGGCCAATTGCTGCGACAGCGGATTTCCCGCCTGTCCGGAGCCGAGGATGATCGAGTCGTATCTGATAAGTTCCTCTAGCTGAACCGGAATTATTTCTACTTAAATTCGAGGATCTCTTTTTCTTTGGCCTTAGCGGCCTGGTCGATCTTAGTAATCTGAGCGTCGGTGAGCTTCTGAATCGTGTCCAGCGCCTGCCGCTCGTCATCTTCGCTGATGGCTTTGTCTTTGAGCATCTTCTTGAGCTGCTCGTTTGCATCGCGCCGGACATTTCGCATTCCGACGCGCCGCTCCTCAGCGATATGGCTGAGCTTCTTCGCTAAATCGCGCCGTCGCTCCTCGGTCAGAGCCGGGATGGGCACGCGCACAATCTTCCCATCGTTCGATGGATTCAGCCCCAGATCAGAGCTTCGGATCGCTTTCTCAATTGCTCCGATTGTCGATGAATCCCATGGCTGAACGGTGATCATCCCAGGCTCCGGGACGTGAAGCTGCGCCACTTGATTCAGTGGGACGGGCGAGCCGTAGTAATCCACTCGCACGCTGTCCAGCAGGCCGATGGAAGCGCGCCCGGTTCGTATATGCGCCATTTCATGCTGCAACTCGCCCAATACCTTCTCCATGCGCGTGCGGGCGTTTGCCTCCACTTCCTTGATGTTCTTGAAAGCGCCGGTACTGGCGGGTGCTTGATGTTCTTGTTTCATATCAGGTTGGTGGAATCGACAATGGTGGTGCCAATGGGGTCACCCATCGCCATTCGCATTATATTTCCCGTGACATTCAGATTGAAAACCATGATCGGCATGCCGTTGTCGCGGCACATCGCCACAGCCGAAGCGTCCATAACACCCAAGGCTTTCGATAAGACTTCGGTGTAGCTCACTTCCGCATATTTTATTGCATCCACGTGCTTCTTCGGATCCTTGTCGTAGACGCCGTCGACGCTGGTTGCTTTCGCGATGATCTGCGCGTGAATCTCCAAGCCGCGCAGAGTCGCTGCCGTATCGGTCGAAAAATACGGGTTCGAAGTTCCCGCGGCGAAGATGACCGCCCGCCCTTTTTCCAAATGCCGGATCGCTCTGCGCCGGATGTACGGTTCGGCGACTTGGTGCATCTGGATAGCGGTCATCACTCGCGTCGGAATGCCTTGCTGCTCCAGCGCATCCTGAAATGCCAACGCATTGATTACCGTCGCCAGCATGCCCATGTGATCGCCGGTGACTCGATCCATATCGTGCGCGGCGGCTGCCACTCCCCGGAAAATATTTCCGCCCCCCAGTACGAGGCCGATCTGCACGCCGCTACGAGCCACATCTGCGACTTCTCTCGCGAGCATCATCACTCGATCGGGATCTAATCCAAAAGAAAGGGGACCCGCCAGAGCCTCGCCGCTGATCTTCAAGAGAATTCGCTGATACTTTGGCATTCAGTCCTTTTTTACCGCTCCCTGCAGTCGCGGCTCGGCCATGGCCGCCGTATTATGCGGTTACGGGTAGTGGGCTTTCCTGGACTCCAGGTACATCCGCGGCATCGCCCACCTTATATCGCACGAAGCGAGCTACGCTGATGGTCTCACCAAGCTTTGCACTCGCGGTTCGAAGCAGTTCTCCGACCGAAATTGTGTTCTCTCTAATGAACGGCTGTTCCAGCAAGCATACTTCCTCGTAAAACTTGCTCATGCGGCCTTCGGTAATCTTGTCGAGCATCTTCTCCGGTTTGCCTTCGCCGCGGGCCCGATCGCGCTGAATATCGCGTTCCTTCTCCAGGATGTCAGCGGAAACCTGCTCCTTGCCGACGAACTGCGGATGGGCCGCCGCAACCTGCATTGCCAGGTCGCGCACCAGCGCCTTAAATTCATCTTTCTGTGTAATGTTCTGAGAATTAGTGTTTACTTCCAGCAACACGCCGATCTGCGCGCCGGTATGTATATACGTGCCCACAACGCCGCTGCCATTCACTTCATAGACAACAAAGCGGGAGACATTGATGTTCTCGCCGAGCTTCGCGATCTTGGTCTTTACGAACTCGCCAACCGACGTATTCTGGTCCTTCGCGAACTTCTGCTCATAGAGCGCTTCGTGCGCTTTGAAGTTGGCGCGTTCCGCCTCGGTCACTTCCTCGACGCGAACGAACTTGGGCTTTGTCTCCGCAATGTGCGCCGCAACATCGGCGGTCAAGCTTTGGAAGTCTTCCGTGCGAGCCACGAAGTCCGACTCACAATTGACTTCTACCAGTACACCCAATTTCGCGTCCGAACGAATAAAGGAAGCGATCAAGCCTTGCTTGGTCGAGCGGCTCTCCTTGCGGCTCGCCGACGCAATCCCCTTCTTGCGAAGAATGATCTCGGCCTGTGGCAGATCGCCGTTCGCTTCGACGAGCGCCTTCTTGCACTCCATCATTCCAGCGCCGGTTTTGTCACGGAGTTGTTTTACTAATTGCGCGCTAATCTCAGCCATCAAATCCTCTGGTTTCTTTATACACACGTTGGGCGGCCAAGTCTCTTTTGACTGGTCCCCCGCTACTCTGACGCCCCAGCGAAATTAATGCTCGCTGACGGTTGTCGAGGCTACTTCCTCGGGCGCCTCGCTGGCAGGGCCCTTGCGCGGAGGTGTTTCGGGCTCATTGCTGGTCGCCAGGCTCTCGGACATCAACTGCTCGGCGTACTTCGGGTCCATGTACTGCGTATACTCTTCCGGAGTTTGTTCGCCGGCCGTTTCATCTTCGCTGACAATCTTTTCAGCCGTGAATTCCTGCTCGGTAGCAAGAGAGCGGCCCTCCACCACTGCGTCGGCGATTTTCGTCGTGAAGAGCCGGATGGCCCGCAAGGCGTCGTCATTGCCGGGAATGACGTAATCGACCTCGTCCGGATCGCAATTCGTATCCACCACCGCAACCACGGGTATTCCCAGCTTGCGAGCTTCCTTCACCGCGATCGCTTCTTTGTTCGAATCGATCACAAAGAGCATGTCCGGCAATCCGTTCATGTCCTTGATGCCGGCAAGGTTTTGCTGCAAGTGCTTGCGCTCGCGCTCGAGCCGTCCCACTTCCTTCTTCGCGCGGCCCTCGTATGCGTTATCGCTCGACATCGCATCCAGTTCTTTTAAACGCTTGATGGAGCGTTGCACGGTGGCAATGTTCGTGAGCAGCCCTCCCAGCCATCGCTGGTTCACGTAGAACTGGCTGCATCGCGTCGCTTCCTCCGCGACGGCCTCTTGCGCCTGGCGCTTCGTGCCCACAAAGAGCACGGTCTTGCCCTGCGCCGCCATTTCGCCCACGTAGCGCATGGCGTCTTTGAATAGCTTCAGCGTCTTCTGCAAATCGACGATGTAAATGCCGTTACGTTCGCCAAAGATGTATTCCTTCATCTTTGGATTCCAGCGCTTGGTCTGGTGCCCGAAGTGAACGCCTGCTTCGAGCAACTCCTTCATTGAAATAGATGGCAACCTGGCTCCTAAGTTTGTTTCAGCGGACGTGGTCGCAGAATTTCACGCGGCCAAAGCGAGATTTGCGTGACAGCAACCCAGCCCGTTTATGCAACTCGGCGACCACATGATCGCTTGTTGCGGTGATTCACAAGCGCACAGGGCCTTTTCAGGCCGGATGTACGCGTTAAGCATCGAGGAGGAACAAAAGAAAGTACTACCGCTTGGAGAACTGGAAGCGCTTGCGCGCGCCCTTTTGACCGTACTTCTTCCGCTCATGCGCGCGAGCGTCGCGCGTTAGAAATCCGAGTTGCTTTAACTTGCCTCGCAATTCGGAATTAAATTCAATCAAAGCGCGAGCGATGCCGAGGCGCGCCGCCCCAGCCTGCCCACTCACCCCGCCGCCATCGGCGAGGATCAAGATATCGAAGCGCTCGGCAGTTTCCGTGGCGAGCAGCGGTTGCCGCACGTACGCGCGAGCCGATTCACTGACAAAATAATTCTCAAAAGGGCGGTCATTCACGGTGATCTGCCCTTTACCAGGCCGCAAGAAAACGCGCGTGGTCGCGGTCTTGCGCCGGCCTGTTCCTAAGTGTTGAACTAACTTCGCTGGCAACTAAATTCCTTCCTCTTATTCGTTACGATCACAACGCCAGTGGCACGGGCTTCTGCGCCTGATGCGGGTGGTGCTCCCCGGCGTAAACCTTCAGTTTGCGGTACATCTGCTTGCCGAGTTTGGTTTTCGGCAGCATGCCGGAGACGGCAAGTTCCAGCATCCGTTGTGGACGCGTCTCGCGCATACGGCGAGCGCCGGTTTCAATCAAGCCGCCGGGATACCCGGTGTGACGGCGGTACAATTTTTGACCTTCTTTGCCACCCGTGAGCTTCACTTTGGCGGCATTGATAATAACGACATGATCGCCCGAATCCAGAAACGGGACGTAGGTGGGCTTATGCTTGCCCATCAGGAGCACGGCCGCCCGACTAGCCACCCGGCCCAGAACGGCTTCATTCGCGTCTATCACGTGCCAAGCGCGAACGATTTCGTGCTTGGACGGAACTTCGGTACGCATGGATAAACTTGTTCTCTCCTCGGAACGCACACTCAGCGTGGAACGCCCGTGCGCAGTTCTTTTCTACAAAACTCGACACTTAAGTCTAGCGAATCTAAGATTTACGTGTCAAACAGAGGGGTTTTCAGGGTGCAGCCTTTGTGGGTATGATCAGCAGATGGAATTGAACAACCGTCGAGATTTCCTGCGCAAGACCAGCCGGGTCGCTGCATCCGGCGCACTCGCCATGACTGCCGCATCGTATTCTCGCGTGCTTGGGGCGAACGAAAGAGTAAACCTGGGCGTTATCGGCGCCGGAGATCGGGGAGTCCATGATATGGGACTCTTCTTAAGCAACGCCGACGTTCGCGTTCGTGCTGTTTGCGACGTCTACGGTGAGCGGGTTAATGCAGCCAGGCAAAAGGCACCGGATGCACAAGGATTTCCCGATTATCGCAAGCTGCTGGAGTTAGCAGACCTGGATGCGGTGCTGATCGCAACACCCGACCACTGGCATTCCAGAATTTCGATTGACGCGCTCAACGCAGGCAAGGACGTTTACGTGGAGAAGCCGCTGACACGATTGATTTCGGAGGGTATGCCCATTGTCAAAGCAGCCCGTGAAAACAATCGCGTGTGCCAGGTGGGAATGCAGCAGCGCTCCGCGAAGCATTATCTGGAAGCTAAAGAGAAGTATTTCGATTCGGGGAAACTTGGGTCAGTTACGCTGGCGCGCACGTGGTGGTATGGCAATGGATGGCATCTGCGGAAGGCACCGGCATCGCTACAAACCAAACCAGGAGATCTGGACTGGGCCCATTTTCTTGGTCCGGTGAAATGGCGCGACTACGATCCGCAACAATATTACAACTGGCGTGCCTACCTGGATTTCGGCGGTGGGCAAGTTACGGATCTATTTACACATTGGATAGACGTCGTACACATGTTCACGGGACAGGAGATACCGTCGTCGGCATCAGCGGCGGGAGGCATTTACCACTACAAAGATGGGCGGACAGCGCCCGACACGATCAATGTTCTCTTGCAATATCCGGGCACACACGAATTCACGGCAAGCTTCGAGGCTACGCTGGTGCCGAGCATCAAAGGTGAAGCGATTGAGATGTGTGGAACCGATGGCCGGCTGTGGATTGACCGCTCGCGATATGAGTACTATCCGACGGAGGCAAAGGAGCCTGCGGAGGTCGTGAAAGCGGAGGTGATTTCAGGTGTTCGCGACTCGCTAACGCAAAGCCACGTGAATAATTTCCTCGAATGCATAAGGACAAGGAAGCTTCCCAATGGAGATGTGTTGATTGGACACCGATCCGCACAGGCATCGCATCTGGGAAATCTTTCCTACGAGCAGAAACGGCGCATTGATTTCGATACTGTTCGCGAAGAGATCCTGCCGTTATGACGGATGCTGAACACGCACGAGATCGCGATACGCGGGGTAGCCGGGAATTCCTACGGCGGTGATGATGGCACGGTTCACGGCGCGAGCAACCGCTTCGGCGGCGATTGCACCGACCGTTGTGACATCGGTCTTCACTTGGGCGGAACCGCTGCTGGCGGCGAAAATTGTGTCGCCGTCGAAAGCAGTGTGCACAGGGTTGATGGTGCGAGCGAGGCCATCGTGCGCCATTTGCGCCACTTTAGTCATTTCGCTTTTAGTCAGAGATGCATTCGTTGCCACGATGCCCAGCGTCGTGTTCGTGCCGGGCCGAGATCCAGCGGTCTCGCCCTTCATAATCTGGCTCATGCTGTTCAGCAAGCTGTTGCCGTCGGGAGCGCGCGCGCCAGCAAGGATTCTGCCGGTGCGGTGATCGATCACATCGCCGACCGCATTGACGGCGACGACCGCGCCTACGATGAGACCGGTTGGGTCGACTTTAATGCTCGCTGTGCCGAGGCCGGATTTCATGGCAGCGCCCATGCCGAACAGTTTGCCCACGGTCGCTCCTGCGCCAGCACCTACGTTCCCTTCAGGCACATCAGAAGCAGATGCCGCTTGACAGGCCGCATAGCCGGATTGTGCATTGGGTCTAATTTTAGAATCGCCGAGTTCCAGGTCGATCAGAATTGCAGCCGGGACGATCGGAATGATGATTGGCCCAACGTGATAGCCCTGACCATGCTCCTCTAAATAGCGCATCACGCCGGTCGCCGCGTCGAGGCCGAAAGCGCTGCCGCCGGACAGCAGAATAGCGTTGATTTTCTGTACCGTGTTGATCGGATTTAGCAGATCGGTCTCGCGCGTGCCTGGAGCAGAGCCGCGGACGTCGACGCCAGCAACAGCGCCTTTGTCGAAGATCACGACTGTACAGCCGGTAGGTCTTCGCGCGTCGGTGAAGTGGCCGACCCGAAGGTCTCCCACGTCGGTGATGCTGCCGTGAGGTTCTTCCGAATCACGGCTGAAAAGCATGGCAGGCGCGGCCAGGGCAGCGGCGGATAGAAAGCTACGCCGGCCTAGTTTTGCGCCTTTGTTTGACTTCTTCATAAACCGCTAATCGATGATAGACGTTTGAAGCTCTGTATGCGCTCTGCAGTCCGATGGCGTTGGGTGGCGGTCACCGTCTTTGTGGTCTCATCCACTCTTAACTATCTTGACCGGCTCTTGTTGAACTTTCTCGCTCCCTTAATCATGGCTGAATTGCATTTCAACCAAACGGGATTCGGCTTCCTGATCTCGGCTTTCTCGATCATGTATGCGGCGAGCTCGCTAATAACAGGTTGGTTTCTGGATCGGGTTGGCGTGAATCGCGGCATTTCCGTAGCGGTGAGCTGGTGGTCGACGGCGGCAGTCTGCACGGGTTTGGTGCGAGGTCTGCCTGGACTGACCTTTTGCCGGGCGGCGCTCGGTATTGGGGAATCGGCTGGCGTGCCTGCCGTCGGAAAAGTAAACGGGATGTACCTGAAACCCGGGGAACGCGCGCTGGGAGCAGCGGTAAACCAAATCGGACTCAGCTTGGGAGGCGCGCTGGTTCCTTTGTCGATCGGCTTGGCGACGGCACATAGCTGGCGGGCACCGTTCATTGTTACGGGCCTGCTTGGATTCCTATGGATGCCAGTTTGGCTGGCAGTGAGCCGCGTTATCCCTCCGCAATATGGCGCTGACGAATTCATTTCAAGAGAAGAACAAGCGAGGCGACCGGCGTTCTCGATTCTGCGCGAGCGTCAACTGATCATCCTGGTAGTTGCAAACGTTCTATGGATGGGCAGCTATTCGCTGTGGTCGAACTGGACCACTCTCTATCTGATAGGTGTTCATCATTTGACGTTGGAACAGTCGGCCGCCTATGTCTGGATTCCGCCGGTGGTTTCCAACCTAGGTGGATTCTTTGGGGGATGGTTGTCGCTGAGATGGATCAAGCGGGCAATCGAACCGGTGGCATCGCGGAGGCGAGCAGTCTGGATCAGCGCGGCGGGGTCGCTGGTTACGTTGCTGCTTCCTCTCGCTCCCGACGCGCGATGGGCGACGGCGATCATCTCAACAAGTTTCTTCTTCGCTCTAGCTGGCAGCGTCAATATCTATGCGCTTCCTATCGACATCTATGGTCCGGCGCGCGCGGGCCTGGCAATTTCAGCTTTGACTTGCGCCTTCGGATTGCTGCAGACGGTGATCTCGCCGATTGTCGGCTATCTATCGGACCACAAGCTCTATTCCGAGGTCGTCTGGATAGTAACAATCCCGCTGATTCTTGGCGCGCTAGTACTCCAAGGACTGCGACCGGCAGCCGATGTCAAGCTAGTACTCTAACGTGCTTCCGTTGGGGCAAACACCTGCTATGCTGCTGTGAGATCGGTTCGAAGGAGGTATTACGTGCGCCTGATCGCAGACTTTATCTTCCTGATTTTGTTCTTCGTTCTACTGATTGGATGGCTGATTGCCTGGGCGGCCTTCCACGTTGCGGGCGGGATGATTCATCTCCTGCTGATCATCGCAGTGATTGCGCTGATCATCCATTTCTTTCGCGGGCGCAGGGCGGTTTGAACGCCCTATTGGGAGTCTGAGATTACAACTCCTGGTTTGTTGAGGTACGGAATGCCGTGCTCCATCCAATCGGGCTTTGCCGCGCCTTTCAGGTAGTAATCGAAAAACTGCTGCAGGCGCATCGCGTAATCCTTTTGATCGGCGCGCTTGCGAAGGCCGTGAGGCTCGCCGTTGTACGTGAACAGGTAGACTTCTTTGTTCAGGCGGCGCAGCGCGAGATAGTACTCGATGCCCTGATACCACGGCACGGCGTCATCGGCATCATTGTGAATCATCAGTAAAGGCGTATTGACGCGATCGGCCATGAAGATGGGCGAGTTCTCGATGTAGCGCAACGGATACTCCCAAATGCTGCCGCCGATGCGGCTTTGCGTGTGCTCGTATTGAAACTGGCGCGGGATTCCCGGACCCCACCGAATGCCATCGTAAGCGCTGATCATGTCGGCAACGGGAGCGCCTGCGGCGGCGGCACGGAAGCGATTGGTACGGGTCACCATGTAGGCGATTTGATACCCGCCCCAGCTATGGCCCTGGATGCCAATAGCGCTCTCATTCACAAATCCGCGATCGACAACCTCCTGTATGGCGGGCAGAACGCAGTTCAGCGCACTCTGTCCGGGATAGCCGATCTTGTAGGCGATGTCGGGCTCAAGCACGAGATAACCGTTGCTGACGTAGTAACTGACATTGATGGTGTGTTGCGGGCGCGGCTCGACGAAGCTGTGGACGTTTTGCGTGAGGCGCTCGTAGATGTAGACCAGCAGCGGATATTTTTTCTTAGGGTCGAAGTTCTCAGGCTTATAGAGAGTCGCCTGGAGCGGAACACCATCGACGCTCTTGAAATGAATCAACTCATCCGTACCCCACAGCGTGTTCGCAAGCTGAGGATTGGCGTTGCTGACTTTGCGAAATTCACGGAAAGTGGCATCCGTGATCAGGAGATCGGGATATTCGCTAAAGGTGGAAGCGGCGAGAACATAAACGTCGGCATTGCGGGCTTTGATGGGAGGCGTGAAGTTCTTCGCGGCCATGACCAGCTTGGAAGGAGGAGTGGTTGCATCCAAATTGGTTTTATAGAAGCCGCTGTCGTGTGTATCTTCGTTCTCGGTGCGAAGCAGCAGAGGCTTGGCGGGGTCGATCCAGCGGTCTTCCGGCTCGCCGCGCTCGTCGCGCACGACGCGAAAAGCGAAATGATTCTGGCGGCCAAAACCCTGCGTGAGATTGACGGCGGAACTGCCATCGGGCGTACATTGCCAGATATCAAAGCGGTCGTAGATCAAAACATACTTTCCGTCTTTGGTCCAGCCGGCCACGCCATAGGAAGGCGCGGTACCGGGCGAATCATAGTCCTCGCGAGTGAATGCGACGCCTAACTTGCCGGTGAGATCGATGGAATTGCCCTGCGGTACGGAAACACTGATCCAGTCCTTCCCGTTGAAGTAGACGGCGTACTTGGAATCGGGAGACCAGGCAAGGCGGCCGACGTGCTTCTTGAGGGCCAGCTTTCTGGAGCCGGTCGCGGTGTCGACTATGTAGGTATCTTCGTAGCGCTCGTCGTACTCTTGCATGCGGCGATACTCGCGGTCATCGGTTCCCATTGCGTACGCGCCATCTTCGCTGGGCGCCAGCTCGTACATGCTGACGTCGGCAAGCTGGACGAGCTTCTTATCTTTGACGTCGTAGACAGCGCGGTAGGAGCGGGAGCGTTCGACAGCGGCGCGCACCTTCTGCATGGGTTGAATGTAGTCGTCCTTCCAAGACCACAGGTCGACGGAAACGCGCTCATCGGCGGGCGTTGTGTCGGGCGGCTTCGGCGCCGCGGGCTGAGGCGCGGTTCCGAAGAAGATCCGATCTCCTGTATTTGGAGAACGTGATGGTTGCTTTATCGGAGACAACCCAACCTGTTTTGAATCCGGGGGTGTCTATGGAAACCAGCTCAGTGGCTGTTGGCGCCTGTCGGTCCCAGCCATAGAGTTTGAAATGCGGCTGGCGAGAAGCGGCGTCGTCGCGATCGCTGACGAAGGCGAGCCGGGTTTGATCTTCATCGAAGGCGAGTTTGCTGTACTTGCCTTTGCCGGAGAGGAGAGCGACTGGATCGGCGGCGTTGCCGGGCGTGATAGCGTAGACGCCGCTTGATTCGGCTTTGGGCGAGGCGACCGCGTAGACCAAGGCTTTTGCATCTTTAGTGATAACGTATTCGGTTACGTCGGGGAACTTGCGTTCGGAGCCGTCGGTCAGATTGCGAAGGATTAGGTCGCCGACTTCGATTTTCTTGGGCGCGGGTGGAGTATCGGGAGTGGTGGGCGCGGTGGCAGACGACGATGGGCGATCGTCTGCCCTACGGTTACCAGGTAGGCAACGTAGCCATTGGCTTTGGTGGGGAGCTGGAAGTTTTTAACGTGAGGAGTGCGGAAGACGGCGCCGGAGCTGAGATTCACGACCACGAGATCGCCTTTCGGCATGTCTTCGGGCTTGCGCTTTTCGCGTTTCGCTTTTTCAACTTCGGCTCGAGGAGCAAAGGTAGAGAAGACCAAGGTGTGGCTATCGGCGGAAAATCGTACGGCAATGCCGGGCGGGGGAGGAGGCGCTTCCTCAGCGGGAGGATTCGCATTGTTGGGCGGAGGCGGAGGAGGCAGTTCCCCAATGGGCTGGCGCAATTCTTTACCTGTCACCAAGTCCCTGACGATCAACTCGCCATCACCTTGCTGGGGAAAAAGCGCATACGCGAGATAATGGCCGTCGTTTGAGAGTTGCTGATTTTGGATGTGGCGCCAACTGTCGTAATCGTTGTGAGTCAAAGGGCGCTTCTGGGCAACGAGCGGGCAGACCAGGAGCAGGGTGAGGGTGAATCTTCGGAGCATGTAGGGAATTGTAACGTTTATTGGCCGACTCATTCGTATCTCAGGGCTACGACGGGGTCGACGCGAGCGGCGTGACGGGCGGGCGCGAAACAGGCTATGAGGGCAACGGCCGCGAGCAGGAGGGCGACGGAGATGTAGGTGCTGGGATCAGACGGCTTTGATCGCGAAAAGCGAACTGGAGAGATAGCGCGAGAGAGCGTATGCACCGGCGAGGCCTGCTGAAATGCCGAGCGCGATCACCAGCGCGGCCTGGCGAAGTATGAGACGGAGAATGTTGCCTCGTCCTGCGCCGAGTGCGATGCGAATGCCGAGCTCGGCAGTGCGCTGAGCAACTGAATAGGAGATCACTCCGTAGATTCCAATCAAGGCGAGTGTGAGTGCGACGGCTGCGAACAACACAACCAATAGCGTTTGGAACCGGCGGTGCGCGAGTGACGCGGAAAGAACTTCGTCCAGGGTTTTGACGTTGGTGATCGGCAAGTCTTTGTCGATGGCCCAAACTTCCTTTTGAATTGCGGCAGCGAGTCTGCGCGGGTCGCCTCGAGTTCGGACGGCGAGGTCAGTGAGTATCACGGGGTAGAGTTCAGTTTGCGCGGCAGGGTAGTACACTTCGGAGTTTATGGGCGCGGTTTTCCCGTCGCGCCGTACGTCAGCGACGACACCGACGATGGAAATCCAGGGGGACTGCGGGTTGCGGCGGAAACGATGCATCAAGGGGTCCTGTCCAGGCAGGAACTGCCGGGCAAAAGCTGCGTTGACAAGCGCCACGGGAGGAGTCCCTTTACGGTCCATGGGAGTGAGACTGCGGCCTCTGAGCAAGGCAATTCCAAGAGTGGAGAAATAGCCAGGGTTCACGGCTTGCATATCAGCTACGAGGGGCGGAGTACCGGGTTCATGGCTGATTGAATCGATCTCGAGACCGCCGCTCCAGCCGCCTCGTAACGGAAAACGATTTGCGAAGCCGACCGCTTGTACGCCGGGCAGGGCAGTGAGACGCTTCTCCAATTGTTCGAAGAACGCGAGCCGCCGGTCCTGGCCGGCATATGGTGGGCCGGAGTAGCGTGCTTGATGCAGGTTGATGTTGGCGGCGAGCACATGCTCCGATTGGAAGCCAAGGTCGACAGCGTTCAGCAGGATGAAGCTTTTCAGCAGGAGGCCGCCGCCGACCAGCAGAACAAGGGAGAGCGCAATTTCCGCGATCATGAGCACACTGCGCCAGCGCATGACCGACGCGCCGACGAGAGCGCGCTCAGAAGTCTTCAGCGATTCGCCGGGCCGGGCTTTCGAAACCTGCCAGGCGGGAAAGAGGCCGAACAAGAGGCCACTGCACAGAGAGAGGACGCTCATGACGGCAAAGACGCGGCTGTCGAAATGGACGGAATCGAGGCGGGGAATGTCAGCGGGAGCGAGCTTGACGAGTAACTGCTGGATCCCGAGGCCGAACAGGAGGCCGCAAACGCAACCGGTTACGGCGAGCAGCAAGCTGAAAACGAGGAGGCTCAGGATGACACGGGTTCGACTGGCTCCTAGAGCAACGCGAACGGCGATCTCGCGCTGCCGCCCGACGGCGCGCGCGAGCAGGAGATTGGCTACATTGACGCAGGCGACTAACCAGACTAAACCTACAGCGGCCAGGAGCACGAGCAACGACGTGCGTACATTGCGAGCGATGTCATCGCGTAAAAAGCCGATTTGCGCAGCGGTGTGGCGGTCCTCACGATAGGTGCGGGCCAGCCAGGCTGAGATCCTGTCGAGATCCGCCTGAGCTTGCCGCAGGGTGATGCCGGGCCTCAGGCGAGCAACTGCATTGAAATCGTGATCACCATGACTCGCGAGCAGATCCGCAGGAAAGGCGATCGGCAAATACACTGCGATCCGATCGGCCAAACCGAATTGACTGGGAAGCTGGAGCTTTGGCGGGAGAATGCCGACGATCCGGAACGATTCGGCATTGAGCTGCAAAGTGCGGCCGAGGATGGCGGGGTCGGATCCAAACTGCTGGCGCCAGAACTCGTCGCTGATCATG
Source organism: uncultured Acidobacteriaceae bacterium (assembly GCA_963819405.1). Classification (GTDB taxonomy): domain Bacteria; phylum Acidobacteriota; class Terriglobia; order Bryobacterales; family Bryobacteraceae; genus Bog-105. Next base: position 54,855 of record CAWFWH010000061.1, on the reverse strand, counting down.
GCCACGTGCTCATTGCCGGGGCGATCCTCTTCAGGCAGGAATGCGCGGCCGCGCTGGGGTTGAACGTCCAAAACAGAAAGCAGGTTTGTGTTTGCGAGCTGGACCCAGACTTGCTGAGAGGGCCCAGCCCCGGTCAGGTTTTCGCCAGTCGAGATCATAAGCGGCGATGGCAGGTGAAGACGTGATTCTGACGCTGGTAGTCGATGAGATTCGCGGCTGCGACGGTCGTGCGGCGTGAATTGACGGTCTCCCATAAAGAGACGAGCCGGTCAGAATCCGGGTAAGGTAGCGCGCGCAGCACAACGGCATTCACAGCGCTGAATATGGCGGTGTTGACACCGATGCCGAGAGCGAGGGTGAGGATTGCGACGACAGTGAAGCCGGGCGAATGGGTGAGAGCGCGGATGCCGTAACGCAGGTCCTGCCAGAGGATCTCGAGAGGGCGCATGCCGCGCTGATCGCGATATTCCTCCTGCATTTGTGAAGCTGCGCCGAAGCTGCGGCGGGCGGCGTATCGGGCGTCGGTCGCACTCATGCCTTGAGCTAAATATTCTTGTTCGAGCAGGTGGAGATGAGATTGGATTTCCTGGTCGAGCTCGGTGTCGAGTTGGCGGAGATGAAGGAGGGCGCGAATGCGGCTGACGAGTATGCGAAGGAAGGTCCTATTCATATCGGAGGGCCTCCATTGGATCGACTTTTGTCGCTCGCCGCGCGGGAAGCAGCGAGGCCGCAAAGCTTGAGAGAGCAAGCAAGCTCAACGTGAGCAACATCCCAACGGGATCGTTGGATGGAACCGAATAAAGCAGCGTCTTGAGCGGCTCCGCCAGCAAAAGAGCCAACGGCAATCCAGCTAGCACACCGAGGGCTAACAGTAGCACTGCTTCACGGAGGAACAGCATCAGGATATTGACGCGTTGCGCTCCAGCGGCGACGCGGACGCCGATTTCACGGGTGCGGCGCGTTACGGAATACGAGATCAGCCCATACAGACCGACCAGCGCCAGTGCAGTTCCGAGCAACCCAAAGAGCACGGAGAGGAAGGTCAATGCACGATCTTGCGAGATAAGGTTATCGTGCAGCAGCTTCATTGATCTGACGCTTGAAATTTCGTAATCCGGCGCGTTCGACCGAACAATGCGAGCTATCTGGCGCTCTATTTCCGATTCCCGTCCGGCGGTGCGGACGAAGAGATTGCCACCCACGGAGGGCTCTTGATTCAAGGCGAAATAGATGACTGGTTGAGCAGATTCGCGAATGTCCGTATATTTGCTATTGGCCGCCAGCCCGACGACTTCGATGTCCTTCTGGTTGTATGCATCGAGGTGCTTGCCGAGCGGGTCTTCGCCGGGCCAAAGGAGGGAAGCGAGGCGTTGATTGACAATAGCGACGGGAGGCGAGCCCTGGCGGTCGGCCTCGGAGAAATCGCGTCCGCGCAAAAGCGGCATTTGCAATGTAGATAAATAGCCAGGGGTTACCGACATGAAGTCGAGATCGTTCTGTTCCATGGCGCGGCCACTGGCATCGCGCGCTGTCGCATTGCACCGCATCATGTTACCGGCGAGCGGAAGGAAGTCCGAGCTTGCCGCGCCCTTGACTCCCGGCAACTGGCGCACGCGATCTAGAACTTCCGTCAAGACTGGCGGCGCTACAACGAATTCCGCGCGCCGCGGTCCGCGCGGACTCAACGAAATGGTTAGGACATGGTCGATGTCGTACCCCAAAGAGATGGTCCGTAGCTTTTGTAAGCTGCGCAGGAAGAGGCTTCCGCTAAATAGCAGGACCACTGCGAGGCAGATCTGCGCGACGATGAGCGTTTTACGCATGAGCCCCAGGCGGGGGCCCTGCCATCCGCTGCCCTTCAGAGCCGGCGCGGTATCGGTTTTCGAAGCGGACCACGCTGGATATAGACCGGATAAGAGCGACGTCAGCACGCAGACCAAGAAGGTGAAGGCAAAGACCTGGCGATCCATGGAGACGCGAAGATCTGCATAACTTCCTGTGCTGAAGAGATGCAGCAGAATGCGCAGGAGCGCCGTCGCACCCACAAGCCCTGCTACACCACCCGTCGAGGCGAGCAGGGCGGTTTCGAGCAACAATTGGCGCAGGAGCCGCCAGCGAGAGATGCCGAGGGAGAGCTTCACCGCAAACTCTTTCTGGCGCTCACTTGCGCGCGCTAATAGCAGGTTGGCCAAGTTGGTGCAGGCAATCAATAGAACAATGGTTACCGCTCCCATCAGGATGAACAGAGGCTGCCGCAGCCTTGTTCGCCAACTATCGAAGCCCTTACTCGCGTCGACGAATTGGTAGACGATTCCGGCGTTTATGACTGTGCCGTGCTGTGGAATATTTCTATTAATGACTTGGCTGGCGGCGGCGACGCGGGCCCTGGCGTAGGAGAGTGAAATGCCGGGCTTCAGCTTCGCCAAGACGCAAATCCAGGCGTAGTTGGCGGCGGCGCGAGAGTGGTTGGCTAAAGCTTGTGTCATGGATGTCGGCGCCCAAAAGTCGTATCGCATCTGGAGCTCGCCGCCCACAAAATCCGGCGGCGCGACGCCGACAACTTCCAATGAAGCGCCCTCGACATGAATGAGGCGATGGATAACCGCTGGATTACCACCAAAACGGTTCTGCCAGGTTTGATAGCTAAGAACGCAAACGCTATGCTGGCCCTCGATACGGTCGTCGTCTTCGTTGAGGAGGCGGCCCAGGGCGGGACGGGCTTTGAAAAACGAAAAGTAATTTCCCGTAACCAGATTGAAATCGACTTTTTGCAGATCACCGCCGAGATCGATCAGGCCGCCTTGTCCCGAGAAACCTATGACATCGGAGAAGATGTCCGACTGAGCGCGGAGCCCTTCGAATTGGGGGAAGCTGAAGAAAGTGGCGGTGATGTGGAAGGTTTTCAGAGTGCCCTGGATCTGCACTACGCGGTTCGCGTCGGGGAGAGGGAGCTTTTTCAGTAGGATTCCATTTACGAGCGTGAAGATGGCGGTGTTGACACCGATGCCCAGAGCGAGGGTGAGGATTGCCACGATGGTGAAACCGGGCGAATGGGTGAGAGCGCGGATGCTGTAACGCAGATCCTGCCAGAGGATCTCGAGAGGGCGCATGCCGCGCTGATCGCGATACTCTTCCTTCATTTGCGAAGCGGCGCCGAAGCTGCGGCGGGCGGCATATCGCGCATCCGTTGCATTCATGCCTTGAGCTAAATATTCTTGCTCGAGCAGGTGGAGATGAGATTGGATCTCCTGGTCAAGCTCGGAGTCGAGATCGCGGAGATGAAGGAGGGCGCGAATGCGGCTGACGAGTATGCGAAGGAAGGTCATGCTTCGCCCTCCAGCAGTCTTTGCATGGTTTCGGCGATGCGTGTCCAATTGGCGGCTTCCGCGAGGAGTTGTTTTCGGCCCAGCCTGGTGATGGAGTAATACTTTGCCTTTCGATTGTTTTCGGAGGCACCCCATTCGGCGATGATCCAGCCTTTCTGCTGGAGGCGCAACAAAGCCGGATAAATGGTGCCTTGATTCAGGCGCAGAGCGTCTTTGCTCACCTGCTCAATCCGGCGGGCGATGCCATAGCCGTGGAGCGAGCCCATGCTGGCGAGGGTTTGCAAGACCATGAGATCGAGGCTGCCTTGCAAGACGGTGGAGCGATTCTTATCATCTTTCATGTTGAGGTCCTACAGGAGTGTAGAGCGGATTCGTGTAGTTTGTCAACAGAGGGTGGATCGCCGGGACAAGGCGCAGCTCACCCGTGGTCTGTAGCTGCCCCTCCCTCACGGTCGGGGTTCTGTTCTGTTAACGTCGTGTAACTCGCTTTTCAGGCGGCTTCTGCCTGCTCTTTTTGCGGAACGAACTCAGATTCTGGTGGCGCAGGGCGCGATTCGGGGCCGGATTTCGCCGATTCATCGATGTTTTGCGAGACGAAGCCAGATTTTGCGGCGACGCGTTTGGCGCTCTGCGAAACGAAGCCACGAGCCTGCTCTTTCTTGAGTTTCATGAGTGCTGTGAGTGCTTTGTGGAAGGCGCGCTGGTGAGTGCTGTGATAGCGCATATATAAGGACAGGCGCTTTTCGTCGGTTCCACTGTTGGTGAAGCAGTCGTTTTGGAGGCGTATCGCGCGCTGCGCGAGCCAATAGGATTGGGCCATTTCGTTGACCAGGATTTCTTCGGTGGGACCGCTGGGTTGATGCTCGTCCAGAAGCGAGGCGAGGAGAGATTCGAACTCGGAAACGTCTTCGTCGGGGAGAATGAGGTGACCGGAGGCGAGGCCGTGCTTCAGGGAATTACGGGACGAAGCCAACTTGCCCGAGGATGTACGCGGACCGGTACTGTGTGCCGCATTTTCGCGGTTGGTGTCGGCTTTACATTGAGCTTTTATGCGGCGGATTAACGCGGGGTCGCGCACCCATTCAGGCTCGCGCTGAAGCAGAGTGTCCGGGTGGAGAGATTGCGAAACGAACCCAGGGGTCGTGACCGCTTCTTGAAAGTCGCGGTTCTGATCGAGGGCGGCACGACGTGCTGCCATCTTGAGGGCGACTTCGCGATCGATGGAGGCAGCGGCGGCGCGGGCCCTGGCAATTTCATCGGGAGAGAATTCTTCTTCGAGTGGAAGATCGTCATCCAGTTCGAGAGCAACCTGTTTGTTGCGTCTGATTTCGGCTTTCTTGGCTTTGCGCTCGGCAGCGCGGCGCTCAGTTCTAGCTTGTCGAGGTGTCATGGGGTGCTCCTTTTCTTCGTTTGAAAATAAAAAAGGCAAGAGACGGCGCGATCGCCGTTCTTGCCGGTTTGAGGGTAGCAGGGGAAAGCAACGGCGGAGGGTCGTCCTGGCAGACTACCGACTGTAAGTGGATGAAAGGGAACGAAGCGGGATTATAGGAATTATTTCGACGGCTTGTGATTCAGAAGGTGCAGGTGCATCGGATGCGTTCTTCAGCCCTGGTTGCCCTTGCGATTTATTTCAAGATCCGAGCTCCGATCAGAACTCAATTCAGCATTCCTCTACGTTCCGACTCCAGAAGATCTATCGTTGTTCCGTCAGTTGGAGAGCACTTCTACGAGTCGCCGACTACACGCTCATGTGATTGCGACCTGAATACCTGCTGTCCAGAATGTGCGCTCATTTAGCGGGGCACCTCACCCGCAAAGGACTACGATAATGTGGAGTGCTTGCACAGAGGTCTGCATAGCTAAATGAGCGCGGAAGTGTGGATCGGTGTGGCGACGATAGCGGCCATCATATTAGGGCCGGTCTTAGCCCTTCAAATTCAACGAAAGCTCGACCAAGAACGTGAGACCAAGAATAGAAAGCTCGGAATATTTAGGACGTTGATGTCCTATCGCGCGACGAGATTGGCGCCACTGTTTGTGCAGGCGCTGAACCTGATCGATATAGAGTTTACTGAGCGATCCGAAAAACCTGTCCGAGATGCTTGGAAGGAGCTACAAGATCATTACAGCGATTGGGCAGGAAGGCGCCGGAACGGAGGAAATTGGACGACAAGACCGACTCGGCGCGCTGATGAACTTCTCGGAGGCCAGTTGTGGGCCCTTCTTCCTGGAAAGTAATTAGCGGGAAGGTCTTTGAACTCCCAGAATGCTCCGGATCTGGAACAGGAACAACACGCCCTGAGAAAACGTCTACTCAGCTTGCTCGCGGGACAGGCTAAACTTCCAGTCGCAATTTTCGAAGAAAAATTCCCACCGATGTCCGTTTCACCAACACTTCCAGTCGATAGCGGTGGACACGACGATTGAGGAGTCACCGCAGAGGCGCCTTTTTCATCAACTTCACCGCGATACCGGCGCCGGGGCGACCCACAAGCGCCATCGTCCCTTGAATCACATTGCCGCTTGCGGGGGCATTAAGCTCCAGGTCAAAATACCTTCCGAGCGCCCGTTGCATTCCGTCATCAAATTACAAGGGGCCACGATAGCGTTCACCTTGGTTACGGCTGTACAGGGAGGTGATCTGTTCGCAAAGGTTTTCCTCGATAAACACGACCACCCCGCCGCCGTTGCCTTGTATACCGACGTACTGTACGGCCCACAAGCCTTCAATCATCGTTTGCTCTGCATTGGGTCGTCAGTATATCAGCGTTCACGAATCGCCGAAGCTCGTCATATCGTCACTTGAACTCACGCCAACCGCGATTTGCGTCAGTTTTGCTTGCACAGATCTCCTAGAGGGGAGGTCTTTCGGGATTGCTACGGATTCTCGCTTAACTGGTTACCGGTCCAGAGGATGAGGGCCGGCTCTTGGCGGAGCGAGAATGACATATGCATCAATGGCAGGCCTTTGACCCGGTGAATCTCTGCCTCGACCAAGGCAGAGACTGATCTACGCTTGCTTCCAAGCTCTGTTCGGTGTTGAGCGTCAGCTTAGGGTAATTGATATTTTACAGCAAGATGGCTTTTAGTCCGAGATAAAAATCGAAATTGCGATTCTTGGTGTGTGGGGGCCTGCAGTGAGTCTGTATTTCGCCGTCTCATCCGAGCACATCGTATGGATGAGTTTGAACCGGCACCCCGCCTCTGTTGCCCACTGCGCAACTCGATCGACTTGATAGCGGAATGCGAAGGAACGCCCATCGATGAAGACGAAGGCGGCGCGGGACGTCTGCGGCCACTCCTAAGACCGTGTGGGATGCGCGTAATGTCAGACTTACACCCCCTTCTTTCTTGTCTCCAGCCGCAGCAGAACAGACCGGCAAAGCCGGTGGCGAGGAGGAGCCAGGTGGACGGTTCCGGTACACACGACGTGCCATTTGAGCTGCAACCGCTGGTGATCGGAGGATTCTTGTTCTATTCACTGGGGCGGCCGTGTTATATTGCGCGATCCCGTTCGGCGCCATCTCCCCCACGGACCCTGCGTGTAAGGTAGGCTCGGCTGTAGAGCGTTGAAGCGCCCAATCCCGACATCGCTGGGGTTTTCTTACGGTCGGTGTCGCGATCGGAATAGAGGCGCATTTGCTGCAGACAATCCCGCCAATGACCTCGTCAAAAAATACGAGGCGGTCTGACTGCGCCTCACATTCCCTTGCCCTCGGATTACAATCCGGTTGTTCACCCAGCCGTTATCAACAATATCCCCCGCCGGCAACCGCAATATCTGGATATCTTCACCAGCGGGCGCGGCAACAAGTCAAGGGTGATTGGCATGTTATTCCATTTGGCAATGGGGGCGACTGCGCTCTCATCTATACTCAGTGATTTGCTCTACGTCATTATGAGCGCTAACGAGTTTCTCGGGTTGTTTGCTGGTAACGCGGGCCACACCGAGAAAAGCCGAGCGCGATACATCCGGCCTCAAGGCCTCCTCCGGCTGGAGCGTCTACCGAAAGGAGTTATTTCGGCATTCTGTTCACCTGATTTTTCTACACCCGAACAGCTCTGCTGCGACAACCATCCTTCGTTTACTTTCTTTCCGATAGTAAAGGAGAGCGCGGCTAACTAGTTGCCCTTGCGAATTGATGCAAGATGCGGACGCGCTTACGCCGAGTTCACTCAGCTCGCAAATATGGCAGACACTGATTGAGGCTTGCTTCCAGGCTTTGTTCGGTGTTGAGCGTCAGCTTAGGGTAGTTGATATTTTCGAAGCGGGTTTTTAATTTGAGCTACAGGTCGAAATTGCGATTCTTGGCTGGGTGGGCGTCGGCCGTGAGTCTGTGTTTCGCCGTCTCATCCGAGCAGATCGTATGGATGAGTTTGAGCCGGCACCCCGCCTCTGTTGCCCACTTCGCAACTCGGTCGACTTGATAGCGGAATGCGAAAGGACGCCCATCGATGAAGATGAAGGGCGGCGTGGGACGTCTGCCAAGAAGATAAGCAGCGGCCTGTAGAAGTACTTCCATACAGAAATCATCCTGCTCCTGGGAGTACTCGATCCAAGCTTCGGAAAATAATGCGGCGCGGATGCTGTCTTTGTCTAAGACGACGCCGCTCAATTCGGCAGCGACGGCTCTGGAGATGGTGCTTTTCCCGGTTCCAGGCAGACCCGCCATCATGACGATGCATGCGGCTAGAGCGCCTTGAGCCATCGGTGAACGCGCTCCTTGTCAAGCGAGTTGAAGAGCAGAGAGCCGGGCACGACAGCATCTGCTCCCGCACCGCAGTTTGGGAACCGTATGCTCCGGATGCCGCCGTCGCCGTACAGTTGGACTTGCGGATGCTGGTTGATCAGGTTGCGAATCGCAGCGAGCCGTTGACAGGCTTCCGGCGGGGAAGGGGTGTTGCTGCGAGGGGGGGGGGGTTGTTTGTCGATTTTGTGACGATTCTCTTAGAGGGAGAGCGCCAGAGGGTCAGATTTGGTGCTCTCTTCATCAGGAGGGAGGAAGAAGGGACCACCCCGGGGGGGGCGGAGGGGGGGTGACTCAACTTCGGTGTGCAATTCTTCGTCGCCGCCGCGCCGCCAGCGCGCGGTCTGCATAGTCGGCTCCCAAATACCGGCCTCACAATGTTAGTGCGCGGGAGCCCTGGCGTGACTTATCCTCGGTGCTTATTGGATCGTTGCCAGTACTGCCTTACTCACTTTTGCGACCACATGAACCTGCGGATCCACCACCTCCGCCACATCGTACCGGATTGAGGTCCCCAGGACGACGTTCGATTCATTCGGCGACAGTTTATAGTCGCGTTCCAGCCAACGCGCCAGTTCGGTCGTGGCCTCTTGTAACGCATCCGTCAGCGAACCTGCAATGCCCGAAGCCATCAGATATTCATCGTTCTCGAACCGCGGCCCTCGCGTGCTCTTCCCCTTAATCAGATCCACCGTGAACTCCAGGTCCATCGAAGTCTCCAGCGCATCTCCGTTTAATTCGCCATCGCCTTCCAGCGCGTGTCCATCGCCAACAAACAATAGGCGCCCTCCTGGAAAACCGGCAGGTACACCGTGACGCCTTCCCGCAATCCGTTATAGTCCATGTTGCCGCCCCACGGTCCAAGCCACCCCGAACGAAACGATGATTCGCCGGCGGCGCTACACCAACGCAACCCAACATCGGCTGCAATTTCACCTTGAAATTCTTCAGCCGATCAGTCGGCTTCGATAGTCGCCCACGCCCGCCTCTCTATCGAGCTTCCATTCGCTGCTGAACTTTTCATCGAATTTCGCGTCGCGGTAATAGTCAGGCTCGACCGCGCTCGGCACGATGCGATCGCCACTTCCCGCCGAATCCCGGTTGAGCCGAATGCGGTGGAACTTGATCGCCAGCGTGTCTCCCGGCATCGCCCCTTCCACGAAGAACGGACCCGCTTCGGGATTGCCGCCCAGCGATCGCCGCACTCCTTTGGAATCGCGGCCGCCGGCGTCTACGGTTGCCGTCTGAATCGTGTCGCCTGAATTAATGTGCAGCGCCGGCGCGATGGCCCCCGAAAAAACGCGGTGGAATGTCGTGGCCTCAAACACATGTGTCTTCGGCGCGGCATGGACCACCTGCATGCGATGCGCCTTCCACCCAAATTCCTCTTCGCCCTGCTTCCCCGGTACCGGTGATATCGTCGCCCTGCACCCGCCCTTCGAACGTGCCCCATTCCTTGCCATCCGGACGCTTAGCAGTGATCCGCACATGATCGCCTTCGACAGTTCCGGCAAGTTTCAGCTCGTCGAGGGTTCCGGTTAGGTTCCTCCCTTCAGCCTTCGCTCCACGCGCGCGGCGGCGGCGTCCTGTCCGAATCGAATGAGGTGTAGGTTCCATTCGCCGGTTAGATCGGCCGCCGAGGCGAACAAGGGAAGAAACAGCAATAGCATCGCTCTAGTCATGTAGCCTTATACGTTCCGGCGTGCAGATCAGTTCCTCCTACCAGAGCAGCTTCAATCCGAACTGAATCTGGCGGGAAGTTGTCGACGTGCTTGTAATAACGCCGGCAGTCGGCGAAACTCCTGTTGGCGTAAACACGATCGCATTTGGCGTATTGAAGTTAGCTCTGTTCAACACGTTAAACAACTCAGCCCGAAACTGTAGATTCGTTCGCTCGCTCAATCGCGTGTCCTTCAACAACGATAGGTCCCAAGTTGCGAGACCAGGTCCGATGAGAGTATCTCGACCCAAGTTTCCATAGAAGCCGCTATTGTTGGGAGGCGCCAGAAAGGCGGCAGGATTGAACCATTGCGACGGGTTCCCCAGGATAACCGGGCCGGCAAAACCCGGATAAACAAACGGCCGAACTGGATTGCGTGTGTCGCCGTTGTTTGACGGATTGTAGCTGAGCTGCGGAGTAAATGGAAAACCGCCCTGCAGCGTCACGATGGAATTTACATTCCAGCCACTCGTCAAAGTATTTGCAAGACCGGTCGTGTTATGTGCGAACCGGCCCCGCGGCCGAACGGCAGCGCATACACCGCACTAATCACGGCCACATTTCTGACGTCGAAGTTTGCGAGTCCGCGATCGGCGTGCAGGTTGAATGGATTGGAGGCGAGCGCGGGCTCTCCACCGGATGCCGTCGCGTTTACCGAGTCGCCATCGTCAATCGTCTTCGACCAGGTGTACACGCCTCGCAACGCGAAACCGCCGCTGAAACGGTGATTGATATCTACGTCCAACGCATTGTAAGAACTATCGCCTTCCGAAAAGTAAGTCCACGTGTTAGCGATCGAAGGATTGGCGCGAGTCGCAGTGGGCACATAGTAAGTTCCCGCCGGAACAGGAGTACCTGACAGTCCGGCAGGAAAGTTACTCGGGTAAGTGGCCGGACATGGTGAGGCCGGGCAGACTACAGGAAATGGTTCATTTGCATCGATGCCAATAATCTCGTGGTATCCATGCGAGCCCACGTATCCAAGCGTCAGGGCTGTGTTTCCTGTCAGTTCCTGTTGCATCTTTAGAGACCAGGAGACAAGCGTCGGCGTTTGTAAGTCCGGCTGCACGCCGCCAGGAACCAGCTTTGCAGCAGCAGGCATGACGCCGCTCGTAATCACCGGAAGTGTCGACACCTGGACATTGGGCAGGCTGTAAGTCGGATTGAACGGCGCATTTTGATCAGTCCGATAGCCCAGCGCATCCTGCAGATCGTTGTAGATTCCGAATCCCGCGTTGATCACTCTCTTCTTCGCGCCACTAAACGGGCTCCATGCCAAGCCTACCCGCGGCTCCGGCAAAAACTTCGCATTATTCACTGTGAACACCGAGTCCCCCACTCGCGGTTGGTTGGAGATCACGCCGTTCGGATAGGTGTAGTTCGCCGCACGCCCCCGGCCTTCATTCCATCCCGAGCTCGACTCGCCACGAAACCCAAGCGATACGCTCAATCTTGATCCGACGCGAATCATGTCTTCGGCATACCAGGCACCGAACCACGAGCGCCAATTCATCGCTGTTGGTGCAGGATCGTATAACAAAGAACTCGCGACTCCCTGCAGCACAGTCTGCAGACTCGTGAAAGTAGCCTGCCCGTATTGGCTCAGTGCCAGCGTTTCATTCGACTGAAACCGCTGCAGCCACGCTCCTACTGTGAACTGGTGGCGCCCTCGGGTCAGGGATACCCGATCTTCGTAAGTAAACAGATTCCGCGCAACGCGCAGATTGCTACCGTTGTTGCTTCCCGCCAAACCGAGTTGCGCTGTTGGATTCGATGCAGCACTACCACCCACCACGATTGCGCCAACCGGATCGCCCGCCAGGAAGCCACGGAGCGAAGCCGCAGGTGTGCCTGGGGTCGGTTCGCCGGTAAAGAAGTAGGCTGCTCGCGAATAGCCGATCGTCGCTTGATTCAACAGCGCCGGTGAGAAGACATGCGTCTCCGCCAGGCTGGCTACCTGCTCGCGCAGACTCTCCACATCCGTGCTGTAGAGGTTCGTGCTGGTGGGCGTGAAATCATCGCTATCGTCGATTGTGTAAACCGCGTTCAGCGTGTCTTTTCCTGAGAAGGCGCGGTCTATCCTTGCCGTTCCGAAATCGTCGCGGATCGTTTGCAGAGGATTATTGAACGCTTCAGAGATACCGCCGAAATCCGGCGCATTCGCGCTCGCGATGGGCCATGCCGAAACCAACGGAGAAACCCCAACAAAAATCAGCCCGGATGCTGGACACGAACTGGGCGCCGGTGTCACCAGTTTGCATGGCAAGAAACCGTTCCGCGCATTGTTGTCCGGCACCAAATCGACGCCCGTCTGGTGGAGATGCTGCGTGAGCCCCTCAACGTTGACGAATCCGAAGGTCTTATCTTTCTGAAGAGGACCACCCAGAGCTCCGCCAAACTGATTGCGCTGAAAACCGGGAACAGAATCGCCATCGAAGAAGTTGCGCGCATCCAGATCGTTGTTTCTCAAAAATTCATACAACGAGCCGTGTACTTGGTTGTTCCGCCCTGCGTCACGATCACCACCTGGGCGCCTGGCCGCTTTCCATACTCCGCGCCATATGTGTTGCGCAGGACGTTGAACTCGCGCACCGCGTCCACGCCAAGCAGTAGCTGACTCGTGCCGCCCGGTTGCATGTTGTTCTCGGCCGCGCCCGTGAATTCAATACCATTTAGAAGGAATAGGTTCTGCTGCGGACGATTCCCCGCGACCGCAAAGTTATTGCCCACAGTCGAATTCGATACGCCAATCCCGCCGGTCTTTGCAGATGTGAAATTAACCACGCCGGGGTTTAAGCTCAGCAGCTCGTCGTAGCTTCGTCCATTGAGCGGAAGGCCCCTGATCTGCTCCCCGCCCACCAAGCCAGAGATATCCGCCGTCGTCGTGTTGACGAACGGAGCATCTTCGCTCACAGAGATTTGCTGGCTCGCCTCGCCAACCTGGAGGCGAAAGTCTACCGTTGCGTCCTGCCCCACCACCAGGTGAATGCCGCTACGCACTTCTTCACGAAAGCCCTGCTTCGTCACGCGAATTTCGTAGCTTCCGGCCTCCAGCAAAGCTAGCTCGTAGCGACCGGCGGAATCTGTCGCGGTCGTGCGCTCTGTACCCAAATCCGCGCTCTTCGCGATGACTTTTGCCGATGGAACACTCGCTCCGGTCTGGTCCGTTATCGTTCCTGATAACCCTGCTGGCGCTTGGCCCGAAAGCAAAAGGAGAGGAAGAACACTCAACAGCAATAGCCGCACCGCCGAACGGAGCATCTACTCCGCCATCAAACTTACCGGATGCAGGATGCCGGAGGGCAGCGGCCGGAGGTCTTGCATGTCTTGCGGGGCGAAGCGTTGGCCTAGCGGAGATTGAGGAGCTTGTAGTCAGGGGCGCGCGGCCCGACATCTCGTTGATCGCGAGATTGCCTACCGTATCCGCAGTTGATTGGGGCCGGTGTGAAGGTAGGGTTTGATATCCAGCTGGTAGGGCGGATGCCAGATGACGCCGGCGCATTTTCCATTGACCACCACTACGGCTGCTTCGCGAACGGGGCTGTCGAGGAGCGCGTGCATTCCCAGTGCTTCCCGGAGCCGGTTCAACGGGGACGCCGGGTCCGAAGTCGAGCGTGATCTTCGAAGCTTGCGAAAAGAAGGAATCCGGAAGAGAACGGTTTTTTCATACAGCGCTCGACCGGAGTAGAAGCGCGTGGCCTCCTCGTCAGTCCAGGAGTGGAGATGGGGCATGGTGACGGTTTGTCCGTGCCGAGAAAAGTCACGCGCCAATCGGAGCTGACATCGAGAGTGGCTTCGCGCGGCCGGAGCGGGTGAAGCTTTGGCGGAACTGCGCCTGGCGGGCAAACACGAGGATCTTCGATTCGTAGGGCGCGAGGCTGAGAGAATGTTCGTTCGCCCGTTTGCCGTCTGGCATTCGGCTGCGCTCGATTCACCGCTGAACGGATCCCACCACTCGGGCTGAAGTCCTGTGACGCGTATCGAGGCCGTCGTATCGACCGGGCGATTCGAGGCGTTCGCGACGAAGTAGATGTCGCCGGAGGGCAGCTTGCGATGCACGAAGCCGATGGATGGCGCGGCGGCCGGGTCGGTTGCAAAGTCGGGGGAGCAGTTCCTTCAGAGCTCCGGCCACGTCTTGATCGGACGGAACAAAGCGGGTGTTTGGAACCGGTTTGAAAGAGCTGATGTGAGAGTGCGTTGATGGCGGCGGTCTCTGACTTCTCTTCGAGCAGCCCGGCTCCGAGCGAGGGAAGCGAACGTGTAGCGATGACGAGCCCTCCGCCGCGAACGAAAGTTTCCAGGCGCTGCATGGTGGCGAGAGGGATACGTTCGATGCCGGGCAGGATCAGCAGCTTATAGGGGACGCCTACGGCCGCAATGGCGCGATCGTCGATGAAATCAAAATTGTAGCCGGCATTCAACACTGCCGGTATGAGGACCGGCCCCAGGAGAACATCGGCCATTTCATCGAGCGCAACTTTGCCGGGCTGCAAGCGCGCCCAGCGTCGTCGGTAGGGAGGTAGATGGCTACGTCGTTGGCGGGTTGGCCTTGCCTCAAAAGAAAGCTGACGCGCTGCAGATAGGCAGTGATGTCGGGCATCACGTCGAACCAGGGATTGTGATCGTTGAGCGCGGCGGCGGCGTAGAAATGCCAGCCGGGCTGGGGTTGAGAAGGCGGCGAGTAGGGCCAGCCATGACCAATCAATTGGTTGATGCCTTCGATGAAGTGACGATCCGCTTCCGCTTTGAGATCGAGGGGCGTGGCGCGGAAAGCGGGTGAGTGAAGCCAGGTCCAGGTTTCGGTGGAGGTGATGGGCCGGCCGTAGAGGTGAGAGGCGGAAGAAGCCCATCGCGCGGCGCTGAACCGGCGCCAGTATGGACCATGCTCGCCTTCGGGCAGATCGACGTACTGGTTGCTGGAAAGAATGACGGGAGGTTCGCCGTAAGTCTGGGAGCGAAACCGGGTGTGGTGGGCCTGTGCCCACTCACGGATGGGCTTGAGGTAGTTGTCTTCGGCGAGTTCGGTCAGAGTCTTGCCCCAATCGTGGCGAATGGCGCGAGTGTTTGTGCCGATGTCGCGCACGAGGGCAGGCAGATAGGGAGTGAGGTCGTAACCACGGCGCTTCTGGAATTCGGCGAGGAAGTCGTCGGTCCAGTCGGAGGCGTAGACTTCGAGGCTGTCGCTGAACACAGCGTATGGCGGAGAGTCGCCGAAGGCCTGGAGCAGCGGATCGCCAACGGAGGCGAGGTGATCCTCGATGGCGGTTCGGCTGTAGTGGTTGAGCACGAACCCTTCGGCGCCGACGGCGGTGCGCTTCACCTGCTGGCCGGTGCGGCTGGCGATGAAAAAATAGAGCAGATCGCTGCCGCTGAGGCCGGGCGGAATTTCGATGCGGCCGTGATCTATTTTGCTTACCTGTTCACCGCCGATGAATGCGGCGATCAGCTTCTCGCCATTTTCCATGGAGGGTACCGGGAGAGTGTGCGCGCCCTCGGGAACGTTCACCTGCTCAACTCGCAAGCGGCCGGCGGCTTCGCTGATAGGTGTATGAGGGCCGCCGTAAGGCCAACCGCTGCCGAGGGTGATGTCCACACGCAGGCCCAATTCTTTGCAGTGGCCGCGTCGTGAAGCGTGGCGAGAAACTCCGGCGACAGAAAAGGAAGATTGCGCGCAGGCGCTTGCGGGTCGTCGAGCTGCAGCGGATATACAGGCTGAATCTCGACACCGCCGATGCCGGCATCTTTCATGGCGTGCAGTTCCCGATCCAGTTCCGGCATGCGACGGCCGGACCGAACCACCACCAGCGCATCATGATGCGCGCGTCGTCCGGCGGATGGAGAAAACCCTGCCTGAACTGGTGGATCACGTCCGCGCCCTCACGACCGGCAACAGTGCATATGACGCAAATCGACAAGCAGAGCGGGCAGGATGTGGATTTTTCGCACCTTCAGATAACATAGCGCTGCTTCGCCTGTGTTACGCTTTGGCCTGTGTCAGCTTCAGCGCAACCAGTCCTTCAGCAGATCCACCTCGCTATGGCGAGCACGAATGACCTCTTCAACACCGAAGTGTTCGGTAAACGGAATTTCGAGGCTCTGGACCAGATCTACACGGCCGATGCGCGCATTCTTCCGCCCGGAGCGCCCATGATCTCCGGTCGCGAATCTATTAAGAAGTTCTGGTCTGATCTGATTGTATCGGTGAACGCCAAATCTGCGGTGCTGGCATCCATAGACGTGATGCAAGCCGGTGATGGTGCAGTCGAGATTGGGCGTGCCACGCTGAGTTTCGAGCCCCAAGGCCAGGCGCCGTCCCAGATGGAAGTGAAGTACGTCGTCTATTGGCGCCAGGAAGACGGCCGGTGGAAATGGCACGTTGACATCTGGAACCAGCTCTAACTACCTCCTTCACCAGCCGGATCGATGCGGCCTACTCATTGGTTCCTTTGCATAGCACTCCCCCTGCTAGGAAGCGCTTTGTCGAACGCGCAGCCTGCAATGAACCAGCGGCGGGAAGCCGCGATGGATAAAGATCTGCTCGAAATCACCATCCCGCAGCTCGAAAAACTGTACGCCACTCATAAATACACCGTCACGCAAGTCGTGCGATGGTATCTCGCGCGCATCGCAAAGTACAACGGCATCTATCGAGCAATCTCAGAATGTGGATCAGGACGGCGCGCTCGCTGTGGCTGCGAGTGAAGATGCAGCCGCAAAGGCCGGCGGCAGCAGGTTCCAACGCGGTCTGATGTGGGGCGTACCCATCGTCATCAAGGCCAACACCAGCGTCAAAGGCATGGTCACTACCGACGGCTGGCGAGGCTATATGATCCCTGGCCATGAGCTCATCGCCCCGCGCGATGCAACCGTAGTCGCAAAGCTGCGCGCGGCGGGTGCCGTCATCATCGGCCAAACCAATATGCCCGATTTCGCCGCCAGCGACACCACCCGGAGCTCCGCCTTCGGCCGCACCGGTAATGCCTATGATGTTCGCTTCAGCCCGGTGGTTCGTCTGGTGGAACCGTTACCGCCGTCACTTCCAACTTTGCGGTCCTGGGAACCGGAACAGATACCTCCAATTCCATCCGCATGCCCGCAGCCACCAGCGCGGTAATCGGCGTCCTGCCGACACGCGGTCTGGTCAGCATCGCCGGGATCGCGCCGCTCGATTGGCTGCTCGACGATACCGGACCCATCACACGCAATGTCACGGACGCCGCCATTGCACTCACCGCCATGGCCGGTGAAGACCCGCTGGATTTCCGCACCGCCGGATCCGCGGCGAAGGCTCAACCCGGACCCTACACGCAGTTTCTGAAAGCGGACGCGCTGAGAGGCCGCTTCGGCGTTCCCGCTTTCATTGTGAAGACCACTGCTTCTGGCGACAGCCTGCGGCCAGAAACGCGCTCGATGTTTATGAAAGCGATTGAGGGCCTGCGCGCAGCTGGCGCCACCGTCCTCTTCGACGATTCCATTTTGCCCGACAGCTTTCCACCATTGGTACAGAAGATCCACACCCGCCCTATCGGCTCGATGGCACAAAAGTTTTCTCGCCGCCTATGGCCCGCCGCAATATCATTCTGCGGAGGAGTATGAGAAGGCCGTCGGCTCGCCCTTGCCATCCGTCGTTACCGGCATCCGAAGGCGCAGACTATGTTGAAGACCGATCCGGACGCAGAGGCCAACTTCTTCTCTCCCCAACGCGCCGCCCTCGCCGCCTATCTCGAACCTTCGACCGCCTGCACCTCGACGGCCGGTCTACCCCGCCGCGCAAATGCCGCCTCCCGATGAGACGATGCCGCAAGACGGACGTTTGAGCAGCGGTCCGCACAGCAATACCGGATGGGTCAATCCCATCGGATCCCCGCCATCGTCGTCGTGGGAGGCTTCTATCCCAGTGGACTCCCCTTCGGACTCGAGCTCTCGACCCGCCCCTGGAAAGACGGCGACTTGCTCGGTTGGGCATACGCCTACGAACAAGCCACGAAATTCCGTAGGCCACCCGTGCTCGTCGACAAAGGCCTTCTCACCTCCACGAATACGTTGCTCTACCCTAGCCATTAAAGAGCGCAACCCGTGCGCGATGGCCTTTGCACGCTCCGTCGCCATCGCTGGTATAGAGGACCGAGTTGGTTGCTTCAGCCAAAGCGATGTAGACCGCATCATAGGCGGTAAAGTTGTGCCGCAGTTCCCCGAACGCGACCCAGCAAAGGCCCGTGCGCGTAACGGTCCGCGGGGAGCATTGCGAGTCCGTTGAGAAGTTG
The DNA here is from genome assembly GCA_963819405.1 of uncultured Acidobacteriaceae bacterium. GTDB lineage: Bacteria > Acidobacteriota > Terriglobia > Bryobacterales > Bryobacteraceae > Bog-105. The sequence continues at coordinate 36,797 of CAWFWH010000061.1, read as the reverse complement.
CTCGCTCCGATACGAATCGATACGCTTGCCTGAATCAGCTTCCTTAGAGCGCTCACCACTTCTATATCGAGGAGATGTGGAACGATGAATCACTCGCCTACGCCCCGCCAGATCGCGTCTAAGCGAGTCCGCCAACGGGCCGTTTGTGAGGAGTTCCACAACCACGGCAGGCGTCCAGAACAATCATCGTGGATCTCGCAGCTCGCGGATTGTTTGCGCTGCGCTCCGTTTGCACCGGGATCGGTTTCGCTTGCTGCGCAGGCTCCAACCACTCCCGCATGGTCGGTCGCTCCACCGTGCGCTCCAATTCTTTTTTGATGAAGTCGGAGAGACTCATCCCCTCCCGAGCTGCCCTGGAGCTTTCAGAGTGCGGTGTACCTGCTCCGGCACGCCTCCGATCTTAACCAATTTCAGACATGTCTCCGTATAAGCATGTGCCGCACATGTCCGTCATTTCCGCTTCGGGTCAGCGCCCGCGCGCCTGCTGTATAGTGTGGCCATGAGCGCGCCGCGCGTCGGTGATGCAGCGCCCGAAATCGTGCTTCCCGATTCGACGGGCGAGAAGCGCAGTTTGTCGTCCCGGACTCCGTGCGTCCTGATTTTCTACCGTGGCCACTGGTGACCCTTCTACTCCGCCAGTTGGCGGATTATCGCTACTGTACGGACGACTTTTTGCAGGCGGATATCGCGTCGTCGCCTTGTCGGTGGACGAGCCGCAGCGCACCGAGCATCTGCGGCGGACATTGAGCTTGTCCTTCCCAATTTTGTGCCAACATCGACGGTAGGGTGGTGCGCGACTGGAATTTGTTCAACCCGCGTGAGAAGGGCGGCATCGCTGGTGCGGGCCACGTTCGTGCTCGACAGCCAGCGTTGGGTGCGCCTCTCCTGCGTGGAGCCCCTGCCACATCGCGCCGGTGCCGACGAGGTGCTGGCGTGCGTGCGCGGCCAGACGACAGCGGCGGCCAAGCCAGGCGTTGCGCCCCGCCATGTTGCGCGCGCTGCGCAACATGTTTCGCTACGGTCTCGTCTCGCCGCGAAAATGAATCGACCGCCGGAGCCTTAGCGACCTGCGTCTGATGATGTGAGCGCGTGGCCCCGTCCCAGCGCAGCGAGGTGTTTAACCGGCAACACAGGAACCACGCCCCCGTAGTTTCGGCCGTCTGAATGACGGAGGAAGTCGACTACTGGGTTTGACGTGTATCACGGCAAACCCAAGTTTGCGAGGAGCGATACAGAGGTCAGGACCGGCGAGACGAGGACTGGGGTTCATGCCGCGATGGTGATGCGCTGCAGGCCGATGAATTCAAGGCTTTGGTCCAGGCGCGCCTTCCACTTCAAGGCACAATTCGATCGCTTCGCGGATGTGCTGCATAACCTCATCCAGCGATCTCGTCTGCGTGTGGCATGCGGGAATTTGCGGGACGGATGTGACGTAATGGCCTTCTGAATCTCGCTCGATGACGACATCAAACCGAGTTGCCACAGGGAATAGCTGAGGTCTTGACTCAACGCCTGGCATTGGTCAATCCTCATCGTCCGGATGTGGTCATAATCGCACCGGGTCGTCGTACAGTCGCGACCAATCCATAGCAGCGGGTTAAACTCGTCGATGGCCCGCAAGGCGAGCGTCGTCGTTGAAAAGGATGAGCACGGCTTCTACACGTGGTGTCCGGAGCTGAGGGGCTGCCAGTCTCAAGGCGACACGCTCGAAGAGGCGATAGCGAACATCAAAGAGGCGATAGAACTCTATCTGGAGACGTTATCCCGCGAAGCAGCGTGAGGTGCTGCTCAGCCGCGAGATCCTGACAACTGCTGTCGAGGTGAATGCCTAAACTTCCCCGATGGCCCGCTGCCGATGCTGAGCGTGCGCTTGTTGTGGCGGGATTCGAACAGCTTCGCCGAAGGGCAGCCATCGGATCTACGGCAAAGGCCGATTGACAACTTAACGTGCCTTTTATAGCGGTGCGATCCTGCACCCGAAAATTGTGAAGCAAGTTCTGGAGATCATTGAGGATGCGGCGCAGTCCTCGTCCTCAGCAAAATAGATCGACAGCCACCGTCATGTCGCGTCTTCAATCACAACTCGCTTTCGCCGCTCCGCTGCTCGAAGATCAGCGGTTGAATACCATAACCCGTACGCGATGCCCTTTGCACAAAGTCTGCATTGCTGGTATAGAGGACGGAGTTGGTTGGTTCAGCCAAAGCGGCATAATGGGCGGTGTGGAAGCACCTCGAAGCTCTGCTTTGGTGGCCATTACTTTCGTTACGGCGCTACTACCCTAAACCAATCGCGCATTACCTGCCGTAGTCGTTCGTGTTCCTCCCTTGTTACGGGACTCATATGGCATACAGTGTTACGCGTGTGTGAACGACTAGACGTGTTTGACTGACAAGCGCTCTGTCTCGAACAAGGGACTCAAAATGAGTCTTCCAATTGCTGTTGTCCTCTATGATTCTCTTAACAGCTGGGGCAAGGTCGTTAAGGCGAACAGAGCCTGGAAGCAAGCGTAAATCGGAACGCTGGCCATATTTGCGAGCCGAGTGACCATTCAGGCCACAGCGCGTCGCATGTTGCATCAATTCGCAACGTATTACGGAACAGTTGAACAATGGTGGTTCCAATAGTATGAATAGGACAGCAGGTGAACAGAATACCGAATCTCCTTAGACGCTCCAGCCGGAGAGGCTTTAACGCCGGATGTATCGCGCTCGGGATTCCTGTCGGGGTAGCTCGCGGTCAACAAACCAGTGAGAAACTCGTTAGGGCAAATCAAGCAGCGCAGATCCAATGATTCGGCGACGATATCCAATGTTGCGGCTGCCGTAACGACCCGCCGCAGTGCGGGACTGTTCATCAAGCCCCCTGCCGTTGTACAACCTGTTACCCCGTTTCAAGCTGGCGGCGCTCCGTGGCGAGATGCCCGGATGAATTGCTGCGAAGAATAAGCAATGCGCTCACAAATCAACTTCGGATATCCGTGGTATTTGAGTTACGGACACCTCGCCGTCATGGCGGTGGCTTTGTCGTTGTGGCTCCTCGGGTATGCCCGAAAGTGGCGGAAGATATCGATGGTCTTCCTTGGCGTAGTGACCGTTTGGCTATTTGCCGCTTTTCTGGCGGCCCGTTTTGGCTTTGATGTAAACGGACGTCTTCCGTTGCCAACGCAGAGGTTTCTGGCATCGGGAAAAGGGCGAGTGCTCGATATGGGTGTTGGTACCGGCCGGTCATCGCTCATGGTGCTCGAAGCGCGCCCGCAAACTACCGTCGTCGCCCTTGACCTTTTCGGCGAATCGTTCAAGCAACACTTCGGCCCTGGGCAGAGCGGGCAGGAGAGACTTCTATCTAATCTGAAAGCGGCCGGACTGGAACATCGCGCCACGATTCAGACCGGCGATATGCGCAGGCTCCCTTTTGAAGCGGCCACATTCGACGCGGTCGTGAGTACTTACGCGATCGACCATTTGAACCTGGAGGGGGTTACAGCGGCCTTGAGTGAAGCGTCGCGGGTATTGAAACCTGGTGGCGAATTTTTGATGATGGTGATCACGAAAGACTTTTGGTTGAAGTTCGCCTTCGGACCGCTGATGCTGCATAGCGGGACACGCAGCCCGACGCGGTGGACGAGCCTTTTGCAGGACGCGGGGTTTCAAATAGTTGAGCAAGGAACACGCCCGGGAACCCTCTACTTCCTTACACGCAAACCGTGATGGGTCAGGACTGAAGCATGGGCGCGGGGGAGGCGCGGCGCGCGGCGCGGATAGAATTGGGCGGCCTGGAACAAGTGAAAGAAGAAGTCAGACGCGCGAGGACCGGCCAAATGGTGGAAGAGCTTCTGCAGGATCTTCGCTACGGAATGCGCGCGCTGCGCAAAAATCCCGCGTTCACCGTCGTGGCCGTGCTGGCGCTGGCGCTGGGCATCGGCGCTAACACCGCTATGTTCAGCGTGGCTTACGGCATTCTAACGCGGCCATTGCCTTATCCCGATGCGGATCGCGTCGTGGTGGTCTTCATGCGCTACTTCCCGCGAGACTTCGCGTTTGGCACGATGTGCATTCGCGACTACCTGATGTGGAAGGAAAACAATCACGCGTTTGAGGAGCCGTCCCTGTTCAGAGGCCTGCGCATGGACATCGGCGGGAAGGAAGGCGTGCCGGAGCAGGTGCAGGGCGCGGCCGTGACGGCAGGTTTCTCTCCACTCTAAAAGTGTCTCCGCTGATCGGGCGTACTTTCGCGGCGGGGGAGGACAAGCCGGCCTCCAGCTCACTGGCCGTGCTCAGCGAATCGATGTGGCGGAGGCGCTTCGGCGCGAGTTCCGGAGTCCTGGGCGAGACCATCCTGGTGAACGGCGCTCCATCTATTGTGATTGGCGTGATGCCCAGCGCGTTCAAGTTCCCGCAACGTGAAACGGAAGTATGGACCAATCTGCCGCTAAATCCGCCGACGCGATATGGGCCCTGGTTCTATCGTGGGGTGGCACGCCTGAAACCGGGCGTGGCGCTGCAGCAGGCACAGGCGGAGATCAACCATATTGGACTGCGGATGATGCAGCAGAACTCGTACTACAAGCACCTGACGCTGCCGGTGCTGAAGCTGCGCGATGCGCTGTTGGGAACGACACTGAAGCCGGCGATTCTGGTTCTGGCCGGGGCGGTGGGACTGGTGCTGCTGATTGCGGTAGTCAACGTGGCGAACTTGATGCTGGTGCGGGCGACGGTGCGCGAGCGCGAGATGGCGTTGCGGCTTAGTTTGGGAGCGGGCCGCGGCCGCCTGGTGCGCCAGTTGCTTACTGAGAGCGTGCTTCTAGCCGTAATGGGCGGGATGGCGGGGCTCGCGGTGGCTTGGGGCGGCATCGAATTGATTCGCGCTTGGAATCCGGGGGACCTCCCGCTCATCGATTCGGTACGGCTGGATTGGGGCGCGCTGGGCTTTATGGTCTTGATCTCGATGCTCACAGGGATCTTCTTCGGCCTGGCGCCTGCACTTGCAAGCGCACGCGCAGACTTAAATTCAACGATCAAAGAGGGAGGGCGCACTGGAGCCGGGAGCGGGACTCGTGGAAGTACTCGCGCGGCTCTGGTGGTCTCGGAAATCGCGATTTCGCTGACGCTTCTGGTCGGCGCGGGATTGCTGCTCCGCAGCTTCAGAAATTTGCAGGAGGTGACGGGCGGGTTTTCAACGCCGCCGCAGCAAATCCTGACGATGCTGATTTCGCCAGGCAATCGGAAGTATGACGATGTCCGCGCCGGACTGGCCTTCTACAACGAGGTGCTGCGCCGCGCGCACAATGTACCGGGAGTGGAAACCGCTGCGGTGACCGACGCGTTGCCTCCCGACCGGCAGGGAGACGCGGACACGTTCGGAGTTGAGGGACAGAGCCTGCCGCCGGGAGAGATGAATCCGATTGTTTCGGACGTCACTGTTGGTCCAGATTTTTTCCGGACGCTGGGCATTCCGCTGGTTAAAGGCCGGTACTTCACCGATCATGATAATCAGGGCTCGACGCCAGTGGCGATCGTCAGCGAAGGGTTTGCGCGGCGCTTCTTCGCAAACCAGGAAGCCATTGGCAGGCGCATCAGGCAGAGCGGGCCGGGGTTCGGCAACAAGTGGATGGTGGTTGTGGGCGTAGTTGGCAACGTGAAATACCTGGGGTTGACGGTCGATACAGACCCCGCTTACTACATACCGTTCGCTCAAGGGTATGCACCGCGGATGTTCCTGGCGGTGCGCTCATCGGGCGATGCCGCTCGGCTAGTGGCGCCGCTTCGCGAGGAGATTCAATCGATCGACCCAGGCGTGACGCTTGCGCAAACCGGCACCATGGAGCAGGCGCTGAGGCTGTCCATCTCGCAGCCTCGATTTGACACGATGTTGCTGGGCTTGTTCGCGGGGATCGCGCTCCTGCTGGCCGCAGTGGGGATCTATGGGCTGATCGCATACTCGGTGGCGCAGCGGACGCACGAAATTGGCGTGCGCATGGCCTTAGGCGCGGAGCGAGCGGATGTTCTGCGGATGGTGATCTGGCAAGGCGCGTCGCTGGCGGCGATCGGAATTGCACTCGGACTCGGCGGAGCTTTCGCGCTTACGCGACTGCTGAAGACGATGCTATTCGGCATTAGCGTGACAGACTCGCTAACGTTTGCGGGGGTGCCGGTGGGGATGATGCTAGTGATTCTGCTGGCTACGTTCGTTCCCGCGCTTCGAGCGACGCGCATTTCGCCGGTGCTGGCGCTGAGGTATGAATAGAAGGCGCGGCGGTAGGGGGGGGGGGGGGGGGGGGGGGGGGGGGGGGGGGGGGGGGGGGGGGGGGGGGGGGGGGGGGGGGGGGGGGGGGGGGGGGGGGGGGGGGGGGGGGGGGGGGGGGGGGGGGGGGGGGGGGGGGGGGGGGGGGGGGGGGGGGGGGGGGGGGGGGGGGGGGGGGGGGGGGGGGGGGGGGGGGGGGGGGGGGGGGGGGGGGGGGGGGGGGGGGGGGGGGGGGGGGGGGGGGGGGGGGGGGGGGGGGGGGGGGGGGGGGGGGGGGGGGGGGGGGGGGGGGGGGGGGGGGGGGGGGGGGGGGGGGGGGGGGGGGGGGGGGGGGGGGGGGGGGGGGGGGGGGGGGGGGGGGGGGGGGGGGGGGGGGGGGGGGGGGGGGGGGGGGGGGGGGGGGGGGGGGGGGGGGGGGGGGGGGGGGGGGGGGGGGGGGGGGGGGGGGGGGGGGGGGGGGGGGGGGGGGGGGGGGGGGGGGGGGGGGGGGGGGGGGGGGGGGGGGGGGGGGGGGGGGGGGGGGGGGGGGGGGGGGGGGGGGGGGGGGGGGGGGGGGGGGGGGGGGGGGGGGGGGGGGGGGGGGGGGGGGGGGGGGGGGGGGGGGGGGGGGGGGGGGGGGGGGGGGGGGGGGGGGGGGGGGGGGGGGGGGGGGGGGGGGGGGGGGGGGGGGGGGGGGGGGGGGGGGGGGGGGGGGGGGGGGGGGGGGGGGGCCCCCCCTCTCTCTCTCTCTCTCTCTCTCTCTCTCTCTCTCTCTCTCTCTCTCTCTCTCTCTCTCTCTCTCTCTCTCTCTCTCTCTCTCTCTCTCTCTCTCTCTCTCTCTCTCTCTCTCTCTCTCTCTCTCTCTCTCTCTCTCTCTCTCTCTCTCTCTCTCTCTCTCTCTCTCTCTCTCTCTCTCTCCCCCCCCCCCCCCCCCCCCCCCCCCCCCCCCCCCCCCCCCCCCCCCCCCAAACCCAATCTACGACCCCTTGCGCGGTGATGCGCGTTTCGAGGCGGTACTTCGCCGGATTGGATTGGCGCAATAGTAGATTATTCGGCTGCGGCTCGCAAGGCGGTGGTCGCGACTTGCAAACGGCGCTCTTCGACGCGGGCGTGCTGGGCCTCAGCGCCTGCAGCAAGTGCGTCAAAATCCGGGCCACGGACGCGGGCATCGGTGCCGGCGATGACCGAAAGAGCCCGCCACAGTGCAACTCTTCCCATAACGCCGAGCGACAGCGTTTCCAGCGCCTCAAACATTCCGAAGTCCCGGGAGCTGACGTGTCTGAACTTGAATCGACTCGCCTTCTCGGTGACCCAGGCAGTCGCTTCCTTCAGGGCAGAGGGTTGACTGCCGACCCGATCGGTAATCTGCTCGAGGATTTGGCGCTCCTTCTCAATCTCAGTAAGTTCAGCGGCGGCGAACTGGCCCAGCGGTTCAGTAGCATGCTGATCGTGCAGGTTCTTTAGGAGCTCGATGGCTAAATTTGAACCGGCAAGATGATCGTGAAGATAGGTAGCTAATGGATCGCTCATGAGAGTCACTCGCAGCCAGACGCTGCTTGTTGAGGCTCCCTAGTGTTTCGTCATGGTCAAACCAGTGACGGTGGCGTCGGTGTTATGGGCGAAGCGGATGCCATACACGCCATCGGTGGATTTGAGTTTTCCAGGGGTCACGAGGGCAGCCTTGTCATAGGCGGCAACGACAGTTCCGTTGATAGCGCAGGTGACTTGGTCACCTTTGACGGACATCGCGATCTCCTGAGTCACGGGTTGGCCCACGCCTGCGGCCTTGTTCACGGCAGGATTCGCCTCGCCTCGCCGGCCGTTCATCTGAAACGGGTCAGGACCGAATCCGCGCACGATGAAAGTGCCATTGCCGTACGCAGCGCAGTAGAGATAACTTTGCTGCGGCGTTCCCAAATCGTTACCAGCGATGATGATTCCGTACGGGTGAGGGTGAGTGTTCAGGTTCATGTACTTTGGCTCGTTGAACGTGGCTTTGACGGTGTAGTCGCCGGTAGCCTTGTTGGCGGGATTCCAATATGTGACCGCTGGGCCGGTGGTGACGTGCAGGGCATTACCATCCTTTGAGAGCTTCGCGTCGTCGAGTGTTTTCCCCGCCTTCTCTTCGTTGGCGTCGATCTTTCCTGTCCAGCCAGGGACGGAGATACCCCCGCCTTTCACGACGCGGGAGGCGCCTTCCTGTTGATCCTGAGCAGCGATTGCTGCGGGGTTGAGGATAAAGATAGCAGCCGCAAGAGCGGGAGCGAGAACGAGACGCATGGTGTGTCCTTTCATGGAAAATCTCGGTAAGACATAATTATATGGGTTGTGGGTATGTCGCTGGGTTGAAAGTTGGAACGGGAGAGCATCATTTAGGTGCATACTGGTGCTATGAGAGCTGTGAATAAGACTGTGCGGCAGAGTGTCAGCCTACCGAGGAACGTAGCGGCCCAAGTTCGAACGATGGCAAAAGTGCGCAGGTGCAGCGCCAACCGGATGCTGGTGGAGCTCATCGAGAACGGCATTGCAGCGGAAAAGCACCGGCAGGGGGAATTCTTTGAGCTGGCTGAACGCTTTCGGAATGCGACTGATCCGGAAGAGGTCAAACGCCTGGGCGATCAGTTGGGCCGCATGGTCTTCGGCAGCTAATGCCGAAGATCGAGAGCTGGAATAACCTGCCCGTCGGGGTCCGGCAGCACTTGATCGACAGAATGCGCAATAGATTGATTAGCATCGCCGATCTGAATCAACTTCGATTGTGGATTGATTCCAAGCCGGAAGTGCCGGAGGGTGATTGGTATAAGGACTTTGGTTCGTTCAAGCTCTGCGGCCAAGGATCTTACCCGAAAACGTTCTTGCTTCGCGGACAGGTGGTGAAAGGCGAGGCGCTCTAAGGGCACTCTTTGCGGTCAGCGACCTATGATGCTCCTATTCGGTGCAGGCGAATGCTTGCCGAACCGGTCAGACCAGTTCATTCATACGTGTTTATGGTATGGCGATTCGGACCTCGGCAGACGACAAAAAGCGATCGTCTGCCCTACCGGTTTTACTTGATTGATCCGCTCCAGCGCAGACCGATGCGCCAGAGGCGAGGGGCTCCGGTGTTTGGTGAGGGCGTCAGGGCGACGAGAAAGCTGCGATCCAGCAAGTTCTCTACGGCCGCTACCGCGGACAGGCGTTTGGTGAGGTGCTGTTGCGCCGTGAGTTGCAGGGCGGCGTAGCCGGGGAGCTTGAATTGGTTCAGGTCGTCATCGAACTGAAGGCCGAAGGCGCGGATGCCAGCTGAAATGAGGGTCGATTTTGCGGAATAGGTGAGCTGCGCGGTGCCTTGTTGCTTGGGCACTTCGGGGATGCGCTGGCCGGTGGATAAGCGCGCGTCGGCGAAGAGATAACCGGCTTCGGCATTCCAATGGGTCCAGCGGCGAACGATGTTAGTCTCTACGCCGCGTGAGAGCGCTGCTGGAAAATTGCTGCGTTGGCGCAGGATGAGAGCGGGAGAACTGCTGATTGTGGCGTTGTCGATCAAGTGTTCAAGATCATTTCGAAAGAGAGTAAGCGAGATGCGAGTGGTTTCGCCGATCCAATCGACACCCGCCTCGACGCCGGCGAGACCTTCGGGTATCAAAGCAGGATTGGCGAGTGTGAGGGCGTTGCCAACGCGGAAGTTGCGATAGAGCTCGTTGAGGGTGGGTGCGCGGAAGCTGCGGTAGCCCGACGTACGGAAGCGGAACTGCTTGGCTCCAATAGCCATGCCGGCGTTCGGACTGACGAAGGTTTCGCCATGCTGTCCAGTGAATTGATGACGGATGCCCCCGAAGAACTCCACCGGGCCGATGGAAACGTCTGCCTGGCCGAAGATTCCGTGTTCGAGGAGAGTGCCGCCGCCGGGCGTGAGAATGTGCGTGCTGTAGGAATAGTCGTAACTGATGCCGTGCGTATCGTCGACATCGGCACCTACAATGGTGTTCCACTTAATGCGATCGTGATGCGCGTGATGTTGCCAATAAGCGGCGCCGCCGGTGTCTTGGACGGGTACGGTTTGCTTAGAGGTGAGCGTCTCGGAATTACGATTCAGGGCCACACTCGAAAAGGTGCTGTGAAATTGTTCCTGCGTATGAAAGACAAGGAACGAGACTTGATCGTTGGTCCAGGAATGGGTGTAACTTGCGCCCAGCGTGCCGAGGCCGGTCGAGTTGTGGGTAAGAACGGTGCCGTTGTGGCGCTCTTCCGCGAGCACATCGAAGTGCAAGGAGAGCCGGTCAGCCTTTCCTAAATAGTCCAGATGCAAATCGCCGGTCGCGAAGCGAACGTTCGCGGGATCGTCCACCTTGCCGCGAACCGGCTCGGGAGTGATGTAATAACCATCCGTGGTGAACGCGCGCGAATGAAGAGACAAGCCCCAGGGACCCCACAGGTTGGAATAGGCGGCGGAAACGTCCTCAGTCCGGTCATTGCCGCCGAAGTAATCGGCGAAGATGTGCTGGTGTTGTTCCGCCGGTGAGAAAAGCGAGATGGTGCCGCCCATGGCGCGATCACCGAAGACGCTGGTCGATGCGCCGCGGTCGACCTCGACGCGGTCGAGGTAGGCGGGATCGATGCGCGTCCAATAGACCCACCCGCCGAATGGATCGTTGATGGGAATGCCATCCCACAGAATAAGCGTTCTGCTGGCGCCCGACGAACCTGTACCGCGGAGCGAAACGCCCTGAGTGGTGGGATTGGCGACCAGGCTGGAGGAGCGGCGAAATAAGCTGAATCCCGGTACTTGGCGAAGGCGATCGTCGAGATTGATGCCGGGCGTTTCAGTGAGCTGCTGTTGATCGAGAACGGTGATGGCGGCCGGCGTTTCGGTAGATAACGTGGCGTTTACCGTGACGGTTGTTTTCAGGGGAGGGGGAGTTTGACTTTGGGATGTGGCGCGAGCGCCGCAGAGAAGCAGCAGTATAAAAGGGCGAGATAAGGCCATAAGGAACTAACGCGCTTCTCGACTCGTATCCTAAAGGTACATGACGCCAGACTACGCCATTGAGGCGACGAGTCTAGAGAAGATTTACCGCTCGCGCTTTCGGGGCCGTGAGATCAAGGCTGTTTCGAATTTGACGCTGCGCGTGCCTGTGGGCGCGAAGTTCGGATTGCTAGGTCCGAATGGGGCAGGGAAGACTACATTCGTCAAGATGCTGCTTTCGGCTGTGAATCCAACGGCTGGCACGGCGGCGATATTTGGCAGAGATGCGCGAGATCCGGAAGCGCGGCGGCCGGTGGGATATTTGCCGGAGAACCATCGCTTTCCTACGTACCTGACGGGTAACGGCATGCTGGAGTTCTACGGCGCGCTTTCGGGAATGGAAGCCGAAGAGCGCAAGAAGCGAATTCCTGAGTTATTGGAGCTGGTGGGCCTGCGCGAGTGGGGTGATGTGCGCATCAAGAAATATTCGAAGGGCATGTTGCAGAGGCTTGGTTTGGCGCAAGCTCTGATGCACAGGCCGAAGCTCCTGGTACTGGATGAACCCACCGATGGAGTGGACCCGGTGGGCAGACGCGAGATACGCGATATATTGAACGGCCTCACCGGAACGGGAGTGACAGTTTTTATCAATTCGCATTTGCTGAGCGAGGTGGAATCGTTCTGTGAGTATGTCGCGATTTTGAGAAGGGGCGAACTGGCGCTGGAAGGAAAAATCAGCACGCTGGTGGCCGGCCGGGGCTATCAGATTGCCGCTTTGAACGTACCGGAGGACGCGTTAGTGGAGATTCGAAGGTTAGGCGCTGCCATTGCGCCCACGGCTAACGGAATAGAGATCCGGGCGGCCACGCGCGATGAGGCGAATCTTGCCATCGATAGAATTCGGGCCGCCGGTGGGCTGATTGAAAGCGTCACGGCTTCGACGAGCACGCTCGAGGACGTCTTCATTCGAACGACGAAATCGGAGAAGGCAGCGTGAGCGCGGAATTGCAGTCATCGCGGCTGAAAGTAATCGGGGCCTTGGTTAAGGACACGTTCCAGGAGGCGCGAGCACGCTGGTTGTTCTGGGGTTTGTTCGCTCTTTCCTCGTTGCTTATCGCAATCTTCCTGTTCGTTCTCCGGATCGACATTGTGGAGGGCGCAGTATCCTTCATGGGAATTGAGCGAACCACGCGGCAGATCTTCAACATCCGAAAATTTGTCAATGTCTCTTACGCCTGGGTTTCTATCGTTCTATACATCTGGGGAACGTTTCTGGCGATTTTCGCTTCCTCGGGACTCATTCCAAGCGTGCTCGAAGCGGGGCGAATTTCGCTGTTACTTTCAAAGCCACTTACTCGAACGACGCTGCTGATGGGCAGATTCTTAGGGAACGTGCTTGTCGTGGCGGCGAATCACGTGTATCTAATCTGCAGTATCTGGATCATCATCGGGCTGAAGACAAATATCTGGGAGCCGCGGTTCCTGCTGGCGATTCCGATCAGTATCTTTATGTTTGCAGTGCTGCTTTGCGTGGTGGCGCTGATCGGAGTTATTTCGGAAAGCGCGGCGTTGTCGGTGATGGTGTCGGTGGCACTCATGCTGATCAGCACCATCCTGGCGCAGCGCCAGGTTGTAGTAAAGCTACTGGATTCGGAATGGTCGCGGCAACTGTGGTTAACGTTCTATTGGATTGTGCCAAAGGTGTACGATCTGGGCGCGGCCATGCGACAGATCATCCTTTTGGACCAGCAAGTCGATTGGATGGCTCCGGTTTGGACATCCACTCTGTTTGGCGCCGTTGTGCTTTCGAGCGCGATTTACATTTTTCAAAAGCGAGATTTTTAGTGCGCTATTTCTTTCCTCTTTTCCTCTTAGCCGGCGTGATTTTTGGGACCGGTTGTAATCGGCGAAGCTCGACGGGCATTTCTGTCGATTCAGTTTTTAGACCACTGATTCCGCCGGATACAAAGGCTCTCGCCGGGGTCGACCTGGAGAAGATAAAGAGGACTGCGCTTTACGAGCGTCACCAAAACGAGCTTAAGTTCCCCATTCTGGATGCGTCTTCGGAACGCGTCGGACTGGATCCAAGGCGGGATATATCCGACGTTGTGATTGCCTGGAACGGCAAGCAGCCGGTGTTCCTAGTGCGCGGCCGGTTTACGCCGAAGGACGTGGAGCAAAAGCTGCGCGCGCTCGGCGCTCAGCGGACGTCTTATAAGGCATACACCTTGATCGGTGGCGAGAATGATTCTGTTCTATTCACTAAGAAAGGACTCGCGGTGGCCGGGAGTAGCGATGTGCTGCGCAGCGTAATCGATCTTCAAAATAGCGGGGGCGGAGGAATCCCGAAGGAGCTGGAGCAACGAATTCGCACTTTACCGAAGAGCGATCAGATCTGGGCAGCGAGCCGCGGAGGTTTGGCGTTTGCCGAGATGCCGATGCGCTCCGATATCGGGTCCGCTCTCTCAAATATTACGAGTTACGTGAGTGGCACAACGCTCGGAATTGGTCTGGATACCGGCGTCCATTTACAGGCGGATATAAGTTGTGTTTCGGATCAGGGCGCTCAACGGGTTCGCGACGCGCTACGGGGCGGGATCGGCCTCGCCCGGCTGACTACCAAAGACAACGAGCAGGATTTGTTACGGATGTACGATTCGATTCAGGTCGATCAAGACCAGCAAACCGTTCATATCCGCGCGGATTTACCGGGAGATCTGACAGACAAGCTGCTGGCGTATTTGCCTCAATTGAGGAGCCGGGCGGGAGGGGTCTTTTAGGACCGCTTGCTCACGCGCGCGGTTCAGTTATGACTTCCGGGCCGGTCAGATCTTCTAAAGAGTCGATTTCCCGCCTTCGCTGATATAGTTTCGGTTCCAGCCCGGGATTTCGACTGTAATGTCGCCCTTTACCACGGCTTGACATCCGAGACGGGAACGAAGAGTTAAACCGGCCGCCATATCCAAGCGGTCTAGCTCATCGTCGTCGGCTTCGGAGAGGTTCTTATCGCCTTCCACGACAATCACATGGCAGGTGGTGCAGGCACAGCTTCCGCCGCAGGCGTGTTCCAGATGAACATCTTTGTCTAGAGCCACGTCCAAAACGGAAGCCGGCTTCCCGTGATCGTGGTAGGGAAGCTTGCCGGCCTCGAATTCGACGGTTTTGTTCTCCGGTAAGAAAGTTACCTTCGGCACATCCTATTGTACGATCTGGTCGCAGATTGCCGGGGTCGGGCATACTGGGATGAGTGTTTCAGGACATTGCGCAAAAACTCGCCGTTGCAATCGAGCAGGAATTGCTGAAAAAGTTCGGCGTCACATTTAAAGTGTTGGTTGAACAACCAAAGCAGAGCTCATTTGGCGACTTAGCGATACCGGCAGCGTTCCAGCTCGCGCGGGAATTGAGGCGGCCGCCGCGGCAAATCGCAGAGGAACTAGTCCGCGGCCTTCCGAAGGTCGACGGGATCGAATCCTATGAGATCGCCGGGAACGGCTATCTGAACGTACGGCTGGATAGAGCGGCTTACGCTGACGCCGTGCTCCGAACGAGGGAGGCGCCCGACATAGAGACAGCGGTTCCTGGAGCCGAAAAGATCATTGTCGAGCACACCAACATTAACCCCAATAAGGCGGCGCACATCGGCCATCTGCGCAATGCGATTCTGGGCGACACGTTTGTGCGCATGTTGCGCCATCGCGGGCATTTCGTCGAGGTGCAGAACTATATCGACAATACCGGCGTACAGGTCGCGGATGTCGTGGCAGCGTTTCACTATCTGGAAAAGAAAACGCCAGACGATGTGCGGGCGTTGATCGAAGATAAGAGCGCGCGATTCGACTACCTCTGCTGGGACCTGTATGCGAGAATTTCGGCGCATTACAAAGCAGGAACCGGAGGCGCTCGTTTGGCGCGGGGAGACGCTGCACGCGATTGAAGCAGGCCTCGGTGAGAGAGCGCAAATCGGACACTTGGTTTCGGATGCCATCGTACAGGCGCATTTGCAAACGATGTGCCGATTAGGCGTGTATTATGACCTACTTCCGCGAGAGAGTGAGATCCTTCACCTTAACTTCTGGACAACCGCATTTGACTTATTAAAGAAACGGGGCGCTGTTTATCTGGAATCTGCTGGAAAGAATGAAGGATGTTGGGTAATGCCGTCGGCAGCTTTTCGGGATAGCAAGGAAGCTGACGACGAGGCGAATAAAGTCATTGTGCGCTCCAACGGAACCGTTACCTATGTCGGGAAAGATATCGCGTACCAGCTCTGGAAGTTTGGTCTGCTCGGGAAAGACTTTTATTACCGGCTGTGGTCGAGATATCCGGATGGGCACCAGATATGGGTGACGACAGATTCGCCCACCGAGAGCGAGGCTCCTCGATTTGGGGGAGCGGACAAAGTTTTCAACGTGATCGACTCGCGGCAATCCTATTTGCAGGACGTTGTCGTCGCTGGATTGCGGGCGCTGGGCTTTGATAAGCAGGCCGATGCATCAGTTCACTTTTCGTACGAAATGGTGGCGCTCTCGCCGCGAACGTGCGTCGAGCTGGGTATCGAATTATCGGAACAGGACCAGCGGCGCGCGTATGTCGAGGTCTCGGGACGAAAAGGCCTTGGGGTGAAAGCCGACGATCTGATCGACAAGCTTATTGAAACGGCGCTGGTGGAAGTAGAGGATCGTCACCCCGAAGCGGATGCGGCGGAGCGCAAACAGATCGCGGAACAGATCGCGATTGGGGCGCTGCGTTACTTCATGCTCAAGTTCACGCGCAATTCGGTGATCGCTTTCGATTTTCACGAGGCCCTGAGCTTCGAAGGCGAGACGGGGCCGTATGTGCAGTACGCGGCGGTCCGGGCGGGCAACATTCTGCGCAAATTTGTGGAGCGCGGCGAAAGTCTTCCGGAATTCACGAGTGTGCTGAATGCTGACATGCTCAAGCGATGTTTTGAATCGGAAGGGCTTTGGCAACTGCTGCTGCTAGCTTCGAAATCGGACAATGCTGTGGAGCGTGCGATTGCGTCCGGAGAGCCGGCGCACGTCGCCAAATATGCATTTCAACTTGCGCAGATGTTCAACAACTTCTATCACGAGCATTCAGTGATTGCAGAGCAGGACCTGGAACGCAGAACGGTCTTACTTTGGCTGACGCAATACGTCCGCGATCAATTGCTGGTGACGTTGAATGTCTTGGGTATTGAGCAGCCGCGCTACATGTAAGGTCTAAACTGAAAGTAAGATGCGCGGGACGCGAAATAGGCGGCCTTGGCGCTCAGGGAAATCAGATGGCCAGCAAAAACAGCTTCGACGCTGCTGCTACGCTTCACGTCAACAACAGCGATTATCAAATATTTCGTCTTGATGCCTTGCAGAAGACCGACGGGTTCAACTTATCGCGACTGCCATATTCAATCAAGATTCTGCTTGAAAATCTGCTCCGCTTTGAAGATGGCCGCACCGTGAAGCCGAGCGATATAGAGTACGTGGCGAAGTGGGACGCGAAAACGGCTGCGCAGGAGATACAGTTTCGCCCTGCCCGCATTTTGCTGCAGGATTTTACCGGTGTGCCGTGCGTTGTCGATCTTGCGGCTATGCGCGACGCTCTGAAGAAGCTGGGCTCGAATCCAGAGCTGGCGAATCCTCTTATTCCCGCTGACCTGGTGATCGATCATTCCGTGCAGGTAGATTCATTTGGCTCGAATCACGCCTTCCAGGACAACGCGCTACTCGAATTCTCGAGAAATCAAGAGCGGTATTCGTTCCTTCGCTGGGGGCAGACCGCCTTTGGGAATTTTCGAGTTGTGCCGCCGGATACCGGAATTGTTCACCAAGTGAATCTGGAATATCTGGCCAGCGTCGTTTTCAGCGATTCGTCTAAAGGTGTGCTGCAGGCGTATCCAGACACATTGATGGGAACCGACTCGCACACAACCATGATCAACGGACTCGGTGTCGTTGGTTGGGGCGTGGGCGGCATCGAGGCAGAGGCCTGCATGCTGGGGCAGCCTATCTCGATGCTGTTGCCACAGGTGGTTGGGTTCAAATTGACCGGTAAGTTAACGGAGGGCGCAACCGCCACGGATTTAGTGCTTACTGTTACTCAGATGCTGAGGAAGAAGGGTGTCGTGGGTAAGTTCGTCGAGTTTCATGGCCCCGGAGTTAGCGCGCTATCACTGGCGGATCGGGCGACGATCAGTAACATGGCTCCAGAGTATGGCGCGACTATTGGCGTCTTTCCAATTGATTCAGTAACTCTCGAATATCTGCGCCTCACTAATCGGTCGGCGGATCAAGTCGGCTTAGTGGAAGCGTATGCGAAGGAGCAGGGGCTGTTTCTAACGCCTGATTCGCCCGATCCGGTTTACTCGGACACTCTCGCGCTGGATTTATCGAAAGTAGTTCCATCAATGGCCGGGCCGCGCCGGCCGCAAGACCGTATCGATCTTCCGGATGTGAAGGCTAATTTTCTGTCATCTCTAGGGGGATCGCGCAAGGCGGCGGAATTGCGGGTGAATGGCCACAAGGAGAAAATTCACGATGGCGCGGTCGTGATCGCGGCAATTACGAGCTGTACCAACACTTCAAACCCATCGGTGATGGTGGCCGCAGGCTTGCTGGCGAAAAAGGCCGTGGAGAAAGGACTCACGGCAAAACACTGGGTGAAAACGTCTTTGGCGCCGGGATCGAAGGTGGTATTCGATTATCTGAATCACGCCGGTCTGATGCCGTACCTGGAGAAACTCAACTTCCATTTGGTGGGCTATGGCTGCACCACGTGTATCGGCAACAGCGGCCCCTTGCCTGATAATGTTGCAGCTGCAGTGACTGAAGGCAAGCTCAATGTGGCGGCGGTATTGAGTGGCAACAGGAATTTTGAAGGACGAGTTAACGCGTTGGTTCGATCGAACTATCTCGCCTCGCCTCCACTTGTAGTCGCCTACGCGATTGCGGGCAGAGTGGATATCGATATTACGAAAGAATGCCTTGGTAAGGACAGCCGCGGGAAAGATGTGCATCTTCGCGACATCTGGCCTACTTCCGAAGAGATTGAAGCCGTAGTGACAGAGTCCGCGCGAACAGAGTTCTTCAAGAAGGAGTACTCCGAGGTATTCGCGGGAGATCGTAGTTGGAATTCCCTCAAGGTTCCCAGCGGGAGTATTTACGAATGGAGCGATGAGTCCACTTACATTAAGCAGCCGCCTTACTTTGAATCGCTGGTCGATCCACTTACATTTGCGCGCGACTTGATCGGACTGCGCGCGTTAGCCGTGTTGGGCGATTCAGTAACTACAGACCATATCTCTCCCGCCGGATCGATTCCAATAGACAGCCCGGCGGGGCAGTATTTGATCAGTCTGGGCGTAAAGCCCGGCGATTTTAACAGCTATGGCTCGCGTCGAGGAAATCACGAGGTGATGGTTCGCGGAACGTTCGCGAATATCCGGCTTCGAAACCAGATGGTGCCCGGCGTTGAAGGCGGTTGGACTGTACACATGCCGGATGGCGAAAAGATGTTCCTTTATGAAGCCGCCATGAAATACCGGGCTGAGGGCGTGCCGCTGGTAGTGATTGCAGGAAAAGAATATGGTTCCGGCTCCTCGCGCGATTGGGCGGCAAAAGGAACTCTATTGCTTGGCGTACGCGCCGTCATAGCTGAGAGTTTCGAGCGCATCCATCGCTCGAATCTGGTCCAGATGGGTGTGTTACCTCTCCAGTTTTGCGAGGGCGATACTCATGAATCGCTGGGATTGACCGGCGAGGAAACGTACGCATTGTGCGGCGTGCCGGCGGCGATTAGCTCATCTGCAAACGTCCAAGCGACCGCAACCAGGCCGGATGGTAAGAAGGTCGAGTTTGAATTAAAGGTGCGCATCGATACACCGCAGGAAGCCGAGTACTACCGCAACGGCGGCATCTTGCCCTACGTCCTGCGGCAGCTGATCGCAACCAATGCGGCTGCCGCGTAATGATCGTCATATGACCTTCGGGCGCGCTCCTCTACTTGTTTCCGCAGGTATCATCCACAAAAGCGGACGGGTATTGATCGGCCAGCGGCGAAGGAAAGGCCGTCACCCTCTTAAGTGGGAATTCCCAGGCGGTAAGGTCGAGTATGGCGAATCACCGCAAGAAGCTCTGATCCGGGAGCTTCGTGAGGAATTAGATATTGACGTCAAAGTTGGCAGTGAGCTGGCGCGATACGAACACGATTACCCGGGCGGCAGCCGCGTGAACCTGCTGTTTTTTGCTATTCAGGAGTTTGCCGGAGAGCCTACCGCGCGAGTGTTCGAGCAGATCTGCTGGACCGACCTGCATCTACTGACGGCGCTGGATTTTTTGGATGGTGATCTCGATTTTGTGAGGCGGTTGGCGCGGGGAGATTTCGCCCGGCAACTGGTTCTCTCCGCTTAATCCAGATCGAAGGGGCGTTTGGGCGGGGCGCCGGATTTGTCTTCTTTGGCTTGTTTCAGCAGTTCCTCGAATTTCTTCTCGCGGACCTTTTCACCGCTGCGGTGAGATGCAAAACTCTTTTCGAAGATATCGTTGCGCTTGTCGGCTTCGCCCTTCAGTTGCTGAACCGCAGTGTGCAGATCTTCGATGGCGAGTTTCTTTTCGGGCTCACGGTGCTGGAGCACAAGCTGCATTTCAGGATCGATCTGGAGCGTCGATCCGCAGCACGGACATTTCACTTCAAACAGTTCGCTTGCGGGCTTGGCCATACCGAATCGTAACGCACCCGGGATGGACAGACGACGAAAAACGATCGTCTGTCCTACATCTGTGCTACTTTGCCTGTTTTGAATGGACACGCTGCTCGCATGGATTTCGCAGTATGGCTACGCCGGTCTTTTCGCGTTGCTTGTATTCGGCATTGTCGGACTTCCCATTCCCGACGAGACGTTGCTTGTGTTTTCGGGATATTTAATTTACAGGGGACGTCTGCATCCCTGGTTCACGTTCCTAGCGGGATTTGCAGGCAGCTCGTGTGGCATTTCGCTTAGCTATATCATTGGCCGGACTTTGGGCTACGGCTTCGTTCACCGCTATGGCCGGTACGTGCGCCTAAATGAACAACGCGTCGATCGCATAAAAGATTGGTTTCACCGGATCGGCGATTGGCTGCTTACGGTTTGTTATTTCATTCCCGGGGTACGGCATTTCGCTGCGTTGGTGGCGGGCATGTCCCATTTGGAATACCGCACATTTGCGCTTTTTGCTTATTCCGGCGCAGCCTTGTGGGTCGGCACATTCCTGACGCTGGGATATTTCGTGGGCGAGAGCTGGCGAGCGGCTTCAGCAGCAGTCCAGCGGTATCTCCTGATCGGCTCCTTTGTAGCCGCGGGCGTTGCGGGAGTGGTTTGGTGGATTCATAGGCGCCGAACCCGATCTGATATTTATTAACAACAGGGACATTATGAGAAACGTTCGTTGTGCCGGGCTCATTGCCGGACTTATTGGGATCTGCGCGCCAGGCTTCGCGCAGACGTCATCGCCGCAGGGCGGTGTCGATTTGCAAGCGATCGACAAGAGTGTCGATCCATGCCAGGATTTCTATAAATATGCTTGCGGGAGCTGGATGAAAGCCAATCCGATTCCGCCGCAGTATTCGAGCTGGGGCCGTTTCCAGGAACTCGCGAACCGCAACCAGGACGTGCTTCACGAAATTCTAGAGGATTCCGCCAAGCACCAGGACCGTTCACCGCTCGATCAGAAGATTGGCGCATTTTACGCGTCGTGCATGGATGAGGCGGCGGTTGACAAGGCGGGCGATACGCCCATCAAGCCGGGCATCGATCGCATTCGAGGGCTCAAAGACAAAGCGGCCCTTGCGGCCGAGGTGGCTCGCTTGCACGATCAAGGAGTCGGTGTCCTGTTCGGCTTTCGGGCGGGTCCCGATCCCGACAAAGCGACGATGACCATTGCGGACGTGGATCAAGGCGGGCTGGGGCTGCCCGATAAGAGCTATTATCTGGAGGCAAAAGACGAGAAGACGCGGCAGAAATATATAGAGCACGTTTCGCGCATGTTGCAGCTTATCGGCGATTCTCCCGCGGATGCGGACGCGAGAGCCAAGGCGATCATGAGCTTCGAAACGGCGCTTGCGAAGGCTTCTCTCGACCGGGTGGCGCGGCGCGATCCAAATCTCACGCACCACAAAATGACGGTTTCGGAGTTTGAGGCGCTCACTCCGAATTTCAATTTCAAGCAATATTTCAGCGATAGAGGCGCGCCGGCGTTCGGCACATTGAATGTCGCAGTGCCCGACTACTTCAAGAGCTTGAACGATACGTTGGCATCAACCAGCTTGGATGATTTGAAGAGCTACATGGTCTGGCATTATGTATCGGCGAGCGCACCGCTGCTGAGCAAACCATTTGTCGACGAGGCCTTCGATTTCAATCAACGCTTCATGACTGGCGCTCAGGAGCTTCAGCCGCGTTGGAAACGATGCGTCCAGCTCACGGACCGCAGTTTGGGCGACGCATTAGGGCAGAAGTATGTCGCGAAGGCGTTCGCGGGCCAGTCTAAAGAGAAGACACAGCAACTGGTCAACATCATCGAGAAGAACATGGAAACGGATATCGATTCGCTGACCTGGATGAGCGATGCGACCAAGCAGCAGGCGATCGCCAAGCTGAAAGGCGTGACCAATAAGATCGGGTATCCGGAAAAGTGGAAGGATTACGCAACGGTAAAAGTTGCTGATGGAGATCTGGTGGGCGACGCGCGACGTGCCCGCGAATACGAAATTCACAGGCAACTGGAGAAGATTGGCAAGCCGGTGGATCGCTCGGAATTTAATATGACGCCGGCAACTGTGAACGCTTACTACAGCCCGCTCGAGAACAACATCAACTTCCCGGCGGGAATTCTGCAACCGCCGTTCTACACGAACACGGCTGACATGGCGGTCAATTATGGCGGCATCGGCGCGGTCATCGGCCACGAATTGACGCACGGCTTTGACGATCAAGGGCGGCGATACGATGCGGACGGCAATCTGCGCGACTGGTGGACTGCGCAAGACGCGACCGAATTCAAGAAGCGCGTCGACTGCATCGTGAACGAGTACTCAAATTTCAGTCCGGTCGAAGGCGCAAACGTAAATGGGCGTCTGACTCTGGGAGAGAACGGCGCGGACAATGCGGGAATTCGCCTGGCCTTCATGGCTTTGCTCGGCGGCCTGGAGAATGGCACGGTGGACAAGGACAAGATCGACGGTTATACACCGCAGCAGCGTTTCTTCTTAGGTTATGCGCAGATTTGGTGCGCGAACGAGCGGCCGGAAGCGCTCCGGACAAGCGTTCGCACGAATCCGCATTCGCCGGGAGAGTTCCGCGTTATTGGCGTGGTCCAGAACATGCCGGAATTCGCGCAGGCCTTCGGGTGTTCAGCTGGACAGCCGATGGTTGCGGCGAACGGTTGCCGGGTCTGGTAAGCGCATCTACTATCCTGCGAAGACAGACCACAAAAGACGATGGTCTGTCCTACTGATGATTAGACTGAAAGCTGATGACATTCTGGAAATGTGTGCTCGGTTGTATCGTGCTCGCGGGCGGCGCATCGGCACAATTGCATAGCGGTCTTGATTTAAGCGCGATCGATAAGTCGGCTGATCCTTGTAACGACTTTTACCAATATGCATGCGGGAATTGGCTCAAAAAGAATCCGATCCCCGCGGATGAGAGCACTTGGGGGCGCTTCGAAGAGTTATACAACAGAAATCAAGAGATCCTTCACGGGATTCTGGAGGACTCGGAACAACATCAAGACCGATCGTCCATCGATCAGAAGATTGGCGGCTTTTATCACTCCTGCATGGATGAAGCCGCTATTGAGCGGCGCGGCACGGCGCCATTGCAATCCGAGCTGGAGCGCATTTCGCATATAGGTAATTCGCGCGAACTGTTGGACGAAGTGGCGCGGCTGCACGACCGTCAAGTCGGCGTATTCTTCACTTTCGATTCGTCGCCGGATCCGAAGAACGCGAAGATGATGATCGCCGATATCGATCAGGGCGGGATCGGCCTGCCGGAAAAAGATTACTACTTTCGCAGCGACGCCAAGTCTCAGGAGATTCGCCAGAAATATGTTGCGCACATCGCAAAGATGTTCGAGCTGACCGGAGTCCCTGCACCGGAAGCCGTAAAGAAGGCTGCGGCTGTGATGTCGCTTGAAACTGATTTGGCAAAGGCTTCGCTGGATGTTACGTCGAGGCGCGATCCTAAGCTGCTGGTTCACGAGATGACGAAGAGTAGTCTCGCTCAGCTTGCTCCGAGTTTCAGCTTTGACGAATTTTTCGTGAGACTCAACACGCCGGACTTCTCGAAGCTGAACGTCGCGGTTCCCGATTTCTTCAAAGCATTTAGTAATTTGGTCTCGCACCGGAACCTGGATGAGTTAAAGGATTACATGACCTGGCATTACCTGAATGCCAGCGCAGGACGTCTATCGAAGGCATTTGTGGACGAAAACTTCGATTTCTACGGACGCACATTATCGGGAGTAAAAGAGCTGAAGCCTCGCTGGAAACGGTGCGTTTCAGCGACGGATCAGGAGTTGGGCGAAGCGTTGGGCCGCAAGTTCGTCGAGAAGACATTCGGCGAGCAGGGCAAGCAACGGACGCTTGACATGGTTAAGGAAATTGAACACGAGATGGCCAACGATATCCAGTCCCTGAGCTGGATGAGCCCTGAAACTAAGAAGGCGGCGCTGGTCAAATTGCACGCGGTGGCGAACAAGATCGGGTATCCGGACAAATGGAGAGATTACTCCGCGGTCAATATTGCCGATGACGATTACTTCGGGAACTGGTATCGCGCCAACGAATTCGAGAGCAAACGTGAGCGCGACAAGATCGGGAAGCCTGTGGATCGCGCGGAATGGGAGATGACGCCGCCAACCGTGAACGCCTATTACAACCCGACGGAAAACAACATCAATTTTCCGGCGGGCATTTTGCAGCCTCCCTTCTATTCGAACCAGGCGGGCGACGCAGTGAACTATGGGGCTGTCGGGGTGGTTATAGGGCACGAGCTGACGCACGGCTTCGACGATGAGGGGCGGCAATTCGATGCCGACGGAAATTTGAAGGATTGGTGGCAGAAAAGCGATGGCGAGAAGTTTCAGAAACTTGCCGATTGCTTCGTGAACGAGTATGGCGGCTTCAGTCCTATCCCTGGAATTGAGTTAAACGGCAAGCTGACGCTGGGCGAGAATACCGCTGATAATGGCGGTATTCATCTGGCGTATTTCGCTCTGATGGACGACCTTGCGAAAAAGAGCATACCGGCTTCCAAGAAGGACGACGGGTATACGCAACCGCAGCAATTCTTCCTCGGCTTTGCGCAGGTGTGGTGTGAAAACGTGAGACCCGAGCAAGCGCGAGTGTACGCGCAGACCGATCCGCATTCGCCGGGAAAATTTCGCACGAATGGAGTGGTATCGAACATGCCCCAGTTCAGCCAAGCATTCGGATGCAAGGCCGGCGACAAAATGTATGCGGGCAAGGGATGCCGTGTCTGGTAACCAAGCCGCAGATAATCCGCTTCTGGTCGAGCGGTTTCCCATACAGTTCGATGCCATCAAAGTGGAACATGTCGAGCCTGCCATTCACCTGTTGCTGGAGCAGATGAAGCAGAGGCTGCGGGATCTCGGCAGTCCGAACGTCCCACGGACCTATCGCGACATACTGCTCGCCTTCGACAAGATGACTGAGCCGTTGGAATTCGCGATGGCTGTCGTTCGCCATCTGGAATCGGTTGCAACTACTGCGGAATTGCGCGCGGCGTACAACGCGGTGCAAGAGCCGGTCAGCATCTTTGAAACCTCCATTCGGCTTGACACGAATCTGTGGAATGCGGTGAAGGCCGTCAACGACAGTCCGGAAGCCCGGACACTTGCTCCGGTACACAAGCGATTTCTGAAAAAGACGGTCAGCAGCTTTCGGCGCGCCGGCGCGGACCTCGATGCGGAAGGAAAAAAGAAGCTGGAGGCGATGGATGTCGAGCTGACGAAAGCCACCACGAAGTTTTCCGAAAATGTTTTAGACGCAACCAACGCTTTCGAGTTGATGATCGAGGATGAGCGAAAGCTTGCCGGACTGCCGGATTCGGCGCGAATGGCCGCGCGGGAAAGTGCGAAGTCGAAGGGCAGGGAAGGGTGGCGGCTTACATTGCAAGCTCCCAGCTATACCGCGGCCATGACTTACTTGGACGATCGATCCATACGTAACAAGCTTTGGGAAGCTTCGAACAAGCGAGCTACTTCGGGCGAGTATGATAATCGGGCGCTGATCGCTGAAATACTGCGTTTGCGGCGCGACAAGGCGCGGCTGTTAGGTTACCGGGACTTTGCGGATCTTGTACTCGAGGAGCGGATGGCGCATGCCGGAGAAACAGCGCAAGCGTTCTTGGCGGACTTGCGCGAAAAGACGGAGCCGTTCTTTGCGCGCGAGAACGAGAGCCTCACCCGAATGGGCGAAACGCTGGGCTACCGCGACCTTCAACCCTGGGATGTAGCCTACTTGGCGGAGAAACAAAGGCTAGAGCTGTATCATTTTGACGAAGAAGAGTTGAGGCCTTACTTTCAATTAGATCGCGTGGTAGCTGGGATGTTCGAGATCTTCGGCCGCATTCTGAGCATTAAGGTAATCGAGGAGCCGGGCGTACCCGGGTGGGACGCGGCAGTCAAATATTACCGGGTGGAAGACGCCTCTTCAGGCGAGCTGCTGGGCAGCTTCTACACGGATTGGTTTCCGCGCGAGAACAAGCGGGGCGGCGCCTGGATGGACGCATTGATCGTCGGCAATCCGGAGCAAGGCCAGCCGCACCTGGGATTGATTTGCGGGAATTTGACGCCGCCGGTTGAGGAGATGCCATCGCTGCTCACTCATCGCGAGGTCGAAACTATTTTCCACGAGTTCGGACACCTGCTTCATCAGACCCTGAGCCGGGTGCCGGTGCGCACTCTTTCCGGCACGAACGTTCCTTGGGACTTCGTCGAGCTGCCCTCGCAGATCATGGAGAATTGGTGCATGGAGCGCGAAGCTCTGCACCTATTCGCGCGGCATTATAAGACGGGCGAAGCGATTCCGGACGATCTATTCGAAAAAATGAGGCGCGCGCGTACCTTCCGCAGCGCGAATGCACAGATGCGGCAGATTGGTTTCGGCACGATGGATCTGAAGCTGCACCGCGAATATGATCCGGAAGCAGGCGAAGACGTTATCGCTTACGCTCGCGACATCATTGCGCAGTTTGCCCCTACGCCCTTGCCGCCCGATTACGCGATGATCGCGAGCTTCACTCACCTGTTTTCGAGTCCTGTCGCATACGGGGCGGGCTACTACTCGTACAAATGGGCCGAGGTTCTGGATGCCGACGCGTTCACGCGTTTTCAACGCGAAGGGATCTTCAACACCGCAACCGGGCACGCCTTCCGGCGCGACATACTCGAGCTCGGAGACAGCGAAGATCCTGCCGAACTTTACCGCAGATTCATGGGCCGGGATCCGGATGCAAATGCTCTGCTCGAGCGCTTGGGCCTGTTAGCGGCTGCATGATGTCGGAAGAAGAATGGCAGAACTTCGTCTATGCTGCGTTTCACGATTTGCGGGAGCCGCTTCGTTCGATCTCGGCGTTCGCCCAACTTCTGGAGCGACAGCACTCTGAAGATAAAGAAGCGGCCGAGCTGAAGGTGTTCATCATCGAAGGGGTGGAACGCGTAAACGCGCTCATCGAAGACGTATTAACGTATGTGCGGACCGGTAATTCGCAGCGCCGGACCATGCTCAATTTGAGCGCTCTTGTGCAGTGGGCCATGCTCAATTTGGAGAAGCCAATTCGAGAAACCGGAGCGAAGATTACATACCACGATTTGCCGGAGGTGCTTGTCGATGAATCGCAGTTTGTTCAGCTTTTTCAGCAGCTGCTGAGCAATTCGCTGAAATACCGGAGCAGTGAGCCACCGCAGATCGAAGTCTCCGCGCGAGAAGAAGAAGATGCCTACGTGATCTCGGTAGTTGACAACGGCATAGGCGTTGAGCCGGAGTACGGCGAGCGAATCTTCGGCGCGTTCAAGCGGCTTCAGGGAAGGGAAGTAAGCGGCTCAGGACTCGGGCTTGCGCTTTGCCGAAAGATTGTTGAGGGACACGGCGGCAGAATCTGGGTCGAGAGCGATGGGAAGCACGGTAGCGCCTTCCGATTTACTGTCCCGATGCCATAGAGCGGCGCGCGGTTGAATGCGTTCACCGTGGTGCTTTTCAACCATCAGCCACTCCGGCTCCTAGAGAAGAGATTCAGTGCAATCAAGAGTTTGCGCGTTTGGAAGCTCGCGTGTATTGAAGCGGAATGCGTAGTATGGTCCGCAATCTCTTTACTGTGTTTATGGCCGTTAGCTGTCGGCGCACTCGGAGGGGCGCCGGCGGGCATTGCACAGGAAGGGGCGCAATACGGCGGGGCGGAGCAGCAATATCCGCCTCCGCAATATCAGCAGCCATATCCGCAAGCTCAGTACCCGCAAGCGCAATATCCGCAAGTCGAGCACAGTATCCGCAGGCGCAGTACCCGCAAGGTCCGCCTTATCCGCAAGCGGGACAACCTGGGGGACAACCTGGACCGGAGGCCCAATCGCCGGCCGGTTCCGAGGATCCGGCAGCCGATAGACAGCACGGTGTAGCGCGAATCAGCATCGCGCAAGGCGACGTAAACGTAAAACGCAGCGATTCCGGTGAATTGGTGGCCGCAGCAATCAATGCGCCGCTCACCAGCCAGGACCATCTGCAGACTTCGCCCGGTTCGCGTGCGGAGGTCGAGCTCGATTCGGCTAATCTGATCCGGCTTGCGCCAAACACAGACTTGGGTTTCGCGGACCTGGAGTACCACAGGTATCAGGTTCAGCTTGGGGCAGGGACGATCATTTATCGCGTGTTGCGAGTTTCGGATGCGCAGGCCGAAGTGGACACGCCAAGTATCGCCGTACATCCGGTGCGCCAAGGAGAATATCGAATCTCGGTGCTCGACGACGGAACCACGCAAATTACGGTTCGTTCCGGGCAAGCCGAGATCTATGGACCGCGCGGATCGCAGCAACTGGATGCGGGACGTACGACGCTGGTGCGCGGAAATCCATCGGATCCGGAATTTCAGACGGTGGACGAAATTGCGCCGGACCAATTTGACGACTGGAGCGCAAATCGCGATCGCGAACTGCTGGCGTCGCAAAGTTATCAGTATGTGAGCCGCGATATTTACGGCGCGGACGATTTGGATGCTTACGGAAGCTGGGTGCCCTCTCAATATGGACAAGTGTGGGCGCCGCGTCCGCCGGTTGCGGATTGGTCGCCGTATAGCTATGGGCATTGGTCTTGGGTTGACTACTACGGTTGGAGCTGGGTTGATGATGCTCCGTGGGGATGGGCGCCGTATCATTACGGACGCTGGTTCTGGAACGGGGGCGTGGGCTGGTGCTGGTGGCCGGGCGCGCGGTTTGCCTCGTACCTTTGGAGACCGGCGCTGGTGGGCTTTTTTGGTTGGGGCGGATTCGGTGTGGGGGGATGGGCCGGGCTGGGGTGGGTGGCGTTGGCGCCTTTCGAGCTATTCCACCCGTGGTGGGGCCACGGCTGGCGCGGCGGATACGGGTATGGAGGATATGGGCGCGGCGATCTAGCGCACATGTACCGGAACGCAGCAGTGAGGGGCGGGGCAATGAGCGCTGCCTACAACAGCTTCGGCGGGCCGGGCCGGCACTTCAGTCCCGCGACTCGCGAGCAGCTCGGCAACGCGAGCTTGTTCCGGGGGCAGATGCCGGTCTCGCCCTCGCGAGCGAGCTTTCAGTTTACGAACCGGCAAGCCACGGTGAATCCACGGCTGGCCAACGCTGGGAATCGTCAGTTCTTCCAGCATCAGCAGGTGGGACAACGCGCAGGCTTCAATGGCAATGGCTCAAGGTTCGGTGCTGCGACCGGATCTCCTGGTGTCGCTCCACGTGGTGTCGCTCCAAACATGCAAGGTCAGACGGCAGGGCGGAGCAACTATGCGGCGCCTCGATCAGGCGCGACGGGCGGTTGGCAACATTTTGGCGATCCCGGAAGCTTCGAATGGCCTGCGGCAAGGATTCACGCCTGGATCGGAGTCGAGTGGCTGGCACACTTTCGGTGCAGCCGCAGCATTCCACGCCAGGCGCTTACAGCGGCGCACGTCCAAGCAACGTTCAGCCGCAACGGAACTTTACGCCATCAAACCCAGGCCGTTCCTATAGTGCGCCCGGGTATGGCGGCAACTATCAATCTCGCCCGCAAAATAATGCGCCGCACTATAGCGCGCCTCAATATAGGGCTCCGTCTGGTTCGCCGCGCGGAGGCGGCGGTCAATCGCACGGTGGAGGCGCGCCGCACAATAGCGGCGGGTCGTCACGTGGTGGCGGTGGTGGCGGGCATTCTTCTTCGGGCGGCCATCGAGGCCGCTAGGAGGTCATGATCCTTCCCTCAGCCGCTTCGGCCCACCTGACAGGGCTGAAGCGGCTCTTTTTTTGTTTCGCAAAGTCTCATACGCTCGGATAGTCCTGGAAAAACCAGTCAAAATGTCGCCGGTGTCACGATCAAGATGGAAGTCGGCATGTGAAGGTAAGCCTTTAAGATGCTAGGAAAACGCCGGTGTCGCGAGGTATATCTATCGCAGGCGCTGCGTGTTCCCGCTTTGGGCGGAACGTTTCTTGTGACTGCTCGTGTATGCCCTAAAAATCTTTTCGCCGGGGACGGACAACACTCAACCGACCAGCGCATCGAAGCGGTGGAAAAGCCTCGGGATCCTCAACTATATCCCTCTTGGTCAGTTCTTCCATGCTGTTTGATCTCACGGTTCCGACACCTATCGGTTTTTCCGAGCAATTGCCTCGCTGAACTCCTTACTTGCGCAGCGCCTCTTCTTCGATCTGCTCCAGTGTCTTCCCCCGTGCTTTAGACCGCGCTTCTGGTCGCCGCGAGTACGCTCACAATGAGATCGGCCACATAGGCACGCGCCCTTGCGCTAAAGTGAACGGCTACGCGATAGCCGGATTCCGTCAGTACTGATGTTCCCTACCTTAAAAACCACCGTGTTAGGGACTGGCATGAATTTATCTTACGAACTCTGCGATTGTAACTGATTGGCGGGCCTAACTCCGATCTGATCCGCCGAGAGGCGAACAGGGGCGTGGATGTAAGTGGTACAAATATGCTTAGCTAATCCAAACTGTCACGATGGCGCCGGCGTGACAGACCGGGATTGTTTAGCGGATATTGCAAGTGCGCCGTCCGACCAGCCGCCGTGATCTGACAATTCACGACAGTTCGGTCACCCCTGACCCTCGTACTGGTTCTGCTTCTCCAGCCATCCCTGCCATTGATCTCACGGATTCCCGTGACCCTCCTATCTGAAATCTCGCATTTCCGACAGAGTCGTGACCAGCCTCGATTTGTCGCTCGCCTGCGGGCCCATCCGCTGCCCTCCAGGCTTCGATGCCATCATGCGCTCTTTGTTTGCTACAGCGAGTGCGATTCCTTTTGCGCCGCTTTGCGCGCGCTATTGTGAGCCGTCGGTCGCTTCCGGGGTTTGCCGTTACGAGAGTGAGGCGTCTCCTGTACTTTGCGTTCGGCTCGTTTAAGGATCGCGTCGTCATACCAGCCACGGATTTCAAACGTGCCGTTCGGCAGTTTGTGAAACGCAAGTCGTTCTTAGACTCAGTGAAATGAGAATTGCAAGCGGCCGATTTCGCCCCAGCGACTGCGGAATCGCACCGCCTGTCCGAGCCTAGGCCAATTTGTTGAGCGCAGGCTCTAGGGATAAGAACATCGAAGGCTGTAGCGAGGGGTTTTCCGTAGAATTGGTCTGAGCGAATGGCCGAGATGCCATCGACGCGCTCATCCGCATCTCAATCATATTGCTCACCATCCTTCCCTAGCCCATTGATTGTTCGCTTCGTCTCCAGTCACTTCTCGCAGTCTGCGAGTTCAACTGGTCCACAAGTACTTCAACAGCAGCTTCTAATTTGGTTTCTGTCATTCGCTTTGCCCTCAATAAACGCTGGCGCTGCTACACGCCTAAGTTCAAGAAAATCGTACCATATTAACAGCAATTTGCAAACAGGCATCAAGACTCAGCAAAATACAGTGCCATCGTATGGTGCCTAAAGGCCGAAAACTCTCGGCAAAATCGGTTAAATAGGGCGCATCGTGTTCTTGAGCCGTTACCTTTATTGAATCAGCATATGCCGTGCGCGGCTTGGAGGATATCGCAATACATCTACGGCGATCCTTGGCGGTTGCTGTATTCCAGTTGCCAATGGTCTGGTCTTCCTACAGCGTTGAAACGATCTGAACCATCGCTTGACGTGAACTCGCAAATGCGCGAAGTGACTGAGACGAAGCGAACAATCAATGAGCTACGGCGCCGGATGGGTGAGCAGCCGATGTTTCCAGATGAGGATGAGCGCAGGAGAGCGTGCAGCCGTTTCACCAGCGCAAAAGGCGGATGAAGCCTATAATAGAAATCACGGCCTCTTATTGAAACGGTCGAAACCCATCACTATATCGAAAGAGCTGGCCGAAAATGCTGATGCGCCCGTAATACAACGGTTCCACGCGCTAGTCGGAAAAGTATTGGCCTTTCCCACGCGGAAATCCTGAGGCGGGAAAGGAAATACAGAAAAGAGGCCGCACTGAATCCTAACAGACGTCGGACCTAAACCAAAGGCCTCCGCTTCCCGCGACCTTCGCGCTTAGCTTCTTTTTGAGCAATGGTCCGCCTTTCGGTCTCCTTGCCACTCGTTGCTCGCGTTCAGCGCGGCTGCTTTTCACTACGCTTGGACCTGCGATATGAGACCTTGAAAGAAGCCCACATCCAGAACATTGCCCAACAACGAGCAGTGCCCACCATTGATCGTTTTCTCCATTTTCCGGCTGCAACTTGGAGGCCTTGCGATCCGGGTTAAGAATCAAGGCCGCTTGCCCGCCAGGATTATTAGCTACAAGGTTCGATACACCCAAATAGTTTCTGAGGGAACCACCTTCGTGCGTGAACAGTGCGGTAAACCCGCCAGCATTGTGTCCGAGAAGACCCCTACGCCATCCCTGTCGCTTTACCGATCCCGCCGGCTTCCTGCAAAGGTCGGAATTTGCCTTCCTCCGCCTTTATCAACTCGAGCAGCGCAATCCACGCCGACGGGTGAGAACTCGCCCTCATCTCTGCTTTATCCCCCTGACCTCGCTCGAGCCAAGGCAAGGCCACTTGGTATTTGGGTCAACTCTTCGATTGGTGTTGGATTTCCATGAAGTCCATAGTCTTTATGCCACCTTCCAAGATGCGGAAGTGCCGGCGGGGGACTTGACATAATATCTGTTCTCGGACATTGACGTTACGTATAGGACTACGTTTATAGGCGTCAATGCGATATAACTTGTAAGTCTGTCCGTCATGGTGTTCCAGGAGTTGCCGTCATGTGCCCGCGCTGCCAGTCGCCTGAGGTAGGCCGTTCCCACCGGCGCAGACTGGGCGATCTGTTCATGCGCCTATGGGGCATGAAACCGTATCGCTGCCGTCAGTGCCGCTCGCGGTTTTATTTGCCGTCGCGCTTCGAGTCCAAACTGAAGGCACAAGGTTCGTGGCTGCGCTCCATCCACGCCGAACCCACCCCTCCACAGTCTTCTTCATCGCATCGCAGTCGTTGAGCTTTCCAGCGGGGCTTGCTCGGATATAATCTCAAGCATGTTGCAGCCTACCGAGAAGATCTGGCATAACGGCCGGCTCATCCCTTGGGACGACGCGAAGATTCATGTCCTTTCGCACGTCGTGAGTTACGGCAGTTCAGTCTTCGAAGGCGTTCGCTGCTACGAGACTGAGCGAGGTCCGGCTATTTTTCGCGCGCGGGATCACTGCCGCCGGCTGCTGGACTCAGCCAAGATTTACCGCATGGACGTGCCCTATTCGCTTGACGATCTGACGGCCGGAATGGTCGATCTGGTTCGCGAAAATAATCTGGGCGTCTGCTACATTCGCCCGATTGTTCTACGAGGTTACGGCGATGTTGGTGTCTTGCCGCGGAACAATCCGATCGAGACTTACATGTGTTGCTATCCGTGGGGGCGCTATCTGGGTGAAGAGGCTCTTACGACTGGCGTGGACGTTTGCGTGTCTTCGTGGAGCCGCATTGCTCCGAATACCCTGCCCGCGCTTGCGAAAGCCGGCGCAAACTACATGAACTCGCAACTGATCCGCATGGAGGCTGCGATCAACGGCTACGCGGAAGGCATTGCGTTGGATGAGGCCGGATATGTGAGCGAAGGCTCCGGCGAAAACATCTTCCTGGTTCGCGATGGCAAGATTGTCACGCCGCCATTGGGAGCATCGATTTTGCCCGGGATCACACGCGACACAATCGTCAAAATCGCAGGGCAGCTTGGAATACCGATAGTGGAAAGCATCATTCCTCGCGAGATGCTCTACATCGCAAACGAAGTGTTCTTCTCCGGAACGGCGGCGGAGGTGACGCCCATTCGCTCAGTGGATCGAATCACCATCGGCGATGGAAGCTGCGGCCCAATTACTGCGCTGATTCAGCGCCGCTTCTTCGAAATCGTCAAGGCTGAGATTGACGACGCATTCGGATGGCTGACGTTCGTGACGGGTGTTCGTGAAGCAGTCCCAGTTGGCGTCTAGCGAGTTTGCTGCTGCAGCGCCTAAAGACCTACAGGGCAGAAACCGTTCCAATCCGAGCAGTGGAGGCCCGGACGAACTGATTTCTGCCCTGAGTTTTGGACTAACGATCGCTAGCCCAATTTCAATATGTCGTCCGGCCGCGAGCGCCGAACCTGCAGTCACCTCCCCCGAGATTACCTGCCGATCAAGCGCCCGCGCCGGATCTATTAAAGTCTTACATCAAATGGAGCGTGGTCCGCTAGTCTCTGTACACCTCTGGGGAAGGTTTTCAACACGTTCTATCTCCCAAGTTTCTCGAAGCTTACGAGCGGGCACCTGTGCGTATATTGTGAAAAAAACAAGGATGGCCGGTAATGTCGTGGAGTGACGCGGGCGAGCTCTCGCGAAAACGGCTCATCGGAAGAATTGCGGGGACGTCATCCGTCGTCGAGATCCGCTTCGACCGCGCCATCCAGAGTGTCGATGAAATCATTCAGCCGCCCGACGTCGAGGAATTCATTGCTCCGGGATTTATCGATGTCCAGGTGAATGGCTTTGCCGGAGTCGATTACAACGATCCTGGGACATCACACGAGGCAATCGCGCAATCGATTCGAAGGATGTTCACTACGGGCGTGACTCGCTTCTTTGCGACGGTGATCACCGGTTCTGAAGAGCGCATGTCAGGAGCTCTCCGGAACCTTGCGGCCGCAAAGGAAGAACTGCATAGAAACGGAATGCCGGAAGCGCACGCAATGGAAGCGTTCCATGTAGAAGGGCCTC
Organism: uncultured Acidobacteriaceae bacterium; assembly: GCA_963819405.1. Classification (GTDB taxonomy): domain Bacteria; phylum Acidobacteriota; class Terriglobia; order Bryobacterales; family Bryobacteraceae; genus Bog-105. The sequence continues at coordinate 2,180 of CAWFWH010000061.1, read as the reverse complement.
ACATCTCGCCCGAAAATGGCCCGCGTGGCGCTCATCCTTTGGAGCACATACGGCCTCCGAACGTGGAAGAATTCAAGCGCTGGCAAGAGGCTGCAAATGGCGCGGTCCGGCTGGTGACGGTCTCGCCTGAATGGGATGAGACGCCGTCCTACGTGAGCGAGCTGATTCGATCCGGTGTCGTCGCCAGTATAGGCCACACCAAGGCTACAGCGGAACAGATTCATGCCGCCGTAGCAGCGGGCGCTACCATGTCCACTCACTTGGGCAACGCCGCGCATCCCACGTTACCTAAGACGCAGAATTATATCTGGGAGCAATTAGCGGAAGATCGGCTGACGGCCAGCTTCATCGTAGACGGCATCCACATTCCGGGCTCGTTCTTTAGGGCTGCTCTACGCGCCAAGGGAGTTGAGCGTGGCGTTCTGATTACCGACGCGGTCATGCCGGCTATGTGCGAGCCGGGACCCTACAGGCTGGGACAAGTGGATGTTGAGCTGCGTTCCGACGGCAGCGTCGTGATGCGTGGCGGGGAGCGGCTGGCGGGTTCGGCTCTTCGAATGGATCACGCCATCGGCAACAGTGTTCGTCTCGGTGGAATTTCTTTGCGGGAGGCGCTGGCGATGGCTACTGTCAATCCAGCGCGGGTAGCCCGAATAGCGGGACGCCAGCGCAATCTCACTCCTGGCGAGAAGGCGGACTTAGTTCGTTTTCAATGGGACGATTCTTTGAAGTCGCTGAGGGTAATCGAAACGGTAGTCGCCGGTGTCAGTGTCTATAATGCCTGAAGAGAACACCAATGGCATTTACACTTCCACCGCTTCCCTACCCTTCCGGCGCATTAGAGCCAACTATCGACAAGACCACGATGGAAATTCATCACGATAAGCATCATGGCGCATATGTGACGAATCTGAATAAGGCGTTAGAATCCGCGCCCGATCTGCAAAATAAATCAATCGAAGAGCTGCTGGCGAAGAACCTGGCGCTCGTACCGGACTCGATCAAAACCGCTGTTCGGAATAACGGCGGCGGACACGCGAATCACTCGCTGTTTTGGACTCTCATGAAGCCCAACGGAGGCGGCGCTCCAAAGGGCGCAATCGAGAGCGTGATCAGCTCAAATTTTGGCGGCTTCGAGAGCTTCAAGGAAAAGTTCAATGCGGCGGCGACCACGCGGTTCGGTTCCGGTTGGGCTTGGCTTGTGAAAGACAGCGGCGGCAAATTCGAGATCATCTCGACCGCGAACCAGGACAGCCCGCTGATGGATGGTAAGAAGCCGATCCTGGGCCTCGATGTTTGGGAGCACGCTTATTACTTGAAGTATCAGAACCGCCGGCCCGAGTACATCGCGGCCTGGTGGAACGTGGTCAATTGGGACGGAGTGAATACGCAACTGGGATAGTTCTATTTCACGGCCAAGCCGAGCTTCTGAAACTTCTCTCTGGTGCTTTCGAGCGAGACGTGATGGATGGCCGTGAATCCCATTTCCTCCGCCACATCCGACGAGCATTTCGCGGTCGTCCACATAAAGCGATTCCGCAGGCGTGGCTTGGGCCAAGTTCAGAGCTAATTGCCAGATCTCACGATCAGGTTTCCGGAAGTGGACAAAGTAAGAGAAGATCATGAAATCCGCGAGATCACGCAATCCGAATTTGTGGACGCGATGCTGGGTCAGGTCGCTTCCTTCATTGCTGATCAGAGCCAACTTGAGTTGATTCTTCTCCTTGACGGTTCGGAATAAATCCATGTTTTCAGGCCACGCTATCGATTGGCTGTACGTGTACTCGCGAACGTCTGCGACGGTGAATGGGCGTGGCGAGCTGAAGAACACACGCCGCAGATACTCGTCGAACGCCATGTAGCCGCGCTCGTAACTATCGAAGGTGAGGTGATGGCGGGGCTCGATTTCGTTAAGTTCAACTTTGAAATGCGCGGCGATTTTCTTGCGCAGATTCGCGTCCCAGCCGTTTGTACCCAGGACACCGCCGATGTCGCTGTATAGGACGCGAAACTTCGAGTGAGACATGAAGTTTTAGCGTCGCATATGCTCCCCCTGGCGGGCGGGGGCGTGGTTTAGAATCGGAGTACACGTCGCGAGGGCGCGTAGCTCAGTTGGTTAGAGCGCCTGCTTCACACGCAGGAGGTCACAGGTTCGAGTCCTGTCGCGCCCACCATGACTT
>CAWFWH010000060.1:0-9030 GCA_963819405.1 uncultured Acidobacteriaceae bacterium | reverse complement strand
CAGTTAATGCGAGAGAAGGCACTTTGGGTGCCGGCATATGACGTCTTCATCACACTCGAAGATCACCCGATATCGTTCGCCGACTACCAGGCAACGATAAAGGCCTTTCGAGGCAAACGAATTTTGGAGCAGATTGCGAACGAACCAGAATCAACCTACGAAGAGTACGCTTCCAAGTGGGCTGATATGGGAAGCCCGTCCTACATGCACCCGCACCAGGTCGCGCCCGGCCACGTCATCTGCTTGTCCTGGGACAGTGCTATTCCCAAATTCGGTATCGATCGGGGAGCCGGCGTTTGGAACGACTACGGCAATCCCGATCACTTTCGATTCTGGTTCGGTTTCGGCGACCTGACGCAAGGAATAATCAACACCTGGAAATCACAACGCCTGGATGACGGCCTTCCGATTGTGACCACGACTCTGGAAGAAGACGGCATCCGTTACGAAGTGGAACAGTTCGCTTACCCGCTAAACGGACCTCCGAAAGAACGAAACGGCAACATCGCAATGGTGCTCCTGCAGAAGGTCCGGATGACGAATCTCGGAGATAAGCAGCGGGTCATTCCCGTGAGCATGACTCATCGCCGCCTCATACCTATCGAAACGGGAGCAAAGATCGAGACCGTTCGTCTGCCGGATGGCGTGGAGTTTCTCGAAAGGGCCAGGAAACGGGTCCTGCTTGCCATACAAGGAGCTGAGACGGACCCGGAATGGCACGAGACACTCGACTACGAAAATGAAGACAAGCGCGTCGCTCGTAGCGTTCGCTTCGATCTGACAATTGCCGAAACGCTGGCCCCGGGACAGTCGCGGGAGCTTCATAGTAAAGCTTCCGTCGCCGATGGTCGAGAACGATTCATCTGAAGTACTGGCCAAACTCGACTATGGCCAAGCCCGAGCCGAAACCCGGCGGTTCTGGTCGGATTGGGTGAATCGCGGCGCTCAGTTTCGAGTGCCTGAAAGTGCGGTCAACGATCTCTTCCGGGCATCTCTGTGGCACGCTCTTCGCTTGCCGCGCCGTCACGGCGCCGATGGCCAAAACACAGCCATAGATCTGCCATACTCCAACTTCGCTTATGACCAGACGGGGATTCCCTGGCCCGGCGTTCACTCTATTTACGTCGACTACATGCTTTACGAACTGCGCGGGTATTCCTCTGTCGCGTTGGAAGAGCTCTTGGACGAATTTCGCTCCAACCAGGACGCAAACGGGCACGTCAGCGGGTTTGCAAACTGGACGATGTACACGCCCGCCATGCTCTACGCTTCAGGACAATACTATCTGCTGTCGCACGATAAGAGAGGCTTTGACCTTCTCCTTCCGTACGCACTAAAAGCTCTGGACTGGTGCGAGAAGGAGAGCAAGCGCGCGCAAGAGCGCTCAGACCTGCAGGGTCTGGTAGAAGGTCCGCTGAATGATGGTACGGGCGAAGGTGTCTGGGCTATTAATCAGGCGTATATGTACGCAGGTATGGAGCGGTTCGGCACGGCACTGGCTGAGATGGATGACCCTCATGCGGGCGGCGCTCTCGACGAAGCTCGACGCATTCGCGAAGCAGCGCAAAATGGCTTCGAAGAGGCCGCCAGCTCGTCACCCCTGATCCAGCTTCGCGATCACACCTGGCAGCCGTTTGTACCCTCAGATGCCAGAACGCCTCGTAGGTTGATGGAGATCTGGTATCCAACCGATGTCGATACAGGACCGCTGCATCTGGTACGGTTGAAGACGCTTCCGGCTGACAGCCAACTAGCCGATTTTCTGTTGAATGACCACGAAGACAATCTGTTCCTGAAAGGTTGGGGAATGGCCAATGAGCCTGTGTACCGGCCGCAGGCGCTTGCCTATCTCTATCGCGACGATCCCAAAGCAGTCATTCGCGCCTTCTACAGCCAGATGGCGTGTGCATTCAGCCACACGGTTTTCGAGCCGGTGGAGCACCGCTGGATGCACGGCCAATATTTCGGTCCCCCAAGTACTGACGGTTCATGGTTCGAACTATTCCGCGACCTTCTGATACGCGAAGCGGATGACCACACGCTAATCATCGCGCAGGCTACGCCTCGTAAATGGCTCGAAAACGGCAAAGAAATTGAAGTATCGCAGGCTCCCACCTATTTTGGAAATGTTTCTTTTCACATTCAAAGTCACAGCGAGTCGGGAACAATCACGGCCAGGGTGGATCTGGCTAAGCCGGGTGCGCCGGCAGTGCTGCTGGTTCGTTTGCGCCACCCGGAAGGCAAAACCATTCGGACAGTTACGGTAAACGGACAATCCTGGCAGGATTTCGATGTAAGTAAGGAATGGGTACGGATCGAGCAGCCGTCCGAACGCCATTATGAAATTTCGGCTAGATATTAGCGCTACTACGAATTGATTCCGAGTAACTCGAGCGATTTCCTTTCGAACATCAGCCGCACGGATTCACCTTTACCGCCGCTCAGCTAATGCGAGAGAAGGCGCTTTGGGTGCCGGCATATGACGTGTTCATCACTCTTGAAGATCACCCGATTTCTTTCGCCGACTACCAGGCGACGATAAAGCCCTTTCGAGGCAAACGAATTCTGGAGCAAATTGCGAACGAACCAGAAGCAACCTACGAAGAGTATGCTTCCAAGTGGGCTGATATGGGAAGCCCGTCCTACATGCACCCGCACCAGGTCGCGCCCGGTCATGTCATCTGCTTGTCGTGGGACAGCGCCATTCCCAAATTCGGTATCGATCGTGGAGCCGGAGTTTGGAACGACTACGGCAATCCCGATCACTTTCGATTCTGGTTCGGTTTCGGCGACCTGACGCAAGGAATAATCAAAACCTGGAAATCACAACGCCTGGATAACGGCCTTCCGATTGTGACCACGACTCTGGAAGAAGACGGCATCCGTTACGAAGTGGAACAGTTCGCTTACCCGCTAAACGGACCGCCGAAAGAACGAAACGGCAACATCACGATGGTGCTCCTGCAGAAGGTCCGGATGACGAATCTCGGAGATAAGCAGCGAGTCATTCCCGTGAGCATGACTCATCGCCGCCTCATACCTATCGAAACGGGAGCAAAGATCGAGACCGTTCGTCTGCCGGACGGCGTGGAGTTTCTCGAAAGGGCCAGGAAGCGAGTCCTGCTTGCCATACAAGGAGCTGAGACGGCCCCGGAATGGCACGAGACACTCGACTACGAAAATGAAGACAAGCGCGTCGCGCGTAGCGTCCGCTTCGATCTGACAATTGCCGAAACGCTGGCCCCGGGACAGTCGCGGGAGTTTATAGTCAAGCTTCCGTCGCCCATGGTCGACAACGATTCATCTGAAGTACTGGCCAAACTCGACTATGCCCAAGCCCGAGCGGAAACCCGGCGGTTCTGGTCGGATTGGGTGAATCGCGGCGCTCAGTTTCGAGTACCTGAAAATGCGGTCAACGATCTCTTCCGGGCATCTCTGTGGCACGCTCTTCGCTTGCCGCGACGTCACGGCGCCGATGGCCAAAACACAGCCATAGACCTGCCATATTCCAACTTCGCTTACGACCAGACGGGGATTCCCTGGCCCGGCGTTCACTCGATTTACGTCGACTACATGCTTTACGAACTGCGCGGGTATTCCTCCGTCGCGTTAGAAGAGCTGTTGGACGAATTTCGTTCCAACCAGGACGCAAACGGGCATGTCAGCGGATTTGCAAACTGGACGATGTACACGCCAGCCATGCTCTACGCTTCAGGACAATACTATCTGCTGTCCCACGATAAGAGAGGCTTTGACCTTCTCCTTCCGTATGCACTGAAAGCTCTGGACTGGTGCGAGAAGGAGAGCAAGCGCGCGCAAGAGCGCTCAGACCTGCAGGGTCTGGTAGAAGGTCCGCTGAATGATGGTACTGGCGAAGGCGTCTGGGCCATTAATCAGGCGTATATGTACGCAGGTATGGAGCGGTTCGGCACGGCACTGGCTGAGATGGATGACCCTCATGCGGGCGGCGCGCTCGACGAAGCTCGACGCATTCGCGAAGCAGCGCAAAATGGCTTCGAAGAGGCCGCCAGCTCGTCTCCCCTGGTCCAACTTCGCGATCATACCTGGCAGCCGTTTGTACCCTCCGATGCCAGAACGCCTCGCAGGTTGATGGAGATCTGGTATCCAACCGATGTCGATACAGGACCGCTGCACCTGGTCCGACTAAAGGCGCTTCCGGCTGACAGCCAACTAGCCGATTTTCTGTTGAATGACCACGAAGACAATCTGTTCCTGAAAGGTTGGGGAATGGCCAACGAGCCTGTGTACCGGCCGCAGGCGCTTGCCTATCTCTATCGCGACGATCCCAAAGCAGCCATTCGCGCCTTCTACAGCCAGATGGCGTGTGCATTCAGCCACACGGTTTTCGAGCCGGTGGAGCACCGCTGGATGCACGGCCAATATTTCGGTCCCCCAAGTACCGATGGTTCATGGTTCGAATTATTCCGCGACCTTCTGATACGCGAAGCGGATGACCACACGCTAATCATCGCGCAGGCTACGCCTCGTAAATGGCTCGAAGACGGCAAAGAAATTGAAGTATCGCAGGCTCCCACTTATTTTGGGAATGTTTCTTTTCACATTCAAAGTCACAGCGAGTCGGGAACAATCACGGCCAGGGTAGATCTCGCTAAGCCGGGTGCGCCGGCAGTGCTGCTGGTTCGTTTGCGCCACCCGGAAGGCAAAACCATTCGGACAGTTACGGTAAATGGACAATCCTGGCAGGATTTCGATGTAAGTAAGGAATGGGTAAGGATCAAGCAGCCGACCGAACGCCATTACGAAATTTCGGCCAGCTATTAGCGCTGCTACGAATTGATTCCGAGTAACTCGAGCGATTTCCTTTCGAACATCTGCTCCATAGCGTCCATGTCCAGCCTGGGTAGCGCCGTGCCTTCCAGCATCTTGTTCAGGTTTCTCATCCCGGTGAGACTCGCTGCCACGGTAGTGAAAGGGTAATCGCTGCCGAACAAGAGTTTATGCCAGACGCCATACTCCTGTAACAGCATGAGCGAATGGTAGAGCTGGAATGGACGGTAGTGCAGCGCCGAGCAATCCGCATAAACATTTGGATGCTTGCGAATGGTCACGACACACTCACCTTCGTAGGGATGTGAAAGGTGCGCCATGATGATCTTCACTTCAGGAAAACGAATCGCTACTTCATCTATTAATCCAGGTAGCGTGTGCTTCAGAGGCGCTTGGCGGACGAATGTGGTTCCAGTGTGGCAAAGCACCGGCAACCCATTCCTCGACGCATATTCCCACAGATAATCAAACTCGGGACAGTTCGGCGAGAACCCCGCATACATGGGCATCAGCTTGATGCCTTTCAGATGAAGGTTGCGGTGGCCCTCTTCTAGTTCGTCCTGCCAACCGGGTTGAGTTGGATCGAGCGATAGGAATCCGATCAGACGATCGGGCTCTGTATTGACGTACTCGGCGACTTCCGCATCCGGAACCCAAAGTCCCGAGAGACGGGCTTTCCCGCCGAACACGATCGTTTTCGAGGCATCGGAAGCAGTAGCTGCGTACTCGGGCCACCGGACCGTCAGGTCTATGTTTCTTCCCCTCTTCGCTTGCGCCGCAAAGTCGGAGGAGAAGTGATCCGGATCGCGAAAATAGTGACTGTGTACGTCTATGACCATGGCCAGAGATAATCGTAACCGCTCTCAAAAAGTAAGCTTCATGCCAAGCTGAATCTGCCGGGACGTCGTTGTCGTGGAACTGATGGTTCCGGCAGACGGCGTGTTGATGTAGCTATTGGGACCGGCAAAATTCGGATGATTTGCGGCGTTGAATACCTCTCCACGCACCTGGAGATTGTAGCGCTCGGCGAAACGAAAATTCTTCAAGAGTGCAAAGTCCAGATCGAGAAGACCCGGTCCGCGAATGATGCCCTTTCCCGGCATTCCCGAACTGGCCAAGGGGCGCCACCACGAACGCTGCCGGATTGAACCATTGCGATGGATCTTGCTCTCCTGGCAAAAAGATCGGCGCGCCCAAGATAACGTTCGGTCTGTCCGCGTACGTCAATGTCTCGCTGTTGTCTCCGCTAACTAACGGCGTAACCGGAAAGCCGCCCTGGTAAGTGAAGATTCCGGAGATCTCCCAACCACCGGCCACCGTATTCAACAAGCTCCCAGATCTAAAGGAAGGCAGGTCATAAACGACACTTTGAACAAAGCGCCGCCTGAAATCAGATGCCGAAGGGCCATAATCACAGCTAAAGCAGTATTGGTTCTGAAAACCAGGGTCGCCCGGCGCCGTTGCCGCATCGCCAGTCGAGATATTGTCGAGATTCTTCGACCACGTGAACGCAGTAATCAACGAAAGTCCGGCGGAGAAACGCTTCTCTGCCCTCAGCAGAAGCGCGTTGTAATTCCCATATTCAATGTTTGTAAGGTAATTGATGTAGCTGAATTGAGGATAGGGAAGGACGAACGTGCCGTGTGCTAAAGGCGCATCTAAATTGCGGAACGTCGCGAACTTCGTGTTCTTCTGCCAGTTGTAGTTGGCTTCGAAAACGAGAGTTGACCCGACTTGCTGTTGGATCCCGAAGGAGGCCTGTTGTTGGTAGCCGGTTCGCAGGTTCTCATCGAACGCTTCAATACTGGGGGCGGGAGGGGTAGCGCCGGAGGTAGGGCCGAAGACGGTCTGGATAGGAATTGACGGAATTGCTCGTTTGCGATCCGCTCAAAAAATAGAACGGAAAGGAAGAGAATGGCGGATTCGTGCGCGTCTGTTCAGTGTTGTTCTCCTGCAAGACATCGTAGAAGATTCCATAACCGCCTCTGAGAACGGTCGATTTATGTCCGGGCAGAGAATAAGCAAAACCGAAACGAGGAGCGAAATTGTTCCAGTCCGGCCTGACGTTCGCGGTGCGGCTTACTCCATTGCGCCCGGCAATGATGAGCTGCCCAGTACTGGGGTCGAAATTTGAGAGCCGGTTGTACTTCTCGTAGAACGGGCCATCGAACTCCCACCGGATACCTAAATTCAGCGTCAAGCCTGGCTTGACACGCCATTGGTCATTGAAAAACCAGCGGGTATTATTCCTGAACAGATAACCGCCGCTATCGCCGGATTGCACCTGGGCAGACTCGGGATAGCCCAGCAGAAAATCCGCAAAGGCGTTTCCAGTGTTACCGGAATTATTGGGATCGGCCGTGAGAGTTCCATCAAAGTTGAACTGGCCTTGCGGGAAACTGGGAGCCGCATCCATAAAGACTTGCCAGCGGGCGTAATCTATGCCCATTGTCAAGCTGTGTTCTCTCACCAGCTTGGTCAATTTCCCCGAATACTCATATTGATTATCGGCGCGAAATTCCGGATCGTATGGATTTGCGCCGGGATTCGAGAGTCCTGCAATTCCTGAATTGAACGGCTCACTTCCAAGAACACCTTGGATACCCAGCTTCTCGTTGAAGTTATCACCGAGGGTCTTTGGAAGAAGCTGGAAGAACTGACGGAAAAACGAAACCCTGACATCGAGCACGGTCGAGGGATTGAATGTGTGATCGTCGGCAAGAACAAAGTCTCGCGTGTTGATCACGTCGTTATCGCCGAATCCGGGAAGCGCGCCGGAATTGAAAGTCCCCTTGGAGAGCGACAGCGTTGAATCGTTATAGCTAACGCGGCCGAAAATAGAATCTTTCGGTCTCGCATAATCTATCCGGATATTGAACTGCTCGCGATTGACGCGGTCGACGTCACTTGCCGAATAGTTATTTGTAAGTCCAGGCGCAGTAGGCAGGGGAAAGAAACTTTGAAGGTAGGCGGAGCTGACCGGACTAATAAGGCCGGCGGGAATCATGTTGTTTGGAAACTGGGTGCGCGTGAAACCGCTCGAGCAAGACGCACAGACAGTAGTTGAGAACGGATTGTAAATGTTCTGGCCGATCTCCGAGAAATTGCCTTGCCGCTGAAGCACGGTTGGAACCGTGCCAAAGAATGTCTGCGCCGATGCGTTGAATGTTGCCTTCGTAGTCGCCGAAATAGAAAAGCTTGTCCCTGACAATGGGACCGCCGATGGTCGCTCCAAACTGATTTTTCCGAAGCTCGGGAATAGGCTGGTCCGGATTATCGAAGTAGTTTTTGGCATCGAAGTAGCTGTTCCGCACAAATTCGTAAGCCGATCCATGAAGCTGATTTGTTCCATTCTTCGTAATCAGCAGTATCTGCGCCCCGGGGCTGGTGCCCAGCTCGGCCGAGTAGGGCGTCGTCTCAATTTTGAATTCCTCCACGGCCTCAATCGAGGGAACGAAGGAGCCGTTAATCAGATACGACTTGATATCAGCGCCGTCGAGCGAGAAGGCGTTACGGTCCTCGCCCGCACTTCCCGAAATGACCGCCCCCGCATTATCCGTCAGAGCCGAATTGTAAAAACTACTTTTGCCGTATGTGCCTGTACCTGGACTGAGCAACGCCAACTGCAGATAATTCCGATCATTGAGCGGCAACTGACTCATCATCACCGGACCGATCACCTGGCCAACCGTGGCATCGTTTGTCGCGAGCAGCGGCGGCGCCGCTTCGACCGAAACCGATTCGGACACATCACCAATCTGAAGCTGTAAATCCACCTGTGCCGCTTGGGCAACCTCTAGGGTAAAAGCTGAGCGTTCCGCTCTCTTGAATCCCTTCACTTCGGCGGTGACGCGATAGGGATCGGGAATCAGATCGCCAACCGTGTATAAACCGGCGGAATTGGTAGTCGCTGCCCTGGCCACATTCGTCCGGGTATCGGTAATCACAACAGAAACTCCGGGAACACCCGCGCCGCTCGAATCCGTGACCGTCCCCGAAATCGAACCGCGCTCTTGGGCTGACGCGATTCCGGAGCATGAAAACAGACACAGGATGACTGGGAATACCGCACGATGAAACCTGAATGGGCCGGTCATGTGCCCTATCTTAGGCAGAGGACACGCCCCTATGGTTCAGCTTGCCCCCTGCCGAACAGCTTTGTTCAGCAGGCTGACCGAAAATTTCGCACCTCCGCCCCATGACTTTCAACGTGTCTGCGGC
>CAWFWH010000059.1:0-29528 GCA_963819405.1 uncultured Acidobacteriaceae bacterium | reverse complement strand
TAACGGCCCGGCAGAGGATCTATGCCGGCCGACTGGGCATTGAAAGGGTCGGCTTACCACCGAACGAAATCGTTTCCGCTTTTGCCCATAGAGTTTCATAGGCGCTTTCTGGCAAAGGTGCTCGCAAAGATTAATCGCAGGTAACGGCGCAGTGTCGATCTTACCCTCTGCGACCACAGCGGAGTTATCGTGTATGGAGCGCTCACAGATCCGTCGAAATAATCGAAAAACTCCCACCCAAGTCAAAGCGAGCAGACGGCGGTGGTCATGATTCGGAAGTAGAAAAAATCTGTCCCAGTATCCGCCGAAGCGGGACTCGTGCGGTTCTCTCGGAAACTAGTGAGTGTCGGAGAGGCATCGTATGAGGAAAGGAACGAGCTCAGTCCGATGGGATGTGGGGAGTGGCGGACAGCGAGGTTGAGCAACGCTGCAGGCGGGCTCTACATGCCTCGGCGCAGCCTTGACGACAGCTGCAACAACTAGCCACGCATATAGCTCCGTTTCATCGCCGCACGAAGTCAGCACGTTTCTTGCCCGTCAGCGGCCGTGATGGCCGCTCCGCTGAGAGCGTCCTGCACCGTTTCATCACCGCTGCCGGTTTGCATGACAGCGCACAAGACCGACATGCTGCGCGGTTTCCGCTGTTAAATGGGCTGTTAAATAAATGAACTGCAGATGCTTACACATTCAGCCGCGCATCCGCTTGCATTTACATCCATTTAGCTGATTCACAGCGCTCTCGCGTGTGTTTCGTGTTCGAAAAGTGCTCCGGGTCCCCGGTCCGATTGCGAACATCCGACCCACTGGTTAACAGGCCACCGGTGAAGTCGCTTTGTTTTCAACAATGGCATCTTTTTCCAGGCGTTGCGAAAAGCCCTGGATGGCAGCCTGCAAGTGCGCGCGGCGCGCATCAAGTATGTGGGCTTTGTGCATGCATTTTGCAGCCGTGAACACAAAAATGCGGGACTTATGCGTTGCCGCTGTCGTCGGGGCTGCGCGCCCGCATGCGCAGCAGCTTGCCTGGTGTGCGTGTGCTGCAGGGTTGCAGTTTCTGGGCGTGTGTTGGATCGAGGTCGCCGTGCATGGGCATGCGAGTTTAGGGTTGCACATCGGCAGCGAGCAAGCGGTTCTTGCTTCGACGCGCGCTTGCCGGTAGTAATGGGAACGACTTTGAGGTGGTGGAACATGCAAATCGTAGGCTGATGTGCGGCGCCGAAGTGCAGTCCCCCCAGCTCGGGTTTTTGAGCCCGGCTTTCCCCCCTTTTTCGCGCTGCTGAGGTAGGACTTGCGATTGGTTCACAGCGGAGTGATGGATGTGATCGGGACAGCGGCGACGCTGGACCGGAAAGGCGCCGACCCGGCGCGTTGTGATTTACCGATCAATACATCATTGGCCGCTGTAGGGCGGCAGCGGGCCATCCAGAAACGTAAACTCGTGTGCTCTCGGTTGTGAGAATTACCTCCCGCCTGTGTTTCCCCACTCCAAAGGATGCGAAATTACTGTGGACAATGGTCAGCCAGGGAGCGAACCGCTGCAAACGGCGGGATCGATGCATGGCTATCGCATGCTCTACCCCGCTGGGTTAGGACGATAGTAGGCTTTGAAAACAGCGTGATTAACGACCTCTGGTACAAAAATGCAATCGTCTACTGTCTCTCAGTCGCGACCTATATGGATTCAGACGGAGACGGCGTTGGCGACTTCAAAGGGTCTGATGAGGCGGCTTGATTATTTGCAGGGTCTCGGTATCACGGCGCTGTGGCTGATGCCTTTTCAGCCCTCTCCGGGGCGCGATGGCGGCTACGATATCGCCGATTATTATAATGTCGATCCGCAGTACGGTACGTCTCGGCGACTTCGTCGAATTCACGCACGCGTGCGATCAGCGCGGCATACGAGTACTGATTGATTTAGTGGTGAATCACACGTCTGACCAACACGCCTTGGTTTCGTGAGGCACGCCGCGATCCCGCAATCCAAATACCGGGACTGGTACGTCTGGTCGAAGAAACGGCCGGAACACAGCAAAGATGGCGTCGTTTTTCCTGGCGTCCAGAAATCCACCTGGACCCGCGACGATGTTGCGAAATTGTGGTACTTCCACCGCTTTTATGATTTTCAGCCAGACCTGAATACTAGTCACCCTGAAGTCCAGGCAGAGATCCTGAAAATCATGGGCTTCTGGCTCCAGCTCGGTGTATCCGGCTTCCGCATGGATGCCGTGCCATTCGTGATCGCAACGAAGGGGCCCGAGTTCAGAACCGCAGGAGCAATACGGAATCCTGCGCGAATTACGGGAATTTCTGAGCTGGCGCGAAGGAGAAGCCATCATTTTAGCTGAGGCCAATGTTCTGCCCGACACGGATTTGGAGTACTTCGGCGCGAACGGCGAACGCCTGCACATGATGTTCAACTTCCAAGTGAATCAGGCGCTGTTTTATGCTCTTGCGACCGCGGATAGCCGTCCTTTGATAAAGGCGTTAAAGCGACGAAGCCGCCGCCCTGCGACGGCGCAGTGGGGACAGTTTCTGCGCAATCACGATGAACTGGACCTCGGCCGGCTAACGGAAGAGCAACGCGCAAGCCGTATTTGCTGCCTTCGCTGCCGAACCCGATATGCAGCTCTATGAGCGCGGTATCCGCCGGCGTCTCGCGCCTATGCTAAACGGTGACCGGCGCAGAATTGAACTTGCCTACAGCCTGATGATGACTCTGCCCGGCACCCCGGTGATCCGCTACGGCGATGAAATCGGAATGGGCGACGATTTGTCGCTGAAGGAACGTCAGTCCGCACAGAACGCCGATGCAGTGGTCCCCTGAACCGCAGGGCGGGTTTTCCAGCGAACGAAAAGCCTGTCGTGAAGGTAATCCGCACAGGCGCTTATGGGTATGAGCAGGTGAATGTGGCCGATCAGCGCCGCGACCCAAATTCTCTTCTTAACTGGATGGAACGCATCGATCCGGATGCGCAAGGAAGTCCCTGAAATTGGCTGGGGAGACTTTGAAGTGCTGCGAACGCAAGAAGTCCGATGTCGCTTGCGATCCGCTATGACTGGCGCGGAAACTCGGTTGTGGTGGTTCATAACCTGAACGCAAACCCATGTGAGATCGTACTAAACATCGCCAAGCAAGGATGCAATGGTCTCGACCTGATCAATCTGCTCTCGATCAGTCACAGCAGTCCGGACCAATCTGGCGCACATCGCATTCTACTGGAGCCCTACGGGTATCGATGGTATCGCGTGGGCGGTCTGCAGAACATCATCAACCGCACTGAAGTGTGAGCACGTTGAACCTGAGATGTTGGTGGATAACGAATGAAAAGTCCGCTGGTTGGCGCTGATTTCCGGCTAACGTAAGAATCGTCTCCACAACGAAAGAGTTGGATCTGCGCCTCCCAGTCGGGCAGGCTAGCTATGCCGCGCACTCGGTTTTCATCCAGGTATTGCCCGCCCCGGTGCGATACGCGCGCGATATTCTCTGAGCGAGCGACGGCATTCGATCATCACCGGTTCGTCCAGCTTAAGAAGAGGTGCAGTATGAAGCGCAAGTCGGACATCTCAGGCACTCAACTTTCCTCGCCTTGCGTGAAGACAAGGACCCGCGGGAGGTGGTGAGGGAACATGCCTAGGGATGAGGTACAACGCGCTCTCAAGAGTACCGATGCCCTTACCTCATCAATGCCAAACTTAGGGTCCGACGTGTGGTGGAAGTCGGCGCAGGCTCCGTCCTCACCGGTCTCGCTCGCGCTATCAAGCCTTCTTTTGAAACCGTCAATTTCGGAGAACCCTCCGGCCTGGAGAAACTAAAAGATGCGCTCGCTTAGCTTCATTACTCTAATCCTGCTGCTTATGCCAGCTTCATGCCAACGTCCGTCGAACGAAGATCCCGTGCGCGATCTCGCCGAAAATTTCGTCCATGAAAGTCTTGCCCTTTCGGCCCGAATGCCGGTTGTAAGTGACTGATTCTTATCGAGGTTTGGTGCGCCCGAGAGGATTCGAACCCCTGGCCTTTTGCTCCGGAGGCAAATGGTCACGAGGCGTAAATCCTTTGCTTCCAATCGCGACCTCCGAGTTTTGATGCTTTAGGCCAATTTTGGGCCACCCCAATTTGACTACCGCTTTCTTTGGAGCGAACTATGTCTGTTGGTCCGTTTGGGTCGTCGAAGTGCTCTAAATCGGCTAAGCGTATGCTCTCAATTTGGCGAACCCACCGGTCAGCCTCACGTGAGCGACAATCGAGGCATGCAGGAACCGATCACGCGCGATCCCGAAGTGATGCACGGGACACCAGTTTTTCGAGGCACGCGTGTCCCGGTAAAGACCATGTTCGAGTACCTGGAAAACGGCGAATCTCTCGACGATTTTCTGGAAGGCTTCCCCACCGTCAGCCGCGAACTCGCCGTCCAGATCCTTGAGGAGTCACGGGAGCTGCGCTTAGCTCGGGTCTGATGCGGATCCTGATTGACGAATGTGTTGATCAACGGCTCCGGTTGCTCTTCCCTGGACACGACTGCGAGACTGCTGCATATGCCAAGCTTTCGGGCTTGAAAAATGGCGCCTTGTTAGCCGCAGCGGAAGCCGCCAATTTCGAGGTGATCGTTACCACGGACCAGGAGATTCCGTATCAACAGAATCTAAGCCTTCGGCAGATATCGATGATTGTCTTGTGCGCGCCCACAAACAGACTCGCCGATCTCAAGCGGTTGCTTCCGGATGCGATTAGGGCACTGGACTCGATAAAGGCCGGCGAGGTCATCCGGATTACCTAAATTTTGTTCGGAGGGAACCCGGTCTACAAATCGGCAAGCGGCATAAGTCCGACATGCCGACTGTACGAACAAGTGGCCTGCTTTCGCTCTGCCCTTGGCCGTAACGGTGATCTATTCTTGCACTGCATTTCCGATGGCCTTGTTCCGTCGAAGCGGGAGCTCGAAATACTTCGCTGCTTGTACGGATCGAACGGTAAGTCGAACAGTATGAATGAGCTCGCAATTAGCGGCTCAAGTCTCTGTGGCGCCTTCCGCAGTCCCGAATTCGCCAACCCTTGAAGATTGTTCGGAACTTGGACAAGAACGGCCGGTAACCCTTTCGTTGCTGTTATCGGTCCTCTCGATAGTGAAGTTGCTCCCGCAACAAGGCGCCCAGGACACCCTACGTCCGAGGCTAGCCGTACAAGATGCGCGCAGAGATCCTGGGTCGTAGCACCCGCTGCCGTGCGCCTCGTCACCATTTCTTGGCATTACCGCTTGATTGAGGCTGCGTACTCTATCACGAATTACGCATCCCGTATTGCCGCTAGTACTTCACTGTCGCCCTCAACGGCATCGAACGCGACGAACTGCCAACCATGAACGTGTACTCACCTGGTAGGACTTCCCACCCGTCCTTGTGCTCATCGAAGATGGACAAGAACTTGGGATCGATGCGAAGCGTGACGGTCCGCGATTCACCAGGAGCGAGCTGGACCTTCTCCCAAGCGACAAGCCTCTTTGGAGGCTCGGTCCTGTCCGGGATGGCAGCATAGACCTGCGCGATCTCGGCGCCGGCACGCTGACCCGTGTTCTTCACCGCAAACGAAACCGTATCGCCGTCCGCCTTCAGATCTGCGTAGGCGAACGTGGTGTATGAGAGACCGTGCCCGAAGGGAAACAGCGGCTCCTTGTGCTCGGCGTCGAACCACTTGTACCCAACTTTCAAGCCTTCGGTGTAGTCGATGTTGAAGGGCGGAAGTTCACCGCGGTGACTGGCATGTGGATCCGGCTTTAAATTAATGCCCGCAATTTCGAGGTTCGGCAAATCCGCATCCGATTTGGCGAAACTGACGGCAAGCTTCGCCGATGGGTTGACATCGCCGAAAAGGATGTTTGCCAGAGCGTCCGCTCCTCGGATTCCCGGATACCAGATCTCAAGGGCGGCGCCGACTTGATCGATCCAAGGCATTGCGCACGGGCCGCCCGTCTCGAGAACCACGATGGTGTGTGGATTGGCTTCGGCTACAGCCTCCACAAGTGCGTCCTGTTTACCTGGAAGCGTAAGTGTTCGCAGATCCCTTGCTTCTGTCGTATGTTGATGCAGGAACACGATCGCCACTTCCGACGTCTTCGCGAAAGCGGCGGCCTTGAGGGGATCGGAGCCGTCATCGAAACCAACTTTCGCGTTGGGTGCCTTCGCCGCGATTGCCTTCATCGGTGATGAAGGGAACCAGACGGGAGGTCCCAGGAATACGCTGGATCGGCCCCCGGGAGGATCGACCTGGGCTGATCCGCCACCCGACAATACGCTGGTATCGGCGTGTGAGCCGATAAGGGCGATTGATTTGATCGTGGCCACGTTCAATGGCAATTGGTTGTGGTTGTTCTTGAGCAAGACTGATGCTTGCTCCGCAATGCTTTGTGATATTGCGGCGTTTCCAAACGGATCTACCACCCGCCCGGTCGGCGGGTCGTCGACGATGCCCGCTGCGAACTCGGTCCGAAGGATTCGATGCACCATGTCATTCAGCCGGGACATCGGAACTTCCCCACTCTGGACCGCTTGCTTCAGTTTCTCGCCGAAGTATGTGCCGTCAGGTTCCTCGTTGTCGAGGCCTGCGAGGGCCGCTTTGCTCGTGCTGTGAGTCCCGCCCCAATCCGAGACCACGAACCCTTTGAAGCCCCAGTCCTTTTTGAGGAGATCGGTCAGGAGATACTTGTTCTCGCACGACCAATCGCCATCGACCTTGTTATACGAGCACATCACCATCCCGGGCTCTCCCTCTTTCACGCCGATTTCGAACGCCAGGAGATCCGTTTCGCGCATCGCTCGCTTTCCGAGCCTCACGTTGCCGATGCCCCGGCCCGTCTCCTGATCGTTAAAAGCATAGTGCTTAATGTCGCTGATGATCTTTTGGTCGCGAACGCCGCGAATGAGTTGAGCAATCGTCTTCCCCGCAAGGATCGGGTCTTCTCCAAAGTACTCAAAGTTCCGCCCGTTGCGCGGTTCGCGTGTGATATCGACGCCCCCGCCCAGCGTCGTGTTGTACTTCTGATCGCGGAGTTCACGGCCAATCAGGGCGCCGTACTCGTAGGCGAGTTTCGAGTCCCAGGTACATGCGGCCGCAAGCGCAGAGGGCAACAGCGTCGAATATCGTCCTGCTTTCGCGGCCTCTCGAACGCCCACGGCGGAGTCGGCTAGCTGCAGATCGGGAATGCCGAGGCGCGGAATACCGCTTACCACGCTCGCGCCGCCGTTGGATCGAGCGCCCGGCTTGTCGAACCCTCCGAGCCCATGCACGAGCGCGATCTTTTCTTCGAGCGTGATCTGCTGCATCACTAAATCGGCGCGCTCATCGGGTGACAACGACTTATTCATCCAAGCAGCATTCGGAGGCGGAGTAAGTTTCGGCTCCCAGATCTGGGCTACGACGGGTGAGCAGGTCGAATATAGGATCGCCGCAATGCCGGAAGCAAGCGCGAATCTGCGGAATGGATTTGGGAAGTGGTGGACCGACATATTCAACTCCAGCGGAAGTGTAGCCTCACTCCGGCACAGCCGGCTGAAAAAGCATATCAACAGTACGGACACCCGCCTCGCCGATGTCCTCGGAACGATAGTGATGCCCCGACCGCTCTACTCGCTCCTAGTCCAATTAGGGCTGTGAGAAGTGTCGTTTTCAAAAATTGCCTCCTTGTACTTGTCTTTTAAGTTCTCACGAGGGCCGCTAAGACGGACGTTGATCGTTGTCGGTGCCGTTGTCTTTGTTCAAGGAAGATTCGGTATCTCAAGACGACTGTGCGATTGAATGCCAGCCGCGGTTCAGAACAGTACCAATCGACAAATTCGGTGATCGCATGCTCATAGGTTCGCTGTCCGGTCTTGGACGTCATACTGTTGATGACTGCAGATTTTGTCTGTCTCCCGAGTTGCAGCACATACACTCGCATCTCCTTTGATTCCCGGCGCACGCGCACGCCGAACCGCTCCGCCAGCAATTTCTGTAGCATTGCTCTGAGCTGTGTCTTGCTCGGAGGCACGTCGCCGCTGCTCTTCGCTTCCAGATCGTAGCGGTTCAAGGCGATCCACTTCGGACCGGAAATCTGGAAATCGTACACATGGTACGCGTCGGCGCGCAGCAATTTCAAAGTGCCGTTCTCGGCTTTCAGCCGTCCGGGAAAGGGACGAATGGAATATCCCCGGGCCCCCGGCCTCGCCGGCTTGATGGATGCGACCTCGAAGGCCCGCATCCGGCGCCTGCGCGGTCTGCGACCACGCACTTGCTATCGCGACCCAAACCACCATCCATATCACTGGAGATAATGCTCGACCAAAAGGCATGCCCTCCCCCCTCGCGCGTGAGACGTAATCCGATGATTTTGGTCACGCGTCATTCGACGTATCACGCGACATCCAAAGGAATGGACGGTGATCAGTTCCATCGGAGCGACAGTTGCGAGCTCAGGTTGCCTTCGCAAAGACCATTTGTCGAAGGTAATCTGAAGCGGCCAAGGTCTCAACAAAACTCAGTTTCCGACATGCGCGTTTCTCGTCAACTTGGAGTGAGCGAACCCAACGACGCCCTTGCCCGCCGTCTTGTTGACCGAGCTCCTTGGTCATCCATATAAGCTACGAACATAGCTTTCGATGTTGTGACCGTCAGGCGAGGTGGTTGAATCGAGCGCATGAGCGCCGCACTGAGAGCAGCGCCCGATAACGCTGCTTAGGAGGGTGGCTGTGAAGAACTGGATGTGCTTCGCGACGGCGGAAAAGACATCGCTTGCATCAACGGTCGAGACGGTAATCAATGCCCAATTTCTTTGGCGTTCGGCATTCAATGAAAGGGGCGCCCAAATCGCCAAGGTCGGCGCGCTTGAAAAGGGCGATCACATTATCGTCTCTTGGCGCCATTCTGGTGTTGTTCGAACGGCGTACTTGGAGTGCACAGTCGCTGGACCATTCTCGCCTGCGGCCCCGGGACTCGTCATTGACAAGCTTCGTGGAAGGGAGGCGCAAGCGCTCGTTGCTGCGGGGTACCTAACGAACTCCGCTGGGGAGGTGGAAGGCATCCGCCTCGATGAAATTCGGGAATGCTACTTTCAGGTGCAAGGCACGTACGGCGGCAACAATGCAATTCACAAACTTGCCGCGGAGGATGCAGGTCAGCTTTCGATTGCGTCCGGAATCCCACCTGGAGCACTCAACAAACCGCGCGGCCGAATTCGATCGAAGGAGGCACATCTGCAAGTTCCGGTTCACCCATCAGCGCGGATACCATGCGCCGTGGACAAAATTGAACTCGAGGCGACGAATAACAGCCGGGTTTTTGACGCTTACGTGATGGTCGATTGGTCCTCAAGTTCATCGCCGGTAATTGGCAACGATTCGATATGGATCGCGAGCGGCGCCTGGTTCAATCGGACATTCACTTCACTATCGCCACAGAACGTGGCCACACGGCTCCAAGCGGTCGAGATTCTGCGAGAAAAGCTCCTGCTCTGGCGGAGAGAAGGGAAACGTGTCCTTGTCGGGCTCGACTTCGCCTTTGGATATCCGGCTGGTTTTGCGGGCGCGCTCGGCTTGACGTCAGTTCCAAAAGACGCGTGGAAAGCACTGCACGAACATTTTGTCGCAAACGTTGAGGATTCCGCACAGAACGTACATAACCGCGACAGCTTTGCTGATGAGTGTAACCGCCGCGTGGGCGCACCGGGTCCGTTTTGGGGCTGTGCTGCAAAGTCGGCCACTCGCTCCCTAACTCAGCAACATATCGGGGTGTTCCAGTTTCCGCACCATGGTCTCGAAGAGTGGCGGGCAACCGACCTCGCGGCTAGACGCCGAGTGACGACGCAGTCTGTATGGAAGCTGAATTGTGGTGTCTCGGTCGGGGGCCAAACGATTCTCGGTATCAAGCACCTCGATAGGCTTGCTCATTCGGTGAACGGCCATCGCTGGCCCTTTGAAGGCTGGGGCACGCCAGACGGACCGGCGATCTGGTTTGCTGAAATATTCCCGTCGCTCGTGCTGTATCCGGAATGGAGCGAGGGGTATAAAACGCGACGCGATCGAACTCAGGTGCAAGGCTGCGTTCGCTACGCTGCTGAGCGAGATGCCGCGGGAGTGCTCAAGCGAGATTTCGCCAAGCCCGATATGCTCGACAGCGCAACCCTTGGCAGAGTGGAAGGGGAAGAGGGTTGGATCTTGTGGGTTTGAGTTGGCAGATGTCGTTGCCGATTCGCAGGTGGGAATCCCTTGGCAGCTCTATCGGCGGTTGCTGACGATTAAATTCTACTTGGTCGCAGAAATCGACAAACGGTTTGGGCGTGATGCGGACAGGTGAAAGGCTGGGGCTCTAATGGCGATCGTCTTGTAACATGCTTGTGGACTTTCAAGCCGTCAGTTTAGCGGCCTCCACGCGAAAAGTTGGTCGTGTAGTCAACGGTTGGCAACCGCCGCCTAGTCCGATTGGCAATCGGACCGCAGCTTGCGACGTTGGCGCACAACCAAACACCTTCACGGGTGCGGGACCTCCGAGTTGTTCCGGATAACGTCATTCGGGAAGTTGGACTTTTAAGCGTCAAGCTGCGGGAAAACTCCCGTTGCTGACATTTGCCGGCCAGCGAGATAGATCCTGACGCTAGTACTCAATCTAAACTGATCCGGCGACGAATCTCACATCGCTCCTCCGCATTGTCGCGCCGGATCACTCCAGATTGCCCTAACGGGCCTACGGCCCACAAAACCTCATGAAAATGACTTAGAGCGTATCTCTGGACTTCGCCGCCCAAGGCGTGGTCCACGCTTAGAGCTAACATTGCAGCTGGCCAGAGCGGCGAGATCGAGAACTCAATGGAGAAGTTGAAGCCGTCAGATCGTCTGATCCGGAGCGTGCGTGTTGAGCGAATAAATGGGCATTGCCTTCCCCCGGGTGGGAGTGGTGATAGCCCGCGACCTTGGTTAACGTACTTGCGGCGCGCTCTCCGCTCCCGTCAGGAGGAAACGTTATGTCCTACAGAATTGCCGGAATTGATGTTCATAAAAAGATGTTGGCCGTAGTTGTGGGGGATGTGCACGTCGAAGGCGAGTACCAGTTTGAACAACGCCATTTTGGCAGCACCCCCGAGCAACTGCAATTATTGGCGGAATGGCTGCTGGAGCAGATGGTGGAAGAAGCGGTGATGGAATCCACGGCTCAATATTGGAAACCGGTTTGGGGAGCATTGGAGCGGTACTGGAAGCCGAGATGCCAGAAGCGGGAAGGTGCCGGACCTCTTTCGGGAACGTTACATCTGGCTCAGGCGCAATCGAATCGCGGGCGGCGAGGACGAAAGAGAGATTTCCCGGACGCCGAACGACTGGTGAAACGGTTGGTAGCCCACGAACTGGTGCTCAGCTTCGTGCCGGATGTCGAGCAGCGCCTTTGGCGCACGGTGATGCGTGGAAAGTATCAGTTGAGGCGCAATCATGTACGTTTGCAAAACCAATTAGAGGCTCTGCTGGAAGAAGCGCATATTAAGTTGTCCAGCCTAGTCTCAGATCTGCTGGGAGCTAGCGCCCGACGCATGCTGCAGGCGTTGGCGGACGGGGAAACCGACCCCGCGGCTCTGGCTGCGATTGGCCGATACACGCTTGCGTGCTACGCCAGCACAGTTGCGTGACGCGCTCGGCGCGTGCAGCGAGTTGAATCCCGTCTACCGCCGGCTGCTGAAGATGGCGTTAAAGGAACTGCAACTGATCGACGAGCAGATCGGGCAAATGGATCAGGAAATGGCGAGTCTGCTCAAGCAGCATCAGGACGCAGTACAGCGGCTAGCGGAGGTACCCGGCCTGGGACCGGATTCTGCACAGCAGATCATCGCTGAAGTCGGTGCCACGGCGGCGACTTTTGCTTCGCCCAAGAATCTCTCCTCATGGGTGGGCGCGTGTCCTGGAGACGAAGAGAGCGCGGGGATGAACAAGAGCACTCGCTGCCCCAGGGATAACCGTCACATGCGACGGATTCTCAACCAGGCGGCTAATGCCGCGGTCAAGCAAAAAGGAAGCATCTTCGAGGTCGTGTATCGCCGGCTGGTACCGCGCCTGGGACACGGGCAAACCATTGGAGCAATCACGCATCGGCTTTGTCGATTGATTTGGATCATTCTGCACCAGGGGGTCAGTTACGAGGAACGAGGCCCGGCCGTGAGCCAGAAATCGAAGCGACGCCGCGCGTCGAGAATGATTAGGGAGCTTCGTAGCCTGGGCTATGAGATACAGCCGCTGAGTGTCCAAACGGGCAACGCTTGAGTGCGGCGCGTGCATTTTCGACCTAGAGTCCTAGCGTTTCAGAGGACTTATCCAGCTCAAAGCGGCTTAACGTGCGCAGAAGGATAATCTGGTCTGGATCACTTCGATCGGAACTATTGCAGTTTTCCGATGCGACTGGCGCGCCCTGCGAAAGAATGTCGCAATGCGGGGCCCCGCTCTTGCAGATGCAGGCGTCCCAAACGGGCCCAACGAGGTCTAAATTATGGAACCTTGTTTTGGGAACCTTGATTGTCATGCGTTCGATCACGCCGGCTAGGGCGCGGCGGCTGATTGGCTTGGAAACATAGTCATCCATGCCCGCAGCGAGGCAAAGCTCGCGGTCGCCATCCAGAGCGTTGGCAGTCATAGCGACTATACGACTTCTAATTCCCTTGGCTGATTCTTGCTTTCGAATCTGGCGCGTTGCCTCTAACCCGTCCATCTCCGGCATTTGCACATCCATGAAAATGAGATCGAATGGCGTGCGGTTCCATTCGAGTATTGCCTCCAGCCCATTGTTGACCAACGTGACTCGATGACCCATCTTGCCGAACATCGCCGCCGCCAGTTTCCTGTTGACTGCGTTGTCCTCAGCAACGAGGAGGCGAAGGGAACCTTCAGCCTCGGAGAAACCCGGGGAAGCGACCGTTGCCGCCTGCTTCTGAGCGGGATCGGCTAGTGCTCTTTCGATGGCGGCACGCAATTCATTGAAGCCAATCGGTTTTATCAAATAGTTTGAGGCACCGTGAGGCGAGCCAGAACTTCCGTTCGCGGAACTCAACATGATAATCGTCGCAGTGCCCGAGGCCGGACCCAGCCCAATGCGCTGCATGAACTCAGAACCATTTATGCCGGGCATCTGATCGTCGAAAAGGACAACCTGGAATGGCTTGCTATCGACGGCGGCCTGCTCCAATACTCTCAGTCCTGCTGAAGCAGAGGCCGCACATACGGTCTCCATCTCCCAACCGGACGTAATTTCGGCAATAATACTCCGGCTCGTGGCGTTGTCATCAATCACCAACAGGCTTACGTTCTTCAGGCTTACGTTGTTCAAATTTGAGGAAGTCTTGTGAGCAAGAGTTTCGAGCGAAGACGATCTGCCAAATTCAGCCGTGAAATGGAATGTAGATCCCTTGTGAGGCTTGCTCTCTATCCAGATAACGCCACCCATCAACTGCACGATTCGCGCGCTGATGGCCAACCCTAAGCCGGTCCCGCCATAGCGTCGCGTTGTGGACGAATCTGCCTGCTCGAATGGCTGAAAGAGCCTGCGCTGCTTTTCCGTTGGAATTCCCACTCCTGTGTCGCGGACCGCCACGTGCAGCTGAACGCGGGATTCGCTCACTCTCTCGACACTCACTCTGATGCCGACTTCGCCTTCACTGGTGAACTTGAGAGCATTTCCAGCCAGATTCAGCAATACCTGCCTTAATCGGCTCGGGTCACCGATTACATTCAAAGGTACATTCGGTTCCAGGTAATAGGTCAGCTCCAGGCCCTTCTTGTGGGCGGAAGGCGCAATGCTCTTGATAGAAGTGCTGATGACCTCTTCCAGACTGAAATCCACTGACTCTAACGTCACCTTACCGGCCTCGATTTTGGAGTAGTCGAGAATGTCATTCAAAATGACTAGCAAGGCCTCTCCGGAAGACTTGATCAGGGTGTGATACTCGTGTTGCTCCATGCCAGAGGACGACATGGCTAGCTCCGTCATGCCAATGATGCCGTTCAGTGGTGTGCGAATTTCGTGACTCATGTTTGCCAGGAAATCGCTTTTAGCGCGACTGGCGGCTTCAGCTTTCTCCTTCAGCCTGTCGGCTTCCGCAAGCTGGCGGCGAATGACAGCAATTTGCTCGGCAACACGACGTTTCAGAATAATCACCCGCAGAATAACCGCCCAAGCGACAACGAGCAGAATTGCGACGACAGCGCTCAGAAAATTATAAGTGGCGACCGACACACGCGCTCACAAGGAGCATATAACTTGTGTGTGACGGACCACAACGACGTGGCGCGCGATACAACCGCATCGGTTTCGGGGAGGGAGGCAGAACCCGACGAAATTCCCTTTGGTTGACGGATTCTTAGCGGGCCGTCCCGTGATAGTGAAAGGCGGATTTCATAAATTGGGTTTAGAGCTTGCTTCTGATCGATCGCAACCGTTGCGATGGAAAATCGCCTGTCAGCCGGCCCGATGGCCGCCTGCGGTTGAGCCGGAGAACTAACGCCTTCTTCAATGCTTGTGCTTTGCCTCGGGAAGAGGGGAGCCAAAGTGATGCGAAGCGCATTCGAAACGTTGGCGGACCACGCCGATTCACCTAACCCTGGGAGTAGTAAGACGACGATAAGTGTCGCAAGCGTTCGCACCTTGACTACGTATCGGCGAACGGACCTCTCAGGAGCGAATTTCCTCGAAGCGGATCTCGGGACAACTTATGCGATCCGCCCTAACGGCCAAGGGTAGATCTACACTTGGCGACCACCCGCGATCTATGGAAACAAAATCGATGAAGCACCATCTTTTGAGTACCAGGACCTGCTTCGGATGAGCAACAAGCCCTTCTTGGTCTTGCTCGGCGGATTTCTCGGAGCCGGCAAGACGACGCTTATTCTCACGGCCTCGCGCCTTTTATCAGCGCGAGGTTTACGCGCGGCAGTGGTTTTGAACGACCAAGGCGCCGATCTCGTCGATACGGAGTTGGTAAGACGCAATGGCTTTGCGGCCGATCAAGTCACGGGCGGCTGCTTTTGTTGCCGTTTTTCCGACCTGATTGGTGCCGCCGAGCGTTTAAACGATTTCCATCCCGACGTCATCTTTGCCGAGGCCGTCGGCAGTTGTACCGACATCTCGGCCACCACTCTGCAGCCGCTGCGGCTGTATTACCAGCAGGACTATGAGCTTGCTCCTTATACAGTTCTGGTTGATCCCATGCGCGCGGAGGAATGCTTGAGCAAGCCGGACTCGGACCTGGTGTTTCTCTTCCATAAGCAGTTGGCAGAGGCGGACCTGGTCTCCTTCACGCGAACCGATTTGTACAGTAGCTTTCCAGGCATC
The DNA here is from genome assembly GCA_963819405.1 of uncultured Acidobacteriaceae bacterium. GTDB lineage: Bacteria > Acidobacteriota > Terriglobia > Bryobacterales > Bryobacteraceae > Bog-105. The sequence goes on along the minus strand of CAWFWH010000059.1, from coordinate 14,209 downwards.
CCAGATTGTCCCGTCCGTTACATGAGCCCGCTGACCGGCGAAGGCGTTACGGCATGGCTTGATGAGGTGCTCGATGCCAAGCTTCCATCTGGCAGCAAGGTTCTCGAGATCGACTATGAACGGTATGCACGAGCCGAAGCCACATTGGTATGGCTCAATTGCAAAGCTCGCGTGACTTTGGAGAGTCCGCAGACGCCGGCCTCAGTGGTCGGCCCGCTGCTCGAGCGATTGGATGAGGCCTTTTCAGACAGTAACATCCGTCTTGCGCATCTGAAACTTATGTCGAACTGCGCGGCGGGTTACATTAAGGCTTCGGTCATTCGCAACGGCGCCACGCCATCCGTTGAAGGCATTCTCGACGCCTCGGCCGAACGGCAGCATGAGCTGTTGTTGAATGTGCGCGCCATTGCCGAACCGTCAGCTCTGCAACGATCGGTGGCGCAAGAACTCTCTGCGCTGCCTGGCGTTGTAACCATTTCCAACATGAAGTGCTTTCGACCCTCTCGTCCTCAACCACAGCACCGCCTGGAGCTGGTCACTAGTTAAGCATGAAGCGTCGCGGATTTTTGCAGTCGTTGGCGCTCGGTGCAGTCTCGAGCACTGCAGTGGAAAGCGAGAACTCAACCGCTCGCGTGCAAGACAAAAAGGCTGCCGCTTCGGTATCGAAGCTCTATTCAAAGGAAGGCCCGATTACATACCCGCGCACGTTTAGCGGGCGGCAACTGGAAATGCTGGCCTTCCCCCTGGGTGGCATCGGCACCGGCAGCATCAGCCTGGGTGGCCGAGGGCAATTGCGTGATTGGGAGATCTACAATCGCCCCGACAAAGGCAGAGCGCCGCAATATGTGTTTCCTTCGCTATGGGTGAAACAGGGCAACGACAAACCGATTGCGCATGTGCTCGAAGCGCGCCTGATGCCGCCCTATGGGGGCGATGACGGATTGGGATCTACTAATGCTCCCGGTTTGAGCCGTCTCGAAGGGGCAAGCTTTACGGGCGAATTCCCGCTCGCCACCATCGACTTCCATGACGCACGCCTGCCCGTGAAACTTTCGCTCGAAGCCTTCAGTCCCTTCATTCCGCTGGACGCCGACAACTCCGGCTATCCCGCCGCAGTTCTTCGTTATCGCGTCCGCAACACGGCCGCGCATCCGGTAACAGCATCCATTGCTTTCACGCTCGACAACCCGGTCGGCCCTTTGCATCCGCTCACAGTGCAGCGTAACTCCGACCGGCGCAAGAATGAATACCGCATCGGCGCAAACGGCCTCAAGGGCATCTTCATGACGAATGAAGGCATCGCGTCCACTGACCCCGAGAGTGGATCGTTTGCTTTATGTGTGCTGGCTGAAGGTGGCAAGCTCTCGTATCTGCGTGGCTGGCCGGCGGCGAAGTGGTGGGCCAGTCCAATGCTGTTCTGGGATGACTTCAGCAGCGACGGAGAATTAGGACCCGAAGCAGAGGACCGCAAGCCAACTGCATCGATATGCCTGCAGCGCGAGATTGCGGCGCACGCGAGCGCGGACTACACGTTCATTCTTGCCTGGCATTTCCCCAATCGCACCCCCGCCTGGTCGGGATGGGATGCGCCGAAGGGCTTCGAGAATACCAATATCGGCAACTACTACTGCACACATTTTCAGGACGCTTGGTTAGCAGCGGACGCGTTGGCGGACAAACTCGCCGGTTTAGAGAAGCGCATGATGCGTTATGTAACCGCCATGCGGGAGAGCACTTTGCCCGCGCCAGTTCGCGATGCGGCCGGGGCGAACGCATCGACGCTGGTCACCCAGACTGTATTCCGCACAGCCGACGGCGAGTTCCACGGCTTTGAAGGCTGCAATGATCATCGTGGCTGCTGCTTCGGCAATTGCCTGCACGTGTGGAACTATGAAACTACCACGCATTATCTGTTTCCGCAGATGGCGCACTCATTGCGGAAGGCGGCCTTCGGTTATTCGCAGGATGAGCAAGGCGGCATGCGCTTTCGTCAACTACTGCCCGATGGCAAAGAGCGTTTTGGATTTGCGGCGGCCGACGGGCAGATGGGGCAGATCATCAAAATGTATCTCGATTGGCAACTGTCGGGCGACACAGATTGGCTACGCGAGTATTGGCCCAAGGTGAAGCTCGCGCTCTCCTATGCGTGGATTCCGGGCGGTTGGGATGCAAGCCGGAGAGGCGTGCTCGACGGCGTGCAGCACAACACGTACGACGTCGAGTTTTACGGCCCCAATCCGCTCTGCGGTGTCTACTATCTGGGCGCGCTGCGCGCCGCCGAAGAAATGGCGCGCGTGATCGAAGATCAAGAAGCGGGCGCAACTTACCGCGATCTCTACGACAAAGGTCGTCGATGGATCGACGCGAACTTGTTCAACGGCGAATACTACATACAGCAAGTGCGGAGCATGTCGCGCGATCAGATCGCCAAGTCAACCGTGGGTGATATGGGCGCCGATCATCCCGAGACGCCGGAGTTTCAACTCGGCGACGGTTGTCTGGCCGATCAATTAATCGGGCAATATCTGGCGGACATTGCGGGCTTAGGGCCGCTACTCGATCCGGACCATATTCAAAAGACACTGCGCGCCATTTACAAGTACAACTACCGCAAAAATCTATTCGACCATGACTCGGTACAGCGCGTGTACGCATTGAACGATGAGCCTGCGGTATTAGTATGCGACTACGGCAAGGGCACGCGACCTGAAATCCCGTTCCCTTATTTCCAGGAAGCGTGGACTGGCATGGAGTATCTGGTCGGTGCGCAATTCCTGGCTTGGGGAATGCTTCGCGAAGGGTTAGAAGTGATTGAGAACGTGCGCTGGCGCTATGACGGCGAGCGCAGAAATCCATGGGACGAGCCAGAGTGCGGCCATCACTACGCGCGTGCAATGTCGGCCTGGTCGAGCATCGTTGTCTTGAATGGCTTTGCGTACAACGCTGCGAAAAAAGAGATCGTGTTGAATCCGCGCTGGAAGCCGGCGCGCTTTGTTTCTTTCTGGTTCACTGGCCTCGGCTGGGGAACATTCACGTTTGTGCGCTTGCCTAAAGCCAGCCATGTCGAACTCTCTGTCATAGAAGGCAAGTTGCCGGTTGCTTCTTTCGCTCTTGGCGTTTCCACGCGCAACAAGAGCTATCTAACCGTGGACGGCAAAGTGATCAAGCATGAGTTGAAGCAAGGTCCGCAACTGGTCGAATGTGTGCTGAATCAGCCTATAACGCTCTCAACCAGCAGTACGCTGAAGTTGTCTCTCTAGCAGCGTGTCTGGTTACACATTCACCTCCGAAACCAGAAAGAAAGCGGCCCGCGCGCGCATGGCGTTTGCGTATCCGGCATGGCCACGTTTTCGCGAATGTCGTGGCGAAAAGTGGTCGCAAGGTGGTGGTCACGCCGCGTCGATTGTGGCTCCTCTTCTCACGGAAACGTCATCGGATTTCGTGAATGCTGCCTGCGCAATGCAAGCAGCCCAGGATGGTCGTGCACCGACTATAAGCGATAACCACAAGCAAATGAGGAATGACTAACGGCCATGTATAGTTCAGCAGGTGAAATCGAGCAGCGGCAAGGTTCCGGAATCGCGCGACCGGCCGGCGCTTGCCTTTCATCCGTTCTTGGGACTCTACGTCGTATATCCCGATCATCACAGCGGGAACCTTTTTGAGATGAGCGGTATTCAGGCGCAATGGTCAGACCCGATTCCAATAAGCGGCTCCCAGGAGTTGGGAGGGGTCTGGAGCCAGCCTATCATGTTCACTCCGGGTCTAAAGCTTCATCTGGTCGCCCTCGATCAGCATGGCGCGCCGTGGTATTCGGGCATACGAGATGTTCGAGTGTGGTGCCAACGCCGAGCTCTGTCGAGCCGAACTGAGGGCAGATTTTTCATGGGCCGGTTTCATCCCTGCACATGACCTTTGATGCCGGCTCACTCCCGCTCTTAGGGAGCCTCATTCATGCGCCCGAGGTCACAGCCTGCCGGGTGCTTCGCATGCGGCGTAATGCATCCCATGCGTGCCGTCCATCATTCCGCGGAATAAACGGAAGCAGGTTATAGCCCCCGAGAATCAGGTTTACTTGCGCAAAGAGGGGCGCCAGGTGCCAGCATGCCAACGCCAGAAGCAAATTCGCGAGAGGGCCGGCAATGGCAATTTTTGCATCCGCTGTTGGTTCCCCTTGCTCGCGCACGATGAATGGACCGCGCCAGGAGATTCCGACGCGCTTTATCTTTACTCCGTGCGTCCACGCGATCGCCACGTGCGCTGCTTCGTGAAGGATCACTGCCAGCATCAAGTCAATCCAGAAACCCACTCCGGCCATTTTGCGCCCTCGCCTATTAGGTGCATCGATGAGCCGAAAGTGTTCACGCCAGAAGAAGCCATTGCTCCGGAAGCCAACCCGCTCGGTACTGCCAGTACTTAGCGACCGCTTACCATTCTCATCGTCCTCTTCGGTTACCGGCGTGGTAACCGATCCGGTTACCGCTTCGGCTGGGTTCTTTTTGCTCGGCCTGCGCTTGAGAGCGTTGCTGAGGCAGCGGACCCAAGCGAGCCCGTCTAAACGATCCGGTCTTTCATTACTATCGGCACGCGGCACCCAAGCGCGCGGCCAACCGACGCCGCCTCCGAATCCGGCAGCGGTCGCGCACGATCCCGATAGCCACGAAAGGACAGCAGGCCAGGAATAGTACGAAGAGTGGCACGCTTCGAGTATTGGTCCAAAGTTCACCCTACGTCCATGAAAATCTCGCTCAGATTATTCCTTAGAACAAGCCCTAGTGTTTTTTCGCAGCAAAGGAGGGGAACGCAGGCATGTTCCATCAACTGCGCTGGCGAGACTTGGCGGCCGGATTTCCGCGCTCGAAAGCTCGGTCGAGACGCGCACTCGCGAGACTCTAATCTGGGATTCGTTCGGAGATTGTTTGCAGGCCGTCCACCGGCCTGCGGGAAAATCCCCGGGCGCGCCGGATCTTCGACTCCAGGCGGCGCTCGGCTCGAATGCTTCCGCGGCTTAACTGTGGAGGAACTCTTCTTTCTTCCTCGCATCGCAGCATGCTGGTCGCGTAGGTCGAGCGGAAGGTTTTGGTACCCGCCCAGGACGTGCATGATCGCTTGGACCGGATCGGGTTCGACATCCGCACGGTGCAGCACTGGATGAGACATAAGTCGGTCGAGACCACCATGCGCTACCTTGAGATCGAAGGTAGAGGGATCCAGTCCGGCACGTGCCGCCACCTCCTTGCAGCGGCGCAGGAAGTTCTGCTCCCGACTCCCCGTGGGTGACGGAAACACGAACGCGCTATCGATCGACTGCGGGTGATTCGCGAGCACCTGCGCCAGATCGACAGGCACAGGCACTTCCCGTTCCTCCCAGCGTTTGGGAAAGAAGCTCAACTCGGGCTTGGAGAGGACTCGCACGGTACGCAGTTTCAGATTGAGGTCCCTCCAGAACAAATGCATCACTTCCTGCTCTCGGAAGCCGGTCAGGAGAAAAGTGGAAAACCGGGCCAATTCCCAGGAATTACACGCCGAGAGAAATCGTGATTGTTCCTCTTCGGAGTACATCCGCGGCAGTGCGTGAATCGCTTCGGGCAGTTGCAGTTCGCGTGTGATATCGCGCCGGCCATTACGCCTGAAAAACTGAGCAATGATAATCACGTTGTGCAGGACCGTGTTGGCGGATAATCCGCTCTTTTTGAGTTTGACAATGAAATCGTCCAACTCTTCGATCGAGATCTGTTCCAGCCGCCGGCCGGCAAAGTGTTTTTCGAAACGGGTCAGGACTGCATTGTACTTGCGGTAGGTGTTCCTCTTTTTTAGCGTGTCGGTCTGATCCAAATAGCGCCGGATCAGACCGGAAAGAAGCACCGGCTCGGGCGGAGGAGGCGGCTCGACGGGCTTGTAGCACTGGAGGATGCCTACCTCGGTCGCTGCGAGCTCAGCTTTCTTGATGCGGCTGCGCTTCAAGCGCCTGTGAGACGCTGCGCCCAGCCGGAAGCCGCATGCGCGTTCCGGCTTCCCGCCATTCGAGAAAATAGCTTCCCTCCGGCAGTGCTTTCCAATCCCGCTCGCCGTTTGCTTTGCGGGGGATCGATCGAAGCACCCACCGGCTGCCGATCTTGATCTGTTTGACAATATTGACGCGCGCCATCGTTCCATTCCCGATACCACGAAATGGGGCGACGACGCGAAAAACTCGTCGGGGAGGCTGCGGTGGACAGTAAAGCGGCCAGTAAGTTAGCTAAACGATTGAGAGATCAGGCTGATACCGGAAGCTGGCATTCTTCCAACTGAATTACTTCCGCTAAACCAACAGCTTAAATGTCGCACAAACAGCAACTTGCGGGCAACACCAAAATCCGCTAGCCTGAGAATCCCAGATTCTAGTACTGACTAGCGTCTGCCGCAGGTACCAATAAGGTACAGCAAAAAACAAGGCCGCTCGCAGCTGAAAACGGACACCAAACCTGCCGCGACTTTTCTCCCTCGCCCTAACGTGGCAACGGAATCTGTTCCAGATAAATCTAGACTGCCGGTTTGCGCGCCCCGACTGTGACGATCGCCGCGGCTGGAACAGCCAGGATCGGGCAAACCTGTTCGGATCGCGGCACACACGCCGCACACAAATCTCAGTTGATCTCTCTCCAAGCCGCAAACCCATGGGCCGCCGGCATTGTCCGCACTGATTGAAGCGAATCAGTGGCAGGATAGGCGGCTCGGCGGCACTTCGATAGGACCGTTTGAAGTAACCGCTTGCGTTTGCGTAGACGCGGCCGCTGTGGGTTTAGTATCGGTAGGCCAGAACTCGCTACGCTCCTCGGCACATTGCTTTCAAATGCGGTCCATCCGTTCAAGTCGGCCTCTAGCTTCGATGCTCCTTACGCCTTCAACAGAGCATACGAGGCAACTGAGTTGCTTGCAAGCGAAAATTGCAGTGAACGGTGAAGCGAGGAATCTCGGGCTTTAGGCGATAATGAATTTGAGGCGGTTATGGGAAACGTTCAAGTATCGGAAACCATCCTGGAAGCCATGCGCCGCGAAGCGCGCGCATCCGGCAAGGACGTGAACGGCCTGTTCGAGGAAGCCGCCGAACTACTGCTGGCGCATCGCGATATTGATGAGTTGGCCGGGATCGGGGAAGGCCATACGCGCAGGCTCAGGCGTGTGCCGGCCGACGCCGTGCGCTTCGTGCGGGACGACCGCAACGAACACCAGCGCGAGCGGTGATCAGGGTAACTTTAGATAGCAATGAATACATCTCGGCGTTCAACTTCCGAGGCAAAGCGCTCGACCTGATCCACCAGGCCGTGAACGGCGAGATTGAGATCGCCATCTCGCAACCGATCATTGACGAAACGATGCGCGTGCTGCGGGAGAAATTCGAGTGGCAACCGTATGAACTGCATCGCTTGCGGGAGCGGCTGCTGAAAACATGCCGTATGGTCGAGCCGAAAGAGACGCTTGCCGTGCTCGGCGATGAGCCGGACAACCGCATCCTGGAGTGCGCGCAGGAAGCGGGATCGGAGTACATCATCAGCGAAGACAGCGCGATGCTGCGTCTGAAGGAACACGCGGGCGCGAAGATCGTCCGCGCATTTGATTTCCTGGCGGAGGGGCATGGGCGATAGGTACTTGGGCGTCGCCTAGATATACTGCGCGACGGCTCCTATGGCAAGGAAAGCGCGCAAGTCGCCTGACCGGCTTACTGCATATCAGATGAAAATGTTCCAAGATGTCGAGGAGATCGCGTCGCTCACCAAGCTGAATTACCCGTACATTCTGGCCTATACGCGGGATGCGCGAACGCCGATCATTGAGAGCATGCGGCGGAAGATGGTGCTGGCCCGAGGTCGTCGCTCATTACACGCTGGTCGATGAGTGGCTGAACATGCGGCTGTGCCACCACTTCCTCGGTTAAGAAGAAATCTTTTATCGGGCTGTGGAAGACGAAGAAATTTCAGATGTTCAATCACCACCTGATCGAGGAGTTGCCGCTGATGGCGAAGCTGCGGTTCGCAAAAGCGGCGGCGAAAGTTCCAAAGGGCCACGTAGCTACGGACATCGAACGGCTGAATGCTTTGCGGAACGGTCTCGCGCACTCGTTCTTCCTGGAAAACTTGAAGAAATCAAAGCCGGTATGGAAGGGGAAGAACACGTTCACCAGCGTCGGGTTTGAAGTGTTTATCGGCGACAGGCAGAAATACTGCACTATTTCTGGGGTGTTTCTCCTGCCGACTTGATGTTCGATATCGATCAAGAAGCGACGGCTGAGGTAAGCACAGCCGGGGCAGGCGAAATAACCCGCGTCGGGCCGCGCGCGAAACTGGCTGAATGAGCTGAAGCTGACGGCTACCGCGCCATCGCCTCCAAACGACGCGCCAAGGTGCAGTTGCGCCGCGAAACGAAGGATCTCTCGCTCAAATATAGCAGCGTCATGAAAACCCTTGAGGGATTGCCCGATCAGACAATGATCGACGGCGAGGAGGGGGCGTTCAATGAATACGCTCGCGCTTGCTTCAAAGTTTTGCAAAACTACGGCTCATCGAAAAACCCGCTGCTCTACCATGTGCTCTCCGGCGCCGATGCCATGGTCAAGCGGCTTAATCGCCGGCGCGAGGTGCTGGAAGAAAACCTACTGCCGAGTCGAAAGCGCCGGTGGGGTATTCCCCCGAAATGCCGCTGTTCTGAGCCCAGCCAAAGAGTTGAGCCGGCGCAAAATAAAAGCGTGGAAACTGAAGATGCTAAGGGCCTGCGGCAACGGTTCGATCAAGGATCGGCTCCCATGCATTTCGGAGCGAGTGAACCGTGAGATATTCTCCTAGACGACTCAACTCGACCGATCAGGGCTCTCGGCACGATGCCGACCACTGATGAACAATAAGCGACAGTGAAATGGATGCGCGCGTAGAGCGCACATCTAGGGAACAGGTCTTCGCGTCCGTTACCGGTCTTAATCTGCCCAGCCGCGGTCGGCCACTGAGACTTCTCGATCGGTGACGCCCTTCAAGAACGCGATAATACGCAGATTTCTGCGCAGCTTGTGTGCAGCCTGTGTGCGCGTTTCCGAGCTGGGGTGTTATAAAGTCTTAATCCTGTCGAATTTCCGTGCTGCCAATCACCGCACACGATCAGTAAATACTGATTCCATAACAACGGCGAATTTAGACTTGGAGCAGCCAACGAACGAAGGCTCGGGAGAAAGGAGACGGAGATGCTGACAATAGGTTGTGATTATCAACCGAGCGTGCAGCAAATCGCATTCGTAGACACGGAAACAGGAGATTACAGCGAGCAACGATTAAAGCACAGTGATGGAGAAGCGGAGAAGTTCTACCGCGATCTGAAGCTGAGAGCACAGACTGTGAGAGTTGGGCTGGGGGCAACGGGACATACGCGATGGTTCGAACGGCTGCTGTCGGAGTTGGCCGGTGAGTTGTGGATTGGAGATGCAGCCCAGATTACAGCCATGCGTGTCCGGAAGCAGAAGACCGATCGGCAAGATGCCCAATTTCTGTTGAAGCTGTTGTTAGAGGATCGCTTTCCAAGAGTGTGGATACCCAGTCCAGAGAATCGAGATCTGCGGCAGTTGCTTTGGCATCGTCATGGATTGATGCAGATGCGCACGCGGATCCTGAATCAGTTGCAATCAGTCGCGATGAGCGAAGGAATACAGCGCCGAGGCGGACTACGGAGCAAGCAAGGCCGAAAGCGGTTAGAGCTGTTACCACTTGCCTGCTGGGCGACACGGCAGCGGCAGGATTTATTGAGTCTGCTAGACCGATTGAACGAGAGCATAGAAGAGCTCAGCGCAGCGGTTCAGCAGGAAGCGGAGAAACGACCGGAAGTTCGGTTGCTGATGACCCATCCTGGAGTCGGCCCGGTGACGGCGCTGGCGTTTGTGCTGATCATTGGATACCCAGAGCGCTTTCGATGTGGAAAGCAGATCGGCAGCTACATCGGACTCATTCCCGAGGAGGCCTCGAGCGGTGTTCACCGACGGCTGGGTCACATCAGCAAGCAAGCTAGCTCGTTATTGCGCTTCTTGTTGGTGGAGGCGGCACAAGCCGCTGTACGCTTCGACGCAGAGTGGCGCAGCAAGGTTTCTACACCTGGCGATGCGTCGCGAAAGCCGGATCGCCAAAGTGGCAATGTCCCGAAAACTCGCTGTCAATCTGTTTTGGATGTGGCGTAAGCAAGGGAATTGAGCATTTTTGGAGGTTGGTTGTAGGGGATAGCTTGGAACGGCGATGGTGTGAAGTCGAGCACCGCAACCCTGATTGAGCGCCCCGCTCCCTCACGAAGGAGTTCGAAGTGGTAATCATGGTCGATGTTGTGACCGGAGAGACCTGGGTCGGACCCAGTGCCAGCCCAAAGATTAAACAGCGAGCCTTCGGATCGTATGGCGTGTCGGTTCAAGTCGTCAGTTGGCGTCGAGCAATGTACACATCAGAGTGCACACGGTCAAAGTGCGTCCAAAAACTGCTTGACAATCGTAGTGGGTTGTTAGAGATTCGCCGTTACTCGCGAGTAATCCCGAACTGGGCTTATCACATCTACGGTTTGTGGCGTTTCTCGTCCAAGCGATGTACGCTAATGGCCCGATAGAAGCCGACTGCGTCCCCGATCCGGGCCTTGGCATGGCCGATGATGCGACAAGAGCTTTCTGTGAGGACCCGGCTCCAGGCCCTTGTGCGAGCGGATCTTTCTCTGCCCTGGCGCTGATCCAGTGCATTAGTTGTGGCCAGGCTCTTGCTCCTGTGCACTTCGCGCACCTGTTCGTGAACCGATCTGTTCGGTCATCTTGCGCTCGGCCGGCCCGATCAGCCAGTTGTCAAGATTTGATAGGAGCTGCGTGTATGTTTCGTAATATCTAGTCCGGAGGGCTCTGGTGCAAACTCTGGACGGTGCTGTGGATGGGGATAATGGCCGGAATGACCGCACCAGCACTGGACCTGTTCAAAGGACGGCATTTCGACCGAGACGTCATCGTGCTGTGCGTGCGGTGGTATCTCAGCTTCAAGTTGAGCTCGCGCGATCTAGTCCAGATGATGAGCGAGCGCGGGATCGCCTTGGCACATACAACGATTCTGCGCTGGGTGCAACGCTACGTGCCGGATTTTGAAAAACGCTGGACCCAGTACGCCCGATCAGTCGGTGGTTCCTGGCGCTGTGACGAGACCTATATAAAGGTTAAGGGCCGCTGGACGTATCTCTATCGAGCGGTGGATAAGCAGGGTCGCACGGTCGATTTCCTACTGAGCGAGCGACGAGATGTTGCCGCCGCGAAGCGCTTCTTCCGCAACGCAATAAAGAACAACGGTACACCGCGAGTTGTCACGCTCGACGCTTACGCGGCTTCACATAGAGCAATCGCGGAACTGAAATCGGTGGGGACCCTGCCTCGTCGAGTACGGATCCGATCCAGCAAATACCTGAACAATGTCGTCGAACAAGACCATCGCCGGATTAAACAGCGGATCCGTCCCATGCTCGGATTCAAGCGATTCGATACTGCTGCTGTGACGATCACCGGAATTGAGCTTGCGCAGAGATTAAGAAGCACCAGTTCAAGATCGGAAAGTTGTCCGCGAGACCAGGAACTGCTCCCGAGATTTGGGCGGCTGTTCTCGCTGCCTGAGATCTTTGGAAGCCTGCAAACGCAGACCGCATCCGTCCAACAAGGGTTTGCACCAGAACCCCCGGAGCCGCTGGCCAACACAATAGCGAAAAACATCGGGGTCGGGTGTTTGATCGTGCTGGCAATCTTTTTGTTGTTTGGGCTTTCCTGCAGGAGGGCTTGTCTGAGAATGAGACACGGGAGAGGGTATATACATCGGCGGTATTAAGGCCGAAGCGCGATTGCGCTATCTTACTCGGAAAGCAAACTCGCGCAATAGACCACCCTGGCTGGAATCATACACGCGCAAGAAGTGTGTGCCCGCTTCCGTGAGGCTCGGGACCGAGACGTCCAGTCGATCATGATGTATGACGGCCGCGCCCTTCCAAACTTCGGAGCCACTACCGTCCACAATTTGCACGATCACCGAACCCTCCGCGAGATCACTCGTATTTAGGCGCAGGTGCAACCGGCAGTCTTCGGGTACAATGGGCATCTCCGATCCGCGGTACGCGGAAAGGCTCACCTGCGCAACTGGGGCACTGCGCACCGTGGGTGCGGGACTACGGCGAAGCCAAGCGCCAGCACGCCGGCAGCCGCAGCCAACGATAAGGGGGATACCTCAAACCAAGTCCTCCAGACCGCTCGCACCTTGAATACCTGCCTGGCACTTCGCGCGGGCTGCGACTCCCCGAGAGCAAGCTTCATCACAGCAACGTTCATTTCCAGACTCTCCAGCCGAGTCACACACGATTCGCACGCCAGAATGTGTGTTTCCACGACTGCAAGCTCTTCTTCCTGAGAGTGCCCTAACAGAAAGCGTTCCAGTGATTCTTCCGTCGGATGATAGAAATCTGAGTTCTGGATACACACTACGGGACGACGGTTCATTGTGCGCATGTTCGGAAAGTAGTCCTCAACCTTACACGCCTCGGGGGGGCAGGTACAGTCGCGACAGGTACGAGTTTCTTGCGACCAGTGTTGCCCAACTTTGCCTTAGCGCGGGACTTGGCGAGCCGGAATTGGGTCTCCGTAAGCGACATCTCGCGGCAAATCTGTTCCCGCGACTGCTCGCTCAAGTAGTAACGCACCAGGATCTCTCGATCCCTTGACGAGAGGCATTCAAGCGCGGTCTTCATCAGCTCGCTTTTTCCTTGGCCATAGCTTCCTGCTCCGGGTTCTGGTTCCGGTCGGCCACGGTTACGGTCTCGAGATCCGTCTGGTCGCGCCGCGTATGTACCGCCTTCTCGATATAGCCGGCCACCTGTCTATGCAGCACCGTACGGATGAAGCCCATGAGCCTTTCTGGTTCCCGCAGATTTCCTTGCCGGATCTCTTTCACCACAATCAGAAAGGTGTCGTGAACTTTGTCTTCTATCTCTTGCGGTCCGACTTGGCGGGACAGGTAATAGCGAACACCCCGGCTAAACAGGCGATACAAGTGTTCCATCCCGGCATCTTCCCCGGCCTTTATCTGAGCAACCAGAACGCTCCACTGGTCCGGGCAACCACCTGGCTTTCGAGCTCTCGTCCACAATCTCCGGAGCCGCCTTGTCAACACTCTCTGCAGGCGAAGGGCTTTGTTTCGGCTGGGTTCCGACCATAGGATTGGAATTCACTCCTTGGGAAACGATAGAATATGACGTACCCCGGACGCTTTGGAACGGCTCGCGACTGCTCTAATCTTGCTGGGCTGCACCTCGGAGTTGACTGAAGTATGTAAGTGAATTCCTAGGGGAATTTCTCTCTCTCGACCAAGGAATTTGCTTTTTAACGCTTGAGTTTATTTTCTAAATCGCGAAGGCGGGGTGCAAAGTTGAATTTGGCGCTGAATACCGCGCAGTTGGAAATTATGAAGCTACTTAGAAAACGGCCGTCCGAGAGGATCGCCCTGATGCCGCAACTTCACTGGTTGTGATACTGGCTTTCCCGAATTCCGCTACAGTTGAAGGAAATCTTCTGCGGAGGAGTTTTTCTGAGGTGTTATGGCTAACCCGCAAGATGTTAGAAGAATGACTACTTTTCTAAACATTTGGCACCGGACTTCTCGCGCCTCGGAATCTCTATCTCTAAAAGAACTATTTTCGCTCGCAAGAAGCGAAAGAGGGTCCCGGATTTGAGTTTTGGGAAACCTTTGGAGCGTGTACCACACGCAGACTGTCCTGGTCCTGGGCCAAGTGATAGACGCCATAAGATCGGTAATCAAACTGCTCCCTAATCTATCCCAAAAGAAGTTCCTTGTTCACGTGTCGGATGGTCGCAGCGGTTGACGATTGGGCTTCGAGCGGCACACCTGCAGACCGGTTGCCGCCCTGAATGGAGGTGTTGCGCTCGCTCGCACAAGAGTAGCCGAAAGCTGTCCAGCGCTATCTCCTGGCCGACATCGGCCAATACTTGAGCCACTCGCGGCGGCCCCAGATCAAACACGCATTCTTCGCCCCTTGTCTGGTACTCGGTTTCGGGCCGCCGCTATAGCGCATCTCCTGGTAATCAAGGTTTGTGAGAAATGACCGGCCGCTCAAGAACAGAGTACGGCATCTCGGCTCAGAACAACAACATCTGCTCCATCGGTTTCACCGTGATGGTCCACGTGAC
>CAWFWH010000058.1:0-23339 GCA_963819405.1 uncultured Acidobacteriaceae bacterium | reverse complement strand
CGATCGATGAAGTAACAGCGACGTGTCTGCTGCCTACCCACACGCCGCCGTATCATAGAGAGTTATGGACGAACTCGTCTTCGAGATTGTTCAGGAGTCGGACGGCGGCTATTGCGCCGAATGCCTTACGGAAAACATCTTTACGCAAGGTGATTCTTGGGATGAACTCCGTCGAAACGTTCGCGAAGCCGTGGCAGCGTTCTTCTTTGATTGGCCCGTTCCAGCGAGCATTCGTCTGCACCTTGTGCGCGACGAGTGCTGTCGGTAGCGTGTAAACTTCCCCGCGACGTGTCCGGCAGCACTTGGCTGATGTGCTCTGCCGTCATTGGCAACACACCAAAGTGCATCAGCTCGAAGCCACATCATTATGGAAACGTCCGAGCCGGGGCGGCGGCTGGCGATACCAGCCCACAAGTGCTTGCGAGTGGGAACATTCAGCGCCATTCTTAGATCTGTCGCTCAACATAAGCACGTCTTGCGCGATGCGCTCATCAAGACTCTATAGCTTTGTCGCGGAGCATTGTCCGGCCGATGACAACTTTTAGCGACCGATCTTCACCGAGTAGAGCATCCCGCATGCGGGCGAACGACTCCTGCTATCACGCCTCTCAACTCCGCAGCACTATAATTGTTCCTTGCGAACCTCTTCATCGAAAGGACACACCATGCGTCTCATTCTCTCTCCCGCTCTCGCGACTGTTATCTTCATCCTTACCCCCTCGCTGACAATTGCTCAGGATCAACAGGAAGGCGCCTCTCGAGTCGTACAAGGGGGAGGCATCTCCGTTCCCGGCTGGACCGGCGACGTCGACGCAAACGAAGAGAAGGCGGGCAAAGCGTAAAGGACGCAAAGTTCGAGAAGGAGGGCGATGCTCTGCGGATCACCACTGGGCCCGCCGTCACGTATTGGAATCCAGCCAATCAGCGCGACAGGAAACTATACGGTCAACGCCACCTTTACAGAACCGAAATACATGAACCTGAACACTCACCCTCACCCATACGGCATTTTCATCGGCGGGAATGATTTAGGAACCGCCCAGCAGAGCTACTTTACTGCGAGGCGTATGGAAATGGCAACTTCATCGTGCGTGGATTCGGTCCCGACCCCTTTCAGATGAATGGAAGGCGAGGGGAGGAGAACGCGGCGGTGCATAAGGCGGCGGGGTAGGGCAACCCGTCACTCAGCAGATCGCTCTATCCGTGAAAGGCGACCACGTCCAGTGCGCGATCAACGGGGCTGTGGTGGCCAGCTATGACAAATCCGCGGTGGTGACATCAAGGAAAACTCAAATCGACCGACGGTGTGTATGGCATCCGCTTTGCCCATAACACCGACGCCACAGTCACTGATTTGAGCATGACCAAAAATTAGGGAGCCTCAGCAAGCAGCATCCAGCTGCGAGTGACTCTCATGAGCGAGCCATTAACTACTTATCTTCACGATCATCTTGCCGGTTCAAATTTTGCCATCGAGCTCCTGAAAAACTTGCACGATCAGCATGCCAGTGAACCGCTCGGCCAGTTCGCCGCCGCCGAGCTTACTGAAATCGAGAGAGAGCGCCAGATACTCGAGCAGATTACCGATCGATCGACATGTCCCTCTGCCCTGAAGGAAGCGGCGACCTGGGTCGCCGAGAAGGCGAGTCGATTCAAGTTCAGGCACGCCGGCTCCGAACAATTCGGAATGTTTGAGATGCTGGAAACTCTGTCGCTCGGCATTATGGGAAGAGTTGCGCTGTGGCGGACTCTTTCGGTCATCGCAGCCACCGATGCCCGCGTCCACGGTCCAGATTTTGAAACACTAGCCGCAGGCGCTGAGGCCCAGCACGCCCGCGTGGAAGAGCGCCGTTTGCAAGTCGCGGCCGCAGCTCTTCGAGCCGCGGCCGAGTAATCTACTATTGCGCCAATCCGATCCGGCGGAGTACCGCCTCGAAACGCGCATCACCGCGCAACGGGTCGTAGATCGGGTTTACCTTCAAGCTGGTGAGAGAACTGGAACGCTCCGAATATGCCTTTTCCAGCCACGCGAGAGCTTGATTTTTATTTCCTACACCGATGTAACCCCACAATATGGGTACAGGATCCATTTGCTGGCGCCGGCCCAACTCTTCCAATTTCTCCAACACCTGGCGGGCCCGCGCAACTGGCCCGAGCGCCCATACACGTAAGCCAGCACTGACCAGCTCCACGGGCCATTATCGATACGGCGCCAGTTTTCAATGTCCGAAAGAGCATCAGTAAACGACCCCTTCTGTGCGTACGCGTAGATCAGCATGTGCGCTCGTGGGAAGTTCGGCTCCATGTCCAGGACCGAGCGAAACTGTTCAATCGCGCGGTCGTATTGCCGTGAATAGTACAGGATTGCTCCATTATCGGCAGCCATGATGAGCGACAGCGGGTCGAGTCGGCGCGCGCGCTCATCTCAGCGAATGCCTCGTGAAATCGACCCTGCAGAGCAAGATACTCGGCATACCAATGGTGGGCCGTGGCGTAATTAGGATCTAACTCGATGGCCCGGCGATATTCCTTCTCGGCGCTTTCCAATCCCAGTCGTAGTCTGCGCGATCACCGCCAACGAGGTGTGGGCCTCCACCAGATTTCTCGTCAATCTGCAACGCACGCACTGCGGCCGCGCGGGCTTTCGGCATGATCTCCTTTGCTGGAGCCAGACTGTAGCCGCTGAATAGCGCATATGCGTCGGCCAAGCCGGCATAGGTGCGCGCATCGCTGGCGTCTTTTTCCGACGCTTTTTGAAAACAGTCAATCGCCTGCTGAAGAGCTTGTGGAGTCCGCTTGTTCCAAAAATAGCGGCCCTTAAGGTAGAGATCGTAGGCTTCGTCTCCTTGCGAGAGAGCGTAGGCTGAGCGAGTCCGGTCCACCCGCTTCGTTCGCCCCCAGGCGAACTGAATTTCGTCAGCAATTTCGTTCGCGATCTCACCCTGAAGGCCTAACAGGTTCGTCAGCTCGCGATCGTACTGCCTCGCCCACAGGTAAGTCTGTTCCCGGATTTGAACCAGTTTGGCTGGATTCGGATTTTGCTTGAATCGCGCCGAACGCGCCCTCCAGCACATACCGGACTCCAGTTCTTGACCGATCTTTTCCAGCCGCTCCGGCCGCCTTTTACGCATCACCGAAGTGCGCGCGA
Organism: uncultured Acidobacteriaceae bacterium; assembly: GCA_963819405.1. Classification (GTDB taxonomy): domain Bacteria; phylum Acidobacteriota; class Terriglobia; order Bryobacterales; family Bryobacteraceae; genus Bog-105. The sequence goes on along the minus strand of CAWFWH010000058.1, from coordinate 20,191 downwards.
TAACGCCGAGGTGCTCGGTCGAGTCGCTCCAACCGAATGATCATCTCTTCGGTCAGACCGTCACTAAAGTAGTCTTGCCCGGCATCTCCCGTGAGATTTTCAAACGGAAGAACCGCCAGCATGATTCGTCCGCTCGGTCGCGGCGGAGGAATCCGGGAGTGCGACCACGGAAGAGTAATGAGGACCAGAACCAGGCTAATAACCGCCACAACCAGCACCGGCCACCGCCGGGATGGTCGCATTTTGACCAGAACATCGACACCCGGTTCAGGTGACGAGACCTGTCTTACATTCGCTGCAAAGCGATAGCCCCGGCCGGACGCCGTCAAGATGTAGCGCTGATCGCTTCCCGTCTCGCCCAATGCTTTGCGGAGCATGAACACGGTCTGCGTCAGGTTGGATTCGTCAACGAAGCTGTCTGGCCACAGCGCCCTCATGAGTTCATCTTTGGGCACTAATTTTCCGCTGCTTTCCACTAACAGCAGAAGCGTATCGAAGGTCTTGGGTGTGAGGGAAACCGGGCTACCATTGCGCAGCAGCAGCCGGTCTTCCGGATCGAGGCGGAAGGGTCCGAATTCGTATAATCCATTGCCGCTCCCGCCAATCGCCTCTTTTGAGAACATTTTGAGATTTCTTTTAGCGGTGTTTGAAGACGTAGTTTATCCCAAAGCGTAATACTTCTCGGCTAGAGGGCGCAACGCCCCCAAACGTAAGGAGAAGAAAACAAATGGACTGGATGGAACGATGGCTCAGCTTAGCCCCCGACGACGGGGACGGCAGCCTCGAGCTTCTGCTTCTTCTGATCGCGCTATCGATCGCCGCATTAGCGATCTTGTACGCAGGCCAAAAGAGGAAACTTGCCTCAGCTTCAACAAGCGAGCGAGCCTCTGGAACTCAGATAGCTTAAAAACACACAGAGAAAGGAAAGGCAACATGGCTTGTGACGACCTAAGAGCCGCACTCCAGGCACTACAGAAAAAATACGCCGACTTGGAGCAATCGATAACAGATTTGCCGCCTCAAGAGCAAGCGACTGCTCGAAAGCAAGCACAACCGCAGCTCAACAAGATAAACGCTCAGATTGTGTCGGCCGCCGCCGCACTAAACAAGTGCCTCGCGGCCCTGAAGCCGCCGTTGCCCCAAAAGGTTCCTGGCGCGCAACCGGCAGAGATCTTGCAAATTCAATTCCAAAACCCGGCTTTCGAAGGTACTGGCGCTTGGGGAGCAACCGTCGGCAACGGCAAGTTCCCCCTTCATCAAGGGTTCGAATGGAAACAGGTGATCAACAGCGCCCAAGAGTACGATACCGACCCGGTAGGTGTCACGGGCTGGGCCGCATACCAGGACATCGCATCAAAGGACAGTCCTGGCCTTCACCCTTTCGGAAACGACTGGGAGTTTTCTTGCGCTCTCGATGCACAGTATTTATCTCTGTGCCCCGACGAGAATATAGAACCGGCCGGTGGAACGAAAATAGCGAACGATTTGAACGCATTGGGTATCCCACAGGACGTAATTCAAAATGCAGTACAGAGGGGCTTCTTGGGCATCGAATGCGATAGCGGTCTAGTCCCCCAGACTTTTCAAGACGAATTTAATGACGGCGACCGCGTGGCCGTGTTCGGCCGCTGGATCGTGGATTGCGGCGAAGATTTTCATACGGAAATCCACCCGCCGCTGCTCATGGCCTCTGCCAGCGTGTACAAACAACCTCCAGCCACGCATGTAACGGCTCTTCAAGTCGGCCCCCAGTTTACTCGCGCTCTGTTTACCTCGCGGCCCTACCTCGTCGGTCAAACGTTTGCCAATGGTACACATACGACACAGATCTATGACGATAGCTCCGGAGATGATGGACATTTTTTCGGGCACTTTGTGAACGAGGTAAGAAAAGCTGAGGAGCCGTTCGGAGGATCATTGCTCGTCGAGGGTCATCCCAAAATAAAACAATATCCGTTTCAAGGCCTTCATGTATTTCAGTTCGTGGTAAGAGCCACACAAGCTAACCCTATCCTCGCTAATCAGCGCCCGGTCGTGTCGTTTCACTTCACCATCCGCAGTGGCTGCGCCGTTCAGGTCATACCCAACGATGACTTCTCGGTTCGGGTTTTCATCAGTTTGAACAGCGCCGGCTACAAGCCACTCGCCTTACCCAAAAGGAACGATCGTAGGTTCTCCATAAGCCAGCTTAACGAGGAGGGGGGCGCAGGATTTTGGACGGATCTCGTGGAAGGGATCGTGGGTGTTTTGAATCTGGCGGCGGACACGAAAGGATTCTTAGTCTTATCTCAAGGCCTCCAGACGGACCTATATGACCCTCTGCCGACGGTAGACTTCCGCGACTCCACCGCGACGAATGCGGTCATTCAGGCGCCGCTGAACGCTATCCCCGCCGGAAAAGGCATTTCGCAGGATGACAGCCAACCATATCCAGTTGTGGGTTGGCTTGAAGTAGGCTGGGCTGGCACGCAAGTGGTGATCGACCCCATGGGCTCAATCTCGATGCAGGAGAATCCCGTGTGAAGAAGTCCTAGCGACCGCCGCGCCTTCTATTCATACCTCAGCGCCAGCACCGGCGAAATGCGCGTCGCTCGAAGCGCGGGAACGAACGTTGCCAGCAGAATCACTAGCATCATCCCCACCGGCACCCCCGCAAACGTTAGCGAGTCTGTCACGCTAATGCCGAATAGCATCGTCTTCAGCAGTCGCGTAAGCGCGAAAGCTCCGCCGAGTCCGAGTGCAATTCCGATCGCCGCCAGCGACGCGCCTTGCCAGATCACCATCCGCAGAACATCCGCTCGCTCCGCGCCTAAGGCCATGCGCACACCAATTTCGTGCGTCCGCTGCGCCACCGAGTATGCGATCAGTCCATAGATCCCCACTGCGGCCAGCAGCAGCGCGATCCCCGCGAACAAGCCCAGCAACATCGTGTCAAATCGAGGCTGCGAGATAGACAGCCTCAGCGCCTGCTCCATAGTGCCGGTTTGCGCGAGCGTCACGCCTGGGTCGATCGATTGAATCTCCTGGCGAAGCAGCCCCACTAGCCGAGCGGCAGCGCCCGATGAGCGCACTGCAAGGAACATCCGCGGTCCATACCCTTGAGCGAACGGAATGTAGTAAGCGGGGTCCGTATCGACCGTCAACCCCAGGTATTTCACGTTGCCGACCACGCCTACAATCTCCATCCATTTGTTGCCGAATCCGGCCCGCTCTGCCGGATGCGCCTGCCAATGGCTTCGCTGATTTGCGAAGAAGCGCCGCGCAAATCCTTCGCTGACGATCGCCACTGGCGTCGAGTCCTGATTATCGTGATCGGTGAAGTACCGGCCTCTAACCAGCGGAATGCCCAGCGTTCGGAAAAAGTCTGGACCAACAGTGACGTCCGAAACAATCGGATTCATCTCTCCCGGCAGCAGACTCTGTCCCTCAATTCCGAACGTGTCCGCGTCTCCTTGCCGGTTGGGAGGCAACGCGTCCGTCACCGCAACCCTTTCCACTCCCGGCACATTGCGCGTGCGGCGCAGCACCTCGTTGTAGAAGGCCAGTCCGGCGCGGGCATCGTCATATTTCCGAGTGCCTGGCGAAATCAGCATCGTCAGGATTTGCTGCGGCGGCGTTGAAAACCCACCCGTCACCGCCTGCAAATTTCTGAAGCTGCGGAGCAGCAATCCCGCACCGACCAGAAGCGTCAGAGAAATCGCGATTTCCGAGGCCACCAGAGCCGAGCGAGTACTTCCACGAGTCCCGCTCCCGGCTCCAGTGCGCCCTCCCTCTTTGATCGTTGAATTTAAGTCTGCGCGCGCGCTTGCAAGTGCAGGCGCCAGGCCGAACAAGATCCCTGTGAGCATCGAGATCAAGACCATAAAGCCCAGCGCGCGCCAATCCAGCCGTACCGAATCAATGAGCGGGAGGTCCCCCGGATTCCAAGCGCGAATCAATTCGATGCCGCCCCAAGCCACCACGAGCCCTGCCATGCCGCCCATTACGGCTAGAAGCACGCTCTCAGTAAGCAACTGGCGCACCAGGCGGCCGCGGCCCGCTCCTAAACTAAGCCGCAACGCCATCTCGCGCTCGCGCACCGTCGCCCGCACCAGCATCAGGTTCGCTACGTTAACTACGGCGATCAGCAGCACCAGTCCCACCGCCCCGGCCAGCACCAGAATCGCCGGCTTCAGCGTCGTTCCCAACAGCGCATCGCGCAGCCTCAGCACCGGCAGCGTCAGGCGCTTGTAGGACGAGTTCTGCTGCATCATCCGCAGTCCAATATGGTTGATCTCCGCCTGTGCCTGCCGCAGCGTCACGCTCGGTTTCAGGCGTGCCACCCCACGATAGAACCACGGCCCATATCGCGTCGGCGGATTGAGCGGCAGATTCGTCCATAGTTCCGTTTCACGTCGCGGGAACTGGAACGCGCTGGGCATCACGCCAATCACAATAGACGGAGCGCCGTTCACCAGGATGGTCTCGCCCAGCACTCCGGAACTCGCGCCGAAGCGCCTCCGCCACATCGATTCGCTGAGCACGGCCAGTGAGCTCGTGGCCGGCTTGTCCTCCGCCTCCGCGAAAGTACGCCCGATCAGCGGAGACACTTTTAGAGCGGAGAAGAAACCTGCCGTTACCGCCGCGCCCTGCACCTGCTCCGGCACCCCCTCCTTCCCGCCGATGTCCATGCGCAGGCCTCTGAACAGCGACGGCTTCTCAAACGCGTGATTGTTTTCCTTCCACATCAGGTAGTCGCGAATGCACATCGTGCCAAACGCGAAGTCTCGCGGGAAGTAGCGCATGAAGACTACCACGACGCGATCCGCGTCCGGATAAGGCAATGGCCGCGCTAGAATGCCGTAAGCCACGCTGAACATAGCGGTGTTCGCGCCGATGCCGAGCGCCAGCGCAAGCACGGCCACGACGGTGAACGCGGGATTTTTGCGCAGAGTGCGTATTCCGTAGCGAAGATCCTGCAGAAGCTCTTCCACCATTTGGCCTGTCCTTGCGCGTCTGACTTCTTCTTTCACTTGTTCCATGCTGCCCAACTCGATGCGAGGAGCCCGCTGCGCTTCCCCCGCGTGTCTTCAGTCTGACCGGTCACAGTTTGCGTGCAAGGAAGTAGAGGGTTCCCGGGCGTGTTCCTTGCTCAACTACTTGAAACCCCGCGTCCTGCAAAAGGCTCGTCCATCGCGTCGCGCTGCGTGTACCGCTATGCAGCATCAGCGGTCCGAAGGCGAACTTCAGCCAAAAGTCTTTCGTGATCACCATCATCAAAAATTCCCCACCAGGTTTCAATACCCTCGACGCTTCACTCAAGGCCGCTGTAACCCCATGCCGGTTCAAAATGATCGATTGCGTAAGTACTCACGACCGCGTCAAATGTGGCCCCCTCAAAAGGGAGCTTGCGCATATCGCCGGTCTGAATCGTGGCGCGATGTTCCAGGCCGGCCGCTTTCAGATTAGATAAGAGTCTCTCCTGCCCGCTCTGCCCAGGGCCGAAGTGTTGCTTGAACGATTCGCCGAAGAGGTCAAGTGCGACGACGGTAGTTTGCGGCCGCGCTTCCAGCACCATGAGCGATGACCGGCCGGTACCAACGCCCATATCGAGCACTCGCTCTTTGCCCGATGCCAGAAACCTCTGCGTTGGCAACGGAAGACGTCCGTTTACATCAAAGCCAAAACGGGCCACCAGAAAAGCGGCGAATAGCCAAACGGTCACTACACCAAGGAAGGCCATCGATATCTTCCGCCACTTTCGGGTATACCCGAAGAGCCACAACGACAAAGCCACCGCCATGACCACGAGGTGTCCGTAACTCAAATACCAGGGGTACCCGACGTTGATTTGTGAGCGCATTGCTTATTCTTCGCAGCAATTCATCCGGGCATCTCGCCACGGAGCGCCGCCAGCTTGAAACGGGGTAACAGGTTGTACAACGGCAGGGGGCTTGATAAACAGTCCGCACTGCACAGTCGTACCGGCAGCCGCAACATTGGATATCATCACCGAATCATTGATCTGCGCTGCTTGATTTGCCCTAACGAGTTTCTCACTGGTTTGTTGACCGCGAGCTACCCCGAGAAGAATCGCGACTGTACGACGACCCGGTGCGATTATGACCGCATCCGGACGATGAGGATTGACCGACCAGGCGTTGAGTCAAGACCTCCGCTATTCCCTACGGCAACTCGGTTTGATGTCGTCATCGAGCGAGATTCAGAAGGCCATTACGTCGCATCCGTCCCGCAAATTCCCGCATGTCACACGCAGACGAGATCGCTGGATGAGGTTATGCAGCGCATCCGCGAAGCGATCGAATTGTGCCTTGAAGTGGAAGGCGCGCCTCAACAAAGCCTTGAATTCATCGGCCTGCAGCGCATCACCATCGCGGCATGAACCCCAGTCCTCGTCTCACCGGTCCTGAGCTCTTATCGCTCCTCGCGAAACTTGGGTTTGCCGTGATACGCGTTAAAGCCAGTCATCACTTCCTACGTCATTCAGACGGCCGAAACTACAGTACTTCCTGTGTACGGTCGAACACCTCGCTGCGCTCGGCCGAGGCCACGCGCTCGCATCATCAGACCCAGGTCGAGTAGGGCCCGGCGGTCAACTCATTTTCGCGGCGAGACGAGACCGTAGCGGAACATGTTGCGCAGCGCGCACAACATGGCGGGACGCAACGCTCGCTTGGCCGCCTCTGTCGTCTGGCCGCGCACGCACGCCAGCACCTCGTCGGCACCGGCGCGATGTCGCACGTCCTCCACGCAGGAGAGGCGCACGCAACGCTGGCTGTCGAGCACGAACGTGGCCGGCACGGCGATGCCGCCCTTCTCACGCGGGTTGAACAAATCCCAGTCGCGCACCACCTGTCGTTCGATGTCGCACAAAATTGGGAAGGACAAGCTCAATGTCCGCCGCAGATGCTCGGTGCGCTGCGGCTCGTCCACCGACAAGGCGACGACGCGATATCCCGCCTGCAAAAAGTCGTCCGTACGGTCGCGATAATCCGCCAACTGGCGGATGCAGAAGGGTCACCAGTGGCCGCGGTAGAAAATCAGGACGCACGGAGTCAGCGACGACAAACTTCGCTTCTCGCCCGTCGAATCGAAAAGCACGATTTCGGGCGCTGCATCACCAACGCGCGGCGCACTCATGGCCACACTATACAGCAGGCGCGCGGGCGCTGACCCGAAGCGGAAATGACGGACATGTGCGGCACATGCTTGTATGCTGGTAACATGTCCAAAATGATTCAGGTTAGAGACGTACCGGAGCAGGTACACCGCACTCTGAAAGCTCGGGCAGCTCGGGAGGGGATGAGTCTCTCCGACTTCATCAAAAAAGAATTGGAGCGCACGGTGGAGCGACCGACCATGCGGGAGTGGTTAGAGCGTGCACAGCAAGCGAAACCGATCCCGGTCAAACGGAGCGCAGCGCAAACAATCTCGCGAGCTGCGAGATGCACGATGATTGTTCTGGACGCCTCCGTGGTTGTGGAACTCCTCACAAACGGCCCGTTGGCGGACTCGCTTAGACGCGATCTGGCGGGGCGTAGCGAGTCATTCATCGTTCCACATCTCCTCGATATAGAAGTGGTGAGCGCTCTAAGGAAGCTGATTTCAGGCAAGCGTATCGATTCGTATCGGAGCGAGCAACTTCTCAACGGACTCGCAATGCTCCCCGCGGACCGTTACGCGCACGGGCCTTTGCTGGGTCGCATTTGGGAACTGCGGCACAACTTTACCGCCTATGATGCGGTCTACATCGCTTTGGCTGAAGCAACCAACTCGGTCCTCTATACCAGCGATGTGAAATTGTGCAAAGGCCATCGCGCACGGGTTGCGCTCTTTAATGGCTAGGGTAGAGCAACGTATTCGTGGAGGTGAGAAGGCCTTTGTCGACGAGCACGGGTGGCCTACGGAATTTCGTGGCTTGTTCGTAGGCGTATGCCCAACTGAGCAAGTCGCCGTCTTTCCAGGGGCGGGTCGAGAGTTCGAGTCCGAAGGGGAGTCCACTGGGATAAAAGCCTCCCACGACGACGATGGCGGGGATACCGATGGGATTGACCCATCCAGTTTTGCTGTGCGGACCACTGCTCAAACGTCCGTCTTGTGGCATCGTTCATCGGGTGGCGGCATTTGCGTGGCGGGATAGATCAGGCCATCGAGGTGCAGGCGATCGAACGGCTCGAGATAGGCGGCGAGGGCCCTACGTTGGGGAGAGAAGAAGTTGGCCTCGGCGTCCGGATCGGTCTTCAAAATAGTCTGCACTTTCGGGATGCCGGTAATCACGGCTGGCAAAGGCGAGCCTACGGCCTTTTCGTAATCCTCCGCAGAATGATATTGAGGCGGACCATAGGTGGTGAGAAAACTGTTTGTGCCGTCCAGCCGATAGGGCCGGGTATCCATCTTCTGCACCAATGCTGCAAAGCTGTCGGGCAAAATCGAATCGTCGAAGAGGACGGTCGCGCCAGCGGCACGCAGACCCTCAATCGCTTTCATGAACATCGACCGCGTTTCTGGCCGCAGACTGTCGCCAGAAGCATTGCTCTTCACAATGAAAGCAGGAACACCGAAGCGCTTGCCTCTCAGCGCGTCCGCTTTCAGATACTGCGTATAGGGTCCGGGTTGAGCCTTCGCCGCGGATCCGGCGGTGCGGAAATCCAGCGGGTCTTCACCGGCCATCGCGGTGAGTGCAATGGCGGCGTCTGTGACATTGCGTGTGATGGGCCCTGTATCGTCGAGCAGCCAATCGAGTGGCGCGATCCCCGCGATGCTGACCAGACCACGTGTCGGCAGGACGCCGATCACCGCACTGGTGGCTGCGGGCATGCGGATGGAATTGGAGGTATCTGTTCCGGTTCCCAGGACCGCAAAGTTGGAAGTGACGGCGGTAACGGTTCCACCAGACGAACCACCAGGGCTGAAGCGAACGTCATAGGCATTACCGGTGCGGCCGAAGGCGGAGCTCCGGGTAGTGTCGCTGGCGGCGAAATCGGGCATATTGGTTTGGCCGATGATGACGGCGCCTGCCGCGCGTAGCTTCGCGACTACGGTTGCATCGCGCGGAGCGATGAGCTCATGGCCAGGAATCATATAGCCTCGCCAGCCGTCGGTAGTAACCATTCCTTTGACGCTGGTGTTGGCCTTGATGACGATGGGTACGCCCCACATGAGACCGCGTTGGAACCTGCTGCCGCCCGTTTTTGCGGCTGCATCCTCACTAGCCGCTACAGCGAGCGCGCCGTCCTGATCCACGTTCTGGATTGCTCGATAGATGCCGTTGTACTTTGCGATGCGCGCGAGGTGCCATCGCACGACTTGCGTGACGGTGTATTTATGAGTGGCGTACAGTTTTTCGAGCTGCGGAATGGTGACTTCGAGTAGAGCTTTGTCCATAGCGGCTTGCCGCCGCTGGTTCATTGCAGGCTGCGCGTTCGACAAATCACTTCCGAGCAGGAGCAGTGCTATGAAGAGAAACCAATGATTAGGCCGCATGGATCGGGACCTGAGATCGCTCGGCATGCAGCGCTATGTTAGCTGAAGGTGCGAAAACTCCACATCGCGGTCGCTCTCGCGTTATCAGTTTGCGTCATAAGCGCTGTTGCTGGTCGTGAGGGCGCGGGCGGGGTCGATCAGCTCAAGCAAGGTTTTCTCCATCCGCCCGATGACGCGCGCATTCTGATGCGGTGGTGGTGGTTCGGTCCGGCCGTCGCCAAGCCAGAATTGGATCGCGAGCTGCATGCCATGAAGGATGCGGCCATCGGCGGTGTCGAGATTCAGCCTGTGTATCCGCTGCAGCTCGATGAGGCGCAGGCGCCCGCACACACTGTTCCGTTTCTGTCGCCAGAGTTTCTCGCAACGCTCCAAGACGCGGCCACAACGGCAAGAGATTTGGGCTTGCGTGTGGACATCACACTCGGCAGCGGTTGGCCCTACGGTGGCCCTCACACACCGATCAGCGAGGCCGCGGCCAGATTGCGAGTTGAACAGGTGAACGTTCCGGAGGGCGCGCATAGTGTCCCGTTACCCGCCATGGAGAACGGCGAGAGGCTGATCGGCGCATTCATCGGCGGTGAACAGGTGAGCAAGATTAATGACGGCCGGATAGAGATTCCGCCTGGACTCAGCGGGAGCGATCTCCTGTATTTTTTTATCGCCAGCCGCACCGGTCAGCAGGTGAAGCGAAGCGCGGTCGGCGCCGAAGGGTTCGTGCTCAATCACTACAGCCGAGCCGCCATCGAAGATCACCTCTCGTTCGTTGGTGATCCACTGCTTCAGGCCTTCGGCGATCATCCGCCTTACGCGGTGTTCAGCGACAGCCTGGAAGTTTACGGTTCCGACTGGACGGACGATTTTCTTGCGGAATTCAAAAAGCGTCGTGGTTACGATTTGACGCCGTTTTTGCCGGCGTTGGTGCGTGACATCGGAGCAAACACGCGGGCCATTCGTCACGATTGGGGCAAGACTCTGACGGAACTGACGGAAGAGAACTATCTCAAACCGATCCGCGAGTGGGCGCAGGCACATCACACGCTCTTTCGGTCGCAGACTTACGGCGAGCCTCCTGTGATTCTGTCGAGCAACCAGTATGTCGATCTGCCCGAAGGCGAGCATGGTCCATCCTGGCGCCGGTTCAGCGCAGCGCGATGGGCGTCTTCCGCATCTCATCTTTACGGCAGGCCGGTCACGTCGACCGAAACCTGGACATGGCTTCACTCGCCTCCTTTCCGGGCCACACCGCTCGATTTGAAAGCAGAAGCAGATCGTCACTTTATTGAGGGGATCAATCAACTGGTTGGGCATGGCTGGCCCTATTCGCCGCCTTCTGAACCCGAGCCCGGCTGGTGCTTCTATGCCGCCGCCGCGCTGAACGATCACAATCCGTGGTTCGATGTTATGCCAGACATCACCGCTTATCTGCAGCGCGTCAGTTTTCTTCTGCGGCAAGGCCAACCTGCCAATGACGTCGCGATCTACCTTCCCACAGACGACGCGTGGGCACGCTTGCAGCCGGGCAAGGTAGCGGTGGATGAAATGACGGATGAACTTCTGGGACCGGTCCTGATACCGGCAGTGTTGAATGGGGGATACAATTTCGATTTTGTCGATGATCGGGCAATCGCAGCAGTAGGCATTCCTTACAAGCTTTTGATCTTGCCCGGTATCGAACGAATCCCTTTGGCGACCATGCAGCGCCTGCAAACATATATACAGGGCGGCGGGCTCATCATCGCAACACGCTCGCTACCGTCGCTGGGAGCCGGACTACTTGAAGAGAAGTCGGAGACGGCGGGCATCGATGAACTCTCGCGGCAGATCTTTCAAACCGGTTCAAGGAATACACGCTTTGTTCCGTCGGATCAGGATGTGGCGAGAGCGCTGAACGAGCTACTCCCGCCAGACTTTGCAACTGGTGAGGCCGCCGCACCGTCGATCGGCTTTGTTCATCGCAAGCTGACGTTCGGCGACATCTACTTCGTCGCGAATGCTTCGAATCGCGCGGTGGATACGACGGCGTCGATACGGATCTCAGGACTTCAGCCTCAGTGGTGGGATCCATTTAGCGGCGAATCGAGAGCAGCCGAGTGCCAGACGGCAAACGGGCGAACTAATCTTTCTCTCACGCTGGCGCCTTATGAATCGAAGATCCTCGTGTTCGCCACGCCAGGCGCAAGTCCGGCTAAAGCTTTGCCAAGCATGCGGCCCATGTAGCCAATATCGATCTCAGCTCCGACTGGAAGGTGACTTTTCTGGGGACAGGACAGACCGTGACAATGCCTCATCTACGATCTTGGACGGAGGACGAAAGTACTCGCTTCTATTCCGGTCGAGCGCTGTATGAGAAAACCGTTGAACTTCCGAACTCCTTCCTTGCGCAATCGTCGAAGATCACGCTGGACTTCGGAGCTGGCATCCCCGTTGAACCGGCTCCTGGCGAAGCGCTGGGAATGCATGCGCTCCTCGACAGTCCCGTTCGCGAAGCAGCCATCGTCGTTGTAAATGGAAAACGAGCGGGCGTCATCTGGCATCCTCCCTACCGGATAGAGATCACTGCCTACGTTCACGCCGGCCAAAATCAACTGCAGATTACGGTAGGGAATCTCGCGATCAATGAGATGTCGGGCCACGCGCCTGCTGATTACAAGCTTCTGAATCTTCGGTATGGCAACCGCTTTGCCCCGCAAGATATGCAAAACCTCAGGCCGCTGCCGTCCGGCATCTTGCGGCCGGTAAGTTTGATGGCGGAGTAGATGCTCCATTCGGCGGTGCGGCTATTGCTGTTGGGTGTTCTTTCTCTCCTTTTGCTTTCGGGCCAAGCGCCAGCAGGGTTGTCGGGGACGATAACGGACCAGACCGGAGCGAGTGTTCCATCGGCAAAAGTCATCGCGAAGAGCGCGGATTTGGGTACAGAGCGCACGACCGTGACAGATTCCGCCGGTCGCTACGAGCTAGCTTTGCTGGAGGCCGGGAGCTACGAAATTCGCGTGACGAAGCAGGGCTTTCGTGAAGAAGTGCGTAGCGGCATTCACCTGGTGGTGGGGCAGGACGCAACGGTAGACTTCCGCCTCCAGGTTGGCGAGGCGAGCCAGCAAATCTCTGTGAGCGAAGATGCTCCGTTCGTCAACACGACGACGGCGGATATCTCTGGCTTGGTGGGCGGGGAGCAGATCAGGGGCCTTCCGCTCAATGGACGAAGCTACGACGAGCTGCTGACCTTAAACCCCGGCGTGGTTAATTTCACATCTGCAAAGACCGGCGGGATTGGCGTATCGAATTCGACTGTGGGCAATAACTTTGCGGTCGCGGGGAATCGTCCGCAGCAGAACCTATTCCTTCTAAACGGCATTGAATTCACGGGCGCGGCCGAGAACAACATGCAACCGGGCGGCACGAGTCAGCTACTGCTTGGCGTGGACGCGGTGCGCGAGTTCAACGTCCTGCGCAACACATATGGCGCGGAGTATGGAAAGCGGCCAGGCGCTCAGGTGGTGATCGTGACGCAGGGCGGAAGCAACCAAGTACACGGCTCGTTGTATGAATTTTTGAGAAACAACGATCTGGATGCGCGCAACTTCTTCGATGGCGATTCTGTTCCCGGTTTTCAGCGCAATCAGTTTGGCGGAGCCCTGGGTGGTCCTCTTCAGAAAGATAAGACCTTCGGATTTGTCAACGTTGAGGGGCTCACGCAGCATCTTCATCAGACCGGCGTCGATTTGGTGCCGGACAACAATGCGCGGAACGGTTTCTTGCCGTGCAAACTGGCGACACCGGCACCCAGTTCGTGTCCAGCATCCGGGCTGGTTTTTGTTGGGGTATCACCGTTAGTTTCGGCATGGCCCATCGCGAGCGCGAATGCGCCGGATTTCGGCGGTATCTCTGAAGCGTTCAATGATCCTCTGCAAACGATCCGCGACGATTTCGGAACGGCAAGGATCGATCGCGCCTTCTCAGGAAAAGACACGCTGAAGGCGGTTTACACAATCGACGATAGCGCTGATTTCACGCCCACCAGCACAAACCTCTACAGCACGGATGTGGAGAGTCTGCGCGAGCAGGTCGCCAGCCTGGCGGAGACGCATGTCTTCTCACCGGCGCTGTTGAATCAAGCGACGATCGGCTATTCGCGAGCAGCGTATTTTTTTACCGGCGAACCGACTCCAGGTACACCTGCGACTTCGCTCCGCGGCTTCCTGGCGGGCGATCCGGTTGGCGCAATCGTGGTGGGCGGCAGTGCGGCATCCAATCCGACCGCGCAACTCGGTTTGGCGGGAAGCAACAACGGCAGCAATCTGCGGGTTGCGCGGAATCTGTTTACTTACGAAGATCGGGTATCCCTGACCCGAGGGCGTCACCAGTTCACAGTAGGAGCGTGGCTGCAGCGGTTTCAGTCGAATGAAACGCTGGCACTGAGCCAATACGGGCAGGCTACTTTCACCAGTCTGCAGACTGTGCTGCAGGGAGTCGCGAGTTCTTTGTTATACGATCCTGCACCAACAGCAATGAATTGGCGCTCATGGTTTGGTGCCTGGTATGCCGAAGACATGATTCGCGTCGGATCAAGATTGAGCGTATCGCTTGGGTTTCGTGGCGAGTCGAGCTCGGGATGGAATGAAGGCCGGGGGCGCGCGGCGAACTATACCTATCCGAACGGCGTGATCTCCAACCAACCGCGAGTGGGGGACTCGGTGTTCACAGTAAATCATGCGAAGTTTTTGCCGGAGCCGCGGGTGGGCTTGGCGTGGAGCCCGTTTACTGGCGCGAAGAAGACAGTGATTAACGCGGGATTCGGAATCTATAACGATCTGCAGGATGCGCTGGGCTATCGGACCGATCAAAATGCGCCGTTCAATCCGACTTACAGCCTGCCCAATGTCCAGGTGTCGACACTTCCGGTGATTACGAGCGGCGTCATACCTGCTACTGCAAAGCTGGTTCCTGGCGGCGTGCAGCCGGATTTACAAACGCCGACGCTTGTCTCCTGGTCTCTAAAGGTGCAACAGGAGCTGACAGCAAACACAGCTCTGACGCTTGGATACGTGGGCTCGCATGGATACCACGAGATTATTGGCATCGATGCAAATGAACCATTTCCTGTAGTCTGCCCGGCCTCACCATGTCCGGCCACTTACCCGAGTAACTTTCCTGCTGGACTGTCAGGTACTCCTGTTCCGGCGGGAACTTACTATGTGCCTACTGCGACTCGCGCCAATCCTTCGATCGCTAACACGTGGACTTACTTTTCGGAAGGCGATAGTTCTTACAATGCGTTGGACGTAGATATCAATCACCGTTTCAGCGGAGGTTTCGCGTTGCGAGGCGTGTACACCTGGTCGAAGACGATCGACGATGGCGACTCGCTAAACGCGACGACATCCGGTGGAGAGCCGGCGCTCGCCTCGAATCCATTCAACCTGCGCGCCGATCGCGGACTCGCAAACTTCGACGTCAGAAATGTGGCTGTGATTAGTGCGGTGTATGCGCTGCCGTTCGGCCGCGGGGCCCGGTTCGCGCACAACATGACCGGTCTTGCAAATACTTTGGTAAGTGGCTGGAATGTAAATTCGATTGTGACGCTGCAGGGCGGCTTTCCATTCACTCCGCAGCTCAGCTATAATCCGTCAAACAACGGCGACACGCGTAATCCAGTTCGCCCGTTTGTCAATCCGGGTTTTGCCGGCCCGGTTATCCTGGGGAACCCGTCGCAATGGTTCAATCCTGCCGCCTTTCTGGCGCCTCCCAACAATAGCGGCTTTTATGGAAACCTGGGCAGAGATACTCTCATCGGACCGGGTCTCGCAACTTGGGATCTGTCTTTCTTGAAGGATAAGCGATTGAGCGAGCGAACGAATTACAGTTTCGGGCTGAGTTGTTTAACGTTCTGAACAGCGCCAATTTCAATACGCCGAATGCGATCGTGTTCACGCCAACGGGAGTTTCGCCCACCGCTGGCCTTATTACAAGCACGGCGACTACTTCCCGCCAGATTCAGTTCGGATTGAAGCTGCTCTGGTAGGCGGAACTGATCTGCACGCCGGAACGTATAAGGCTACATGACTAGAGCAATGCTATTGCTGTTTCTTCCCTTGTTCGCCTCGGCGGCCGATTTAACCGGCCAATGGAATCTGCACCTCATTCGATTCGGACAGGACGCGGCAGCCGCACGCGTGGAGCTGAAGGCTGAGGGGACCAACCTGACCGGTACCCTCAACGAGCTGAAACTTGCCGGAACTATCGAAGGCGACCATGTGCGGATCACTGCTAAGCGTCCGGATGGCAAGGAATGGGGCACGTTCGAAGGGCGGGTGCAGGGCGACGATATCACAGGTACGGGGAAGCAGGGCGAAGAGGAATTTGGGTGGAAGGCGCATCGCGTGCAGGTGGTCCATGCCGCGCCGAAGACACATGTGTTTGAGGCCACGACATTCCACCGCGTTTTTTCGGGGGCCATCGCGCCGGCGCTGCACATTAATTCAGGCGACACGATTCAGACGGCAACCGTAGACGCCGGCGGCCGCGACGCCAAAGGAGTGCGGCGATCGCTGGGCGGCAACCCCGAAGCGGGCCCGTTCTTCGTGGAAGGCGCGATGCCGGGAGACACGCTGGCGATCAAGTTCCACCGCATTCGGCTGAATCGGGATTCGGCGGGAAGTGGCGATCGCATTGTGCCGAGCGCGGTCGAGCCTGACTACTATCGCGACGCGAAATTCGACGAAAAATTCAGCAGCGAATGGAAGCTCGATCGGGAGGCGGGCCTGGGCGGGCTGCGAAACCGACTGACCGGCTGAAAAATTTCAAGGTGAAATTGCAGCCCATGTTGGGTTGCGTCGGTGTAGCGCCGCCGGCGAATCAGTCTTTTCGTTCGGGCTGGCTTGGACCGTGGGGCGGCAACATGGACTACAACGGATTGCGGGAAGGCGTGACGGTGTACCTGCCGGTTTTCCAGGAGGGCGCGCTATTGTTTGTCGGCGATGGACACGCGCTGGAAGGCGATGGCGAATTGAACGGAGATGCGCTGGAGACTTCGATGGACCTGGAGTTCACGGTGGATCTGATTAAGGGGAAGAGCACGCGAGGGCCGCGGTTCGAGAACGATGAATATCTGATGGCTTCCGGCATCGCCGGTTCGCTGAAGGACGCGTTACAACAGGCCACGACCGAACTGGCGCGTTGGCTGGAACGCGACTATAAGCTGTCGCCGAATGAATCGAACGTCGTCCTGGGGACCTC
The DNA here is from genome assembly GCA_963819405.1 of uncultured Acidobacteriaceae bacterium. Classification (GTDB taxonomy): domain Bacteria; phylum Acidobacteriota; class Terriglobia; order Bryobacterales; family Bryobacteraceae; genus Bog-105. The sequence continues at coordinate 3,475 of CAWFWH010000058.1, read as the reverse complement.
AATCCGGTACGATGTGGCGGAGGTGGTGGATCCGCAGGTGCATGTGGTCGCAAAAGTGAGTAAGGCAGTACTGGCAACGATCCAATAGACACCGAGGGCAACTCACGCCAGGGCTCCCGCGCTGAACATTGTGAGGCAGGTATTTGGGAGCCGACTATGGAGACCGAGCGCTGGCGGCGTGGTTGGTCCGTATTTCGGCTTTGAACCACCCGCCGGAAGCCTGTCAACGGCTCTCTGCGATCCGCAACCTGATCAATCAGCATCCACAAGTCCAACTGTACGCCGACGGCGGCATCCGGGAGCATAGGTTCCCGAACTCCGGGATGCAGGAGCAGATGCTGTCGTGCCCGGCTCTCTGCTCTTCAACTCGCTTGATAAGGAGCGCGTTCACCAATGGCTCAAGTCGCTCTAGCCCCAGCATCGTGATCATGGCGGGTCTGCCTGGAACCGGGAAAAGCACCATCTCCAGAGCCCTTGCTGCCGAATCGAGCGGCGTCGTGTTAGACAAAGACAGCATCCGCGCCGCACTGTTTCCCGAAGCTTGGATGAGTACTCCCAGGAGCAGGATGATTTCTGTATGGAGGTACTTCTACAGGCCGCCGCTTATCTTCTTGGCAGACGTCCCGCGCCGCCCTTCATCTTCATCGATGGGCGTCCTTTCGCATTCCGCTATCAACTCGACCGAGTTGCGAAGTGGGCAACAGAGGCGCGGTGCCGGCTCAAACTCATCCATACGATCTGCTCGGATGAGACGGCGAAACACAGACTCACGGCCGGCCCCCACCCAGCCAAGAATCGCAATTTCGACTCGTGGCTCAACATTAAAAGCCCGCTTCGAAAATATCAACTACCCCAAGCTGACGCTCAACACCGAACAGAGTCTGGAAGCAAGCATAAATCAGTGTCTGCTATATTTGCGGGCTCAGTGACGATTCAGCCCACAGCGCGTCCGCATCTTGCATCAATTCGCAAGGGCAACTAGTTAGCCGCGCTCTCCTTTACTATCGGAAAGAAAGTAAACGAAGGATGGTTGTCGCAGCAGAGCTGTTCGGGTGTATACTAATCAGGCGTCCAGGAGGCCGAAATGGAAATCCTGGTTCGGATAGCACCGACTGAAGCCTCCCAACGCAAGGAGGTTCACAATGAAGTCTCGTTTGATTCTGGGTTTCCCGCTGCTTATCGTTCTGGTGTTGGGAACGGGGGTTACCAGCGCGGACCCCATTAAACCCGGCTTACCGGTAAATAACGCGGATAAAATCACCCTGAGTATAGATGAGAGCGCAGTCGCCCCCATTGCCAAATGGAATAACATGCCAATCACCCTTGACTTGTTTGCCGCGCCCGCTGGCGAAGGTATCCAGCCCCCGATCTGGGCGCTGCCGGCGGGGGATATGGTTGATAACGGCTGGGTGAACATCACCGGTTGTAATCCGAGGGCAAGGGAATGTGAGGCGCAGTCAGACCGCCTCGTATTTTTTGACGAGGTCATTAACGGGGTTGTCCGAAGCACAGTGCGCCTCTATTCCGATCGCGACACCGACCGGCAAGGAAACCCCAGCGATGTAGGGATTGGGCGCTTCAACGCTCTACAGCCGAGCCCTACCTTACACGCAGGGTCCGTGGGGGAGATGGCGCCGAACGGGATCGCGCAATATAACACGGCCGCCCCAGTGAATAGAACAAGAATCCTCCGATCACCAGCGGTTGCAGCTCAAATGGCACGTCGTGTGTACCGGAACCGTCCACCTGGCTCCTCCTCGCCACCGGCTTTGCCGGTCTGTTCTGCTGCGGCTGGAGACAAGAAAGAAGGGGGTGTAAGTCTGACATTACGCGCATCCCACACGGTCTTAGGAGTGGCCGCAGACGTCCCGCGCCGCCCTTCGTCTTCATCGATGGGCGTTCCTTCGCATTCCGCTATCAAGTCGATCGAGTTGCGCAGTGGGCAACAGAGGCGGGGTGCCGGTTCAAACTCATCCATACGATGTGCTCGGATGAGACGGCGAAATACAGACTCACTGCAGGCCCCCACACACCAAGAATCGCAATTTCGATTTGTATCTCAAACTAAAAGCCAGCTTTGAAAATATCAATTACCCTAAGCTGACGCTCAACACCGAACAGAGCCTGGAAGCAAGCGTAAATCAGTGTCTGCCATATTTGCGAGCTGAGTGACGATTCAGGCCACAGGCCGCCAAAATCCGTCCGCACATGTCATTCTCGCTCCGCCCAGCGCCCGCCCGCATCCCCTGGCCGGTATTCAGTTGAGCAGCATCGACATTCCGCTAGCAATCCTGAACAACTGCGCCTCTAGGGGATCTGTGTCGAAGCAAAACTGACGCACATCTGCGGTTTGCGCGTGATACGTTCAAGTGACGATATGACGAGCTTCGGCGATTCGTGAACGCTGATATACTGACGACCCAATGCAGAGCAAACGATGATTGAAGGCTTGTGGGCCGTACAGTACGTCGGTATACAAGGCAACGGCGGCGGGGTGGTCGTGTTTATAGACGGAAAAGTTCTTGGTGGCGACACAGGATACACCTATGTCGGCACGTACACTGTTCGGAACGAAACGCTTGGCACCGCGTTCAGGTGAGTAATTTCTTGCCGGATGTTCCTAACGTGCTCGGACTCGAGGGTGATTTTGACCTGGAGCTTAATGCCCCCGCAAGCGGCAATGTGATTCAAGGGACGATGGCGCTTGTGGGTCGCCCCGGCGCCGGTATCGCGGTGAAGTTGATGAAAAAGGCGCCTCTGCGGTGACTCCTCAATCGTCGTGTCCACCGCTATCGACTGGAAGTGTTGGTGAAACGGACATCGGTGGGAATTTTTCTTCGAAAATTGCGACTGGAAGTTTAGCCTGTCCCGCGAGCAAGCTGAGTAGACGTTTTCTCAGGGCGTGTTGTTCCTGCTCCATATCGCCGAGTCCCTCTGGATAGTAAACTCCCTTCTTTACATAAACCCTGTCGAACTGGTAGCCCAACCGAGCGCCCATTTCAACAAGCAATCCCGCAAGAAGTTCATCAGCGCGCCCGAGTCGGTCTTGTCGTCCAATTTCCTCCGTTCCGGCGCCTTCCTGCCCCAATCGCTGTAATGATCTTGTAGCTCCTTCCAAGCATCTCGGACAGGTTTTTCGGATCGCTCAGTAAACTCTATATCGATCAGGTTCAGCGCCTGCACAAACAGTGGCGCCAATCTCGTCGCGCGATAGGACATCAACGTCCTAAATATTCCGAGCTTTCTATTCTTGGTCTCACGTTCTTGGTCGAGCTTTCGTTGAATTTGAAGGGCTAAGACCGGCCCTAATATGATGGCCGCTATCGTCGCCACACCGATCCACACTTCCGCGCTCATTTAGCTATGCAGACCTCTGTGCAAGCACTCCACATTATCGTAGTCCTTTGCGGGTGAGGTGCCCCGCTAAATGAGCGCACATTCTGGACAGCAGGTATTCAGGTCGCAATCACATGAG
>CAWFWH010000057.1:0-50971 GCA_963819405.1 uncultured Acidobacteriaceae bacterium | reverse complement strand
TTCGAGTGAATTCTATCTCCCTTTGGCAGGACGCCTCAGGCCGCAGTGAACTCCACAAATCCCTGTTCTCGCTCAGCGGTTGTCAGGCGTGCCGGTCGTGCGCCTCTTCTCGACTCAGCGGCCGCTTCAGCTCATATGCGCCGTCTGCGTTCCTGCTCGCAGATTCGTGTGCAATGCGAGAACCCCTGGGATGGAGTTGTGCGCGGCGTTCGGAGTGTAACCAAAGCTCGATTACCGCCACGTTGATAGAGAAACCAATCCAGAACGCGATCCCGAAGAACTGGTTCGGGGCAAGATGGGTGCGGGCACTCGTGGCGAAGAACACTCCCATGACGGGGCGAGTGGTTGCGATACCCAGCAGGATACCCACCGCGCGGGTCATCCAGTCCCGCTTTCGTGCGGCGTCGCCTCGGAGGCGCAACCAATAGGCACGGCCCAGTGAAAAAAGGAACCAGGTGTTGAAGACAAGGACCGCGGAGCGCTCGATCCAGCCGCCGATTGCGTAGAAGCTCATCGCGTACGCGGTCGCGCCGGTGATGGCGCCGAAGGGAAAGAAGAGCCGCTCCAGCCATTCGCTGCCAGTGCGGCGCAGCAGGACGCCGACGGCGAGAAGCACGAAGATGGCCGCCGGGATGATGTGCATCGCGGTCAGCACCGCGTGCGACGAGAAGACGGCGTCGATCGATGCCATCTGTGGAGGCTCACTGCGCGAGGGACGGATCAGCGCGTTGAGTCTCCGGACGACGACGGCGATGGAGATAGCGACACAAAACCAGAACCCCGCGAGAAGCCACAGAGGATGGCGGGGCGTTCGAGACGATGGAGGCTGTGGCGTGTGCGTTTGTTGCATGATGGTCGAACCGAATAGACGTTTCCGTTCCGGGTCATCCTTCGCGCAAGGCCACCAATGGATCGACGCGGCTCGCTCCGTGGGCCGGCAGGTAACATGCCAATAGCGCGATGCTCAATAAGATCACTGCTGCTCCCGCTACGCTGATCGGATCGCTTGCACTTACGCCATAGAGCATCCTGCTGAGGAGGCGACCGACAAGCAGCGCGGCCACAAAGCCAATCAGAACGCCTGTCACGACGAGCGACATGCCTTGCTTCAGAATCAGCCGAAGCACATTTGCCCGGGCCGCGCCCAATGCCATGCGCAACCCGATCTCTCGTCTTCGCTGAGTCACGGAATACGCCAGAATGCCGTATAAGCCGATGCTTGCCAAGCCCAGCGCGAGCAGTCCGAATACGCTCAGCAGCGCCACGCCCGTTCGCGCAAAAAATAAGCCTCCCTCGATGATCTGGCGCCCTGTACGCGTGCTCACCAGGACTTGCGGCGCGGCCGCGTGCAGTTCGCGTTGGACGGCAGTCAGGATCTGTTGCGGGTCTCCCTTCGTGCGCACATACAACGTCATCACATCCGAAAAGTTCTGCTCCAGCGGAGCATAAACGCACAGTTGCGGCGGCTCGGCCCAATTAGAATAATTGGCGGTTCTGGCAATCCCTACGATCTGCCGCATCTGTTTCTCGCCCGGCAACTGAATGCGTTTGCCTAGCGCGTCTCCGCGCGGCCAATAATCGTGCGCCATCTTTTCATTGACGATGGCTACCGGGGTCGAGGTCTCCTGGTCAAGATTCGTAAACTCGCGCCCGCTGTCGATCGCCACGCCCGCGGTCTCGAAATAGTTGCGGTCCACAGTGTTGATGATCGTTGTAATCTTGTCTGCTTGCGAGCGTTTTTGCCGCCCTTCCACCTGTAATCCATTCACGCTGCTTGCCCAGAGCGGCAGGTTCGATGCCCACGAGACAGATTCGACGCCTGGAATCCTGGTCACGCGTTCGCGGACATCCTTAGAGAATGCTTTGGCTTGCGGCTTTCCGTATCCGGCCTGCGTCGGATTGGTCATGAAGACGGCGAGATGCGCAGTCTGGAACCCCGGGTCGATATTGTACGCTCGCCCGATGCTTCGCAAGAACAGGGTTGCCGTCACCAGCAAGAGAAACGAAAACGCTACCTGACCCACCAGCAGAGCGTTTGCCAATGTAACCTTCTTCTGGCTTCGGCCTGTGGTGCGAGCCTCTTCCTTCAGCGCTTCCGCAACACTCGCGCGTGAAGCCTTGAAAGCGGGGATGATGCCGAACAAGAAGCCCGTCGCCAAAGAGATCAGAAGGGCAAAAACAAATACGGTTGCATCGAGCCTTGGCGCCACGAAATTTGCGGATGATGGCAAGGCTCCGAACAAGAGCTGCAGACCCGCATAAGCGATGAACAATCCCACCGCGCCGCTGAGGAAGCCGAGGAACACGCTCTCTGTGAGCAGTTGACGTACCAGTCTTGGGCGGCTTGCTCCCATCGCCAAGCGGACGGCCATTTCCTGTTGACGGCTCGCTGAGCGCGCAAGCAGCAGGTTCGCTACATTCGAGCACGCTATTAACAAAACGATCGCCACAACGATCAACAGTCCGGCGCTGGCGAACAGAATCGGCGTGGAGGTGCTGCTGTTGCTGGCAAACAGGACCTCACGGATTGGCCGAACGGTTACCGTGCGGCCCTCATTGGTTGCAGGATATTCGCGAGCCAGATCCATCGCGATGGTGGCGGCATTAGCTTGCGCCTGCGCCCGAGTGACTCCTGGCTTAAATCGCCCCACTCCCAGGAAAACCGCTTTGCTGCGATCACTGAACGCATTCCGCATCTCATTCGGCAACAACTGTTCCGCCATGGCGGCCGGTATCCACAAGTCAGGGCCGAACATTGCATTCACTCCAATGAATTGGGGTGGAGCGATGCCGATAACCGTAAATACGACGTTATTGAGCCGCAGCGTTTTGCCAATGATGTCAGCCGCACCGCCAAATCGCGCCTGCCAAGTGCCGTAGTTCATGACCGCAATGGGGTGGGCGCCAGGAGCGCTGTCGTCTTCCGGCGAAAAGAAGCGTCCGCGGACGGGCTTGAGGCCCAACGTCGCGAAATAATTGCCCGTCACCAGCTCGCTGAACATCCCCTGCGAAGCGGAATCCGACTGCCAGGTGATAGGGTGCGGAGATGTGTAGCCGGCCAGCGAGCGGAACGCCCCGTTCCTGGCTTGATAGTCCTTCAGATCCGCGTAGGAGATCGGCAAGAGAGCGGTCGACTTGGACGTGCTCTCCGCTTTAGCAGCGCCAAGCGCCACCAAGCCTGATGAATCCGGGACGGGCAATGAGTTCAGAATCAGGGTGTTGATTACGGTGAAGACGGTGGTGTTCGCGCCAATACCCAACGCCAGTGTCAGGACCACGAACAGAACGAACAGCGGACTCTTCCGCATGGTGCGGACGGTGTAACGAAGATCCCTCCAAAGGGCCTCCATGAAATTACCCGGCATGAAATTGCCTGGTCTTGCATCGCCGAGCGGCACTGCATCGTATTTCGCCATGTGCTGGGTCCTTCCCGAGTTTGCCTGCAGCGGATGCATGTCGCCCAACTCCGCGATGGACTTCTGATAGGCCTCTTCTTCAGTGGCTCCGCCGCTACGGTATTCGCGATAGCGATCTTCAAGATCCTGCGCGAGCTCCTCCGTGAGTTCTCCCTCGGCAGTACCCTCCAGACGCAGCGATGCGAGACGATCTCGCACAATCCTCTTCCAATCACGCATGTTCAACTCCTGTCACTCGACCTATGGCAGCCACGAACTCCTTCCAGCTCTTGCGTTGCGAGCGAAGCACTTTTCGACCTTCCGGCTTCAGACTGTAGTAACGCCTTCTTCGCTGCTCCGGCTTCTCCACCCATCGGCTATCGATCCAGCCCCGATCCTCCAGCCGGTACAGCAGCGGATACAGGGAGGTGACGTGAAATCGTAAAACGCCTCCCGATCGGATCTGGATGAGTTTTGAGATGTCGTACCCGTGCCGAGGCTGATCTTCGAGCAACGATAAGACGAGAAGCTCAGCGCTTCCTTTTTTCCATTCCTGATCCGGTGAAGTGGCGGCCATATTTGTTGATCCCATTATATGGGACTCACAAACTAAAACGCCAGACTTCGCCGATTTGTTCCGTTGAATTTCAACTGGAGGCTCATTGTTCACTACTCGCTTCGGACAACGTCTTCACGACTTTACCTTCGGCGCTCAGGAATTGGAGAACCGGGTGGCCATCCGAACGGACAACCAACGCAATGCGCGGCTTGCCGTCCTGGTCGCGAAGGTCGATGCCAACAGATCCATCGGACGAACGACCGATAACCAACCGCTTTACGTCATGGCGGTGAGTTGCGAAGAACTTTCTCCATGCGGCATCCCGCTCCTCTGGCGGCAACTTCATGATTTCCTGGTTGGCACTTCTTTTTTCTTCAATCGGGTAGTTGCCTTGGTCGGTGATAACGATGCGCGAAAACTTGTCCTTTCCCTCCTGACCCGCGTCTACGGCAAAAATTTGATTCTCCTCGTATTCATCAAAGCTAAGATGACCGTGGTTTTCGATGGAGTCGTCAGGAGACTGGTGCGCTCCCCAGATTAGGCCGCCTTGTTCAGTCCCTTCCTCGCTCATGAACAACATGCCCGCTGCATCCCGGCGATCCGGGCGGGGATATTCTTTCTTCCGATTCCAAGCCCCAGGGAAATCAGCCCGGTTGGAAATTGTCAGCCGGACGGTGCCGTCAGGCTCCACAATGTTAATGCGACCGGCTGTAATGATTCCGAGGTTTGGGTTGTTCAGTTTCGCGGCCCCACATAGGACGACTATCACAAAGGTGGCGGTGAGCAATCCAGAATAAATCGCAAGGAAGCGCGGGTTTGAAAGGAGTTTCATCGGCTCCATTATCAGCGCTGGATGTGCATCCAGGAAAGCCTTTCCCAATTCGAGCGGGCTGCCAGCATTGACTTAGCTAATATTCCTAGCTAAGATTGCTTTATGATTGAAGCGAACATGCTTGAAGCAAAGACCAAGCTCTCTCGGCTAGTCGAGGCCGCCGAGCGAGGAGAACTGGTGTTTCTCAAGCGAAACGGCGTGCTCGTCGCGCAGATTGTGCCTATTTCTGAGGGCAAGTTTCCTTTTGGGTTTCTAAAGGATCAAGTCGGAAGTATCCCGGATTCTCTTCTATTCAACAGCTCGGAGGAAGAGCTCGAGACCTTCACACAGCTATGATGCCCGGTTACTCGCTGTTACTTCGACCGCCTGCTCATGTCGCAGGCGACCCGTCGCTCAGTGTATTTGGCGACTCTCGACCAGAACATCGTGAAGACTTTTGAAATGGATAAGGCGTTTTATATTTTCACGGATCGGGCGAGGGAGAAGTAATTCTTAAGGCTCTGGTTTTCGCTCAGTAATTGCGGTACAAGCGCCTCTGACGGCGCTGCTGAGGAGTCGACTGGAGTTGCTGTATATAAGGTCTTCGTTCTTGTTGAACACTGCAACTTTGTTTCCGTGCACGAAGGGCGTTGTGGGGTTGATTGCCTCGTGATCCAAACGGACGATGTAGTCTGCTTTGTCCCGGTTTGCAGTCACTATAACGTTGTGACAATCTCGAGAGAACGCCTTCATGACTTCAACATTCTGAGGGCTCGTGCCGCCTGTAAACGCAAGCGAGCCTTTGGCTTCACCAACTGAACCGTCAGCGGAAACCTGCGGTGCTGAACTTTCCGTGATGAAGACGCGGGGCTTCCCGGCAGCGGCCAAAATCGCTGACATCGCCATGGCAGCAAAAGCCGTTCGGGCTAATCTGGTGTGCATCATCTCCTCACAGGACAGCCAAACCGCCGCGACTGGCAGTCCCCTTTCCGATGATTACTCTCGGTCTCCGCTGCCTAAGACGGTGAAAGCAATCGCGAAGTTTCAGCTAAACGCTCGCCCTCAGTTTGGCGACAAAGTGTGAAGGTCTTTTCAGACCTTCTCGGGAACGATGTACGGCGCGCGGTAAGTGCCTTTCAGGAGTCTGGTCGCTTCGGCGTCGTTAATGACGGATTCGGTCTCCGGATCGAAGTTGATGGTGCGGCCCAGCCGGTATGAAGCGTTCGCCAAATGGATGAGCGTGCTGGAAAGATATCCTTCGCGGATGGGAGCGTGTATATCCTGTGTTTTGCGGCTCCGCATACATTCAATGAAGTTCACGAAATGCTCGTTCCTGACGGGCGCGTGTTTTTCAGGACCGGGCTCATTGGATGGGCCGATGAACGATTTATAGGCATCGTAGCTGGAAATCGCCAAGTAGCCTTTCGATCCATAGAACAGATTGCCAATTGTCCCCGGCTTGCCGGAGACGGGGCCTAGAGATTTCTTCGGTCGATCGGAGGGAGTGGCTGCGGCTTTTAGCCCGGCGTCAGGGACGCCACCACCTGAGAACTCGTGAGTACCGATTCCAGCTTCGTGATTCGTCATCCAGCCGCGAACCTCGAAGTTCATCATTTTGGTTTTGCCCTCAGGCGTTCTGAACTCATAGGCAACGGTCAGCATATTGGGCGTCTGCTGGTCGTCGTCAAAGAGGAAGTGACCGCCCATCGCGGTTATTTTCGTGGGCAACGTGACGCCCAGGCCCCAGCGCGCGAGATCTAATTCATGGATGCCCTGGTTTCCCAAGATCGCCGTTCCCCGTGTCCCAGATCCAGTGCCAGTTGTAGTGAAAACGATTTTTCGTGAACGGCTTCATGGGGGCCGGACCGGTCCAGAGGTCGTAGTGAACGCCGGGCGGGACGGGCTCTTGCGGTGCATGGCCGATGGTGTCGCGCCACTTGTAGCAGAGGCCGCGCGCCATGTAGATATTCCCGATAAGGCCCGACTGCATTTGCTGCATGGCTTCCAAAATCGCGGCGCTCGAGCGGCACTGGCTGCCGTGTTCGCAGATTACTTTGTATTTATCGACTGCACGGACTAGCTGGCGGCCCTCCCACCAATTGTGCGAGCAAGGTTTTTCAATGTAGATGTCCTTCCCGGCTTGCGCAGCCCAGATTCCGATGAGCGAATGCCAGTGGTTCGGGGTCGCGATGGAAACGGCATCGACGTTCTTGTCTTCGAGCAGCTTTCGGATGTCTACCTGGGTCTGAGGCTTCGGTATCTCCATCTTCTCGGCGTCGGCAAGCCGCTGTTGAAGAACGTTCTCGTCGATATCGCAAAAATAGGCAATCTCGACGTTGGGGATCGGCTTATAGCCTTTCACGTGATCCCATCCGCGGCCTCGTACGCCCACTACTGCTATGCGGATTCGATCGTTTGCCCCGACAACTCTCTTGGCCGAAGCCGCGGTCGCGCTCGCGAAACCCGCAGCCGCCAATGCGCCGGTCTTCAGAAATGTGCGGCGCGCCGGTTGTTCTAAAGTATCTGCAGCCATAATGCCTCCCTCGTCTTGATCATAGACCCGTTCATTAGAGCCTTGGCGGACGATAGAAATTACACCTCTTTAAGCACCCGAACCAGTCCGTCCATCGACTCGACACTCGAACTGTATGGATCTTTCTGTGCATTCCGGTAGTGTGTTTCGAGCGACATGGTCCCGGAGTAATTCATCGCCTTTAAGGCTTTAAACTGGCCGACAAAATCGATATTGCCGCTGCCGATGGGCTTCCAGGCCTTACCGGAGGCGTCTTTCAGATGAAGGTGACCGATGCGATTATGATCGATCTGGTCCCAAGCCTTTGGGAACGGCTCCTCGCCGGCTAGGTAACAGTTGCCGGGGTCCCAGTTAAGCATTACGCGGCGATCGGGGATAGCCTTGAAGAGCCGAGCGGTCTCGCCGCCCGTGGCGACGTTGACTTCGAAGTCGTTCTCTACCAACAGAGTTATGTCTCTCTCTTTGGCTACGTCGATCGCTTTGTGAAGATCGCCGACGATTCGTTGAAATATGGCGTCGGGGTCCTCAACGCGCCTAAACGTAAAGATCCGGACCTTTTCCGTGCCTAAGGCGTGAGCCGCGTCGGCAGCGCGTTTCAGGTCGTCCAATTGCTTGTCATATTCTCCGTGCGCGGGATTGAGGTCGCTCGGATTGTGTCCCAGCGGCGTGGTTCCTGGGAGCGCGATCTTGTAGACGGCGGTGTCGAGAACGGATAACTTCACGCCAGCATCATCGAGTTGATGCCTGATCTGCTTTAACTGATCGGGCGTAGCGCTTTGATAGACGTAGCGGCTCTTTCCATCCAACTTCACATTTCTGATTTCAGCCCAATGCAATTGGTACTTCGGATAGAAAGCTGCTGAGCACGCGGCTGAGATCGGAATCGACTTCATCGGTGATGATGCCGAGTTTCCAGTCGTAATCGAAGGTCTCGGCATGCGTCATGGGTGCGGCAAGAGTGAGCGCACCGATCGCGCCCAGCCGGTTAAATTCTCGACGGTTCATCTTTACATCTCCTCCTAGACCTTCACGTTCAGTTTCTTTACTTGATCCGCAATGTATTCCGACGTCCGCCATCCGAGTGCTGAAATCGTCAGAGTCGGATTCTTGTCAGCATTGCTGACGAAGGGCGCCCCGTCGGTAACGAACAGATTCTTGACATCCCAAGCCTGGCAATACTGGTTCAACACCGACGTTTTGGGATCGGCGCCCATTTTGGTCGCGCCCACTTCGTGCTTGACTTGGCCGCCGTGTTCGATCCCCCAGTCACTCTCCGACCCCGAGCTATGAGTGACGACGCCACCCGCGGTCTCGATGATTTCCTTGAATGTCTCTTGCATGTGCCTGGCCTGGAGTAATTCGTCCTGACTCCACTTGAAATGGAAACGCAAGACGGGTATGCCCCACTGGTCGACGACATTGGGATCTATTTCGCAATAACTGTCCTCGTTTGGGATCATCTCACCTCGACCGGCGAAATGAACATCGCATCCATATAACTTGCGAAGATTGCGCTTCAATTCGACGCCGTATCCGCCGCCCAGCCAGCGCTCGGCATAGCCGCCTAAGGCACCCACGCCCGGCACTTGCCGCCCGCCGCCGATCTCAATGTGATAGCCGCGCGCGAAAGGAAGCCTTCCAGCTTTCTGCTGCTTGTACAACCACCAAGGCATGTAGAGGTGCATGCCGCCCACGCCGTCTTCGTTGCGCGGCGGAAGATCCTGCATGATGGGTAAAAATCCGCTGACGGAGGAGCCGACCGTATCCATCACGTAGCGGCCGATCAGACCCGATGAGTTTGCGATTCCGTTCGGAAACTGACTGCTCTTCGAGTTGAGCATGATGCGAGCGGTCTCGCAGCAGCTGGCCGCAAGCACGACGATTTTCGCGCGAACCTCTATGTCGTTGCGCGTTTTTTTGTCGACGTAAGAAACGCCGCGCGCTAATCCGTCCGGCCCAAGCAGAACCTCGCGCGCCATGGCATTGGTGCGGACTTCGAGATTGCCGGTTTTCATCGCCGGGAATATGTGGACGCCGGGCGAGTTGAAATTCGCATTCACGCCGCAGGAGCGTCCGCATTGCGCGCAGTAATGGCAGGCGGGGCGGCCGTTCAGAGGACGCGTGAGAATAGCCAATCGCGACGGGATGCAGGGAATCTTCAACTCGTCCGATGCCGCCTTGATAATTCTTCTCGTGGCAGCGAGGCGCGGGAGGCGGCTGAAACTTGCCGTCCGGCGCGTTCTCGATTCCTTCCTGCGATCCAAAGACGCCGATCAATTCTTCGGCTTTGTCGTAATACGGCGCGAGATCTTCATAACTGATGGGCCAATCGAAACCCTTGCCGTCGCGACTGTGCGGCTTGAAGTCGTAAGGGCCCATCCGCAGTGAAATACGGCCATAGTGGTTCGTGCGGCCGCCCAGCATGCGCGCGCGCCACCACATCCACTGGGAGCCGGGCGCGTTGATGTACGGCTCGCCTGGAACTTCCCAACCGCCCAAAGCCGTGGCATCGAAGTATCCCAGGGGCTTCTCCGGCGTTGCTGCGCCGCGGTGCGGAGCGTTGTAGGGCCACTCGAACATCGTCGACTGCTTGGTGCAATCGAACCAATCGCCGGCTTCCAACATGCAGATCTTCGCGCCGGCATTTGCGAGTACTTGAGCAGCGACCCCGCCCCCGGCGCCCGAGCCGACTATCACGACATCGTATGTTTTCGGAGTTGCCTTCACCTGGGCCATGCGGCGCCTACCTTTAAGGGTAAGCTTATTCTGTTACTGACTGAGGCACGCGAAGAGGAGGAATTGTGAATTACTCGCGCAGGGATCTAGGTTTTCTTTTGCCGGCATTGATGGTAGCGGGCGCCCAGGCGGACACCGCAGTCTTACCTTCGAAGTGCTATGCCTTCGACAGTATTCCAGTAAAGACGAATGCGAAAAACGGGATGGAGACGCGCGATGTGTTCCGTGGAAGGACACAGACGGGCTGCCCAATTGCTCTTCACATCAGCACTCTGCCGCCGGGGCAGGTACCGCATCCGCCGCATCAGCATGTCCACGAGGAAATGATGCTGATCAAGCAAGGAACTCTGGAGGCGACAATTTCGGGCCAGAGCACAAGAATCGGACCCGGCTCAGTGATCTACATCAATTCGAATGATCTGCACGGGTTGAAGAATGTAGGCGATGTTCCGGCGCAATATTTCGTGGTGGAAATTGGGCGGGAGAACGGTTGAGGAGAATACATAGAGACGATAGCTCGCAAGGTTTCCGAGCTTATCGTGGAACGCTTGCGCGGGTGGCTGCCGCACAACCGGTTCCAAAATAGCGGATCTTCGACCCGGAGTGCCGCAACCGATCAGCGGTGGGAGCATCCTAGATATCACTACGAAAACCTAATGATTAGGTAATCGCGGCCGATCTGTATCTTTAGCAATTCAAATTTACTGTCGGGACCAATTCGGTTCACTTTACGTGACCGGGCTGACGATTACGTGCGGGCTTGGGGCAAGCCATGGCGAGAGCAGCCAGTAAGGATGGCCTCCCGCGACCCTCCGACCCAACGCCAGCCCTTCCTCGGCGATTGTGAGCGCCTGTATCACCCGTTCACAGGGGCGGCCACATAAATCCGCCGTTTCCTCAGCGACTTCAACACGATAGTTCGCCGCCCGAGGGCGATAAGAGTTATGGAACGGGGGTCAATATTGAGAAAAGCCTTCAGCTTTGTCTTTGCGCTGTGTACAATCACCGCATCAGCCGCTGCACAGGGCATACCTAACGCTGCTGCACAGCGGACACCTGATTCTGCGGGGACGTATCCTCATTGGGAGGTATTTGGGGGATTTGACTACACGCGAGTTGATCTCGGTAGTCTTCAGGCCCAAGCCAACCTGTTTACCCAGGCTAACGGTCTTCCGCCCTTGAATGCCGGAAACCAGTATGCTAGTGGCTTCTCTGCTGGCCTCCAAGAGAACCTCAACAGTTGGTTTGGCGGAGTCTTCAATTTCTACAGTTCATACCCACGCACGAGCCTAAACATTACTCCGCAACTGGTCTCGGCTGGATTGGTTCCGGCTAACTCTCCGACCTACACGGCCAAAGATAGCGCCCACCTCTACACGTATCTGTTCGGGCCGCAATTCACGCTCCGCTGGAATCCATATGTACAACCCTTCGTACGAGTGATGGTGGGCGGCGCACAGGCGATTACTAAAATCAACGTCGTACAGAACGGCGTAAAATTGTTCGCCAGTGACCTAAAGGGCAACGATGACGCATTCGCCGTCAGTGGCGGTGGTGGAATCGACTTCCGCCTGACAGCGCACGTCTACCTTCGAGCCGCAGAAGATTTTGTGCAAACCAGCTTGTTTAATAGCAAAAACGATCTCCACCTTTCGATCGGCATTACATACCGCGTCGGAAGCAAGCAACAGTGAACTTTGATTTCCGCGCGTTGGCCGCCGGACCTGCGTAACACAAGCCTGATACCACCGCACTAGCGAATTGAGCGTCCTCTTGGCGCGCCCGGAGAGGCTCGAACTCCCGACCTATTGATTCGAAGTCAATCGCTCTATCCAACTGAGCTACGGGCGCGCTCCACTTCTCGCGTCCCTTCATTATACGAGTGAGAAAATTCAACCAGATACACGCGCGACAACATGCGCGCCATCTCTATGCACGGCGCCAACGAGATCGAAGTCAAAATCCCGATATCCAACGCAACCGCCGTCAAAGACCGCTTGCAAGCCCTCGGCTTCACCATCTCTGTGGCGCGTCAATTTGAGGCGAATACCCTCTACGACACGCCCGATCACAGACTTCGCGATCGCCAAATGCTCCTTCGCCTCAGGCAGATAGGAGAAAAAGGAGTCATCACCTGGAAGGGCCGCGGCGATCCTGGTCCTTATAAGAGTAGACCCGAGCTGGAAACTACCGTCGGCTCGCTCGAAACTCTCGACCAGATACTCACGCGGCTTGGCTATAATCCGTCTTTCCGATATGAGAAGTATCGAACCGAATTTGTGCAGCACGAAAACTCCGGCGCAGTGGTTACTCTCGACGAAACTCCCATCGGAAACTTCCTCGAATTGGAGGGACCAGGAGAGTGGATCGATTCGACCGCCAGGCAGCTTGGCTTTTCGCCGCAGGATTACGTGCTTGAGAGCTATGGGAGACTTTATTTAGCCGATTGTGAGCGCCGGGGCGTGCAACCGGGCAACATGGTCTTCGCGTCCAATTAAGGATGAGGCCGCGTTCTTCAGCGAGCCGAAGATCCAGAATGATCTAAACATGCCAGAGACACTTACTGCCGAGACAGCGATTCTGGATCGCGCGACTAGCGATCTGGCGCGCGTCCGCAACGAGATCGGCAAGATTATCGTCGGCCAATTGGAAGTGATCGACGGCGTGCTCATCTGCCTCATTGCTGGTGGCCATGTGCTGCTCGAAGGGGTCCCCGGCTTAGGCAAGACTACGCTGCTGCGAACTCTCGCTCGCGTCTTGGATTTGAAGTACTCGCGTATTCAATTCACGCCGGACCTGATGCCCGGCGACATCGTCGGCAGCATGGTGATGGAAAGCGACGATCACGGACATAAGAGCCTCCGTTTTCAGCCCGGCCCGGTTTTCGCCAACCTGGTTTTAGCGGATGAAATCAATCGCGCTACGCCGAAGACGCAATCTGCGCTGCTCGAAGCCATGCAGGAGCGTACCGTCACAAGCGGAACGTCCACCTATTCGCTAGATGCGCCCTTCCTGGTGATGGCTACCCAGAATCCCATTGAAATGGAAGGCACGTATCCGCTGCCGGAAGCCCAGCTCGATCGCTTTCTCATGAAGATTCTGGTCACCTATCCTTCGCGCGAAGATCTGAACCGCATTGTCGAAGTGACCACCAAACAGGAGGACGTGGATCTGCGGCAGGTCATGGATCGCGAAAATATCGCTGAGCTGAAGGCTCTCTGCAGGCACGTCATTGTCGCTCCGCATGTTCAGGATTACGCCATCGAATTGGTCATGGCCACTCAGCCCGGAGCTCGTCAGGCTCCCGAGATCACCAATCGTTACATTCGCTACGGCAGTTCGCCGCGTGGCGCTCAGGGTTTGATCGAATGCGGGCGGGTGCTCGCGCTCATGCGTGGCCGTTTGCACCTGAGCCTCGAAGACGTCACCCAAATCGCACCGGCTGTCTTGCGCCACCGCATCATCTTGAATTTCGACGCCCACGCGGATGGCGAGACCACCGAAACAATTCTTCAGAAGATCTTGAACGGCGTTGCTGCTCATGCGGAACCGCGCGCGTAAGCAAGCGTTTTCTTCAGGCCACTAGACCACCAGTTTTCTTTTCCATGCAAGAACCGCTCGTCGACCGCCATTTTCTCGAAAGGCTGGAGCGGTTAACCTTGCATTGGCAGAAATCGTTTAACGGACTCGTAGGCGGGCACAATATCTCGCGCTTCGCTGGTCCCGGCCAGGAATTTCTCGATCACCGCAACTTCCACCAGGGTGACGACCTGCGAGCCGTGAATTGGCGCGCCTATATGCGGTTCGAGAGACTCTTTCTCAAGATGTTTCAAGTTGAGCCTCGTGTCCCTGTCAGGCTGTTGCTGGATATCAGTGCATCGATGACCGCGGGCGCCGGCGCCGGCGATGCAACGAAATTCGACTATGCTCGTAAACTCGCCGCCGCGCTTGCCTACGTAGGATTGGTACGGCTCGATAGCATCTTGCTCCAGCCGTTTTCCTCGCGCTTGCTCGATCCGTTCCTCTGCAGTGGTGGCCGGCATCGCTTCCAGCCGGCCGAAAATTACTTGCGCGCATTGAAGCCCGAAGGCAAAACCAATTACTTCGAGACCGCCCGCCAGTACTTGAGCACTTACCCTCAACGCGGTTTGACGATTATTGTTTCCGATTTTCTGGATGACGCCGATTGTTTTCATCCCCTGCAGTACATGGCAGACTTCGGCCATGAGCTGATGTTGATCCAGTTGTGGGGTGAAGAAGATCGCGAGCCAAGCGGCAAAGGCGAAGTGGAGCTGATCGATGCGGAGTCGGGTACTCACGTTAAGATCGCGCTGGACGACCAGGCTCGCGAAGCCTATGTAGAGGCTTTTGACGAGCACGCGGAAGAGATAAAGAAGCTGGCGATGCGCAACGGCGGCCGCTATGCTGGCGTCTCCACGCGAATTCCCATCGAAGAGGCAATGTTCGGACCCCTCACAATGGTAGAAGGCGTCCACTGAGGCGTTGATGTTCTTCCTCAATCTCACTGCCGGCGAGTTCCTCACGCTCTTAGGCGTACTCGGTGGCTTCATCACCGCGCTCTATCTGCTCGATCGCACCAAGCGGAAGAAGCTCGTTTCCACGTTGCGATTCTGGACGCCTGCTCTGACCGCGGAAGAGCAGCAAAGCCGCAAACGCATGCGCGAGCCTCTGTCTCTCGTGCTCCAACTCGTCAGCTTGCTTTTGCTGTTGCTGGCCATTGCTCAATTACAGTGGGGTGCGCGCGAGCGCATGGGCCGCGATCACGTGCTGTTGCTGGACACATCCTCCTGGTCCGCAGAACGGATTGGTAACGGAATGCTGCTTGACCGCGAGAAGATGCTGGCCCGCCGTTATCTCGCATCTGTTCCCGCGCGCGATCGCGTGCTGCTGGCGCGAGTCGACGGCCTCGCAACTCCCGTCACGTCTTTTACGCCCGATCGCGTTCAACTCGTGAATGGATTAAATGAATCGGCGCCTGGGTTCTCCGCGCTGAATATTGAGCAGGCGCTCTCATTTGCACGGCAGGCGCAAAGCTGGTCCGGTGGCCGGCAGGGTGAAATCGTCTATATCGGTCCAAAGCTGATCGATGACGCCGCGAGTATTCCTGCAAAGCTGCCGAACTTGCGAACGATCCCCGTCGATGTAAGCCGCGAAAACTGCGGTATCCGGCGCATTGGCGTCAAGCGCAGTGAAGAAGACGCAAACTCGTGGCAGGCGACTGTCACGTTGAAAAACTATGGATCCGTCCGTCGCACCTTGCGCTTGAAAACGCAGTTTGCCGGAACCGTCTTTGGTCCCCGCGTGTTCGCAATGGCGCCTGGCGAGGAGGCTGCCGCCGAATACAACTTCACGACGAACACGGCAGGCCAGCTCGTTGCCGAAATCGAGCCCGGAGACAACCTCGCGAGCGATGATCGCGCCGTGCTCGAGCTGCCTCGGAACGGAATGCTGAAGATTGCGGTGTATACAAACCGTCCCGAAGTACTCAGACCATTACTCGAAGCGAATCATCGTGTGACGGTAAAGTTTTTCGCTCCCGCGGAGTACGCCGCCAATCCTGCCGCCGACATCGTAATCCTCGACCACATTGCCCCTGCGGAGCGACCCAAGATCGCCAGCCTCTGGATCGAGCCTCCACAAGAAAATTCACCGCTCCCTATCAAAGCCGTTGTGGCCGACGCTGTCATGAAGACCTGGCATTCGGAGACGCCTCTCGGCATCGGTCTGCACGCGAAGGAAGCTCGCATTCACACAGCCCAAGTCTTCCAAACTTTTGAGGGCGACGTGCCAGTCGGCAGCGTGGCGGAAGGACCCATCGTCGTAGCGCGCCCTTCCAGCGCAACCAGCAAAGCGAAAATCGCCGTTATCGGGTTTGATCCCTTGGATGGTGAGCTCAAGTTTGAAGTCACCACTCCTTTGTTGTTTGCTAACCTCTTGCGCTGGCTTTCTCCCGATGCTTTTCGAACGCTGGATATCACTGCTGGCCGCGTCGGAGCAGACACTGTCACGCTCGATCCTAAGGAGCGCGCGGATCGCATCCACTTGAACGATGAGAGAGGCTTCGCCGTCCCGTTTACCATCCGCGATCAAACTCTGCAGCTATTCGCCAGCCGCCCCAGCATCGTGCACATCCTTTCCGATGATCGCGACCGCGTGCTGTCCCTCACGCTTCCGGATGTGGCCGAGTTTGAATGGAAGCCGCCCGCGAATACGGCCATCGGTCTGCCCACTGCAACCAGATTTACGCCGAGCGCTATCGATCTGTGGGAATGGCTTGCTCTGCTCGGCGCGGGCGGTCTGTTTATTGAATGGATGCTGTTTGGCCGACAGCGCGTGTTGAAGTGGCGCAAAGCCAAGCGATCTCCGTCTCGGATTCACGTGCCTGACCACGAAAGCGAGCTCGTCTCAAAATGACCTTCGTTCATGTTTGGGTCCTGCTGCTCGTTCCGCTTCCGCTGCTGTGGATTGCGTATTCCTGGCGGACAGCAACGCGGCACTTCAGACTGGTCCTAAAAGGACTCAGCTTCGCCGCCATCTTATTAGCCTTAGCTGAGCCAGTCATCACCATGCCCGAGACAAAGACCGGTGCGGTGATCCTTGTCGACACTTCCTCCAGCATTACGCGCGACGATCTTGCGCGCGCCTCGTCGATCGTTTCTCAAATCGAACGTCACAAGCACGGCAATTGGGTGAAGGTGGTTCCGTTCGCCAGTCGCACTCGCGGGCTGCTGCCGCAAGAACTTTCTACTGGGTTCCAACTTGTGCAGACATCGAACGAAGCGGGCAACGGCACCAATCTGGAGGTCGCGCTAACCGACAGTATGTCGGCCATCCCTAACGGGCATATACCGCGCCTGGTGCTGATCAGCGATGGAAATGAAAACGAGGGAAGCACCGCGCGAGCCATAGCCGAATTGCAGCGCCTCCATGTCCCGGTCGATACCATTCCGCTGGCGGGACGGCCCAACACAGGCCTGCGGCTTGAGTCGCTCTCCATGCCGCGCGAAGCTTACGCGGGTGAACAGATCCCAATCGATCTGACGCATCGATTCTCCAAAGGACACTCGCGGCGCAGTCGAACTTTTTGCCGAAGGCAAGAGCCTGGGAAGTAATCCAATCGAGCTCGCAAAGGGCGCCAATGTTCTTCGTATTCACGCTCGTCTGAATTCGAGCGGCGCAACTTCCATCTCAGGCAGCATCCGAGCCGGAAACCTCGGCGAGCTGCCGTTTGAACAAGCAATCCAGCTAAGGCGCGCGAAAGTTCTGTATGTATCCCAGGACCCTGCCGGCACCGAGAGTAATCTCCTTCAAGCCTTTAATGAAGCTGATTTCGACCTCACGCGCGATATCTCGCTGATCGAAAAAGACCTGAGCGCGATTCAGCTTGTAATCCTCAACAACCTCGATCTCAATGCCTTCACGCCGTCGCAGAAAAACCGCCTCGAAGAATACGTCAAAGCTGGCGGCGGCCTATTGCTGATCGGCGGTGAGCGCCAGGCTTATAAAGACGATAAGCAAATGGACGCGCTCGATCGTGCGCTGCCCGCGAAACTTGCGCCTCCAAAGACGCCGGAAGGCACCTGCGTCGCGCTCATCATCGACAAGTCCTCCTCCATGGAAGGCCGCAAGATTGAGCTTGCGCGATTGTCGGCAATTGGCGTCGTCGATCATCTGAAGCCCGCCGACACCATCGGCGTTCTGATCTTCGACAACTCCTACCAGTGGGCTGTGCCTATGCGCCGGGCTGAAGACAAATCGCTGATCAAGCGTCTTGTTTCCGGCATAACCCCGGACGGCGGCACGCAAATCGCGCCTGCTCTGGCCGAAGCCTATCGCAAGATCTTGCCTTCTAAAGCAACTTATAAGCACATCGTTCTTCTCACCGACGGGATCTCGGAAGAGGGCGACAGCATGGAATTGGCTAAAGAAGCTCTTGCGCACCAGGTTACGATCTCCACCGTTGGACTGGGCCAGGACGTCAACCGAACTTATCTTGAAAAGGTCGCCGCCACGTCCGGCGGTCGAAGTTATTTCCTGAATGAGCCGCAGGGTCTCGAGCAGATCTTATTAAAAGACGTGCAGGATTACAGCGGAGCCACTGCGGTCGAGAAGCTGCTGACGCCCATCGTCGAGCGCAAAGCAGAAATCCTGGATGGCGTCGGCATCGATGCCGCGCCTCCATTGAAAGGTTATGTGCGGTTCGCCGCCAAACCGGAGGCGGACACCATCTTAGGCATCGATCAGGAGAAGAAAGATCCTCTGTACGTGCGCTGGCAATATGGACTCGGTCGCGCCGCTGTCTTTGCATCCGATGCAAAAAGCCGCTGGGCCGAATCCTGGGTCACTTGGGCCGGCTTCGACAAGTTCTGGATCAACGTCACACGTGACCTCCTGACGCACGCTGATCGCAGCGAAGCCAGCGCTCAGTTCGACACGGCGAACAACGACATTTTGGTCACTTACCACGTTGGATCTGCCGTTCCCGAGCCCACCGCGATACCGCAAATCTTCGTTATCGGCCCGAACGGTTTTGAGAAGCCGATTGAGGTGCAAAAGACCGCGAGCCGCCTCTATCACGGCCGTTTGCACGTGGGCCTCTCAACCGGTCTGTTCCGGATTCGGCCCGTCACCGACTCGCCGGCATTTCCGGAAATCGGCCTTTATCGCCAGCAGGAGGAGTTGCAGGATTACGGCTCGAACGAGGCTCTACTAGCGCAGATCTCGAATTTGACGGGCGGTCGATTCAATCCGCCTCCAAGCTCCGTCTTTGATACGGGAGGCAGGTCCATCTACACGGCTTGGCAGCTATGGCCTGCGTTTCTTGGACTTGCGATTGCGCTCACTATCGCTGAGCTGGTCGCCCGTAAATGGGGCGGTCTTGTGCAAGGACTAGGTGTACGACCGTCTCAAAATGATAGGTCTGCGGAAAAAGATCGGTCAGCGTAAGCCGCTCGATTCCGTACGTAGGAAGCAGGTTTCGGATATCGCGCGCTAATGTCGCTGGATCGCAACTCACCAGAGTCAATCGCGGAGGCTTGATCCGAAGCAGTTCGCTCGTAGCTTCGCGGCCGAGTCCTGTGCGCGGCGGATCGGCCACAATCAGGTCCGGAACATCCGTCAGCTTTCGAAGAAAGTCTTCGGCTGAGGATCGCGCTGTCCGGACCTTGCCCCCGTTCTGCGCCGCGTTCCATTCCAAATCGCGGTATGCGGGACCGCTCCGCTCGACCGCGTCGACGCGCTGAAATCGATCCGCGAGAAGCAGCGAAAACAAGCCCACCCCGGCATACAGATCTACTGCATATGCGCCGCTTGCCTCGCCTAACACTTCCGTTACAAGGGTCTCAATCAGAAACCGATTCACTTGAAAGAACGACCCCCGCCCAATGCAGAACGTATATCCGGATGACTTGTACTCAATGGGTCCCCTGACAAGAGATGGAAGAAAGGTGCTGCACCAATCGAAGAATCGCGCTGCTACTGGGCGCGTCGAATCGACAATGTTCAGTTGAATCTCCGTCTCGTTCGTAAACACTTCGAGCGACCGTAAGAACTCGGGCCATTCCGGCTTCTTCGCCGCCGCTTGCAACTTCGAGACGACCTCATTCAAGACAGGCGACGAGATTTCGCAATGCTCGATCGCACAGAGCTCATGCGATGCAGCTTTATGGAAACCAGCCTTTCGATCGGCGAAATGGAGTTGAATTCTGTTCCGGTAATACCAGGGTGGACCGCTCAGGACCGGAATCTCGCCATCGTATGTAAGGCCACCCGTGCGCCGAAGCGTCTCGCGCAGGATGTCACGCTTCTGTTCCAATTGAAAGGCATAGTCGGCGTGCTGATAATGGCATCCGCCGCAGTTTGCGAAATACTCGCAACGCGGCGTTATCCTTGCAGGACTCGGCTCCAGAACACTGAGCGAAGAACCCCGAAGTAAGCCGGTCTTCACCCGCTCGGTCGTGACCGCAATCCGCTCACCGGGAAGAACAAACGGGATCAGAACAACCTGGCCATCCACGCCGCGCCAATCCCTCGCCGCCATAGACGAGCTTCTCCACTTCCACTTCACTTGGATCGGTACTCGTTGGAGGCATCCCTTACGATAAAGATTCTCTACTGATGAAAGCACGAATCTTCTCTGGCGTTCAGCCAAGCGGTCAACTCCACATTGGCAACTACCTCGGAGCCCTCAAAAACTGGGCTGAAATTCAGGATCGTTACGAGAGCATTTTTGGCATCGTGGATCTCCACGCCATCACTGTTTATCAGGACCCGCAAGAGCTCTCCGCCAAGATCCACGAGACGGCTGCATTGTTCATTGCGGCAGGCATTGATCCTGAACAATCAAGTATTTTGGTTCAATCCAGCATTCCTGGGCATACTCAATTGGCTTGGCTGCTGACCTGCGCGACGCCGTTAGGATGGCTCTACCGGATGACACAATTCAAAGCCAAAGCCGAGGCGCAGGAAACGGTCGGCGACGGGATTCTGCAATATCCCGTGTTGATGGCTGCCGACATTTTGATCTACCAGGCGAGCATCGTGCCCGTCGGAGAAGATCAGGCGCAGCATCTGGAGCTTACGCGTGACATCGCACACCGCTTCAACTCGCTCTATGGTCAAACGTTCACGATGCCAGCGACACATCTCCCGATCGTCGGAGCGCGCATCATGGGTCTGGACGATCCGGCTCAGAAGATGAGCAAGTCTGCAATCGGATCGGGACACGCGATCGCGCTACTCGACGAGCCGAAGGTCATTCAGAAGAAGATCGCTCGTGCGACAACCGACTCGCAACCGGCAATCGATCCCGCCAACATCGGCCCGGGAATCGCCAACTTGCTGACCATCGGCCAAGCCTGCGATGCTTCATTGACTAGCGAAAGCGTCGCTGGCATGCGCTATGGCGATTTCAAGAAGCGAGTGACGGAAGCAGTTGTTGCGCGGCTTGAGCCTATCCAGCGCCGTTACCGCGAAATCATCGCCGACGCTACCTACATCGAGCGCGTCCTGGAGCAGGGAAGGCAACACGTCCTGCCGATTGCGGAAGACACCGTAGCCAAAGCCAAGCGGGCTATGGGCCTGCACGTTTGATCGGGAGTATCTGGTTCGGCGATATGATGGGGGTGCTTGAGCACGCAAACCGCGCCCTTAACGCCCGTTGAGCGTACGCGGAAATTCAGGTCGTGGGCGATCGTCATCCTCACGAACGTCATCTCTCTTATTTGCATGGCTTGGGTCCTCAACGGCGCAGGCCTGACGCACATCTGGGGCGAAGTCCGGCACATGCATTGGCGCTGGGTCGCCATCGCGGCTGCCTGCAATGTCTTCGTTTATCTCATCCAGGGCTGGCGATGGAAGCTGCTTCTCACCCCCATCGGACGTGTATCATTCGCCTCCACGATTGAAGCCATCTATGTCGGTCTTTTCGCAAACGAAGTGCTCCCCTTGCGCGCAGGCGAGCTGATCCGCTGCTTCCTGCTTTCAAAATCTACGCAAGTCCCGCTGTCGGTTACGTTTGCCTCGGCTCTGATCGAACGCATTTTCGATGGTATCTGGCTGATGGCTTGCTTCTTTTTCTGTCTGCACATGGGCAGGCTTCCGGGAGTGCTCCTCAAGGGCGGCTACATTCTCGGAATCATGATTCTGATCTGCGGCGCCATTATCGCCTACGCAATGTATGCCAAGGAGCAGTCCCTCGATCTATTCTTTGAGCGTTCCTGGCCGCGCTGGTTCAATACGCTTATCGAAGATTTGCACCTGATTGGCCACTCGCGTTACCTATACTTCTCGTTCTTCCTGAGCGGCGCCTTCATGCTCGCCCAGATATTGCCGATTTACGCGCTGGTTTTTGCGAACGGCCTGGACGTTCCCTGGACCGCGTCCTTCACCATGATGGTGCTCCTTCGCCTTAGCAGCATCGTCCCACAGGCGCCGGGTAATCTGGGCTCTTTCCAGTGGGTCACGGCGCGAACCCTCATCATGTTTGGATTGGCGGCCGGACATGCGAAGCGTTTCTCACTCATCCTATGGGCCGTGATAACCATTCCGCTTATCGTTATCGGCTTTATTGCGCTGGCGATCGAAGGCGTGAACATGAGCCATCTGCACAGCCAAGCGACGGCAGCGGCAAAGGACCATGAGAAAAGCTCGCTAAAATAGGCTGTAAGGGGATTTGGCCTTGCTCGCGCTGCTGTATCTTGCCGCGTTCTCGTTCGTTGCCGGACAGACTGATCCGCAAGCTGCAGGGTTGCAAGCACTGGATCATCAAGATTATCGGCAAGCAGAGCAGATCTTTTCCAAGCTGGCTGCAGCCGATCCCAAGGACTATTCGGCGCTCTTCAATCTGGCGCTTGCCGAGACGGGACTCAAGCAAGACGAGCAGGCTGCCGCACATTTCAAAGAAGTACTCGCGCTGAAGCCCGGCTTGTACGAAGCTGAGCTCAATTTAGGCATGCTTTATTTACGGGACCAGCAGCCGGGCGAGGCGCTGCCCCTGCTTCGCCAAGCGGCCCAACAGAAACCTCAACAAGCTCGACCGAAGCGATATCTCGGGGACAGTCTTCTTGCCACAGGAGATGCTGCAGGAGCTGTCGGCGCCTATCGTGAGGCCCTCGCGCTCGATCCGAAATTGGCTGCTGCGGAGCTGGGACTGGGCCAAAGTCTTGCGCGCCAGAATAAATTGGACGACGCTTTGCCGCATTATCGTCAGGCTGC
The DNA here is from genome assembly GCA_963819405.1 of uncultured Acidobacteriaceae bacterium. GTDB lineage: Bacteria > Acidobacteriota > Terriglobia > Bryobacterales > Bryobacteraceae > Bog-105. Next base: position 28,202 of record CAWFWH010000057.1, on the reverse strand, counting down.
CGCGCTCGATCCTAACCTGAAATCCTTCCTGCTGGAGTTAGGGCTGGCCTTCTCGAAGGCCAATCGTTCGGAAGATGCGATCGCGATTCTGCGGGATTTTCCGAATGATGCCGGTGCGCGTGAAGAGCTGGGCCGTCTTTACCTCGCAACCAATCGGCCGGCGGACGCTGTTCCACAATTCCAGGCTGCTGTGGAGCTTTCGCCCACGCCTGCAAACCGGGTTGCGCTCGCCACCGCGTATCTGAAAAACAACCAATCAGATCTCGCAGCTCCGATTCTGGAACGCGAGTTGACGGCAAACCCCAACGATTATGACTTGCGCATGGCCATCGGGCGCGTTCATCGGGACAAGCATGATTACGGCCCCGCGGCGAATCAGTTTCTAGCCGCGGCTAACCTTAAGCCCGATTCCGTTGAAGCCTGGAACGAAGCGGCGAGCTCGTTTGTGCTGGCCGAACAATATCCCCAAGCGCTGGCTGCTCTGGATAGAATACATAATCTGAATGCCGAGACCGCGGGTGATTTCTATTTCCGCGCCATCGTCCTCGACAAGTTGCATCAGGTGAAGCCCGCCCTTGCCAATTACCAGCGCTTCCTGGAATTGAGCCAGGGCAAGTTTCCCGATCAGGAGTTTATAGCGCGGCAGCGGAGCAGGATTCTCGAGAGAGAGGCTAATCGATGAACAAGTCTGTAAACTTAAGACTGGTCTACGTCAGCTTACTCATCGGGACGTGCGTGTCTTTGCTCAATGCTCAGTCGTTTAGTGCGGAGTTGAAAGCCGAGCGCGATCCAGCCAGGCGCTCTGAAAAGGCTTTGTCGTTTGCCGACGTTGCTTTTGATAACGCGCGCGATTATTACAACAAAGGCGAGATTCAAAAGGGAGACGCTCAGCTCGAGGACATGACGAACGCTCTGAATGAATGCGTCAGCTCTTTGGAAGTAGCTCGCAAGGCCAGATTTTACAAGAAGGCTGAATTGAAAGTGGCTTATCTGCAACGCCGGATGCAAGGGTTGATGGACGATATAGAGATTCAGAAGCGTGGTTGGGCTGAATATACACAGCGCAAACTCGATGAGATTCACGACAAGCTTCTGACCGGAGTCATGAAGAAATGAAACATATTTTTCTTTGTTTAGCTGTATCGGCGGGCTCACTTTTGTTCGCGCAAGACCGCGATTTTCTGACTCCCAATGAGGTCGACCAGATCCGCGAAGCGCAAGAGCCAAATGATCGCCTTGTCTTGTACGTCCATTTTGCAAAGCAGCGAATGGATTTGATCGAGCAATATCTCGCGAAAGAAAAGGCCGGCCGCAGCATATTCATTCACAACGCGCTCGAAGACTACAGCAGCATTATCGAAGCAATCGATTCCGTTTCAGACGATGCGCTCAGGCGCCATCTGCCGATGGATAAGGGAATGCTTGCGGTCATTGACGCGGAAAAAGATTTCCTGGACCGGTTGAAGAAGATCGAGGACAGCGACCCCAAGGATTTCGACCGGTATAAGTTTGTCTTAGATGCGGCTATCGATACGACCAGCGATAGTCGAGAACTATCGCTCGAGGATTCCAACAAGCGTGGTGCCGCTCTCACGGCCCAGGACGAGAAAGAGAAGAAAGACCGTGAGGCAATGATGCCTTCGAAGGAAGTTACCGAGCGCAAGAAGGCGGCGCAATCCGAGGACGACAACAAGAAAAAGGTTCCATCGCTGTACCGGCCCGGCGAAAAACGCCCTCCCCTCCCTCCCCCTCCCTCCGCAGCAGTAGCGGTTACGTTGGCGTAAAGTGGGAATAGAGACTCTCAGGTTTGGCTCACCATCACCAATATGGGAATGCACGTAACGCCGGTTGGATCCTTCCGCTATCGTTAATAGCAACTCTCGCGTTTACAGCGTTCGAGGTATACGCGGGTTTGCGTGCCGGAAGCCTGGCGCTGCTGTCGGATGCCGGTCACAACTTCACTGACGCCCTCGCGCTGTTTCTTGCCGCAGTCGGTTTCTACTTGCAAGGCAAGCCGGCCAATCAAATCAAGACCTATGGATATCAGCGAGCGGGTGTCATTGCCGCATTTCTCAACGCCGCCACATTGATTGTCATCTCGCTGATCATCTTCTGGGAAGCGATTGGCAGGATGATCCGCCCCCAACCGGTAAATGAACGAATGATGATGTGGGTTGCAGCGGCGGCTGTTATCTTGAACGGCGCGATCATGCTCGCGCTTCACCGCGGCAAGAAGGGCGACATTAATATCCGCGCCGCTTTCATCCACATGCTGGGAGACGCTGTGGGTGCAGCCGCGATCATCGTTGGTGCGATTGCCATTCGGTACACGGGCTGGAGCTATATCGATCCCGCGCTCTCGATAGCGCTCGGCTTTTTAATCGTCTACACAGCTTGGGATATTATTCGTGAATCGCTGAACATTCTGCTCGAAGGCTTGCCGCGCGGAATCGAATTGCACAATGTGACCAGTGCGATGGCAGAAGTAGAGGGAGTGCTGGACATTCACGATCTTCACATTTGGAGTCTTGGATCCAACACGCACGCGTTGAGCTCGCACGTGCTGATCGAAGATATGCCGCCGTCCTCGAGCGAGCGGATTCTCAAGCGCATCAATGAAGTATTGTGTGAATTCGGCATTCACCACAGTACGATTCAGTTTGAGCATGTGCCTTGTGTCTTATCGGATAGCGGTTGTCACATAGCCAGCCTCGACGCGCACGATCACAGCCATCATCATTAGGGACCAGAATCCCGCCCGCGCATCGCAAAGAAAAGAAAGGAATCGTTAAATTCAGCTTTGCGTTTGCTGCGAAATAATGTAAGATAGCACCACGGCTTATTTGAAAGGCAGCGCCAGAACATCGCGGACCGGGAATGTCTAAGAGGAAGGCGCCCAGATTGCTGGCAGCGGAGAGGCGCCGCGAGATTCTAGGCGTCTTAGGCGAGAACGGGCGAGTCACTGTCGAGGAAGTAGCGAAGCGCTTTGGGGTGTCGGCGGTCACCGCTCGCGGCGACCTGGACGCGCTCTCCGAGAGCGGAGCTTTGGTGCGCTCGCACGGCGGCGGCATTCGGCCGCTGACTGCTGCGCCGGAACATCCGCTCAGGGTTCGCGAAGGAATGCACCACGAGGAGAAGGTGCGCATCGCGCAGGCGGCGGTTCAATTGATCCAGCCGCTCCAAACGGTAATCCTCTGCACGGGGTCCACGTCCGCCGAACTTGCGGAACAAGTGCGCCGTAATACGCCCGACAATATCACGGTAATCACATATGCGCTGAATATCGCGGTGAAACTGGCGGATGTGCCGAACCTCTCGCTGGTCATGCTGGGAGGGTTTTTGAGGCAACCCTCCACCGCGTTCGTAGGCCCTCATGCCGAGCAGATGATGCATTCGCTGCATGCCGATCACTGCTTTCTGAGCACCGTCGGGCTGCATGTCGATGCCGGTCTAACGACTCTGGACATCATGGAAGCCCAACTGAACCGGCGCATGATGGAAGCAGCGACGCAAGTCACAGTTCTCGCCGATTCCAGTAAGTTCGGCCATCGAAGTCTCTCCGTCATTTCGGACTTCCGTTGCATTCAACGAGTGATTACGGACGCCGGAGCGCCAGAGGAAGATGTCGAGACGCTGCGCTCGCGCGGCGTTGAAGTTGTCGTTACCTGATTTTGCTTTCCTTTTTAAAATCTTCTGTTTGGGAGCTTCGCTGGACGCTATTCCTGCTTTAAACCTTCTTATACTTTCTTTTTCCTTGACAACGCTTTCCATTGCCATTACAATTCCGGAAAGACCGCAAGTGAACGGTTTTACAAAGCTTGCTCGTGAACTCGTGAAGGAGTCCCTATGAAAAGTATGATCTGGAAACGCGCGCAATCCGGCTGGCCGAATCTATTGGTTCTGTTGACGCTTATCTTTTTGCCTTGCCGCCGCGCTCCGCCTGGAGTCAGGAAGTGACGGCCGCCGTCAACGGTGTGGTCACCGATTCCTCCGGTGCGGCAATTCCCGGCGCAAATGTCATCGCAAAAGATCTGGACCGTGGAACTACTTCCACCACAATCACCGGGAATGACGGGTCGTATAGCTTTCCGCGACTACCCATCGGGCGCTACGAGGTGCGTGTTGAGCATCAGGGCTTCCAAGCCGCCGTGCAATCGAATATTGTGCTGGTGCTGAACCAGGCGGCGAAGGTCGATTTCCGGCTGCAGGTGGGGAATGTGAACCAGACCGTAGAAGTGACGAGCGCCGCTCCAGTTCTCGAAACCGAGCGGACGGAAGTCGGCACGGTGATCGATTCTCATGCGATCGTAAGCGTGCCCCTCGAGACGCGAAACTATAATCAGCTTGCCTTGTTGACCGCTGGCGCCGTCACCACCAGCCCCGCCTCATTCAATACAGGTCAAGCCACCTTCAATTCCGGGCGTCCGGATATCAATGGAAATCGCGAGCAGGCGAGCTATTACTTGCTCGACGGCATGGAGAATATCGAGTTCGTCGACAACAATGTTGCCTACTCGCCAAGCGTTGACGCGATTCAGGAATTCAATCTCATCACCAACAACCCCGGCGCGGAATTCGGACAATTTCTGGGCGGAGTGATCAGTGTCAGCACAAAATCCGGCACGAATTCGTATCACGGCGATCTTTTCGAATTCTTTCGCAACGACAAGCTGAACGCTAACGAATGGTCGAATAATTTCAACCTTCTTCCGAACGGACAAGCCACGCCGCGCCCGCTCCTCCGCTGGAACGAATTCGGCGGCACTCTGGGCGGCCCGATCAAGCGAGACAAGCTTTTCTTCTTTGCCGATTACCAGGGTTCCCGGTTTGACACGCCGGCCAGTCCGACAACCATCACGACCTTTTCGAATCTCGAACGCTCTCAACCGGGAAACTTTTCCGATATACCCGGTATCGCATTGCACTATCCGGGGACCGCGATCCCGATTCCGGGTAACAATCTTAACAACGCAAACAAGTGCGCGACGGCACAGATGATGCAGCTCAACGGAAAGGGCGGTGCTCCCTGCGTGTACATGAGTCCCCTGGCAGTAAAGCTACTAGCTGCTTTTCCCGGCGCCTCGCTTGCAGGGACTAACAACGGAACTCTGAACAACCTTATCAACTCTCAACACACATATACGAATGGCGATCAGGGCGATGCGAAGGTGGATTGGGTCCCCACCGCAAAAGGATCACGTCTTCGGACGCTACTCGCAGCAGTACGTCACGCAACCGACCATCAACAGCCAGCCTCTGCTCTACAACAGTTCCGGGCAACAATATTTTTCCGCTTTATCAGGGCGTGCTCGACTATACGCACACCTTTGGTCCGACGTTCGTAAACGATGTTCGCGCCGGCACAAACTATTTCCCCGCGGAAGGAAACGTCCAAAGCGCCGGAACCGCTAGTATCGGCAATCTCATCCCCGGCGAGCCAACCGCGTTCCTTCCGGGAATCTATTTTGCGGGCGCTCCTGTCGGCGGCAGCCAGAATGGCCCGTTCGCGTTCGGCACCGTGGACGCCCCGGAGATCTTTCACCAGACAGCAATTCAGGCTGAGGACACCGCCATCATCACGAAGGGCTCGCACACGCTGCGCGCGGGCTTCCAGTTTATTCGTTATCGCAATGACTATGTCCCGGCGACAACCAGCGATGGAGCATCCGGCCAAATCGGGTTCAGCGGCGCTTACACTGGCAACGCCGAAGCCGACTTTCTGGTAGGCTTGCCTTCCTATCAAGGTCTCGGGCAGGGTTTCAATGGCACGGTGGGGCAACGCAACAATGCCATCGGCGCCTTCATTCAAGATGATTGGCGTGTCACTCCGCATCTCACAGTGAACTTGGGATTGCGATGGCAGCTTTTCACGCCCATCTACGAAGTTCACAACCGAATGACGAACGTGCAGGAAGGCACCGGCATCATAGAGCTTGCTGGCGTGAACGGTAACAGCCGGGCGCTTTACAACCAGTACAACGGGATTGCCAATTTTCTTCCGCGAATTGGAATCGCATGGAGTCCTTTCAAGAACACAGTCATACGGGCGGCGTTCTCGCGATCGAGTTTCCAGGAGGGTACTGGCGAATACAACCGCCTGGCTACGAACGCACCGTGGAACAATGATCTGACCAATACGTCCGCGCCGGGAGTGAATGGCGCGGTTCCCGCAAACCAGCTGTTCCTCGATCAGGGCTTTACCGGATTGACCGGCGCTCAAACCGGCGTTCCATGCACCCCGACGACGGTAACATCGGCGCCCAAATCGTGTTTCAGCGGCGTGAGGATCCACATGCAGGATCCGAACTACCGCCCGGCCATTTCCAATCAATGGAATTTGACAATTCAACAGCAGCTTGGAAGTTCGACGACTGTTTCGGCGGCCTACGTTGGTCAACATACCGATCACTTGGCCGACATTGTGGATGCCGGTCAGAGTTTCATTACCTCCGCAAATCCGCTCACCGTAGTGCCAACACCTTTCCTAGCTGGAAATCCGGCGATTTTGGCCGATGGTCCTGGCCAGATCAGGCTGAACGAGACGACTGGCAAGCAGAACTACGACGCTCTGCAAATCACCGCTCAGCAGCACCTCAGCCGCGGGCTCGAGTTTCTGATGAACTACACGTGGTCGAAATGCCTGACCAACAATCAGGGCTACTATGGCAGGTACGGCGATGCAGCGGGGAGCCAGGCGAGCGCCGACGTCTCGTTCCAGGAATACGCGTACAACCTCAACCTGGATTACGGCTATTGCGATCACGACGTGACGAATGTCTTTAATGGATACCTGACCTATGACCTGCCGTTCGGCCGCAATCGGACCTTCGGCAGCAACTCGAATAAAGTCGTGAACGGCATTCTGGGCGACTGGCGAGCCAGCACCGTGTTTACGGTCCATGGCGGGTTCCCGATCTCCATGCTTTACTACGGCTTCGATCCGACCGGGGCGTATTTCCAGCCGCGACCGGACTGCATCGCCCCATCACGCGAGACACCGTACCAACAGTATGGCGGAGGCGGCTACATTTGGTTCGATCCAAGCACGATGGCAGCGCCTCCTTCGAATCGCTTCGGCACCTGCGGCATATCCACGGAGCGCGGCCCCGGATTGAAGCAAGTGGATCTTAGCCTCTCGAAATTCTTTCCAATTTCGGAACATTCGAACGTGGAATTCAGGGCTGAGGCAATCAACTCGTTCAACACTCCGATCTTTCTTGTGAACGCTTACTCGATCGACATTTTCGGCGGATCGGGAGAAGGCGTGGTGAATTCCTCGAAGGGCGCGCGCAACTTCCAGTTGGCCCTGAAGTTTAACTTTTGATGAGTCGATGGCTCTGGAAAGTTTCGTTATACCTTTCTCACAGCGGGCAGTAGACGACCTGCGAGATCGACTGGAGAGGACGCGCTGGGTTGACGAAGTGCCGGGCTCGAACTGGGAGTACGGCTTTGATCTTCCGTTCCTGCAAGAGATCTGCGGCTATTGGAGAGATCGGTTTGATTGGAAGGCGCAGGTCGAGAGGCTCTCGATGGCGCATCATTACCGGTACGCGTCAGAAGGCATCGGCATCCACTTCATTCATGAGCGGGGCAAAGGCCCAGCTCCGATGCCGCTGATCTTGACACATGGCTGGCCAGGGTCCTTCGTGGAGATGATGCGGATCATTCCTTTGCTGATTGATCCCGGGAGTCATGGAGGAGATCCTTCTGATTCGTTTGATGTGGTGATCCCCTCCTTGCCGGGGTACGGATTTTCAGATCGACCGGTCCGTCGCGGCATGAACACTTTTCGCATCGCCGAACTGTGGGCAGCACTCATGGAGGAATTGGGATATCGCCGCTTTGCAGCTCAGGGCGGAGATTTGGGGGCCGGCGTGAGCACAATTTTGGGTCTACGCCATGCTCACCGGATGATCGGCATTCATCTTAACTACATTCCGGGATCGTATCGCCCCTACATGGAAGCGGGAATCAAGTTGGCCGCGGCCGAAGAAGATTTTCTCCAGGATGCCGGCCGCTGGTCCGAGCAGAGCGGCGCCTACGCTCACGTTCAGAGAACACGGCCTCAAACTGCGGCTTACGGCTTGAATGATTCGCCTGCGGGCTTAGCGGCATGGATATTGGAAAAGTTCCGTGACTGGTCCGATTGCGATGGCGACCTCTATCGCAGATTCACGCGAGATGAACTGCTGACAAATGTGACGCTCTACTGGATGACGGAAACCATTCACTCCTCTTTCCGCTTGTATTACGAAGGCAGAAGAGCTCCGCTTCAGTTTGGGAAAGATGATTTCGTCCAGGTACCTTGCGGCATATCCCGTTTTCCGAAAGAAGAACCTTTCCCGCCCCGCGCTTGGATAGCGCGCGGTTACAATGTTCAACATTGGGTTGAAATGCCGCGTGGCGGCCACTTCGCAGCTTGGGAAGAACCTGAACTTTTAGCACACGACATTCGCACGTTCTTTCGTCGTTTCCGTGAGTAGTAAAGGGTTATTCGAGCGCCCGGCCCGCCGCCTTTAGTGCCGTCTGCGCATGCCCTTTCCATATACTTCGGTTTTCTTTCCGCGCAGAATGTTCAATAGGCGATCGAGTACTCAGTCGGGACTCTGAATCTTCCGAAGATTCAACGGCCGAGGGAATTGCAATTCTACGCGGTCGTATTAGGAGTCTTATGTTTTGCCGATTTCCTAAGGCGAAACTGGACAAAGTCGGAATAAGATGACGGCTCAACGAATCTTTCCAGGACACGCGAGAGCGCTGTCAATCGGCTAAGCGGATGTAAATGCAAGCGGATGCGCCGCTGAATGTGTAAGCATCTGCTGTTCACTTATTTAACAGCCCGTTTAACAGCGGAAAATGCGCAGCAACCGCGTGGTGCATTCTCAAGCTGCGAGCCTTGCCCTCCGTCGTGCCGTCCGCTCCCGCAAACGCCAGCTCTTAGTGTGAGATTGCCCTCAGGCCAGATCTTGCGGCTGCAGGGGCAGTCTTCTTATCCGCTTCCCCGTCGCGGCAAAGATTGCGTTCATCAGCGCCGGCGCGGTGGGCGGCAAACCCGGTTCGCCGATTCCGGTGGGCGCAATCGCGCTCGGCACGATGTACACTTCGATGCGCGGAGTCTCTTTCATCGACAGCGTGCTGAATTTATTGAAATTCTGTTCGACTACCTTCCCGCCGTCGATCGTGATCTGGCTCTTTAATGCCGCCGTCAGCCCGTACACAATCGCGCTCTCCACTTGCGCCCGGACGCCGTCTGGATTTACAGCCGTTCCAATGTCCACAGCCGAAACGACGCGCTTCACCTTCACGTGTCCATTCTCGACCGCAACTTCGGCGACGTTCGCGACATAGCTGTGGAATGAATAGTGTGCCGCGATCCCGCGCCCTTCGCCTTTCGGCAGCGGCTTGCCCCAACCGCTCTTCTCTGCGGCCAGTTGCAGCACGCCTCTGAAGCGCCCGGTGTCGAGCGGCCGGCCTTTGGGATCGAGAGCATCCTTCACCAAGCGCGCCTCGCCCAGTTTTTGGATCCGGAACTCGTATGGATCGACCCCTGCCGCAGCCGCGAGCTCGTCCATAAAGCTTTCCATGACGAATCCGATGGCCGACGCTTCGACCGAACGCCACCACGCCCTCGGAACCGCCGACGCTGCGGGCAGATACTCGAGCTTATAGTTTTTCACCAGGTACGGCATCTCCGTCGTGCAGCCCAGTTCGGAGGATTCGGGCGGCTCTTTGGGGCTGAACCATTCCGCAATCGAAGTGGAGGTCTGCTTATGCCGCCAGGCGACGATGTTTCCGCTGCGGTCAATAGCGCCGCTTACGCGATGATACGAAGCGGGCCGGTAGAAATCGTGCGTCATGTCGTCTTCACGCGACCACACCAGTTGCACTGGTTTGCCCACCTGTTTGGCAATCTGGGTCGCCTCCGTGGGGAAATCCCACTGATAGCGCCGCCCGAATCCTCCGCCCATAAAGGTCGTGTGGACCTGTATCTTCTCCGGAGCTAAGCCCGTCAACTGCCGAATCACCGCCTGCACCAGGTCGGGAGCCTGCGTCGGCGCCCACGCCTCCGCGCGATCGCTCTGGATGTGCATCGTGCAGTTCATCGGCTCCATAGTGGCGTGCGCTTGAAATGGTAGCTCGTAGTCGCACTCGATTTTCTTTTCCGCCGCGTTGGAAAGTGCGCTATCGGCGTCGCCCTGATTCAGGACCACTTTCATGTTGGAGTCGACCAGTTTGCGAAACTGCTTGCGCAGTGTTTCGCTGCTCTCCGCCGTCGCCGGACCGTAATCCCAGTCGATCTGCAAGGCTTTGCGCCCTTGCATGGCGATGTAGGTCGTATCTGCAAGCACCACAACCCCGCCACAGGAATGCACGCCTTCGGGAACGGCTGGAATCTCGAACACGTCACGAACGCCCTTGATCGCCTTGGCGCGCGCGGCGTCAAAGCTCTTCACCTTCCCGCCGAACACCGGACATCGCGCCACCACGGCATAAAGCATGCCGGGCACGCGCACATCCAGCCCGAAAATGGCGCTGCCGTCGGTCTTGGCCGGAATGTCCGTGCGCGGAAGAGATTTCCCGATCAGTTGAAACTCTTCCGGCTTTTTCAGGGTCACGCTGGCCGGATCTGGGACCGGCAATTGGGATGCCCTCTCGACTAGCTCGCCATACGCCAGCTTGTCGCTGCCGTGCCAAACTGCGCTATGATGCGCGCTGCAGCTCGCCGGATCCACGCCCCATTTCTGCGCTGCAGCCGCGATCAACATTTGGCGCGCCGCGGCTCCCGCGGTCCGGAGCGGCATCCACATGCTGGTCACGCTGCCGCTGCCGCCCGTCCCTTGCCTGCCGTAGGCGGGAGTTACGGGGGCGTGCTCGACGCGCACGTCCTTCCAATCGACTCCCAACTCTTCCGCCAGAATCATGGGCAGCGATGTCGCGACGCCTTGTCCCATCTCCGATTTCGAATAGGCTAGCGTCACTAGACCGCTCTGGTCGATTTTCACCCAGGCCGTAAGCGGATTGACTACCGGCTTCTCCGGCGCGCCCTTGGCTGGCGATACGTCAAAGCCAATGACCAGCGCCGCGCCCGCTGTGGCGCCGGTTTGCAGAGTGGTTTTCAGCAGCGTTCGCCGCGTTAGCGCGCTCGTACTCATAAATCACCTCCCGCCGCTTTCACGTTTTTCTGGCGCATCGCGGCGGCCGCCCTCAGCACGGCGGCGCGAATCCGTTGCGCCGTCCCGCAGCGGCAAATGTTGTTCGACATCGCTTCATCCACCTCTGCCGCCGTCGGGCTCGCGTTTTTCTTCAGAAATGCGACGGCCGTCATAATCTGCCCCGATTGGCAATACCCGCACTGCGGCGCCTGCTCGGCAATCCAGGCCTGCTGCACCGGATGGCTCCGGGCGTGGGACAACCCTTCGATCGTCGTAATCTTCTTGCCCGCCACGGATGCCACTGGAAATGAGCAAGAGCGAGCCGGCTCTCCATCGATATGCACCGTGCAGGCTCCGCAAGCCGCAATGCCGCAGCCGTATTTGGTCCCGGTCAAATTCAAGCTGTCGCGCAAGACCCACAACAGCGGAGTCTGCGGATCCACATCGACGGACGTCTTGCGTCCGTTCACTTCAAATGAGATGGCCATTGGGAACCTCCCTTCATGCTATCCAGATGCCTTCTACAATATCGAAATTTTGCGCGCAACGGGAAATTCTTCAGCTCCTCCGCTCTAGACTTCCGCTTACGGCCAACATAAAATAGCTGATTGTTATAGCTGTTAACCACAGCAGGAAAGCGGTCGGACGAAGGGTCAGTCTCAGCCTCTGGTTCTATATCGGTGTGATTGTGCTCGTGACAGTGGTGTGGGTTTTTACCGATTACCTGAATAATAGGCCCTACGCCTCTGTGCCAGCTGAGGACCCCGCCGCGTTAGCTAAAGCCGAAGATGCCTATTCGGCTGTGGGGAACCTGCTCACAACGCTCGCCACTGGTCTGCTTGCAGAGTTGGGGTTGTTTTTGACGAGTGCACCGAAACGGCGTTATTCGGCGCGAAAAATTTCGCGTACCTCTGTTTAGCTCGTCCCAAGTATCCGGATAGACCGCGAAAGAAAATCGTGATGGATCTTAAGCCACTACCGTTTCGCGCCAGCCTGGAGGAATACCAGAAGCAGTCGGAGGAACTGCTCAATGCCTGGAGGGCAGGCGATCCCGGCGCCATCCGGATCATTCATGAAAATCATCCCCGCTTCCTGGACGGCAAAATTCCATGGCTGCCGAAAAACCTGCCGGACTCCGAAATTCGAAGCGCCACGCTTGAGCTTCCCGATGCTCAACTCACCGTCGCCCGCTGGTACGATTTCCAAAGCTGGCCGCGGCTTGCGGAACACGTCGAAGCGGCCACGCGCGAAAATTCTCCGGTCTCGAAATTCGAATCGGCCGTGGAAGCCGTCATCTCAGGCGACACGGCCACGCTCGAATCGCTGCTGCGCGAGAATCCGGAATTGATTCGAGCGCGTTCTACGCGAGTCACGCATTTCGACCCACCGGTGCATCGGGCAACGCTGCTTCACTATGTCGCCGCTAACGGCGTGGAAGGTTACCGGCAGAAAACTCCCAAAAATGCCGTCGAGATTGCAAAGATGCTGCTTCAAGCCGGCGCCGAGACTGACGCGCTAGCGGATATGTACGGCGGGCGTTGCACAACCATGAGCATGTTGGTATCAAGCTGTCACCCGGCAGAGGCCGGAGTGCAAGTGGCGCTGGTTGACACGCTGTTGGATTTCGGCGCAGCAATCGAGGGGCGTGGCTCCGGCGAATGGACCTCGCCGCTGATGACCGCCTTGGCTTTCGGATACCAAGATGCGGCCCAAGCGCTCGTCCGGCGTGGCGCGCGAGTAGATAACATCCGTGCGGCAGCCGGATTGGGGCGGCTCGCTGATGCCCGTCAATTGCTCCCCATCGCCAGCAGCGAGGATCGGCATCGCGCACTCGCATTAGCTGCTCAACATGGCCACGTGGAGATTGTCCGCTTGCTCCTCGATGCGGGCGAAGATCCAAACCGCTATAACCCGAAGGGCAACCACGGCCACTCGACGCCATTGCACCAAGCGGTTTGGTCCGGCCATGATGCCGTGGTGCGGCTGCTGGTGAAACGAGGAGCGAGCCTGGGCATCCGGGATACCATCTATCAGGGCACACCACTGGGCTGGGCCGAATACGGTGGTCGCACGGAAATCGCGGAGTACCTTCGCGCGCATAGCCATTGAGAGGCGGAACTCACCCCACTAGACGCGGAAAATGCTTGCGGGATCCAGCTTCGTGGCGCGACGGGCGGGAACGTAACTTGCCAGCAGTGCCGCCATAATAAGGAACAATAAGGTCGTCCCAAACGTCAGCGCGTCGGTCGAGCGCACGCCATAAAGGACGCCGGACAGGAAGCGGGTCAGCTCCAAAGAGATTACAAGACCGGCTACGATGCCATAGGCGGCAAGCCGCAGCGCTTCGCCGACAATGAACAGTTTTAGCCTGTTCGGTTGGGCGCCCAACGCCAGACGGATTCCAATCTCCTGCGAGCGCTGCGCAACAGTGTAGGCCATGACGCCGTAAATTCCGACCGCGGCGAGCGCCAAAGCAAGAGATGCGAATAGAGCTAACAAAACTGTCCGGAATCTCCGCACTTGAACGGACGATGCGATCACCTCATGCATAGTACGGACGTTATAAACGGGTTCATCCTTATCCATTTTGTGAACCGCAGCTATCGCAGCTGAGGCGGCGTATTTCGGATCTATAGCCGTTCGCATGACCAGCGCGAGAGCCGGCCACGGATCCTGCGCATAGGGGATATAAACTGCCGGACGTGGCGATTGTGCAAGGCTCTGTTGTGCGATGTCTGCGACTATGCCAACCACTGGGCTCCAATCTTTCTGGTCCGCTACTTTCATGTATTTCCCGAGCGCGTCTTCTCCGGGCCAGAAATGCCGCGCCATGGCCGCGTTCACGATGATGGCGGTTGGTGCATTCGCCGCGTCGCGATCCGTGAAGACTCGGCCTTCCAGAACAGGAATGCGAAGCGTACGGAAATAATCGGGGGTTACCACCAAATACATTGGAGACATCTCTGCACCGCGGACTGAAGGATGCTCTTTGATTTCGACGCTGCGTTGACTGCCGCCCGGCATGAGCGGCAACCGCGAAGTAATCGCCGCAGACTGAACACCAGGGACGGAACGGATTCTGTCCAGCACTTCCGCGGCGAAGCGTTCCCGATCGGCCGCTGTCCGGTACTGCGCGACTGGCAGCGAGAGCTGCAGCGTCAGAACGTGATCGGCGCTGAAGCCTTGGGGCGCGGAGAGCACGCGATCAAAGCTTCGGATCAACAGTCCTGCGCCGGCCAGCAGGACGGCCGCCAAAGCTATCTGCGTAATTACCAACATTTTTCTGCTTCGATCGCTGTGCGCTCCGCCCGCGAATGTTCGTCCACCCTCTTTCAACGCGCTATTTAGATCCACTTTCGCAGTTTGCAGTGCCGGAAAGAGTCCAAACAGAACAGTTGAGAGGATAGCCACGCCCATGGCGAAAGCGATTAGCCGGAAGTCGATGTGGAGACCCGATGCGGGCAGAACATCGACGGGTATAAGCGTTTCGAGCGATCGCAGCGCGTAACAGGCAGCAATCAAGCCGAGAGCAGCACCGCTCAGCGACAGAATGAAGCTCTCGACGAAAAGCTGTCGAATCAAGCGTAGGCGTCCCGCCCCCAGAGAGCCACGAATCGCAATTTCCTTTTGCCGCGCGGTGCTGCGCGCCAGCACGATGTTAGCCACATTTGCGCAAGCAATCAGAAAGAGCACCGCGACTGCGCTCATCAAAATGAAAATCGCCGGACGCGTGCTTTCGCCAACCAAATCGTCCCGCAAAGACACCAGTGCGGCACCGTCACGCAGTTCGTCCGCCTTGTTCTGCTGCTTGATGCGTTTACTAATCACATCCAGTTCCGCTTGCGCTCCGCGCATCGTGACACCTGGTCTCAGCCGGCCGATAATGTCGAAATAGTGATTACCGCGGAGGCCCGAAGGATCTACGAGCGGTCTTAGGGGATGTTCGGGGACCTGGAAACGCGCAGCAGCCCAAATCTCAGCGTTACCGGGAAAGCTGAAGTACGGAGGCATCACGCCCGCAATCAGTCGAGGCTCGCCATCCACCGAAATGGTCCTGCCGGCAACATCACGCGCCCCCCATACCGGCGCTTCCAAAGCGAGTAGGAGATGACGACGGTTCGGGCATTGCCCGGCGTGTCCTGCACGGAATTCAGCGTTCTACCAACTTCCGCCGAAACACCCAGAACAGCGAAGAAATTCGGCGTAACGATCGCGCCCAGCACGCGCTCCGGCCTATTCTCGCCGCTCAAATTGAAGGAATCGCTACGATATCCGGCAAGTTCCTCAAATGATTTCGCCTGACGCCGAATATCGAGATAATCTGCGGGCGCCAAGTCGCCCAGGTCTCCCAGCCACCGTTCGTAAAGGCTTACTAGGCGGTGCGCTTCTGGAAATGGAAGAGGTCTGATTAATGCCGCATCGACGACGCTAAAAATGGCAGCGCTTGCGCCAATCCCGAGACCGAGCGTTAGGACGACGGTTGCGGTAAACATCGGCGCATGGCGGAGCGACCGGAGTGCATACCGCAGATCCTTTTGAAGATCTTCGAGCCACACAATACGCTGGCTCTCGTAGAAATGTTCTTCCGCCTTAGGGATATTGCCGAATTTGAGGCGCGCCGCCATCTCCGCGTCAGCGGCGCTCATACCTTCTTGCCGGAGCCGGTCTGCCTCAATTGCAATATGAGACTCGATCTCGGCGGAGAAGTCGTCCTGCTTGCGCCGCCTGGAGAAGATGCTCATGCCTCTCCTTGTTCCGGGCCTAATACATGTCCGATGGCCGTGGCAATGCGACGCCAGCGGCTCGTTTCATTCACAAGCTGCTTCCGGCCAGCCGGGGTCAACTTATAAAAGCGGGCTTTTCGATTGTTTTCTGAAGTTCCCCACTCAGCGGCGATAGCCCCTTGTGCTTCCAGGCGCTGCAAGGCGGGATAGAGCGCGCCATGATCTACCAGCAGTTCATCTTCCGATGTTTGCTGAATGGATCGGGCGATTCCTTGCCCATGCTGCCGCCCGAAAAGCAAGGTGCGAAGTATGAGCAAATCCAGAGTGCCTTGCAAGAGGGCGAGACGATCCTTCTGGCCACGGGTTGACATCTGACATGAGTATGCCGTTGCTCGGGTCAGATGTCAACAGAAAGGAACAAGGCGGATACTGGAACAAAGCCGGGATTAATTTGTGAGGATAACGGCAGAGCAGCGGCTAGCGACGGAACTCTGCGGCATCAAGCTACGGAACCCCGTTCTGGCGGCCTCTGGAACATTTGGTTACGGAATCGAATTCGCGCATCTGCTCGACCTCAATAAACTGGGCGGCATCGTGACGAAGGGTCTGTCGCGCGATGTCATTGGCGGGAACGCAGCGCCGCGTTTGTGGCACACGCACGGCGGGATGATCAACTCTGTCGGTCTGCAAAACGTGGGCGTTGCTGCGTTCATCCGGAAGAAACTTCCAAAGCTCCGGGAATATTCCGTTCCGATTTTCGCCAATGTGTTCGGCTTTTCCGAAGACGAGTACCTCGATGTCATCCACGCGCTTGAGGACGCCGAGGGTATGGCGGGCTACGAACTGAATGTCTCGTGCCCAAACACGAAGGAAGGCGGTATTTCCTTTTCGGCCGATGCGGGTTTGCTCTCGCGCTTAATCGCGCGTGTGCGCCGGGTTGCGAAGCGCCCGTTAATCGTAAAGCTTTCACCGAACGTCTCCTCGATCGAGCCGTTTGCCAGAGCGGCGGAGGAATCGGGCGCTGACGCGATCTCACTTGTAAATACATTCATCGCTCTCGCGATTGATGTGCGAACGCGCGCGCCATGGGTGGGCGCCGGCTTCGGTGGGCTCTCCGGCCCGGCCATCAAGCCGATCGCGCTGCGCATGGTCTACGAAGCTGCTCAAGCGGTCAAGATTCCTATTATCGGCCTGGGTGGAATCGCGAGCGGGAAAGACGCCGCTGAGTTTTTGATCGCCGGCGCTTGCGCTGTTCAAGTGGGAACCGCAACCTTCCTGGACCCGCGAGCGCCACTGCTCATCGCAAGGCAACTCGGCCGCGTGGTCGAGCGCCTGGAACTGGCAACCGTGAATGACCTCGTCGGCACGCTGCGGTTGCCTCCAAAAGCGTATGTCGGAGTTGCGAAGTGCAAAATAGAGCAATGAAAGAAATCATCACAACGCAAAACGCCCCGAAAGCTGCGGGCCCTTATTCGACTGCTGTCAGGCAGAACGGATTGGTGTTCCTGAGCGGGCAGATTCCGCTGGATCCGAAAACGGGTCAACTTGTTACGGGACCAATTCAAGATCAGACGCAGCGCGTGCTCGAGAACTTAAAAGCCGTTCTTGAAGCGGCCGGTCTTTCGCTGCGTGACGTGGTGAAAACGACAGTGTTTCTCAAGAATATGGGGGACTTCGCCAACATGAATGAGACCTACGGCAAGTACTTCAGCGTCGATGCCCCAGCACGTTCAACGGTCGAAGTGGCGCGCCTTCCTCGGGATGTGCAAGTCGAAATCGAAGCGATTGCGATCGATGGGCGTTCGTAGCCAAACGCTACTGCGGTGGCGGCGGGTTTGGCGGTTTCAGCGGCGGGTGCGCACTGTATTGCTTCTGCGGCGGATTCAGCTTGATATCGATGTCTTTTTCGTCCGTATCCACGTCAAACTTCTTGCCATAGGTCTGATACTGCTTAGTCACGACCTGCAATTGAACTGTGCCCTGTGGGATCGGTGGGAAGTGCGCAACACCTTCCAGGTTGGTGTGTACTTCCCAATGGGTCGCCTTGCGCTTACCCAGCTTCGTGATCTGGTGTGAGCCCAGGAAGTCGAGAATTACCGCTGCGTTCTCGACTGGTTTATCGAATTGATTGGTCACCGACACCTTGATGGTGGTTTGAGGGCCGCTCGCGATGAGCATCGAAGACGACACGAGTAGCAAGGCAACCAAAACGATGCGAAGCTTCATGTTAGAAATTATCGCGTAGTTGGGGAGGCGCGCGCAGCGAGCGGCGCGGCCAGGAGAGGCTCGATCGCGGCTCGTAGGTCGCCTTCTTCCATCACGCCCGGATGATACAGTTTCACAATTCCGCGCCGGTCTACTAGAACAATCGTGGGAGTCGTACTGGCGCCGAATCGCTCGAAATTCAGTTCGTCAATGGGAACCTGCGCGTTCGGAATATTCGAATAATATTTCTCGTATACCTTACGCATGAAGGCAGTTTCTTTGGCGGGCGGAGCGTGCTCATCATCCGCCGTGTAACCGTAGCGCCTCGTCGGAGCGACAATCAGCAGACCCTTTGGCTCAAGCTCCGCCCCAAGCTTCGCAATGATGGGCTCCTCCGCTTTGCAGTCGGCGCACCAGTGGGCCCAAAAGAACAGCAGCACGACCTTGCCGCGCCAGGTGGTCTCGGGCGCCGGTCTCGTGCCGATCCATTCGGGTGCCCGAAGAAGCGGCACGGGCCTGCCCTGAAGCGTCATCAAATTAATGTTCTTCTGGAGGCGGTCGACCAGCGATGTTCCACGCCATGTATGTAAAGCAGATTGCAAGAGCTGTAGCGCTTCCGCTCTTTTGTGCGCGTCGTAGAGGATCTCCGCCTCAACCTCGTAAGCTGCCCCTAGAGCAAGAGGCAAATGCGGCTCCGCATCGAGCGTTCTTGTACCGAGCGTAGCCTGACTACTGCGCTTGATCTCTTCGACGTCTTTCGAAGCTTGCTCCACATGGCCTGTCGCTAGCTCCCCACGGGCGACCCACGAGAGAGCTTCCAAAGCTTCGGGTGTATCGCCTTTCATTCTTCGATACTGCGCGACCATTGCCGATGCCGAGGCAAGATCGCCGTGCTGTAGCGCCGCTTCGACGTAGGCGACGACGGGCGGGGTAGCGGGTTGCCCATAATCCTGACCGCGCGCATTCAGAACGATCGCTAAAAATAAGATCAGGCCAGACACAGACTTTTCAGGTATTCGCGGAAAGGCTGACCAAGATCGTGCCGGTTCAGCGCAAATTCGACGGTGGCCTTCAGGAAGCCGAGTCTGTCGCCCGCATCGTAGCGCGTGCCCTCAAACTTCAATCCGTAAATCGGGCGATTGCGCAGCATGTATTTCAACGCATCTGTTAGCTGAATCTCCCCGCCACTGCCGGGTTCAATCTTCTCTATGCAGGTGAAGATCTCAGGCGTGAGAATGTAGCGGCCGATGATGGCGAGATTCGACGGCGCATCGGCTGCTTTCGGCTTCTCGACCATGTTCCGGATGCGGTATAGGCGATTCTGCCGGCCGTTATCCAAAATCAGCTCCGCGTCCACAACGCCGTATGCCGAAATCTGATCGTTTGGCACCTCCATTAACGCGAGGACGGAGGCGCCGTAATATTCATAGATGTCCAGAAGCTGCCGGATGCATGGCGTCTCGGACGCAATGATGTCATCCGAAAGAACGACGGCAAACGGCGCATTGCCCACCAGCTCCTTGGATCGCAAGACAGCGTGTCCAAGCCCCAGAGCCTCCCGCTGCCGCACGTAGGAAATGTCGATCATGTCGGAGATGGCCCGGACCATGGAGAGCATTTCAGTCTTGTTCTTAGATTCGAGCAATTGCTCCAGCTCGAAGCTGACGTCGAAATGATCTTCGATGGAAGATTTTCCACGCCCGGTCACAATAATGATGTTCTGAATTCCCGAATGCAGGGCTTCTTCCACGCCATACTGGATCAAGGGTTTATCCACCAGGGGAAGCATTTCCTTGGGTTGGGCTTTGGTTGCCGGTAGGAACCGAGTTCCCAAGCCAGCCGCTGGGAACACTGCTTTACGCACCCGTGGAATCATCAATGGCCATTGTACGCGCTTGAATCTCCAAATCCGACCGCTCGCTGGACCTGGTTTGTTACTTGCCTTGCCGGTGTGCTACTCATTAAGAATTGAAGTACTCTCTAGGTTTTGGAATTTAAGATGGCTTACGTAATCGCAGAACCCTGCATTAGCATCAAAGACAGCGCGTGTGTCGACGCCTGCCCTGTCGATTGCATTCACCCTAAGAAGGACTCGGAAAAGTTCGAGAGCGAAGAAATGCTGTACATCGACCCGGTAGAATGCATAGACTGCGGCGCCTGCGTGCCGGTTTGCCCTGTCTCGGCGATTTTCGCGGCTGACGATTTACCGGATAAATGGGCCGAGTTCGCTCAAAAGAACGCGGCTTTCTTCGGACGGTAACCACAGCCGCTCTTTGAGCGATTTTCCGAGACACTCGTTCCGGTACAATCGCGGATATTCTGATGATCCGCCTGTGGCTCTCGCGAGGAAGCTCTATCCCGGTTCGAGAGCAGCTAAGCGCGCAATTCATCTTGGGAATTCTGAGCCGGAGGCTCGCGCCCGGCGAGCGACTGCCCAGCGTTCGGGAGCTAGCGCGCCGGCTTAAGCTGCACGCGAATACTGTCAGCGCGACCTATCAGGATCTGGCGAAGCGAGGATGGGTAACCAGGCGGCGCGGGAGCGGAGTTTTCGTGCGCAATCTCCGAATGCCGGAAGACGATGGCAGCATCGAGATGTTCGTGCGCGCCTGGGTGGAGGAGGGTCTGGCACGCGGCTTCTCACGAGATGCGCTGCAGTCCGCATTGGGAACAATCGCGAGCGGAATCTCGAACGGAACGATTTCTTGTCGTCGATCCCGACCCGCACCTGGCGCGGATTTTGGCTGCTGAGATCGGCGAGGCCACGGGATGCAACCTACCGTTTGCGGGTTTTGACGAAGCTCCGCAAACGGTCACGGCGAACACCTGCGTGCTTGTGAACGGAGCCCACGCTCCTCGCGCACTGGAATTACTCGGGCCGGTGAGTCTTCGCGCGATCGACCTGAAATCGATGCAGGACGTGCTTGCCGGGCACCGGCGTCCGCCGTTGGCAGTATTGATTGCGGTGGTTTCCCGCTCGGAGTCGATCCTGCACTGGGCATCGACTTTGCTTTCCGCGCTCGGCTTTCCTGAGGATTCTGTCCTGCAGCGGAATCCGCGGCTGGCGCATTGGCGCGATGGTCTGGCCGCGTGCGATATCGTGGCGGCAGATATAGTGACCGCGGCCGAACTGCCCAAGGGAATAGAGCCGGTCGTTTTCAAGGTCGTGTCGGACGAGTTTCTTGCTGAAATGCGCGAGCTTGTGACAGCGCAGAAACTGTCCTAACGCGCGATTTGCCGGGCTTCGCCGCGCCATAGACTGCTGTCATGGCGCATCACAACGGACTCAGGAAAACCAGCGCGCTGCTGCTTGCGCTGATGTTGCTCTCCACGCACGCTATGGCGGATTCGAGGCTGTTCGACAAGGTCCACAAGAACGATACGATAACAATGGTTTTGCCAAACGGCGAGTGCGACGCAAAGGTGGTCAAGCGCGAACTAGATGAGCTCACGGTTAGGCTGAAGGAAACAACACAGACTTGTGGGCCGCGCGACTCGCTTGTTACGGTGTCGCGCATCGATGTGCAGGACGTCGTGGATGAGAGACCGTACCGCCATCACCCGGGTCCCGGCCTGTCGCCGGCAGGAGTTTGCACAGTAACCGTCGCCGTAGCAGTAATGGCCACAGCTGGCCAGTACGTTGGCGAAACTGCTGGTGACGGACCGGGCCTCGCGGTTACCGGCGGAGGCGTGGTTGCAGGCGCTGCTCTCTGTCACAGTCTTTTCTCTCCGCACGGGCCACGTTATTCAGTCTTTACCGTTCACATTACCCTGGTTCAGCCGTGAGTTGTGGCTATGGCCTGTAAACGGCGCAGGACGTGTCAGTTTCCCAGACGCGCACATAGGCAACCGAACCTGTCTTAAGGTCCCGCTGTATCTCATCGCAAATAAACTTTGCGATGTTTTCCGCGGAGGGGTTGATCTCATCAAAAGGCTTCAGATCGTTGATGAACTGATGATCCAAGTATTCGCTGGTTGCGCGAAGCCGTCTCTTCAGTTCCGCGAAATCGTATAGTAGCCCGTTCTCATCCAGCTCAGGCCCCTCCATCCCCACCTGCACTCGATAATTATGCCCATGCACGTTTTCGCACTTTCCGTGATAGTTGCGAAGCGCATGTCCGGCGGCGAATGTGTGCTCTACGCAAATTTCAAACATTGAAAAAGTGTTGAACGTCGGCTAAATGTTTTGTAAATCGGTAAGCTGGCAAGCTGTCAAAAAACACTCGTCCGTAGGGCAGCTTGGTAATCCTATTATCCAGTAGAGCGAGCACGCCGCGGTCCGTGGTGCTGCGAACTAATCGTCCGAAGCCCTGCTTCAACGCCAGCGCCGCCTGGGGTATCTGATAATCGTAAAAGGCGTTACCTCCTTGCAGCCGCACTGCATCGGCGCGAGCCGCAACCACAGGATCTGTGGGTACCGCGAACGGCAGCCGGTCGATGATTACGCAACTGAGCTGCTCACCTTGCACATCGACTCCTTGCCAGAAACTCGAAGTGCCGAAAAGTATCGCGCCAGGGCTCGAGCGAAAGGCCTCGATCAGCGCATTTCGTGGCGCTTCGCCCTGCAATAACAGCGGGTAATCGAGCCGTGTCCTCAATAGCTCGTAGATCTGGCGCATCTGCTGATAGCTGGTGAATAGCACGAAGGCGCGGCCGCGCGAAGCGTTCACGATTTGCTCAATTTCATCAGCGGCGCGGGCAGTGAATTCCTGCTGCCGCGGGTCGGGCAAGTGGGGCGGCACGTAGAGAAGTACTTGCTTCTCGAAATCGTAGTGACTTTCGATGCGGAGCGTCCGCGCGAGTTGAAGGCCCAACCGTGTCTGCGTATATTCGAAGGCGCCGCCGACGGTCAAAGTTGCCGAAGTTAGAATTGCGGATTCAACGCGTTCAAACAGGCGAGTGGCCAGTGTTTGTGAAACATCTATAGGAGTTGCCTGCAGGTAAAGACCACGCCCGCGCCGCTCTATCCAATAGACGAAAGCGGGGTCACCGCACTGTATCCAAAATCGAAGCGCCTGCTGAATGAGCCTGGCACGCCGGACCAGCGGCAGAGTATCCTCAATCGCGCCCTCCACCAGCTCCAGCCGCGCGCACAAGGCATCGAGCGCGAACAGCAATTCACCATATTCATTCTCATGATCGGCAAGAAAGCTCTCGTGATCGCGAAAACCTTGACGGCCTTGTTGTGGAAACAGCTGAAAGAATTGTTCGGACGAGCCGCCTAAGTGAACGAGGGTCCGGTCGAGCTCGGGTGTACTGAACAATTTCCTGCGCGAAATGGCGGCTGTATCCTTTATCAGCTCCTGAATCTGCAGATTACTTACGCTCATCCCGAAATACTGCCCTGCGATGTCTTCCACTTCGTGCGCTTCGTCGAAGACAACGGCAGAGTAATCGGGAAGAATGGCTCCAAAAGCCTGATCGCGGACAGCCAGATCCGCGAAGAATAGATGATGGTTGACGATGATGATCTCGCTTTCCAGCGCGCGCCGATGCATTTCCGTGATGAAGCAGCGGTCAAATTGCTTGCATTTTTGCCCCGCGCACAGATCGCTCCGCGCGTCCAGCTTCCACCACGCACTGCTGGTCTCGGCGATTTGCCGCAGTTCGGTGCGATCGCCGGTTTTTGTAGTTTTCTCCCATTCGCGAATGAAATGTAAATCGCGTGTCTCTTCCAAGCCGGAAAGCAGGGGCTCGCGCTCGGCGTCATATAACTTTTGCCGGCACAAATAGTTCGCCCGGCCCTTCATGTAGCAAACAGACAGCGGGCGCTCAAAGAGCGATTGAAGGAAGGGAAGATCTTTGAAAAACAACTGCTCTTGTAGGTTTTTCGTTCCTGTCGAAATGATGACCCGTTTACCGGAGAGAATGGAGGGGATCAAATAAGCAAGCGTCTTGCCCGTTCCCGTACCAGCCTCGATCACCAAGTGGCGGCGCTCGGTCAATGCGGCTTCGATGGCTTGCGCCATTTGTAACTGCCCCTCGCGGTACTCGTAATTGGGGTGCGAGCGCGCGAGCATCCCATTCCGCGCGAAGAAACTCTTTGCAGTAAGCTTGGTCGGCGTGCCGGCGGGTTTTGCAATATTTGTGGCCACACGCGCTGTCAAGGTCAGGTAGGAAACCCCCAGTGTAGTACGCAGGTTTGCCAGTTATTCTCAAAGAGAGAGCGCGAGGCGAGCGGGGTTACCTGTCTTTCAGCATCATGGACGAAGAGATTCTTTACTTGACCGAGCTGCTCGGCGTGAAAGTCTACGACTTAAAGGGCCGCCGGATCGGTACGCTGCGAGATGCCGCCCTGGTCCCTCTGATCGATCCGGTTCGGCTAGACCGCTTTCTGGTCGGCGCAGGCCCGGCTTGGCTCAGCATCCGCTACGACCAGATTCACACCGTCGGCGCGGATGGAATTCATCTCAAAGATGAGCACCTGACGCCGTATCATTCTGACGAATATATGTTGCGGATGGTGCGGGACTTGCTCGACCAGCAAATTATCGATGCGCATGGACGCAAAGTTGTTCGCGTAAATGACGTCACGTTCCTGAAAGAGTCGGAGAACGGGCACGATGTCTTGCACATTCTGGAAGTCGATATTGGTTTGCGATCCATTCTGCGCCGGGTGCTGAGGGGAATCGTGTCTCCCGCGGTAATCCGCACTCTGCAGACCCGCATTCCTCCGAATTCCATTCGTTGGGAATTTTGTAACATCCTCGAAGCCGATCCGCAGCGCCGAGTCCGGCTCGCTATTTCGAACAAGCTGCTGGAGGAAATGCATCCGGCGGATTTGGCCGATATCGTCGAAGACCTAGGGCACGCAGAGCGCCAGGCTCTCTTCAATACCATGACCAACGAGGTTGCCGCTGACCTCTTGAGCGAGGTGGAACCGGGCATTCAAACCCGGCTTATCGAGGCGCTAAAGGCCGACAAAGCGGCGGACATTCTTGAAGAAATGGAGCCTTCGGAAGCGGCAGACTTGTTGAACGAGCTTGAAGAAGAGAGATCGGAACAGATCCTGGATGAAATGCAGCCCGAGGAGAAGGAGGAAGTCGAGGAGCTGCTGGAGTTTCGTGATGACACCGCTGGGGGCCTCATGGATCCCGGATTTTTGGCGTTGCGTGAGGATGCCACGGTGGCGCAAGCGATGAACGAGCTAAAAAAGAATGAAGAAGTTCTGGAGGATCTGCACAGCTTGTTCCTGGTCGATAGCGAGCACCGGCTCCACTTCACGGTTCCGGTTGCGAAGCTGTTTTTCGCCGCGGGCGATACTCCGCTGAAAGATCTGGCCTCCGATTCTCTGCTCTGTGTCCATTCCGACGAGAAGCAGGATCGTGTCGCCGAGATGTTCGACAAGTACAATCTGTTGACCCTGCCGGTGGTCGACGAGCATGAGCGGTTGTTAGGGGTGATTACAGTTGACGACGTGGTGGCCTTTCTGCGGCAGGGGTAGTATTTACCGCCAAACCTGAGCAGGAAGCGTAAGCGACCTCTTGGCCGTCCGAAACGAATCGCGCATTTTCAAAACGGAACGCGCAGGCGATTCGAATCGACACCGCATCTGATCAACGGAATTTGGTCTTTGTGCTTTCAATAACTTAGACGTGTACTACGAGAGGCATGCCGAATGCAAAAGCATAGGCATGAACATCTGGTTAATCCTCCTGGCCGCGCAAGTCGTCCTCACGGTTTTCTCGCTTTTTCGCGAATCTGGCGAAGATCCCCGATTTGAAGGTGACAAGCTGGCCTATCGCAGCTAGTCGCATCTCGGATTATTTTCCGTACAGGAACACGCAGGGCTCGTGCCGGCTCTCGCCGCTGTCGTTGACTGTGTACATCTTGTAACTCCCATGGCTGCCCCAAAGCGATCCGGCGGCGTGCTCGCCGTCCTTACGCAAAGCGTAAAACTCGATATCTAGTTTGTCTAATTTTTGCTTATCGTCGTTGTAATTGCGCGAGACCCGCTTCAGGGCTTCCATCACGGCTTCTTTCGGCGATTTCCCTTGACGCATACTCTCGACAATCGTGTGGCCGCCTGCAATGCGGATATTTTCTTCACCGAGACCGGTCGACCCCGCCCCGCCGACATCCTGATCCACATATAAACCGGCGCCGATGATCGGTGAATCGCCAACACGTCCCGGGATCTTCCAGGCCAATCCGCTGGTCGTAGTTACGCCCGACATCTCCCCCTTTTCGTTCAACGCCAGGCAATTGATCGTGCCGTGAGTAGGATGCACGGCCATTTCCCATGCCCAAGCGAGCGTTTCATCGTCCGCGTTCGGGAACATATCTTTCAAGCGCTTCATCGGTGGCGTCGCGTCCGCCGTCAGGTTCTGGTCCATGGAGACCCAGTTATTGAATCCTTGCGGCGAATGGAGAGATTCCTTCCAGACGAGCCACGCCATCTTCGATTTCTCGGTGAGTAGATCTTCCTTTTGATAGCCGTAAGCCTGGGCGAACTTCAATGCCCCTTCGCCTACGATCATCACGTGCGTGGTGTGATCCATCACCAGCTTTGCGATTTTCGACGGTGTCTTAATTCCCTGAATCGCGCCAACCGAGCCGCATCGCCGTGTCGGTCCGTGCATGACGCTGGCATCCAGTTCGACGATGCCTTCTTCATTCGGTAAGCCGCCGTACCCGACGGACGTGTCATTCGGGTCCAACTCGACGATGTTCACACCCGCGATGACCGCGTCCAACGTGTCGCCGCCATTTTTCAGCACGTCCATGGCTTTGGCGCACGCCGCCATTCCGTTTGCGCTAGAGATAACGACGGACTTCTTGCCTCCACCGCTGCTTTGATGGGCAGCGACCGAACTCGCGGTCGCAGCCAATGCCGCTGAGCCTAACATCCATTGACGACGATTCACCATGTTATGAGATCTATCACAACGCGGCTGCACTCGCGACGTACAATACGGAATCGATGACCGAGCAAGTTTCGCCTGCGCGCGGTGTTCATGGTGTCGTCAGCGTTCCTGGGGACAAATCCATTTCTCACCGATACGCCATGCTTGCCTCCATCGCGCGGGGTGAGTCTGAGATTTATAACTTCTCCACCGGCGGCGATTGCCAATCTACGCTCTTGTGCATGCGGAGTTTAGGAGTAAGCTCGGCGTTCACCGAACAAGATGGCCGTCGCGTGCTCACTATTCAAGGAAGAGGAACGGACGGTCTCGAGTGCCCGGCCAATGCCTTGGATGCGGGAAACTCCGGTTCTACCATTCGAATGTTATCGGGCATCCTGGCCGCGCAACTGTTCGATACGGAAATCACCGGTGATTCCTCGCTCGTGAAGCGTCCCATGCGCCGCATTCTGACACCTCTCTCCGAAATGGGTGCGCATATCGATGCAGTGGATGGGCAATATCCGCCGCTTTCCATCCACGGTTGCGCTTTGCACGCGATCGATTATCAACTGCCCGTGCCCAGCGCGCAGGTGAAGAGTTGTATTTTGCTCGCCGGTCTATATGCCAGTGGCGAAACCATCGTCCGCGAGCCTGTCATTACCCGCGATCACACCGAAATTGCTTTGCGTGAGCTTGGAGCTGATGTCACCTGGGAGCCGCGAATCGTGCGAATCCGGGGAGGCGCTCAACTTTCGGGCAAGCGCCTGGTCGTGCCGGGCGACATCTCCTCGGCCGCCTTCTTCATCGTTGCTGCGCTTATCCTTCCGGAAGCGGACCTGATTATCACAAATGTCGGACTCAATCCGACGCGAACCGCTCTCCTGGACGTCTTGCTTGGCATGGGCGCGTCCATCAAGCTCCTGCACGTCGAGCAAGTGAACGGAGAATTGATCGGCAATCTGCAAGTAAAGAGTTCGCGCATCTCCGGTGGAACAATAGAAGGCGCGACAACGGCTGCGCTCATCGACGAGATTCCCATCCTGGCAATTCTGGGAGCTGTAAGCCAGCAAGGGCTTATCGTGCGTGACGCCGCGGAGTTGCGCGTCAAAGAATCCGATCGAATCGAGACGATTGCCGCGAATCTGCGACACATGGGAGTGAACGTAAACACCACGAAGGACACTATCGAGATTTCCGGCAAGCAACAATTGCATGCCGCGGAAATTGATACCTGCGGCGATCACCGGATCGCGATGGCTTTCTCAATTGCTGCGTTA
>CAWFWH010000056.1:0-10840 GCA_963819405.1 uncultured Acidobacteriaceae bacterium | reverse complement strand
CAGCACTCGGTCCAGCGGCAGTTTTCCGAAACGTTTGTGCAGCGCGTCCCATCCCGCAACGGCGCCAGGCACGGTCACTGCTTGGATACTTCTGCGGGGCAGTGTTTTCCGGATGCCCTTCGATTTGACGAACTCGATGCTCAACCCCGCCGGTGCCCATCCGCTTGAGTTAAGACCGTACAGCTTCTTCGAATTTGCATCGTCAACGATGGCGAACAGATCGCCGCCGATCCCGTTCATCATCGGCTCCGTTACGCCTAGAACGGCGTTGGCCGCGATGGCCGCATCGACCGCGCTGCCGTGTTGTCTCAGAATGTCAGCGCCCGCTGCGGATGCAAGCGTTTGGCTGGTCGCCACAATCCCATAACGGCTGACTACCATGGAGCGGCCATAATCACGTCCGGGTTCGCCCCTCGACGCTGTATTTTGGGTGAACGATATAGGAGCGGGCATAAACAGGAGAAGTAATGGAATGGTGGCATGAAGTCGCATATAGAGACCCCGGGATCAGAATATCTCAAATGACGGGTTTCCGTAGGTCGAACTTTTTTCCCGGCTTCGCGTACCTTGCTATGATTGCCTTCGGGAAGTCTGGATTCCCGACTTTCTGAATTAGCTTTGCTTCCGCCTTATGACGATTATCAAAATTCAGCACAAAGGGCAGGTAACCATTCCGACTCGCCTGCGTGTCCAAGCCGGCCTGTCCCAGGGTGACCTCGTTGAGGCCGTCTTTAAAGGTGGAAAGATTGTCCTCACCCCAAAGGTATTGATCGATCGTTCTAAGTTTTCAAATGCTGACGATGAGTACACGCCAGCGCAACGCCGAGTCATTGATGCCCGGCTGGCGGAATCTGAGGAAGATCTAAAAAAGGTCGAACGTTTGGACCCTTCAATACGGCCGATGAAATGATTGCCTCGATGAAGCGCGAACTGAAGAAGAGAGCGGCTACCAAGAAAACAAAGCGCTCTCGATGAAGGTCGATTACCTCCCACGGGCTCTGAAAGCCCTGGAAGATGCTCCTGGGGAGGTGAGAAGGGCGTTCTTCAAGCAGGTGAAATTCCTTGAGCAGAACCTCAAGCATCCCTCCTTACACGCGAAGAAATATGACGAAGCCAAAGATCTCTGGCAAGCACGAGTAAACGAGAGTTGGCGGTTTTACTTTAATATTGCCGGTGACACATACATCATTCGCGACATCATTCCTCACCCCAAGTAGGCTATATGACCCTATGGTCCTTTGACCCAATCTGTACACCGGGCGCCGGTAAGTACTGGTTCTTAAACCGCCTTTATTGCGGAGGCCGCGGATTCATGCCCGGAATTTGATTCTGGTTCGGCGGAACTCCGATTTTCACTCCGATCACTTCGCCCGATACCACCAGTTCCACACGCCGATTCAGCTTACGCCCGGAGGCGGTATCGTTCGAGGCCACCGGATAGCTCTTGCCGTAACCGAGCGCCGTTATTGTCTGAGGATTGACGCCTTGCCCAATCAGGTAATCATGTACGGCATTGGCCCGCTGTTCGGAAAGCCTTTGATTTAGCTCGTCGCTTCCCGTGCTGTCCGTGTATCCTTCCACCTGAACGTTGAGGCCCGGATGCGAGACCACAATACCGGAAAACTTGGCAAGCGCCTCTCGAGCTGGCTCTTTCAACGTGTACTTGCCCGTGTCAAACAATACGTCTGCTAGGTTGACCACCAACCCGCGCGGCGTTTCGTGCGTGGTAGAACGGCGTTGAACTGCTGCAGCAGTTGCTCGCGCAATTGGTTCTTCTCAGCTTCCGCTTGTTGCCGGAGGCGGTCAGCCTCGGCCGCGGATTGATTGGCTCTCGCTGCCTCGGCGGCCGCTTGCGCACGCGCCGCATCGGCCTCTTCCTTCGCCTTCTCAGCGAGCGCCTGCTGTTGCGCTGACTGCTGCGCCTGCTGGTCGGCTAATTCTCTTTGCCGGGCCTGCTCTGCCGCCTGCCGTTGCGCCAACTCAGCTTGCTGCTGCGACTGTTGAGCTGCTTGCTGGGCCGCAGCCTGCCGTGCCGCTGCTTCCTGACGTTCCTGGTCCAGCGCCATCTGCTGTTGACGTCTCAGCGAAATGAGCCGCGCGTCTTCAGCTTTCTGCACCGCTTCCTTGGCCGTCATATTGGCGGGATTCCATTCCTTCCGCGCTGTGTAATCCTCTGCTTGGCTTAAGAGTTTAGCCGCGTCGTTGAACGTATCGCCGCCGTACTGGTCCGCCTTGGCGTACCGCGCAATTTGAACCGCGTTCATCGCTTCATAGAGTTCCAGCGGACTCTTCTTGCTCGAGTTCATCACCACCGGATGCAACTGCGATTCCGGAACGTGATATGTGTACTGCCCCCGTGGCAGCAACTCGTATTTTGCATCTACCACTTCGTACTTCCCTATGGTGTCTTGACGGATGATGTTCTCCATCACCACCACGTCGCTGGGCTGACGCACGGCGAAATATGGCTCGGCAGTGACGATCAATCCGAACGATTGCAATTCAGTCGTCACATCACCCTTGAAATTTCCATTGGAATCGACCACGACCTCGCCGAGGTTGGCCGCATGCCCGTCGGGCGTAATCGCCCAGAGCACGTAAGTTAAGAATTCCGATCCGAAGGTGCTCGCAGCCGGAAGGTTCTTAGCATCGAGCTTTATCTCCATGTGTCCCAAGCGGCTATTCACATCCGCTGTGCCCTTGGCTTGCGGCGCAAGCGAGGTGCCTTGAAAATCGATTTTGGTCCAGCCGCTGCGATTGCGGTAACTCACCGCCTGAATCGAGCGCGACACTACTTGAACACGAAAAATCGGGGTCGAAGTTTGTCCGCTTTGCTGGTTATTCGAAGTTGGATTGCGTTCCTGGCCCAATATGGCTAATGGGAGGAACAGTAGTGCAGTTGACGCAAACGCTCTCATAACAAAGGTATAGCAGCACGGAGATTACCAAAGTTAAACTTACACGCTTTCAACTACTTACAAGCGCGCTATCCAGCCGTCTATGTACTTTTTGCAGGTATTCGAGTGTCAGCTGATGCTCACATAACGCATACCGCCACGCGTGACTTTGTCTCTGTCCAACGCGTGCCGCCCGTCTAAGATGAACGGGGAGCGCATTTTTGCAGCCAGAGGCTCCCAATCGAGATCCCGATACTCGTTCCACTCGGTCACCAGCACCAGCGCGTCGCAGCCCTCCACGACTTCGCAAATGTTCTTACAAAGCTGGACCCCCATGCTACCGTGTTCCCGCTCGAACCGCTCCAAAGCGATCGGATCATGTGCTTTGACGCGCACACCCCGATCGATTAATTTCTGCGCGATTTCGATAGCTGGTGCCTCGCGCAGATCGTCGGTGTTCGGCTTAAACGCCAAGCCGAGCAGGCCAATCGTCCGCCCCTTTAGGATCTTCAGCTCCTGCAAAAGCTTCTCGACTACGCGATCCCGTTGCCGGCAATTATCTTCCGCGCCGCTTCGACAATTGGCAAGTTCAGGCCGTACTCGCCAGCCGTCGCCATCAACGCCGCTGTATCCTTACCAAAGCACGACCCACCCCAGCCAATGCCCGCACTCAAGAATCGAGGGCCAATCCGCGAATCCAATCCGATGCCGCGGCCCACCTCCGAAATGTTGGCGCCCACCCGCTCGGCAACCAATCCAATCTCGTTGATGAAGCTGATCTTCAATGCTAGAAACGCATTGGCCGCGTATTTGATCAGCTCCGCCGAAGCCACGTCGGTGGAAAGCAGCGGCACCGCGCCCACTGTCTCAGGTCTCGGCAAATATGTCGGCGCGCTGAAGGTCTGGTCCAAAATCGGCCGGTACAAAGAATAGAGCACCTCGAGGCCCGCGGCTCATCCGCCCCGATGACAATCCGGTCCGGATATAGGCTGTCGTGCAGCGCTGTGCCTTCCCGCAGAAATTCCGGGTTTGAGGCCACGGAGAACTCGGCAGCCGATCGCCCGTGGCGCTGCTCGCATGCCTCGCGCAATAATGATCCCACCCAGTTGCCGCTGCCAATCGGGACCGTCGATTTATTCACCACAACCGTAAAGTCGCCGTTGGCGTATTGACCAATGCAGCGAGCCGCCTGCGATAGGAATTCCAGGTTTGGAGCGCCCGATGGCGTAGGCGGAGTTCCCACTGCAATGAAGACCACTTCCGCTCCCGGAATCGCTTCCGCATAGCTCGTCGTGAAGTGTAGATTGGGTCGAGCCTCCTCGAGCAACTCCCCTAAATTGGGTTCATAGATCGGAATTCGACCTGCTCTTAGCGCGTCGATCTTGGACTCGTCTGTATCCAGGCAAGAAACCGAGTGTCCGACAAAGGCCAGGCACACACCCGTTGTCAGACCCACGTAGCCAGTTCCGATAATTGCGACACGCATAGTTTTTATCTGGGCACTCGATCAGATTCGTTGAGACGAATAATGTCGTATGATAACCCAATGAAAAAATTCGTCCTCATCGGCCTGTGCATTGCCGTCGGTCAGATTATGTTTGCCCAAGATAGTGGCAAAACTCTGGTTAACGAGCTCGTGAAGCACTGGGAAATATCGAAGAGCCTCTCGCTGGCGGTCGCCGACGCGATGCCCGAAGATGACTACGCCTTCAAGGCCACCGCGGCGGAGATGAGTTTTGGTGAGCAGATCAATCATATTGCTCTGGCGAATCAGAATTATTGCGGGGCCGCTACCGCCCGCAAAGGTCCGCTGACCAAAGGGACCGACAACACCAAAGCCACCGCGATCAAGAATCTCACTGCTTCGTACGATTTTTGTCTGGACGGACTGAAGGCGATGAGCAACGCGGATCTTCAGAAGCCGATGACGACCCGAGGCGGAGAAATAACACCCTTCGAGCTGTTTTGGGGTGGATTCACCCACGCCGCACACCACCGCGGCCAAACGGAAGTCTACCTGCGCCTCAAAGGGATTACGCCACCCGAGTACAAGTTCTGAGCTTCGCTGCTACGCCATCCCTTTCTCCCCGCGTGCGAAAATGCCAACGTGATTGAGGTCATTCGACGTGGCGCGTCTGCCGCGAAAGCCAAGGTTGTCATCCTGGATTTCGATGGCACTTTGTCTTTAGTCCGCTGCGGCTGGAAAGATGTCATGGTGCCCATGTGTGTGGAGCAGCTCGTATCCTTGCGAACGGGAGAGCCCGAATCCACTCTGCTCCAGCTAGTCGAGGAGTTCGTTTGGCGACTCACCGGCAAAGAGACGATTTACCAGATGATGGCTCTTGCCGATGCCGTTCGCGAGCGTGGCGGCCAGCCGCTCGAGCCTTTGGCTTACAAGACGATTTATCTCGACCGCCTTTGGCTGCGAATTGAAAATCGGATAGAGGATCTCCGGCACGGGCGAGTATCTCCCGAAAGCTACCTTGTGCCGGGTACAAGGCAACTTCTCGAGCTGTTGGTCAGCCGCGGTTTGCGGCTCTATCTGGCGAGCGGAACCGATGATGCGAATGTAAAGGAAGAAGCCGCGCTTCTTGACGTCTCGCGCTATTTTGAAGACCGGATTTTTGGCGCCCAAGATGACCTCAAGAGCTTCTCGAAGGCTCTCCTGGTAAAGCAGATACTCTCGCGGGCTGGGTTCCAAGCCGAAGAGTTGCTGGTCTTCGGCGATGGCTATGTCGAGATCGAGGAAGTGAAGAAGGTGGGTGGGATCGCGGTCGGCGTTGCTACCGATGAGCCGTTTTGCCTCTCCATCGATCCCTGGAAACGCCAGCGCCTGCAAAACGTCGGCGCCGACTTTATTATTCCCAATTATCTGGAAATCGAGCAGTTAACAACGGTTCTTTTCGATAACCCAGTTCTGGTCTCGTAATCCTCACCCACTAACCTAGGGATTTCCACGGTTCTTGCCTCAACGATGATTTTTTAATATTAGAGGGATACAAATGCATTAACCGCTGCATCGTACGTGTGAGAGGAATTACGCTTTGACGTCACCAATCGCTAACTTAAGCGCTCCCGCACTGCCAAAATTACTACTGGCCGATGACCACCACCTGATTCTGGACGCGCTTCAAGTGATGATGCGAAAAGATTTCGATATTCTTGCCGTAGACAACACGCCCGCGTTCATCGACGCCGTTGAGGATTTTCATCCGGATGTGGCCATCTTGGACATCAGCATGCCCGATGGGGACGGCTTCGCAACCGCTAAAAGAGTTCTTGAGCGCCGGCCTTCCCTGCCTATCGTCTTCCTCTCGATGCATGCGGGTTCCAGCTACGTGAATCAAGCGGTAGAGGTAGGCGCAAAGGCATATTTGTCCAAGCGCGTTCCTGCCCAGGAGCTGATTTCCGCGCTGCGTGCGGTACTCGATGGAGGAACCCTGCTCACACCGGCTGCGAACGGCGATAACCCACCGGGCCTCTCACAGCAAGGTAAGGCCGAATTGACACGGCGTCAGCGCGAAGTGCTGCGCCTGATTGCTCTCGGCTCGAGCGCCAAAGATATTGCCAACAGATTGAACATCTCCGTAAGAACCGCTGAGTTTCATCGCGCCGCCATCATGCAAAGGTTGGGATTACACTCAACCGCGCAGATGACCCGGTACGCGATCACACAGGGCATCGCATAAGCAAGCGGCTTCTTTTGGCCGTAACGACTCTCACAGGCACGAATCAAATCTGCGGAGGGGCGAAGTGCGTATTCGACTGAGTAAAGTTTTGGGAACAGCGGGTTGCGCCGGCCTTTTCTTGCTTTCTGCCGCCGCCATAACGGCACAAAATACTAGCAGCCAGCAAATGGACAACGGCGCAAAGAAGATGGCGAAGTCGGCCGACACCACCTTTGCTATGAAGGCGGCGCAGGGCGGCATGGCGGAAGTTCAAATGGGAAAATTGGCAGCCGATAAAGCCACCAATCCGGATGTGAAAGCTTTTGGACAGCAGATGGTGGACGACCATTCCAAAGCCAATGACGATCTCAAGTCAGTCGCGGCAAAGGAAGGAATGACGCTGCCCGCGGACATGGACGCTAAGCAGCAGGCAACCTATAACCGGCTTCAAAAGCTTTCCGGAGCGAATTTCGATCGCGCCTACGTTAAAGACATGGTGATGGATCACCAGGAAGATGTGAAGGAGTTCCAAAAGGAAGCGAACAACGGCAAGGACGATCAGATCAAAAGCTTTGCCTCTGGTACCCTGCCCGTCCTCCAAGGGCATCTCGATAAGATCAAGTCCATACAATCCAAGATGAGCGGCAGCTCATCGATGTAGGAGACGACCAGCTCGTCCATGTAGCCCTATGAAATACAAAGTTGTGTTCCGGGAACGCTCCAACAGAAAAGGCGAGAAAGCCGACGATCCTGCCAGTTTCTTAGATGCCGAACTGGACGACGAAACCGTTCTCGATAAGGTGTTTGTCGGACGTAATAGTCCCGACGCGCAACATTCGTCCGACGTTCTGGAAGAAGATGACGATTTCCTCAGCCTGGGCAGCGAGATCTGGGAGTATGACGTTGCCGAAGGGAAAGATCAGGATTTCAAGGACGCGCTTCTCAACTCAGGCATGGTAATGGAGTTTGAGCCGCTGGAATCGAGCGACGAGCTTGGCGTCCCCTGAGTACGACAGTACCCGAACGCGCGAATTTTCTGATAGGGTGGAAGGCGTTAGCCTAAGGAGGTCATCCGCTCGATGCTGCGTTTGGTGCTGATTATTATCTTGTTCCTGCTTTTGCTGGGCGCATTACCGTTGTGGCCGTATAGCGGCGCGTGGGGATATTATCCAAGCGGCGGCTTAGGTCTTCTCCTCGTCATTGTGCTGGTTTTGTTCCTCGTCGATCGGCGCGGTCTGCCCTAAAGCTAGATCGCCAAAATCTACATCCTTCCACCGAAAAACGAGGCCCCAGCGCGAATCCAACTCGTGGAAGGAAAACAATGAGCGATCCATTAAAGAACAAACGTATCGCGATATTGGCGACTGAAGGCTTCGAGTATGTGGAGCTGGCCGAACCAAGAAAGGCGCTGGACAAAGCCGGTGCAAAAACCGAGGTCATTTCTCCGAAAGACGGAAAAATAAAAGGTTGGAACCATACCGATTGGGGCGATTCCGTTTCCGTGGATGTGAGCCTCAAATCCGCCGACCCGAACAAGTATGATGCCCTGCTGCTTCCTGGCGGAGTCATGAACCCCGACCGTTTGCGGCAGGACCCTGCTGCGGTTCAGTTCGTTAAGGCGTTCTTCGACGCCCATAAGCCCGTGGCCGCAATATGCCATGGTCCCTGGATGCTCGTTGAGGCCAACGTCGTGCGAGGCAGAAAGCTCACCTCCTGGCCGTCGCTAAAAACCGACATCAGAAACGCTGGCGGGGAGTGGACCGATCAGGAAGTTGTAACCGATCAAGGATTAGTGACCAGTCGCAAACCTGCGGATATTCCGGCGTTCACCAAGAAGATGATTGAAGAGTTCGCCGAGGGAAGACACCAGGCTCAACATGCCTGACCGCTCGCCTTCTGCGGCTGAGGTTATACGGCTGTCCGTCCGCCGCCCAGGTGCATAATAAGGCCGACCAGAAACAGAACCAGAAACACTCCAAAGAGAATCTTGGCGATGGTAGCCGCTGCCGCTGCAAGAAAGCCAAATCCTAAAATCGCGGCAACAATCGCGATGACCAAGAAAATCAATGCATAGCGCAGCATATCTCTTCTCCTGGTCAGTCTGACCGGTTTTGGCCAATAAAGTTTCTCCGCGCCGTGCAGCATGATGGAAGCATGAAGACGCTGGCCATCGATATCGGAGGCACGAAGTTTACGCTCGGCGCCTTCGACGGCGACAGCCTGCTTCTTCGCGAGACGCGCCTCACTGATCGAAGCGGAGGACCCGAGTGGATGCTCTCCGAAATAGAGGGAATCTTCCAATGTTGGCGCGACGTCCAGGCTTTCCACCCCGATCATTGCGGCATAGGCTTCGGCGGTCCGGTCGATTTTCCATCACAGACAGTCACTTTATCCACCCATGTGGAGGGCTGGGTACGCTACCCGTTAGTCCCGCGCCTAAGGCAGCTTACAGGCGTCGCGACGATCATGGACAACGATGCGAACGTCGGAGCTCTGGGCGAAGCCATCTATGGCGCCGGACGCCAAACTGACCCGCTGTTTTATGTAACTCTCTCGACCGGCATAGGCGGTGGACTGATTATCGATCGAAAAATATACCGTGGCGCAGACTCCTTCGCGGGCGAGATCGGCCATTTGACCGTTGAGCCAAACGGACCAGAGTGTCTGTGCGGCTCGCGCGGTGCCTCGAACGCATGTGCAGCGGCTTGTGGCTCGAGCGTGACTACGGCGCGCCCGCCAAAGAACTTCTCCTGAATCCCGAGTTCGTCACCCGCTACGTCGTCTATCTCGCAAGGGGTCTAAAGGCGGCTATCATGCTGCTCAATCCAGCCAGGATCGTCATCGGCGGAGGCATCGGCAAGGCTGGCGAACGGCTGTTCGGGCCGCTTCGGGAGGAACTCGGCCGCCAAGTAACACCGTGGTCGCGCGCCCGCCGCGATGTGGTCGCCGCGCGGCTGGGCGACGACAGCATACTGTATGGCGCTCTCGCCCTTGCAAGAATGTAGAAGTGATCTCCTACCACTTTATGGAAAATTAATGTTTGTAGGCGCCGTTTTTGAGAATGGTCTTCCCCGGGAAGCGTCTTACTAGTGGAATTATAAGGAGGATTGTCAGTGACGTTATTCAACCGATCCATAGCAATTCTTTCCGTTGGTTTTGGACTAGTGATTACTGGCGCCGTTCCCGTCTCGGCCGCGGGAAATGGCTGGTTCCAGGAAGGCCCCGGCTCACCCCATCTTCGCGGCGTCATTGACCGCACGCAGAACGACTTGCAAGCTGCGGCTCAGCTCGAGCAGAGTCAGAAGGAGCGCGACCGCTATAAGAACACGCAGAGAAAGCTATCCGAATGGATGGCGCCCTCTTGAAAGGCCGCCTCCACAAGGGAAGGCTCGACGATTCGATCAAGGATCTTGAGGCTATCCTGAATCACAACACCTTGCAGCCGAGCACCCGTGACGCACTGCGCAGCGACGTCGCCGATCTCAAAGTTGCCCGCGACCGCGCCTATTAACCAATGCCCTCTGTGGCTGCGCGGGCTGTCATGCACTACAATGTAGTGCATGAGGACAGAAGTATATAGCTGGCGCGTTTCCACCGATCTCAAATCGGAGTTGGAGCGGGAAGCCCGACTTCGTAAGTCATCGATATCGTCAGTCCTGGAATCGGCAATCCGCGAATGGCTGAGCAAGAGAGATGTGGACAATGAGCAAGCCGAGGTGCAGGAGAGACTTCGTGCAGCGGCAGCAAGCTGTTTTGGGGCCTCGCCGGCCGCGGCACTCGCCGGGCCAAACCGCGCGACAATTAATTCGCAGCGTTTGCGCCGCCGGTATGCGCGTTAGCGCTCTGATCGACACCGGCGCGATTTTGGCGCTGCTGGACAGAAGGGACCGATGGCACCAGCTCTGCGTCGACGCATTCGGTTACGGCGCTACCGCTACTGACCTCCGAAGCTGTATTGACGGAGTTGTTCCACCTCATCGGCGATACCCGCGCTGAAAGAGAGGCGACGTGGAAATTCATCCGTTCTGGAGCGCTGGTGCATGGAACCATCGATGATGCGGAATTGCAGCATCTGCACGAATTGATGTCTCGCTATTGGGATCGTCCCATGGATTTCGCCGACGCCACTCTCGTATACCTTGCGAAACGAGAATCTGTCGCTACCATTCTCACCGTGGACCACGCTGATTTCGAGAAGTACCGGATCGAAGGGAGACGCCGGTTCCGGATCCCTCCTCGAGAAGGCCGTAGCTCTCCGTTACCTCGTACCCATTT
>CAWFWH010000055.1:0-5428 GCA_963819405.1 uncultured Acidobacteriaceae bacterium | reverse complement strand
TTCAGGAGGTACGGGAGCGGGCGATTTCGGGGGCTTCTTCGACGGGGTGCTGTAGAACGCTCTCGGGCTCGAGATAGTAGCGCGTGAGGCCTTCCTTCAGAATCTGCAGGGCAGCCTCGGGCGTATTCGCGAAACGAAACAGATTGAGGTCGGATTCCGAGATGACACCGTGCTTCACTAATGCGTTGAAATTCAGAATCTCATTCCAATAGCCGGAGCCGTAGAGCACGATCAGGATTTTGCTTTCGAGTTTTTGGGTCTGCGCGAGGGTGAGGATTTCGGTGAGCTCATCAAGAGTGCCGAAGCCGCCGGGGAAGACGACGAGCGCCTTGGCGAGGTAGGCAAACCAGAATTTGCGCATGAAGAAGTAGTGAAACTCGAAGCAGAGCTCCGGGGTTATGTAGGCATTGGGGCGCTGCTCGAAGGGCAGACCGATATTCAGGCCGATGGTCTTTCCACCCGCATCGCTTGCGCCGCGATTGGCCGCTTCCATGATGCCGGGGCCGCCGCCGGAGCAAACCACGAAGCGGTGGCGAGGCTCCGAGCACTCGTCGGGTTTGGATAGAGATGCTCCCCACTCGGTAACCAGGCGCGCGAGTTCCCGCGCTTCACCGTAGTAATGTCCAAGCGGCCCATCTTCTTGAATACGGGCAGATCCGAAGAAGACAATCGTGTCTTGGATCTTCTCGTCCTGGAAATGGGCGAGAGGCCAGAGATATTCGGAAAGGATGCGGAGCGGGCGCGATTCCGCGCTTTCGAGAAACGCTTCCTCGCGGTATGCGACAGGGCGGCGCAGCGGATCGGCCTCTGAAGCGCCTGCGGAGTCTTGATCTTCTGTAGAACGCAAACTTCGATTGTCTCATCGGATGAGGGGCAAGGCTGGGGCGGTCGAGCGAGATGAACTCGATAGCCCCCTTAAGGACTCCTCCCCGGTTGTTAAGAGCCGTGAGTGTTTAAGCGCCCGACGTGTTGCGGGCCGACGTAGAATTAGAAGCGGATGCCTTTGGACGAGTACAAGGTGGTACTTTATCGCAATCAACCTTCCGGCTGGGTTGCAGAGATACCTTCGATTTCCGGCTGCTATGCACTAATGCCCACAAGAACAGAGGCACTGTTGGAACTCGAACAGGTGTTTGCGATGATCGAAGCCGAGTTTCGCGACAGAGGCGCGGTCCTTCCCGCCGACACGACCGAAATCGTGCATGCCTAGCGCTCGGGCGGACGACTTTCGCCGAGCAGCGGCCCGGCTTCTCTGCGATCTCTAGGACCAATTCCTCTCAACCTGCAATATCGATCGCCCCATCATGCCAGCGTCCATGAAAGTATTTTCTCTGTTCCCACAATATTTCAGGCGGCCGTTCGTCTACATGGGTGGATGGAGGAAGTGCTGAGCACGGACGGAGTCACCACCGAACAGAATCGGCGGATTTCCGAAACGATTGCGCGGGAACAGGCTCGGCTGCGCCAATTTATTCGGAAGCGGGTTGCTGACGATGGCGACGCGGAAGACATCTTCCAGGAAGTTTTCTACGAACTTGTAGCTGCTTACCGGCTGATGAAACCGGTGGAGCAAGTGGGCGCTTGGCTGTTTCGCGTGGCGCGCAATAGGATCATCGACCTGTTCCGGAGCAAGCGGCCGGCCGTCTTAGGGAACGACTCTGTGTTCATAACGGAAGATGGCGAGGCGCACCAGTGGGAAGACTGGCTTCCTTCGCCGGATGCGGGGCCTGAAGCCGCTTACGCGCGCAGTGTGTTGTTGGAAGAACTCGATGGCGCGCTCGAAGAGTTGCCGGAAGAGCAGCGCGATGTTTTTGTTGCGCATGAAATGGAAGGCCGAAGCTTTAAGGAATTGAGTGAAGCAACGGGCGTCAGCGTCAACACGTTGCTGTCCCGAAAAAGGTACGCAGTGCTGCAATTGCGGCGTCGATTGCAAGCCATCTATAACGAGTTTGGAAAGGATTGAGGAGTAAGAGATGAAAAGATACCGCTTTTTGAGAGTCTTGAAGATCGCATTGTTTGCGACCGTCGCTGTGGCAGTCGTCAGTTTCGTTGTGATGACCCTCTGGAACGTTTTAATGCCAGGCATCTTTGCTGTTCGAGCGATCAGCTTCTGGCAAGCAGTGGGGCTTCTGGTGCTCAGTAAACTTTTGTTTGGAAGTTTCCGCCCATATAGAGGAGGCGGCCCGCGTTGGCGACGGCGGATGCTGGAACGTTGGGAACAGATGACACCGGAAGAGCGCGAGAAATTCAAGCAGGGAATGCGTCGCGGCTGCGGTCCGCCAAAACGTAGAAGCGCCAAACACCGAAGCAGAGGTGCAGGCATGAGTTCCATCCACTTCATTAAGACCGAGTTGGCCTCTGCTGTTGCCAGAGGTGTACGCCAGTGTGTCGTGATAGGTTCGGGGCCGGCGTTGCGCGAAGCTTTCAAGAGCTCCCCGGACCCGAGCTTACAAATATTTGCGGTGGATGAAGAGCAATCGTCAGTTTCGCCGGCCACCTTCGTCCCGACGCAGTTCGCGTCCGAAGCGCTTGCAACGGCGCTTGAAAAAGTGGACTTCGACAAACGGAAAGGAAGTCTGTTTGTATGGCTCTGTGGC
This sequence comes from uncultured Acidobacteriaceae bacterium, assembly GCA_963819405.1. Lineage (GTDB taxonomy): Bacteria > Acidobacteriota > Terriglobia > Bryobacterales > Bryobacteraceae > Bog-105. The sequence goes on along the minus strand of CAWFWH010000055.1, from coordinate 2,831 downwards.
GCGGGATATCGCACAATTGACGCCGTCATCGCCAGTCTTTCGTTCATCGCCTCACTGCCCAGAGGAAGTGGAGTGGTGTTTAATTACGCAGTGGAGCGCACATCTCTTGGGTCGCTGACTCACAGTGCTCTGGACGCGCTGGCCAGCCGCATATTGTTGGTCGGCGGTCGCGTCAAATATCTAATTCAACCGCAAGCCGTGGCGGCGATGCTCCGCGGACTCGGCTTCCAGCAGGTAGTAGATCTGGTGCAGGAAGAATTGCCGGAAGCGGCGGACATCTCGTCAGCGCAGTGGTCTAGCAGCCTGCAGAAAACGGCCGCGGTCGATTGCTAAAATTCTGGGGAATGGCAGGCCGCAACGTTTTTACGGCGCTCGAGGAAACCGCGAGGCGCGAGGGAGATGCGATCGCGCTGCATCAGCCGACCGGGAGCAAAGCCAACCGGGGATACCGAACGTACACATGGAATGACTGGCTGGGAAGCGCGCGGGAGATCGCTCTGGGGCTGCGCGCCCTGGGACTGAAGAAAGGCGATATCGTTTGCATTCTGTCGGAAACGCGGGCGGAGTTTTACTTGGTGGATCTTGGAATTATGGGCGCGGGAGGAGTTGCGGCCGCGCTTTATACGGCGTACCCGATGCCGGATCTGGCACGAAATATCACAGGAGCGGCGCCGCGGTTTCTGTTTGTCGAAGACACGAAGAGTTTGGACGCGCTTTCGAGCGCTTTGAGCGCACAGGATGACACGTTACCGGAGCATGTAATTCTGATGACCGGCGAGCAATCCGGCGCACTTTCGCTAGAGGCGCTGCGGCAGCTTGGACGGGAAGCGCTGGAGCGCGACGCGTCGGCATTTACGCGGATACAGGAAGAAGTGTCGCCGGACGACGCGGCCATTCTCTATCTGACGTCCGGAGCGACGGGCGAGCCGAAGATGGGACTCACCAGCCACGCAGCAATTCTGGCGAATGTCGACATGGGTCCGGACGTGCTGCCGATTACACCGCGGGATTCGACAATCGTGTTTCTGCCGTCGGCACACATCGCGCAACGAATTGTTCTGGAGCTTGTGCCGATGCGGATGGGCACGCCGGTCTGGTTTTCGGAGAGCCTGGCGCGATTGCCATCAGAGCTGAAAACCATACGCCCGACGGTTTTCTTTGCGCCTCCGCGGGTGTGGGAGAAGATGTACGGCACGATCCAGAACGAGATCAAAAAGAAATCTAGGATCGCGCGGAAATTGTTCTATGGCGCGCTGGGGCTTGGACAAGCTGCGACTCAATACAAACAGGCGGGTAAGCCTTTACCGGGTTGGATGGCGCCACTGTTAAAGATCGCCGACAAATTAGTGTATTCGAAAGTTCGCGAAAGGCTGGGCGGACGCATTCGCGTGGCGGCATCGGGTGCCGCACCGCTGGGGAAAGATTTAGCGGAGTTTTTTGCTGCGATCGGCATGCCGCTTATAGAAGGATATGGGCTGACGGAAGCTGGCGTGATTTGCTTCAATCCTTTGGACCGGCCGAAACCGGGCAGTATTGGAACGGTGCTGCCGGGAATCGAAATACGCCGTGCGGATGACGGGGAGTTGCAGGTGCGGACGCCGTGCATTTTCAAGGGCTACTATCGCGATGAAGCGGCGACGCGCTCTGTGATGAGCGAAGACGGTTGGTTTTCGACGGGCGACATTGCCGAGGTGGACAGCGAGGGATATTGGTACATCACGGGGCGCAAGAAGGAGCTGATTGTCTCGTCGAATGGCAAGAAGATTTACCCGGCTCGGATTGAAAGCCTGTTCAAAATGGAGCCGCTGGTGAACCAGGTGCTCCTGGTCGGCGACAAGAAACCATACGTCACCGCGCTGCTGACTGTGAATGCGGCGCAGGTTCAGAATTTAGCGGAACCAGTCACGAAAGCCGTGGAAGGGGCTGTCGGACGCGTGAACAAGCAGCTTGCGGATTTTGAGCGGATACGCCGATTCAAGATACTCGAGCGGGACTTTTCGATCGAGCACGGTGAACTGACACCGACGATGAAGATTCGGCGCGGCCGCGTGCTGGAAAATCACAAGGCACTGGTCAGCGAGCTTTATTTAGGCCGACAAGAGAGTGACTGAGGCCATACAGCTTCTTCCGATTTTTCGCGAGCGTGTGTGGGGGCGGGAGAGCTTAGCCCCGTATTTTGCAAATACACCAGCGAATCGGCGGATCGGAGAAGTTTGGTTCACGTTTGAGGAGAATTCCACTTCGATTGGTGAGTCGTTGGGCGAGTTGATAAAGCGGAATCCAGCGATGTTGGGATCCGCCGCCGACCCGGAGCATCCTGGAATTTGTCCCTTGCTGGTGAAGCTGCTATTCACCACCGAGCGCTTATCCGTGCAGGTACATCCCGATGATGAATATGCGCGACAGCACCATCAAAGTCTAGGCAAAACAGAGGCGTGGTATGTGCTGGATTCGCAGCCGCCCGGCGAAGTAGCGGTCGGGTTTCGTCAAGTACTTAGCGCGGAGAGATTTAAGGCCGCGGCGGAATCGGGTGAGATCGAGCAGTTACTCGATTGGCGAAAGGTGAAGGCGGGACATGTAATTTTTGTGCCCGCAGGTACGGTGCATGCGATTGGAGCGGGTTTGACGATCTGCGAAATTCAAGAGAACTCGGATATAACGTACCGGCTGTATGACTATGGGAGGCCGCGCGAATTGCATCTGGTGCACGGTCTAGAAGTGTCTCAGTTGAAACCGAACGGCTTTAACGTGAGGAGTCGCGCATTGGCAGACTGGCGCGAGGAGTTGATCGATTGCCGCTATTTCCGGATTGAAAGACTGCGGCCAAAGCA
>CAWFWH010000054.1:0-26438 GCA_963819405.1 uncultured Acidobacteriaceae bacterium | reverse complement strand
CGGCCAGTATCCGCCTAATATTCTCAATCCCGAAGTTCTGAGGTAGGAACTTGTCTCGCACTGAGTCGACTGCTGTAGTTTTGCTGGAAGCCTCGTTTCACTCTTTTGAGAGAGTTCGTATTGCATCTGAGTTGTACAATAAGCCTGACGTTAAAAACAAAAGGATCGGGCATTCGTTGCAAAGCCAGTCAGGAAAGGACCAGGACCTGTGGACGAATCTGAGATCATCCGGTACATCACCCAGACGTTTGAAGGCGTGGATGTTGTGACCGATTTGAGCAACAGCTTCTTCTTCTACAACCCCGATAGCAACGTGCCGCCGGATTACAGGTTTCCGTTTGTGACGCTTGTGACAAGCGATCTTTATGATCAGTTCTCTGATCTCAATCGCCCGTTGGTCTTTCGCTTGAATATCGGTATCGGCAAGCAGACGTTTCGCTCGCTCTTCGGCGAGCCCTCGCTCTCTTCTGATCAAGATAGCACGCTGATCAAGGGTGAGAACGTTAGTAGCTACGACTTCACCGCCCTGGATCAGGTAATGCCTCATCCTGTGTATGGCCGGATGTACTGGGTATGCGTACTTAATCCTGGCGATGGGACGTTTGAAACGAAAGTGCGGCCACTGCTGGCCGAGGCGTATGAACTGGCGGTGAGCAAGTACAAAAGACAGGCAGCTCGCAGATAAGCCCCAGCCTCCCAAACAGATCTCACCCGTTTTTCCGCTCACCCTAAGGCTTATAACAACTCGAGCAGGCAAAGGGTGATCGAGGGATGACGCTGCCTCCGTGCGGGAGGGCCAGTCGTAGCATGGCAGTCAAGGCCAAGCAAGCGCGCCCCCACCCTCCCATCCCCTCCTGCGCGGCCTTGACTCGCCATGCTCTGTGAAAGGTAGCCCGCACCGGAGGGGACGCGGTCGCGGCGCTGCGGCAGACGGCTGACAGACAGGCAACGAGCGATGGGAGGAACAGCTCACGTCGGCAGGCAGAAAGGACGTGGGGACCGATTCGGCGACTCCAGCTGACCAGGCCCTGACATCGAGACGCCCGAGATAGGCCGTTGCCGCATCATCCCGACGGTGTCCCCTGATATCGCTCCATTTCCACCCGACTCCCGTGGCGAGCGCCCCGCCCAGATCGGGCGTCATCGGAAACCCGAGTTCGCGGGAGGCCTCGATGAAGGCCGACGCGACAAGTGTACGATCCGTTACGTCGGCAAGCGAGAGCACGTGCAGCGGACCATCGCCGCCCCGCCATTGGCTGGCCCCGCCAGAAAACGTCTCCGCACGCTTGAAATAGGGCAGCAGATCGGCGTAACGCCATCCTGCGGGCCAGCGGTCATATGCTGCCGGATGCCCGCGCTGATAGGCGAGAGCGTTGATTGCGCCGGAGCCGCCGAGGCCTTTCCCCTGGGATACGGAACGACGCGGCCGCCCAGCCCCGCTTGCGGAACCGTGTGGTATCGCCAATCGACCGAACTGCCCTGAAGCTGGGGCCAGTCGGGCGGATCGGCGATGGCGGGGAGGTTGGCGGGACCACCGGCTTCGATCAGAAGCACCCGGCGTCCAGCTCGGGCGAGACGATACGCCAGCACGCAGCCGGCGGAGCCTGCCCCGATGATGGCGTAGTCGTAGGCGGGGCGTAGTTGACGGGCCGAAGGAGGGTGCGCACGCCGGAGGCCGCCGCCGGCCGAGCGTATCCGGAGAGGGCCAGCCCGCCACCGAGAGCAGCCGTCACGACGTCCCGGCGCTTGAGTTGATTTTGAGCACTGCGCCGCAGTCATTTTGGCCAGCCATCTAGGTCGTCCCAAGGGTAAGCGCAACCCGCAAATGAGCCTCGCGCCCGTGGCCGTCCGGTTGAGCGAGCTCCTGGGAAAGCCAGTTGCCATGGCCCCCGACTGCATGGGTCCCGAAACCGCAGCCATGAAGCCGAAGCCCGGCGGAATTCTCCTGCTCGAAAATCTGCGTTTTCATCTGGAAGAGGAAGCTAACGACCCCGAGTTCTCAAAGCAACTTGCCTCCCTGGCCGACCTTTACGTCAACGATGCGTTCGGGTCTGCCCATCGCGCCCACGCTTCTACCGTCGGGATGGTCACCTATTTACCGTTCGCGGCCGCCGGTCTCTTGATGGATAAGGAATTGGAATGGCTGACTCGCGTGACCCAAAATCCCGACCGGCCATGCGTTGCCGTGCTCGGAGGAGCCAAGGTTTCGGACAAGATCGAAGTCATTCATAACCTGATCACAGTGGTCGACAAGCTCTTGATCGGAGGCGCCATGGCCTATACCTTCTTGCGAGCCCAGAACCAGCCCACAGGCCGCTCTCTCGTGGAAGAAGACAAAATCGATTTGGCGCGACAGCTCCTGGCCGACGCGGGCGATAAGATGATGCTGCCCGTCGACCACGTCGTTGTTCGCGAAGTGAAGCCCGGAGCCGATTATGAAATCGTCGGCAGCATTGGTCCCGATCAGGTTGCAGTCGACATTGGGCCACGGACAACCGAAGAATATGCCGGTGTGATCGGCGGCGCGAAAACCGTGATTTGGAACGGTCCCATGGGGATCTTCGAAATGCCGCCCTTCGATAAGGGGACAATCGCACTGGCCAAGGCAGTGGCTGAGTCCGGTGCCATATCGGTCGTTGGCGGAGGCGACTCCGAAAAGGCCATCCAGAGCGCAGGCCTCTCCGATAAAATCACTCACGTCTCGACCGGCGGAGGCGCCTCGCTCGAATTCTTGGCTGGAATTGAGCTGCCTGGCGTGGCCGCATTAACCGAGAAAGCGGTATCGCCCTGACGTGCGCCGCACTCGCCCCATTTTCTGCTTGGTGCGCGCGGTTGTTGCGCAGGACGTTATTCAGGCTGATTACTTGCGGTGATAGTGCGGGTAATCTCGCCGATCAGGTCGGCCCAAGCCACAGGCGGAGCGATGACGATGCGATCGAGATCGGGTGCGTATCCGCTAGGATTGCCCATCCGGATCGTGTTTGTACCGGCGTGGAGTTGGATCGGAATAATGGTTGTGGCGGGATCGTTAAAGGTACTACCGTTCAGGTCGAGCTCGGTCGTGACTCCATCGTTGATCGTGACAAATAGGGAGCGTGGGCCGCTTGTGGCATAGTCGATCTCGAGCTGGTAAATACCGTCTACCGGAACATTGACGTTAGAGAACGTGACCGTGTTATCGGGTCCGCCACCGATATTCCCCGCTTTCGAAAGACCGGAGAAGTAATTGCTGAAGCCCGCCGTTACTGTACCGCTGAGCGTGGCTACCTCAGCCTCGTAAGTAGACGCAGAAGGGTAAGGGGCATCTCCCTTGCCGCTGATCACGATGCGGTCGAGATCCGGTGCATAGCTGGTCGGATTGCCGAACTGGAGGGTATTGAGGCCCGCTTCAAGTCGAACGGGGACGGTGGTGCTGGAGGGCAGGAAGAAGCTGCCTCCACCGGAGTTGAGAGTCTGCAGCGGACCTCGATTGACGCTATAAAGAAAAGAGCGCAGACCCTGCGTCAAGGAATCGACCTGCATAAGATACGTGCCCGCCTTGCGCACGTAGATGTTGTTGAAGGTTACGGTGTTATTAGCGCCCAGGCTCAGGCCGCCGACCTTCGCTCCGCCGGAGCAAGCAGCGCACTTAGCGACAACGGCGGAACCCTCAGCGTGGCTGACTCCGCCTCATAGCTGGTCGAGGGTGGCGGATCGGCATGGCCGCGCGCCGTGACTTTGAGCAGGCGCGATCCGTGGCCCATAACGACGGTCGAGAAGCCACGCGGAAATTTGCCAAGATCGATGTGATTCCAAAGATCACGGACTTGTGGCGCATCGGTAAAGCCAAGCATGCTCCACGGGAGCCTGAGGACCGCGGGTGTTGCGTTCATGTTGAAGAGCGCGACGTAGTAAGTTCGATTGCCGAGATCCGCGACCCATACAGGTAAATCACCGCCCAAGACCTGCTTCGCGGGCTTTCCGGACTGGTTGACCGCGAGAACTTCGTCATTGGTGACCAACTGCTTCCCGAAATCGTCGATTTGGGTCAGGTCGCCACCGAGATACATCGGCGCATTGGCCATAGCCCAGAGAGTGACGGCGGATTGCTTCTCGTCATTAGAGAGGCCGTCGAGAGTCCCGTCGCCGATATCCAGCGAGTCCAGATCGTTCCATCCAAGGCTCGGACTCGGCGGCATTCTGCCAGCCGGGCAGGTCTCTAAACCGCTGGTAGATCCGGGGCCAGTCGGTGAGAGTAGCGCAGCGGTGCTCGCACTCGATGTCGTCGTCGATGCGGCGGGCATTGGAGAACTGCTGCCAGATGCTGAGGTAGTCCTCATCGAGTGCCCATGAAATGGTGAGCCAGATGGGGCGGCCGCTCTGCGCGATGGCCTTTGACCAGGCCGCAACGTCGGGCCGATTATCAATAGAGAGATTGTTGCTATAAGAACCCGGCGTCACGCCGTCGAGCTTGATAAGGTCGATGCCCCAGGAGGCGAAGAGGTCAACGACGGAGTTCATATACTCCTGCGCGCCGGGCTTGGTGAAATCGATTTTGTAGTGGTACGGTGACGTTCCCTTGGCGCCGAAAGCGTTGCCCGCGGTATATGGCACGACGAGGATGTCCTGGATATGGTACTGCGTTCCCAAAATCGGCGAGTTCGCGACGACTGCGGGTTCCTCGACGCCCGGTATCCAGTAGATGCCGGCTTTTTGATCATTCTGATGAATGTGGTTGACCAGGGCCGTAATGTCCGGGAAAGTCGTAGCGTTCGGGATAGGCCGGCCGTTCGCATCGAAGCTACCCTGCCAGCCAGAGTCGATATTGATGTAGTTGAAGCCATGCGCCTGAAGCCCGGAGGAGGCCAGGGCATCGGATTGCGCGGCGACATTGGCCTGGGTCAGAAAACCGGAGTTGATGGTTTGCTCGCTGAAGGTGCTCCAGCCGAGATAGGGTCTTTCGCCGACTCCATTCACCTGCGCGGTTGCATTCAACGGCGAGATCAGCAAGCTGGCGATGGCCAGGAGGGGCAGGAGCAGAGACTTGTGAGGCCAAGACACGTTCAGGCAGACTGAACTTAGCACTGTTCTTTTGCTGCTGTCAACGGCGCATTTTGGCGCCGCTGCTCCCTCAGGAATCGCAGTATCATTTCTGTACACACTTCGGGTTGATCCGTCATCACGATATGGCCCGCGTCGGGAATCAAATGGAATTGCGCGCCCGGTATGCGCGATGCCACCACCCTTCCATTCCCTGGATGTACCAGCCGGTCCCGCTCACCATGTAGGACCAGCGTCGGAACCTTTATACGAGGAAGCCGCCGATAGGAATTCCACAGGAGTATCCCCGCGAGTTGATTCAGAAAGCCTTTGTAGTTCCATTTGCATTGACAACGAACCCGGAAGTCTTCTTCGATGCGCTCACGGGGTGTCCGTTCCGCATAGAGCAGCGGGATCAGCGCACTTTCGCGCTCCAGCCGCGTCGCTTTCGACCAGCGAATCCCGCGCGGCCGGCAGCTCAAATCGGGCCAACGCGCGAATAACCCGCTGTAACTCGTGCTGCCAAGCACCAGGCTCAGAACCCGCTCGGGATAGCGAAGCGCTAACTCCTGCGCGATCATCCCTCCCATGGACGCGCCCACGACATGCGCCGCCGCGACACCAGCTGCATCCAAAACCGCGATCGCATCCGCCGCCATCTGCCGCATCCAATAAGGACCCGGTGGCACGTCGCTCAGCCCCATTCCCCGATTATCGAAAAGTATGACTCGGTAATGGGCAGCGACCTCTGGCAGGACGCGGAACCACATCTCGTGCGTGAAACTTAACCCCATAATAAGGAGAATGGGAGGACCGCTGCCATGCTCTTCCCAGTAAAGCTTTGTACCTCGACTCGCTACAAAAGGCACGGCATCATACCCCTATATATATGGATTGCGGGCATGACATATCCAAAAGGCAGTAGTGCAGCACCTTTACAGTACGTCCAACTACCGTTACGATGATAAAGACACCGACGAAAATATGTCTTAGGGAAGGTACCTGGTTTTGCTCAAACTTAAGCGTGTCGAGATTCAAGGCTTCAAATCTTTCTACGACCGAACTGAGATGAAGTTTTCGGGCAGCGGCATTGCTGCCATCGTCGGGCCGAACGGATGCGGCAAATCCAACCTTAGTGATGCCATCAGCTGGGTCCTGGGCGAGCAGTCGGCTAAAACTTTGCGCGGTACCCGAATGGAAGACGTGATCTTCGCCGGAACGCGCGACAAAAAACCTCTCGGCATGGCCGCAGTTACTTTGACGCTGGTTGCCGCCGACCAATCGCATCGAATGGTTAATGGCGCTGGGTCTGCAATCTTGACCAACGGCGCGAACGGCCACGCGGCCGGGGATTCCGATGCTTTGAAGACCGCCGAACGCACCGGCGAAGTCACCATTACCCGCCGTCTCTACCGGTCGGGCGAAAGCGAATATCTGATCAATGGCAAGTTGGCCCGCCTGCGCGATATTCAGGATCTCTTCTTTGGAACCGGCCTTGGCCCGGAAAGCTACGCCATCATCGAGCAGGGCCGCATCGGGCAGATTCTCAGCAATAAGCCGCAGGACCGGCGGAACGTCGTCGAAGAAGCCGCTGGGATTACGAAATTCAAAAATCGCAAGCGGCTTGCCGAAGCGAAACTCGAAGGCGCAAAGCAGAACCTTTCCCGAGTCTTCGACATTCTCGAAGAAGTCACCCGTCAGGTGAATTCGCTCAAGCGGCAAGCTTCCAAAACGAAGCGCTATTCAGAGCTGAAGACGGAAGCCACAACCTACCTGCGTCAAGTCTTGGCGGCCAAGTTCCGCATGCTCGAACGCGAGACCGCAAGAATCGCTATTGAATTGAATCTCGCTTCGGCCCAATTGCAAAACCGGCAGACCGCGATAACGGAGCGCGAGACAAATCAAGCCGCGGTCCTCGAAGACTCCTACGCCACCGAGCAGGAGTTGACACGCACGCGCAAGTTGCTCGCCGATTTTCACCTCGAGGCCGAGCGTGCGCGGGGCCGTCTCGAATATCAGATCAAACAGATCGAGCAAATTGATCAGCGCCTCCGCTCCAATCATCTGGAAGCAGAAGCACTTCAAGTGCAGCAGCAGGAAAGAACGGCCGAGTTGGAAGAGCGGACCAGTGAGCTGCAGGGATTAGACAGCGATTGTGCCGATGCCCGTCAGCAGCTGCACGCGAAATCTATTGAACGGCAGGACGCGCAGAACAGGTTGGCTGAGCAAGAGCGCCATCTAGAAGCCACGCGACAGGCTGTACTGCGTCTGTTGGGTGATTCCGCAACTCTCAAGAACCGCATCACGCAATTAGAGGCGCAGCTTGCGTCGGCGGACCGCGAAGCATCTCGCGCAACGGCGGAAGAACAACAATCAGACGTCGATCTAACGCGTATACATCAGGAGAGGAGTCAGCTTTCCGAACAACTAACAGCGCGTCAACTTGCACTCACGTCTATGACGGATCAACGTGCCGCTGTCGAGCACGAACTGCAGCAGACGCGCGCGAAGTTCAATGAGAGCCGGCAGGCGTTTGACCGATTGCAAAGCGAAGTCTCGCGCGTTAAGGCTCGAAAAGATTCGCTCGAAGAAGTTCTGCAGCATCGAAGCTACACCACTGAGACAGTGAAGCGGCTCTTTACATCAGTCGAGCGCGGCAATGCACAGGACTTCCGTCCCGTGGGCGTCCTCGCCGATTTCCTGGAAGTAGATCCGCAGTTGGAAAAAGCCACTGAAGAGTTCCTTCACGACGAGCTCGAGTATGTCGTCGTCCGTGATTGGAGCGAGGCAGAACAGGGCATTCAGCTCATGCGTGGCGATCTGAATGGGCGCGCTACTTTTCTCGTCGAGACAAATGGTGACAATGGCCTCGCCGCCGTGAGTTGCCCAGCCCCGCTGTCGAGCCTGGCACCCTTTCAAAGCTGAGCGATGCGCTGCGGCTGACGAATGGCTTGTCCAATGTGCCACTCGGTCTCCTGCCCCGAATCGCGAACTGCTACATAGTATCTGACCGGCCGGTCGCGCAGCAGCTCGCCGCCCAATATCCGCACTGCTGGTTCTTGTTAACCGATGGCGTCAGCTATCATGGCCACGCGGTCAGCGGCGGAAAAAAGACCGGCGCAGGTCCGCTTGCGCTCAAGCGCGAGCTTCGCGAAATTTCTCAGCTCGAGCAGGCGAAGCAAAACGAGTTAATCGCGGCCCAGGCGAACGTGCGCGAGCTGGAACGCGTCATTTCAGCGCTTACCGAACATCTGGAAGACTTGCGCGCGCAGCAGCAATCGCAAGAGAAAGACGTGCTCGCGCTGGATCATGAAAGCCGCAAACTGGCGGAGGAATTTCAGCGCGTTCAATCGAGACTTTCGCACGCCCGTCTTGAACTCGAGCGGCTAGCCCAAGATCGGGTGACACTCCAGGAGACTCTCGAAGGCGACGGCCTCACGCTGATCGAGCAGGAACAGCGCAGAGCCGAGCAGGAGCAAGCGCTTGAGGACGCTCGCGATGAGTTGACATCCCTTCAGAAGAACGTCGCTCAAGCCGCGGAGGAGCATGCCGGCGTACGTGCAAATCTCGCGAGCTTGGAAGAGCGCCAGCGCTCTCTGGCAGCCCATCGCACGCGCTTGGAATCGCAAGTGGAGGAGTTCGCCGCTCGCCGTGCGCACTTGGCGCAAGAAGCCGGCGATTTGTCCTCCGAGCGCGCGCATTTCATCGCCAGCAATGCCGACCTGGAACAGAAAAGCGCTGAGCTGAGCAGTTCCATTTCAGAAACCGAAGCAATCGTGAGCCGTTTGGCGGCCCGGGAATCGGAGTTGCGGAACCGTTTGGCCGCTACCGAAGAAGAGCTGAAACAAACCAGAACCGATTTACAAGCGATCCAGGAGCAGCGGTCGGAGTTGCAGGTGGCACTCGCCCGCGCGGATTCCGATCTGAAACATCTGGAGCAAACCTGCCAACAGGAGCTCGATTCCACTTTGGCCGAGCTCTCCGACGTTGCGGATGAAACTGTGCTTCAGGAGATTGAGGCCCGGTACACAGAAGTTCGCCGGAAGATCGAGGCTTTAGGGCCCGTCAATCCGCAAGCGCTTGAAGAGTTCGAAGAAGCGCAGCAGCGTCAGGAGTTTCTCAGTGTCCAGCGGCAGGATCTTCTCGACTCCATCCGCGACACCGAAAAAGCGATTCATGAGATCGACGATGAATCGCGACGGCGGTTCTCGGAGGCGTTTCACGCCATCAACGCCAACTTTCGCCAGATGTTCGGGACTCTGTTCGGCGGCGGAGTTGGCGAGATGCGGCTGACCGATGAAGAGAACCTCGCCGAATCCGGCATCGACATCGTTGCATCGCCTCCCGGCAAGAAACTGCAGAGCGTGCTGCTGCTATCGGGCGGTGAAAAATCTCTGACCGCCATGGCTTTGCTGATGGGCATCTTCCAGTACACGCCCAGCCCCTTCTGCATTCTCGATGAGGTCGACGCTCCGCTCGATGAGCCCAATATCGAACGCTTGACGAGGCTATTGAAAGAAATGTCGCAGCAGACGCAATTCATCGTAATCACGCATGCCAAGCGCACCATGGAAGCCGCGCAAACGCTATACGGCGTGACTATGCAAGAGCCCGGAGTATCGAAACTCATATCGGTAAAATTCAATCCAACGGAGCAAGTACGCGGTGGGGCGGACCTCCTCGTCCGCACCGGAACTCCCGTTCCGGCCGCTTAACTTGCGATACGATAACTGAACAATCCAAACATGTTCAGAACTGCGTTTTTCTTGTTCGTTACCGCTTCCTGCGTGCTCGCGGCTGCTCCCGAGAAAGCCTTGAATCCTCAGGTGCAAGCCATCGTCAGTCAGGTTTCAGCTGACAAGATCGCGGACATTCAGAAGAAGCTGGAGAGCTTCGGAACCAGAAACATTTATTCGGCGACGGATGACCCGGTGCATGGAATCGGCGTGGCGCGCGAATGGATCGCCGCACAATTCCGTAGCTACAGCCCGAAACTCCAGGTGTCTTTCGATAAACATCGGGTGGCGAAGCAAGGGCGCGCCTTCAAAGATGTCGAGATCTGGAATGTCGTTGCCGTTCTGCCCGGCACCAGCGAGCCGGAACACGAGGTGATCGTCAGCGGCCACTACGACTCCATCAACATGGTCTCTAAGACTGGCCCCGATGGTCGACGGCAGCTGGACCCAGAAGCCACAGTCGCCGCGATCGCTCCGGGCGTTACCGATGACGGAAGTGGCACGGCGGCAGTGATGGAGCTGGCGCGCGTGATGAGCCAATACGAATTCAGAAAAACCGTCATTTTTATTGCATTCGCAGCGGAAGAATACGGCCTGTTCGGAAGCAGCCTTTATGCCGAAGCAGCCGCGGCCCGGCATGATTTGATTGACGGCGTTTTCAATAACGACATCATCGGCAGCGACGTCACGGGCAACGGCGAAACGGCCAACCGATGGGTCAACGTTTACTCCGAGGACCCCAACGATTCCAGCTCCCGGCAGCTCGCCCGTTACATGAAGCAGATGGCGGAGCGTTACCAGCCTGGTTTTGAAGTGAATCTGGTCTTCCGCCATGACCGTTTCGGCCGGGGAGGCGATCACAGCCCGTTCAATGCCGCTGGATATCCAGCCATACGCGTGACCACTCCGATGGAGAATTTTGCAAATCAGCATACTGCAACAGACACCTTCGCAAACACGGCGCCCGGCTATACTGCTTTGGTCGCGAGGGCAAATGCCGCGGGAATGGCTTCGCTCGCGCTGGCGCCGAAAACGCCGGAAGTCAGGGCGGCCGCGCGAACGCCGGGTGCGTCAACCCCGGATGCGCCAACCGAAGGACGCGCGTCTGGTGCGCCCCTAGGCCGCGGGACTGCGCCGGATGGCAAAGGCGGTTACGATGCCGTCATGACTTGGCACAATGACAAACCGGAACCGGATCTTTTGGGCTACGCTGTCGTCATGCGTAAGACAACTTCGCCCATCTGGCAGAAAGAATTTTTCGTCGGCAATGTAACTAGGTACACGCTGCCTAACGTGAATATCGATGAAGTCGTCCTCGGAGTGAAGGCGATAGATAAGGACGGCAATGAAAGCACCGTTGCCGCGTATGTCACTCCGCCTTACCGCGCGCACAAAATCGAGACCTACTGAACCGCGCGCGTAAGCAAGCCTTATGCCTTTGAGTGTCACATCGCGTATCGAAGACGGCTTTGCGATTCTCGAACTCGCAGGATCCTTGACGCTAAGCCCATCGTTGAACGCACTACGTGACACCGCCCGCGAAGTGCTGAATACCAGTAAGCTGTCCGGTCTGATTTTGCGGGTCGCGGAGGTTACCGCAACTGACAGCGCCGGCCTCGGAGAATTAACCGTCGTCTATACATTCGCCAGTCGCCGGAAATGTCCGCTTCGGCTCGTTGAAGTAAGTCCGAGCTTGCATAAGATGCTCGAGCTTACCCGCTTGGACGGCCTCTTGCCGTCGGCTCCCGATATCGCTACCGCAAAGAAAGAGCTGCGCGAGGCGTAAGACGCCCCTACTCCGGCTCATCTTCTGTTTCCTTGCTCTTGCCTATCCGCTTTGCCCGTCAGCTACGGCTCAGCAGAATCAGCCGGACTTCCGCATCGCCTCGGAAAAAGGCGACGCGAAAGTGCCGTTTGATTTTTATTGGGACGGCATTCTCATTCAAGTTCGTGTCAACAACTCACAGCCCGTCTGGCTCGCCCTCGACACCGGGATGAACGTCAATCTTCTCAACGAACGCTTGTTCACGAGTCTGGGTCTAAACGCGAAAGGTGCAGCCACATTGACGGGTGGCGGCGGCGCCACCGCAGGCCAGTTCACAGACAACGCTACGATCAGCCTGCCGGGCATCGAGGCGTATAAACAACTCATCGCGTCAGCCCCGCTCGATGCCCTACGTCTCATGGGCCGCGACGTGGAAGGTTTTATCGGCACGCCCTTCCTCAGGAATTTCGTCGTCGAAATCGACTACGCAAATAAGTTGCTCACCTTTCACGATCCGAAAGTTTACAGCCTCACAGGCGATCGCAAGGCCATCGAAATGGAGGGCCGTAACGGCTGGCCTTTTGTGAAACGTTGAGCTCTTCGTGAACGGAAAGAACACGATTACAGATAAGTTCATGGTGGACACCGGCTCGAATCGCATCTTTCAGATCAACCGTCCCTTCGCCGAAGCGCACAAGCTCTTAGCGATGTTGCCAAGGGACGACACGGTCGAAGGCGTCGGCGAAGGCATCGGCGGGAGGACGAATTTCCTAGAGGCGCGTATCGACAGCATTCGCCTGGGCCAGTACACAATTAACAGACCCGTAGTCAGCATCTCGCAGGACAGCCAAGGGTTCGGCGCGAGTGCCGACGCAGGACTTATCGGTGCGGAAATACTTCGTAGATTCACTGTGATTTTGGATTATCCGTCGAGCCGGATGTTACTCAAGCCGAACGTCCATTTCAATGAGCCCTATGAGATTGACATGAGCGGTCTCGAACTCGTAGCCAAGGCGGACAATCTTAAAGCAATCGTAGTTAAGAGCGTTATGCCGAACTCTCCTGGCATTGAGGCAGGGCTGCGCGAAGGTGATGAAATCGTTTCCATCAACGGCCATCCTGCAAGCGAATTCACATTGGATAAAGTCACACAAATGTTTAAGCAGCCGGGCAAGCAGTATTTGATAGATATCAAGCGTGCCAATAAGGCCATGCGCGTGACGCTGAAAACAAGGCGACGAATCTGAGCCGGAAGCGTAAGCGACCTCTGCCGCGGCCCCCCTCTTCAGTCCCGCCAGGTACTATGCTAGGCACTATGGCCAAATCAATCAAGCTGCTAATGTGCATCGCCTTCTGCGCCGGAATACTTGCGGCGCAATCCACCACAGTCGAGCTGAAGAATGCGCAAGGAGAGAGCGTAGGAACCGCCGCCCTTTCTCCCGCAGGATCGCCCGGTACGCCCGGCGTCAAGATCGACCTCGATCTCAAGAATCTTCCTCCAGGCGAACATGCAATCCACATTCACCAGGTTGCGAAATGCGATCCGCCCGGATTCACCTCCGCGGGTCCGCACCTGAATCCGGAAAACAAGAAGCATGGACTGCAAAATCCCGCAGGCTCTCACGTCGGCGATATGGAGAATTTCATGGTCTCTTCCGACGGAACAGCGAAAATGACGGTGACAGCCGCGAACGCCACGCTCGGCGATGACAGTCACTCGGTCTTTACGAACGGTGGCACGGCGCTAGTAATTCACGCGAACGCAGACGACATGAAAACCGATCCGGCAGGTAACGCCGGACCTCGCATCGCCTGCGGCGTAATCACCAAACAGTAACTTCGAAGAACTATCTATCTTCACTGGCGAGCGGTCGAAGCAGTAGCGCATGTTCCAGGACCTACGTTATGGATGGCGGCAGCTAAGAAAGACTCCGGTCTTTACGCTTGCAGCCGTTGTCTCGCTGGCGCTCGGAATCGGCGCGTGTGTAACCATGTTCAGCGCCTTTCGCGCCGTCTTCCTGCGTTCGCTGCCCTACCGAAACGCGGATCGCGTGGTGGAAATCGAGAAGATCGGCAATAATGGCTATACTCCCGCAAACACAATTGCTGACTTCGAATTCCTGCGCCGGTATGCGCGATCTTTCCAATCGGCTGCCGGGTATGGCTTCTTCAAAAACGTAACGCTCTCCGGAATTTCCGAGCCCGCGGATCTGTGGGTGCGCGACGTGTCTCGGGAACTTTTTCCGCTTCTTGGCGCCAAGCCGTTACTCGGCCGAACTTTTCTCCCCTCCGACTTTCACCCCGATGCGCCCCAGACCGTCGTGTTGGCTTACGATACTTGGCAAAAGTACTTCCACCGCTATCCCGGAATCCTTGGCCACTCCATTTTCTTGAACGAGCAAAGCTATCAACCCATTGGCGTGATGCCCAGGGATTTCTATTTTCCAAAAGCGGGAATAGCGGCCTGGCTTCCCGACCGGACTCCGATCACTGATCCGCTACACGCCCACACCGCTATCGTGGCGCGTTTGCGTGCCGGCGTCTCGCTCGATGAGGCTCGTAAGGAACTAAACCAACTCGCTCCGGCTCTCTTGCATAGCTATCCGCCTTCCGATCGCAACTTCAGGCTAACCCTTGAAGAGGTTGCCACCCGCGATATTGAGGATTATCGAGCGGCTTTCCTGCTGCTGCTTGGCGCCACTGGTTTCCTCGTCTTGCTCTCCTGTTTAAACGTGACTAGTCTGCTGTTGGCAAGAGCTTCGGCGCGCCGGAACGAGTTTGCTATTCGCGCCGCGTTGGGCGCTCGCCGCGCGCGTTTGATAGCCCAAGCGTTGACGGAAAGCCTTGTACTTGCCGGCCTCAGCGGAGCTTTGGGAGTTGGCCTCGCCTACACCGGCAATCGCATCCTCCTCTGGCTTCTTCCCCCTTACCTTGATATCCCGCGGCTGGAACAAACGGATCTGGATCTGGCCGTATTGGGCTTTGCCGTTCTGCTGACGTTCCTGGTAGCGATTTTTTTCGGCCTCGCTCCCGCTTTAGGACTTTCCTCGGCCAAACTCAACGAGTCAGATCGCCAAAGCCGATCAATTGGCGCCAATTCCTTGCGGCACAGCGCTCTATTGATTGGTGAGATTGCCATTTCCCTGATCCTGTTCGCGGGCTCCGTTCTCATGGTCCGCGGTTTCGTTCGTCTGGCGAACGTCAATCCCGGTTTTCGCACGGCGCATATTCTTACAGCGACAGTGCCGCCCGGTCATGCTGCGCGTCTTAAGCGCGAGCAATTGATTCAAAGATACGGCGAGATTCTTCGATTGGTGCAGAACATTCCCGGCGTCGAGCAAGCGGCGCTGACCAGCTATCTGCCTTTAGGACATATCCAGGTCCAGCTACAAATTTATTTGCCTGGCCTTTCACCCAATCCCTACCAGGTCGACTTTCACGCCATCAGCGCCGATTATTTTGCGGTGATGGGAATCCCGCTGCTGCAAGGCCGGTTATTCAGCAAGGTTGACTCGAATATGGATAAAGGCGCGGTCATAATTAACCGGGCCATGGCCGACAAGTACTGGCCTGGCCGGAGTGCGATCGGCGAACACCTGAGCGGCCCTGATATCACGATCGTCGGCATCGTTGGCAACACTCAGCACCATTCTTTGAGTGGAGATCCGGTTCCTGAGTTTTACGAATCGTATCAGCAGTACCTCGGACCCGCTGTTGGAACAACGCTTGTACTTCGCACGTTCGGCGATCCGAATTCGGTCACTTCGTCTCTTCGGCAAGCCATCCATCGATTTGATCCGGAACAGGTCATCGAAAACGAACGAACGATGGACGCGACAGTAGAGCAGTCGATTGCCACGCCTCGCTTCTACACCGTTCTGCTGGGAGTCTTTGCGCTGATTGCTCTCGTACTCACCCTGGTCGGAGTCTATGGAGTGGCTTCCTATGGCGTCAGCCTGCGGACGCGCGAGTTCGGCATTCGCATGGCCGTTAGGAGCGGAGCGCCAGCAGTTGATCGGCATGATTCTCCAGCAAGGTTTGCTCCGGGCACTCGTAGGGGTTGGCGCGGGAGCTATCGGCGCATGGGCGCTTGCGCAATCGATGTCGGCTCTGGTCTACGGAATTCCGGTGAGGGATCCGGCATCTTTGAGCGTTGCCGCCATCGTCCTCATCGCAGGAGTGCTGATTGCCTATCACCTGCCAGCCCGCCGAAGCACAAAGATAGATCCCGCTACCGTCCTTCGCCAAGAGTAACAGCGCCTTCCTCCTGCTCAGGCCCAGACGGATTTTAAGTCATCTTTTTTGACAATTTGGCGACATCCATCACATCTGATTAATCACGCCGTGGCACTGCGTTTCGCTAGCCATTCCAACCTTCTCGGCGCAAAGCCAAGCTCCCGCTTCGCCTTTGTGTTCGAAGCACCTCGAAGACGGGTCGCGTAGTAGACCGAATCAGGGCCGGCAGTTTTCGACGCTTCCTCCTCGCTGACGCGGGGCGGCTCTGGTGCGCCGATCGCATTCGCAAATGCGGGCAGCCAAATGCGCATCTCCGAGGGATCATCGTCAACAATGTTGTAAATACCTGGATCCCCTTCGAGTGCTGCCACGGTTGCGGCCGCGGCGTCCTCGACGTGCACGAACGAAAATACGCCCTGACCGGAACCGATGACCGGATATTTCTGTTGCCGCACCTGTTGGGAAATGCTTCCGTTATCGGGATCGTGGTATGTTCCAGGCCCGTAAAAGAACCCGTAACGCAGGGCGATTCCCTCCAGATCGGGCGAACCTAGCACTCGCTCCTCGATTTGCATGTACGTCCGAACGCTGGCTGCAATTGCGGGGGAAGCATCCAGCGCCAGCGGGTCTGCCTCTGTCGCAAGGCCTGAGCCGGCGCAGTAAAAAAATCCGGTGGACTGCACAATGTAACGATGCGCGCCGGCCGCTCTCGCCGCATTCTGAACGTTTCGTCCTCCCTCGATTCTGACTGTGCGGTCTCGACCTGCGGCGGCACGCATTTCTTCCGGCGTATAGTGTTTTGGCAGTGAAGTGAGCTCTTCGATAACCGCATGAGGTCTTTCCCTTTCAATTGCTGCGTGCACGGCGCCAGAATCCAGTGCATTCGCAAGGATTCCGGCAGCTCCGTTTTCTCTAACGCTTTCAGACCGGCTTCGGAACTGGTCATTCCGACGACATCATGACCAGCGGCGATCAAAGCACGAACCAACGGACGACCAATTGCGCCGGTCGCTCCTGCTATGAATACTCTCATTGTGTAGCCTGCGTCAGCATGGCCTCCACAGGCTTGCTGAGCTGATGCAACATGAACTGGGGCGCGACTCGGCTCATCAGCTTCAAAACATTGCTCAGGCCCGGACGGATTTCTAAGTGATCTCTTCTTAGTCCCTACGATCGCCTGGCCGACCATCGTGGCGACATCCATCACACGGACACCCTTCACATCGTCAGCATGAAAATCCCCCGTTAACAATGGCGTCCGGGTCATCGGAGGAGCCAGCTCAAACACCTTGATCCTGGTGTTCTTGAGCTGGACACGCAGCGATTGCGTGAAGGAGTGCATACCTGCCTTGGTGGCGCAATAGACCGGGGATGTCGGGAAAGGGACAAAGGCAAGCCCGGATGAGACGTTCACAATAGCGGAGCCTTTCTGGGCCCTCAGGTGCGGCAGGAATTGTTTCACCATACGAATGGTCCGGTAAGATTCGTGTCAATCTCACGAGTGATGTCTTCCAGGCCGTTCCCCGCGTCTTGGAGATTGATCTTGCGCATGATTCCAGCATTATTGACCAATACGTTCAATTCGGGGAACTCCTATCATCACCGCATCGAAGAGAAGACGAATTGCTTTTCCGTCGCTTACGTCGCTTTGAAAGGTGTGAATTCCCGGAAGTTTTCTTTGCGCTTCCTCAAGCCTGCGCGCATCTCGTCCCGTGATGACTACGGTGTTACCAAGCTTCAGAAGTTGAGCGGCAAACTCGAATCCAATGCCGCTCGTGCCTCCCGTGATTAAGATCGTGTTGCATGAAATGTTCATGACAAAGCCTCGCTGGGTTGGAGACTCAAGCTTGTTTGATGCTCTAGAAGCGAACGTACGGCTCTCAATGCTGCGACCCCGTCTCGGCTGCGCGCTGAGAACGCGATGTAGCCATCCGGGCGGACAAGCGTTATGTCGTGACGCGGCCGTAATCGCAGCTCAACGATATCCTTAAATGATTTGGAGAGCCGCTCGGCGGCCTCTTTGGTCGAGGAGTCTGCGTCGTTACCGAACACGAGGAGGAAACGGCTGCGAATGCCATCCCCGCCGCGCAGCGAATCATCGAAGTATCGCTCTCCAGCTCCCTCAACAATCGGGCTTCCGTGATAGGCTACGCCGAGTTCGGAAAGTCTCTGCACGAAGGCATGCTGAAAAGGAGCAAGACGCGACACCATGGGTATGACGGTATCGCGTAAAATCTGCGCAAGTTTACTCGGAGTTCCCATCGCCTTGGTGAGTAAATCCGTGGTCTCGATCACATGCTTTATCACCGGACGGCGTTCGGCGCTATAGCTCTCGAGCAACTCCTCACTGCCACGGCCGCGCAGGACCAGATCAAGCTTCCAAACCAGATTCCAAACGTCATGGAGTCCGGTGTTCATCCCCTGCCCCCCAAATGGACTATGAATGTGAGCGGCATCGCCAGCGATGAAAATATGCCCTACCCGCAGCTGTGCTACTTGGCGGTGATGGATGTGAAAATAGCTGCTCCAGTGCAAGGCGCGTGCTTCAATCCCACTGGGTGCGCGTTCAGCTAGTATCTTCTGCACAAGATCAAGCGACGGAGCGTCTCCTTCTGTGTTCTTGACTGTCGCTACTATACGCCGCCGAGTGGCGCTCATCGGAAAAATGCTACTGGTCCTAATTCGCTTGGGCACAGCTGCATCTCGTCAGTGGGGAGCGTTTCGTTCGTCTCGACGTCAGCTAACATGAATAATCCTCGTATACTGCTCCCTCAAACGGCAGGTTCAGTAGCCGCCGAACCGCACTGTGCGCGCCATCGCATCCGACGACGAAGGACGCCGTCAGCTTGATTGCTTCGCCCTTCTGGTCCATCGTTACGCTTACATAGTCGTCCTGCTCAGCCGCCGAAACGAATGTCGTTTCGTATTCGATTGCTCCCCCTTTATGAACTAGCTCTTCCACCAGCAGTCTCTCGGTCACGTCCTGGGGAACCATGGCGACGAATGGATATGGGCTCTCCTCGGGCGCGAACCGCATGTGAGCAAGCGTGCGTCCATGTGCCACTACAGCGACCGACGTGACACGGTTCGCCTTTTCGAGGAACGGACCGACAAGCCCGGCCATGTCTAAGATCTCTAGCGTCCGAGGAAAAATTGCGAGTGCCTTAGAATGTGCCGACTGCGAAGAGCGCGTCTCGACGAGCCGCCATCTCAAGCCTCGGCGAGCACACTCATTCGCGAGAAACAGCCCGACGGGCCCGGCCCCCACGATCAGAACATCCGTGTCGATTGCAGGGTTTGACATGATTCTTCACTCCTTCCATACAAACGTTCGTTGCCTTTGGATGCAGCCAGGCTCAATTCTTGTGAGGGCCGAACCGCCGACCGCCTTTCTCCTTTTTTTTTAACGAAGCAAAAAAACTGCTGTTATCTATGCACCTTTCCTTATGGGTACGGTTTGGTTGGCTGATAGTTACCCGGAACAGTCCTTGCAGAAATTTTCAGACGGTTCCAGGCATTGATGGTTGCGACGGCGAGAGTCAGATCCGACAATTCCTTCTCGCTGAAGTGCGGTCGCACTTTCTCATAGATCTCCTCCGGCACGTGGCCGTTGGTGATCAGAGTAACGGCCTCCGCCCACTGCAGAGCGGCACGTTCGCGCTCCGTGTAGAACGGACATTCGCGCCAGGCATCCAACGAATACAACCGCTGCTCGTTCTCTCCTGTCGCCCGCAAGTCCTTCCAATGCATGTCTAGACAGTAGGCGCATCCGTTGATCTGCGAGCTGCGCAGCTCGATCAGAAGGAGCAGGGATTCTTCCAGTCCGCATTCGTGAAGATACTGTCCCAAACCGAGCATGGCTTTGAATGCTCCGGGAGCAGCCTTAACGTAATTGAAACGCGCTTCCATAAATCCTCCTATGGGTTGATTCAACAATTTTTGGATGACCGCATCCAGTGGTTAGCACCAGGGACTTTTAATTTTTTTGCCGTCCCGGGTCTCCTATTTGTGCCGCGGGAATGTAGTCATACTCCATATCGAGTAGCCAAGATTCGCCACTCCACGCGTCCGCCTTCAACGCTTCTCTATTCCCGCCAATTCAAACGCACGCTGCGCCTCCGGATTCGCCATGAACCACTTCCAAATCTTGCCGGTGCGCAAATTTTCCGCGCTCAAAAGCGTGATGCCAATGTCGATTCCAATCACATCGGCCGCCTGCCAACCGGTCGTCGGGTTGAACGCATCGACAAACCCGTATCGTTGATAGATGCGGTCTCCGAACCGGTCTTTCATGGCATGAAGCGCAGGCAAACAGATGTCCGGCGTAAACATGAGCGAGCCCGCTGCCGCGCAGGGCACTACCGACCCGTCAATGTTGCGTGTGCGCGGCGGCCCTCCCCATGCTGTATAGCCGCGCGGACTAGCCGAGCTGGTGATTCCCCAAATCTCACTCGAGTAGCCGGGAAACTCCTTCGCCAGATCCATACAGAAGGCGCGATGCGCGCGCGTGGCCGTCGCTGAATTCTCGAACCAGTCAACCTGCAGCCCACGCACCTCGCGACGCTTTCGGAAATCCCACCAGGAGAATGGATATTGATAGGTCCACAACAAACTGTGACCGTAATAGTGGAATCCGTCATATTCGAACGGGTCCCGGTCCCACGCATACCAGGCCTCTGGACTCAGCGCATGTGTGCGCGAACCGATGCCAAGCAGATACATGCACGCAAGCTGGCAGTACTTCGCATAACGAAACTTGATAAACCCGGTCTCCGGCCGCCAGCCGTGGGACAGCAGAAACGGATCTCCATTGAGCATCCAGCGGTAATCCACTCGATCGTAAATATCGGTCGCGAGCTGGACAATTTCAGCGTCTTGATGGAAGTATTGCCGAGCCGTCAGCGCGCCCGCGACCAGCCAAGTCGAATCGCTCGTCGATACTTCGCTGTTCCTGTGACGCTCGCCATTGCGCACGTCTACAAAATGATAGAACCAGCCGTGCTCATTCTTGACCGGCGCTGATGCGTACGAATGCAGCGTCGCTCGCGCCCGATCGCGCGCTTGATGACGGGAAATCCAGCCGCGCTCCGCTCCCACGCAGAATGCAGTAAGCGCAAATCCGGTCGCGCCCGTGCTGCCCACATAACGGCCCTCCATCGCATATTCGCTCGCATCGGCATGCGCTCGATCGCGCGCAATGCCGGTATGTTCGTCCGATTGTTCCCAGAAATAGCGGAAACAACGACGCGAGAGATCGTCGAGCAGTTGTTCGTCAGCCGCGCTTAAGGACCGATCGGCCCCTTGCACGATTAATGCGCTCACGGTAGCCGTCAGAAACTCGCGTCGGGAGAGTTCGAAGCTGTTCATCGCATTTCTCCGAACCAGCATTGTTGCATTTCAGAACCGTGACCCGTCAGGGAGCGTGAAAGAGTGGCATGCGGCTCGACAGGGCCGCGGAAGGGCGAGCGATAGAATGAATTTTGGTGGCTTCATTCTGAATTGCGCTTTCAGATATTCGAAGTTGATCGCGTTGGCAGTGGCTCTTTTTCTCCTTTCTGCCAGCCTGGACAATGTGCCGGACTGTCCGCAGTTATTGAACTCGAGCTCTGGACCGTCTGTTTCCCTTCAAATCCTTCATCACGATCTGGCGCGTATTAACGCAATTTACGTTGCGTATGAAGCCCTTGGGACGCCTGTGATGGATACGCACTATGTCTCAGATATACCGCTGGTTATCTCACCATCTTCGGTTCCACGATCGCTCCACCAAGGTACCGACCCTTCCCCGCCATCGGTATAAACTTGAACCCGTTCACCCTGTAGCTCAACGGAGGAGTCTCTGTCGAGTGCCGTTCGTGCTTCTTCGAACTGGGAAATCTGTGGCGTTGACGCGGAAGCAAATTGTATTCGGCTCAGCCCTGCGCGAATGCACTAGGGCGTACGGATTGTTTCTACCTAGATAAGCCACTTACGGTCCGCGGCACGAAGCATTGCTGCTGATCATTGCTAATCGGAAAAAAAAGGACTTGAAGGATGCAAACATCAGAAATTCTCAAAGCATGGAGCAAGATTCTAAGAGGTGAGCGGCCTTCGCTCTCCATCGAAATCACTCGGGAATGCCCGCTTCGATGCCCCGGGTGTTACGCGTACGAGGACGCGCATCTTGGTGGAGGCGTCACCCTGCGTGAGCTAAACGATCGTAAAGGACAAGAGCTGGTGGACGGTGTTATCGAGGTGGTTGACCGGCTAAAACCGTTGCACCTTTCCATCGTCGGTGGAGATCCCCTGGTACGCTACCGCGAATTGGAGATCATGGTTCCTCTGTTGCTCGCCCGCGGCGTCCACGTACAGATCGTGACAAGTGCGTTCCGGGCGCTCCCTCCCGCTTGGGCCTCTCTCCCTCATATGAACGTGGTCGTCTCCATCGATGGCTTACAGCCAGAGCACGATCTCCGGCGTAAGCCAGCCACGTACGAACGAATTCTTAAGAATATCGCCGGACAGAAAATCACGATTCATTCCACCATCACTGGACAACTGATGAAGCGGCCCGGGTACTTGCGCGAGTTCCTGAAGTTCTGGGCGCCCAGGCCCGAAATTCATAAAATCTGGTTCAGCCTGTTCACACCGCAGATCGGCGACGATCTACCGGAGATGCTGACGCCGGACGAACGCAGCCAGGTAATCGCCGAGCTGCTGCAATTACGGAAAGAGTTTCCGAAGCTCGACATGGCGGAGGGACTGATTCGCCAGATTGCATCGCCTCCTCACAACCCACAGGAGTGCGTGTTTGCCTTGACCACGCAAACGATCTCCGCGGACCTTAAAACTAAAATCGTTCCGTGTCAGTTCGGCGGCAATCCGGATTGTAAGTCCTGCGGATGTATAGCATCGATGGGCTTAGCAGCTATCGCGGCCCACAAACTGGGCGGCTTCATCTCCGTAGGAGCCATCTTTAGAGCCTCCATTAAACTCGGCCAGCTCAGATCGAAGCAAACGCCAGAGCAGTCGCAGCAAGCTCCGGCATTGCGCGTTTTGCCGTGACAAGCGGAGGAGATTCGGATGAGAGTGAAAAAGATTTCGAGCGAGCAATCCGAGCTGAACGCCCTTCGAGAGCTGTCGGCCCGCATTGGCGGCAATCCTCTTCTGGTTCAGGCCAACAGTGGAAATACGTCTGTCAAGATCGATGACGTTTTGTGGATCAAAGCCTCGGGCAAATGGCTGATTGATGCAGGAGAAGATGATTTTCTGGTCTCTGTCAAGCTTGCCAACGCGAAAAGGTGCTTCAGAGAGAACACGGCGATTTCAGAAACCGGGAGGAGATCGTCTGGCGGCCCCTGCGCATCCATCGAGACTGCCATGCATGCCGTGTTGCCCCAAAAAGTAGTTGTTCATGTCCATTCAGTAAACACAATCGCCTGGAGTGTGAGAGAGGATGGACCAACGCAGCTTAGCGCGAGACTTTCCGGGCTCGCATGGCAGTGGATTCCATACACGCCATCCGGTACTCCTCTCGCGAGAAAAATCGAGAATGCTCTTTCGTATTTTCCGCAGACGAACGTCTTTGTGCTGGGCAATCACGGACTAGTGATTTGCGGAAAAAGCTGCCGCTCGGCGGAGCAGTTGCTTGCCGAAGTTGAACAACGCCTCGCTATTATCCCGCGCCCCACGCCGGAGCCCAAGTATTCCTTACTCGAGCAGGCCCTTTCCGGATCGGCTTGGTGTCTTCCGGCGTGTGCCGCAGTCCATGCTTTGGCCACCGACCAAATCTCTCGCCGCATTCTCTCGGGAGGCGTACTCTACCCCTGCCAAGCTATTTTCTTGCCCGGGATTAGGGATATGGTTGTCTCCTCTGTTCCGTGCCAAGAGCGTTGCTGTGTGCAATCGGGACCCGGCGGCCAGCAGTTGCTTCTGATTGTTGAGGATCATGGAGTACTCGTCAGCAAGCATATGACACGAGCAGAGGAAGAAATGCTAATTGGCTTTGTGAATGTAGTACGGCGAATCGATGCGTCCGCTCGTCTTCGATATTTAACCGCTTCGGAAGTGATGCAGGTGTTGAGCAGAGAGGGTGACAATTACCGGCAAAGTGCGGATCTTCTGGCTTCCCGCGCCTAACCTGACGCCCGGACATCCGGAATTCCATTCGGCGGAAACCCCGTTTCACAAGCCCGCCCGCCAGTTCCCGGCTCGCCTGTTCGAGGACTATGACCACGTTTCCTTTCTTGTGTCCGGCCTCCCCATACCGGTGAACTTCGGCGATCTCGTCCAGCGAATGCCGTCTGTCTATCACAGTCCTTAGCTCTCCGGCTTCGATAAGTCCCTTGACAAAAGACAGATCCCCAGCCGCGCTGCGTGCCACTCCGCCAATGACCTTCACGGCCCCGGTGATTGAGATCCACATCCCTCAAGAATTCCTCCAAGAATCGACAACACCCTCCAGAAGCCCACCCGACATATAAGCCGCCTCTCTTAAGGGATCTCAGGCGGCGCGAGAATCCGCTCTTGCCCACCGTATCGAAGACGACGTCATAGACCCGCCCGGCCCTCGAGAAATCCTCCCTGGTATAGTCGATCACCCTCGTCAGCACCGAGAGACTTCACGACGTCCAGATTGGCGCTGCTGCACCCCCTGTGACGTGCGCCCCAAGCGCTTCGCCAATTGAACCGCGAAAATCCTGACACTGCCGGACGCTCCGTAGATGAGCACTTTTTTGTCCCGCATGGATTTTTGCTCTTCTCAGGAAATGTAATGCCGACATGCCGCCAAACAAGACCGCCGCGGCTTACTCAAACGTCATGTTGACCGGCCTTTGGCCAGTAAGCCATCCTCATGCAGGAATTGGTCCGAATGGCATTACTCCTTGATTACGCTGTCTTCCGGGCTAGAAACGTATTAGCCAGGAGATTGTTTGAAGCGGCTCCGGGAACGGGCCGCAAACAGTAACTTTGCTTTGCAGCTTCTCAGTCGTACCGAAGCGTTGTGATCGGACTATGCGTGCCGCTTGGCGGGTACCAACTCCCCAGTGTGATCAAGGGTCTGTTTAGCTATCGCTTCGGAAAGCTGCGCGACCGTGATTCTGATCACCGGCCGGGCGACCCGGGTGGTCACGAGTGAGAACCCACATAGCGTCCGAAAGTCCGTAAAACGCACGTTCTATCGTCGCTTTGACGGTGATGCTTTTACCCTACCGTTATAGTCCAGCGACAGACCAATCCAATAGTCGAGATCACGTTGATCTCTCACCGCGTCCGCATCTACATGCACGTATCCTCGGTACTGTCGCCCTTTCATTACCACAGTCCGGCAGCCTTTACGTTCCAAGGCGGAGTCGTGGAGGGCCGGGTCGATGCGGCACATAATTCGGTCTCGACCGACGCTGACACACATCTTCCCTCGAACCATGAAAGCGATGCCGCCGAACATCCTCTTTTCCTCAACGTCGACGGCGCCTCCAAGAGCAACTCTCACACGGTGTAGTAAAGCATCGTCAGGTGGCATTGGATTCTCTCTCGGTGGTGTTTTGGGAATGAGCCGACAAGTAGATGGCGAGCGAAGTGGTCTTGCTGCATCGTATTTCAACAGACCTCGCTGACGGCGAGTTACAGTGGCGCGGTAAACGCATGAGTCACGCCTTTCGTGCCCGCCCCGGCACCCTTCTCTTTGCACGTGCGGGTTGAGCCGCCTTCGACCGCCGCGACGCCGTAGACTTCAGATCGATAAAATGGAACGCTTCGCGGATCAATGCACCTAATTGCTCGTCATCCAGCTTGGAAAGCTCGACACCGACCCAGCCGCTCACACCAACGTAGGGTGGCCGGAAGTAAATTTCGGGCGCCTCCTCGATCAGAGCAGTCTGCACGCCGGGAGCGGCAGGCAGCCACACGGCGATGCGGCCATCGCCGTGGTGGTTATCCGCAAACATGGCAAAGACTCGCTTCGGGGTGAAAAATGTCGGCTCGCCGTGGGAGATCTTTTCGATTGTGCCGGGAATCGACATGCAAATACGGCGGACGCGGGCCAGTTGCTTGCCGCGATCGAGCTTCGGCGCCGGTCCAGCCTTTGATCGAGGCGTCTCGTTGACCATTTGGTTATTTTCGCGCTTTCGGCCGACCGCGTTCTTTTTCGTCCTGGATTTCGGTTTCAATGGTTCGGTTCTTAACAGAGTGTTTGACAGGTCGTAGGCTTCCCGGAGCCAGTCCGTGATCGGCGCCTCCACCTCGTCCCGATGGGTGATTCGGATGAAGTGGACGAACTTGGATTTTGAAGCTCGGTCAACGCGTTGTATCTGGGGAGCCTTCAATGTGCGGCCAAGGAAGACGCAGAGTTCGAGAAAGCTCCGCTTTGGGCGAACAAAGAAGTAGCAGGATTTCCGGGAGAACATGATCGATTTATGGGAGGCGTAAATCCGCTGATCGCCGAAAGAAGCGGCGGTCTCGCGCAGCCGGTCCCAAGCGTCCCGCAAATCCTCGGAGAGATCCCGGGTGAGAGCTGCCTCCGTCGTCGTCCAGCAGTCGTGCTCTTCTCCTTCCTCGACCCACTGCTTGCAGTGGTAACACTCTCGACCCGCCATAGACAGATTTTGACGCAGCGCAGGCGATCCGCGAGCGCAGATCAGGCAATTGCGTCTGTTGCAGGGTACTTGCGGGGCCCGTGCGACACGAGTGTTACGTGGGCGAGT
>CAWFWH010000053.1:0-9349 GCA_963819405.1 uncultured Acidobacteriaceae bacterium | reverse complement strand
CCAATCATAATCAGAAAGCTTAGGCGATTGAGGCGCTCGCCTCCGATGTCCCTGCTCGCCGCGCCATGCGCCCTGCGCTACGAGCAATTCTTCGCAAACCGAATCCCGGGACAGACGCAGATGTCACTGACTGAATGGGCACTTACCGGCAGGATCTGAAGTATGGGTATTCTGAATGCTGGCGCACAGTCCAGGATTTTCCGCCGCCACGCTCCTTTCGCTTAGCTTGGGCATTGGAGCTAATACGGCGATTTTCACGCTCACCAACGCTCTTTTTCTGCATTCCCTGCCGGTGAAGGATCCCTCTCGTGTGCTGGAACTTTTCACGGTCGATCACGCTACTCGCACCGCCGCTCCGAACCTTACCCGCACGCCGATGTCTTTCCCGAACTTTGTCGATTTTCGGGAAAAAACAACGTGTTCACGGGACTGGCAGCGTATACACAAGCCGGTGTGACGCTGAACGGCTTTGGAAAGCCGGTGCAACAGCCCGTGTTGCTGGTTTCAGCTAACTACTTCGATCTCCTGGGGGTGCGAGCTGCCGCCGGCCGGGTTTTTCGTGCTGACGAAGACCGGAAGCAAGGCGGCAATACCGTTATCGTTTTGAGCTATACGCTTGCGCAACGCCTGTTTGGTTCAGCCGCTGCCGCCGATTGGTCGCAGGGTGGATCTAAACGCTATCTCGTACGAGGTGGTCGGGGTGGCGCCGGCAAATTTCAAGGGCACTCTTACCCTTGGTCCTTCAGACGTTCTCTGGCTGCCGCTTAGTATGCATCGCCAGGTTTTTAGGGAATTGTGGAACAGTTTTTTAACGACCGGCGGTTCCGGTTTATCAGCGCGTTTGGACGTTTGAGGCCGGGCTAAGGGAGGGCCAGCCCTTGGCGGCGACGCGCACCATCGCCTCGACTGGAAGCCGCGTACCCGCGGGACAATCGTGGGCGCACGGTGGAGGCATCGCTGCTGAACGAAGCCGCTCTAGGTTTTCTCCCTCGCGGACAAGCGACCGCCGCCGCCCTGGCGCTGACCGCGGCGGTCGGTTTGGTCTTGCTGATCGCTTGCGCAAATGTTGCGAACCTTTCTTTGGTCCGCGCAACCAAGCGCTCCAAGGAAATGGGCGTTCGGATGGCTCTCGGCGCAGGGCGCGGCCGCCTGATTCGGCAACTCCTCACTGAAGCGGAGCTGTTGGCGGTCACCGGCGGTGTGCTCGGACTCGGCATCGGCTGGCTCGGCGCACGAGCCTTATGGGCATTCCGGCCTGCATTTCTTTTGCAGAGTGACATTGATCTCCGCATCGATTTACGCGTGTTTCTGTTCACAGCCGGCATAAGCTGTTGACTGGTTTACTGTTCGGAATCGCACCTGTCTTCCGCGCCTCGGCAGCAGATCTTACGGCACGCTGAACAGCACCGGTCGCGGCGACGTACAAGGCGGAACCCGCAATCGGCTGCGAAGCGCGCTGGTGGTCTGCGAAATCGCGTTGGCCCTGATTGCGCTCGCCGGTGCGGGGCTCTTCATTCGCAGCATGCAACGTGCACAGCAGATCAATCTGGGATTTGAAACCAGAACTTGTCCATCTTCGCGTTCGATCTTGCTTCTGAACACATGACTCCCGACCAGGGAAAACAGTTTGTGCGTTCCGCCATGGAGAAGGTCAGCAGTGTTCCCGGTGTCGCTTCGGTCGCCATCGCAAGCAACGGACCTTTGGGTGGAGGATTCCTGCAGACCATGTTTCGCCAGGGAGTTCCGGTGGACTCACGCCTTGGAGTCCTCGTGCTTACGGTTTCCGTTTCGTCAGGCTACTTCGACACCATGCGGATTCCATTGTTAGAGGGCCGCCCCATCGATAGCTTCGATCGCGCGGGTCGCAGCGCGTCGCCGTCATTTCCAGGCCATGGCGCGAGCCATGTGGCCCGGCCAACCGGCGCTAGGAAAGCGGTTTCATTCACCAACCGGCGGAGCGGATATGTGGGAAGTGATCGGCGTGACAAAGAATACGACTGTTTTCCAGGTAGGTGAAAAACCACAGCCGGTCGCCTACCTTGCTTCGACCAGAACTACCAGTCCGCAGCCGTAATGCACATCAGAACATCGGTGGATCCTGAGCGAGTCTTACCAGCGGCAATGGCGACCGTGCAATCGCTCAATCGTGATCTTGCCTGCTGAATCCCAGAACCATGCGGACCGTCGTCGAGCAGGCGCTATGGGCGCCTCACATAGCGGCCGCGCTCTTTGGGTTGTTCGGTCTGCTCAGTTTGGTGTTGGCGGTGCTCGGTGTTTATGGCGTAATGACATATATCGTCTTGCAGCGCACTACGGAGATTGGTGTCCGCATGGCCTTGGGCGCGCATTCGATCGATGTTCTTCGCATGGTGCTCCGGCAGAGTATCCAACTCGCAGCCGCTGGAGTGGTCGTCGGCGTTTGCGTCGCGCTGGCGCTCACCCGCCTCGTCGCCGATCTCTTATTTGATGTGTCGCCGCACGATGCCCGCAACTTACCTTACCGTGGCAGCAGTGCTTGCCGGGACGGCTGTCGCGCCGCCGGCCATCCCGGCGTGGCGCGCAGCGCCCACCGATCCGGTTCTGGCGTTGCGGCAGCAATAGCATCTCCAAACGCTTTTTAATAGAGAAAGGCATCTCGCACGGTCAGCCAATTCGCAAGCGTCGCCCATGTCTGCGCGTTCTGACTCTCGTGCTACAACGGGAGGCTATATGCGCCTAATCGCGTCATCCCTCCTCTTCATCGGCCTCGCGTCTGGCCTCTTTTCAGCGCAAGACACCGCTCTTGACACAGTTCACAGGATCAAAACCGAGGCGTTCGACAATTCGAAAGTTATGCAGCAGTTGGCTTACATCTCGGACCGGTACGGCCCACGGCTTACCGGCTCGCCCGAGTTTAACGAGGCTGCGGAGTGGGCCATGGGGCGCTTGCGAGAGTACGGCGTTGCCAATGTACATGAGGAGAAATGGGGGCCTTTCGGCAGAAGCTGGTCCATTGAAAGCTATTCAGTCGAGATGACCGCGCCTCGCTACTCGCATCTGGTTGCGGCTCCCCTCGCCTGGAGCGAGCCGACGAAAGGACCGGAAACTGGAGATGTCTTATTCGCACCATACCTGTCGGGAAACATCTTCGACATAAAAAAGAACAAGGATGCGTTTGACCATTACCGGCAGCAATGGCACGGCAAGCTGAAGGGCAAAATCGTTCTCGTATCGGAAATAAGCCAACCGAAACCCGTCACTCGCCCTATTTTCCGGCGCTACACAGATGCTGAACTCGCTGACATCGCCAAAGCTCCTGAACCGGCAGTGCGCCGCAATATTCCAATCGATGAGGTGAAAGTGCCCGATGATCCGGAAGAGGCGGGAAAGTATTTTCAGAGCCTCTCAAGCGCCACGGTGGATCAGCTCATCGACGAATACTTCAAGTTGATCGAGCAGCAAGGAAAGTTCTTTCGCGAAGAGGGCGTCATGGCCGTGATCCGCGCGGACAATCGCGCCCACGAAGGATTGATCTTCGTTGAACAAGCTGGTTCGCACAAGAGCAGCGAGGGTATGGCGCCTCCCAGTTTCATTGTCACCGAAGAGCAATACTCGCGGATGACGAGATACTTGAGGAAAAGCAGCCAGTAGCTTTGCGCGTGAATCTTGCGGCCAAGGTTTCGCAGAACGACGTGGATGGCCTGAACATCATCGGCGAAATTCCCGGGCAGAAGAAACCGGATGAAGTGGTTATGATCGGAGCGCACTTCGATTCGTGGCACTCGGGCACAGGCGCCAACGATAACGGAGCGGGATCTGCCGTGATGATCGAGGTGATGCGAATCCTGAAGGCGCTGGATCTCAAGATGGACCGCACTGTTCGGATTGGTTTGTGGAGTGGAGAAGAAGAGGGCCTGTACGGCTCCAAGGCATACGTTCAAGCTCACTTCGCGAACCCGAAAACAATGCAGTTGAAGCCGGAGCACGCAAAATTCGATGCGTATCTGAATCTCGATAACGGAAGCGGGAGAATTCGAGGAATCTATCTCGAGAGAAATGACGCAGCGCGCCCGGCGTTCGAGCAATTTATGCAACCGTTCCGGGACTTAGGAGTGACCACCACAACTCTGAAGAGCACCGGCGGGACAGATCACCTCTCCTTCAATGCCGTTGGTTTGCCGGGATTCCAGTTCATCCAGGACCCACTCGATTACGGTACCGTCGTACACCACTCCGATATCGACACGTACTCGCACGCGGTGCCGGAAGACCTGATGCAAGCCTCCGCCGTTATAGCCACTCTCGCGTACGACATCGCCAATCGCGAGGCAAGCATTCCGCGGAAACCATTGCCGCCGCCTGTCGGACGCGAAAGTGCAGCCTTGATTCGTATGAGCGCCCTAGGTTGACGCGATTTTGTGAAAAGCGTTGCCGAGCTGGCCAGCGCGTCCAACAGTAACTTAAAGATGCAAGGAGCAGGCTACGCCGCATGAAAGCCGCCGTTTATTGCCGATACGGACCGCCGGAAGTCGTGCAAATCAAGGACGTCGAAAAGCCAATTCCCAAGGAGAATCAGGTCCTTGTCCGCATTCATGCGACGACGGTTTCCGCAGCGGACTGGAGGATGAGAAGGGCCGTTCCATTCATCGTCAGATTCATGACCGGCCTTTGGAGGCCAAAGAAGATCCAGGTGCTGGGGATGGAGTTCGCCGGAAGCGTCGAGTCGGTAGGCAAGGCCGTGACCCGGTTCAGCGAGGGCGACCAGGTATTTGGATCGACCGGGTTCAAGTTCGGCACGCATGCCCAATATGTATGCCTGCAAGAAGATGCCTTACTGGCGATAAAGCCGGTCAACATGACGTTTGAGGAAGCCGCGGCAGTCTTGTTTGGCGGCGTGTCGGCCTTGCATTTCCTCAGAAAAGCAAACATCCAAGAGGGACAGAAAGTGCTCATCTACGGAGCGTCCGGGAGTGTCGGGGTTTTCGCGGTTCAACTGGCGAAGCACTTCGGGGCGCACGTCACGGGAGTGTGCAGCACCGCCAATCTTGACTTGGTGAAGTCTCTCGGCGCTGACGAAGTGGTGGACTACACCAGGGAGGATTTCTCGACAGCCGGCCGGGTCTATGACATGGTCTTCGATACGGTCGGCAAGAGCGGTTTCTCGCGCAGCCTGAAATCTCTTAGGCGGGGTGGTTTCTACGTTCGTGTTGGGGGTTCTGGACGACTATTATCGATTCTTGGAGGGATTCTTGAAGAGAAGTGGGTTTCAGCCACGGGCGTCGCGAAAGTCATTGGCGGAGTGGGGAGCGGGGTCGCTGGGGATGTGTCTTTTCTAAGGGGCTTATCGAGGCCGGAAAACTAAGGACAGTGATCGATAGACACTATTCGCTGGACGAGATCGCCGAAGCTCACCGTTACGTGGAGGCCGGACACAAGAAAGGACATGTGGTCATCGTCCTCGAACAGATGAGCCGGTAAGTTGGCCCGGTTGTCGAGCGATGTTTTTCGAGAAGGCTAATTACCGGATGATCGTTAGCCTTTCGGCAAACCGGAAGTTAGCCGTGCGGAGAACCGATTACGCTATGAGTTGCCCAACGGACCTACTCTCCCCAGACGTACTGACGGTGCAGGGGACAGAGCGCCGTGTAGGAGTATTTCAAGAACAATGGCAAATGCGTAGGATGTCTTCACGAACTCTGGCGAAGATTGATTATCTGTGGCACAGAGCCACAGTTTTCGCTTTGCTATCAATGCCGGCATTTTCACGTACTCTGTCAACCTACAAGCGCCAACACCTGCGTTCCTCTCAGAACAAGCCTATGAAATTGCCACAATGCGTCGCTGATCACTACGGCACTTGCTGAATCCCGGCCTCGCATTCTCCTCTCCATAAACGCGCCCAACCGCTGCCGCCGCACTCAGTAGGTGGAAATAGCTCGGGCTGGTCGCGAGCAGTTCGATCCGTTCCGCGTGATCTCTCTCCCGCCAAAGCGGCGCTCGCTGGAAACACTGCCGTGATCTGTTCGAAGGAGCCGCCCTGGGATGTAAAGCGCTGCTTGGCCGCCCATCGGCTCCCTATCGTTTGCGGTCCGAACGCGGCGTCATGCGCCAGGGCAGCCTCCGGATCGCCTTCACCCTACAACCTACCGCCACTCCACATCCAGCGCATAGATCTCCTGAATACCAATGTCGCGTAGCACGATGGGAGAATCATCTGAAGCGAGGCCACTCCAAGTCTTGTCAGCCAGCCGCATTCCGCGATACGGCGCTGCGAGTTCAACGCGACCGTCACCAATTCGCACACGAAAAATCCCGGTGTTCGCCCGATCGCCTGTATTCACGTCGTACCAAATGTATCGGCTGTCGTGCGACCAGGTCGGATTATCGATGTGCTCTGCATTGCGCTCTTGCCATACCGCCGTCTTGAAATCATAAAGCTCGAGACGCTGCTTGGCATCGTAAGTCAGCGCAGCCATGTAGCGGCCATCAGGCGACCAGCGGGCCGTCCATATGTCTTTCTTGCCGGGCAATATCGAAACCTGGCGAGAAGCTATCTCGCAAATGCGGATGACTTCGTTACCGCTGCCCTGATAAGCGGTCGGCGCGTCGACCTCGCCGTAGGCAATGCGTCTGCTATCGGACGACCAACTGGGATCCCTTGATTTTCCCTATCATCTGGCAGCAACTCCTGAATTTTGGTCGGCGCAGCCGCGCTCACTCCGTCTTCGGTCGGCGCGGCAAGCAGATATCTTAAAGGGCGCGCCGGGCTTTGCCTGCGCTCGGACAGCGATGCACCTGCCATCGGGCGACCAAGCTATTCCATCGGTATACATCGGCGCAAACGTGAGCTGGCGCTTTACGCTCGCGTCCGCGTGCATGGCCCATAACGTTCCGTCGGAATATCTGGAGTAGGCCACCCACCGCCGATCGGAAGAAAACGTTACCCAGCGGGCCTC
This sequence comes from uncultured Acidobacteriaceae bacterium, assembly GCA_963819405.1. Classification (GTDB taxonomy): domain Bacteria; phylum Acidobacteriota; class Terriglobia; order Bryobacterales; family Bryobacteraceae; genus Bog-105. The sequence goes on along the minus strand of CAWFWH010000053.1, from coordinate 2,414 downwards.
CAGCCCGTCGAGATACGGTACAAACTCCCCGTCGTGCGTGTCATAACGGACCAGTTCCCCGCTTCTCTCTTCGCCGATCACAAAAAGCTTCCTGCCATCGCGGCTGGGCATCGGCAGCAGTAGCCGCGACTGTCATTGCCCAGCCTCGAAGGTGGTGAACTGGCGCGCTGGAAAATGCCAACTGGAACTTGTTTTTCTGGCATCGCCCACAGAGTTCCGACGTCTCCAGCGCCAACTTTTTTGAATATGCTAAATACGTAGTGCTGGCCATTCGGCGTCTGTTCCCCCAAAAACTCACCTCCAAGCTCGCGCCAGTCCTGCAGAATGCGGCGAAGACCGGAGCCATTCGCGCCAATTTGCCAGGGCAATACGCGTGAAGGATTACCGGAAGCCGTGTTGAATCGCAACGACTGGCCATCCGGAGACCACCGGATGGATTGCGACTCCTCCCTGAGCTCGGTTAACTCGCGCGGACCAGTGCCATCGGCAGAAGCTTTGTACAGGCTTGTGCCGCTGATGTATGCCATCCTGCTCCCATCTGGTGACCACGCCGCGCTGTGAGCGATTACATCGCCGACCCGCCGCGGTGAACCCCCGCGAAGAGACATGACCCATAAATCTGTATCTGCCAGCCCGCGTGCAGGGCTTCCTATCAGAGAAGCTCCGATCCGTCAGGCGAAAGATCGTATGGCTCGATGCTCGTGAACGGACTCGGCACCGAAACCGTATCTCCGCCTTCAACCGGAACGTAGCGAAGTTCGCAGTCCTGCGCACCAGCTTCGCAGAAGTAGACGCGAGAACCATCGGTGAGCAGTCGGTGATCCCCCTTTTCCCGCCGATCACGGCTTAACTGCCTTGAGGCAGTCACCTCGGGCACCTGCGGTCGGCGGCTGGACATTAATGCGGTAGTTAGAACACCGGCAATCGCCAACGCTCCGACGCCGATCAGAATATAAGACCGGAGCTCGCGAAGAGGTGCACGAACGTGTGCGCCTTGCCGAGTAGCGATACGGCCGTTGTCGCTTCCCGGTTCTATCTCTTCTGGCGCATTGGCTCGTTCGGGTGGCGTTTCTTTCGCCTCAGTGGGTGAAAGTTCTCCCTCCCGCGGTTCGGTCACCGGAGCTACAAAGCGGTAACCGCGGCGGGGAACCGTCTCAATATATCGGATTCCCCCTTCCCACTCGCCGAGAGCTCGCCGAATTAAATGAATATTGAACGTCAGGTTGCCATCTTCGACGACAGCGTCGGGCCAGACCTTTTCGATGAGGTCACCCTTCTCAACGATGTGACCGCGGTTCTCCACCAGAACGCAAAGCATCACGAGAGCCTTTGGAGTAAGCGGGACTGGCTCGCCGTCGCGGGAAAGAAGACGCGTTTTGGGATCTAGGCAAAAAGACCCGAAAGCGTAACTGCTGGCGCGAACACCCGTTCTTTCTGGCGACATGCGTTCCCCGTCCCAACTCCTGGACAATTCTAATAAGATTTGCCGGCCAGCACATAGATATTAGAACGCACCTAGCTGCCAAACTGTATTGCGAAAGTCTGATCGAGATCGGAGGAAATGTAAATGAATCGGGAATCGTTCCAAAGCCGGGGTTGGCCTCTTAGCCCTGACATTTCTAATCATGGCTTCCGGACGCGTCGCGAGGCCCGACTCCTTACTTGTCAGCAGCTTCGGAAACAACAGTATTTTGCAATACGACTCCGCCACCGGAGCTTTTGTCCGTGTATTCATCCTGTTTGGTAGCGGTGGTCTGACGAATCCGGATGGGATTGTCTTTGGAAGCGATGGCAATCTCTACGTTGCCAACAGCGGCAATGGGACAGCAGAAGTCTTGCGTTACAACGGGCAGACCGGCGCGTTTATTGGCCCGTTCGTTTCTCCCGGAAACCGGCCAAGGCTTCACTGATATCGCCTTTGGCCCGAACGGGAACCTGTTTGTTAGCGGTGATTTTACCGCTCAGAACGTGAAGCAATACAGCGGTCAAACCGGGGCTTTCATCGGTGTGTTTGCATCGGCAAACCTCTTCCGTCCACAAAACTTGACATTTGGACCAGACGGAAACACTTTACGTGGCTGACGAGGCCAACGTAGTCGAATTCAATGGACCATCAGAGTTCGCACACCAGTGGGGGTCTTGGAGAGGCCCATAGCCTCGTATTTCGGCCTGACGCATCTCTAGTCCCAACTCTACCGGAGACATATTGATACAACGGAACGACGGTGCATTCTCGATGCGTTTGTTCCCCCCAATAGTGGCGGCCTCAACGAACCGACCTCGTTTTCACTGCGACACCAACGGCAACTCCTGAGGTGGCGAGTTTGGTTCCTGCGGAGTGCTGGCTTGATTGGGATGTCGCTACTACTGCACCGCAAGCGGACGCCGCAAGACGGTCAGGAGGGTAACTGCCG
>CAWFWH010000052.1:0-4994 GCA_963819405.1 uncultured Acidobacteriaceae bacterium | reverse complement strand
TTAGGGACGTTGCGGCTGAAAGAGTCATGGCCGCCGATCAACGCTGATTAACGCAGATCTGAGAGCGCGGTGTGGCGCACGCCGGGAACACGCGCGCACTAACTGGTGTCTGTTGTTAGTGAGGCGGGTCCGATGTTCGATCAAACGTTCGTTGAGGGAAGGCAAAAAACAAAGAAGCCGTACACGATTGTGTTCTCTTTGTTGGTGCAGATCTCGACGATCTGCGTATTGATTCTGATACCACTCGTGTACACCGAGGCACTGCCGAATGCTCAGTTGAAGAGCATGCTCGTGGCGCCGCCTCCGCCTCCACAGGCTCCGCCGCCGCCCCGTGATGTAAAGTTTGCGACCAGAGCGACGCCTCATCAGCTCAATCCACGCATATTGGTGACACCGATCGTCATTCCAAAGACTGTGAATCCCGTTCAGGAGACTGCCGCGCCCGACATTAGCGTGTTTGGCGGCACACCGACAAGCGGCAACGAGAACGGAGGCGTGACCAGTATTTTAAGTAGCGGGATCACGACCGATGTTGCGCCTCCCGCAGCGGCGACAGCAAAGCCGAAGGCAGCGAACGGACCTATGCGGGTCGGCGGAGCTGTGGCCGAAGCCAAGGTGATTCGTAAAGTTCAACCAATTTATCCGCCGCTCGCTCGATCGGCACGCATACAGGGAAGCGTGGAGTTCACGGCAATTATCGGCAAAGACGGTGTCATCGAGAATCTGCAGCTTGTTCACGGACATCCATTGCTGGTGAATGCCGCGAGAGATGCAGTCCTGCAGTGGCGTTATCGGCCGACCTTGCTCAATGGTCAGCCCGTTGAAGTACTAACGACGATCACCGTTAACTTCGTGCTCAGTCAATAAGGGCTAAGATTCGCTGCGACGTGGGATAGAGTATCGGAATGTCTATTCGCGTGGCCGTACTGGGCGGCGGTGTGGCGGGATTGAGCGCGGCCCATGAGCTGATTGAGCGGGGCTTTGAAGTCTCCGTTTACGAGACGAAGAACGTGTTCGGAGGAAAAGCGCGCAGCCTCTCGGTTGCGAATACTGGAATTGACGGCCGCAAAGATCTTCCGGGCGAGCACGGCTTCCGCTTTTTCCCGGCGTTCTACCGGCATCTGCCAGATACGATGATGCGCATCCCCTATCAGGGGAACGTCAGCGTGTTCAACAATCTGGTGCATGCGACTCGCATTCAAGTAGCGCGCGCGGGAAACCCTGCCCTGATTCTCACTGCGCGAAAGCCGTCGGACGTCCAGGATTGGGCGGTTGAGTTCAAGGAAATTTTCGGCGGCATCGGCGTTCCGGATAACGAACTGCTGTTCTTCATCGACCGGCTGTTCACGCTGCTGACGAGTTGTCCTGAACGCAGACTCGCCGAGTATGAGCAGATTCCCTGGTGGACGTTTATCGATGCAGCTAACCGTTCCTCGGCATACCAGACGCTATTGGGCAAGGGGCTGACGCGCTCGCTGGTGGCGGTGCGCGCGCAAGAGAGCAGCACGCGTACGGCTGGCTACGTTCTCTTGCAACTTTTGTTCGGCCTGCTGACATATGGAGGATTCGATCGTCTCCTCAGCGGCCCTACGAACGAGGTTTGGCTGACTCCTTGGGTGAGCTATCTTCAACAGCGCGGTGTGGAATTTCAGAACAATACGGCGGTGAAGGCGTTCGAGGTAGGCGTGGGCGGGATCACTGGCGTGACGGTGGCAACGAATGGCGAGACGCGCGAAATCACGGCGGATTACTATATCTCCGCGATGCCAGTTGAGATCATGACTGGCCTGGTTGACGAGGGGCTGAAAGCGCTGGCTCCGTCGCTCGCGAACTTGACCAAGCTGCGGACGGATTGGATGAACGGAATCCAGTTTTATCTGCGAAACGATGTGCCATTGCAGTTCGGGCACACGATCTACGCGGATTCGCCGTGGGCAATCACGTCGATTTCCCAGCGTCAGTTTTGGAACCAGGCGAACCTTGCGAATTACGGCGATGGACAGCTGGGCGGTATTTTGTCGGTCGATATATCGGATTGGGAAACGCCGGGCATTCTGTATGGTAAAACCGCCATGCAATTGACGGCAGAGGAAATCAAGAATGAAGTCTGGGCGCAACTGAAAGTGCATCTGAACATTTCCGGCGCGGATGTGATTCGCGATGACAATCTTCTGAGCTGGTTCCTTGACCCCGACGTGCAATTCCCGAATCCGACTACGGTGACGAACCTCGAGCCGTTGATGATTAACGTTGTGAATTCGCTCGAGTACCGGCCGGATGCGGTGACTGAAATTCCGAACCTGTTTCTTGCTTCCGATTATGTGAAGACTTACACGGATGTCGCTTGCATGGAAGCGGCAAACGAGGCGGCGAGGCGCGCGGTAAACGGGATTCTGGAGCGGACGCAATCCAGCGCGCAACCGGCAGGTTTGTGGCCGCTGCAAGAGCCTGCGTATTTCGAGCCGCTGATCGATTATGATCGCTTGCGGTTTAGGCTCGGGCTGCCGCATGCGGGTAGTGGGTTTAGATGTTGAGGGTGTTTCGGTTAGGTGGAGAAGGAGATAGAGCTGCGAAAGACAGTCAACTTCTTTTGGATGTTATCGCGTGAGACCAGGCGCGGTGCGTGACAATAGATGGGGAAAGTCCTAATATCAGGGCAGGAGGCGCAAACCAATGAGCTTTGATATCCCGTCGAACATCGAGCGCGACATTCAGCGGTTTGCGCAGCAAGAACACATCACGCACAATGAGGCCGTTCTGCGGCTCATCGAAACCGGCCTCTCGGTTACAAAGCCAGTTCCGAAAGCCGTATTCGAGCAAGGGCTGGGATTGTTCGGGAGTCCCGAAGATGCCGCTCTGCTTGATGAAGTTGTCTCCGTTGCCTATGAGGAAAGAAGACGGCCATCGAAAACTGTGCCCACGCTTTAGACGATGGTTAAATCCATTCTGGACACAGATATCCTTTCCGAGTACCTCAAGGGCCACCATCCGACTGTCGTCAGCCACGCGGGTCGCTACGTCAAAGAGTACGGCTTTTTCGGCTTCACGAGCGTTACAGTTTACGAAATCGTCTACGGTCTTGAACTGAAGTCTGCCTCCAGTCAGTTGAAGAGGGCCGTGGAATGGCTCAACCAGAACGAAGAAATTACGCCTACTTCCGCTGACTATCTCGCCGCTGCTGCGATCAAAGCGACAGCAAGAAAGAACGGTTCCGCTCTCGAACTTCCCGACTGTTTGATTGCCGCCGTAGCTGTCCGATTGAGTAGGCCGCTTGTAACCGGCAACACTGAGGATTTTCAGGTGATTCAAAAAACCGGGGTCAAACTGATACTTGAGAATTGGCGGAACGCATAGCTGGATGTCATGTTTAGCCGGCCGATGAAAATCATCTCGCGGATTCTGCTTTTGTGCTTGGCCTGGTCTATTTCATCAGGGCAAATTCCTGCAGCCGAGTCGCGCCATCTTCTATATGTGGCGAGTCCGGGGATCCGCAACTATACGGAGTATGGCGGCGTCGGCATCCTTGTTTATGACGTCGAGAATGGCTATAAATTTGTTCGCCGTATTCCTACCTGGGCTGTGCCGGAAGGAAAGAAGCCCGAGAACGTCAAAGGGATTGCCGCCAGTGCCCAGACCGGCATCGTGTACGTGACGTCGCTCGATAGCATGATCGCGATCGACGCTGTGACCGGCAAGGAACTCTGGAACAAGACCTATGCTGGCGGATGCGACCGGATGGCCATTTCACCTGATGGAAAAGTTCTCTACGTTCCGGAACTCGAGGGCCCGGCTTGGCACGTAGTGAATGCAGCCACAGGCGAAGTGATTACGACAATCGAGACGAACTCCGGATCGCACAATACGATCTGGTCCACTGACGGCGGCCATGTTTATCTGGCCGGTCTGAGATCACCTCTCCTCTCAGTAGCCGACTCGAACACAAACGAAGTCGAGAGAACGGTGGGACCGTTCGAGAACGTAATCCGCCCGTTTACGGTGAATGGAAGCGACACCTTGGTCTTCGTCAACGTGAATGGTCTGCTGGGCTTCGAGGTTGGAGATCTTCAGACAGGGAGGAAGCTCTATCACGTTGAGGTTCAGGGCTACAAACAAGGTCCAGTGAAGCGGCACGGCTGTCCCAGCCATGGAATTGCGCTAAGTCCTGACGAAAAAGAGCTCTGGCTGGCGGACTGTGCGAACAGCGCAATTCATGTGTTTGATGCAACGGTGATGCCACCGAAGCAACTGACTACGATTAAGGCCAGGGACTGCGTTGGTTGGCTCAGCTTCAGTATGGACGGAAGATTCGCCTATAGCTCCACCGGGGAAATCATCGATGCGACGACGAAGAAGGTGGTGGCATCCCTGCGGGACGAGAACGGACACGACGTGCAGAGCGAAAAAGTGCTCGATCTGGTGATCGAAAACGGGAGAGTCATTCGCGCAGGGAATCAGTTCGGTGTCGGTAGAAAGCAGCGGTAAACGCTCTTCTGTTGAAACTTGGCTTTGCTCTTTCCTAGACAGTATAATTCTTGCCTGGAGGTGTGCAGTGTCTACTTACATTGGACTCGCCCGCTGGACGAGTCAGGGTTTGCAGAATATTAAAGAGAGCCCATCGCGACTCGATGCGGGCAGGAAGGCGTTCGAGGCCGCTGGCGTAAAGCTAAAGGAATTCTATATGGTCATGGGCCACTATGACATGGTGATTGTCATGGAGGCGCCGGACGATGTGACACTCGCCAAAGCCATCCTCGGGCTTGCTTCGAAAGGCAACATCCAAACGGAAACGCTCCGCGCCTTCGGCGAAGGTGAATACCGAAGCATTGCCTCGGGGCTCAAGTGATCAGCTCGTGAGCGACGCGCGAGAAATCGCCTGAGGTCTTCCCATGGCCATAAGCTTTGCGACCGAGATTCGGCCGTTGTTTCGCGATAGTCCCGATGTCGATACCATGCAGGGCTTCGGACTCGATCTATCTTCCTATTATGAGGTCAAA
>CAWFWH010000051.1:0-11377 GCA_963819405.1 uncultured Acidobacteriaceae bacterium | reverse complement strand
GTCTTCGAGCTGGATTGTTAGCGGTTTAATGCGTCCGGAGCATTGGAGAGACTCTCTAGACCGAGTCTCATCGGTCCAGTCAAAATCGGCTCGGCCAATGGCAAATGGTCCGGAGGGGTGAGGCAAAGCCGGAATCGCCGATTCCTTCGCTTTCTGCTTGCCAATGAGCCAGAGACAGCAGAGCGATTGCGGCAAAAAGAAGGCCCATGACCGGATCTCCTGGCTTCTGTCAGCGCTTTTTGCCGAGATAGCGCCGAACGCGGACCTGCGGGAAGGGCGAATCAGCGTCCGACTCCCAAAGAGGGCTGGATTTTGTTTTTTAAATGTTTGTCAAAAAACGCCCGTGCATACACGTTGGTCACGGCCAACGCTGCTCTTGCTTCCCGAATCTCCTCCGTGCCACGGACTCATCGACCAGACGAGCGGCCCGTCGGTGAAATTCTTATCGTTTAAGCCCGGCATCATACCGTCCCGCGCGTCCCCATCGGCTTCTGCCTCAACTCTCCATCAATGTATTCACATGCCCGGTGATTTCGAGCCGGAAGTAGTCTTCCAGCGGAGCCAGGATGGCGCTCGTTGCCATGTCCATAGGCTAGATTGCTCTATTCTTTGAACGCCCCCCCCCCCCCTTCCCACCGTGTCGCGTGGGCTGCTTCCGATCTGAGATCGAATTGTCAAGTTGAACCGGCACCGGCCCTCGTGACGTTCTGATGGAGCACATAGTGGGAAAACTGATACTGGGCGATGTCGCTTAAAATATTGAACTTGAAAGGAGCGTAGAGAACATGAAGAAACTTGTAGCCCTCGCTTTGGTTTTGCTAGTACCTGTAGGGATCGCCCAAGGGGATACCTTTGTAACGGCTGTTATCAACCATGCAGCGTTCGGCATGGTTTAGTCAGTCCTGTAATAGTCTGGATCTTACTACTGGAATATTACCATGCCCGCAGTTTCTTCATTCCCCAGGGGCAGTGCTGGGCGGGTCAATGGATCCACGCCCAACGGTCGCGCCATCGCAGTCACAAATACGCAATTCGATTACACAGAATTGTCCGGCGCTGGCCTTCGGTCCCGCCTCCCGCATCGAAACCGGATTGTACAATGGCGGAGCTGGCGGGCCCGACAGGCGGAAGTATCGCCAATCGATACCTGGCCAAACGTTTGCCATCTTTCACTTCGGTACCGGTGTGAAACTGGGGTTAGATCTTTACGCTCTCGCCGTTGACAGCACCGTGGGACCAGAGGTTTTTGAATTTGATCCTCGAATGGAGCGATCGTATCGGCTCCGGTTACGATCGCAACTAGCCCGGGCGCGGATGGGTTCACAATTCTGTCGAATGGCAACTACCTGATTAATCGGGGACGTTGACCATTTGATGACGAAGAGTACAACCCACTCACCGGGTCTAGAATTGCGGTACGAAGCATTCCCCGGCGCAAGGCTCCGCTCGCTCTACTGGCGTAGACACAGATGGGGAACGCACCTCTTCTTCGATTGCAACTTGACTTCTATTGCGGCAGACTGACCTTAACGGAACACTAATTCACGACTTCACTCTGCCTGGCGGTGTCGGCGGAGGTGAAGGACTGACCCTCGTTGAGCAACTTCAGTCCTCCGCCTCCCAATTCTCCTCAACCGGCCAGCATTTTCCTCCTGGCCATCGGGCTCTCCCTTATTGGGCTGAAATTCTGGAGGAAGGCCCGCTCAGCCCACCGGAACAACCGCCATTGAGTTCGCGCGGGGACTTCGGGTCCCCGCGCTTTCGACGCGTGTCAGTTCGAACTGCAAGCAGTTTGCGACCTGACCACGGGTAAACGCCCGCGTACGCCGTGTTGGCACACCGGGCTTGGGGTGCCCCGCCTAGGGAGCGAGCCGATATCCAGGGATACCGAGCGTGCCACGTTCAGGACATACGCTCCGTTGATTTGCCCCTACCGGTTAGATAAACTTTGTGATACACTAGACAGCAGAATTTTAGCTAAGAACTTACAGCGATCCCTTTTTTCTGGCGCACCAGTCTACTTGAAGCGCCAGTGCGCCTGAGATAATTGCTGGCCAAGGTTCTCCGGGGAACACCTGCGTTATTCCGGTGTCTGTTGCTAGTGAGGCGGCTCCGATGTTCGATCAAACGTTCGTTGAGGGAAGGCAAAAGACAAAGAAGCCGTACACGATTGTGTTCTCTCTGTTGGTGCAGATCTCGACGATCTGCGTATTGATTCCGATACCGCTCGTGTACACCTAGGCGTTGCCGAATGCTCAGTTGAAGAGCATGCTGGTGGCGCCCCCTCCGCCTCCACGGCTCCACCGCCCCCGTGACGTAAAGATCACGACCAGAACGGCGCCCCATCAGTTTAATCCGCACACTTTAGTGGCGCCGATGGTCATTCCAAAGACCGTGAATCCGGTTGAGGAGACTGCCGCGCCGGACATTGGCGTGTTTGGCAGCACACCGACAAGGGCAACGAGACGGAGGCGTGACCAGTCTTTTGAGTAGCGCGATCACGACGGATGTTGCGCCTCCCGCAGCTGCGACAGCAAAGCCGAAAGCGGCGAACGGACCTATGCGGGTTGGCGGAGCTGTGGCCGAAGCCAAGGTGATTCGCAGAGTTCAACCGATTTATCCGCCGCTTGCGCGATCGGCACGCATACAAGGAAGCGTGGAGTTCACGGCAATTATCGGCAAAAACGGCGTGATCGAGAATCTTCAGCCTGTTCATGGGCATCCGTTGCTGGTGAATGCCGCGAAAGATGCAGTGCTGCAGTGGCGGTATCGGCCGACCTTGCTCAATGGTCAGCCGGTTGAAGTACTGACGACGATCACTGTTAACTTCGTGCTAACTCAATTAGGGCTAAGATTCGCGTGCGACGTGGGATAGAGTATCGGAATGTCTATTCGCGTTGCCGTATTGGGCGGCGGTGTGGCGGGATTGAGCGCGGCGCATGAGCTGATTGAGCGAGGGTTTGAAGTCGCGGTTTACGAGACGAAGAACGTGTTCGGAGGAAAAGCGCGCAGCCTTTCGGTTGCGAATACTGGAACTGACGGCCGCAAAGATCTTCCGGGCGAGCACGGCTTCCGCTTTTTTCCGGCGTTCTACCGGCATCTGCCAGATACGATGATGCGCATCCCCTATCAGGGAAACGTCAGCGTGTTCAACAACCTGGTGCATGCGACTCGCATCCAGTGGCGCGCGCGGGAAATCCTGCGCTGATTCTCACCGCGCGATTGCCCGTCGGACGTTCAGGATTGGGCGGTTGAGTTCAAGGAAATTTTCGGCGGCATCGGCGTTCCGGATAACGAACTGCTCTTCTTCATCGATCGGCTGTTCACGCTGCTGACGAGTTGTCCCGAACGGAGACTTGCCGAGTACGAGCAGATTCCCTGGTGGACGTTTATCGATGCCGCGAACCGTTCTTCGGCATATCAGACGCTATTGGGCAAGGGACTGACGCGCTCGCTGGTGGCGGTGCGCGCGCAAGAGAGAGCACGCGTACGGCTGGTTACATTCTGTTGCAGCTCTTGTTCGGCCTCTTGACTTATGGAGGATTCGATCGCTGCTCAGCGGGCCTACGAACGAGGTTTGGCTGACTCCCTGGGTCAGCTATCTTCAACAGCGCGGTGTCGACTTCCACAACAATACGGCGGTGAGGGCGTTTCAGGCAAGCGCGGACAGGGATCACCGGTGTCACGGTGGAAACGAATGGCCAACGCGCGAAATCACGGCGGATTACTACATCTCCGCGATGCCGGTCGAGATCATGACTGGACTGGTTGACGACCGGCTGAAAGCGATGGCTCCTCGCTCGCGAACTTGACCAAACTACGGACGGATTGGATGAACGGAATCCAATTTTATCTGCGAAACGATGTGCCATTGGAGTTCGGGCACACCATCTATGCGGATTCGCCGTGGGCAATCACGTCGATTTCGCAGCGCCAATTTTGGAATCAGGCGAACCTTGCGAATTACGGCAATGGACAGGTGGGCGGTATTTTGTCGGTCGACATATCGGATTGGGAAACGCCGGGGATTCTGTACGGTAAAACCGCCATGCAATTGACGGCAGAGGAAATCAAGAACGAAGTCTGGGCGCAAATGAAAGCGCATCTGAACGTTTCCGGCGCGGATCTGATTCGCGACGACAACCTTCTGAGCGTTCCTTGACCCCGATGTGCAATTCCCGAATCCAACCACGGTGACGAACCTGGAGCCGCTGATGATCAACGTCGTGAATTCGCTCGCGTCCCGGCCCGACGCTACGACGGAAATTCCAAACCTGTTCCTTGCTTCCGATTATGTGAAGACCTACACCGACATTGCCTGGACGAAGCCGCGAACGAGGCGGCGAGACGGGCGGTGAACGGTATTCTCGAGCGGACACAATCGAGCGCGCAACCGGCATCTTTATGGCCGTGCAGAGCCTCCCTACTTCCAGCCGATGATCGATTATGATCGCCTGCGGTTTCGGCTGGGGCTGCCGCACGCAGGAAATGGGTTGAGTTGCTGAGGGTGTTTCGGTCAGGTGGAGAAGGAGATAGAGCTGCGAAAGAGACTCAACATCTTTTGGATGTTATCGCGTGAGACCAGGCGCGGTGCGTGACAATGGATGGGGAAAGTCCTAATATCAGGGCAGGAGGCGCAAACCAATGAGCTTGGATATCCCATCGAACATCGAGCGCGACATTCAGCGGTTTGCGCAGCAAGAACACATCACGCCCGACGAAGCCGTAGTGCGCCTGATTGAAACCGGCCTCTCAGCGCTAAAGCCGATCGCCAAGACAGTATTCGAACAGGGGCTAGGATTATTCAGCAGTCCCGAAGATTCCGCCCTTCTTGATGAAGTTGTTTCTATCGCATACGAGGAAAGACACCGGCCACCAACAACTGAGCCTTCGCTCTAGATGACGGCAAAATCCATTCTGGACACGGATATTCTTTCCGAATTCCTCAAAGGGCACCATCCGACCGTCACCCACCGCGCCGGTGTTTACGCTAAGGAGCAGGGGCTTTCACCTTCACAAGCGTTACGGTTTACGAGATCGTCTACGGTCTTGAGTTGAAATCCGCGGCGTCACAGTTGAAACGGGCTTTGGAATGGTTGAAGCAGAACGAAGAAGTTACGCCCAGTCCCGCTGACTATCTGATGGCCGCGAATATTAAGGCGACCGCAAGGAAGAAGGGTTTTGTCCTCGAGCTTCCAGACTGCCTGATTGCTGCTGTAGCAGTTCGATTGGATGCGCCGCTTGTCACCGGCAATACAGAAGACTTCGAAGCCATTCAGAAAACCGGGGTCAATCTAGTTCTTGAGAATTGGCGGAACGCATAGCTGGATGTCATGTTTAGCCGGCTGCGTTCGCTGGAGTGAGGAAATCCGTTATATCGGCGTCAATGCGCGCGAGTATTCGCCCTTGCTCCTGATAAACAAATGTCGCTTGAGTGCCGCCGCTATAAGCTTCAACTACCCAGCAGGTGTGTTTGCGAATCCGGCCCGCCCTCTCGCTATTCTATGTGTTCTTACTGTACACGCACTTGCCGATGTGCGCCGTAGCTTCTTCTGAAGTCATGCTCGTTTCGTCAATTACAACACAAGCCGGAGTACGGGCAGCGAATAGCCGGATTTTTGTTTTTCATAACCAGTCGCTGGCCCCTCTATTCACACCGCCATACCGATGCCGTTGGCACGTGCGAGCGGCGAAAGCTTAATCCGACCCCTGTCTCGTCGCTCCGTCCTCAGTGCCCTCGTTCGTTGCCTTGAGGCGCGCTGATAGCAGCTCCGTTTTCCCCTTACTTAACTGTTGCAACTCGGCGAGAAGCTCGTAAGCGATCAGGCCTTCGGTGTTCTTAACTCGTCGTTCGAGCTTCTCCATCAGGGCTGCGTCCACGTGCTCAAACAGATGCATAAATTCCTTTACCCACAGTTGAGTACCAGCCAGCATCTTAAGTTGAAGAAGCTGGATTGGACATGGAATGTCTAGATAGGCGAGGATGATTTGCCGACAAAAGGGTCCGATGTCGCTGTATTGGGATGCTCTTTCGATTGCTCTGAATTCATCCTCAGTAACCTTGATCGTAATAGCTTTCGTTCGTCGGGATTTTGCTGCACTCGTCCGCATATTAGGTTATTTCCGCAGCAATCGTGAGAGGAGGTTGTCACGACCGGGCCGGATTGAAAATCTGAAAACTCTTGTAGAAGTAAACCTGATCTCAAGCGTGATAGTGCATTGTGTCAGTAGCACAATGAGAACCCCGATAGGTATGGGTTCAGTGATGAAGTTCATTTATTCCTCTCTGATGCACTCTGTGTCAATTCGGAGCATTACTCCGAACGCCAGAAGTATAACGCTGATTTTCCGATGAGGCCCTAATCGCTGTGCTCCATTACCCCTTGCAGGGTTTCTAGACAAAAGTGCGCGATTGAAAGGGATTTATTGCTTAAAGTTTCCGTATAGAAACCAGTTTTTTTCTTGACAGGTTTTCATCGAAGGAGGCAAACCACAGACTATTTGCTCGGAATACAGGTGATAAGACGGCGCAGCCCGGCGTGAGTGCGGGCAGGACGCTGGCACCTTCGCCTGAAGTTTAGCCGACGACGCGTGCTGCCTCCAGTCCGCATTTGGCCTGTCGCGTTATCCTCGGCGGGTATGATAATCTGCCTCTACGAAAGCCACGCCCTATGGGCGACGGTACATTTCATTCTCCACGACCGATGAAAATCATCTCCCGGATTCTGCTTTTGTGCTTGGCCTGGTCCATTTCATCAGGGCAAATTCCTGCAGCCGAGTCGCGCCATCTTCTATATGTGGCGAGCCCGGGGATCCGCAACTATACGGAGTATGGCGGCGTCGGCATCCTCGTTTTCGACATCGAGAATGGCTACAAATTCGTGCGCCGTATTCCTACCTGGGCTGTGCCGGAAGGAAAGAAGCCCGAGAACGTCAAAGGGATTGCCGCCAGCGCCCAGACCGGCATTGTGTACGTCACGTCGCTCGATAGCATGGTCGCCATCGACGCTGTGAGCGGCAAGAAGCTATGGAACAAGAGCTATCCCGGCGGATGCGATCGGATGGCGATTTCACCTGATGGAAAAGTACTCTACGTTCCGGAACTCGAAGGGCCCGGCTTGGCACGTAGTGAATGCAGCCACCGGCGAAGTGATTACGACAATCGAGACGAACTCCGGATCGCATAATACGATCTGGTCCGCCGATGGCAGCGCATGTCTATCTGGCCGGCCTGAAATCGCCTCTCCTTTCGATAGCCGATCCGAACACAAACACAGTCGCATAAAACGGTGGGACCGTTCGAGAATGTAATCCGCCCGTTCACGGTGAATGGGCGCGGACACCCTGGTCTTCGTCAACGTGAATGGTCTGCTGGGCTTTGAGGTGGGCGATCGTTCAGATCAGGCAAGAAGCTCTGCCGGGTTGAGGTGCAGGGTTACAAACAAGGTCCAGTGAAGCGCCACGGCTGTCCCAGCCATGGAATTGCGCTCACTCCCGACGAAAAAGAGCTCTGGCTGGCGGACTGCGCGAACAGCGCAATTCATGTGTTCGATGCAACGGTGATGCCGCCGAAGCAACTGACTACGATTAAGGCCAAGGACTGCGTCGGTTGGCTGAGCTTCAGCATGGACGGAAGATTCGCCTACAGCTCCACCGGCGAAATCATCGATGCGACGACGAAGAAAGTGGTCGCATCCCTGCGGGACGAGAACGGACGCGACGTGCAGAGCGAAAAATTGCTCGATCTGGTGATCGAAGGCGGGAGAGTCATTCGTGCCGGGAATCAGTTCGGTGTCGGTAGAAAGCAGCGGTAACGGCCTTTGGTTCTTCTCCTATCCGCTGCTCAACACAAGATTTCTAGGATAATTTGTGTGTAGTTAAATCCTTCTATATTCGTTGCTTACACCGTCCCACGGCGCCAAATATAGGAAGGATAGCGTGTCAGGCAGGCGCGTGGATTCATTACGCGCTGTGCTTCAGGTGCAGGTACCCCGTAGGAGGGCGAATGTATTAGGATCAGACAAGATTTCATGCTGCTGCGACTCGGGCCGTTCGTTGTTCTTTCCAGACTCTCGTAGCTCTTTGAGTCAGATGACGCGAAGCGGATTTTCGAGGACCTATGCCGGATTGTGGCGTGGATCAGCTACCCAGTTAAGCTGAACTGATGCAGGACCGATACGCGCGGCCGAACGATTGGTGGCTCGGAGAGGATTTTCGACTGAGCCGCCTGTATACGGAGAAAGTTTTCGGAGTGAAAGCAAATGCATAGCTCGCTTTCCACACGACGGAACTTTTTGGGCGCGGCTGCCGCGTTCACCTATAGTCGCGGCATCGCCACCGGACAGCCGATCTCGTTGCGCATCGGAGTGACGGATTGGAATCTGAACTTGGGCGCCAAGCCCGAGGCGGTGTCGAAGGCGGCTGAGCTTGGCTTCAGAGGAGTGCAGGTTTCCTTCGGACGAGAACTGGCCGACGGCAAAATGCCGGCCGATGATCCAGACAAGATCAGCGCAGTACCTGAGGTTGTCAAAGCAACAAGGAGTGACGATCGACGGAACTTGTGTGGACCGGTTGCACGACAACGGCCTGAAGAGCGATCCGCTGGCGCTGAAATGGGTTTCCGATGGAATTCGGCTTACCCGAGACTTGAAAACGAAGGTGCTTCTGTTGCCGTTTTTTGGACGTTGGGCTCTTAAAAGCGCTGCGGAGATGGAGCATGTGGGCGGCGCTTTACGCGAACTTGCCCCGGAGGCCGAGCGAGCGGGTGTGATCCTGGGACTCGAGAACACGATCTCCGCCGAGGACAACGTGCGCATCATGGAGATGGTCCCGCTCAAACAACGTTCTCTGTTTACTACGATGTCGGCAATTCGACCCAATCCGGATTCGACGTAGTAAAAGAGATTCGCTGGTTGGGCAAGGACCGCATTTGCCAGTTCCACTTCAAAGACAATCCACATTTCCTCGGCGAAGGCGCCATTCAGTTTGGACCAGTGGTTCAAGCTATCCGAGATATTGGATGGTCCGGTTGGGCAAATCTGGAGACAGATGCACGGCCCGGTAACTTAGACGCCGATATGAAGCGAAATCTCGGCTATATCCGTCGCGTAATTGACGAGGTGTACGGCTGAAGGTAAACCACAGCTGTCTCTCCGATAAAATGTTCCCGGAGAAATCGTTACGTTCACCGCTACCGCCGATCTAATCTTCCCGAGCACCACCACCGGATCGTTCCCCCGCCCGCGCTGGTTCGACGTGAGTATGTGGGCTCGACCGCTCGACACCTGCATGCTCGACGTTCGCTTTCGCGAGAAATTCGAGGATGCGTTATCGGTCGTGATCAGCGATCAGGAGCGTGCCGGGCTCGACGTTCTGAGTACGGGCGATTTCCACGTGGATGAGGATGTCGCGGGCCGCTCGTGGCACCACTACCCGCTGCAGCGCTGGGCAGGATTCGAGGGCGACTACTTGCAGCCGGAAGAGACCACGGCGCCCTGGCCGCACCACCCTTCCGGTACGCTTTTGAACGAAATCTATACCGGCTGCGTTGGCCTCATGTCGTGGATAAAATCGAGCATCGTCCGCTCAGCTACGCGAAAATTTGGCGCCTTGCGCAAGCGCGGACCGATAAGCCGGTGAGGTTCGGGACCTGCTCCTCACAGGTGATGGCGCTCTTTTGCGACATCCACACGCCAAAGTATAAGGACAAGCGCGAAGTCATTTGGGACATGGCGGTCGCGATGAACCAGGAACTGCTGGAACTGCGCGACGCAGGCTGCCGCTGCATTCAGGTCGAAGAGCCCACGTTCCACTTCATGGCCAATACGTATGGAAAAGATCATGAGGAGGTGCAGTTCATGATCGACGCGTTCAACCGCGAAGTGCGGGGCTTAGATGACGTCGAGCTTTGGATTCACACCTGTTGGGGAAACCCAAACATGCAGCGCGTAATGGATGACACGAGTTATGCGAATTCAATCGAGATCTATCTCTATGCTGCCGCGGCGACATCTGGACGCTGGAGATGAAGGATAGAAACCAGAAAGACCTCGAACTATTTGCGCCCTTCCGCGACTCGCTTTTAAGAAGATCTGCATAGGCACGGTAAGCCACCGGGTTCTGCAGGCAGATCGGCCGGAGGACGTTGCAGTTGAGATCCGGAAGGCGCTGGAATATATACCGGCTGAAAAACCGATCTTTTGAGCTCTACTGCGGATTCGGTCCCCAGGGCCTAACAGGGAGATTGCATTATATAAGTCCAGCGCCATCGCCCAAGGTTGCAATATCGTGCGGCGAGAGCTGGGCTTTCCGGTCACCGACATATCGGCAGCGAATCCGAAGCGCCGCAAGCAGACATGGTTGCGGGACGAGCTCGCGCCGAGGCCACCTCAGTGTGAACAGCTGTATTCTGGTTCGGCAAGTTCGAGCAGGCAGTGGGCGCCAGCGCCGGAGCTTCGAGTTCGCGGGTCTCGCTTTCACGCGGCGGGCAACCTGAGTTCCGCATACTTACACCCCAGTTCGCCGCATAGCGCTTCCACCACCAGTTCATGATCGGCGCGTTGCGGCAATCCCGAAACCGTTACCGATCCAAATACGCCCGAGCTTGCGAGGGCGATAGGGAAAGATCCGCCGTGCGCCGCAAACTCCGTCAGAACCAGGCCAAAACGGTCCGCCAAGGTCGTGTTCTTCTGTAGCAGCTCCAGCCCCATTCCATAGGAGCTCCGATGAAATCGCGCGACCACGTTCGATTTGCGCCGCGCCCAATCCACGTTATCGGGCGTGCTGCCCGCCACTGCGCAGCAAAAGAGCGGCTGCCCGAATCGCCGCACATCGATCGCTAGCGGTGCACTCCGCGCAACCGCCATGTCCCGAAGGCGGCAACCCGACCTTTAGCGCCGGATTTCTTCGTCGAACGCAGCAAATTTTAGCCGCTGCTCCTGTTTGGCGATGATGGCGAGGTCGTCGCTGAGGCTCACAGTCACTCACGATATCGCATCGCCATGCCGTCGCAGGTCTTTAGAACTCGGAGATCTCTGCCATCTTGCGGGCGTCAAGTTGGACCAACACCTTCACACCGTGGCATTTTGAACAGTAACGCCACTGGGAAAGTATCCGGCCTCAGCGAAGGTCGAGCGCCTTGAGCATAAGCCCATTAATAGCGAAAAACGCCGCTGGCACGCCTTTTATGCTGCCTGGTAGAGTCGCGATCTCGGACTTCTGGCCGGTTGGCACGATGGGGCGAATACAGATACTCTTGTGTTGAACTGGCCTATTCCGTTATCGTACTTTTTCTGCGCTTTCACGCCGGAACCCTTGTTACGATTCGTTTCGTTGGCTTTCCTCTTTCCCCAGCCGTATAATTTGCCTGGAGGTGCGC
>CAWFWH010000050.1:0-37823 GCA_963819405.1 uncultured Acidobacteriaceae bacterium | reverse complement strand
TCTCGGGAATGGCGCTCGAGGGGATGTCCTGGTAGCGTGGGTCGGCTCATCTTCAGTGACGACGGGAGATTAGCCCACAACTGAAAACCGTGACATGCGGGCCCTGCGGGTCGCCCTTGGGCATCTCTTGGTGCAGAATGCCGCTGCTGGTGGTCATCCATTGCACGTCGCCAGCCGTCATTTTGCCGTCCGTTACCCAAGCTATCGCCATGCTCAACTGAGCCGGCGAGCACGTAAGTGATCGTCTCGATGCCACGGTGCGGATGCCAAGGGAAATCCAGCCAGGTAATCGTTTGGGTTGTCGTTGCGAAAGTCATCCAAGAGATAGGAAAAGGATCGAAATCCTTTGTTTTGCGAAATCCAAACGCGCGTTGCAACTTCACTCCTAGCTCCTTCGATAGTGGGCTGCGTCTGAATGATTTGTTTTAACGGGACGTAATGACATAGTTTCTTCCTGTTTTTGTACCGCTTAGGCCGCGGCTGCCGACGGACTGATATCTGAATTTCCAGTTCGATCTTGAGATCGTCCCCGACCAGGATTCCGCCAGTCTCAAGCGCCGCATTCCATGTTAAACCGAAATCGCTGCGCTTGATTTTAGTTGTTCCCGAAGCGCCCATGCGGATATTCCCCCAGGGATCCTTTCCTTCGGGCGTCGGCCCCTCGACCTTCAGCACGACCGGCTTCGTGACACCGTGAATGGTCAAATCGCCTGTCACCTTCCATTCTCCATCGCCGGCCGGGCTACTTCGTGCTCTTGAAGACTATGGAGGGTGTTTCTCCGCATCAGAAAGTCCGCACTTCTCAGATGCGCGTCACGCTGATCGTCAAGGGTCTTGATTGTGCCGGCATCGATGACCACATCGATGGGGATTCGCGCGGGTCATCAAGATCCTAGTCGATGTTGCTTTGAAGCCACTGAAGGCTCCACGAACGTTGCTGATCATCATGTGGCGGACAATGAATTGGGCACTCGAGTGCGCCGGATCGATTTTGTAAGTTGTTTTCAAGCTGTTTCTTTTCCCACTAAATTTGGTCAGAATATATCTTGATATCAAGATAGATGTTGGGAGCGGTCAAAAGGATTCATGCCCGCCGGGCGCAATCTGAAACGGAAAACTGAGGTTAGTGGGGCGCATGTTTGGCTAGTTCTGTGGAAAGCCGCGCGCGCTGTAGAGCAAGAACGTGCTAAACAGCGTGTTAGGCTTGGGCTCTGGTTTATCCGATTTCGCGGTACTGGCAGGCGTTTCTTCACAAAGGCCCTCAAGCGGTTACAGTGATCGGCAAGAGAATCTTACTGACCAGTGGTTCCATAACGACGGCAATAGACCGGCTGGAATCAAGGAAGCTGGTTCACAGAACGCCCCATCCAGAGGATCAGCGTGCCCGGTTGGTTCAACGCACAGACAAGGGTAAACGCCTTTTTAGATCGCGTGCCTTTCGGCAGCACGGTTAACTCGACATCGAGCAAATAGTGGCCGTGTTGATGCCGCAGTGAGCGTCTTGAACTCACGCGCTTGCTCAAAACAGGCTTTAGTCGTTTTTGCCGCGGCAAGGTTAAACGACCGTGAAGAGCAAACAATTGCTGCGCTGATTTCGTGATATAAACCGTTGCATTGGGATACGCGACGGCTCTCGTGATTTGCTCTTTGGCGGCCGTAAGCTCGTTCGCGGTGAGCCGGCCTATGTCAGCGGATAATTCTATTTCGCGCCTTCCCTGGTTGCACGAAGGACTCGTTCTTACCTACACCTGGTATGCGGCCGTCGCGCCGGGCAACGGTTCCTATTACGAAGAGGACGAGCACGGTGACTGGATTCTGCACAATACCGGTCAGCGTTACACGCGCAGAATGCAAACCGGCACGTCGGGTTCCGGATGGAACCAGGTGACAGTTGCTTGTATTGAGGGCGATAAGGTTGTTTTGCAATCGAGCAACTACGCCAATGCGGGAAGTTTGGGCAACAATGCCCCGTTCCGCAAGGCGCTTCAGGTTCCGATGGCCGACCTCTTGGATCCCGGTGATTACTGGATGGATCCTCTCAAGCTCGCGAGCTTGCACACCTCGCCTGTTCAGGGCCTCCTGGTCTCTCGCGTCGCCTGGAAGCGGCGACAACACAATCGACGCCGTTCGCGTACAGCTAATCGAGGGAACAACGTACTCCGTGCATGTATATGACCCGAAAACCGGTCTCTGCCTTCACGTCGCAAGCTCGTCGCGCGGAGTGCCGCCGAACTCGTGGGCCCCGGCGATTTCGGGCAAGGCGACACGACAATCACGCGCAACGATTTCGTGAGTACCCGCGATGCCTCCATTCCATGGGCGAAAGAAATGGTGCCGGATTGGGTTCCGTCTCTTCGCAGGTTGCGTTATATCGGCTCCATGGTCTCGCGTGGCCCGCTTCCCACTGTGCCCAACGTTCTCTCACTCGATCTGCAGGCCGTGACTCACGGCCGGCGATGGGTGCAGGTGTTGGTGACATCCACTGAACAATTGCGAGGGGCGCCCGGCTCTGTGCCCGTTACCTCCGAGATGGCTTTTGGCCCCAGTGAGTTTGGGAGTTTGTGGGTTTCGACCGCCGGGCTCGCGCAGCTCCGTCAAGGCCAGGTTCTCGATGAAGACCCGGTGAGTAAAATGCGGACGATTGTTTCGAAAATCAACGATGCGTCCGTCACGATCAGCTCGGCTAAATCCTGCAGGCAAATCGACAACCAGTACGACAAACGCACTGGCATGCTTATCGCATCGAGCTTTTACAACGTGCTCTCCAGGCAGCAACGCACCTATAGAGTCCAGACCCGCGAGTAGGTCCCGTTCGCGAGTAGGTCCCGTTACGATCCTTTCGGCAGGGCAGCGGTGATGAGCGCGATGCCGTCGGAGATCTCTGTGCGATCCCACAGAGTTCGACTGCTTCGTGAGCGGGATCAACTCCTCGTCAGGTTCCGTTCGTGCCGCGGGGCGCGCATCGATTAACGACATGAGCGCCAGCATTCCCGCGACCTCCGCATCCTCCGGGAGCAAGGCGTAAACCGATCGCGTCAGGCGGATTGCCTCGCGGACAATTCGAGTCGTTAGAGATGTGGGCCGACGCTGCTGGTGTAACCCTCGTTAAAGATCAAGTAAAGGACGTGCAACCGCGAGGCGACTTGATCAATCAGCCGCGAGGATTATCGGGGACGGCTTCCCGCGGCCGTTGAATGGCTGCCACGCCCTGCGACTCCTGAACCGCGTCCTCGGCGCTGGCGAAGTCGCGGAAATGCCGGACCACCGCACCGAGCACCTGTGGCGCAAGTTCACGTAGCAGATGCTCGGAACCTTCGTCCAACAACTCCTGCATCACAGCAGATCTGGTCAAAGGAATTCGTCGGGCGGCCCGCTCATCACCTGCCGCACTTCGATCGGGATGTTTATCGGAATTCCGCCAGGCCCCGGCGCTGCCGAGGCGCGCGCGGCAATCGCATAGGCTTGCTCAGGGGTGTCGACGTCAACGATCCAGTAGCCGACGAGAAATTCCTTGGATTCCGGAAATACGCCGTCCGTGATCGGCTGGCCGTCCTTTCCGGCTCGCACATTCTTCGCCTGCCTCGGGTCGGCCAAACCTTCGGCGGACACCAACTCGCCGGATTCGCGGAGAGCCTTGTTGAGGCCATGCATGAACGCGATGTGCGCCTGAATGTCTTTCTTCGGCCAGGCGCCAAACGCGTCATAGCCCATCTTCGGGGCGTTCATCATCAAAATGTACTTCATCTCTTTTGCTCCCTTTCATTTTCGCGCTGGTTTTTTGGCGCTTTCATAGGTTAGTCGGAGCACGCGGCATCTTCTCGACATCCCGGACAAAGACTTTCTACAAAATATTTTGGCGGCGGAGTGCCGTGTCGATTTTGGGGCTCGTAGATCGACGTACTTCTAGAGGTTCGAAGATGCCGAGGGATGCAGTTGCAACGGAAACTTGTAGCGAGTGGGCGACCGCGTGCGAGGTTCAGCAGCGGTTCATGCAGAACTTGGGCCCGGCGATCCACACTTTGAGTTACAGCGCAGAGTGCCGACAGGTGCGCGAGCTGGGCGGCGATTGCTATGATTTTGTACCGCTGCCGGATGATCGTTTGGCGCTGGCGGTTGGAGACGCATCGGGCAAAGGTCTCGCCGCGGCGCTGATGATATCGAATGTCCAGTCGTCACTTCGGACGGCGCTCTTATTCAGCGGAAATGACATGGCCGCGATGCTCGGGGCAGTAAATCGTCAGGTACACGCATCATCGCTCGCAGATCGGTACGCGACATTATTCTATGGCGTTTTCGACGAAGCAACGTGCACGCTGCGGTACGTTAATGCCGGCCACAATCCCCCGATGCTCATTCGACGAGATGGCGCGATCAGTTGGCTTGAACCCGGTGGCGCACCCGTCGGAATGTTTTCGGATTGGATCTATGAGGAAGGCGGTGTTCAGCTGCATCCGGGTGATCTGGTCGTCGCCTACACTGACGGGGTGATTGAAGCGGTGAATCCGGCCGGCGAGGAGTGGGGAGTCGAGGGCCTGGGGCAGCATCCGAAAGCGACGCACAATGCGCCGACGACATCGTCCACGCGATCCTCACATCTATGGACGAATTCTCGCGAGGACGCCAGACCGATGATGCAACGGTCGTAGTTCTGCGGGGTGCATTGAGCTTCGCAAAGTTCGAAAGGTGCAGAGGATGGCGACCGTCCTGTTCATTGGTCGAAACGCGCAATGCACGCCTTCTTCCCTGCGGAATTGCTTTCGCGCAAATGGGTTTGAAAGAAATGACGGATCCAGTAACAAGTGCGCGAAACTAGTTTTATGGCGGATCAACTCATTACCCGAGATCCCGAAGTCATGAGCGGAACACCGGTATTTCGCGGTACCCGTGTTCCGTTTCAGACGCTCCTCGACTACCTGGAAAGCGGCGAAACTCTGGACGAATTCCTGGATGACTTCCCGACGGTTTCCCGCGAGGCCGCTATTGCCGCCCTGGAACACGCAAAAAGTCTGGTACTTGCGCAGACCTAATGCGCATTCTGTTCGATGAGTGCGTGCCCCGCAAACTAACGCTCAGCTTTACCAGCTATTAATGCGAAACTGCTCCGAAACTTGGCTTCGCTGGAAAAGCGAATGGTGAGCTGCTAACTTTAGCGGAACAGGCTGGCTTTGATGTTCTCCTCACAGTCGACAAGGGACTGTCCTACCAGCAGAATCTAGGGATGCGCCGAATAGCAATGCTGATCATTTACGCGAAATCCAACAAGTTGAAGGCATTGCTACCACACGTGCCCGGTTGCCTTTCTGCTCTTCGATCTATTCGGAAAGGGCAAGTCGTGAAGGTGGGCGACGTCTAAGCATAGCGGCGTTTTCAGATCTGAATCGTCTGGGCATCAGCCGATAAGTCAGTGAAGCGCGAGCACAGCAATAACTCCTGAGGATATCTCTTAAATGAATAAGCTACACCGAAAATCCTCTTTCATCCTAGGTCTTGCTGCTGTTTTATGCTGGGCGATCTTCATAGGCTGGATACTGAATGCTGGGTTTAACCGGCCAGGCCACCCGGAACCAGAATTGGGCCGCATAATACCTCAATTTCTCCACGGGAGCGTGTACTACATAAGCGTCAGAGAGCAGCATCACAGCCATTTGTTGATCGGATCTGCCATCGTACTATTTTTGCTTTAGCCGTTCTTCTTGATTTGAGACAACGAAGAAATGGGTAAGCTGGTCTCGCACCGCCGTAAATTTCTCTTCAGCGCAGAGCACCTCTTACCTTCGAAACACCGCGACCGGCATTCACGCAAGTTTTCCGTTCCACCCCAGTTGGCAAGCGGTCAGCCCAACAGTGCCGTTCTAAACCTTGTCTGTTGTCTAAAGTATCAATGATGTCTTCAGTACTTAAGATCCATTCCCGCCCCTAGGTGGCTCTTGCCGTCTGCCGGTACTCTTCTTCTGATTGCGCTGGCAGCAGGACCCACAGCGTATAGATACCTAGAGCTGTACCGAACGGTACTTCCATCAGGCTGAGAAAGCCGAAGATTATCGCTAACATCCGCGCCCAGGGTCGCCGCTCCAGCAGTCCCCATCCGATGAGAATTGCGACCCCGGCGCTAGCCAGGAAAATCAAGCCGATCATCTGGAGCAAACCGTGTACGAACATCGGCATATCGGGAGGCCAAAACCCGATGCCGCGCCGGAAAATTGAAAGCAGAATGAGCGCCGGAACTAAGCGAAAGGCGGCCATGGCGAGCCATAAAATCGCCAACAATCGGACATGACCCGCGACCCGGCTCGGCGCGGGCATGAGCGGCATGCTTGCCGTTCCGACAGCCTTACCACAATTCGGGCAGAAATTCTGGCTCCCCTGTAAGTTAGCGCCGCAACGATCGCAGAACATCGGCTGCACTCCTTATTTGCATTGCTTAATGGCGGCGGGATTGTGCTTCTGCTCTTCCTTTAGCTTGTTGATGAAAGCTTCGGCACTCGCCTGAGTATCAAAAACACCACAGATTCCCGATCCTCTCAGCTTGGCAAGCTCAAAGACACGCGACCGCTGGCAAGTGACCGCGACGAGCTCACCGTCCTTTAAGAGCACTGCCCAGACCATCAATAAGGAAAGACGCGAAGATTGCACGAACTAATACGAGGGAAGATTCAGGTTCCACTGCCTTCTTTCTTCGAACCCCGTTTGTCACGTTTTTTACACTCCGGATGCCCGCATTCGCAAAAATCTTTTTCGATCCCGTGGGATGACCCTTGTTCGCAATATTCACTGCAGTAGTTTTCTTCGGGCCGCGCCTGGCATTTGCAAGGCCCGTGCTCGCACTTTTGTCGGTCAGGCATAACCACACAGTACCTTAATATTTACTCGCCGAACGCAAGTGATATATTTTCAGCCGAGGATCGTCATGCGAGCTCTAAAAAGTTTTTGCATACCACTGATCGCAGTTCTGGCACTCCTAACGGGCGTCCGCGCCCAAACCAT
Organism: uncultured Acidobacteriaceae bacterium; assembly: GCA_963819405.1. GTDB lineage: Bacteria > Acidobacteriota > Terriglobia > Bryobacterales > Bryobacteraceae > Bog-105. The sequence continues at coordinate 30,839 of CAWFWH010000050.1, read as the reverse complement.
AAAGGCGCCGGATATCACCAAAGATCCCACTCTGTTTGTGGTCCCGTATGCGCACCTGGATACACAATGGCGCTGGGAATTTCCCCAAACCATCAGCGAGTACCTGCTGAAGACCATGCGGGTCAACTTCGATTACATCGACAAGTATCCGCACTACGTTTTCAATTGGACCGGCGCGAACCGTTATCGCCTCATGCGGGAATATTTTCCGGCCGATTATGCCCGGATGAAGCAGTACGTGGCGGCAGGCCGCTGGTTCCCGGCCGGATCGTCCATGGAGGAAGGCGACGTCAACCTGCCCAGCGCGGAAGGCATCATCCGGCAGGTGTTGTATGGCAACACATGGTTCCGCAACGAATTCGGAAAAGCGAGCAGTGAATATATGCTGCCGGACTGTTTCGGATTCCCCGCATCGCTACCCAGCATTCTGGCCCATGCGGGAGTGAAGGGCTTCTCTACACAAAAGTTAAGCGCCGCTTGGCAGCCGGCTCCCAAAGTTGGCGGCCCAGACTCGCCGGAAGAGACGCCGGAAGGAATCCCGTTTAACGTGGGAATCTGGATTGGTCCCGACGGGAAAACCGTCATCGCTGCGCTGAATCCCGGAGGATACGGCAGCAACGTCTACACGGATTTGAGCAAGGAACCGGGACCGCCCCCGCCTCCTCCGCAGCTCACGCCCGAGCAGCGCGCGCAGCTCACGCCCCAACAACTGCGATTTCTGGAGCGCCCGAGACAGCCAGAGCAGGATTGGGTCAAGCGTGTTGAGCTCGATGGCAAAGTGACCGGCGTTTATGCCGACTATCATTACGTCGGCACAGGCGATACCGGCGGCGCGACCGAAGAAGAGACAGTGAAAATGTTGGAAGCCATTATCACGAAAAGCGAGATCGTGTTGCCGACTCCCCGGCTTCGATTGGGTCGCGGCCAGCCGGAAATTCCAGCGCCGCAGCCCGGTCCGCCTGTGCAGGTGGGCACCGGGCCGCTGCACGTCATCGAATCCGCCGCCGATCAGATGTTCAACGATATTAAACCGGAAATGACGTCGCGCATGCCGCAGTACAAGGGCGATCTGGAGCTCATCAACCACTCGGCCGGTTCTTTAACTTCAGAGGCTTATCACAAGCGCTGGATCCGGGAAAACGAAGTGTTAGCCGATGCCGCTGAGAAAGCCTCCGTCGCGGCGCAATGGATGGGCGGCCGTCCCTATCCGCAGGAACGGATGAACAACGCTTGGACTCTGGTCATGGGCGGTCATTTCCACGACACTGCCGCTGGAACGGCCACGCCTCTGGCCTATCAGTTCGCCTGGAACGATGACATCATCGCGCTGAATCAATTTGCAGGCATCCTGACCAGCGCCACAGAAGCCATCGCTTCAGGCATGAACACTCAGACGCGCGGCACGCCGATTGTGGTTTATAACTCCATGAATATTCCTCGGGAGGATGTGGTCGAAGCGAGTGTTGCGTTTCCCGAAGGCGCGCCGAAAGCTGTTCGTGTTTATGCTCCGGATGGCAAGGAAGTACCCGCTCAGTTGGAAGGTGACAAGGTACTGTTTTTAGCGAAAGCCTCCGTCTGTGGGATACGCCGTTTATGACGTCGTGCCATCCGGCAACCCAAGCGCATCGACACTTAAGGTCACCGAATCGTCGCTCGAGAATGCGCGTTATCGCGTGACGCTCGATCAGAATGGCGACGTCTCCAGCATCTTCGATAAGAGCCTGAACAAGGAATTGCTCTCCGCTCCCATCCGGCTTGCGATTTCGAATGACACGCCCAAGCAATGGCCTGCCTGGAACATGGATTTCGATCAAGAGCAAGCTGTGCCTCGCGCTTATGTCGGTGGCCCAGCCCAGATTCGTATAAAGGAGAACGGTCCGGTTCGCGTGTCCATCGAGGTAAGCCGCGAAGCGGAAAACTCCAAGTTTGTCCAGACCATCAGCCTTGCCGCCGGAGATGCGGGCAACCGCGTGGAATTCGCCAACGCGGTCGATTGGCGAACCCTTGCCTCCAATGTGAAAGCTACCTTCCCGCTCAGCGCCTCGAATGAGAATGCCACTTATAACTGGGACGTCGGCACGATTCAACGGCCCACACAAACCGAGCGGCAGTTCGAAGTCGCTTCTCACCGTTGGATCGATCTAACCGATAAGGGCGGCTCTTATGGAGTCACCATTCTGACGGATTGCAAGAACGGTTCCGACAAGCTCAACGACAACACCATTCGCCTTACCTTGATGCGCTCGCCCGGGATCCAGCCTGGTACGAATGGGCGACCGGCCGGTTACAGCGATCAAGCCAACCAGGATTGGGGGCATCACGAGTTCGTATTCGGTCTGGCTGGACACGCCGGTGACTGGCGGCAGGCCCAGACCGATTGGCAGGGATACCGCCTGAACGAACCGCTCATCGCCTTCGAGAGCCCGAAGCACGCTGGTTCCTCTTGGCAAGAACTTCTCGCTGCTGCGCATAAACAATCCGCGAATTCGCGTGATGGCTCTCAAGAAGGCCGAATCGAGCGATGAAATAATTCTTCGCATGGTGGAGGTCGACGGAAAGCCGCAACAGAACGTGAGGGTCTCGTTCGATGGTCCGATTACTGCCGCGCGCGAAGTGAATGGACAAGAGCTGCCGGTTGGTAACGCATCTGTTTCGGGCGGCGCGCTGGTGACCTCTTTCACGGCCTATCAGCCCCGCACCTTTGCATTGAAACTCGGTTCCGCGCCGGCCCGGCTTGCCGCGGTGCGCTCCGAGCCTGTGACTCTCAACTACGATTTAGCCGTCGCGAGCAATGATGACACGCAGACCGAGGGCGGCGGTTTCGACGGCAAAGGCAACGCAATTCCCGCCGAGATGCTGCCGAGTCAGATCACGTTTCACGATGTCGAGTTCAAGTTAGCGGCCGCGAAAACCGGAACGCCCAACGCCGTTGTGGCGAAGGGCCAGTCGATCGATCTGCCATCCGGCCGTCATAATCGGGTCTACATTCTGGCGGCCGCCGCCGACGGAGACCAGACAGCTACGTTCCGCGTGGGCGACAACTCCGTCGACCTCAATATTGAAGATTGGGGCGGATACATCGGCCAATGGGATACGCGCGTCTGGAAGAACGAGCCGGAGCGCGATTGGGCGATTTCTGCCAACCACGCTGTGTGGCCGCCTCCACCGAACTGGCCTAAAGGCTGGTCCCCGCGTTATCCGGATGATTACGTCGGCCTGCGGCCAGGCTTCGTCAAGCCGGCCCAGCTCGGCTGGTACGTCTCGCATCATCACACCGCGGCAGGCTTGAATGAGCCGTACCAATATTCATATTTATTTGCCTATTCCATCGATATTCCTGCGAATGCCAGAACTCTGACGCTGCCGAACAATGACAAGATTCGGGTGCTGGCAGTCTCGGTGGCGCAGGAGAACCCGGGGATCAAGCCGGCGCAGCCGCTATACGACACGCTCAATCGCACTCAGCCCGGAGAGCTCCAGCAGCAAGCCGCGCGCTAATCCGTGCCTTTGCATGTAAATTCTTCATCAAGCCTGTTACGAAACGTAAAAAATTGTAGTCAAAGAAATCGGCAGACACTTAGACTCGATTAATTCGCTTCAGGGGGAAGACAATGAATCGTTTAATTAAAGCTCTACTGCTATGCGTGTGTCCGCTCGGCCTGCTCGCTTTCGCTGCCGGATTCCTCTCCGGGCAGGAATTCCGCGCGACGCTCACCGGAACTGTCACCGATCCGACCGGCGCCGTCGTGCCGAACGCCACCGTGGAAGCAGTCAATCACGATACCCAACAGAAGTACGACGTCACCACCACCGCGAAGGGCGACTACTTCATTCCGTACATGCTACCGGGCACTTACAGAGTCAGTGTCACGGCTCCGGGCTTTCAGACCAAAGCGCAAGATAACGTAGTACTGGAAGCCAGCACGTCCCGCGGCCTGAATTTCCAGCTCGCGCTAGGGCAGGCATCACAGACGGTCGAAGTAACGTCCGCGCCTCCGCTCCTCGAAAATACCACTGCATCGAATAGCACGATTTTGTCAGGGCGCGAGCTGGAAAGCGTGCCATTGAACGGTCGCCAGATTTATACCCTGATCGGTACCACACCGGGTTCCCAGTTTACCGGCGGCACCTCAGGCACGAGGGGCTGGGACACCACTGGGAATTATGTGATCGGTGGCGGCGTCTCGCATTATCAGCAGTTTACGCTGAATGGCACGAATATCACCGTGCAAACTTCCTATCAAAGCGGCAGCAACGGAGAGTGGACTTTGGCTCCCAACATTGATGCGCTCCAGGAAGCCAACGTCATGACTACGACCTACGATGCCCGATACGGAAGAACCGGCGGTGGGACCGTGAACATGGTTGTTAAATCCGGAAGCAACCAGTTGCATGGAACTTTGTATGAGTACTTGGAAAACACCGTGATGGACGCTAACTATTATCAGAACAACATCAATGGTGTTGCGAGACCCGGCCTGATTCAGAACCAGTTTGGCGGGACCGTGGGCGGGGCAATTAAGAAGGATAAGATCTTCTACTTCGGTAGCTTTGAAGGGTACCGGGAGAGGCTGCCGCAAACTGGACTATTTACGGTGCCGCCTGCCTACCTGCGCCCGGGCCCTAACGGCGTCAACTTCAACAACACTGCTCTGAGCGGGACTCTTTATACGGTGTACGATCCTTCGACGACCTTCTGTGTGGGTGGTGGGACGCTTTCCAACTGTCCGAGCGGCAAGTTTGCGCGGAACCCATTTCCGAACAACACCATTCCTCAAAGCGCTATCAGTCCGGTGGGCGCTGCAATTCTGAATTTATATCCGATGCCCAACACGAATGTGAACGCCCTGAATAACAACTATCTGGGCAACCTGACGGGCGCGTACGAGTACAACCAGCCCATGGTTCGGGTAGATTACGACACAAGTGACAAGACGCGTTGGTACAGTCTGTTCGCGTTCCAGCACGGCACCGAAAACCGAAGCACGAACGGCATGACCGGCGTGGCTGCCCAGGGAAACTTCAACCATACGAGGCAAGATATTACGGCTACGCAAGACATGACACACATCTTTACGCCAACGCTGCTGGCCGACTTCAAGCTGTCGTTTTCCCGTTTCATGGATTTTGGGGGGAATGGAGATTTCTCCAAAGCGGTGAACCCGAGCACAATTGGCCTGAACATGCCGAACATTCCCACGACGACACTTAAAGACCTCCCGGAAATAAGCCTGAACAGTTTTACTGGCGTTGTCGGCAACAACGTCACCGACGACGTGTGGAACAACATCGTATTCGATAACGATTGGACGAAAACCCTCTCCAATCACACGCTTCATTTCGGGGGCGAGTTGGGCGAGTTCCAATTCGCTGATCCCAGGACCGTCCAGCGGCCTAACGGATACTTCACTTTTAGTTCTCGATTCACCCAGTACAATCCGTTGCAGGGCAACACTCTGCCTGGTGTTCACGACGGATATCCGGTGGCAGATCTGTTGCTGGGTTATCCAGATACTGGTACGAACAGTCAGTCCGGGAGCGGCGTCGATTGGGCTGACACAATTTTCGAGGGCTATCCGACTTGGGCGCTTTATGTTCAGGACGACTGGAAGGCTACACGTCGTCTGACAATAAATATCGGCCTCCGATACGATGTACAAGTTGGCGTTCGGGAGCGTCACAACCTGCTGGCCCGCGGAGCGTGTCTTAACTGCGTGAACCCCATCACGAACGAGGCGCAGTATCAAGCGAACGTGAATAATCCGGCCAATCAAGCCGCATGGACCGCTGCCGGCATTAACCCGGCCTCTCTTCAGACGGCGTATGGGGGACTAGTCTTCGCGGGGGTGAACGGAGAGTCCCGAGATGCTTACAACACTGACTGGTCGAATTGGGAACCGAGGCTTGGATTCGCTTACCAGGTGAATTCTAAAACAGTTATTCGCGGCGGGTATGGTATCGAGTACGCTATCGGTCTCGAAGGTGGCTCGTCAGATCCCTTTTCTGTCACCACTTCGTATGTCGGGTCGCTAAATAATAACGTCACCCCGACGAATTACTTTGCCACCGGTAACCCGTTTCCAAACGGTGTTTCAGCGCCCACTGGCAATACGCTGGGGCTTTTGACCGGTCTCGGTAACGTCAAGCAGCTCGATTATCCGCAGCGCAGAATTCCGCGATCGCAGATCTTCTCATTTGGTTTCCAGCGTGAGTTGCCCGGACACATGGTGTTGGATGCCAGGTTCGCGGGCAATTACACCGATCGTCTGCGTCTCTTCGTGTGGCTGAACGGCACCATGCCGCTGTCGCAATACCAACAAGCAATAGCCAATCCTAACTATTTCAACAAACAGGTTCCGAACCCGTATTACAACGTCCCCAACATTCCCTCCAACTCAACAATGGGCTCATCGCCTACAGTGCCCGCGGAGGACCTGCTCACACCTTTCTCGGAATTCCTTCGAATCGGGGAGTACGATGACCCTCTCGGCTACCAGACATACAATGCGCTGGAGGTTAAACTCAATAAGCATCTCTTGGGCGCAGGCCGCGGATTGAGCTTCCAGCTTGCTTATACATACTCGAAGGCACTCGCGGCAACGAGTTACACGAACGGCTGGCCATATCAAGATGCGCACCGCCTTTATCAGCCCACCTCCTCAGACCGTACGCAGATCTTCACCATAACCGGCCAGTGGGCCATTCCTGTGGGCCGGGGTTCAAGCCTGCTGTCTAACGCCCCGAAGGTAGTGGATGCATTCATTGGTGGTTGGAATCTGGACTGGGTGTTCAATTGGCAGAGCGGCACCCCAGTTGGTCTTAGTCAGGGCTGGAATTACACCTGTGGTCATCCCTACACGCCCGATGGCGGACCGACTATGGGGAATTACATCTACAACAACTACAGCAACGGGAGTTCTACAGGATGCTGGCAATCGTTACCGCCCTTCTTCTTGCCGTACCTTCCAAACCGAATTTCAACCCTGCGGAACTTTTCCATTCCCAATCTCGATCTCTCGCTGGCCAAGAACTTTTCTCTCACGGAGCGGCTGCGCTTGCAGTTCCGGGCAGATGCTTTCAACGTGACGAATAGCGTGCTCTTCGGCGGTCCCGACAATAATCCGAATGACGGTGTTGCCAGACAACAATCCACAGGCTGTTGGACCGGCTTTGGAACCGTCGGCTGCAATCAGGCGAACACTCCCAGAGTGCTGCAGATGTCGCTAAAGCTGGCCTTCTGATATGGAGCGACCTGTCAAGCGTCACGTAAACTCCGAGAGATGGCGATACAGAAATGCTGTCGCGAGGATCTCTGGGAGGGTGTAAAGAGAAGCAGCAGTGGTGGCAGCGAGGGAGCAAATGCGACGGTTGATCACTCTGATATCCGCGGGTCGGAACCGCACAATCGTGATCCGTCGGGAGCTGCCTCGGACTAGGGACGCGAGTTGGGTCAACAGACCGTATCGCATAAAACGTAGGAGGGTTCTCCTTTCCGTGAGCCCCTCGACTGCCACCGCTACTGCTTCAAAGCAAGCATGGTTTCTTTTTCAAGCGGCTTGCCGCTGGGATTGCTGCTTCGACCTTTGACTGCAATGGCCCAGATGAAGCCCAGCAGTTCGCGCCCGATGGCGGTTACGATCTGGGGCTTGTTCTTTCCCCGCGCGGCCAGTTTTTTGTAGCGCGTGCACAGCCGCCATTGCGCTTTCCAGGCGATGTCTTTGATCTCTCGTCATCCAGTCCTTGTTGTCGCTTGGCCAGCCAGCCTCCGATCCAGGGTCTGTGTTGATAAGCCCAGGCCGCTTCGATAATCACACGCCTGCAGATGCGCGTTGCCGGTTTTGGTGATTGCGCCGCGTTGGATACGATTGCCGCTAGAGTGCTCGCTCGAGACCAGGCCACTGTAACCCATCAGCTGCCGCGGGTTGTCGAATCGGGACAACGAGCCGACTTCGGCGACAATGCTGACGGCCGTAATCTTGGCCACGCCGCGCAAGCGCTTGCAAGGCTTCGACGACTGCGCGCATCTCCGGCGGGCGCTGTCGCAATCGCATCCTCAATCGCTTTTTCCAACCGCTGGATGCGCTCGGCGGCGTGTTCGACTTCATGGACGTAATCCAGCAACGTAGCCTGGAGTGCCGGCTCCTCGAAGTGCACTTGACCCTTCACCCAGTCCATGTATTTCATCGTCCAGCTCTTTTTGATGCTCTTCCGGCGGTCTCCGGCCATGCCGCAGCAGGAACTTGCTCAGACGATGACGCGCCCGGTGCTGATCCTGCTTCGCGTCTTCTCGGGCGCGCACCAGGTCGCGCAGTGCCTCGTGCGCGGCATCCGGAACCCAAACCGGCGTCAGATCGCCGCCGCGATAGCAGCGCGCCAGTTTCTCGGCATCGCGACGATCCGTCTTCACCCGGTCGCCCGCTTTGACCGGGATCAGCGTCGGCGCTACCACTTCGCAGGTAACACCCAGCGCGGTCAGCTGCCAATACACGACGTAGCCCGTCGGACCCGCTTCGTAGCACGCCCGCAGATTCTTGCGCTCGGCCCAGTTTCGCCAACCAGTTTGCGAATCGATTCCAAGCGATTGGGGATCACTGCCGAGCGACGCGAACTTCGCCGCTTCCGCTTCGGCTACCGCTACCGCGATGGTGTCCGCGTGGACATCCAAACCAATAAATCGTATCTTAGACATGCGACCAACTCCTTTCGTATGCGGCTCTGCGCCGCTGGGTTTACCTCCTCGCAGCGTAATCCGCGTCACTGCGAATCGGCGGTTGGTCGCTCCATTCTGACTAGTAATCGGCATATCGTGCAGTCTAAGACAGTAAAATACTTTGCTGTTCTCGCAGTAATCGGATGTTCTGTCGGCCTCGCGGTTGACAACCACGAATTGAACTCTCAGAAGCGTCCGATCGATTATGTGAACGCGCTAGTAGGAACGGCGCCTCTGGACAATCCGACATTGATCGGTAATGCTCCACCACCAGGCGAAGAACTTTACACCGGCATGACTTCGCCCGGCGCGGTGCTACCTCATGGAGTGACAAATCTGGGTCCGATCAATAAGAATCTCGATCTGTCGTATCCAGCCGGCGTGGGCATGTCCTACAACTACACGCATCCGGTGATGCTCGGCTTTTCGAGCGCAATGCAGGGCCTGGTGGTCATGCCCGTTGTCGGACACTGGACGGTTCCGCCGGAACGCAGTGCTGCGTATTACGACAAGGCAAAAGAGAAGGCCGTGCCGGGATACTACACGGTTTATCTCAATGACTTCGGAACCAAGGTTGAGTTGACGGCGACTGCACACACAGGTATGTACCGGTTCACGTTTCCCCAGTCGCCTGAAGCGCACGTTGTGATGGATCTAGGCCGAGCGGGCGGCAATATCCAGGTGGTTGGCGACCACACGATCAGAGGTCAAGCCCAGCGCGGCTTCAGAGGGCAGATTGCCGGAACATCGCAGCGCAGTGTTGCCCAGGTTTATTTCGTTGCCGAATTTTCGAAGCCCTTTCGGGGCATTTGGCACGTTTCACCAGAACCCGCCCGCTCAACAGGGCCGGGGATCTCTGCTGGGATCGGATTCGGTCACTGCGGATTCGCGGTCAGAATCCGGAAGCTATGCCGGTGTTTATCTGGACTTCCCGGCCACCGAACGCGAGCAGGTCCTGATCAAAATCGCTTCGGGAGAGAGTTTTGAACAAGCGCAGAAGTACCTGGAGGCGGAGAGCCCAGGCTGGAATTTCGACGGAATCAGGGCGCGAGCGGCGGAGGCGTGGGCAAGCAAGCTAAATGCCATTGAAGTAAAAGGCGGCACCGAACACGCCAGAACGCTTTTTTATTCGAATCTCTATCACTCGTTCGCCAGCCCCAGGCTTATAGCGCGAAAAGGCGAGTCGTTTCGGGGATTGGACGGCGCGGTGAAAATGGCCGAGCATGACCGCTATGGCCCCGTGCCGTTCTGGGACACTGGGCGCGATCAGTTGGTCCTGTTGACTCTGGTGGAACCTGATGTGAAGCAGGACATCTTGAGCTCCACTCTCGACATGGCGAAAGAGACAGGATACATGCAGACCTCTTTCCACGGAGACCACGCGGTTTGGATGTACCTGGGCGATTGGGAGCGCGGGCTGCGCTTCGATTGGGAAAGCGCCTATGAGTACCTGAGGAAGAACGCTACCGATACGAAAGGTCCTCGGCGTAACTTGGCGGAATACCTCGAGAAGGGATGGATCTCGGACATCGTGTTGATCATCCCAGTCCGCCGTATGCGGGTGGTAATGCGGGAGTAGCCAAAACGCTTGAATACAGCTGGGACGACTATTCTCTCGCCACTTATGCGAAGAAGTTAGGCAAGGAAGATGATTATCAGATGTTCCTCAAGCGAGCACATAACTACAAGAACGTCTTCGATCCCAGTGTTGGTTTTATGCGCGGACGGACTGCCGATGGAAATTGGATTTCCCCATTCGATCCTCAGAGAGCCGTACTACAACTTCATGATGAAGGAGGCGTCAGGATGGTCGACTCTATGGCTGGTGCCGCATGACGTCCAAGGGCTGATCAATCTGCTCGGTGGCCGGGATAAGTTTGATGCGAAGCTCGATGAATTCTTCAACACGCCGTATCACCCAAAGGGCATCTGTCGCGATTGCACGGGAGTGATTGGCCAATACGTACAAGGCAACCAGCCCGACCAGCAATCCGCCTACTACTATGACTGGGGCGGTGAGCCGTGGAAGACGCAAAAGCTCGCGCGAGAGATTTTGACAAAGCTCTATGGAAGCGACAAATACGGCATCGGGTTCCCGGGCATGGACGATCAGGGCTCGACTTCCTCATGGTATGTCCTGAGCGCAATGGGATTCTACACTGTGGATCCGGCGGAACCTGTGTATGTTATCGGTAGTCCGATCTTCAATGAAGTCAGAATTGACATGGGGAATGGAAAAGATTTTGTGATTGTTGCAAATAACAACTCGGAAAAGAATATCTACATACAATCGGCAACGCTGAATGGCAAGCCCCTGAACAAACCCTGGTTCAGCCATTCCGATATCGCGCAAGGCGGGAAGTTGGTGTTCGAAATGGGTCCCGTACCGAATAAAGAATGGGGGAGTGGTTCCGATGCCGCCCCGCCGTCGATGTCAAATCGTGAATAGTCTTTAGCCGCTCGCGATTCCACTTGAGCCGCCCGCTAGTCAGCGCCGTCTCATGCAAATTCTCGTCACGCCTGTCACATAATGTAAAAAGTTGTAGTCAATGGGAATTTAGCAGACGCTTAGACTCGATTAATTCGCTTCAGGGGGAAGAAAAATGGATCGTTTCATTAAGGCTATACGGCCCTTCGTGTGTCCGCTAGGCCTCCTCGTGTTAACTGCCGGATTCCTCTCGCCGCAGGAATTCCGTGCGACGCTCACCGGAAATGTGACCGATCCGACGGGTGCCGTCGTCCCAGGCGCCACAGTCGAGGCCGTCAACAATGACACACAACAGAAATACAGCGTAAAGACCAGCGGCAAGGGTGACTATTTCATCCCTTATATGTTGCCCGGCGTCTATCGCGTTACCGTAACGGCTACCGGGTTCCAGACCAAAACCCAGGACAACGTATTGCTGGACGCCTCGAAATCCCTTGGCATCAATTTCCAATTGCAAGTGGGCGCCGAAAGTCAGACCGTCGAGGTGACCTCCCAAGTCCCCCTGCTTGAAAATGCCAACGGCTCCGGTGGCACAATTCTCAGTGAGCGCGAGCTTGAAAATGTGCCGCTAAACGGCCGTCAGATTTACACGCTGGTCGGCACCACGCCCGGCTCCCAATTTGCCCAGACTCAATTCGGCGCCAATGGTTATTCAGGAACCAGAGGCTGGGACGTTTCGAACAATTACACGCTGGGCGGCGGTGTACAGGGATACCAACAGTTCACCCTCAACGGAACCAACATCACGGAACAGACCGGCGGCGGCAACGGAACCTGGGAGCTTGCGCCGAATGTAGACGCGCTCCAGGAAGTCAACGTGATGACCCAAACCTATGATGCCCGCTATGGGCGAACGGGTGGCGGCACAGTCAATATGGTCCTGAAGCAGGGAGGCAACGCTTTCCACGGCGACGCTTACGACTATCTGGAGAACGGCCACTTGGACGCCAACAATTTTGAGAACAACGTCGCCGGCATTCCGAAATCGATGGTTCATCAGAACCAATTCGGCGGGACAGTCGGCGGACCCATCAGGAAGGACAAGATGTTCTTCTTCGCAAGCTATGAAGGGTATCGTGAAGGAATTCCGTTCACGGTATTAGCCAACACGGTTCCCACCTACTTGCGGCCGACCCCTAACGGCGTGAACTTCGACAGCACATCCGTGAGTGGCATCACTTACCAGATTTACGATCCCACAACGACCGCATGCGTTGGGCCGGGAAACGGCTACAATCCGGTGCCTGGCTTATCGCCCGGCAATTGTCCCTCCCCGAACCACATCGGCAGAATGGAGTTTCCCAACAACACCATCCCTGCGAACCGCATCAGTCCCATCGGCGCGGCAATTTTGAATCTGTATCCTGCCCCTAATAGCGCTCCAGGCCAGTTGGCTAATAATCTTACTGTCAACGCGCCGGACGTATATTCCTACAATCAACCCATGGCGCGCGTAGACTATGACACCAGCGACAAGACCCGCTGGTACAGTCTCTTTGCGTTTCAGCACGGCTTCGAAAATCGCAATACCAACGGACTGAGTGGCATCGCCGAGATGGGAAATATCGACCATGTCCGGCAAAACCTCACCGCCAGCCAGGACATGACGCACATCTTCTCGCCGACTCTGCTTGCCGACTTCAAATTGTCCTTCGCGCGCTTCCTCGACTATGGACCTAACGGCGAATTAGGTGTCGCCCAGCCCGCCAGCACCATTGGATTGAATATGCCTGTGGTTCCGACCCGAGCGCAGGCCGATCTCCCCCAGATCAGTTTGAGCAACTTTGCGTCCGCCGTCGGCAACAGCCAAAGCGACACGGTATACAACAATTTCATTTTTGATACGGATTTCACCAAGACCAAAGGATCCCACACGCTTCATTTCGGTGGCGAGGTTGCTGAATATCAGATAGCTAATCCTTATTCGGTGGGCAATGCCAACGGCGCCTTCGGGTTTACCGGCACTTACACAGCCTACAACCCAAGCGCGACGAATACTTGCGCGGGCTGCGGCCCGAACGTTCACGACGGGCTCAGTGTGGCGGACCTTCTGTTAGGAGTTCCCGCGAACGGTCATGTCGATTACAACCTCACCCACTTCGATTACTACCCGACTTATGCGGTATATGTGCAGGATGACTGGAAGTTTTCGAAGCGCTTAACTCTGAACTTAGGCATACGCTATGACATACAGACCGGAACCATGGAGCGCCACAATTACATTAATCGCGGCATGTGTACTACCTGCATTAACCCGATTACAAATAATCCCACGTTCCAAGCCACAGTCAATAACCCGGCGAATATAGCTGCCTGGACTGCTGCGGGCATCAACGCCCAGGCTCTGCAGACCGTTTATGGCGGTCTGGAGTTTGCCGGCGCGAACGGGCAGCCGAAAGCTGGTTATAACACGGATTGGTCGAATATTGAGCCGCGCCTTGGATTCGCTTATCAGATAGATTCGAAGACCGTCCTTCGCGGCGGTTATGGCATTGAGTACGCGACCGGTTTGGAAGAGGGCACATTTTTTGGAGCTACGGTCTCGACTAACTATGTTTCCTCGCTGGATGGCTTCACGCCAACGCCCTATTTCGCGAGTGGGAATCCGTTCCCGAGCGGGGTCAATCCGCCGACGGGCAATACCTTGGGCCTACTTACAAACGTAGGTAACTCGATGACCATCGATTTCCCTCAGCGTAAGATCCCACGGTCGCAGATCTTCTCTTTCGGCATACAGCGTGAGCTACCGGGACACATGGTTCTGGACGTCTCCTACGACGGGAATTACACGGACCGGCTCCGCAATGGTACCGCCAGCAGCAGCGGTGGTTCTGTTTGGCTGAACGGCTACATGCCGCTCTCGCAATATCAACTAGGAATTAATAATGCGAATTACTTCAACAAACAGGTACCTAATCCTTATTACAAGGTTGTGCCGACGGGCACAACCATGGGAAACCCGACCGTTCCCGCCTATTACCTGATGACGCCGACTTACTCGCAGTTCCACATTGTCGGCCAAGCTGACGATCCTCTCGGCAAAGAACGGTACAACGCCCTGCAGGTGAAACTGAACAAGCGTCTCTATGGCGCCGCGACAGGATTGAGCTTCCAGGTTGCGTACACTTACTCGAAGACCATGCAGGATAACGGGTACATAAATGGCTGGCCTTATCAGGATGCCCAGCTCCTGTATCAACTTGTTCCCACCGACCGCACTCACGTGTTTACCATGACCACCGAGTACGCCCTGCCAGTGGGTCAAGGGAAGAAATACATGGCTCACGGCATCCTGGGGCAGATCGTCAACGGCTGGAACGTCAATTATGTTTTCAGCGCCCAGACCGGTTTCCCGCTCGGCATTAGCCAAAGCTTTACATACGAGTGCAACCACCCCTATGCCCCGAACGGCGGCCCGACCAACACCGATTACCTCTACAATGTTTATCCGTTCACCTTTACAAACCCAGTAACTGGCGCGAGTCAAAGCTCTTCCGGCGGCTGCTGGGTGCCGAACTCGTCCATTTCGCAGTATTTCCTCGGATCGCTTCCACAGCGGATCGGGCAAGTGCGCGCGCCAACCGCACCGGACCTTGATGTCTCGGTTTTGAAGAACTTCTCTATTTGGGAATCGGTGAAGCTGCAGTTCCGCGCCGATGCCTTTAACCTCACGAATACGGCCATTCGCCAGTCTGTCGATAACAATCCCAACGACGGGCCTCCGAAGTATGTCGGCGGCCTTCCGACCGGCTTCGGAACCGTCAACCAAAATCAATACAATTTTCCAAGGATCATCCAGCTTTCACTCAAAGTCCTTTTCTGAGACGGAAGCGTAAGCGACCCCATGGCGTAAGCGCGCACAGCAGTCGCGGCGAGCTTCTGAGGGTGAACCGAAACAGCGTATACTGATCGAAAATCCCGCAGGAGAATGAGGACTTCGGTTTTCGAACAGGTCCGCTCAAGTAATCTTTGGACGGTTGCCCGCGTGTTGCCCCGCGCGGATCGCTCCCTCGCCCTTGCCTGGTGGACCGTTCTCATTTTTCGCGGATTGCTTCCCGCGGTTTTTGCTATTGCTATGGGCATGCTGGTCGGCGCCGTCCAGCACAGGGCCGATCTCACCACGCCGCTCGCGCTCTTCGGATCCGTTTTCGTGCTGCTCCAGATTCTTCCCCCTATTCACAGGGCCGTTGGCGCAAACCTGGGCAGCCGGACAGCGGCGTGGCTCTACGACCAGCTCACCGCCGCCTGTGTCCGTCCTCCCGGCATGGGCCATCTCGAAAGTCCTAAGCTCACGACCGACCTCACTGTGGCGCGCGATTTCGATCTCGGCATCACCGGTCCGCCTATGTCGATCTCGATGGACTTCATCGCGGGCGGCTTGGTCGAAATGGTGGGAGGCATCGCCTCCGCGGCAGTGGTTGCTGGGTACACCTGGTGGGCGGCGATCGTGCTCGCGGGCGCATGGATCGCCACGCACTGGCTGCTGCGCGAAAGCGCTATCTGGCGCGATCGCAATACGGAAGAAGTACGCGAGTCGCAGCGTCACGCCGATTACGCTTACCGGCTTGCAGTCGAGCCGCCCGCCGCAAAGGAGTTGCGCCTGTTTGGCCTTGCCGGCTGGATCGTCGAACGCTTCCGGTCCCGCCGCCGCCAGCTATTCGAGTTGCGCTGGGAAGCTACGCGCTTGCGCGAGCGTCCACTGGTCTGGAGCATTCTGCTTGTACTCGCCGCGAATATTGTTGTGTTCTGGTCGATGGCCGCAGCCGCGTTGAATGGCCATCTCTCTTTGGCGCGGCTCGTTACTTTTGCCAGCGCGGTCATTGGCACCAGCATGATTGCGTTCGGCGGATTGTCCTGGGCGCTGGATGGCACCGCCGCGCCCATCGCGCTGTGCTTCGCTTCGAAGGCAACATGAAGGCGAAGGCGCGCTCACGCAGGGCAATGAATCCGCGAAGGGCATGCCCGCGCGCGAAATCCGCTTCCGAAACGTGACCTTCGCTTATCCTCACGCAACCGAACCCGTGCTGGAGGATTTCGACCTGACCATCCCGGCAGGCTCTTCGCTTGCCATTGTCGGTCAGAATGGCGCGGGCAAAACCACCATTGCGAAGCTCCTTTGCCGCCTCTATGACCCACAGCAAGGGACCATTGAGGTTGACGGCACCGACATTCGGACACTCGACATCGACGGCTGGCGCTCGCGCATCGGCGCTGTATTTCAGGACTTTATTCGCTTCGAGTTATCGCTGCGCGAGAACGTCGCCCCGGCCGGTGCTCCCGATAGCGTGATCCGTAAAGTACTCGAAGAGTCAGGCGCGGCGAGCTTGGCCTCTCTCGATACTGTGCTGGCCCGTGGCTATCCCGATGGCACGGATCTTTCCGGCGGCCAGTGGCAGCGCGTCGCCCTCGCGCGGGCCCTTTGCGCCGTCAGGCTTGGCGCCGGGCTGGTCTTGCTTGATGAACCCACGGCCCAGCTCGATGTGCGCGGCGAAGCTGAGATCTTCGGCAGAATCCTCGCGGCCACGCGCCAGGTGACCACCATCCTGATTTCTCATCGCTTCTCCACCGTGCGCCACGCCGACCGTATCTGCGTGCTCGAAAAAGGAAGCGTGGTGGAACTCGGCACGCATGACGAATTGATGGCCGCGGGCGGCCGTTACAAGACAATGTTTGAGATGCAAGCCTCGCGCTTCGATGAAGAGGAAGCAATTGCGCACGATGCTTTGGATTAGAACACGCCGTTCCAATTCTCAAACCAGGCGGTTATGAAAACGCCCCACAAAGCCGATTCCATGCCCGCCGCTCTCCCCTCCATGTGGCGCGCTCTCGTGCGCGCCCGTGAAGCGGAGCCATTGTTACTCACGGTATCCTTCTCTCTGGCGCTGCTCGCCGCCCTTCCTGACGCGCTGCTCGCCCTGTGGCTCAGCCTCCTGGCAGACGGCATTCTGGCAGGAAAACGCGGTATGGTTCTTGGCGCCGCTCTGGGGCTGGGAGCATCCGCCGCCGCCACCTGGTTTCTTCGCGTCATCAGCGACCGCACGCAACGCCGCTTTCGCGAGCGCCTTACCATCACGCTGGAGGCGCATGTAGCCCGCCTCCAGGCCTCGGTAGCCAGCATCGAACACCACGAGCGTCAGGAATATGTCGACCGTCTTTCCATGCTGCGCAATCAGGTCTTCGTGCTCGATCACATGTACTTGTCGCTCTTCACCACCTGTGGCTGGATTCTCCGTCTGATCGTCACGTTGTGCCTTCTGGTTTCCATCCACCCGGCGCTGGCTTTGCTCGCGGTATTCGCGCTGCCCACCGTCTTCACCTCCACCTGGCGGCCCGAAGTCGAGCGCAAGGCCGACGAGCGCGGCGCTTGGGCCAATCGTCTGGCACGGCATCTCTTCGATGTCGCCACTACCGCGCCGCCCGGTAAGGAAGTGCGTGTCACGCGCATAGGCGCAAGCCTGGTGGAGCAGCGCCGCGCCGCTTGGGAACATTGGTATGGCCCGGTAGCGGCTGCGCGACGCGGCAGCGCTTTCTGGCAAACGCTGAGTTGGGCCGTGTTCGCTGGCGCGTATGTAGCCGCGGTCGTCTTCGTGGCGTCAGTGCTCAAAGCCTCGCCGGGTGCGGTGCTGCTCGTGCTCGCGGCGGGCGCTCGCCTGTCGACATATATAGGAGCGGCTGTCGGCGAGATCGGATTCCTGCGCGGTTTCTGGCTGGATGGATCGAGGCGTCTCGCCTGGCTTGAAGACTACGCTGCATCGCTCGAACAAGGCGCCGATGCGCCTGCGCCTGAAACTCTGGAGGAGGGAATCGACTTCGAGCATGTATCCTTCGCCTATCCCGGCACCGAGCGGCTGGTGCTTGAAGATGTGAACCTCCTTCTCAAGCCTGGTTCGGTCGTGGCCATCGTCGGCGAGAACGGCGCGGGCAAAACCACGCTGGTGAAATTGCTGTGCCGCCTGTATCAGCCGTCCAGCGGGCGCATTCTTGTCGATGGAGTGGATCTTTCACGGATCGCGCCAGACACCTGGCGTTCACGCCTTGCCGGCGCTTTCCAGGATTTCTTCCGCTTCGAATTCAGAGCGCTGCACAGTGTGGGAGTGGGCGACCTGCCTCGCCATGAAGACGTGCCTGCGGTAGCGGCCGCCGTTGGCCACGCGGGCGCCGACGATGTAGTGGAAGCATCTGGCGCACGGCCTGGAAACGCAGCTAGGACCCACTTGGCCGGAAGGTGTGGAGATCAGCTTCGGCCAATGGCAGAAACTCGCGCTGGCGCGCGGCTTTATGAGAGAGCGCCCGTTACTGCTGGTGCTCGACGAGCCGACCGCGGCGCTTGATGCCGAAACAGAGCACGCACTATTCGAACGCTTCGCCGCCGCCGCGCGTCAACGCACGGCGGATGGCCGCATCACGATTCTGGTTTCTCACCGCTTCAGCACGGTGCGCATGGCCGACTTCATCGTGGTGCTGGATGGCGCGCGCGTGGTCGAATCGGGTACGCACGAAGAGCTCATGGCGAAAGCCGGGCAGTACGCGGAACTTTACGGCATCCAAGCCGCTGCCTATCGCTAGAAGGCCTGCCGTCCTATTAACCAGCGGCGACCGGCCAGCGGCTTTCCCGCCATTTCCGCCACAACCAACGCGCCGGGAAGAACGCAATCGCCACCACGATCACGAGAACAGGACCGGTCGAAAGGAGAAATGCCAGCACGCCAATCACGCCTTCGACTACATTTCGATAGCCTTCCACCGCCGCATTGCGCAGGCGAGTGAGCCTAGACGTCTCATTCCCTTCCAGTGGCACTTTGTAATCCTCCGAGACTCTCAAATGCACTGCAGCGAACGCGATCTGGTTCGAGAGCGTCTTCTGTTCCGCTTCCATAACGTCGATCTCGTCGCGCGTTCGGTCGACAGCCTGCTCCACTTGCAGCACATCCGCAAGCCTTCCCGTACGCTCCCGTAGAATCTGCAGCAATCGCCCCTCGGTCACACGCAAATTCGACAAACGCGCTTCTACGTCTACGTAATGCTGGGTCACATCTTCGCCGCGTTGCGATTCCTCATCGACGTGCCCCAGGCCCTTTAGCTCCTGAAGCATCGCATCGAGTTGCACTGCGGGTCGAAGCGTAGCGTTCAACGATCGGCCAGCGCCGGTGACGTATTGAGTTCGAGTCGAGCGATATAGCCTTGATGGGCCCGAGTGATGCGCTCGAGCTCGGCCCGGCTTCGGTCGAAATTCTTGCTCGTGACGCCGAGCTCAACGGTTCGAACAATAAGTGGACCCGAAGGCTGTGGATTGCGACTTGGCAGAGGCGGTGCGCGGGCGAAGATTTGTCAGGCAGTCCATTGACGTTCCACGATCCATCATTTTCTTGCTTGCCATCGTCCGTCCCTTCGCCTGTAGTGTCGCATATTCGTCTATGCGATCTACCAGCCTCGATCCCCTTTACTACCGGCCCCACGAATAACAGCGCAGGCATGGCCACCACCAGAACAGGCCCACCGCAATCGCAATCAACGGTCCCGGCCGAGTCCAAAAAGCCTGCTTCGGCCTCTTGCGTTTCCTCCGTCGCAAGCTGCGGAACTCCGGAAGTGATTGGCTCTATTTCCCAATGCACCAACTTCTGCGACACGTTTTGAAAATCTGCGGCCAAGTGCTGGCACTCGCGGCATTGCTCTAGATGTTGCGCCGCCGCAACCGCCCGCTCCGGAGACAATTCACCGTCGAGGTAAGCCATAATCTCTTCTTGTGAAAACGCATGAATCGTCGTGGGCATCATTTTTCCCCTGAGCACTGATCGCATCGGAATTCGGCTCTAAGAAGCCTTAAACGTGAGCCGCGCTCGAAAAAGCCGCGAGCGCACAGTGTTGATCGGAATGTGCAACAGCGCGGCGATCTCCGCATAACTCAACTGTTCATATTCGCGGAGCATAATGATCTCCCGCTCCGTTGCATCCAGCTTCTGTAGCGCCTCGCGTACCCAGTGATACGATTCCCGAACCTCGGGTCCTGCAGCTTGGGCGTCAATTACAGCAGCTTCGTGTCTCGCGTTCCGACGGCGCTCTCCGGCAAGTACCTTGAGTGCAATCCCATACAAGTACGTCCGGAACAGCGCTCGCGGCTGGTATCGAACGATGCCCCGAAGCACGGCCATCCAGGTTTCCTGAGCTAGATCTTCAGCGCGCTCCTTACTCGCGAGTCGGCGGCGAAAAAAGCCATACAGCGGTTCCCGATAGCGAGCAAACAACTCCTCAAAAGATTCCCGCGAACCGGCCTGAAACTGCAACATGAGAACTTCGTCGCTGACCATGAGCGTCTGCCAACTCCTCCCGGCGTGCCGAGCGGATTCTGCACATATATGTAATGGCACGAACATGGTGAAAAGTTCCCGGCTCAAGGCGTTGAGCGCCAAGCGCCATGCGTATGCCAATCTCATGCGTGCGCTGCGCCACCGAATACGCGATTACGCCATAAATTCCGATCATCGCAAGCAGTAGCTTTCGTTAACCACGACTACATCAAGCGACTCGTTCTCGGTTGGCCAGTGTCCTTGGAGAAGTGACGCGCACATAGCACGAAGGTAGCCGGGCGAGATGTATTCAATCGCGGCTAAGCCGAAAGGAGCAACTTTGGGAGTTCGTTAGGGATGGCAATGCCTTCCGTCCAGGAGTGGGAACTGACCGCGAGCTTACAATCTGAGCAGTGGCAATAACGAATTCTAAACTCTATAAGGTAGCAGGCCTGAGTCTCGTTGGATTCTGTGCTGTGTCAATCGGTATGGATCGGGCAAACGTAGGTCCGATCGCTTCGCAGGTCGCGGGTTTTTGCGGCGCATTTATTGGAGCAGCGGTCGCTCAAAGGCGCAAACGCTCGGTTATTCCAGCGGCCGAAGAATCAAGTCGGCGGAGACAAAATCGGATGGGTCAGAACTTGCCGGAAGATGATGCCGATTCCGCCGACGCGGCCGGGGCCAGGTGATCGAAGTTCAGGATCGCGTTGAAAACGAGCGCATAAGTGCCGATCGTCTCTCCACGATAAATGGGATTGTTCGCAAACAGCAGCACATTGCCTTTGCCCGAGATGCGCGTCGACGACCAGCTGCGTGCTCCGCGATTGAGTTTCCGCCCTCGAGGAGCCCGGAGAGTAACAGACCTTTGTTCTCCGCGTACCGAAGAATCACGTTCGGGCGATGGTCCGCCGGAATCACGTAGGGATTGTTGCGCGCCTGCTCTTCGTTGAGCGGCATAGGCTGCCAGGGTTTCGGCGAAGGCAGAGGCGGCGCTTTTTCAATGGGACGGCCCTCCGGAACGTCCTCGTCTTCCGGCCCTCCACGCCCGGTTGGCCGCTTGTATTCTTTCTCGGTCAATGATGTGGCGCGGCGTGCTGAGATTGCTGACCGTGAACGCCATTCCATCCTGGCTATAGACAGCCACGTTCGATCCGTAGCCGTACGCGACGGGCTGAGTCTTGTCCGCGACAACCGCGTTCAACACACTGCCGACCACCTTTGATGGCGCCGCGCGGAGCTATGGAAACTCCCGGCGCAAAGCCTTCCTCGATCGCGAATTGGGCGGTGTCCTCACAGCGATCAGCAAGCCGCCTTTTTCGACAAATTCCTTGAGATGCGCAACACCGGAGAAACCAAGGCCGGGCCGCATGTCTTCGGTCGCATCCAGTTTGCCGAGGTTTGGCGTAAGAGAGGTTGTCTGCCACGGCAGGGGATTGCCCCACATCGGCAAACCATTGACGATCTGCTCGGCCGTGACATGCGCGACAGGCGCGAAAATAATGACGTCGTACTTCGAGCGCAAGTCGTCCTCGCGAGAAGCCGTTTGCGTGCTGATGTATTCGTACGGCACATGCAGCTTGTCGAACGCCATGCGCCACCAGCCTTCGGTTTGCGTGTACAGCCAAGTGTGCATGAACGCGATGCGTGGAGTGGCGGCGGCATGCGTGCGGATATTTGGATGCGCGGACAGGCTGTACGCCTTGAGATCCAGTTGCACTGAGCGCGGTTTTCAACCGCGTCGCTGTCCACCTGCCCGATCAGGATCGTTCCCGGCCTCGAAGTGGTGTCCGTCGCTTTCGAAAGCCTTCTTCGGCAATGGCGATATCCGCGCCTTTCAGCGCGTATACCAGCGCCGCGAGGCTGATTTGGCCCGAGTTGTTGACTGCGTACAGTGGGCCAGCTCCGCAGATCGTTTCCGCTGATCTGGCTCAGATCCGCAATCGCTTCCATCTTCGCCGACAGAATCGCGCGATCCGTCACGCGAACAGCCTTGGCATTGAACAGGTCGCCAAAAGACCAGCCGGTATCGTCATAAGGATGTTTTTGCGGATCGTCGGGAGACCAATACTGCCGATCCAAAAGAGCATCCGCGACTCGCGAGAATGGCTGGTCCATGCGTATCACGAAGCTGCCCGCCGGAAAGTCCGCGTATGCGGCGTGGCAGCGGTACCTCTCTGGTCTTCTCGTCCGCCTTTTCATCCGCTTGCGGTGGATGAGCGGGCGGCGGCATCGTCAGCAGTTGCCGCTTCGTTCAGACGCTGAATCTCGACATGCTGAGCCGCGAGTACTTTTAGAAGCTCCATCTGCCGGTTCAAAGAGGCTTCATCCGCGGGCAGAACGTAAGCGGCCGGCCCGGCATTCTCCGGCTTCTGTATAGAGCGCTTGCTCTTCAGGTAGATAATTCTCTAGAAAGTGCCTGCGTTGTGCGCGAAGTAGGACAGCGTCGACAGCAGCGCAGTCTCTTCGTAGTTGTTGTTATCGCGCTGCGACCAGAGCACGGTGGGATACGGCGGATTCGGCGCGATACCAGGTCCTCGAATATTGGTCGGGAGTCAGGATGCGTTTCTCTGTGTCGGCGCCGCCGTTGCCGAACGTCTCATACAACCGGCTGATGCCGTTGTGCAGGCCGGCCAGAAACATCAGATAACCAGGACTCCAGGTGTCGAAGTTTCCGTGAGTGAAAGCGCCCGGCATGCCGAAGTTCTGCATCTGCTGCACGTTGTTCCACGCCAGCATGGCCCACTCATCGGCAAGCAGCGGATCGATCCAGGCGTTGTAAGGCCCGTCTCCAACCGTGTTGTCGTATAAAAACGGCACCGACTCGTGTAAGTCGTGCAGCACTTGCGCATGCCAGGCTCAGATACGCATTCAGTACGTTCTTGGTGAGGTCAAGGGTCATGCCCATCGCGTCGCGATTGTTGTCGTGCGCAACATAATGTCCCCAGTAAACCAGGCTGCGGCCAGTTTTCGCCGGGATGAGCCTTGTGCCACTTATAGATGTCGACCATGCGATCGCGGCCGTCCACCTCCACCACCGGCGTGATCAGCGTCACCATGTGCGTGCGGATGTATTGGATGTACGGAGCGTTGTCGACGGCGAGCCGATAGGCCATCTCCATCAGCGCTGTCGGAGCGCCGGTCTCAGGTGAGTGGATGGTGCCGGTGATGTAGTAAACGGGAAACGATTGCGCCACCAGATCTTGAGCCGTTCCATCGTTCATCCCGATTGAACGCGGATCCGCGAGCTTCGCGAGCCGCTCATCGTTCTCCTTGACTTTCGCGAGCAGCGATTCATCGGCAACAGCCGCGGCGATCATCTCCCTGCCTTCTTCCGTATGCCCGATCGTGACCACCTTCACGCGCGGAGTGCTCGCCGCAAGCAAGCGGAAATATCGGTAAACGTCCTCGGCGTACGGCAGCATGTCGGGCGCGCCGGAAACGTCGCCCAGCACCTTCGCGGGCGTCGGCACCGATTTCGACGCCGGCAAGTAGTTCGTCAGCGGTGAATTGAGAGAAGGTCCTGTCGTGTATTTCTGGATCTGCTGCGTATACCACTCATCGACGGGTTGCTTGGGATCGCGCGCGAATTGCTCGCTTCCGGCGGTTTGAGCCCAGGCGTGCGAGTTTATAGCGGCAATAGCGATGGCGAGAACTATGAATGGGCGCCTGAGTTGATTCATCGGGGTCTTCGTCTCCTGTAATTTGCGACAGAGACCAGTGTACCCGCTGGCGAAAACAGCTAAAGCTTAGAAGCGCACGCGCAGGCCAAGCTGAATTATTCTGGTGTACTCGCCGGCTGCGCCGTCTCCCCCGAGCCCGAGCGCACCGTACTGGCCGCTGATCACACCGAAGTTAGCAGGATCCTGCAGGTTCACGCCCGGGTCGCCCCACTGCATGTGATTGAGGACGTTAAAGGCCTGCACGTAGATTTGGATGCCGACCCTCTCGGTGATGGCCGTGTCCTTCGTGAGGCCGAGGTCCAGGTTCCAGCGTTGCTGGCCGCGCAACTGACCGCCTCCTCCGCAGCTTCCATCGATACCGACCAGGTTTGGCCGGAAGTTGTTATAAATTGCAGCCGGATTGCTAAACAGATTCACGCCGGACCCGCCATTGGAGGGATCGCCGTTGACTCCGACCGTTCCGTTGCTGACGACTCCGAAGTGCGGCGTATTGCTGTAGCCGATGCCGTTGAGCGGAACTGCGGCACAACCGTTGCTGACATTGCCGTTGCCCCACTCCTGGCCACCGCTGTAAACGTCAAGCGGTAGTCCACTGCCGTAGGAGAAGATCGGCGAGATAATCCAGCCACCAATCACCTCGTTTATAAACGTATGGCTGCTCGACCAGCGCTGGCCCTTGCCAAAGGGCAAATTGTAGGAGGCCGCGATGTTTGACGTAAACTTCCGATCAAAGAATTGCGGACCGTAGTCAACGTTGAGGTTCCACGGATCGTTAACGTTATTGAACGTGTATGCCTGATTTAGCCCGAGAATCCCAAGCGCCTTAGAATAAGTGAAGTTCCCATTGATCGTGAAATTGGAAGAGCGCTTCTGGAGTGAAACCGTCATGGCGTTATAGTTCGAATACCCAAGAGAGGTGGTCATGTAGCAAGCGCCGGTGCATTGGCCGGCGGTCGACAGAAGCGTGTTCGGGCCGAAGACAAAGCTGCTGTCCAGGTCGCTCCACAGGTTCGTTACCAGGTTCGAGGTGATGTTGCCTGACTCGCTGGCAGCCACGGCGGCGGTGCAGTTCGGGTGTCCTTTACAGTAGCTGGTGCCTGCGAGAGCCGTCTCGAAAAAGGGCTGAGGCGAAATGGCTTTGTTTCCGGATAAAGCGAAATAAAGGTTGTCGTAGGCGTTTGCGAAAGTCTGGCCACCCTGCTTCATCATCCAAGGCACATCGTTGAGGTCAATGCCTTGATAGAGATTTCTGGCGTATACACCGACGTAGCCGACCTCGAAGATCACGCCTCCCTTAAATTGCCGCTGGATGCTGAAATCGACCTGGTCAGAGGAACCGGGCTTGAAATTGTTGTCGAGTCCATTCGCGTATACTGCTTGGGCGGCATTGAATCCGGGCTCGACTGGAGTCGTGAGGGTCTGGGGAATGCTGCCTACGGGCGGAACGCCGTTGATGCCAATGCGGAAGGCGGTCGCAGGACCGTTGACGCTCGGCGAGCTACAGGCGCCGCCCGATGTGGGATCGGTGCACGAGACCGGCTGCAAGAAACCATCCCCGAGTACCGGTGTCGACACCAAGTCGATACCGAGATTGCGCGTGTAGAAGCGGCCGTACCCTGCGCGGATGACCGTGGACTTGTCACCCAGAATTTTGCCGAGCCAGCCGGTGCCCCCGTTTGCGGACTCCAGGCTATAGAAACGCGCGGAGCGATCGCCCCATAGAAAGGCTGATAAGGATAGCTCAATCCGCCCTTTCACAGCTCCAATTGGAGTGAAGCCGATGACCGGGTTGTATACCTGACCTGCGTTTGCGGCTGACAGCCGGTTTGCGAGATAAGTTTGCGTCGTGAGGACATTTCCCGAGGAGTCTGTCAAAATATCCTGCACGCCGTTCGCCTCCGTGGGCGGCATCTGGAGCTGGTAGTTCAGACCAAAAGTCAGGGTAAAATTGGGCTTAATCTTCCAAGTATCGTTGAAGAAGACGCTCCAGTCTGGTCACTGACGAAGGAGCGAACGGGCGTCCCAAGGGATCGAGCTGCAGATTCTTACCGGTGCGCGTGGCGACGATATTGGCGCTCGACACAATGCCGAGCACCTGGGAGTAAAGGCTGTTCCATGAGCTGAGCTCGCTTGAGGGGAGGCAGTTCGCGGAGACGCCTCCGCCGCAGGCGACGGGCTGGACGTTCGGAGTCATCACAATGCCGCTGTTGCTGATCTGGTAGGCAAGCTGCGTGAGTCCGGCGCCTACGTCGTCATAGCGGTCAAAATGCCACCATTGATGGAAGAAGTCGCCGCCGGCCTGTATCAGGTGTGTTCCTTTCAGCCAGCTAATGTTGTCGCGGTATTCATAATCGTGACCCTGCCAGAGCCGGGCACGCGCATCCTGAGTGTCAATGTTCATGGGGATGAGCGCATTGATCGATTCGCCGCCGACAGCCAGCGCCCCTGGGTAACCTGCAAGCTGGGGCAGAGCGCCAGCCCGCAACCATTGCCAGTCATTTTGCAAGTAGCTGAAATGGAATTCGTTGGTGAGCGTGGGCGAAATTGTACCCGTGATGCCCGCCACCAGGGAGCGCGGTTGCTGGATATTGGTGGAGGCAGGCTCCGGCTGGCCCTTCGTATCTCCTGGCAGCAGCCCACCGATATCCACTTGGCTGGTCGTTGGATTCACATTGCGAAAGTAGCGATAGCTGCTGAAGAAGCGCCACTTGGCGCCGAAGTCGTGGTCGATCCGCATCACTCCAAAGTCGTTGCTGAGGGGGAATGACAGATTGCCCTGAAACCCGCAAGTATTCAGGCCGTGGTCACCGAAATTCAAGTCATTACAGGCCGGCTCGTACTTGCTCCATAGCTGATTCACCACCGGATTCAGGCCGATACCAAGCGGGTCGCACTTCACTCCGCCCGTGGCCCCGCACGCGGACGATGTGGCGAGGTTGTACTGAACGATGTTGCCGTTGGCGTCGCGCTCCTGTATGATGCCCTGCCGCAGAGTAGCGGAAGGCACGGTTCTCTCAAACGGCCCAGAACGCGGATAGCGCTCGCCCTCGTAATTGACGAAGAAGTAAGTCTTACCGCCCAGAAAGCTGGGCGTCAAAGGCCCGCCCAGCGCACCTCCGAAGCGATTGAAATGGCCCTTGGGTTTTGCAATCCCGAGGAAATTGTTGGACCAGTCATTCGAATTCAGCCAGTCTCCCTGGAAGAAGTCATAAGCGGAGCCGTGGAAGGTATTGGTTCCACGCTTGGTGGAGACCATGATCTGCGCGCCGCCGGACATAGAAAAATCGGCCCCCATATTATTGGTGTTGACGCGGAACTCCTCAACGCTTTCCGCCGGGGTCGGCAATACGCCCGTGCCGTT
Organism: uncultured Acidobacteriaceae bacterium; assembly: GCA_963819405.1. GTDB lineage: Bacteria > Acidobacteriota > Terriglobia > Bryobacterales > Bryobacteraceae > Bog-105. Next base: position 3,316 of record CAWFWH010000050.1, on the reverse strand, counting down.
ATGATTCACGTATGTGGCATTATCGCCATCGAGATCGCTGGTGTTGTTGCCGCCGTCGAGCAGGAAAGTGTTTTGGTCCGCAAAATTCCCTGCAATGTTGCCGCTGGTGGTATTGCCTTCCGCGCCATTGAACGTGGGCGCGGCGGTGGGTTGAAGGAAGACCAGCGAGGAAACATCGCGTCCGATGGTGGGCAGCTGGAGAATGGCATCGCCGCCCAGACTGCTACCCATGGCGGCATTTTCGGTTTGCAATTCTGCTCCCAATACCTCTTTGACCTCGACGATCTGAGTGGCAGCGCCGACCTGGAGCGCAACGTTCAAAGTGAGCGCGGTTCCAGTCGTAATCTGCTGCGCGGCAACGACGCTCTTGCTAAATCCGGCTTTATTCACAGCGAGATCGTAGCTACCCGGGTGACGTTGTTGAAGACGTAGAGACCGGCTGAGTTGGTTTGGGTGGTGATCGGAATGTTTGTCGACCGATCCGTCAAGGTAACGGTGGCGTCCGGAATGACCCCACCGCTGGCATCTGTGACGCGTCCTGTCACACTGCCATTGCCTGTTGTCTGTTGTCCGAAAAGCAACCCGGCCGGGGCCGCGAGACAGACCAATGCACATACCTGCAGAAGCGCCAGTTTCATATACCCCTCGCAAAGACGTTCTGCAGAACGCAGAACAGATTCTTTTGGGGCGAGTATACGCCGATGTAAATTAAAAATCAAGAAAAAGTTAAGATCCGCAAAGGGCCCATGCGTTCAGGCGGGGCGGAGCAGGGATTTAGGGAACGAACCCGCGTTGCAGAGCGGAGGGCTTACAAACGCCTTCGATCTGTTTGCCGCCGATCGCTCAGAAGTGAATCCGCAGCCCGAACTCCATCTGCCGCGGAGTGTTTGCTAGCGCGCCACTGCCATTTGCGTTCGCTGCGCCCAGCACGCCCCAATTGGCCGGGTCGCTAATATCCAGGTATGGGTCATTGAACTGCGTGTGATTCAAGAGATTCGTGAAATGGAAAATCAGAGTTGCGCCAACGCGCCCTTCCTTCCAGATACCGATGTCCTTGGAGGCGGTTGCATCCAGATTCCAGTGCGGCATACCCCGTATATTCCCGTTGCTGCCGCAGTTGCTATTGTAGCCAAGAATGCAGGGCCGGAATTCGTTGAAGGTAGCATTCGGGTTGCTGAACATGTTCACCCCATCGCCGCCATTGGCGTAATTCGAATTCACGCCCGCCTGGCCTGGGCGTGTTTTGAGACACGGTTTGGTTGTAAAGCGCGGAGGTGCCACCTGTATATTTGGATGCCAGCACTGCGCCGTCGAGCGTGGTTCCCGTGCTGCAATTCATTTCACCGAAAGATTGGCAATCGCCATTCAGGGTATTCACCATGATGGGTCCTCCACTGTGAAACGTGAAGATGGGAGCGATTCTCCAGCCGCCGAGCACATGGCCAACGATGCCCTTCTGAGTCCGGAACCACGGCGGCTCGTACAGCATGGTCAGATTGTAGATGAACTTGTAATCGTAGAACTGTGGGCCGTACATGGAATGCAGGTTCCACGGATCGACGACACTGTAGGAACTGGTGGCCTGGACCTGGTTGCCAGTGCCCAAGGGCGCGGCCATAGGTAAAGTTGGATTGCGCGGTCAAGCCATGCCAGCCGTGTAGGGTGAGCGAAGTATAACCGGCATTGTAGTTGCCGTATCCAGTGCTGGCATCAGAGTAAACGGCGGAAAGCTGGCCAGCGCTGGCGCCGACACCCGCCGGAAAGGGGCTGCTGGGCATGGTCCGCCCGAGCGCCCAGGAGGATGCCTTGGTTGAGGCCCGCCCAGAGGTCGTAGACTTGCGTGCTGGCGATCTGGCTGTCGAAGTTCTTCACTACCGCGGCAGTGCAACTGGCGGATCCACTGCAGAACGAGGAATTGGGCCCGCCGAGCGCCGGTTCGAAGAAGGGCTGGGGCGACGGCATACCGCCCTCGCGACTGCGAAATAGGTGGCCGCATACGCTTGAGCGAAGCTCTGGCCGTTTAGCGTGGTCATATACGGCACCGCATCCAAGGTCCACCTGCTGCCACTCATTCCGGATAATGCAGCCGATGTATCCGATCTCGAACAGCACCCTGGGCTTTAATTTCTCGTTGAATACTGATAGTGAAATTATCGGTGCGGCTGGGGCGGTAATTCGGATCAAGTACGGTGCCGGAACCCGCTGGTGGTGTTGGTGCCAAGACCGGTGAAGAACGGCTGAGGTAGGGTTTGGGACACGGAGGGGAGCGGTGCATTTAGCCCGTCGGTTCCGATCCGAAAAGCGGTGGCGGGAGTTACGCCGCCATTGCCGAGGCATTGTCCTGAGGAACTGGCCCCGATGCAGGAAACCGCCTGCATGAGGCCAGTGCCGAGCAGCGGAACCAGAACCTGGTCCACGCCATTCAGGCGGCCGAAACTCGTCCGTAGCCTCCGCGCAGGACGGTCTTTCCATCACCGAACATTTTCCAAGGATGCCGGAAGCAAACTTCGGATTCCACGCCACCGCCACACGCGGGCTGACGCCGCCATAGAACGGATAGTACGGGTATTTTCCGAGGGCCGGCACGTTCGCACGGTGGCGAAGCCGAGTATCGGATTGTAGACTTGCCCCTGCAGCGCCGCCTGCTTTCCTGGCATTCAGATAGTCGTTCAGAATGATCGGTTTACCGTTGGAATCCACCAGGGCGACCTGTTTGCCGTTCACTTCGTAGGGCGGCGTTTCTACTGGTAACCCAAGCCGTACGTCAGCGTAAAGCTCGGCTTCATGTGCCAGGTGTCGCTGATGTACAGTTGTAGAAATCGATGATGCTCTGATCGAACGCGGACGAGCCGGGCGGCTGTAACGTTAATTGCGGGCCAACCCGCGTGTAGAGGTTTTGTGGCTGGCTGACGTCCCTAAAACCTCCGAATACAGGCTTTCGTAGTTTTTGACCTGACTCGAAGGTACCCCGGCCGGAATATAGGCCGACGGGAACTTGACGCCCGGAACGGACGGTCCACCGGTGATCTGGTATACGGGCGCGTTCATGGTGCCCTGCCCGTTGTCATTGCGCAGGTGGTAATCGTAATTGTTTTCAAATATTCCGCCGACCTGGAGCAAATGATTCCCCTTGATCATGGAGATGTCATCGCGGAACATCTTGTCCTGGCCGTCCCAGAAGCGCTCGCGCGCACATTTTGCGTGTTCACGTTGTAAGGGATAAGCGCGCTGGCGGTTTCACCGCCGATTTCGAGGGCATCGCCGAGCCGGGGAGCTGCGGAGGAGCCGCCGAGTGCCCCACTGCCAAAAATATGAA
>CAWFWH010000049.1:0-29779 GCA_963819405.1 uncultured Acidobacteriaceae bacterium | reverse complement strand
CGAGCAGGTGTCCACAGTGGGTCGTGTGATTGGGCGCTCGCTGCGCATTGAAGAGATCTCGCCAGAGCAAGCGCGGAATGAGTTGTTCAATTTCTGGCCCACGCCTATTGTGGACATGCTGCTCCAGGCCTGGGCTGCCGCAATCGGTCAATCTGCGTTCGTTACGACCAAAGTCGCAGAGATCACAGGTGCACCGGCAGGGACCTTCCTCGACTGGGCCACTGACCACGCGGCACAGTTTCGAGCGTGATCTCGGTTTTGAGTTTTGAGGCTTTTGCAGTGAAAATACTTTGGTTAGCGTTCCGCGTCCTCTGGCCTATCAATTCGCGTTCCGATATCCGGGCCCGCGTAGCGCCACACCGGGTTTGGCACCCGTCACCTTGCCTGCCTTGACCACGCTGACCCCATTCACAAATATGTACTCAATGCCGGTTGAAGGCTGGTTCGGGTTCTCGTAAGTCGAGCGATCGATAACCGTATCCGGGTTGAATACTGCGATGTCAGCAAAGAAGCCCTCCTGCAAAATACCGCGATCTCGAACGCCCAGTCGACGCGTCGCTGCCGACGTCATCTTGCGGATAGCATCTTCCAGTGGTAAGACGTGCTCCTCGCGCACATACAGCCCAAGTATGCCGGGAAAGGTTCCATAGGTGCGCGGGTGGGTCAATGCGCCCTTCATTTGCTCGGGATCAACGCCAGTCGCGTCCATGCCGAACTTGATCCACGGCTGGCGGAGTTGGAGTTTAACGTTGTCCTCGCTCATCAGGAAATAAATCGTCCCTACCCTGGTGTGCTCGCTCAGAATCAGGATTCATGGCGGCATCGCGCCAGTCCTAACCCATGCATCGCGGCAATCTCGTTCAATCGTTTTCCGGAGCGCCGGCCCTTCAGCTACGCCGTTTGGACGTATAAGTCACTCGTGAACCCGAGGATGAAAAGCTATCAGCGAGAGTCCGCGCAGCGGTCGGAAGTGTTTGACGTTAGCTGTGCATAAGGCCTCGCCGATCTCCATGGCTGTGGCGGCGATCAGCGCGTCCGCCACTTGGATTCCCTGTGCCAGAGCGTGTTGTTCAACCAGCGTGGCAGCATTTGCGCCAATCGATTCGGAAAGCGGCAGGATTCGGAACTGGAGCGCCAGGAGCGACTGCCGAATGCGGCGAGCTTCGAGCTTGGAGCGCGCACCCTGAAGCAGTTCCATCAATGAGATGATAGAGGTTGCGCGATTTGCGGTGGCATCAATGACCCGGGCAGCAGATCAGTCCCCCCATGTGCCGCCCCAATCAAAACGTCAGTGTCAAAGATCATTTCCGCTGTTTGCGGCCCGATCTCCTCTGCGTTGTTGACTCAATTGACAGTGGCCTCTTCTGGCGCAGCTTTCGCACGTATGAATCCGGATCGGCTACATCCCCGCGATCACTCCATAAACCGAACAGAGGCTAATGGCCAGTCTTGGCGCCTCTCTGGTTTGTGCCTGGACGTGACGAAATGGGCGTCAGCGTAGCTCTTTCTTTTCCTCGGTGGAGCACGATCACGGTCTCGCCACGATCGAGGGCGCCTAGGACATCTTTCATGTGATATCGCAGATCTACAATAGTTGCCCTCATGAAATGTCTACATACCAAGTATACATTTGCCGAGCTCGTCCGCGGAGCGGAGAACGCCGCACGTGAACTGGCGTTCCCGTATCTTCCCCTTTCGATTTTTGCGAGCACAGAACGTTCCAGTTCGCCGGTCAGGCTAAATTTTTCCGCGTACCTGGCCCTATCAATTTGCGTTCCGATACCCGGGCCCGCGTAGCGCCACACCGGGTTTGGCGCCCGTCACTTTGCCGGCCTTGAGCACGCTGACCCCATTCACAAATACGTACTCAATGCCGGTTGAAAGCTGGTTCGGGTTCTCATAAGTCGAACGATCGATTACGGTATCCGGGTTGAATACTGTGACGTCCGCAAAAAAGCCTTCCTGTAAAATACCGCGATCCCGAATGCCCAGTCGTCGCGTCGCTGCCGACGTCATCTTGCGGATGGCATCTTCCAGCGGCAAGACGTGCTCCTCGCGCACATAAAGCCCCAGTATGCGGGGAAAGGTTCCGTAGGTGCGCGGGTGTGTCAATGCGCCCTTCATTTGCTCCGGATCAACGCTAGTCGCGTCCATGCCGAACTTGATCCACGGCTGGCGCAGTTGGAGTCGAACGTTGTCCTCGCTCATCAGGAAATAAATCGTCCCTACCCTGGTGTGCTCGCTCAGAATCAGGTCCATGGCGGCATCGCGCCAGTCCTTACCCATCATCGCGGCAATCTCGTTCAATCGCTTTCCGGAATATTTCTGGTTCTCCGGCTTGTCCAATTTGGTAATGAGGATTCCGTCCGGCCCTGCGAGTTGACCCATGTTCTCCCACTCGGTCTTCTCTTGCCCCATCTCCTGCTTGATCCGCTGACGGATGCTGGGATCGGCGAGATTATCGAATAGCTTGCCGTTCTCCGCCGTCCAGGGAGGCAGCACGGCGGTCAATCCAGTCGCGCCCGCCGTGTACGGATACATGCAAGCACTTACGTCCTGACCTGCTTTTCGAGCGTCGTCGATTTTCTTGATTGCGGCCGTCTCTTTCTCCCAATTGCGCTTGCCCGCGGCCTTCAGGTGATAGATCTCCACGGGAGCGCCAGCCTTGCGCCCGATTTCAATCGCTTCATCTATGGCTTCGAGAAAATGATCGGCCTCCGAACGGATGTGTGAGATGTATATGCCTCTGTACCTGCCCACCGGCTTGGTGATTTCAGCCAGCTCGTCTGTATCGACATACGTAGCAGGTGGATAGATCAAAGCGGATCCGATACCGAAAGCGCCGTCCTCCATGGCGAGCGAGACTAGTTCCTGCATCTTGCGAATCTCGTCAGGCGTGGCTTTCCCCGCGGCCATACCCTTCACGTATTCGCGTACGGTTGTCGCACCGACGTAAGAGCCGAAATTGATAGCCGACCCGCGTTGCTGCGCAGCCTTTAGCATCTCGTCAAAACCGTGCGGACCATCGAATCTCTTGTCGACGGCGCGGCGGCCCGTGCTCGCAAGGCCAGCACGGGTGAGGTCGTTCGCTGGCGCTTCCGTCCAGCCCTCCCCCGCTATTTCCGTGGTGACGCCCTCGGTGATCTTACTGATGGATGGACCGCCGAGCCCGCCCTGAATGTCAACGAATCCCGGAGCGACAACCAAGCCGTGAACGTCGATACGCTCCTTCGCAGTTGCTCCCTCCAGCAGACCAGCTCCGGTGATCTTTGCGATGCGGTCACCGGTGATCGCAACGTCGCCGTAGAACCACTGATTTCCGGTACCGTCAACGATCTTGCCGCCGGACAGGATTATGTCGTATGCCTGCTGACAAGAGGCAACGGAGACGAAAATTAGCAATGCGAGTGCGGTTTTCACTGTTCCGAGAGAATACCACGACGTGCGGGCGCACTCTGATCAGTACTAGGACCCTTCAGCTTTGGGTTTGGCAGACCTGCGATATATACTGGGGCCTACCTTGTAGAACGCATCGTGTTCCAGGGTCAAGGAGACAGTTAAATTATGCGTGGTTTATTGGCAATTGCGGTGACCCTTGCCGGAGTGGCCGCTTTCGCCCAGGACGTGGTTCAGTTAGCGCCTGACCGAGTGAAAGTGGTCTTTGAAAACGATCGTGTGCGCGTGCTTCGCTTCAATGAGCCGGGACACAGCAAGCTTCCCATGCATTCGCATCCCGCCTACGTGGCGGTGGGGTTCACGGCTGACGATTCCAAATACACGTTCCCCGATGGCACGACCAGTAACGAACGCACCAAAGCCGGCGAGGCGACCTACTCGAAGCCCGTGACGCACGCATCTGAGAATCTTTCCGACGCGCCGTCGGAATCCGTCATGGTGGAGCTGAAGGAGCCGGGCGCGGCCACAGCAGCGAAGACAACGCTAGACCCCGTCAAATTGGACCCCAAACATTACAAGGTGGTCCTGAATAATGACCAAGTTCGCGTGTTGCGGGCCAGGTACGGGCCCCATGAGAAATCGGTGATGCACGAACATCCAGCCTCGGTGGCGGTGTTCATGACTGATGGCGACACCAAGTTCACGCTGCCGGACGGCACCACGCAGGATAGCAAAGGCAAGGCCCACGACGCGGTTTGGGCGGATGCCGGAAAACACCTGCCAGAGAATGCCGGTGACAAGCCATTCGAAGTGATGGTGATCGAACTTAAGAAGTAGACGAAAATCAACCCGCTCGCGTCCACATGAGCACAGTTGAGGGCAGCAACCGAGCTCGGCCAGCGGAACTCGCGCGGCGACTGTCGCTAGGCGATTCAATCGCGATCGTCGTCGGAGTCATGATCGGCGGCGGCATCTTTCTTGTACCGAATCTGGTGGCGCGCAGCCTACCTTCGATGCCGATGATCATGGGCGTGTGGGTACTCGCCGGCGTGATCTCATTCCTAGGGGCGCTGGCATGCGCGGAACTGGGCGCGGCGTTTCCTGCGACGGGCGGGCAGTACGTGTTTCTGCGCGAGGCGTATGGACCGCTGGCGGCGTTTCTCTGCGGGTGGTCGTTTTTTACCGTGGCGCGCAGCGCGCAGGTGGCATGGCTGTCCGTGGTGTTCTCTATTTACGTTTCTTACCTGGCGCGATTAGGGCCGGTGGGCTCGAAGCTGCTCAGCCTGGCGGTGTTGGCTGTCTTCACTTGGGTGAACTACCGCGGGGTGAAGCTGGGAGCGATGATTCAGAACAGCTTTACTCTGGCTAAAGTCGTAGGCGTCCTAATCATCATCGGCGCTGCCCTGCTACTGGGCGGGCGCGCTGGACACTATACGGCGCTGGGCGCACCTAGCATTTCGCTCAGCAGCTTCGGCGTCGCGCTCATCGCGTGCCTGCTGGGTTATGACGGCTGGGTGCAGTTGAGCTTCGTGGCGGGCGAAATCCGCAATCCGCAGCGCAATGTGGTCCGGGCCCTAACGGTTGGCACTTTGGCGGTTGCCGCGATTTATCTGCTCGCGAATCTTGCCTACCTGCGGGTGTTATCGATTTCCGAAATTGCGGCCAGTGAACACGTGGGCGCGGATGCCGCTGGACGAGTGCTGGGCGCGGCGGGCGGCACGGTGGTTTCGCTGATCATTCTGATTTCTATTCTGGGGACGCTGAACGGCTGCTTTATGACGATTCCGCGGGTGTATTTCGCGCAGGCCGCGGATGGGCTGTTTTTCCGGCGGTTTGCCGATATCCATCCCCGCTATGGGACTCCCGGCTTCGCGATTTTGGCGCAAGGGTGCTGGACTGCCGTGCTGGTGCTGACGGGCTCGTACGAGTCGCTGATGGATTACTCGTTGTTCGGTATTTGGGTGTTCTACGGTTTGATGATTGGGGCGGTAATGGTGCTGCGGCATACGCGGCCGGACGTGCCGCGCCCATACCGGATGTGGGGCTACCCGGTGACGATGCTTGTCTTCCTGGCAATCACGATTTGGTTCCTAAGCAACATGCTGGTTACGCGACCGGCGCCGTCATTTACGAGCCTAGGGCTGATGCTGACGGGCGTACCGGCATACCTGATCTGGCGGCGTTACGGCCCGCGGCCGCTGCACGGGCAGCTGCTGGCAGAGGTCCAAGCGCCGTCATAAATCCGATCCTCTGCTTGAGTCGCGCAGAGAGTTCCGATCGTCGATAGGACACTTACCTCATCAGCTACTCATTCAGAGTCCTGCCGCGCCGTACCGCGGAATCCTCGAAGCCGAGCATTTTGAAGCGCAAGCGATCAAACTTTCTATGACGTGTCCGTGACAGCGTACGTGTTCCGGAACGGTATCCTGGCTATAGAATGCTTTTGCGCAGTGCTGGTTTTGCGCTGCTGACATTATCTTTGTTGCAGGCGCAAACCAGCAAATCTTCCGATTCTGAGCAAGCGAATCCCGCCGCGGCTTCGCCTCAAGCTCCTCCCATAGTGAGCTGTCCCGCTGGCGGCCCGTTGGGTGCTATCGAGCTTCGAGTCCGGTCCCCAAAAAATGAGAATGCGCTGCCGTTTCGAAACATCAATCACCTGAGCGAAGGCGATACGCTTCTGTACGCCCCGATTTTAGGTGGGCGAGAGAAGCGGCCTGGTGAAATCGCGCTGGTAATGGTCCCGGCCAAACGAGAGCCGGGCAAGGATCTTTTGATCGTGACGGATCCAAAATCCGCGGACAAACCACAGGAATGGAAAATACCTGAGACCATTTCACTCGCCGCGTTTGTTTATGGGCCGCAAGGACTCAGCAAGAAAAAAGTAAAAGGCTTCTTGTCACAGGACGAGCTTCTCGTTGCTCAGCTTGCGGATTATGCGGAGAAGACAGCGCAGACAGAAGCGCTAGTGGCAGCGATGTCGAACAGTGAAAGCTCCTCAGCGAGCGTGAACGCGGCGCTTACCGGCTTTGCCTCGCAATATGGATTCGCAGTTCAACTGGATCGCAACGCCCCTCCGGCCGTGCAAGCGGAGACTCTGTTCGCAACCATGAATCCGCAACTGGCCACCTATAATCCGCTGGCAAGCTCGACCGCTCAGAGGGCGGGCCAAACAGCGAGCGTGGCCACCGCCGCGGCAACGCTGTTTTTTGGAAGCCCCATTGGTTTGGCTGCGGGCGGCACGGCCATGCTGCTCGATTTGCGGGCTATCGCGTTTCCCGACACGCAATTTCGATCCTCTTTCGCGCAGTCTATGTCGGATGCCGGCGTAAATTTGTGCGGACAACGTGAACCCGCCCCACCTCACACCAGAGTGGCGTTTATTTGGGCAAGCCGCGTACCGAATACGCCGCCGCCCTCCATTCACATCGGGAGCGCCGATTTTATTCCCGCCATGGAGAAGACGCCGGTCCCCGTGGACGTACCCGAACCCGATTGGAAATATCTGCAGCGTGCGCGTGCCTGGGCGTTGACGAACAGCAAGGGCCAGAAGACTCCAGTTGGCGTGCTGAAGCTCGGCAATCAAAGGGCGCTCGAGATTGACCTCACGAAGGCTAACGTCACTCCGGGAGATTACCGTCTGGCCGGCTACTGGGATTGGATGCCCTTTGAAGCTATGGGCGAAGTACACATACGCCCTTTGAGCGATTTCAAACAAGCCAAGCTGGAACCCGCATCGCAAGACAAATTGCTGGCACGAGCTGGAAAATTCCCGGTGACGCTCAAGGGCGCCGATTTCGAGTTCACCACAAAGGTTGAGCTGGAAAAACTCGGCGACGAGTTTGCTACTGCTGAGCCGGCGCGATTCATTTTGCCGAAAGGATTGCGAGAAGGCCCCCAGAATCACATGGATGTTCAGATTGACACTGCCAATCTCGATCCGGGCGAATATGCGTTGCTCGTTTCGCAGCAGAACGGCAAGAGCTCTCCCATCGATTTCAAGATCCTGCCAAACCCTCCACGGATCGACAATCTTCCGATCCTCGCAAACCAGGGAATCGCAACGCAGCATTATGTCCTGAAGGGCGAGCGTTTGAATCTGCTGACGAAGCTGGAAGCAGCCGACGCAATTCTCGACCTCGCACCGGCTGCGGAGGGCGATAAGGAGCGCGGTCTCACAGTGGAATTGAAATCCAATCCGCGGCCAGGGACGACAGTGCCGGTCCAAGCCTATCTGAAAGATCGCAGTGAGCCAATGAGTTTGCCCGACGCGCTACAAATTATCGGACCGCTTCCGGTTGTTGCAAGTTCCAAACTTTCGTTGCCGACGAGTATGACCGTTTCCATAAAGCCAAGTGAGTTTCCTGCCGGCTACACGTTAAGCGCCATGCTCGATGCAAAGAATATCGAGCCGAACAGCGTATTGCGTCTTGGCTGCGGAGATGATGCCGCGTCACCCGCGTTTTTGCGTGTTGGCGAGCAAACTTCTACCTCCAGCTTGCAGCAGTTATCTGAGGACCAACTGTTCCTCTCGTTCGATACAAGCGCATTGCCGGCCGGCTGTTCGTTACAAGCAGTGATTGACAACGGCCGGGATGGCAAATCACTTCCATATACGTTGGCGCAAATCATTCGCATCCCTGAAATCGAAAATTTCCAGGTGACCGGCGATCCCTTGGTAAATGCAATGCACACGTACGCGCTGGTGGGACGGAATCTCGAGATGATTGAGAAGGTGGGGTGGGATGAGACCAATGGCATCGAAGTGCCGGGCCTTCCGGCGCCAGTTCCCGGAGAAGGTCAGAAGCAAAATCTGCGCGTCAATCTTCCCGACCCTCCGAACTCGCCGGCTGCCCTCTACATTTGGCTACGCAGAGATAAAGTGGGCCGACAAACGACAATCGAGAACCCGCTACCGCCAGTCCCTGCAACGAGCCATCCTCCTGCCTAGGCGATGTCTTAAGAGTTCGATGTTTTATATTTGATAGCAATTGACCAACCTCCCGAATCTGCTGACGCTCGTCCGTATTTTTCTGGTGCCGCTGCTTGTGGCGGCGCTGGTTCAGCAGCATTTTCGCATTCATTGGGGCGACAAGGTGCTGGTGGCGAATGATTCGTTCGCGCTCACCGTTTTTCTTGCTGCGGCGTTAACCGATCTCCTCGACGGATATCTCGCGCGGCGATGGAAGCAGGTCACCACCGTGGGCACCCTGCTAGATCCAATCGCGGACAAATTATTGATTTCCGCGGCGCTGATCTCGCTGGTCGAGATTCGTTTACTGCCGGGCTGGTTGGTGATTCTGATTATCAGCCGCGAATTCGGGGTTTCGGGTTTGCGCAGTATCGCCGCCGCGGAGGGATACACGATCAAGGCCAACGAGCTCGGGAAATCTAAGATGCTCTTTCAGGTTCTCGGCGTGTCACTGGTGATGCTATCGATCCGTTGGTCAGGCCTCCGGCCCTACGCGCTCGCCGCCATGTGGGCGGTGGTGGTGTTCGGGCTCGCTTCGGCAGTGGACTACTTTCGGAAATTCTGGCGCAAGGTAGATACAAGCATCAAGCTGCGCAGGAGACATGAATTGATTCTCTTGGAGCGTCAGAAGCGGCGGTTACAGCGTGCTAGTAAGAGCGGCCAAGTGGCTCCCACCGGGCGTGAAACAGCCTCTATTCGGCGTTAACGTTGAAAAGTGCCCAAGCGATGTGGGTTGGCGGCTCGACAATTTCGTAGCCATTCCGGCTGAAGATCGCAATTCGCACCTGACCGCGCGGGCCCAGAGTGCCTACCGGTTTGCCGTTGAAAACCATGTTTATGCCGCCCGCATTTCCCGTCCGGACGCGAGCCACGCTGTATCCATCCAACACCTTTGTTTCAGCCGGCCCCAAAATGCCACTGAATGTCTTCTTCCCGTCGGCAACGATGGACAGCCAAGTTGCCTCCATCGCGGAAAGTTCGACGTGAAATGCAGGCTCATTTACTGGCGCGATTACGGCGCTTTGAACGGGCTGAGAAGCGAGCGGCGCGACAGTCTGTTTAGGCGATCTCTCCTCGGGTGAATTTTGCGTGAACGATTTGACGAGATCGCCGGCCGCCGCGTCCAGATTCGATTTCGAATTCTGCCATATCGCGTACAAAGTTGAGCACGCGACCATCATCACAACCAGCGAAGCAACGGAAGATAACCAGCGACCGCTGCCCGGGCCCTTCACCTGAAGAGGCGCGATTTTTGGCAAAGCCGTTCGCCCCTCGCCCGGCATTAACGGCTGCGGCATGGCGGTGACGGCGCTCTGAATTAGCTCGGCTAGATCTCCAAACTGGAGGTGGACCGCCTCTGCGAACTGCCGAACGAAGCTCTTGTAGAAAAACGGACCATCGATTTGCGAAAGATCGTCGTTCTCAATTGCGTTCAGGACCCTGGTCGCGATGCATGTCTTGGCTCGGATCTGTTCCAGGGAAATCCCTAGCTGTAGACGCGCGTCGTGAAGTCGAGTGCCAACTGAGTCCATAACGTCCTGCTCCGGTGCAAAGTTATAATACTACAGTCCTTTGACCGCGTATTTTCTCGCTAGACAGCACGCGAAAAATCGTCGCCGACAGTACAAAACTTCACAAAAGCCCATGTATAAATATAATCGACTCAGTTCGATGCGAACCTTACATCGCGTACAACTTTTGGTGGCATTGGCGGCCGCGGCTATTACCTTATCCCTGCAGGGGTACGCCGTTCCCGGAAGGACTGCCTTTCGAGGCGAAGCTGCGTTCGCGGACACTCGGAAAGCGGTGTCGTTTGGCGAACGTCCGGCGGGATCGGAAGCTATTCAACACCTGCGCGATTGGATCGCCTCGGAACTCAAACCACTCGGAGGCGAGCTGAGCTTAGACTCCTTTACTGGACAAACTCCGTCAGGTCCCATATCGATGGCGAACATCATCTTGAAATTTCCGGGAACCTCCGGAAAGGCGTTGGTGATTACCGGACACTATGACACGAAGCGAATTCCGATGGTGCGCTTCGTTGGCGCGAACGACGCCGGCTCGTCTACTGGTTTCCTGATCGAGTTTGCGCGCGTGGTCTCGAGCATGAAGCATCCCGACGACATTTACATCGTGTTCTTCGATGGTGAAGAGGCGGTGCGCGCGGAGTGGAGCGACGCCGATAGCCGCTATGGCAGCCGTCATCTGGTGACGAAGTGGTCGGCAGACGGCACGTTGTCCCGAATCAAGGCGCTTATCAACATAGACATGATTGGCGATAAAGCGCTGGATATCTCAGACGATTCGATCTCGTCGGAATCGCTTCGCAACAGCGTCTGGCAAATCGCCGATAAATTACACGATGCGAAATACTTCAGGCACGATGCGGGAGCGATCGATGACGATCACAAGCCTTTCGTAGATGCCGGCGTCAACGCGATCGACATTATCGATCTCGATTACGGACCGAACGGCGCGTATTGGCATACCGCCCAGGACACCATGGATAAGCTCAGCGTGAACAGCTTCCAGGTGGTTGGCGACGTCGTGCTCGAGCTCGTCAAACAACTAGAGAGTCAGAGCTAACGTATGCGTTCCACAAACTGTTTTCGCTGGTTGTCTTTATTTACCTGTCTGGGGGTGGCCGTGGCTCAAGCGCCGTCGCGAGTGGACGGTATTTGGCTGGGAACGCTGGGAGGCAAGCTGCGCATCCAGGTGCAGGTGAAAAGCGACCCGGCGGGCAAGGAATCCTGTTCGCTCGACAGCCTGGATCAAGGGGTAATGGGGCTGCCCTGCGAAAAAGTGCAATTCCAAGGGAATCGTTTTTCGTTCGAAGTTCCGACGGTGCAAGGGCGCTGGTCGGGAACGCTGAACGAGAGCGGCAATGAGCTTGACGGAGTGTGGTCACAGGCGGGGAACGACTCGCCCGTGCGCTTCACAAGGCAGACCGCTGCGATCACGCCGAAGAAGCCCGAGCCGCCAAAGTATGACGAGGCTATTGCCGCGGTACCGGTCGGGGAACTGAAGGCAGTGCTCGACCGGGATCTGGCGGGAGCGTTAAAACAAGGCGCCCTCGCGCCCGAAACCGGTGGCGGCGTGGCGATCGGAGTGGTGCAGCATGGAACGCGCCGCATTTTTGTTTATGGCGCGGTGAAGGAGGATTCGATTTTCGAGATTGGATCGATTTCGAAAACCTTCACGGGACTGATATTGGCGCAGATGGTAGAGCAGCACAAGGTGAGATTGGAGGAGCCGGTCCGGGAGCTGCTGCCCAGCGGGACGGTGGCCAAGCCCGAAGGCGCGGAGATCACGCTGCTGGATCTGGCGACGCAGCATTCGGGGCTGCCTCGGATGCCGGACAATTTTCATCCCGCCGATCCGCAGGATCCATATGCGGATTACCACGCAGCGAATCTATACGAATTTATCGCCAAGCATGGAGTGGCAAAGCCGGCAAACACAACCTTCAACTACAGCAACCTGGGGCTGGGGCTGCTTGGGCAGGCGCTGGCGGACCGAGCGGGAACGACGTATCCGGAGTTGCTGAAAATGGAGATCACACAACCTCTGAAGATGGACGATACGGTGGTGAAGCTTTCACCCGCGCAAGAGAAGCGATTCGCGGAGGGCCATAATGCGCAGCATCACGTGGCACACGCGTGGGCTCTGGACGCCCTTGCCGGAGCGGGCGCTATTCGATCGACAGCGAGCGACATGTTGACGTATCTCGAGGCGCAGCTGCATCCGGACTCCGTGAGACACACGGCAGCCTCGGGTTCGCCTTCGGACACCCTGACGAGCGCACTCGAGATGTCGCACGAACTACGGGCGGACGCGGCACCGGCGATGAAGGTCGCGCTGGCTTGGCTCTATGAAACCAATACTGGCAGCTATTGGCATAACGGAGCTACGGGCGGATATAGCAGTTATGCTCTGTTCAATCCGAAAGAGGATTATGCGGCGGTAGTGCTCTTCAATACAACGATCAGCGAAAACGGAAGTTTTGCGGATCGCTTGGGAGAGCACGTCGCACAACGGCTCAGCGGGAAACCGGCCGTTTCGCTTAGCAACTAAATTCCGCTAGCGCTCGGCCGACTGTGCGCTATGAGCCGACATCGTCGAATAAAATCGTGCGCAGGGTTCGCTCCGCGCCTTCTTCACGGATGATCAGCACGCGGCGCTTCTTGCTCACGTGCTCGCCCTGCTCTCGATTGATGATCCAATCGCAGAATTCATCGCTGATCAACCGCACGAGTTTTAAGGTCGCTTCCGCGGTGATTGGCTTCTTCAGAAGCGCCATTGTCGCTTCCGTGTCCGGTGGAAATGTGCCTGAATTAACCAGTGTTCCGTCGCGAATGTTCTTTGGTCTCCCAATCTGAACGGCGAAGTCGCCTTGAAAGACTTCGCGTTGCAACCGCTTCGCCAGGGCCTCTCCCAGAGCGCCCGTATCGCCCAATGTGCTGACGTTTACCATGCGCCCTTCATCATAGCCGCCAGCACGGACGGCGCGGAACTACGGCTTGCCGTTTCCTTGGGCTGCTTGGAACTTTTGAAGGAGGAAGACCTGTCCCGGTTGTTCTTTCACCGTGAAATCCAGGGGCACCTGAAAGAGCGCCGCGGAAGGTTCCGTTCGCTGGATATTAGTGAGATTGTAAGTCGTCTCTCCAATTCGCGGATCGTTACTCTTGCTCATGACCAGCACTTTCAAATCGGGCGAGTACCACGTCTCGGTTGTGATCACGATAGGCTGCTCATTTCCGATGCTGCCCGCGGGAATGATTTTCGTCACACGCCTGCCCTGAGCGACCACGCCGTCGATGGTCTGAGTCCCTAGGTCTGTTTCGGTGACATTGGCTCGCGGCGATCGCTCTTCATTTTTAGTGAGTGTCGATTTCCGCAGGGCTTTGGCGGTGGCGATCTCCCGCGAAGGTTTCGGTGCCGACATCTTGAAAGCCGTCTTGCTTCCGATATCGAGCGTGTAATTAAATCCTCCAATGGGATCTTCTATCGTGACGATGCGTGGCGACTCACCACCACTGTTTGAAACACCCGAAAGAATTCTTTCCGTTCGCACTCTTCCCTGGCTATCTCGCGCAATAAATGACGAATTCGTCTGCTCTATTCGATTACCGTCGCCTAGCACCTGCAATCTGTGGGTATTCGACTGCGCAGAATAGGGCGCGCCGGCCACTGATCCACCCTCCAGCAAGAATGGACCCGCCACGTTCATGGGCGCATAGTTGATCAAATAATCGCCCATTTTAATCGCTTTCATTTCTTCATTGGGCACCGCGGTTTGAGCGAGTGCCGCGACCGCGCATACTGCCGAAATTATGAGTGGCTTGAACATAAATTTAACTTTCTCCTTCTGACAACAAAACTCGTTACCGAACCAAACGCACTGCTCGGGGGACGCCGTCCTGTCCTATCAGCACGTCCGCACCAACGCGCACAGCTGTTGCGGTAGGCGAAACCGGCACGCCTAAGACACTTAGTTCCGAGACTGGCAACTGTACGCGCAGAACAATGGCTTCGCCGACCGGGACACCGCTCTCGGCGTACGGCAATGCAATAAAATCCGCGCCGGGATCGTGATCCGCTTCGGGCCCATTCACTCGAACGGCCGATCGCGAAGGCGCCATTCCGGCCGCGTTGCGTTCTCGCCAATTTGCCGTGCCGCCGTTCAGCAAAGCAAAGTACAGCCCCACAGCCACAGTTAGGGATGCCGCCGTTTCTACGGCGTATATCCACAATTGCTCTCGCCGTCTGTGATGGCTTCGAAAGGCGCTCAAGAGGCGCTGCTCGACGTGCTCGCCCGCTTCTCGCGGAAAAGAATTAACCAGATCTCGAAATTGTTTTCTCAACTCATCGTGCTCATTCATATCGAACATCTCTCCGCACTACGCAATTTCGCGGCCATGAGATTTCTCGCCCGGTGCAAGCGTGATCGCACAGTGCCGATCGCACAGCCCAGCACGCGCGCCACCTCGACGTACTGCATCTCCTCCAGCTCACAAAGCACAACCACTTCCCGATAACGCGGCGGCAGACTGAGAATCGCCGCGCGAAGCGCACGAGCTTCGCTCTTCCTCGAACAACTGTCGAACGGATCGGGCGGTGATCCAAACCGTCCACTAGCTGAAAACTCTCGTTCACCCAGATCCGTGACCGATACCTGTTCCCGGATGGAATGCCGCCTGATCTTGTTCCGGGCAACTCCGATCAGGAACGCCTCAAGTGGCCCACGCTCAGGCGAGTACCGCTTGGGATCAACGATGAGTGTCAAAAAGACTTCCTGCGTCACCTCTTCCGCTATTTCCGTCCGCCCCGACATGTGCAAAGCAAACCGGAACACTGGCCCCTGATGACGCCTGTACAATGCCGCAAACGCGCTGTCCCGGCCATTCGCAGAAAGCCGGAGCAAATCACCATCGCTGAGTTCTTCCGGTTCGCTCATCGTTAGCAGGCCAATCTGCGCTGCCTTCATAGCGTATTACCACGCTGCCAGCCGAAAGTTCCCGATTTATTCACCGAATCGTTCCGAAACTCTCCGCGAGCGCTCTCTTATAAGCTGGAAGAACTCAAAATGACCAGCACACTTTTTTCTGTGGTTGCTCTTGCCGCCTGCGCGCTCTCCGCCGCCGCGCAGAACACCGTCGCCGTTCGGTTCGGCAAGCTTTGGGATGGCGCGCGTGTCATTGATGGCGCGCTGGTAGTCATCCAGGGCGACCGCATTCGCAGCGTCTCCGGTGGCAATCCCTCCCCGCCGCCCGGCGCAACCCTCATTGATTGGTCGCGATATTACGGACTCCCCGGCCTGATCGATGTCCACACTCACATGACCTACTACTGGGATCGCCAGCCCGGCACGCTTCCACGCGGACAAGCTCGTATGCCCGCCGTGCTCGTCTTCCTGGCTCAGGAAAATGCGCGCAAGACCCTTGAAGCAGGAGTGACAACCGTGCGCGATCTCGGCTCGCAGGACTACAACGATATCGCTATGCGAGACCTCATCAACATGGGCGCGATGGTCGGGCCGCGAATGTTCGTTTGCGGATACGGGCTTACTGTCTCTGGCCGTTTTCGGCCCGGCACCACGCCCGTCGCCTCGCCCGGCACAGCCGATTCACCCGAAGAAGTTATGAAAGCGGTGCGCCGCCAAATCGGCGCAGGCGCGGACGTCGTCAAGATGTACGGCTCGGTCGGCGGATTCGAGAACGTCGGAACCCAGCAGACCTTCACTTATGAAGAGATGAAAGCCGCAGTCGAGGTGGCTCACACCATGGGCAAGAAGATCGCGATTCACTCTTACGGACCGGAAGGCGGCCGAGATGCGGTGCGCGCAGGCGCCGATTCACTCGAGCATGCCGTCGATCTCGATGACGCGACTCTCGCCGAGATGGTGAAGCGCGGCACTTACTACGTCCCTACCATCGATCACAATCGTTACTACATCGACGCGGCCGCTGAATATCAATTCCGCGGGCCGTACAAAAAGAACCTGACCGATTTCATCGACCGGAATGTCGAAACCGCGAAACGAGCCTACAAGGCAGGCGTGAAATTCGCGATGGGCTCGGACGCCGTGTATACCATGTTTGGGCAGAACACGCGCGAATTGGGCTGGTTTGTGAAGATCGGCATGACTCCGGAAGCAGCACTCAAAACTGCCACAACTAACGCCGCCGATCTACTCGGCAAATCGGAGGATGTCGGTTCAGCGACGCCTGGCCATTACGCCGACCTGATCGCCGTCGAGGGCGACCCGCTCCAAGACATCCACGTCGCATTCGAAAAAATCCGCGCCGTGATGAAAGGTGGCAAAGTCGTCGTCGGCGACGAATGATCACTGCCGCGGCGGATTCCCTATCAGAAGTTAAATCGCAATACGAATTCGATCGTCCGCGAGCCAGGATCGTTGGTGTTATTGAAATCCCGGAACGCCGTGGTGGTCTGCCCGAAGCTACTGCCGAAGGTGAGATTCCCGCCACCCAACGGAAGCTCAAAATTCGCGAAGTTAAAAACGTTGAGCGCCTGAACACGAAATTCGAGATTCATCGATTCGCGGATTGGAGTTCTCTTGACCAGGCTCACGTCCCATTTCGAAAGCCACGGACCGTAGAGGAAGATCCGATTGCCTTCCTGCCCGGGCGACGCAGGCGGTCCGATATACGGAGCGTTCGGATCCAGCGTTCCGGTTCCCAGACTGAACGCATCCAACGAATTTTGAATGATCGACTGGGGCAGGTACCACACCGTCCCAGTCACTGCGCCGTTAGACGAGATGTTGCTCGTCTTGTAAATTCCCATCATGCTCTGCAACTGGCTGGCGGTAATGTTATGCAGCACCACGCCGGAATCGTTCTGGTTGACTGTCAATCGTCCGCTCAGAAGATTGATAGGCGTACCGCTCTGCAATCGCCCTACCCCGCTGATTTCCCAACCGCTCACAACGCGATTCACGAACCGATTGCCGCCAGACAGAAACGCCCGGCCGGATCCGAACGGAAGCTGGTAAATCCAGGTGAATTTAAACGCGTGGCGAATGTCGAACGGCGATGGCCCTTTTTCGCCCCCAATGTTTCGCAGCGTAAAGTTGTTCTCGTTGGTCAGCGACTTGGAGTAAACGTAGCTCCCTTGAATCTGGAGACCCGCCGAGAGGCGGCGCCGCACTTCTACCTGGCCGGAATTGTATGTGCTGCCCGAGGCGTTCGTGAGCTCGTTGGCGTTGGCAAATATCGGATTCACCTGGAACAGATTTACCGGATACCCCGCCTTCGTCAGGTTCCCCATGCGGGTAGCATTAGTCGCGATCGCATTAGCGGCAGCGCCGGCTTGCCCTTGGACCAGAAATGTGGCTGTAGTCTGGTCGTTGGTCGTTCCAAGAGCGGTCGAAATAATTGGAATGTTCTGCTGTCCGGGAAAGCCTTGATTGCCGAAATTGTTTGACGTGGGCGTTCTGGCCCGCGCAATCGCCAGGTTATTTTGCGCTATTTCGAACTGATTCAGAAACCCGTTCTCGTAGATGTTTACTTCATTCAAATTGATGGTTCGCCACAAACCCACGCCGTGGTTTCCGACGTAGCGGAATTCGACAACCGTATTCGGGCCGAGCTCGCGTTGGAATCCGAAATTCCAGCTCTCTACATATTCTGGCTTAATGTTCGGGTTGATATCGTTGACGCTTTGCCCGTTTTGGATAGCAAGCGGGAAACCGGTATTTGGGAAATTGGGATCGAGGTTGGTCGGAGCGATGGTCGGGTAGGATGGATCCCGGAAAAGCGCGTTCCCTGCCGGGAAGACACTTGGAGTAGTGCTAGGGCTTACCGTGGTTACCAGGCTCCTGCCTAGATTCGCTCCATAGATGGCGCTGTAAGTGCCCATACCTTCGCGAATGGTCGAAATCGCGAATCCGCCGCGCAATACCGCGTCCCCTTTGCCAGTCAACCATCCAAGCGCTCTTCCCGCCTTGGGCAGTTTGTACGCAAAGCCCACCGTCGGATCGAAAGCCGCGCGTGGATGATACAGTCCTTGACCCGGTTGCGCTTCGGAGAACACCGGCGGCCGTCCGGTAAGCACGCCCGGCAGGAACAAATTACCGACACCGGATACGCCATACAGTCCCGCCAGACCCACTGTGGAATAAAGGCCATCCAGGTTCTCGAACGCGAATTGCTTGTCGTAGCGCAAACCATAATTCAGAGTGAGGTTCGGACCGAGATGCCAACCATCCTGAGCGTAAAGCCCGAACTCGCGTTGACGATCGCGGTCTATCGTGTAGTTCCGCCCGTAGGTCTTGGTTTGCTCGTTCAGAACCGCCGAGCTCGTAATCTGCGCAATTCGCCCGACCAGTACAGCGTAGAGATTCGCTGCATCGGCTTGCTGTTGCGGAGTGCTCCCTGGCAGCGTGCTGCTGGTGAACAAGGACGTCGCTCCGGTGTTGTCCGGATCCCCAACGGCCTGCCCGAAGAAAACCGCCTGCAGCAACGAGGTATTCCCAGCCGCCTGCCAATAACCCACTTGGGTGAAGTTGCCGCCAAAATTGATGAGATGGTTTCCTTTCTGCCAGGTGACATTGTCATTGAACTGCTTCACGGGCGCGTTGCGCGGCGCAAAACCCGTGTAGCTGCCCAGGTATGGGTTGCTTATATAGGCCCCTGCTCGCTGTCCCTGCTGTGCCGGTAGGTGTCGTGGAGGTCGTCAGCGCCGGCAATCCGAAACCGATCTGATATCCGTTGAACAGACCGTAATCCGCAAGAGACAGCCCCGACCCAAGTGTCGCAGTTCCGCCCTGCACGCCGCCCGTGAATTCATTCGTCAGGTTCGTCGTCAACACCGAGCGCAGCCCGATACTGCCCGAAAAAGATGGTGAATTCTGCCCTTCCAGGTCGGGAGCTCCGAGCACCGTCCCCGTGCCGGGCAATACCGCCAGTGTGCCGTTCAAGCCGTCGGGGCGCCGGACGTTCGTCTGATAGTTCCAAACGAAGTCCAAGTGATGTTTCTGCGTGATGTTGTAATCGAGCCTCGTGGTTTCGAAATTACGGTTATTAACAGCTTTGTCTGGAAACGAGAAGCTGTTCCGGTTGTAATCGTTCGCTGTGGGGATGCGGCTCGAGATCTGCCCCGTTCCCGAAGTAGTCAGCTTCTGGATCAGAGCAAAAACGCTTTGCAGCGTCGGATCGGGTGTGGTGGGAAATTGCCGCACGCTGCCGGGAAGGGTCGCGTTGCGAGTAGCCGCTAATTGATACAGGTTCACCGATTGAACATTGCCCTTAGTGTCCTTATACGTAAAAAGGCCGTTTACCGCCGATGGCGTCAGCCACGTCTCTGTCTCCAGAAAGGACTGCGGCAGGCGGAAAGCTTCGAACGAAGTAAAAAAGAATAGCTTGTTCTTCCAGATAGGACCACCCAATCGTCCTCCGAACTGATTCAGGTTGAGCCGGTCGCGCGGGTTGCCCGTGACGCTGTTGAAGTAGTAGTTGGCCTCGAAGAAGCTGTTGCGGTTCTGTTCAAACAAGCCGCCGTGAAATTGATTTGTCCCGGAGCGTGTTACGAACTTGATTTGAACCGCGCCTTCGCCGGTGCTATCGGCACCCGCCGCTGCCGTGGTCATGGTCACCTCTTCCACAGCATCGATACGCGGTTGAACGGCGTTGAAGACCCCATCGGTGCTTTTCAAGGTATTGTCCTGGATGTTGACTCCATCCAGTGTGATGTTGATCGTCGATTGCGGCAGCCCCTCGATGAGCGAGTTCCGCACCGCCAGTGCGGTCTGCGTGCCTGGCTGCGTAGCAATCAACTCCGTCGCGTTATGGCTGGTAAACGGCAGATCGTGGATTTGCGTTCCCTGTAGAGTCGATGCCACCTGCGCCGTGTCCGTCTGCAAAATCTCTGCGCCTGCGGCGACCTCCACGGTTTCCGTCAACGCGCCCACCTGCAATGTCGCATTGACCGTGGCCGGCACGCCAGCGTCGATCTTGACGTTATCGATGGTTTCGGTCTTGAAGCCTTTCTGCGTAACGGTAACCCTGTACAGGCCCGCAGGCATGCTGGCCAGCGCCCAATAGCCCTTTTCGTCAGTCTTCGCGTTCAGGGTCTGGTTTTGCGCGATGTTGATAACCTGAACGTCGGCACCCGCTATCGTCGCGCCCTGGGCGTCTGTCACCGTGCCGTCCAGCCGGCTCGTGGTGACTTGCGCAAACCCTGTCGCCGTACCGGCAAGCAGCATCAAATAAGCAGCTAAAGACCTCATCGACCCTCCGTTATTAAAGAATCGTACAGCACGCCAGAGTCAAAGTCACGTAAAGAATTCGTGAACAATTGAAGTATGGATGGCCCTACGAGCCGACATCGTTGAACAGAACGGTGCGCAGCGTTCGTTCCGCGCCGTGATGAAAGATGGCAAAGTCGTCATTGGCAACGAAAGATCACTATCGCGGCGGATTCGTCGAGATCATCGGCTTTACATTGTGCGACAGCATCGACCGCCGGAGAACGCGAGGGTGATGGGTTCCAGCTCAGCGGTGCCGGTCGGACTATCCGGCATAGAGCTGTACCCCCGCCGCGCTCGCGGCATCCCGCATCTGCGTATCGAGCGTGGCAAGCGGCAGTCCCTCGCGCAGCGCCAGTTCCAGATAGGAGGCATCGTAGGAGCTTAGGCTGTGCGCCCGCGCCAGAAGCAAGGTCGCATCGAACGGCTGCAAACTCGGCGGCCGGTCCACCTGACTCGCCAGTTCGTTAAACAGCGTGACCGCGCGGGCGGTGTTGGCGGCGGTGATGCGCTTGCGGCGTTCATTCACCAGCAGCACATTGACCATCTCGACGGGTCAGATGGCCGGAACGAAGAAATGGATATGCTCGGCGCGGCGCAGAATGTGGCGGGCGTACTTGGTGGCTTCACCCTCGAAGCACCAGGCGGCCGTCAGCGAGGCATCGACCACGAGCGCCGTCAAAGACGGCGGCCTTCTTCAATCATGTCGCGGATGCTCATGCCCTCAAGCTTTCGGCCCTTTCCGAACTCAAGCAGGTCGCGAATGACGTCGGCGCGGTTGCGCTTTTGCGCGGGCACGGTGGGAACCAGTTGCGCGACGGGCTTGCCGTGCCGGGTGATGGTCACCGACTCGCCGCGCTCCACCCGGTCGAGCAATTCCCCGAGATGCGTTTTCGCCTCGAATGCACCGACAGTATCCATGCGCCCTCCTTAAACCAGTCCATCAGTCTGGTTTAACAGAAGTGATGAACCCTCAAGTCTGTTGACGCGCCGTCACCACCCCCGACGGTTTCCATTCAGACTTTCGGTGAATGCGTGCCGGAATAGCAGCAGTCACAAACGACAAAGAAGCAAGCCGCATACCCTGGAGATTACTACACTATTTTTACGGTGTACCACTGATGCTAGAAGCCCAAGCTCCCAGCCCAGAGCTGGAACACGGCGCTCCGCTTACTTCCCTCTCGCCCCAAGTAAGGCGCTGGAGCCTTCTCGAACGGATGGCTTTCCGCTTTGCATTTGCTTACCTGATTCTCTACTGCTTGCCGGGTAACGGGCGCGTAAGTCTGCTAGCCGCCATTCCTGCCGGTGCTGAACGCTTAACGAATTGGGCCGAAGCTCCATGGCATGCGCTGTGCCCCTGGGTTGCGATCCACATTTTTCACCTGACCGGGCCTATTACCCGCTATCACCCAACCGGTAGCGGCGACACAACGCTCGATTACGTTCAAGTCTTCTGTTTCGCCGTGATAGCGATCTTCGCGACCGTTGTTTGGTCCATTCTTGACCGCCATCGGCCAAACTACCGCGCCTTATACGCTTGGCTTCGGTTAGTGGTTCGCTTCACGCTTGCGTTTACGCTGCTGGCCTACGGATTCGCGAAAGTCTTCCCGCTGCAGTTCATTCCACCGCGCCTGTTCACGCTCACCGAAACTTACGGCGAAGCGTCTCCGATGAATCTGTTGTGGACTTTCATGGGCGCATCCACTGCGTACACGATATTCGGCGGATTAGCCGAAGTAACGGCCGGCGTGCTGCTGTTGTTTCGTCGAACAACAAGCCTCGGCGCGCTCGCCGCTGCAGCGGTCATGCTGAATATCGTTATGCTGAATTTCTGCTATGACGTTCCGGTAAAGCTCTATTCGTTGCACATTCTGCTCATGTCGCTCTTTCTGTTGCTTCCTGATGCGGCCGCGCTATGGAACTTTTTTGTCCTGCATCGCGTGTCCCGTCTGCAGGGCCTCTGGCTGCCTAAATTTGAGCGCCGCTGGTTGCGCACTGCGGCCATTGTGCTCCAAGTTCTTGTGATCGTCTCAGTTCTATACAGCAACATCTCGAGCGGGTACCAAATGCTCAAACAGCGAACACGCGCAGGTCAAGCGTCCTTCGTTGTATGGTGTTTGGGACGTAGACAGCTTCTCGCACGACCGATCGGTTTCTACCTCAATTCCTGAAGACTCGCGTTGGCGCCGGATCGTTGTAGAATCCCCGGCATACCTGGTTGTCCGCACTGAGGGAGGCGATGCCGTCAGCTTTCAAACGACATATCAAGAGCCGAAGCACGAGCTCAAACTCGACCAGCCGCCGAACCAAGCAAACCGGAGAGTTCACTTATACTCAGCCCGACGATCAGCACATTGTGTTACGCGGCAAGTTAGACAACAATCCGGTCGTCGTCCAGTTCCATCGCTATAAGACGACGCAGTTCCTGCTGACGAGCCGCGGCTTCCATTGGATCAACGAAGATCCATTCAACCGTTGATGCCTGAAGATCCACGCCTCGCGCACCTCACGAAGATCTGCCTCGCGCTCCCGGAGGCGACCCGCCGTTTGAGCGGCAGCCACGCAGCCTTTCTGGTCAGAAAAAAGACTTTCGCGTATTATCTCAGTGACCATCATGGTGACGGCATCGTCGCGGTCACCTGCAAAGTCGCGCCCGGCGATAACTCTTTGCTCGTCGCTGCTCAACCCGGCAGATTCTACCTGCCCGCGTACATTGGACCCAAAGGCTGGGTTGCGCTTCGCCTGGATATTGGCGATATCGACTGGGACGAGGTGACCGAACTAGTCAGCGACAGTTACCGCCGCATCGCCCCCAAGCGCCTCGCTGAACTTGGTCAAAATTCTGTCTTAATTAGTTTACGATTAAAGCGCATGCAATGCCGCCGATTCATCAAACGAAAGAAAGCGATGCAGAACTTTGTTGGCACCCGAAAGCGCCGCCGGGACCACCTGGATACTCAGGAATACCTCCGAAACTTGCGCCGAGGGACGCGCCTCGAACGGCTCGGCAACCAGTGAGCATTTGCTCATAACGACAAGCGGCCTCTGCATGAGCCATCCCAAAATGCCGCTCCCTCATTCTGCTCGTAAACGCTCCCATTACGTCCTGCGGCGGAACGAGCAACCAGGCGAAAAGGCTACTTCAGGAGCCCTCGAATCCTGCCCTCGATCGCCGTGCGCGCTTGTTTCGCCGGAAACAGCTTTTCCAATAGGCCCAGATCGGCATCTATGGTAAGGTCCTTGTCGGTGACCTCGACCGTACCTTTGATCGGCGCACTTAGCACCCCCACCTTAGCCGTAAACGAAAAACTCAACGTTTCCCCTTGCCAGCTCCTTCGCTCGTTCGCGATCTGCAGCGGAATGACACCGAGCCCACTAAAGAGATCGTCAAACGAACGATCGACCGCCCGGATGACGTCCTGTTTGGACTTGTTATGTGAGACGGTGACCCGCACGGGGAAGGCTCTTTTTTAGCTTAAGCCTGACATATTGGGCGGATTCTCGCGGATCACATGCGAGATGATGGTAGAAAGCCCAATGAGTAAACCATATCACCTGATGACCCCTGCGGAACGGACTACCGCTCGCATCGCTCAGAATCGAGCTATGTCTGAAAAGATTGCCGGTAATAAGAGTCAACCGCCTCCCGTCCCTACGACCGGAGAGCACATTCGAATGACTCCGGACGAGCACGCAAAGCTCGGAAGCGTCATCCGTAAAGTGCAGTCGTAAAACCGATCAAAATTCTTAATTTGACAGAACGCCCATCGCCAGTTATCTTTATAGGAGCACTTAGATTCCTTCCTGTCACTTGAACTCACTTGGTACGGCCCACCTTTCGACGGTATGCAGTCCTAGATTTCCTCAATTGATCGTTAGGTTTTCTGTAGCAGAAAGAGAGAACATATGAAAGAAACTGGAACCGTAAAGTGGTTCAATGCTTCGAAGGGTTTTGGATTCATCCAACGCGAAAATGGCGAGGATGTATTCGTCCATTTCTCCGCAATCGAGGCGTCCGGCTATCGGAGCCTCGATGAAGGAGCGCGCGTTTCCTTTGTCGTCAAGAATGGCCCCAAAGGCCTTCAGGCCGAACAAGTAGCCCTGGTCTAAAAATCCAGCCTCTGCGGATCGTTTCCTGAAAAGCCGCTCGGGGACACTGCGGGCTTTTTGTCCGTTTTCTACCTGCGTTCTAAAACGCAGGCGTGTCCCCTCGCTACTCTCACTTCGCCGTGCAAACGAAGTTCGCCGCGTCGTCGGTGTTACCCGAACCCTTGTAGTGCGCTGTCTCCGGATAAGCACAAAGCGGCCGTGTCCGGACAACTCCGCTCGTCGCATTCCCCTCATCTCTATATTTCGTGGCGATGATTGTCTTTGGCGCCACTCCGCGCTCAACCCAACGCTCCAGTGCGCTGACAACATCGCGGTCCGGATCGCGCGCGATTTCCAATCGGCGTAGTGAGTTGGGAATGTCCAGACCCGGTCCTCCGCCGCAATGTTGTATCCCGGGCAACATGTAAAGGCGCACAAACGAATCCGTGCTTTCCCGGCCCATCTTGGCTACCACGGAGTTGTAGTAACTCACACTGTCCTGCGGCGAAATTGCGGGGTCAGCCCATCCATGGTAAAGAATCAACTTCCCGCCATGATCTCTGAAGGCCTTCAGATTCGCGTCCGTGGCATTCAGAACTGGCGCCAGTTTGCCGTCGGTCGGCCCGATATCACGATCGAAGTTCAGCGCTCGAAAATCCCAATTCGGATTGTTGAACATCATGTATCGGAAGAAGTTGGTTCCGAAGAAATATTGGAGGCTCGTGCCCGGCGTCTTCCCGGTGATCCATGTCTCCCAACCTCCACCTCCCGTCTCGGCGCCCGGCAAATCGCCGAAATGAATCTGTTCACCGCGCGAATTCCTCGGCCCCTCATAGATTTTTTTGAGTGCCGTCACCTGCGGCTGCGTTAAGCAACTGTCCGACTCTGGACCGCGGCAAAGCAGAGTCGATGCATCGAACTTACATTTCGCCGGATTATCGATCACGCCATCCTTCACCCCGTCCAGCGCGTCGCATGCTGCCAGTGTCCCAGCTTCAATCGCCGCCAGCTTAGCCGGGGGAATATAGCTGGCAGCATCCGCCAAGGTCGCTTGAGAGTTCCACACCGCCTCAGCCAAGAGATGCGTCCAGAAATACGCCGGGGCGCCAGCGAGAATGCCGTCGTAATCACCGGGAAAACGCTGGGCTTCCATCAGCGCTTCGCGGCCTCCGTTCGAGCAACTGGCGAAATACGATCGCCGCGGACTGCTCCCGTAGAACTCACGGACGATCGCCTTCGCGTTCTCCGTGGTCAGATGCATCGCACGGTACCCAAAATCGACGATCTTCTCCGGATGGCCCAGCGCCCACGCAGCGCCTTCGGTAGTTGCCTTGTGCCCTGTGTCGGTCGAAGCCGTCGCGTATCCGCGTGAGACCGCCTGTACCATCCCGTCATCGGCATAGTTAATGTGTCCGGCAAACCCGCCATTGCCCACGCCCTGGAATTTTCCATTCCATCCTGAAACGGGCAGCCAAACCTCGAATTCGATGTTCGAATCTGCCGTTGGCTTCATCGCGCCGGCCACTCGGCAGAATGCGGGCAGGGCTTTGAACAATTCCGCCGCTCTTGGTTCCGCGTTGGACGGTACGAACGCTCCCGCGTCTATCTCCTGGGCCAGAGTAATCGTTGTGTCTTTCAGCGCAATTTGCGCTAGGCGCACACAATTCGAGGCGTCCGCCGGCGATGGCCCGAGCATAGCTGCCAAGGACCAAAAGGCAATAACACCAGCGCTCCCTTTCATGTGTTCCCCGCGTGTGCAAGCCGGACCAGGCTTGCCGAGAGCATATCATCCTAAGTTTTTCGATAACATGGGCATAATTGCCGAAATTCCTAATTGGCTGGAGTGTACATTGCTCGCGGTCCCGAGCATGACTTGCTTGTGAAAGTCAGGAGCCCAGACGTTTTGTATCGTTGCAGCCTGTATTCGATGATCCGGTCGCAATGTGCCGAGTCAAATGACCCAGGGTCACTCAGAATCGGATACATCCGAATTGAACGAGAAGCTCCCGATCTCGGCTTCCGCGTAGCGCTTCTTATTGAGCGCCACATCTTCGATTGCTCGAAGTAGATAACTCTCGCTTCCTAATTCCTGGGCGCCGTTCGCGCGATCGAAAGCGAGCAGGCTCTTGGCGTCCTCCACCACTCGTTTCAAGTCCGCTCCCGTGAAACCCTCCGTCGCCGAAACCACACCTTCGTAATCGCCGGCCGCAAGCAGGCCACCGGCTTGAGCCAGTTGTCGCGCAACAATGATCCGGCGAGCCTCTGCCCCTAGTAGCCTTTCTCACCTTGACAATCTACCTGAGTGAGCGTATGCTTCACCTAGAATGTCTACTCGCCGCGCCGAGAATGATCGCACTGAGTTGCTCCAAGGCACCCTCGACCTGCTGATTCTCCGTACTCTCCTGCTAGGACCTGCCCACGGCCACGCGGTCGCTAAATCGATTGAGATGAATTCCGAGGAGGTGCTCCAGGTAGAGCAGGGATCTCTCTATCCCGCGCTCCATCGACTGATCAAGAGAGGCTGGATATCGGCTGCGGAAGGTACGTCGGAAAATAATCGCCGGGCCAAGTATTACCGATTAACCGCCAAAGGCCGAAAGCAACTCGAAATCGAAACGACGAAATGGGACAAGCTCGTGCGCGCGATCGGACGCATCCTCAGACCAGCACAACAGGAGAACGGGGTATGAAATGCGGGTTTTGCGGCAAGCGTTGGCCCGATTTTCTCGATGAGGAGATCCAGGAGTACATCGAGCACGAAACCCGCGACAATATCGAACGCGGGATGAGCCCCGAAGAGGCGCGCTCTGCCGCGCTACGCAAATTCGGCAATATGACGCGCATAAGAGAGGACACACGGGCAGTCTGGAACGCGGTTTGGTTCGAGCAATTATTGCAAGACATCTCCTACGGCTTCCGCATGCTTCGGCGAAATCCGGGATTTAGCACGGTGGTCATTCTGACGCTCGCTCTGGGAATCGGGATGAACACCGCAATGTTCAGTGTCATGGATGCGGCCCTCTTGCATCACATCGCGTATCCAGATCCTGACCGGCTGATCTGGGTGGCCACCTATGACACCGGCTAT
This sequence comes from uncultured Acidobacteriaceae bacterium, assembly GCA_963819405.1. Classification (GTDB taxonomy): domain Bacteria; phylum Acidobacteriota; class Terriglobia; order Bryobacterales; family Bryobacteraceae; genus Bog-105. The sequence continues at coordinate 2,467 of CAWFWH010000049.1, read as the reverse complement.
CAGAGCGAACACGACACAAGGGTCGTGCCCAGCGATTATGCTGCTTTCAAAGAGCACGCGCCCTCATTCCAGAGCATGACTGCTTATGGCAATCAGGATCTCGCCCTTGTCTATGGAGGCGACGGCGCTGCGGAAAGGATTGCGTCCCTTACCGGCGATTTTTGGAGCATCACTGGAGCCCAACCCGCCTTTGGCCGGCTATTTAGCCTTGGTGAGCCGCATGCGATGGTGCTCTCCTGGCAACTCTTTGAGCGGAGGTTTAATAGCGATCCGCGCGTGATTGGGAAAACGGTCGCGGTAGATGGCTATCCGTTCCATATCACTGGCGTGCTGCCGAAGAGTTTCCGCTTCCTCTTTCCACAACAGCTTTACTCCGACGACGATCAAAGAGACATCGACGCCTACATTGCCGTCCCTAACGCGGTCCCAAAGTTGCCTAGTTCGGCTTATCGGCTAGGGAGTTGGGAAAAGGTCATACAAACGCTCGGTCCAACGCCGCCTAATTTTTTCGTAGTGGGAAAACTGAAGTCTGACGTTCCGTTTGAGCGCGGGCGAGCAGAACTGCAGGCGATTTACGAGCGTTCGGTGCGGTACCACATGCATAGCGCTTTGCGTGTTCAGCCGCTTCAAAAAAAACTAATAGGAAATGTGCGGCCCGCGTTGCTAGTGCTGGCAGGAGCAGTGGGCTTTGTCCTGCTAATTGTATGCGCCAATGTTGCGAATTTACTTCTGGCGCGAGCATCCGCGCGGCAACAAGAAATTGCGATCCGCGCAGCACTGGGCGCTGCACGATCGCGTCTGATGCGACAGTTCCTCACAGAGAGCATTCTATCGGCGCTCGCTGGAGCTGCAGCAGGGTTGGTGCTCGCAAGATGGGCGATAGCCATCATGGTCCGGCTTGGGTCAGGCGCGGTTCCACGTCTGAGCGAAACCAGAATCGATGGTTGGGTCTTGCTGTTCACTCTGGCCGTTTCGCTCTTGGCGGCCGTCCTCTTCGGGCTAGGTCCCGCGACCTCCCTATGGAGAGCCCATGTGCATGACAGCTTAAAACAGGAGACGGCAACATCCTCCGCGTCCGCTGGCCGCCTCCGCCTGCGCGAAGTGCTCGTTGCTTTGGAAGTGGCGATGGCGGTCGTATTACTGAGCGGAGCCGGCCTGATGCTCAAGAGTTTCTGGCGCATGAACGCCTTCCCGCCAGGATTCGCGCCAGAGAAGATCCTCGTCACAAAGATTTCGCTTTCCGGTCCTCAGTACCAGACCTGGCCGCAGCAGCACGCGTATATCGATGAGTTGTTCCATCGTATCGAGAGCGTACCGGGCGTGCAGGTAGCAGGCATTCATTGTTCGACCTTTAATACGACCATCACAGTGGAGGGTGCCCCGCCCGATAACCAACCGTTCGCCGCGATTGAATACGTCTCGCCCGGCTACCTTCGTGCGATGGGCGTGTCACTTCTCGAAGGACACTGGCCAACCGAGAACGAGTCGCTGGATGTCGTCGTGGTTAACGAAAGTTTTGCGCGCAGAGTGACCACCGCCGGGAATCTCATTGGCAAGCACATCCATGCAGCTCTTCTCAGCGCGAGGATTGTCGGAATTGTCCCTAACTTCAAAGTCTCGAAGCTCGATGCCGAACCGGTTCCCCAAATCTACGCAGCCTATCAGATGTCGCCGCGTATCTCGCTGGTGACAGCGATGGTTCGAATGTCTGGCGATCCGAAGCCGATGGCGCCGGAGATCCGCAAGTTGATTTCCGGTATCGACCAGAATGTACCCGCATATCGAATCGAGACTCTCGAACAGGAACTCGCGGACTCCATTGCTCCACGCCGTTTCAATATGTTTCTGCTGAGCTCGTTCGCTGCAGCCGCGCTACTGCTTGCGATGATCGGAATTTACGGCGTAATCGCGTACTCGGTCGCGCAGCGCACACATGAGATTGGCATACGTATGGCGCTTGGCGCTCAGCGCCTTGAAGTGGTTGGCATGGTAATCCGGCAAGGCATGGCGATCACGCTGGCAGGAATCGTAGCCGGGTTGCTGGCAGCTCTGGGACTGACTCGCCTGATGGCAAGCCTGCTCTACGGAGTGAAGCCGAACGACCCGCCGACATTCTTGGTAGTAGCCACCTCGCTCGCCGTAATCGCCTTGCTCGCGTGCTGGGGACCCGCATTGAAAGCAGCCCTGGTAGATCCAATTGTCGCCCTGCGATACGAATGAGCCATGCGGCTTCCGACGCTACTCGCCTGGAAACTTGCGGCCGCCGAACAGCACCCCGAAGCCGAATCCGAAGCATAGGCCCGAGGCAATGAGTTGCACGAAGTCAGACCCATGGAGGCCTTCGAGGCGCGGGTTACCTAAGCTATTCAAGAGCGGCACCAGCCCGAACATCAACATAAATAAAAACAGGATCACTCTCCGTTTGCGAATCCTCTTTGCCTCCATCTCTCGGGCGCAAATATACCAT
>CAWFWH010000048.1:0-23536 GCA_963819405.1 uncultured Acidobacteriaceae bacterium | reverse complement strand
CGGCCAAGGATCACGCTTCTGGTCCTGCCCTAACAACTTCCAACAGCGTATCCCCCGTGACCGCACCTTTTCGGTCACAAGGCAGCAAAATAATTCCGCGCAGTCCCAACTTCACTTCTTTTTATCTATTTACAGCCGATACATCCCCTCGCGTGATCCCCTCGGCCTTGCTCTCGCGCGTTACGCTCGAACCGGGCAAGAACGGCCTTTGCGCCGTCTCTTGCCTTTTCTATTTGTCAAAAGGGAGCACGTCATGACACCTCGCCAAGCTCGAACCGAGCGCCGCACTGCTGAGCGCAAAGCAAAGAAGGCCGAAATGAGACGGAACAAACAGGCTGGCTATCGAACTGCACGATCTTCCGCTCGAAGAAGAATTCTCAGCGGAACTCATGGCCGAGGCCAACGCCATGCGCGACCGCGTTCATCGCCGGCCGCCGCTCTGAAGTCTAGCTGCCCATGATGTCGCCAAGCCCTCGATCAGAACCGCGACTGTAAAGGAGCGCTCACGAACTCCTGGCTTCGTTTCGCAATCACGCCGGCCGAGCCCGCCTTCTCAACGAAGTCGACTTCGCTTCACGCAAGACTCACGTCGCGCCGAAATCAACCGCCAAAATGCGCAACACAGCACCGGTCCTCGTCACGGCCGCAGGGAAAATTGGCTTCGTCTCGCAATTCGCTGAAGCACGGCCTCGCCTCCGGCCAACTCATCATCCCGGCGAAGATCCCGCCGCCTTCGAAGCCCTCCTCACGCGCTTCTGGACGAGCACCAACCCGGCGGCCCGACCGAAGAGCTCCTGGTCAACGAAATGGCGCAATCCTACTGGCTCGCCCAACGCGCTCTGCGCCTTCAAAACGAATGCTTCACCGACGAAGGCGTCGACGACAAACGCCTGTCCTTATATATGCGCTATCACACCACCCACGAGCGCGCCTTCCATAAAGCACTGACGTACACTCATGAAACTGAAGAAAGAGCAGGCTCGTGGCTTCGTTTCGCACAGCGCCCGGCGTTCATCCGCAAAGCATGGCTTCGTCTCGCAGACAATCGATGAATCGCTGAAACCAACCGCTAAATCGACCCCGCGTCACCCGAAATTGAGTTCGTTCGGCAAAAAGAGCCTCAGAAGCCGCCTGAAAAACAAAATGATTCACAGACATCGACCGCGAAACATGCAGCCAGGGTGACCTGTGCCCGTGCCCGCTTGACACGCCCGTAACATACTATTTATGTTTTTGATACAGTCGGCGTGTTCGGCGGTACATAATGGATCGATCTATATGAATCAAGCTATGAAACTCGTTTTGGGATTGTCTTCTTTTTGCTTCGTGCGTTTTCGCTCAGTTTGAAACGGCCGAAGTCCTCGGCACCGTTCGCGATCCATCTGGCGCGGCCGTGCGCCACGCAACGCGTAACTCTGACCAATGAGGAAACCGGCGTCCAAGTAAAAACCTTTTCAGACGATGCCGGCGATTACGATTTCTTCAACGTCCACGTAGGTCGATACACCGTTACGGCCGAGCTCGCCGGCTTCGAAACCTTCAAAACCTCCGGTATCAACGTGACGGTGAATGCGCGCCAGCGCGTCGACGTCACCATGCAGGTCGGCGCAGTCAGCCAGACCATCAACGTGCAAGGCGCCGCCGAGGTGCTCGAAACCGACTCGAGCGAACACGGGCAGGTGATCAACACGCAGCAGATTGTCGAGCTGCCTCTGAACGGCCGCAATTATTCCGATCTCGCGCTGCTTTCCACGAACGTGCATCGTTCGCCCATGTCGGTCTTGTTTTCGGCCACCGGCACGCCGCGCGAAGGCGCGTTCAACGTGAACGGCATGCGCAGCACCTATAACAATTTCCTGCTGGACGGGCTGGATAACAACGCCTATTCGCCCAGCAACCAGGGCTATTCGAGCCAAGTGGTGCAGCCTTCGCCCGATGCGCTTGCCGAATTCAAAGTGATCACCAGCAACTTCAGCGCGGAATACGGCCGCGTCGGCGGCGGCGTGATCAACGCGGCCATGCGTTCCGGAACGAACGAGTTTCACGGCACGGCTTACGAGTTTCTGCGCAACACCGACTCTGAACGCGACCGGATTCACTTTCAGCCCGGCCGTTTTTCAAAAGCCGACGCTGCAGCGCAACCAGTTCGGAGTCACTATCGGCGGCCCGATCATCAAGAACAAGCTGTTCTTCTTCGCGCGATTACGAAGGCTTCCGGCAGTTGCAGCGATATCTGAATTTCGATTCCATTCCCAACGCTGACCGACCGCAGCGGCATTCTGCCCGTCGCCGTGTATGATCCGCTGAACCAGACCGTTTATCCGGCCAACACGCAGATTCCCGTCAGCGCGCTGAATCCGTTTGCGGCGCAGGTGTTGAGCGGGCTGCCCGCCCCGAACGGTCCCGGCCGCTCCAACAATCTACGAAGCGCTGCTGCTGGTTCGCGATTACAGCGACAAGTACGACGCGAAACTCGACTACCAGATCAACGACAAGATGACCGCGTTCCTGCGCTTCAGCCAGCGCAAGGATCTGCAGTATTATCAGCCCGACATTTCCGGGCCTTCGGGCGGAAACGGCAACGGCTACATCCATGCCATCCAGCAGCAAGCGGCGACCGGCTACACCTGGACGGTTACGCCGACTCATTGCTCGAAGCGCGCTTCGGCTTCGATCACGTTCTGGCCGGAAAAGTTCCTCCGCTATCTGGGCGGCCCCAGCATGCAGCAGCTCTATGGCATCCCCGGGCTGCCGACCTCGCCCAATCTGACCGGCGGGTTGAATTCGCAAACCATCAGCGGCTTCTCGCAGCTGGGCCGCCAAACCAGCAATCCGCAGTTCCAGAATCCGACCTCCTTCGATCCCAAACTCAATTTCTCGATGATACAGGGCCGCCACGCCATCAAGATGGGCTATGAATTCGTGGCCATCCGCACCGAGGTTCTGGATGTCAATCCGCTGTACGGCGCCGACACCTACGCCGGCCAGTTCAGCAAACCGACCTGCGCGCATCTGGGGCAGCCTCCGGACTGCACGATCGCGAGCGATTCCACCAGCTACAATCTCGCCGATTTTATCTTCGGCCTTCCCAGCACGATTCAGCTCGGCAACAACTTGGTCACCAATCTGCGCCAGCACATCCACGCGCTTTACGTTCAGGACGATTGGCGCGTGACCTCGAAGCTGACGCTGAACCTCGGCCTGCGCTGGGAATTCGCGACGCCGATCTGGGAGCGCGACAACAACTGGACGAACTTCGATCCCGCCACCAACACGCTGATGCAGAGGCGACCAACGGCAGTTTGTACAACCGCGCGCTGGTGCATCCCGATTACAAGGATTTCGGCCCGCGCCTCGGCTTCGCCTACAGCGTCACGCCGAAGACCGTTATGCGCGGCGGATACGGCATCAGCTATTCGTTCTTCAACCGCCCGGGAAGCGCGCAGGAGGGCATCAATGCTCCGCAGGCGCTGTTCGGATTGTCAACGCAATCGATCCCGGCGGGCGGCGCCGTGCCCTCGACTTTCCTGACCACGCAGAACAGCTTCACCACGGGCATCGCGAATCCTGCCAACTTCAATCCGATCGTCTCGAACATCGATTATATTCCGGCGAATACGCGCTGGCCGTATATTCAGTCCTGGTTCTTTTCGGTGCAGCGGGAACTCACGCAGGACACAGTGTTGGAAGTCGCCTATAACGGCAACCACAGCTTGCGGCTGCCGATCATCGCGGATTACAATCAGGCCTTACCCGAATCTGCCGGGCCAGACGCTGGGCGTGCAGGCGCGCCGGCCGATCCAGAGCTTCGGCGCGATCACCTGGCTCGATCCGGCCGGCAACAACGATTACAACGGCTTTTCCGCCCGCCTGGAACACCGCTTCGGCAGCCGGCCTTTACTTCCTGAATTCGTTCACCTGGTCGAAGGCGCTGGGCGATTCCGAGCAGGCGCTCGAATATTACGCCGGTTACTACGAAGCCAATCCGCAGAACATTCGCGACCTGGCGGCGGAACGCGGGCCCTCCAGCTTCGATGTGGAGTTCATCAACGTCACCAGCGTGGTCTACCAGCTTCCGTTCGGCAAAGGCCGCAAGTTCGGCGTCGAGCATGAATCCCGTGTTCGATGCCGTTGTGGGCGGATGGGAACTGAACTCCATCAACACCGCGAATACGGGCACGCCGATCGATGTGTCTTACTCGCCTTCGACCGCGAATGACGTCACCGGACTGACGAACGACTATCGCGGCGAAGCTGATCCTGCGCCCGAATGTTTCCGGCAGCGCCGTTAGCCAGAGCAAAGCGCGCAATGGTGAACAACTATTTCGCGGGCTACACGTTTCACCACGCCGCCCGCCAGCAGTCCGTTCGGCAACGCTGGCCGCAACGCATTCCGCGCGCCGGGGCTGGAGCAGTGGGATCTGGCGGCGGACAAGAACTTCCATATCTGGGAGAGGACATCGCTGCAGTTCCGGTCGGAGTTTTTCAACGTTCTGAATCACACCAACTTCGGATTGCCGACGGCCATCAGCACGAGTTCAGCGTTCGGAACCATCCGCACCACCTATCCGGCGCGGCAGATCCAGTTCGCGCTGAAGCTGCTGTTTTAAGCTCGCCGCGCCATAATTCGGAAATACCCGAGCAGGCCCGACTCGGTGAGTTGAATCGCATTGCGCCAGCTTGCCTTCTCGCTTTCAGGAACCTCTTCCGGATTTGCTCGTTTATCGATCTCCATCAGCCTGGCTGAGGAATCGCGCAAAGCGGTCGAGAGATCCTCTACCGTTTCGATCTCAAAACCCTCATTCGTGAGCGCATCCGTCCATACTTGCTGGTCCACCAAACGTGACATCCAGCTCTGTTCAAGAGCTTCCAGAAGCTCTGTCTCGAGGCTCGAGTTCGGCGCGCGCTTCAGATAGGCGTCTTCTGCGGCGATGTACCCGCCCGTTCTCAGGCAGGGAGCCCATCTGCGGATGAATCGTTGCTTATCCGCAAGATGTACCCAACTCCCCTGGTCCCACAAAACATCGAATGGGGTCGACGGCAGCGGGAGCTCCGTTATGTCTCCGAACTCGAACGTGACCAGGTGCTGCAAGCCAACCAGCCGCGTTAGAGATTCGGCCCCGCGGCACCTTTCCGGACTCAGGTCGATGCCGTGTACGTGGCAACCGTACTTGTGCGCCAGGTATCGTGCGGATCCCCCCAAACCTGAACCGAGATCCAGCACATGGCTCGTAGGTCCGATGCCGCTCATGCGCGCCATTTCCTCTACAAATCGTGTACCGCCCACATGGTTTTGGTCGGTGATTTCCGTCTCTGGATCTTCTGCGAGATCCAGCTCCGTGATCCCTTCGAGCGTTCCGCGGCTCGCCAGAATGCGTGCGAGAATCCGGTTCTCGCGCAACGGATGGTGCTTATAAAGTTCCTGAATCGCCGGCGTGCCGAAAGGGTGCACAGGTGAAGCAGCCTTCACGGCTGTTGCGGAGCAGAGGATACGGTCGAGGCCTCGGACACGCCGACCAGGTTTTCAGCCAGCATGAATGTTTGGCCTGCCTCTAAGCGATGGGATACTTCGTCGAACCGGGAAAGCATCTGTTCCAAATCATCTTTGGCTGCATTCCGCTCGCGTTGCGTAAGGGTGAGATCGTCGGAAAGGCCTTTGTACGCGCTCACCGCCCAAGGATACCAGAGGAATTGCATTCCTTCGGCCGTGAACTCGTCGGTCAGATGCACGTCGCCACTCGGAACTGCGGTGTCCGAACCAACCGGAAAATTCACCAGATTGCGTTGTTTCAGGAATGCAGATTTGGCTTCTTTCAGAACACCCTCGGATGCGAGAGATGGGTTCTCCGCCTCAGCCAGTGACAACACGAAGAGGACATGGGCCGTTAGGCCGGGGAACTGTTCTTCCTGGCCTTTGCGATTCGGGTTCGGAAGCCATCCGTCATCCCGCTGATACGTGTTGAGGAGCCATTGAACGCCATTGCGAAGGCGTGTTTCATACTGTGGTCCCAGACGCTCTCGCAAGGCAGGAATCTTCCCCGCCTCGACGTAGCTCCACACCGCCATCAGCGTGGAGTAGGTTCGCGTCAGGCTTGGCCCTTTCTGCAGAATGGGCGTCCAGCCACCGGACGGATCTTGCCTATCACCTATCAGCCGCAATTCCCGTTCGATATTGGAAAGCACCTCCGCTTTCTGCTTGTCGTCCCAAATTTCATCCTGGAAAGACTGCAGATACGCGAGGGCCACCCACGCGGAAATCTCCGTCACCGTGCGGGGGGCACCCAATGTGTAGCCCCAGCCATCCTCTGGCTGGTTCGGCTTTTTGTGCCGATTTTGCTCGATATAGTGAAATGCGGCACGCACCTGATCGGCATGCTGTTTCGCAAGCTCCCGATTTAGTAGAACCCCTTCCAGGCATTGCGCGGTGGTCCACACTCCGGTGCTTGAATTCGGTGATCGAAGATCCTCCCGAATTCCGCCGCTTTCATCCTGGTTCTCGAAAATACGATCCACCCAGACCGAGACTTCCCGCTTCAGCAGCGCATCCAGTTTCGGCCACGGCTTGAACATCAGATTCGCGAAGACCGCGGCCGTAAAACAGGCAAGCAAGGCCGAAACGAGCCAAAACTTATGTAGTTTTGGCCGCGCCGTGTAAAGTGACGTGAAGCCGAATCCATAGGCCGCAATCGTTAGGACCAGCAGGGCAATGGCTATGTCCTTCGCGACCTGGAAACCAAATTGATGTAACAGGAAATGGTTGATGTTGTGAGTCGAACCGAGGAATTGGGCTAAGGCGCAAACGGCGATAGCCACTAGCGTAAGAATCACTTGGCTCTTTGGCTTGGGATTGCTTAATAGGTCGAGAAGATTGCGCCAGCGGGAGCGCGGCGGCACACTTTCCGCACGGTCATTGCCTGCAGTTGTGGTCCGCGCCACGGCATTGTTCCCTGCCCCGTGTTGAGAGAACTCGCGTTCGACGGCCTCACTGAGTTGGCTCACATTGTAGTCCAGGTTTTCGTCGCTGATCCGAAGTGCGCGGCGTGTGCTGAGCGGGGCTAGGTCTTCTGGCAATTGCTCGGCGGCAGGAATGGGTGCGTCGTTCAAAAGCGCCGGAATCACGCAGATCCCCCGCTTTAATGCTGTTGCGATTTCCAGCCGAACGAAGTCTTTCGGATTATCCAGGCGGCGACCGTTCGCGTCTTTAACAGAGATCCAGTTCCGGTCGATCAGCGCGACTAGCACGCCGCAGGATGACACGGCTTCGTCGATTTTCCTAACGAAATCTTCGCCCAGCCCTATGCTGTCAAGATCCACGAATATCGCGTTCGGGAAGCGGCGGTCGAGGCGCTCGTAAAGCAACTTCGCATAGGCCGCACAATTCTCGTGACGATAACTGATGAAGACCCGGCGTGGCAGCAATGGGGGAAGCATATCAAACAGGACAGCAATAATAGTGCGCAAGAGGCTGATTCGAAAACGTGATCCGGCGAGAAGATATTCTTCGGCAGGTTGGCGCGACAGACGAATGGGACGTCATCGTCGTGGGCGGCGGCGCTACTGGGTTGGGAGCCGCTGTGGAAGCAGCTTCGCGGGGATATCGCACGCTGGTGCTGGAGGGTCACGACTTCGGTAAGGGAACGTCCAGCCGCAGCACGAAGCTGGCGCATGGCGGCGTGCGTTACCTTCAGCAAGGAAACATAAAACTCGTTCGACAGGCGCTTCGCGAACGTGGCCGCATGTTGCGTAACGCTCCGCATCTGGCCCAGCGGCGCGCCTTCGTGATACCCGCCTATTCTGGTTGGCAGATTCCATACTACGGAATCGGTCTCACCTTTTACGATTTGCTTGCGGGCCGTGAAAGTTTGGGCCGTTCGCGCATACTCTCGAGCGGCGAAGTTCGCGAGGCGCTGCCAACCATTCGGGGAAAAGGACTGAAAGGCGGCATCCTCTATTACGACGGGCAATTCGACGATGCGCGGTTCGCGATCGCTCTGATGCGGACGCTACTCGATCTGGGAGGAGCCGCGCTCAATTACGCGCCCGTTACAGGGTTGCTCAAACGCAATAGTCTGGTGAGGGGTGTAATCGCGGAAGATAGCGAAACGGGCACACGGTTCGAATGCGGCGCGAAAATCGTGATCAATGCAACGGGAGTATTTTCGGACGTATTGCGCCGCATGGATGACGCGCAAATTCCGCCGATTGTGAGGGTAAGTCAAGGAACGCATATCGTACTGGCCCGCTCGTTCTTGCCAGGCGAATCGGCGCTGATGGTGCCGCACACTTCAGATGGTCGTGTCTTATTTGCGGTGCCCTGGCATGATCGCGTGATCGTAGGAACGACGGACGACCCGGTTCAAAGACCTGAATTTGAGCCGGTCGCGATGCCCGCCGAGCGCCAGTTCCTGCTCGAGCACACAGAGCGTTTCCTGGGACGAAAGCCGGAGTCCCACGAAATTCTTAGCGTGTGGTCCGGACAGCGGCCGCTCTTGCGCGGACACGAGACATTGAGCACAGCCGCGCTTTCCCGAGATCACACGATTCTGATCTCTAGCTCAAATCTGGTCACCATCACCGGCGGTAAGTGGACGACTTATCGGAAGATGGCGGAAGATGTGATCGACCGGGCGTCGCCCCTTGGCCGCCTTGCTGCGGCGCCTTCTCGAACGCCGGAGATGCGGCTGCACGGCTGGAGCGACCAGCATGAGCTGAATGCGGAAAATGAGTGGGAGCGGGTGTACGGAGCGGATCTGCCGATGCTGCGCGGGCTTGCCCAAGAGGATGCGAGACTGAATGACTCGCTGCACCCACAATTGCCATTCCGACGCCGTGAGGTGGTTTGGGCGGTAAGGCACGAGATGGCGCGCTGCGTTGAGGACGTTCTGGCACGCCGCACGCGAGCGTTGTTTCTGGATGCTAAAGCCAGCATCGAAGCCGCGCCCGATACTGCGCACTTGATTGCGCAAGAGCTAGGCAGAAACACGCAATGGCAGCAGCAGCAAGTAATCGCTTATCGCCAGCTGGCTGAACAATACATCCCCTATCGATGACATCCCGCCGTTGGCGATACAGCGGCAATCACCGGCAGTGCTGGGATCTTACGCTGCTCGAGCATGGAATTGAACCTGGGGAGATCTTGGCTATTGAGCTGCCGCCATTGGGCGAGGTTGTCGTCCAGCGCTTTACAGGATTCCTCGACCGCTGCGTGGGCGGTTTCGGATGGGCGAGCATCCGCGCTCTGTATTGCCGTGGCGTATCTTGTCAGATCCCGGTTTACCGGACCGAGACCCGGCGTGGTATGGGTACCGCTCTCTATCTGTTCGAGCTTCCTATCGAGCGCTTTTGCAGCGTCTACTGCCTCTTTCACCGCCCCTGCGAGATTCTTTTGCCGCTCGGAAAGTGCGGTCCGCAGCTCCTCGACCTGATGAAAAGTGTCGTAGCTCACCGCCATGCCGATAGTGATCTGATTCTCCAAATCGAGTTGTTCGGCGAGATCCGACGCCGACGCCGGGACGCGCGGGTCAAGCTTGATGGAAAGCGGCTGCCGATAAGTTTGTCCATCGACGTTCAACTCGACCGTATAGTTTCCCGGCAGAACGAAAGGCCCTAACGGTTGGCGGCGTGGAGTCTCGCCAGGAATGGCATCATCGGCTAGCGTGTATTCGGTGTATTTCAACATCTGGCCGTAATAACTGTATGGCAAAGCCAGCGGCGAGGGATAGCGGAGGTTCCAAACAAAGCGGTTCATTCCCGGGTTTTTCGGCAGCGCTTCAGGCGGGGCAAACCAATAGCTTGGAACGTTGGGAAGCGGTAAATCTTCGGGCTGGGGCTTGCTCGAGAAACGCCTTACAGCTTTACCCTGCTCGTCAATGACAGTGAGCGTTATGTCGCCTGCCGGGGCCGATTTTAAGTAATAGTTCAGAATGGCCCCATCCGGCGGGTTTTGGCCTGCGGGAGTTTCGGGAGGCAGCGGCGTGTCCGGGTTGTTGTCCCAGTGGAGTCGCCAGACGGTTTCCGGAAGCAACAGAGAGGCTGTCGAGCCGGCGATTCGATCGTCCATTTGGCGCAGCGGGCTCAAATCGTCGAGGATCCAGAGCGCGCGTCCGAAGGTGGAAGCGACGAGATCGCTTCCGTGAATCGCAAGGTCCGTTACTGTCGCGGTGGGCAGGTTCAGTTGAAGCGATTGCCAGTGGTCACCATCGTCGAACGAGACGAATACGCCGGAGACGGTTCCAGCATAAAGCAAGCCTTTGCGGGACGGATCCTCGCGCACGACGCGCACGCCTTCTGAATCGGGAAGACCGGCGACGATTTTTTGCCAAGTCTGACCGTAATCATGGGTCCTGGCAATGTAGGCCGTGGTGGCCTCTCGCGTGGAGCCACCGGCAACGTAAGCCGTGCCTGCATCGTGGTGAGATGCATCAATGATTTGAATTCCGGCGCGCGGTGGCAGACCCGTAGGAGAAACGTCCCGCCAGGTACCGCCGCCGTCACGTGTGAGTTGCACGCGGCCGTTGCCGGTGCCAACCCAAATTTCTCCAGATTCGAGCGGCGAAGGCGAGAGCGTTGTAATGGTGCCGGATCTCGGCCCGTTTGGATTGGAAGACTTAGCGCCCGCGTTGCTGGCGGGCACTTGAGTCAGGTCCGGACTGATGGATTGCCAATGCATGCCGGCGTCGCTGGTCTTGAGCAAAAACTGGGTTCCGAAATAGAGCGTGTGCGGATCTTGCGGCGAGAAGATAAGTGGCGCGGCTGCGGCCGTCCGATATTTCGTGCCGGCCACGAACACGGTTGCAACCTGCGCAGTCACTTTGTCGAAGCGCACTACGCTGCCGTACCATCCGCCGCTATAGACGATATTCGCGTTCGTGGGATCGGCCGCGATATAGCCATTTTCAAATCCGCCGACGGGGTACCAATCGCGAGAGGTGATCTCGCCGTAATCGCTGCGACTCGCCACACCCGCCGTGCCGCTATCCTGTTGCTGTCCGTAGACGCGATATGGAAATGCGTTGTCGGTGGAGACGTGATAGAACTGCCCGGTAGCCTGGTTGTACCAGGAACTCCAAGTCCGGCCTCCATCGACGCTGATAATCGCGCCTTGGTCGACGCCCAGGATCATGCGCGCGGAATCTTGTGGATCGATCCAAAGAACGTGATAATCGTCTCCGCCGGGAGCGCCTCGGAAAGGCTCGAAAGTGTGCCCGCCATCCGTTGAGCGATACAAGGAAGTTTGAGCCACGTAGATTGTGTCGGCGTTCCGCGGGTCCACAAAAATACGGCTGAAATACCCGCTGCCCAAGATGCGTGGGTCTGCTGTCGAACGCTGCCAAGTGACGCCCGAATCATCGGAACGGAAGAACCCCTGCGTGCATATGGCGTAGACTCTTCGTCCGTGATTGCCTGGTGCTACTGCAATGCCGATCCTGCCCATGTCTTTCGGCGGCAGGCCCTTACCATCGAGAGGCTTCCACGTCGAGCCTTCGTCAGTCGATCTAAAGATTCCGGAGTACGATGGTGTACCGCGTGCTGCTGGCCCGGAGACGCGACGTGAAAGTGCAGCGTAGAGCGTGTGGGGATTGTCCGGATCGAAGCAGAGATCGACCACACCCGTTGTATCGTCCTTATACAACACCTTCTTCCAGGTGTTGCCGCCATCCGTCGACTTAAATACGCCGCGCTCCGGCCCCGGAGAAAAGTCGCCCGTAGCGCCGACGATCACGATGTTTGGATTGCGCGGATCAACCAGTACCGCCTGAATGTAGTGAGTGTTCGCTAGCCCTATGTTCTGCCAGGTCGCGCCGCCGTCAGCAGATTTGTACACACCATTGCCAGCCGTTTGTTCACCTGTTCCTACATAGACGATCCGGGGATCCGACTCTGCTATCGCTAGAGCGCCGATGGAGGCCACGCGCTCCCGATCGAAGATCGGCTTCCAGACTCGCCCACCGTCAGTTGTCTTCCAGACGCCGCCTCCGGGAGTTCCCATGTAGTAAACCGCAGGCTGACCAGGGATGCCGGCAACTGCGGTGACTCGTCCGCCCCGAAATGGACCGATCAAGCGCCAGCGCATAGCGGAGAAAAGCCTTGCATCTATCTGCTGCGGCGCGGCCGGCGCAACGGGCATAAACATCAACGACAAGGTGAGGCACAGGTGCAGCGTGGTTTTCAAGGTCCTATTTTGTCATCGTCCTGTTGCATGAGAATGCGACCATGAACGGATGGCTTTTCGCTTCGCGATGCTGTTGGGTTTGGCCCTCGGCTGCGCCGCGCAGGAAACACAAGACCCGCCTCAGCGATGGAATCTTTTCTGGCAAGCCACGTCGATCGGTCAGTATCATGGAACATTTCACTCGCTGTACGAAGGCGCAAACAGCTTGCAGGATTACCCGGAGCGTAGCGTTTCGCTGACAAGCACGCTGTTTCTTGGCTTCCGGCTAGACAACAATACGCAGATCTATGTCAACCCCGAGTTGGCAGGCGGTCGGGGGTTCAGTAACGTCACGGGCATCGCGAACTTTCCGAACGGCGAGCTGCCGCGTGTCGCTCAAGTCACCCCGACGCCATATCTAGCGCGCGCGTACATTCAACATGACTTCGGCTGGGGAGATGAGCGCGAGTCATTCGACAGCGAGGCGAACCAACTTCAGGGAGAACGTCCGATGAACCGCTACACGGTGGTCGTTGGACGTTTCACGGTGACGGATTTTTTCGATAACAACCGCTACAGCCATGATCCTCGAACGCAGTTCATGGGCTGGGCCATTATGTACAACGGCGCCTGGGACTATCCGGCGGATACGCGCGGTTACACGTGGGGCTGGTTTCATGAGCTGCACACGAAGAACTGGTCGTGGCGGTACGCAAGCGCGGGAGAACCAAAAGTTGCAAACGGGATACAGTTCGACCGGCGCGTGTTTCGCGATCGCGGAGACATGTTCGAGAGTGAGCGCCGATACACGATTGGCCACCATCCCGGCGCAATTCGCGCGCTTGGATTTCTTCTTCATACGGACTCGGGAACCTATCAGGAGGCGCTGAAGCTGGCCGCAGGAACAGGCGAGCCGCCGGATGTGACGAAGACCCGTCGAGTGGGAACGCTTAAGTACGGAGGAGGGTTGAATTTCGAACAGGAAATTGCTTCCGATGTGGGCGTCTTTTCGCGTCTGGGTTGGAACGATGGCAGGACCGAATCGTTTGCCTTCACAGCCATTGACCGGCTGGCCACGGGCGGCATCTCCGTAACGGGGACACGTTGGCGCAGGCATTTCGATACGGCCGCTACGGAGCTGACCGTCAGCGGCCTCTCTGCGGTACATGCGCAGTACCTGGCGGCCGGTGGACTCGATTTTCTTATCGGCGACGGGAAATTGAATTACGGGCCTGAGTACGTTTGGGAGACCTATTACAACGCGCGTCTATTTCACGGATTTTTTACGACGATAGACGAACAATACGTCGTGAACCCTGCTTACAACCGGGACCGCGGTCCGCTGTGGGTTTCAAGCATACGGCTACACATTGAGCTGGGGCGGTAAACCGTGAGACTTTACAGGATGGACCGGGGCATTTTCGTTGAGGAGAACGGCAGCTTCTATCTTGTATCCGCTTCAGACTGGGACGAACTGATTTGTGACTCCGAATTCCACACGCGCATTCGTGCAGCGGCCGCCGGCGAGGCTGTAAAGGGATTCGATCCTGCAACTGCCCTTGCGCCGATTTTGAGCCAGGAGGTGTGGGCGGCAGGGGTGACGTACTATCGCAGCCGCAGTGCGCGGGTCGCGGAGAGCGAAGATGCCGGAGGAGGCGACTTCTACGACCGAGTGTTCGCAGCCCAGAGACCGGAGCTCTTCTTCAAGGCGACCGCCCGGCGCGTCGTCGGACCCGGAGGCGCGGTGCGCGTCCGATCCGATGCTAAATGGTCCGTACCGGAACCGGAGTTGACGCTTCTCATCAACCCGGCTGGCATGATCGTGGGTTACACCATCGGCAACGATATGAGTTCCCGCGATATCGAAGGGGAAAACCCTCTCTATTTGCCGCAGGCGAAAGTATACGACGGCAGTTGTGCGCTTGGTCCTTGTGTCCTTCTCTCGGCCGAGCCTTTAGGGCAGTCCACCACCATCCAATTAGCGATCGCGCGGCAAGGCCAAACCGTTTTTACTGGAAGCATCACGCTCGCAGAACTCAAGCGTGCGCCACAGGAGCTAACCGAATATCTTTTCCGCAACAACAGCTTCCCCCAAGGCGTGTTTCTGATGACGGGGACGGGCATCGTCCCGGGAGACGACTTCACGCTGGCAAGCGGCGACGTGATCAGAATTAGTATCGATGGAATCGGGACGCTCGAGAACTACGTGGCATAGCGCCTTGGGGGCCTGTGCGCACTACTCATGGCGAAGCGCGGTAAGAGGGTCTACTGAGGCCGCACGCCGGGCCGGCAGGAAGGTTGCAAGGATTGCCGCGACGCTGAGCGTGAGCACCACTGTTGCGTACGTCGATACATCTGTCGTGGTAACACCATACAGCAGACTTTTCAAATACCGGGTAAGAATGAGCGCACTGCCGAGGCCGGCTGCCAGTCCTATCGCAAGAAGCAGTGTTCCTTCTTGCATCACCAGGGCGAATACGCGACGGGGCTCCGCGCCAAGTGCCATGCGGATTCCGATCTCCTGAGTTCGCTGCGTCACGGCGAATGCCAGCACGCCGTAGATTCCGATGACCGCCATCAGGAAGGCGACCCCGGCGAAGCTTGCGAGCAGAATGCTGTTGAAGCGCGTACCGGCCGTGAATCGACTGATCCCCTCATTCAATGTTGTGAATGTCGCGAACAGGCCAGGATCGAGCGAACGTAATTTCGCTTTGAAATCCGCGACCACCGAACGTTCATCGCCTGCGGTGCGCAGAAGAAAGCTGAGATAGGGCGTTGTCTTCAGCTCCAGATCATTGATGAACATCTCGGGCATGGCGGGCTGGGTGAGCCCCTGATTTTTGGCATCGCCAACGATTCCGATGACCCTTTTCCAGTGGCCTTCGCGATCGCCCCCAATCTGTTTACCTATGGGATCCTCTCCTCGGAAGTACGTTCGCGCCGCAGCTTGATTAATAATCGCGAGAGTACCGGGAATCCGGAAATCATCGTCGACGAAAGTGCGGCCCTTCATCACAGGTGTCCCCAGCGCTTTGAAATAATCGACGCCCGCTGGGCAAACGGCAATGTTGTCGCCGCGATGGAACGGCTCCGGCAAGGGATGGTCCGAGCGCGTAAACGTTGTGACCATGTAGAGGCCGACGGGCGGCGCGCAGATACCCAGGGCGGCCGCTTCCGCGCCGGGCATGCGGCGGGCATAGCTGAGGAGATCGGCCGCCAGCGCCTCATGATCGCGCTTTTCGTATTTGGTGCCTTTCAGCGAAACCAAGACACATAGGGCGTGCTCGGGCACAAATCCGAGATGGTCGTTCTCCATGTGCCAGAGCGTTTCGAGCAGCAGCGCCGCTCCGGAGAGGAGCACCAGGCACAGCGCCACTTCAGCGGCAACCAGGGCGCGGCGCAGAACGCGATATCCTCCCGCCAAGCCGAGCCGTCCGGCGCCCTGCAGAACGGTTTGGATATCGACGCGTCCAGCGCGCAGGGCGGGAAGGCCGCCGAAGAGCAATGTCGTCAGCACCGAGACCAATAGTGCAATCGCGAACACGCGGCCATCCAGCGTGACTTCGCTCAAGCGCGGCACCTCGGTGGCGGCGAAATGCACGAACCCGCGAAGGGCGATAGTTACAATGCCGAGGCCAGAGCACACCCAGCAGCGTCAATAATGCGGTCTCGGTGAATAATTGGCGGATCAGACGCAGCCGCGGAGCGCCGATCGCGGCTCTCACGGCAAGCTCCCGAGCGCGCGCCGACCAGCGGGCAAGTAGAAGATTTGCGACATTGGCGCAGGCAATCAGCAGCAAGCATCCAACCGCGCCTGTCAAAACGAATAAGAGCAGGCGCGCGCTTCCAATGCGGTGTTGCTGCAATGGCTCAACAACCGGCCGTGCATCCCCAGCAAACATGCGTGGCTCGTCAGCTTTGCTTGATTCGAATAAGACTCTTACGTTGGCTTGCGCTTGTGCAAGAGTCACTCCCGGTTTCAATCTGGCGATGGCGGACCAGATGAACATCGCGCGGTCATGATGCGTGGCAGCCGGTGAAATGGTCAGAGGAGTGAGGGCATCGAGTTTTCCTTCGAGCGGAAACACGAAAGAGAAGACAGGATTCCGATGACCGTATACGGTTGTCCATCCAGCGTGATGGACTTGCCGAGAATTTCACGCCGCGCCGCAAACTGCGTCCGCCACAGCGATCCGTCAGATGATGGCCTTTGGGGCATTCGGAAGTTCCTCTTGCGCGTGAAGTTTCGTCCCAGGATTGGCGTGACTCGAAGGGTGTCAAGGAAGTTGGCTGACACGCGTTTAGCGAGGATCTCCGTAGGGTCAGGGCCACCGAGAATCATAGGATAGCTGCCCAGGTCGGCGGCTGCCAACTGCTCAAAGACGCGATTATCGCGCGGCCAGGCAACAAAATCGGGCGACAGAAGGTATTCGGCTTCGCGGGATTCGGGAAACGGACGGAGACCCAAACCAATCGCTGCGGGTCGGCATAGGGTAGTGGCCGAAGGAAGACTGTATCGGCGATGCTGAAAATGGCCGTGCTTGCGCCGATGCCCAAGGCGAGCGATAAAACGGCAGCGGTGGTGAACCCAGGATTCGTGCGCAACATACGCGCGGCGTAACGAAGATCTTGCGACAGCCCGATCATTCTCCTCGCGCGTTCCGGGGCGGAAGTAATGCTGCTCGACATTTCGGAGGTGCCTCAGTTACTCTGGACAACTAGCGTAGCTGTTCTTTACGCACCGCACAACAAGGAGGAATTAACTATGAAATCTCTCGGATTGATTTTTCTGGCGCTTACAATTCCCGTGGCGCTGATGGCGCAGACGGAGCAGAACAATCCGTTTGTCGGAACGTGGAAGATGAACGTGGCCAAGTCCAAATTCGATCCGGGACCGCCTATGAAGAGTGAGACAGTGACGATCGAATCGGATGGCAAGGTAACGGTGGAAGGAGTGGGCGGTGACGGGCAAGCGGAAACTTGGTCCTATACTGCTCGCCGGAACGGAAAGCGAAGTACCGATTACCGGAATACAGGATTCGACCGTTTCGAGAAAATATCGGGCAACGCGGTCGAACACACCTGGAAACTCGGCAAAGCAAATTACAAAGGCAAGGGCACTCTGTCGAAGAACGGCAAAGTGATGACCTATACGATGGACGGCACCGACGAACAAGGCACGCATCACCACGACGTGACGGTGTCCAGAAACAATAGAGGGAAGTAACAGACTGACCATGCAACGGCGCCAGTGGCTGCAGACTGCAGTTTCGCTGCTGGCGTTTCCCTGCTCCGCATTTGGAAGCGCTGCAGAGTTCGCTTGCGATGTCGCGGTGTTTGGCGGCAGTACGGGCGGCGTAGCGGCCGCACTCGCGGCTCTGCGAAACGGTATGCGGGTTGTACTGACCGACGAAAGCGACTGGATCGGCGGTCAGCTAACGGCGCAGGCAGTACCTCCCGATGAACATCCTTGGATCGAGCAGTTCGGCTGTACGCGCAGTTACCGAGCGTATCGCAATGCCATTCGCGATTACTATCGGGCGCATTATCCGTTGACCGCATCGGCCCGTGCGCGAACGGACCTGAATCCCGGCAATGGATCGGTTTCGCGACTGACGCATGAGCCGCGAGTGTCTCTGGCCGTCCTAGAGGCGATGTTAGCGCCTTATATCAACACGGGTCAGTTGACCATTTTGCTGGAGCACGTACCCGACGCGGCGACCACGGCTGGTGATCGGGTTACGAGCGTCGCGATACGCGATCTGAAAATTGGCGCCAAGCGGACGGTCACCGCGAAATATTATCTGGATGCGACCGAGCTAGGCGACTTGCTGCCGCTGACCAATACAGAATTCGTCACAGGAACGGAATCACAAGGTCAAACTGGCGAGGCTCACGCTGCGCCACATCCTCAGCCGGGAAACAACCAATCGTTTACGTTCTGTTTCGCCATGGATTATCTCGACGGCGAGGACCACACCATCGAGAGGCCACAAGAATATGAGAAGTGGCGCGCATATGTGCCGCAACTGATCCCGCCATGGACTGGGGCGCTTTTTAGTTGGACCGTCTGCGATCCGAGGACGCTAGGGGCGCGCAATGTTTTTTTCGACCCGTCTCCGAATGGAAAGACAAGAGACGGTCTGAACCTGTGGACTTATCGCCGAATCGCCGATCGTGCGAACTTCACGCCAGGTTCTTACGCAAGCGATATCACGCTTGTAAACTGGCCGCAAAACGATTACTGGTCAGGAGATTTAATCACCGGCACGCCGGAAAAAGGCGCGAGCACCTACATCACGCCAAGCAATTGAGCTTGGCGCTTCTCTATTGGATGCAGACCGAGGCTCCGACCGGACGGGCGTCAGGGATGGAAGGGATTGCGATTGAGGCCGGACATCCTTGGAACGCATGATGGATTGGAGAAGTCCTTACATCCGAGAGTCGCGGAGAATTGAAGCGGAAATTGCGATTCTGGAGCAGGATGCCGGTAATGAAATAAGAGTGGAGATAACGAAACCGCGTGAACAGGTCTCGGCCGCGGTGTTCGACGATTCTGTCGGGATAGGCTGCTACCGGATCGATCTGCATCCCTCGTCGGGCGGCGTCAATTACATCGACGTCAGTTCGCTGCCTTTTCAATTTCGCTCGGCGCGTTGATTCCGAAACGCGTGACTAACCTCCTGCCTGCGTGCAAGAACATTGGGATTACTCATATTACGAACGGATGCTACCGCCTGCATCCGGTGGAGTGGAACATCGGGGAAGCGGCGGGAGCGCTCGCCGCGCATGCAGTGAAAACCGGGCAAGCGCCCCGTGCGGTGCGTAACAAGCAGAAGCTGCTGGATGATTTTCAGGCCCGCCTACGGCTTCAGGGCTTCGAGCTGGCATGGCCGACCGGACGCACTCATCCAGTGTAGCACGCAACAACGATTTGCTGATTACTTACACTTGGAACCGAGTCAAAATCCGCTTCGTACGTTTGCCGCTGTCGCAAGTTCCCTGAGACTCACCTGGCTGCAGCCGCCAGCCACTGATTGAGCCAATCCGGCGGCGGAAAACTATACTGGCGACAAATGCAGGATTCCATCTCCGAAGTCATCAGCCTCGCCCGCCGAATCAGCAACAGCGGACCAGTACGACAATCATCCGATCGCCAAGGTAAACGACCACGAAATTCGTATTAGCACCATGATTGCCTCGCTACATGGGCGTTTTCCGCGACTTTCAACCTTCAATCTCGGCAGGCGCCTTACACGGCGAACGCCAACGTTGGATCATCAGCGTGGCAATTCAGTTTGAAAGTTACAGAACGTTTACATGCCCGCAGAGTCTTGCACTGCCGCATAACGTCAAAGGCAGTAGAGGATGGCAGAATGAGTACGACATGCACAGCCTGTAGACGGTCGGATTCTCAAATAGTCGCAGACGCGAAGGCGCTCGGTTTGCTGCAAGAGTTTCAATGCGGCATCTATACCTGTTGCCAGATCGCGGCGTGGGCCGATGAGCAATGGTCGGCGTGGTTTGAAGCGACACGGGAGGACGGTAAGAGCGTTGATGAGGTGACAAGGCGGCCCGAGTTTGGCGAGGCGGAAGCCATGCTCGTTTCCGTCCGCTCTCGCCGAGCCCAAGTCACTTGGTTCAGAAACCCCGACGACCTCAGTCGGTAGCGAAGGGGATCATCATGCCTGGAAACGCCGTCTATCTGGAAGCCCCGGAACGAACAAAGGATCTGCTGAATATTAAGTGGACCTTGCGATCGGCAGGCTACGCCATCGGCTCAAGTTGGCACGAGGGTGAGGTAAACATGTTGTCTTTAGCATTCCAAGATCACTGGAACGCAAGAGGAGTGGAACAGCTACAGGTGATTGGCTGGTCGTTATCTGCGGGAAGAGCGACAAAGCCGCGCTTGAGCTGGGAATGATGGCGGCCTTCGCTCGCTCGCGGCTTACGATCAGCGACTTCCTCGACAGAATCGGTATAACCTTAAACGTCCTTTCGGCGGCTCCGCCGCCTGTGACTAAGCCACGGAATCGTAGTGAAAAAGCTACGATGAAACGAGGGTAAGATATGACAACTCTTATTGGTCACAATGCCCCGCCGCCGCTTCCTGTTGGCGTAGCTAGTTTGACTGATGCGCATTCTCTTTGACCATGGCACCCCATGGAGCATCGCCAAAGCGCTTTCGGGTCACGAGGTCACAGAGGCAATAGAACGCCAGTGGGACGGAATTTCAAACGGCGAATTGTTAGAAGCGGCCGAGGCCGCAGGGTTTGAGCTTTTGATAACGACCGACAAAGAGAATTCGGTATCACAAAATTTGACGGACCGGAAAATAGCCATTGTTGTACTTGGGAATTCGGCTTGGCGGATTGTTCGTCTATATCTCGACCGAATTGCCTTGACCGTGAATGCGGCAACGCCTGCAGCTATGCGGAGATAGACATTCCCTTTCAGTAATTTCCCTTCCCCGTCTCACCATCGATCCGGCCGGCGCGCAAGGCGGCCTGCGGCGTTATCGGGTGCACTGGCACCGCACTGATCAGTTCATCCAGAAAGCCCTGATGTTTGTGGCGGCGCACCGGCGTGTCCGAACAGACGATTCCATGAGCGACTCAAGCAGCGTCACGACCAAGACGGCAATCTCGTCATCGCCAGGCGCTGGAGAACGAGCCCAGTCAGGAACGGGGGCGTCCGCGCTGACAGGTTTTGACCCCCGCCGAGATGTCTGTAGTAGATTTTGAAGCCGGAGCCCAGTAACCTAGGGAAAAAGACGGCGGGGGGCGAACGAATTTGAGCACCGAGGGAGCGGAGGCGTCGAGCACCGAAGGAGCGGAGGGGGCCACCGGCGGCTCAAAAGCGCAGCTATCAACCAACCCTCTGATTGTAGGTAGCGGGTGGTATATATACCACCCGCTATGACACATTCAAAGGCCCCCAAAAGGGCGGGAACTCTTCAAAATAAAGGGCTTGATTTCGTCAAAGAGCGTAATTTTTACGCCCATACGGTTGGTATATATACCAACCGTATGTAACATTAAGAGAGGGGACGAACACAATGCCACGCCTTGGTCGAATGGATATTGCCGGGTCAGACATCGTGAGGGTGTTCGACACCGCACCTCAACGGGTTTATAGCCTAGCGCAGATCAACAGAGTTCTTGAAGATCACAAGGCTGATTGGCGGCTCGCGATCCGAGCGACAGCCACCAATTTCATTGCCTTTCTCGAACGTAAGGGCCTCAAAACCATCGAGATCAAATTTCAGCACCCAGGTATCCGACCCATCACCCGGTATGTCTGGAAAGATGCGTCGCCTTACGAAATTGGCAATTCCTTAAAAGAGCGCGCCTACCTCTCACATGCAACGGCTGTCTTTTTGAACGGCCTTACCGATCAACTGCCCACCACCATCTATGTGAACCAGGAGCAAAGAGAGAAGGCCCCTAGCGACAGTGAACTAGTCCAGAAAAACATCGACCGGGCATTTGCATCGAAGCCGCGCCAGACAAAAGCGGTTGCGAGATATGACGATTGGCAATTCGTAATCATGAACGGAAAACACACCGGGCAACTCGGCGTTCTGCCGATCGATTATGAAGGTTCAACGCTTCGCGTCACAGGCATCGAGCGCACCCTTATCGATATCGCGGTGCGGCCTATTTACGCTGGCGGCGTGTTCCAGGTTCTCGATGCTTATCGCGGTGCCAAGGACCGCGTTTCCGTTTCAACGCTTCTCGCCACCTTGAAAACGCTCGATTATCTTTACCCCTACCATCAGGCCATTGGGTTTTATATGGAACGAGCAGGCTATGAGCCCGAAGCTGTACGAACGGCTCAAAAAACTTGGCCTCAATCACGATTTCTATCTTGCTCACGACATGCGAAACAAGGTTTACAGCAAGGAATGGCGCTTATACTACCCCAAGGGCTTTTAGGATCTTCGCGGCCTCTCCTGCTCACGAAATCAAAGTAGAAATCGAAATCCTGCAACGGTTCCGAAACGCTGGCTGTCACCGCTGGCCAGTCAAGCCGGTGCTGTTCATAGGAAGCTGTAATCTCTTTCAGCAATTCGACGGGAACCTCTTTTGCTCGAAAAACATCATCGAGCAGCCGCAAATTTTCAGCACTCGCCAACTCCAGGCGTTCGACTGTCACCAAAAGATGTATGTCGTAAAAATCGCGTGCGCGGCCGCTCTTGTTGGGGTTCCGCTTGTAGGCGGGCATTTGCTGGCAAATGGCTCGCAGCTTTTCAATCGCGATCATCTCCGGTGTGTAGACAAAGATGGTGTAGTTATCGAGTTCCTTTTCCACCTTGTCGGCGACATGCTCATACTTGCTTAGATCAATAACGAAGCGGCGAAGCTGGCCAGGTCCGATCACGAGCGCGTTTCGACGCACGTCCTCAAGCTTGCCGCCTAACCTTGCTTCTTTTGTTTTTTCGATGAGCTTGAACTCAATCTGATACCCGCCCCACCGCTTACCAGCGGGTTTCACCTGTTGAGGGCGGCGGCCAAATTTCTTATCAAAGACCGTAAAGCCCACCTCGTTAAACCTTGCATCGAGCGCCGCGAAAATGCGGCGCTCAATATCGGCAGGATCTTTAAAATCGTCTGCTATCGAGAAATCGAGATCGAGCGATGCGCGGTGACCATGACCATAGATGAGGCTGATCGCATTGCCTCCTTTGAGAACCAATTCATCAAAGAGAACATCGTCCGAGAAAAGCGCAACAATCGTGCGGCGGCGTATTTCTGTGAAGTCCATTCAGACAAACAGGCATGATAGCGGGGCGTGTCACCGGCAAAGCTTACATACCGCCTGAAATCTCGCAAGCACTGGAGAGCACCACTCGCCGAACCGCTCCGAAGGTTGCCTTTCATCATCATCATGATCATCACCGCCGCCATCATCACCATCATTGCCACCACGATGATTTAGGCTCTTGCACAACCAATGACTTTCGCCCGTTCCTGCTGTGCCGCTTGCCGCCAGAAATAACGTATTCGCTCTTTCCGCGTCGCCGGACCGCCTGTTTCAGAAAGGGTAAGTTTTGGACTCACCGCGAGGCCATTAAAATCGGGGCTTCCGACATTGCACATCTCAGTCCAGAATAAACCAAAGAACAAGGTCAGTTCCTTTACTCAAAGCGTGATTGGCCTTGTTGATCAACTCGGCGCGGAGATGCCGTTTACTCTTTCTGACCAGGTACAGAACTCCAATTAAGCGTCCTTCCGAATCGGCTCGCCCATGGCCACGGCCGCTACCAACAGGGAAATTGATAGCCCACAAACCGGCCGTTTCTACCACTACCTCAAAAACTAAATTTCCGTTTTCCCCAAATTTCGCTTGCATTCTTCAAAATGCCAGCGTATACTAATTCCG
>CAWFWH010000047.1:0-3126 GCA_963819405.1 uncultured Acidobacteriaceae bacterium | reverse complement strand
AGTCTTTGGGTCTGCTGTTTTGTCGCATCGCTGATTGCGTTCACTGTCGCGGGCGCATCCGGCGCTCAGAATCACGCCAACAATCATGTTGCTATGCACAACGGGGTGCGTTACCGCTTGCAGAGCTGTCGCCATGTTTCCGGCAAACTGGTGTGCGAAGTCGACCTGACAACGCTGAATCCAGGCGAATACCGGGCGCTCTGGTATGCGCAAAAGAGCTATCTTGTCGACCAGTTCGGAAAGCGAGTCGCGGCGAGCGACCTACGCATCGACAAACTTGCCCCACCCGATGGCGAAATAGATCTCCCCGGGTTTCGATACGTCATGACTCTGACCTTCAACGGAATCGCTCCCGAGGTGTCGAAACTGAACGATCTGGAGATCAACGGCAATGATGGATCGCCGGTGACGCTGCGCTACTCCGGTATTCCGGCCGTCGCGAAATAAATCCAGCGAAGTAGACCGCACGTTACGCTGTGAAATTACTTGGCCGACTAGGAGAGTCTTGCACATCAGCTTTGATCCAATGGATCGCATTTCAAGACCCCAAAAACAGAGGATATCTTGTTCCCTGATCTGAACCCCAAGACAGTGATAAACTTCAATTAATCCGATACAAATCACGTACCGGCATTGGCGCAGGTACACGTAAAGAGGGGGAATTTCTTTGCATCTCCCGCATGGGTTCCGGAGCCCGCGCGATGAACCATCGCCGTTCATCAATTCATCCCTGGATCTCCTGACCTCCCACGGCTACTCGAGAGGGACATGATCGAGGGCATCAAGCAGATTGATGTGCTTTGGATCACAGCCGGCCTCGGGTGCGATGGGGACACCATTTCCATAACCGCTGCAACGCAGCCCAGCCTCGAAGATCTTGTGTTGGGCGCCATCTCTGGAATCCCGAAGATCAACTTCCGAAATCCTGTCTTGGCTTTTGAAAGCGGCGACGAGTTCATGAGCTACTTCCACGATGCCGCCGAGGGTAAACTCTCGCCTTTCATCCTGGTGATCGAGGGCTCCATTCCCAACGAGAAAAACAAGACAGAAGGATACTGGGCCGGATTCGGGACCGACAGGCAAACTGGTCAACCCATCCTTACGTGCGATTGGATTGACCGGCTCGCCCGCAACGCGTGGGCCGTCATAGCGGCAGGGACTTGCGCCACCTACGGCGGAATACACGCCATGCAGGGAAATCCAACCGGGTGCATGGGCCTGGCCGACTATCTCGGTTGGGACTGGAAATCGAGTTCGGGACTCCCCATCGTGAATGTCCCCGGCTGCCCTGTTCTGCCGGATAACTTCATGGAGGTGCTGCTTTACCTGCTTTATCAGGCGGCCGGGCTTGCTCCTCCCATTCCCCTCGACGAGGCTCTACGTCCAAGGTGGCTGTTCGGCCAAACCGTACATGAAGGTTGCGATCGGGGCGGTTATTACGAGCAAGGAGACTTTGCCGAAGAATATGGCTTGCCTCAATGCATCGTCAAGCTGGGTTGTTGGGGGCCTGTCGTCAATTGCAATGTCGGGAAGCGCGGCTGGATTAACGGCATCGGTGGCTGTCCCAACGTTGGTGGCATTTGTATCGGCTGCACAATGCCTGGATTCCCCGATAAGTTCATGCCCTTCATGGATCAACCGCCCGGCTCGCTGCTTTCGTCTTACGCCGTGGCGACGTACGGTCGAGCCATCAAGGCGCTTCGCAAATTTACTCAGGCCTCGCTCAACAGAGAACCTGAGTGGCGCAGACCGAAGGAACAATAAAGCTCGAAATCTTCATACGGCACCCATGCCTTTGAGTCGAAATTTCGCTCCGGACAATCCCGACGGGATCACGGTGGATGGCGCGCAGGCTCTGCTGCTCCAGCTTGCAGAACTTCTTTCTTCGGCTGGCCCGCCTGCGGAGAAGCCAGAGAACTCCGCCGAACCGCCCGACATTGCCGCTCGCTACAGAACCCTGGTCGAGCAGATACCTGCCGTGATCTTCATGGCCTTTCTCGATCAAGGACTCAGCGAGGCGTATGTCAGCCCGCATGTCGAAACGGTCTTGGGTTTCACGCAGGAACAATGGCTGAACGATCCCGTACGGTGGTACAACCAAATTCACCCTGATGATCGAACACGCTGGAGCATCGAAGCAGCGCAGTTGATCCTTTCCGGCCAACCCTTGCGCTCCGTCTACCGTGTGATTGCTCGCGACGGGCACGTAGTCTGGTTCCACTGCCACGTAAAGCTCGTCCTCGCAAGAGACGGACGTCCTTGGTTCCTTCACGGCACCGCCTTCGATATCACAGATCTGAAGCAGGCCGAGATCGCGCTACAGGAAGCCCGCGATAAATTGGAAACTCGAGTTCAGGAGCGCACCGCTGAACTGGCTGAAGTCAACCGCAACTTACAACTCGAAATTACGGAACGTAAGCGTGCGCAGGCCAGCCTGGCTCGAACCGTAGAGGAACTGACGCGCTCAAATGCGGATCTCAAACAATTCGCTTACGCCGCCTCCCACGATCTTCAAGAACCGCTCAGAACTATTGCCGTTTACGGTGAGTGGCTGAAGGCACGATATAGCGGCAAGCTGGACGACACCGGAAATCAATTCGTCCAATTCTTGACCGAAGCTGCCCAGCGAATGAGCGGCATGATTCGTGATTTGCTCGAGTACACTCGCACTGCGAACGATACTGAGGAAATAAAGGAGGTTATCGACGCGAGCGTCGTGCTTGCGAACTCGCTCGCCGATCTCCAGATGCTCATCCATGAGAATCGCGCCACCGTAACCTACGAATCAATGCCGCAAATTGCGGTTCGGGACATCCACTTGCGGCAGCTCTTCGAAAACTTAATCACCAACGCCATAAAGTACAGGAGTGACGAACCCCCCCGTATTCACATATCCGCGAGAGCTTCTGATGGATACTGTGTTTTCTCCGTGGCTGACAACGGTATCGGCATTGCGCCCGAGTATCACGACAAGATATTCGGAATCTTTCAACGCCTCCATGGTAGGGACGAGCATGCTGGCACTGGAATCGGTTTAGCGATATGCAAGCGGATCGTCGAGCACTACGGAGGACGCATTTGGGTCGAGTCCGAGCCGAACCGCGGGGCGACTTTCTTCTTCACCCT
>CAWFWH010000046.1:0-23450 GCA_963819405.1 uncultured Acidobacteriaceae bacterium | reverse complement strand
ATAAAACTCTGCCCGGTAAGGACTAAGGAGTTGAAAACGATCAAGCCTAAGTGACTTGAGCTGTTCCGATAATCGTGATTTGTCGTCGAACCCGAACAGCTGATCCACTTTTCGACTGAGATCAGTGTCCTGAATCGCCGTTCAATCAAATGTATCGCGCAACTCGCCTGCCAGTTGGTCCCGTAGTTCTGCAGATGACTTCCAATAATGAACGTGAAGACCTTCAGAAATCTTTCCGCCTCGCGCTACTCTCGTAAGAAAAGGCTTGCCGCCGGCAGTTATAACGTTAATGGCCATTCGCGATGCGCACAATGATACCTGCGATTGAGCTGAGGCCGCATTTTGCAGGTCGCTACAATCGTACCCAACTCTGAACATCAGATTTGATCCGAAGCGGGTTGTGGATACTGCCTAATGTGAAAGCCGCCCCCGAGTAGATCGTGTGTGACGGCCCAGTGGCGATTGATCTACCATTCGCGACTACGCCGGAGGAAACGGCTACACATCACGGCTGCGCAGCGGTCAGAATGGGACTCTATGTTTTAGCGCGACATTCACTACATCTCTTTGAGGTACTCATGCACGAACTGGACCGCCATGGCGCCTTCGCCCACCGCCGAAGCGACTCGCTTCACGGACCCGGAGCGCACGTCTCCCGCGGCAAACACACCCGGACGGCTAGTCTCCAGCAGGAACGGCGGCCGTGCGATGCTCCACGATCGCGACTGCGAAAGAGCCGGTCCCGTTCGGACGAATCCCTTCGCGTCCCGCTCAATCTCTGAAGGCAGCCAATCCGTTCGAGGTGTCGCGCCAATGAAACTAAACACCGCCGGAGTCTCTATAGTTCGCCGCTGCCCTGTTTTGTTATTTGCGATCTCGACTGCCTTTAGGTGACCGTTCCCCACCATTCGCTGGATGACGGCGTTGGACAGTAGCTCAATATTCGCAGTCTGCTCGATGCGGTGGACCAAGTAGCTCGACATATTCTTGTTCAGGTCATCGCCGCGAATGAGTAGCAGCACGCGGCTCGCGTGACCAGCCAGAAAGACAGCCGCCTGCCCCGCCGAGTTCCCTCCGCCCACGACAATCACGGGACAGCCACGGCAGAGCAGCGCTTCGGCGGTGCTTGCCGCATAGTAGAGCCCTGTCCCTTCGAATTGTTCAACACCTTCGACATCCAGCCGCCGATACTGAGCACCCGTTGCAATCAGGAGGCACTTGGCAGTTACTGGCTCGTCGCCACCGGCGTCGAGAGTCGCATACCGGTTCTCGAACGATAAACGAGTGGCGGCCGTGGGGATGGAGAGGTGTGCGCCAAATTTATTGGCCTGGAGGGTGGCCCGATCTGTCAGCTCGGCACCAGTCAAACCCGTGGGAAAGCCGAGATAGTTTTCAATCCGCATGCTGCTGCCCGCTTGGCCACCGGGAGCCATACAATCCAATACGGCTGTGCTCAGCCCTTCTGACGCGCCGTAAACCGCGGCCGCCAAACCGGCCGGGCCGGCCCCCACGACGACCAGATCAAAAACGGTCTGCTGCAGCCTTTGATGAAGGCCGATTTCATTCGCTAACGTCTCATTCGACGGATTGCGCAAAAGCACCATATGCGCGCAGGCCACCACAGGCGTATCGGCCTCCGTCACGCCGAAGTCTTTCAGGAGCCGATCCACCTGCGGGTCCGTTTCCAAATCTACCCAGGTGAAGAGCACGCGATTCCTGGCGAGAAAATCGCGAACGCGAAACGTATCCGGGGAATAGCGCGAGCCGATCACACGCAAGCCGACGAACTCAGGCGACTCCCGCAGCAACTGCCGTCGTGCGATGAAAGCCTGGAGAATAATGTCGCCCAGGCCGGGGCACTGATTCAATACCTCACGCAGACTCTCCTGCGAGACCTCGTATACCTGGCAATCGCCGCGGGCAATTGCCGTGATAATGGCCGGTGTCCCTGACAAATAGGAGATGTCGCCTGTGAACTGGCCTTTCTGGTGGACGACGATCGTTTTCGGCGCGTCGCCGGAATAGTTGAGGATTTCAATCTGACCCGACTCAACCAGGAAAAACTTGAACAAACGCTCGCCCACGTGGATGAGGATTTCACCGTCGCGATATTGTTTCGGGGCGACGTTCGCGCAACTGGCGAACTGCGCAATCTGGTCCGCATCCA
This sequence comes from uncultured Acidobacteriaceae bacterium, assembly GCA_963819405.1. Classification (GTDB taxonomy): domain Bacteria; phylum Acidobacteriota; class Terriglobia; order Bryobacterales; family Bryobacteraceae; genus Bog-105. The sequence continues at coordinate 21,283 of CAWFWH010000046.1, read as the reverse complement.
GGACCGGAAAGGCGATTGACTGCAGAGTATGTTCAGCCATGGCGGACTCGCTTACTCCTGCTCTCCAAACACCTTCGCGTAGGTCTTGCCGTAAGGATAGAAACGATCTTTCTCGCCACGTTCCCAAGCGGCTTTCATCTCGGGCTTAGTGATGTCCCAATCCGGGCGGCACTTCTTTAAGACTGCTCTTAGATCCTGTCGCAACTCTTCGATCGTCGGCCGGCCGAAGAACCAGTAGCCGACGTAAATCTTGAAAACGATGAGGCCGGGCTCGACCACAATTGTGTGCGGGATCATCGGATCATGCGTTGGATCAGTGTACTCGGCGATGTCGAGATCCTTTTGCACCTTGCGTCCCGCGTCGGACAAAAATGTCCAATGCGCTCCCACGCCAGTACGGTACTCGTTCGTCGTGGCCAGGTTGTCCGTGCTGATGGTGACCAGGCGGCAGTAACCGACTTCCATTTCGCGATGGAGTTCGAGCAGACCTTCTCCCTGGCGACGATCTTTTGGACAGAAACCTCCTCGGCTAAGAACCACGATCATCGGATCGGGCCCTTGCAAATCTGAGAGTTTACGGTGTTTACCCCTGTGATCGGCTAGCTCGTAATCGGGGAATACCGCACCGGGTCCAATGCCTGCTCGCATGAAACAGAACCTCTCCTTCACCAGACGCCACGGAGTGCGGCCGGCGCGTTCATTTTATATCCGGCAGTTCGTTCGATGCTTGATAGCGGGGGCCAGCAGAAGTGAAGAATTCTTGCCACATTCGCTTTTGGAAAACGTTGTCGCCGGTCACAAGAAGCCTGGCGCGCCCGACTCTCTCTCGGCGATTCAGGACACCAAGCGCTACCTGCAGGACTTCGATCGGATGCAGAAAACCGCGACGTCCGACCAGGAGCTGTTCGATCAGATGACGGATCTATACCCGCATTGGGTAGCCAATCAGTCGTGGTTGATGTTTGGATTCCCGCAGCCATAACCCACATCAACCGCTGATGCGAATGTTAACTCGCGAACGGCCAGACAGTCTCGCCGGTTGATTCGGCTCTCGCGCTGTTCGAGATCCACAGGATTCGAGGGCACTGAGGGGCGTGCGTTTTCGAGGTTTGGCCGTTGCAAGTTCAATTTTTATTTCGAAGATGCTCTTTGGGGTGCGACCTGGCGATCCCGAAACAGCCGGCTCAGCGGCTGCTCTCTTGCTTTTTGTCGCGGCGATGGCCGCCTATCTTCCTGCGCGGCGAGCTTCGAAAGTCGACCCACTCATCGCACTGAGGTACGAGTGACGGCTAATAGGGTTTGAAGCCCGCGCGCGCCAGACCCGTCTGCGCCTCGCGGTTTTTCATGAAGGTGTTCCAGACGAAACCGGTTCTCAGATTCTCTGCCATTGCGATCGCGATCCCGCTATCGATTCCGATCACGTCAGTGTCGTACCAATTCTTGAGCGGATTGAACGCGTTGACGAAGCCGTAGCGGGACCAGCAGCGATCGCCATAACGAGCTTTCATGTTCTTCAAAACGCGCAGGGTGGCTGCGGGCAGAAACGCCAGCGATCCGGCAGCCGCGCTTGGAACAACCGTACCATCAATCGGTCCCATCTCAGGCGGTCCGCCCCAGGTTACATAGCCGTGTTCCGAATCGGAGGCGGTAATGCCCCAAAGATCGTCCGTGTAGTCGGGAAATTGTTTGCCCAGTTCGAGGCACCAGCGTCTATGAACGTCCGTAGCGATCGTGGAGTTTTGAAAATAATCGGCGTATTTGTCTCTTTTGTTGCGCAAGTCAAACCAAGCGTGGGAATACTGATGAGTAAACAACGGCGCAAAAGAGCCGATATAGCGAGATCCCTCGTAGTCGAAAATGGTTCGTTTCCAGGCATTCCACGATTCTACGGGCAGCGGACGCGAGGAGGATCCCAAGCCCAGTAGATACATCATCATGAGCTCACTGTAGTCATCCCAGCGGTAGGGAAGGAAGCCGGCTTCCGGCGCCCAGCCGTGCTGTAGCAGGGAGGTATCTTCTGCAAGCCAAGTCCATTCCACGCGGTTGAAAATGTCATATGCGAGCCGCGTAATATCCGGGCTGCGGAAATGCTCGCGACAGGTGAGCACGCCGCAAATCAGAATCGCGGTATCGATGGAAGAGACTTCGGAATCCCAGATCCTCTCGCCGGTCTTTATGTTGGCGAAGTGGAAAAAGAAGCCATGGTGATTCGGCATGGAGCGCCAAAGGAAGCGCAGAGTTGTCAGCACACGACGGTGGGCCTCCGCCCGCGTGATATAACCACGCTTCTCGCCGATGCAAATTGCCGTTAATCCGAATCCTGTTGACGCGATGCTGCCGACGATGCCACTGTCGACGGCGCGGACATTGCACCTATCCTTCACGAGCCCGGTAAGCGGGTCCGCCTGGTCCCAGAAGAATTGAAAATTGGCTTTCTCCAACTCTTCCAGAAAGGCGTCGTCCGAGGGCGAGAGGACAGCCGGGAGCTGCTGGGGAGTTGCCGGTATTGCACGATCCTGGAGCGGCGATGCGCTTGTTCCCAAGAGGGGGAGATAAGCAGTCGCCGCGAAACTGGCTAAAAGTTCGCGACGCGATGGCCCATCAGCGCGTCTATTCAATGCCCTTGCCAGTGTAACAACCGCGTATCACTCGTTTTCAAGCGCGAAGCTAAGTATGTGCTTGACCCGCGCCCGGTTTGCGCGAGTCCTCAGGATAGAGATCAGGAATAAAGCAAGAAATGACACGGCGCCAAAAGATGTTTCTGGGGATCGGACTTGTATTGGCTGCACTCGGGGCAATCGCAATCTCAATAATAAGAATTACCAGGAGCCGAGTGCCGCGCGCGGTTCCTGCAATCACGCTGGTGGGCGATGTTTTGAAACAGGACAGCGACCCGGCACAACAGACGCCGTTAGCGGGGGTGACGGTCACCGCGGCCGGGGGCTCGACCATCGTGACCAGGCAGACTGGCCCGTCCGGCTTTTTCAGTGTGACCTTACAGCCGGGAGTGGAAAAGGGCGAGAGCGTTATTTTGACATTTAAACATCCGGATTACAAGACGCTCAAAATTATTGCGGCGCGGCCCGGAGATCAGTTGTACATAGCCCGCTTGCAGCCGCTGCAGCCGGAGCCCAATGCGACATTGAATCCAGCCGCGGCGCCGGCGAAGATGGTCGAGATCAAGAATATTCAAGTGCGGTACTCCGTCAAGGAGAAATCTACTGTTGTCGTAGGCAGCCTTGCGAAGCAGTTCCCGGCGTACAACAGAGGCAACGTACCCTGCCGCGGGCGCCTGCCGTGCTCGCCGGACGACCGGTGGGCGGCAACAATGACAACTCTCGCGCTTGATGCTGAGGACGGCAATGAGTTCCGTAACGTGCGGATCTTATGTGTCGCGGGACCATGCGCCTTCACCAAAATTGAAGCTGGTAACTTCGCGCGACCGGCGCGCAAGATCACCCTATCCGTCCTTAACTGGTCAGATGCAACCAATTTCCTGGTGGAAGCCGATGTGATACGGACGATGGTGACTGACGCAGTCCAGCACTCCTATCCGTTCATCGTAGGTCAAACAATGAACTTTGCGCTACCGCCCGGCTCGGAAGGTCCGAGCATCGAAGCTGATGTCGACGGACAATACATTATCTTTCCCCTTGGACCGGCGCTGATTCTTTCGTGGGCCACTTGCAGCGTTGAAGTTTCGCAAGACCGCAACAAGATATACCGGTGCCAGTTGAAGCCCGGGTATCGGTTTCAGGAATGAGGGCTAAGCGCCGCTAGTAGCCAATGGCACGGCCGCCGCGACGGCCATCCGACCAGCCGAGCCGCCACCCGGAACCTTCCTCAACCATGACGGCGGGCACGTCTCCCTGCGAGCGTAGTTTCGGATTAATCGTATGCCCGAATGAGCGAAGTTTCTCCGCCACGTCGAACACCAGCGCCCCTGGCTCCGCATCCACGCGATCCGGCAGATATTGCTGGTGGATGCGGGGATACTCGACCGCATCCCGCAGGGACATTTTCGAATCAATGATGTTCACGATCACCTGAAACACCGTATTCGGAATCGTCGCTGAGCCGGGCGAGCCGAGCGCAAACCCGGGAGAGCCTTAGCTGCACTTATCGCCAAGCGTTCTGTCAACCTGGTTGGTAGGGTAAATACGCCTGTCTGGAATCTGGGTGGTCAGCTTGACTTTCGCCAGGCTCCCATCAGCTGTGAACGTGCAATCGATTGGGCGTGAGATTCCAATCGAGGTTGCCGAAAATGTTCGAGATGCCGTTGATGGTGCAGATATTATTTGCACCGTAACCGCATCATCCGAGCCGGTGCTTCGAGGTGAATGGATTGATCCGGGCGCGCATGTGAATGCCGTTGGTGCTAGCGCACGTACTGCTCGTGAAATCGACAGCCAAGCCATTGTGAACGCGTCTTTGTTTGTTGATCGCCGCGAATCTGCGCTTGCGGAGGCCGGTGAGTTTCTTATAGCCAAGGACGAAGGTTTGATTGATCAGGACCATATCAAAGGAGAGCTTGGAGAGATTCTTGTTGGCGCCGTACCGGGACGAACTTCTGACGGTGAAATTACTCTGTTCAAGTCACTTGGGCTGGCGATCGAAGACGCAGCCTCTGCGGAAAACATTTATAACAAGGCCCTCGTTCGGGGCAAAGGGGCAATGTTTGAGCTAGGTGAATCGCGTTGTAGCGCCCACACTCTCTAAGCGAACGACTGGGGAAGCGCCGATTGTCAGCGACAATTCGGTCGGGCAATCTTCTGCATATACGACGTTAATTGTTACCTGTCTGCCGTCGGGTCGAGTTGCAGTTGTACTTGGCCGTCGAGCCTTTTAGGGTGCCCTTGACCTGCCCCGGTATGGCCCGGATGTTGAAACTGACTGAATGACGAGTGTTTATGACCGGGCGGTTGGCCTGCGACAATCAGGGGAAAAGATGCCGAGAATGCTCGATCCCTTTCAGTTCGTGCTGGTCGCGGTTGCCGGCTGGATGAACCAACGCCAACAGCAGACCACGACGGTGTCCCGGCCTTAGTTGAAAGTTGAGGCGGCGATTCTCCCTTGATTCTGAATAGAATCGGGGTGACAAAACCTTGAAAAGGAGAACCGCCGTGAAACGAAACTACCATACGATTGATAACTACGGAAAGGTCGGCGAGCGCCAGCTCACCGAGTTTCTGGTCCGCAACGGGCAAGCATTGCTGCCGATGATGGAGTTGATCGAGCACAGCCGCATGGTTATCGACGAACTCATTGACGTCATGGGCCGCGCCAGCATCGAAGCGGTGCTTGAACTATCGGCCGCGCAAATTGCCGGGCCACCACAGCAAGGCAAGGCTCGCGCAGCGGACCTGGTGTGGCATGGAACGCAAGCGGGCCGCGTGTACCTGAAGGAGCGCAAGCTCAAAGTGAACCGGCCGCGCTTGCGAAACAAAGGTCGCGGGGCGAACAAAGAGGTTCCCGTGCCGGCTTACCAGGCCATGCAGCAGAACAGCGCCACCGGCGAACGCATGCTGGAAATCCTGTTGAATGGCGTGTCCACGCGGCGCTACCGCAAAGTCATTCCCGAAATGGCCGACACGGTGGGCGTCTCGCGCTCCAGCGTGAGCCGCGAAACCATCGAAGCTTCCGAAGCGGCGTTGCAGAAGTTGTTGGAGCGGCGCTTCGATGAGGTCGAGCTGCTGATTATCTACATCGACGGGATGCACTTCGGCAAGCAATGCGTGCTGGCCGCGGTGGGCGTGGATGTGGAGGGCCGCAAACATGTGCTGGCGTTACGCGAGGGCGCGACGGAAAACGCCGCGGCAGCCAAGGATCTGCTGCAACACCTGGTCGAGCATGGCGTCGATCCGGCGCGGCGCCGCTTATTCATCGTCGACGGCTCGAAAGCTCTGCGCACCGCCATTAACGCGGTATTTGGCGCCGAGACCCCGGTGCAAAGGTGTAGAAATCATAAACTGCGCATTGTGCTCGGACGACTGCCGCGCGAGCAGCAGGGACAGACTGGCTCGTTGATGCGTGCGGCTTGGAAGCTGAACCCGAAAGATGGCATCGCCAAGTTCCGCCAGATCGCCGGTTGGCTGGAGCACGATTATCCCGAGGCTGCCTCTGCGCTGCTGGAAGGCTTGGAAGAATGCTTCACCATTAACCGGCTCGATGTTCCTAGATCGCTGCATCGTTGTTTGGCCACCAGCAACATCGTGGACAATCCGCATTCCGGCGTGCGCAGCCGGACTCGCCGGGTGTGCCGCTGGCGTCCAGGTATGCCGGCGCGCTGGTCAGCAGCCGCATTCTTGGAAGGAGAAAAATCATTCCGCAAGATCATGGGCTTTCGCGACCTATGGGCCCTTAGAGCGATTCTCGACGGATCGCAGCCAGCCACCCCGCAGGTGGTGGCGTAAAATCATCATGAACCGCCGTTCTCAACTTCCCACTGCGCTCGGGATACCGTCCAGAAAAAGGAAATCGTGCTTCGATCTTTGTGCAAGACTGAAACGTCACCTGGCATGAAAACACGCACAATCGAAGGAGCACCATGCCATGGTTGAGCCCATTAGCTGCACTTATCGCGAAGCGTTCTGTCAACCTGGTTCGTAGGGTAAATATGGCCTGTCTGGAATCTGGGTGGTTAGCTTTGACTTTCGCCAGACTGCCATCAGCTGAGCCACTGATAAAATTGCTGCCACTGAAGGAAATGTTAAGATGATTCCTCTCCGCGTCGTTCTGCGATGCTTATATGCGCTTGCGATCGCGACGACCTTGAGCGCACAAGCAGCCGTTGAATATGCGGCTAAATCGGCCTCGAGCGCCTTGTCGGGTTCTGGGAGCGTCGCCCATCTGGGTGCCTGCCGCATGGATAGTACGCTGATTCCTTGTATCAGACAGTTCTACCCGGTAACGTTTTACATTTCGGTCGCTGCCATTTGTCTTTTGTTGGGGACTCTCCTGCTATCCCAAGAGCAGGGCTTGACACGCCTCGAACGGGCCAGTGTCATTCTGAGTGGCCCGAGTTTTCAACCATGAAAGAGTCTATGAATCGCTTGGCCAATCGCGGGCCAACTCTTCCACCGCTGCGCGAATGACCACCGCCGGCGTCTAAGGTTGCTGGATCTGTATAAGGCGCGCTCGGCAGTAGCTGCTTGTTCCAGGTTCAGCAGAACGACCTCAAGCTCGGGACGCGAAAGAAAGTATTCGTTCCGGTTCGCGATGTCTCCGGGAATGACCGCGCCGATAGCTCGTCCGGATTCTCGGCACATGGCACATTGGAAATCATCGCCCACCCCCGCGACAATGCCGCCACATTGTTTATGCCTCCAATGCGGCCGAAATACCTCAAACGGCACTTTTCGTTCAGCTTACCAGGGAGGTACGGATTTATCTGAGAGGACTCCTGTGGAATTCACACCTTGCCTGTGATGTCGTTTACATGCGAACAAGACAACCTTACGTCAGTTGATATAGAGGCGATTGCCGCCTCAATCTATGAACCGCAGCCGCGAATCTGGGTCAACGATCGGTGGCGCTGTCCTCAGTGTCGAAACACGAATGAAGCACAGGCTGCGCGCTGTGCTTGCGGGATTAGCAGGGACGGGCTTCCTGAGTTTGGAAAGCCTGCGAAGATGTGTAGCATCGTTGAGATGACCTGGGCACCGCAGGACACTCCCTGTTATATGGACAGCGACGGTTCACGATCGCCAACTTACGGCAGCAGCGGCGAGTCCCCAGCACTCATAGAAGCAGCGGTCATCCTCCTGATTCCTGCAGTCTTGACCTGGTTTGGATTGATCAAAATCTTAATGAAGTTATGGCTGCCGCTTGGCGGCTGAAACTCCGCAGGGCTACTAAGATGCCCGCGGATGGACGCTTGTGGAGATAGCAACTCGCACCGGAACGAAGCCTGCCTCGAAGCTCTGACCCGCAGATGACGATATTGATGAAACACCAGAACTCGATGAGAAGCTGCAGCCGCCCGCATGCAGCACATGCACATCAGGCAAGCTGCTTCGCATGCAAAAGCGCAGCCCTGACGACAGCTGCAGCGCATAACCACGCATTTTTCACTTGCATGTGCGCAATCGTGCCAAGATGCACACCTCGCTAATTTGCTCCGGCACCGAATGATACCGGCTGCCAGGCAGGCCTGTCCGCAGCGTCTCGAAAGAGATGTCCTCGTTGAAAATAAACGACTTCCTTGGTGACCTGTTAACAATTGGGTCGCATGTTCGTAATCGCACCGGGGACCCGGAGCATTTTTCGAACAGCAAACACACGCGAGAGCCCTGTGAATCGGCTAAGCCGATGTAAATCCCAAGCGGATGCGCGGCTGAATATGTAAGCATCTGCTGTTTACTTATTTAACAGCGGGAAAGCGCGCAGCATCTTGCCTGCTTGCGCAGCCCGTCGGGGCAAGACGACGTTGTCTCCGCAAGGAACAGCCGCTCCGTCCCGCGTGGCGGCGTTCCGCCGACACCGCCGGTGAACGCATCCTTTAGCGATCCGACCGATCAGCCAGAAGACCTTTCGGCGCGCGGGAAGTGGGAAAAATCAGGGACGGCCCGACCAGCACGGGCTTCAGCCAGCGGCAGTCCTTCATCTTCGAGGCCGTAAGCCCTTGACCCCAACGGCCGCTTCTTCGTTCTGGGAGATTTGAAAAAGGGCAATGTCCTGTCTCGAGGCGGCGGAATTGTTGGAAGAGCTGCTCGCGTGAGGACGGCGTGAATCCAATAGCCGAACTCCTTTCTCACGATCTCCCTCGTTCCTACCCATTCGAGTTGATTGTAAATCTGAAGGAAGCAGAGGCAAGCTTCAATCGTTCCCTTCGAGCTTCTTCTGAGTTCTGGCGAAACCCAAAACACGTCTATGTGGGAACCGCCGCCGCCAATCGATTTGCCGTACTCGATCAGGCCGTTGCTCTCTAACGACTCGAAGATATGGTCAACAATTCGAATCGGCTGATTCAGAGCTTCCGCCACCGATCTGTTATTCATGTGTTCCCCTCGGACCAAACAACGGGCCACATCGGCACAGAGTTTTCGATAGCTCTGGTATTCCTGTTCTGGCGAACTGATCGAAGCCCGTTGTCGTGATCGCAAATTCGTAGGCGTGGGGTGGTCCCAAGACACAGTAGATTTCGATATACTCACGGCCTTCGAGCACTTCTTGAGTTTCCATAATCTGAGCCTCGGAGATCCCCTGTTTACCCAACTCCATCACTAGCTGTTTACCGCTGATAAGGTCGGAATGGCCCTGTTCAATGGAAATTCGGCAAGCGCGTTCAAAAATAACGCAATCAATCGGAGTCAAATCGCCGATCTTGAGAACTTCGGGCCGAACGTAGGCAGGTTTCTCGCCAAGTGGGGGTTTATTGTATTGCCCGTGGATGGCGTTGACGATGCGCTCAAACTCACGGTCGTAGTTTGCCGGATCGGGAATATCGATCCAGATCGTACTTCGCAGCGGTTCGGGAACTTCACAAGCATCGAGCCGGATCGCAATCAACCTTGTGTTGTCTTCAATCTTCTTCACGATCCCAGTGTTCAGTTCTTCGCGGACCCATTTACTTCCAATACTGTTTTTGGACAGAACGATGATGAAGACATCGCAGTTTTTCAACCCCTCGTTCCATATTTTGTCTACGAGACTGTCGCCGGGAAGCATCTCCCAAAAATCTAGCCAAGCATCAATGCCTTTTGCTCGAAGCCGTTCTGAGAACGCAATGACGAAGCGCTGATTGTCGTCGCGGGAATGGCTTATAAACGCTCTTGGACTCTGAGCCACAGATAACCTCTTTTAGTGAGAAGCGGGCGGCGGCAGCCGTTAATGAGAGCGGCTTCGGAGACCCTAAAACAAATGATCGTCGATGCCTGTCGCCGCGTCACATTCGAGTCGCGATGCCGACTTGTCAGTACTAATCTGTCTTCCGGAAGTAGTCTGTCCGGATACCCGACGAATTGGGCATGACAGCTTCAACGAGATCTGCACACCAGATTTGCAAAGGCATCCGAAGAAATTGATACGCCTTTCGCTCGGTGCCTCTTCTCGGTCATGACGCCGTCATCCAAATGAGCGCTTGAGAGCTACAGCCCCAGCCCCGATCACCCCCCCAAAATAGCCGAGAGCCGACGCGCGAATCGATATTCCTCGTTCCTTCCATAAAGGCACCGAAACAGCCAAAGCGCGTTCCAATTCTGACAGCAGGATTGCATTGTCCTGAACCAGACCGCCGGACAATACGATCAGCTCGGGATCGAGCAAATCGATGGCGAGACTACAACCGCGTGCAAGGTAGCCAGAAAGCACGCGAATGGCGGATTGCGCACACGCATCACCCCGATTCGCGGCGGCAATCAATGTCTCGGCGGATCGATAACGATTCTGCCCTATATGCGCAGGTTCCGCATACCGCAGCAGCGCCGCCGAGTTCGCGTACTGCTCAAGGCAACCGCTGCGACCGCAGGTGCAAGGTAGGCCGTTTGGCTCGATCGTCAGATGTCCGAGAGCGCTTGCCATCGCATGGGCACCGGCGTGTAGTTCGCCGCGAATATAACAGCCAGCACCGACACCGGTTCCCAAAGTGATGCAGATGAAGTTGTGTGCTGTTCGCGCAACACCGAAGCTTTTCTCTGCGATCGCCAAGGCGTTCGCGTCATTTTCCACGAACACTGGAATGCCAAGTTCCCCCGACAATCTTTCGGCGATCGGAGTGCCGGTCCAATCCGGGAGGTTAGCCGTGCTATAGATCACACGACCGGAATTGGCGTCGATCCAGCCTGCGGCAGCGATTCCCAATGCGACAGGCCGCATCTTGGCATCTCGTGCCGTCACAATCAAACCACGGCCGATGTCGACGATCTGCTCCAAGAGTCCCTGTCGGCCTGCGGAGACTCGGGTGCGCGTTGTAGATTCGGCCCTCAAGTCTCCTCCTCCGGAAACGATCCCGTACTTGATGTTGGTGCCACCGACATCGATCGCGAGCAGCCATTGCTCGCCGGTATTATTCAAATTCTGAATTCCCGAGACAAAGCACGCCGTAATGTCTCGCGGACGGGTCACGGCAGAGCCCACGACAATAGCGAAGGCGCCAGCGGCGAACGCCGCACGAGCATCGTCACGCGTCCAGATACGTCCTTCAGCGATCACTGGGACTCGCACTTTCCGGACCAGCTCCGAGATGAACGCAGACTCGAATGCTCTGATGTGTGCAGTTTCCATGGTGTAGCCCCGCATCGTGGACAGCACGAAATCAGCACCGGCTTCGGCAGCGGCGACGGCTTCCTCGGTCGTTGCTATATCGGCGGCAACTGTGACGCCAAGCTCCGCTTTGATGCGCTCCAGCCGCTTCAATGCGCCGTAGCTTTTACCTCGCGCGGTGCAGTCCAGGGCCACAACGTCGGCTCCCGCATGTACCAGTTCGGCCGCATCTCCAACGGACGGCGTGATCAGGACGCTGTGGTCGCCCATCATACGTTTCTGCAGGCCAAAAATCGGCACTGTAACCGCAGCCCTGATTGCCCGTACGTCGTCCGGACCGTTGGCCCGAATCGCCGCAGCCCCCCCTTCAACTGCTGCTCGCGCGAACCGGGCCATATTTTCCGGCCCATAAAACGGATCGTTTTCCCACGCTTGACAGGAAACGATCAAACGTCCGCGAAGGCGATCAAACAACTCAGGACGTTTATTCACCGGCCGTCGCTTCTAATCGGATTGCGGGAATAGGAACGTGCAGAGTCCACAACCAAACAGCCGCCACTGCCAGCAGTACTGCGGATATTTGCAGCGCCCCGCCGAGACCGATGGTGTCCTTGAAGACTCCGCCCACTGCGGCCATTGTGCCCCCCACGAAGCACGAGGTGAGATTGAGGATTCCGTACGCCGTGGCACGGACTCCGGGAGAAACGATTTCACAAAGCACCGGCATCAGATTACAGTCAAAGAATCCACGGCCGAGTCCGAACAGGATCAGACACATCAAGAGAATCGGTTGGGAACCGGTTGTTCCGACGAGGAACAAAAACGGTGCGGCTACGGCTAGTCCGATTGTCTGTGTCAGCACTCTTCCCCGAACATTCGACCGTGCCCATCGGTCGGCCAGCCATCCGCCCAGGAGGATTCCAGCGAAAGATGACGCCTGGATGTAGAACGTGGAGGAAAAGCCGGCGACGGTCAGACTCATCTGAAAACGCTCATATAAATAGACCGCCAGCCAAGTGTACACACACCAATAAGCAAGCGAAGCCAGACTGTTAACCCCTGTAAGGACCAGGAATTTACGTGAACCTAACAACTCACCGGTTGCGCTCATAAATGCCAGCCTCTCGGGCCTTGACTGATCGGTACGTCGTCTTGGCGCTTCCTTCAGTCCGGCCGCCAAAATCGCCGTGTAGACCAGGCCGGCGATTCCTAACAGGATGAAGGCTGCACGCCATCCGTAACGATCACCCATCCATCCGCCGCCGAGCCCTCCGAGACCGATGCCCGCATACAGCCCGCTCTGATGTAGTCCCGTGGCGCGAGATCTTGTCTCCTCGCCGTGATAATCCGCGATAAGCGCAAGGGCCGCCGGAAGATAACAGGCCTCGCTGATTCCCATAGCACCCCGTGCGGCGAGTAACTCGCTATAGGTCCTGCAGTGGCCCGTCAGCCATGTAACCGCGGACCAGATCGCCAAACTGAAGAGAATTACCCCGCGTCTGCTGAAGCGGTCCGCCGCATAGCCTCCAATCGGGCTCAGGAGGCCATATACCCATAGAAATGAAGTGGCCAGCAATCCCAGTTGCAGGCCAGAGATGTGCAGCTCGACCTTGAGTAGGGGAAAAACCGCAAACATGACTTGCCGATCCAGATAGTTGAGTAGTGCAACTATCCAGAGCAGTGCCACTACCAGCCATTTGTATCGTGCGGCTGTCATCGAAGCGCTGGAAGCGCCAGAAGTTCGCGACCCAGTGCGGTGCCGGCAATCCGCGCCTGCAGATCCGATCTTTCGTGCTCGCTCAATTCACGGCGCGGCGCAATGCATTTTCCACAATCGATCCCGGACCAATCCAGTATGGCTTTCACCGCGACATGAACCGGATACCGCAAAATGGCTTCAGTCAGTTCGTTAACGCGCGTCTGAATACCGCGCGCTTCGTCCCAGCGGCCTTCGATGGCACTCTCATAGAGTTGGACAAAAGACCGCGGAACGAGATTGTAGATGCTTCCGATACCTCCGTTCGCGCCCATGATCAAGCCAGCGACCAGCATCTCATCCGCCCCATTGAATACCACCACACCGGCGCGGCGGATGACCCATAGCCGAAAGAAATCGGAATCAGTGAATTTTAGGCCTACCACATTTGGTATTCGGCACAACTCAAGGATTTGGTCGGTGGTTTGAATAGCGGGTGCCATCGGTGGAAAGTAATAGATCAATAGCGGGACACCCGATGCTGCGGCGAGCGCCCGATAGTACTCCCGAATCTCCTCGAAAGAATAGTTTCCCAAGGGGGGCAGACTGCTAATAGCGTGCGCGCCGATTTTTGAGGCATGCCGGACCAACTCCAACGCGTCGGAAGTGCAATGCGCACCCACGTGGATAATCACGGTTTTCCCAGGCGGCGACAACCGCACGGCGGCATCCGCAACTGCTTTGCGCTGATCAAGCGATTGTTGAAGCCCTTCTCCTGTTTGACCGCACACATAAAGGCCGTGGACGCCGGCATCGTACAGCCGTGCAGTCAATTCAGCAAACGGCTCAGACTGAAAGCGTTCCCGATGATCCACCGGGGTCACAACTGCGGGGATAATGCCCTGAAGGTTTGCCATGATCGTTCCTTGTCTCTTTTTCTAAGAATTTTGGTTCGAATGCTCCTGCTCCTGCCAGAGCATCCACCGAGGCGCATGTGGGGGCAGCAGCCGCTACTACTTCGGGATTGTAGCAGAAATTATCGATTAGCGATAATCCTTCTTGACAAGAACCCCGGTACAGGAGTACTTTACGATTATCGATTCTCGATAATCGCGAGTTACCAATGCGGCTCGGCATAAGCCTTCTACTCTTAATTCCTCTTACGCTGAACGCGGCCCGCGCGGGCAAGCCGGCGTCTTTTGAACAAGCGGATCTGTTTCGACAGGGCGATGACGGTGTACATTCGTACCGCATTCCGGCGCTAATTGAAACCGAAAAACGAACACTGCTCGCGATAGTAGACGCGCGGCGCGACAGTGCGCGTGACTTACCGGCACGCATCTCTCTAGTAGAGAGGCGCAGTTTCGATGGCGGTAAAACGTGGACGCCTGCGAAGACTATTCAGCAAGTAAAAGAAGGAGGCGTGGGGGATGCTTCCTTGCTGGTGAACCGTCAGACGGGACGTGTGTGGTGTTTCTTTGCCTATGGCCCTCCCGGGATCGGCTTCAAGAGTTCACGCGCAGGGACGCGGACAGGTCCTTCCACGCTTCAGGTACACGCGATCTACAGCGACGACGAAGGGGAAAATTGGTCGGCGCCCCGGGACCTCACGCCCCAAATCAAAGATCCAAGCTGGCAGGCATTGTTTGTCACCTCTGGAGCGCACATCGAGACCAGCAGCGGACGGTTTCTTCTCCCGCTCGTCGTTCGGGATGCCGCGGGGCTCGTCTCCGCACGAAACGCCTACAGTGACGATGCGGGCGAGACCTGGCATGTGGGGGAGTCTCTGGGACCGGGTACGGACGAAAGTCAGGTCGTTGAGCTCAAGGATAGGACAATTTTGCAAAATATCCGCGATGGTCAGACCCGATTAGTGGGGCGTTCAAAGGATGGAGGCATTATCGTCGCGGATATAAGACATGATCCAGCGCTGATTGATCCGGGATGCAACGCAGGCATTACGCTTGATACACACTCCGGCAGAAATGTTCTGATTTTTACTAACCCGGCAAGCCGTGCCCGCGAGAAATTAACGGTCCGATTGAGCGTCGACAACGGCCGGACTTGGCGCCATAGCCGGATAGTATTCGCCGGCCCTGCCGGATATTCCACAGTTATTCCTCTACGCGATGGAACGATCGGAGTTCTCTTCGAGAGAGGAGAAGTCAGTTCAACGGAAGAAATCACCTTCGCGCACTTCAGCCTGAGCTGGGTCACAGAAGTCGCAACAGGGCAATAAGGAGAACTTTATGCAATCCAGTAAGATCACTGTGCTCTTGGTTTCGCTAGCAATGGGCACCGTGGGACTCGCGCAAAACTCGACGGGTCGCATCGCGGGCACGGTTCACGACCCGAGCGGCGCCGATGTACCCGGCGCGAAAGTTCGAGTATTGAATCAAGACACCGGCCTTTCACGCATAGTCGATACGAACGATCTGGGAGAGTTCAGTTTTTCATCGTTACCTGTTGGAAACTATTCCGTCGATGTCGGGGCGAAGGGTTTCCGCCAGGAGATCCAGAAAGATATCAACGTGCAGATCCTGCAGGTCAGGACTCTCACTTTCACTTTGGAACTCGGTACAGCTTCCGAGACCGTTTCGGTAAACACAAACGCGCCACTCCTCGACACGCAAACCTCAGAAGCGGGACAGGTAATCAACAATGAACAAGTAGCGAAGCTGCCCTTGAATGTCCGCCAATTTATGCAGCTCGCATATCTTGCTCCCATGACGACGCCTGCAACGGGCGACTTCAACAGTACCGAAATCAACCGCGGGACGTCCGTTCCCGCGGGTGCGGGGGCCCGGCCGGAGGACAACAATTACCAAATCGATGGCATCGACAACAGAGAGGATGGACGGAACAGCTTTGCCGTCAGTCCTCCCGTGGATTCCATTGCCGAATTTCGGGTTCAAACCGGGACCGCGCCCGCGGAATTTGGCCGCGGCGGCGGAATCATCATTAATGTCGCGACCAAATCGGGCACGAACGATTTTCATGGATCGCTGTACGAGTTTCTTCGGAACGACAAGCTGGATGCACGGCCCTTCTTTTCAATTGCAAAAAGCCCCTTGAAGCGCAATCAGTTCGGCGCCGCGCTGGGAGGGCCGATTAAGAAGGATAAATTATTTTTTTTTACAAACTATGAAGGCTACCGGGAGGCGGCCACCGGAAATCCTCCTGTCGGACAGGTATTTACCGCCTCCCAGCGGAACGGAATCTTTACCACGACGATCAAGGATCCCACGGCGGGTGGAGCGCCGTTCCAGAACAATACGATTCCAATTTCCAGGTTCAGTCCCATTTCACTATATATTCTGAAGCTCGTCCCCACACCGGATAATCCTGGAAATCCCGCGAGAAATTTCATTTACAATGCGGTGCCTTCCGGACACACAGTCCGCGATAACGGCGTGGGGCGGGTAGATTACATTGCCAACGAAAAGAATACCTTCTATGCCCGCTATTTGATTAACAACGAACAATCCGCGACACCGCCGAGCCTTCCACCTCCGGCCAACTCCGGCGGAACGAGTTTAAGTCTGAGGGCCCAGAACGCAAGTGTTAATTGGAACCACGTGTTCGGTCCAACGCTCCTGAACACAATGAGCTTGGGATACGACCGTTACACAAACCTTCTCGGGACATTGAATTCATTCTCGAATAATCAAATTACTCCATCTGGGATAACCAACACGTTGGCCGACACCGATCCGCTATTCTGGGCTGCTCCGTCTATTTCCATTCCCGGTTATCTGATGCCTTCGGAAGCGACACCGAGCTTCCGCACAACAAATAACTATCAGCTTTTGGATGGTTTCATCTGGAACAAAGGGGCACACACTTTTAAGTTCGGGGTGGACGTTCGCGATGTTCGAGAGTACATGTTTTACACCGGCGGCAACGGTGGTACAACGTTTGCGAACGCATATACAGGCAATGACGTAGCGGACTTTCTTCTGGGCTACGCTTCGACCGTGAATAAAACCGCGCGCGCGACGGATTGGAATTCGCGAGTTCCGTTTGTCGGGGCGTACGTCCAAGACGACTGGAAGGTAACCCCGAGGCTCACGCTGAATTTGGGTCTGCGGTATGAAGTGGAAGGGGCTCTCCGGCAGGCGGGCAACAACTGGGTCGATTGGAATACCTCAACGGGAACGATGATTCTTTCCAGCTCCATCGCGAACCGGCAGGACATTCAGAACTTCTATACGATGGTCAGGCCGGATATCAAGGTTAACTTTGTAAATGAAACTACTCCTTACAACACAGATACAAACAATTTCGCTCCCCGAGTAGGACTGGCGTACCAGTTGTCAAGGAATTGGGTGGTGCGTTCCGCTTATGGACTTTTTTATGCGGCACCGCCGATTCAGTCGCTGGCTTCTTCCAATGATTTTGCCCCGAACACGCTTCGGCCGGTTTGGACCGCGAGTCCGACGGTGCCGAACCTGGGATACAATCCCGAGGGTACGCTCTCCGCTGAGCAGGCCCTAGCCAGCGCGCCGTTAACGATTTTTCCGTTTATCTCACGCAATTTCCCGTATGGCCAAGTTCACCAGTGGAATTTCGATCTGCAGCGTCAGTTGACATCGACGCTGGTCTTGGATGCTTTTTATCAAGGCACGGCCGGTGTTCGGTTGTTGCTGTTCGACAACATCGATGCTCGCGCACCTGGACCCGGAAACGTACAACAATTGCTGCCTTATCCGCAGTTCGCCCGCATTCAGAATTTCGACGTCTCCGGACATTCGACGTACGAGGGGGCGGCAATTAAGCTGGAGCAAAGGACCTGGCAGGGCTTGTCGTATCTCGTTTCTTACACATACTCCAAGTCGATCGACAACGGTTCTCAATTTATCGAGAACCGCGCCTGGACTAACCCATTCAACAAGTCAGACGGTAAAGGACCATCGGATTTTAATGCCACTCAGCGGTTTACGGCAGCTTATCAGTACACACTTCCTTTTGGCCGCGGCCGCAAATTCCTGAGCAACTCAAGCGGCTGGAAGGATCGTCTAGTTTCCGGCTGGGGTATTCGTGGCATCACGACTTTGCAAACCGGCCTGCCGCTTTCACCGAGTATGAACCTCTCACGAATCGGAACCTGCGCGACTGCTTGCACCGCACGTCCGGACCGAATCGGGAACGGCAATCTTTCGTCTGACGAGCGAAGTATCGACCGCTACTTCGACGCGACTGCCTTTCAACTGCTGCCCGCTGGGGGAGTCGCTGGACGGGTTGGTGATGCGGGACGCAACATATTAATTCCGCCGGGCGTGAAAAACTTCGATCTGGGAGCGTTCAAGAATACGCCGATTACGGAACGGCAATCGCTTGAATTACGGTGGGAGATGTTTAACGCCTTCAATCACACTCAGTTCGGGGCGCCGAGCGTAAATCTGGAGTCCTCTTCGTTCGGAACAATCACGACGACGAGTCCGCCCAGAATTATGCAAATCTCTCTCCGCTATGCGTTCTAAGACTTACCTGGCGGGAATGGCCGGTGAATTTGCTGCTCAGCCGGATCGGATTAGGGTGCGTAACTTTCGGCCGCGAGATTGACGAGAATCTCTCGCTCGAAATCCTAGATTACGCCTGGCAGAACGGCATTACGATTTTCGATACGGCCGAGTCGTACGGCCTCGGCGCGTCCGAACGGATTCTTGGGCACTGGCTAAGGAGCCGCGGCGTGCAAAAAGATGCGACTGTAATTACGAAAGCCAGTTTTCACTTTGATAAGCAGGGCATCCTAGAAGCGCTTGAGAAGAGTCTTGATCGCTTGCAACTGGACTCGGCCGATATATATCTGTTGCATAAATATGACGCAGCTACTCCTCTTGAAGAATCTCTCAGTGCTCTCTCGGATGCGGTCGCCAATAGGCTCGTCCGCCGCGCCGGATGCAGCAACTTCACCATGGCTCAGCTCTCAAGAGCAATCGCTTTCGCGGAGATCAGCGTTGTCGAGGCGTTGTACAACCTGGCCGTGCGAGAAATCGAGGTTGACTTGTTCCCTTTTTGCCACCAGCGCGGCCTGACGGTGATCTCCTACAGTCCGCTCGGGGCTGGTTTTCTTACTGGGAAATACCTGCGTGGAGCACCGGTTCCAAAAGGGTCACGTTTTGAAGTTATTCCCGGCCATAGCGATATCTACTTCTCATATCACACGTTCGAGATCGCCGCCCGCATAGGTCAATTGTCGGCGGCAACAGGCATCAGCCCCGCCCGGCTTGCACTCGGTTGGGTTCTGAGTAAAACGAATATTGATTGCGTTCTGGTTGGCGCGCGTTCGACAGAACACGTCCAGAATGCACTATATGCTCTTGATAAGCCTCTGACTTCCAAATGGATCGAAGAGATGAACTCGATGAGCGCTCAGGAGGCAAGATAAAGGAGGATTATGGCAAAAGCACAGCTTATAAAGCCAGTTCGCTCGGACTCGTTGTCGAACCAGGTGTTCGATAGCCTTAAAGATGCAATCTTCTCTGGGAAGTTTCAACCGGGCGAGCAACTGCGCGAACTTCATCTTGCCGAAATGTTCGAGGTAAGTCAGGCGACGATTCGCGAGGCGCTTGTTCAACTTGAGCAGGCTGGTCTAGTTGTCCGCGAGCAGAACCGAAAGACGACGGTTACCAGCTTCACTCGGGTTGAGATCCATGACCGGCTCGCGATGCGAATTGCGCTCGAAGAGCTAGCTTTCGTAATGGCTGGCAGCAAAATGCGGAAGCCAGACCTCAAGAAGCTCTTAGGGATCGCTCGGTCCATTCGGAAGGCAATCGACCGAGGTAGTCATCGCGATCTAACCGTCTCCGACCTGTCTTTCCACCATTTCGTTTGGGAGCAGGCCAAGAGTCCGATCCTGTTCCGCACGCTCGATCAACTGACCACTCCGCTGTTTGCGTTTCTCGGCGTCTTGCACAAGAACGGCCTCGTGGATCTTCGCACCACAAAATCCCACGAAGCGCTGGTCGAGGCCCTCCAAAGCCGCCGTGAGGCGACGATTCGCAGAGCCATTCGGTCGCACATCGAAGGATCTTACAAGGGTTTCCTCGAGTCCAGCGCGGCAAGCTTGGACGCGTTTGTCGGTCAATCAAGAAACGGCAACGACTCAGCTTAGCCTCTAACCATTTAAATTTCGCATGGTTGGTGACTTAGGGCCACTACGCTGCCGGCAGCGCGCACGGCCTAAAGCCGTGCAATGCAAACAACAGGAGCAAAGACATAGCCGATTGGTTGCTCTAGGCGATTTCGACATAACATGAATCGACGTTCACGAGGCCCTCGGAGCAAGGAGGGTGCCGCTCTTTCGACGCCATAGGTTAGTGGTTGTAGAGCAGTGGTCGTCGCTATCAGAAGCGTAGCCGCGGGGTTGAATTCGGTCCGCGACGGAATCGTCTTCCGGAAAATGCGCGCAGGCGCGGCAAGCGCAAACGCTCCGCTCGCCGCAAGCGATTCGAGCTCCGTTTGCAGCGCCGGAGTGAGAGAGATCTGTGCGTTCGACATCGAATCGGGCGCAAATATCGAATCGGCATTTCGGGCAATCGCTGCGCGCAGTTCCCGCAATTGTTCCGTGTTGGAAGCGTCGAAGGGCTGAAGTTCGGCGGTATAACTGGCAAGTATTGTGACAACATCGGAGGAATCCATAAGGAGTTCTCCTTGTTGCTTCAGGTCGGACGATGTTAACATATTCGCGTTCGTGGGCCATCATTGGTAATGGGCACGATATCCCGATTTCGGTGTTACCCATCGTCGAAGGGGAGACGGCTAGG
The DNA here is from genome assembly GCA_963819405.1 of uncultured Acidobacteriaceae bacterium. GTDB lineage: Bacteria > Acidobacteriota > Terriglobia > Bryobacterales > Bryobacteraceae > Bog-105. The sequence continues at coordinate 616 of CAWFWH010000046.1, read as the reverse complement.
GTTGCGTTTCTGTGTGGCACTTGCCGCAATCGTGCTTATATATTCAATGTTCGAGAGCCTGGCAGATCGACTGATTTACTACCCGATGCGGTACCCACAGGGCGACTGGGACTTGCAGGCCAAGCTCGGAGCTCAAGATCGTTGGATCCAGGCCGCAGATGGCACACAACTAAATGCCTGGTGGTTTCCGAAAGCCGAAGCCCACTTTGCGACGTTATTCCTGCACGGCAATGCTGGCAATGTGACGCACCGGATCGATCACGCGCAAGCGATTCTCGATGCTGGTTCAGCATTCCTTGTATTGGATTATCGCGGATATGGGAAGAGTCATGGACAGCCGAGCGAACGCGGTCTTTATGAAGATGGAGATGCTGCATACGGCGACCTCGTCAGGCTCGGCTACACACCCGATCGAATTATCGTGCAGGGGGAATCTCTCGGGACCGCTGTTGCTGTGGACCTGGCGATTCGTCGAAAGTGCGCGGCTGTGATTCTGGAATCGCCCCTGATGTCGGCCGGCAAGATTGCCGGAACCGTGCTGCCATTTCTCGGCCCGCTGCTGGTGCGCGGTTACGACACCCATAGCAAGATTTCTCGGGTGCGGGTTCCGTTGCTG
>CAWFWH010000045.1:0-89812 GCA_963819405.1 uncultured Acidobacteriaceae bacterium | reverse complement strand
ATCCTGCCCTCGATCGCCGTGCGCGCTTGTTTCGCCGGAAACAGCTTCTCTAGGAGACCCAGATCGGCATCTATCGTCAGGTCCTTGTCGGTGACCTCGACCGTACCTTTGATCGGCGCACTTAGCACCCCCACCTTAGCCGTAAACGAAAAACTCAACGTTTCCCCTTGCCAGCTCCTTCGCTCGTTCGCGATCTGCAGCGGAATGACACCGAACCCACTAAAGAGATCGTCAAACGAACGATCGACCGCCCGGATGACGTCCTGTTTGGACTTGTTATGTGAGACGGTGACCCGCACGGGGAAGGCTCTTTTTTAGCTTAAGCCTGACATATTGGGCGGATTCTCGCGGATCACATGCGAGATGATGGTAGAAAGCCCAATGAGTAAACCATATCACCTGATGACCCCTGCGGAACGGACTACCGCTCGCATCGCTCAGAATCGAGCTATGTCTGAAAAGATTGCCGGTAATAAGATTCAACCGCCTTCCGTCCCTACGACCGGAGAGCACATTCGAATGACTCCGGACGAGCACGCAAAGCTCGGAAGCGTCATCCGTAAAGTGCAGTCGTAAGACCGATCAAAATTCTTAATTTGACAGAACGCCCATCGACAGTTATCTTTATAGGAGCACTTAGATTCCTTCCTGTCACTTGAACTCACTTGGTACGGCCCACCTTTCGACGGTATGCAGTCCTAGATTTCCTCAATTGATCGTTAGGTTTTCTGTAGCAGAAAGAGAGAACATATGAAAGAAACTGGAACCGTAAAGTGGTTCAATGCTTCGAAGGGTTTTGGATTCATCCAACGCGAAAATGGCGAGGATGTATTCGTCCATTTCTCCGCAATCGAGGCGTCCGGCTATCGGAGCCTCGATGAAGGAGCGCGCGTTTCCTTTGTCGTCAAGAATGGCCCCAAAGGCCTTCAGGCCGAACAAGTAGCCCTGGTCTAAAAATCCAGCCTCTGCGGATCGTTTCCTGAAAAGCCGCTCGGGGGACACTGCGGGCTTTTTTGTCCGTTTTCTACCTGTGTCAAGACGCAGGCGTGTCCCCTCGCTACTCTCACTTCGCGGTGCAAACGAAGTTCGCCGCGTCGTCGGTGTTACCCGAACCCTTGTAGCGCGCTGTCTCCGGATAAGCACAAAGCGGCCGTGTCCGCACAACTCCGCTCGTCGCATTCCCCTCATCTCTATATTTCGTGGCGATGATTGTCTTTGGCGCCACTCCGCGGTCAACCCAACGCTCCAGTGCGCTGACAACATCGCGGTCCGGATCGCGTGCGATTTCCAACCGATGTAGTGAGTTGGGAATTTCCAGCCCTGGTCCTCCGCCGCAATGCTGTATGCCAGGCAACATGTAGAGGCGCACAAACGAATCCGTGCCTCCCCGGCCCATTTTGGCTACCACGGAGTTGTAGTAGCTCACACTGTCCTGCGGCGAAATTGCGGGGTCAGCCCATCCATGGTAAAGAATCAACTTCCCGCCATGATCTCTGAAGGCCTTCAGATTCGCGTCCGTGGCATTCAGAACTGGCGCCAGTTTGCCGTCGGTCGGCGCGATATCGCGATCGAAGTTCAGCGTCCGAAAATCCCAATTCGGATTGTTGAACATCATGTATCGGAAGAAGTTGGTTCCGAAGAAATATTGGAGGCTCGTCCCCGGCGTCTTCCCGGTGATCCATGGCTCCCAACCGCCACCTCCCGTTTCGGCGCCTGGCAAATCGCCGAAATGAATCTGTTCACCGCGCGAATTCCTCGGTCCCTCATAGATTTTTTTGAGTGCCGTCACCTGCGGCTGCGTTAAGCAACTGTCCGACTCTGGACCGCGGCAAAGCAGTGTCGATGCATCGAATTTACATTTCGCCGGATTATCGATCACGCCGTCCTTCACCCCGTCCAGCGCGTCGCATGCTGCCAGTGTCCCAGCTTCAATCGCCGCCAGCTTAGCCGGGGGAATATAGCTGGCAGCATCCGCCAAGGTCGCTTGAGAGTTCCACACCGCCTCAGCCAAGAGATGCGTCCAGAAATACGCCGGGGCGCCAGCGAGAATGCCGTCGTAATCACCGGGAAAACGCTGGGCTTCCATCAGCGCTTCGCGGCCTCCGTTCGAGCAACTGGCGAAATACGATCGCCGCGGACTGCTCCCGTAGAACTCACGGACGATCGCCTTCGCGTTCTCCGTGGTCAGATGCATCGCACGGTACCCAAAATCGACGATCTTCTCCGGATGGCCCAGCGCCCACGCAGCGCCTTCGGTAGTTGCCTTGTGCCCTGTGTCGGTCGAAGCCGTCGCGTATCCGCGTGAGACCGCCTGTACCATCCCGTCATCGGCATAGTTAATGTGTCCGGCAAACCCGCCATTGCCCACGCCCTGGAATTTTCCATTCCATCCTGAAACGGGCAGCCAAACCTCGAATTCGATGTTCGAATCTGCCGTTGGCTTCATCGCGCCGGCCACTCGGCAGAATGCGGGCAGGGCTTTGAACAATTCCGCCGCTCTTGGTTCCGCGTTGGACGGTACGAACGCTCCGGCGCCTATCTCCTGGGCCAGAGTAATCGTTGTGTCTTTCAGCGCAATTTGCGCTAGGCGCACACAATTCGAGGCGTCCGCCGGCGCAGGCCCGAGCATAGCTGCCAAGGACCAAAAGGCAATAACACCAGCGCTCCCTTTCATGTGTTCCCCGTGTGTGCAAGCCGGACCAGGCTTGCCGATCCAGAGAGCATATCATCCTAAGTTTTTCGATAACACGGGCATAATTGCCGAAATTCCTAATTGGCTGGAGTGTACATTGCTCGCGGTCCGAGCATGACTTGCTTGTGAAAGTCAGGAGCCCAGACGTTTTGTATCGTTGCAGCCTGTATTCGATGATCCGGTCGCAATGTGCCGAGTCAAATGACCCAGGGTCACTCAGAATCGGATACATCCGAATTGAACGAGAAGCTCCCGATCTCGGCTTCCGCGTAGCGCTTCTTATTGAGCGCCACATCTTCGATTGCTCGAAGTAGATAACTCTCGCTTCCTAATTCCTGGGCGCCGTTCGCGCGATCGAAAGCGAGCAGGCTCTTGGCGTCCTCCACCACTCGTTTCAAGTCCGCTCCCGTGAAACCCTCCGTCGCCGAAACCACACTTTCGTAATCGCCGGCCGCAAGCAGGCCACCGGCTTGAGCCGGTTGTCTAGCAAGAATGATCCGGCGAGCCTCTGCCCCTAGTAGCCTTTCTCACCTTGACAATCTACCTGAGTGAGCGTATGCTTCACCTAGAATGTCTACTAGCCGCGCCGAGAATGATCGCACTGAGTTGCTCCAAGGCACCCTCGACCTGCTGATTCTCCGTACTCTCCTGCTAGGACCTGCCCACGGCCACGCGGTCGCTAAATCGATTGAGATGAATTCCGAGGAGGTCCTCCAGGTAGAGCAGGGATCTCTCTATCCCGCGCTCCATCGACTGATCAAGAGAGGCTGGATATCGGCTGCGGAAGGTACGTCGGAAAATAATCGCCGGGCCAAGTATTACCGATTGACCGCCAAGGGCCGAAAGCAACTCGAAATCGAAACGACGAAATGGGACAAGCTCGTGCGCGCGATCGGACGCATCCTCAGGCCAGCACAACAGGAGAACGGGGTATGAAATGCGGGTTTTGCGGCAAGCGTTGGCCCGATTTTCTCGATGAGGAGATCCAGGAGTACATCGAGCACGAAACCCGCGACAATATCGAACGCGGGATGAGCCCCGAAGAGGCGCGCTCTGCCGCGCTACGCAAATTCGGCAATATGACGCGCATAAGAGAGGACACACGGGCAGTCTGGAACGCGGTTTGGTTCGAGCAATTATTGCAAGACATCTCCTACGGCTTCCGCATGCTTCGGCGAAATCCGGGATTTAGCACGGTGGTCATTCTAACGCTCGCTCTGGGAATCGGGATGAACACCGCAATGTTCAGTGTCATGGATGCGGCCCTCTTGCATCACATCGCGTATCCAGATCCTGACCGGCTGATCTGGGTGGCCACCTATGACACCGGCTATCAGAGCGAACACGACACAAGGGTCGTGCCCAGCGATTATGCTGCTTTCAAAGAGCACGCGCCCTCATTCCAGAGCATGACTGCTTATGGCAATCAGGATCTCGCCCTTGTCTATGGAGGCGACGGCGCTGTGGAAAGGATTGCGTCCGTTACTGGAGATTTTTGGAGCATCACTGGAGCCCAACCCCCCTTTGGCCGGCTATTTAGCCTGGGTGAGCCGCATGCGATGGTGCTCTCCTGGCAACTCTTTGAGCGGAGGTTTGGTAGCGATCCGCGCGTGATTGGGAAAACAATCGCGGTAGATGGCTATCCGTTCCATATCACTGGAGTGCTGCCGAAGAGTTTCCGCTTCCTCTTTCCACAACAGCTTTACTCCGACGACGACCAAAGAGACATCGATGCCTACATTGCCGTCCCTAACGCGGTCCCAAAGTTGCCTAGTTCGGCTTATCGGCTAGGGAGTTGGGAAAAGGTCATACAAACGCTCGGTCCAACGCCGCCTAATTTTTTCGTAGTGGGAAAACTGAAGCCTGACGTTCCGTTTGAGCGCGGGCGAGCAGAACTGCAGGCGATTTATAAGCGTTCGATGCGGTACCCCACTCATAGCGCTCTGCGCGTTCAGCCGCTTCAAAAAAAACTAATAGGAAATGTGCGGCCCGCGTTGCTAGTGCTGGCAGGAGCAGTGGGCTTTGTCCTGCTAATTGTATGCGCCAATGTTGCGAATTTACTTCTGGCGCGAGCATCCGCGCGGCAACAAGAAATTGCGATCCGCGCAGCACTGGGCGCTGCACGATCGCGTCTGATGCGACAGTTCCTCACAGAGAGCATTCTATCGGCGCTCGCTGGAGCTGCAGCAGGGTTGGTGCTCGCAAGATGGGCGATAGCCATCATGGTCCGGCTTGGGTCAGGCGCGGTTCCACGTCTGAGCGAAACCAGAATCGATGGTTGGGTCTTGCTGTTCACTCTGGCCGTTTCGCTCTTGGCGGCCGTCCTCTTCGGGCTAGGTCCCGCGACCTCCCTATGGAGAGCCCATGTGCATGACAGCTTAAAACAGGAGACGGCAACATCCTCCGCGTCCGCTGGCCGCCTCCGCCTGCGCGGAGCGCTCGTTGCTTTGGAAGTGGCGATGGCGGTCGTATTACTGAGCGGAGCCGGCCTGATGCTCAAGAGTTTCTGGCGCATGAACGCCTTCCCGCCAGGATTCGCGCCAGAGAAGATCCTCGTCACAAAGATTTCGCTTTCCGGTCCTCAGTACAAGACTTGGCCGCAGCAGCACGCTTATATTGATGAGTTGTTCCATCGTATCGAGAGCGTACCGGGCGTGCAGGTAGCAGGCATTCATTGTTCGACCTTTAATACGACCATCACAGTGGAGGGTGCTCCGCCCGATAACCAACCGATCGCCGCGATTGAATACGTCTCGCCCGGCTATCTTCGTGCGATGGGCGTGTCACTTCTCGAAGGGCACTGGCCAACCGAGAACGAGTCGTTGGACGTCGTCGTGGTTAACGAAAGTTTTGCGCGCAGAGTGACCACCGCCGGGAATCTCATTGGCAAGCACATCCATACAGCTCTTCTCAGCGCGAGGATTGTCGGAATTGTCCCTAACTTCAAAGTCTCGAAGCTCGATGCCGAACCGCTTCCACAAATCTACGCAGCCTATCAGATGTCGCCGCGTATCTCGCTGGTGACAGCGATGGTTCGAATGTCTGGCGATCCGAAGCCGATGGCGCCGGAGATCCGCAAGTTGATTTCCGGTATCGACCAGAATGTACCCGCTTATCGAATCGAGACTCTCGAACAGGAACTCGCGGACTCCATTGCTCCGCGCCGTTTCAATATGTTTCTGCTGAGCTCATTCGCTGCAGCCGCGCTACTGCTTGCGCTGATCGGAATTTACGGCGTAATCGCGTACTCGGTCGCGCAGCGCACGCATGAGATTGGCATACGCATGGCGCTTGGCGCTCAGCGCCTTGAAGTGGTTGGCATGGTAATCCGGCAAGGCATGGCGATCACGTTGGCAGGAATCGTAGCCGGGTTGCTGGCAGCTCTGGGATTGACTCGCCTGATGGCCAGCCTGCTCTACGGAGTGAAGCCGAACGACCCGCCGACATTCTTAGTAGTAGCCACGTCGCTCGCCGTAATCGCCTTGCTCGCGTGCTGGGGACCCGCATTGAAAGCAGCCCTGGTAGATCCAATTGTCGCCCTGCGATACGAATGAACCATGCAGCTTCCGACGCTACTCGCCTGGAAACTTGCGCCCGCCGAACAGCACCCCGAAACCGAATCCGAAGCATAGGCCCGAGGCAATGAGTTGCACGAAGTCAGACCCATGGAGGCCTTCGAGGCGCGGGTTACCTAAGCTATTCAAGAGCGGCACCAGCCCGAACATTAACATAAGTAAAAACAGGATCACTCTCCGTTTGCGAGTCCTCTTTGCCTCCATCTCTCGGGCGCAAATATATCATGTCGATAAGGCAACATTCAAGCCAGCCACGTTGAACTCGTTTGACGCCCTCGGAACGTCTGGCGCTCATCGCGCAGCTTTGGGACAGTCTCGAACATGAGCAGTTTCCTTTGGCCGGTGCGCAGGAAGCCGAGCTTGAGCACCGCCTCACTTCGCTCGACGAAGCCAGGCGTAATGGTCTTACGTGGGCTTCCCTGAAAGCTGAACTTGAGCAGCGCTGCCCGTAGTGTATTCGGTTATCTTCACTCCAGCGGCGCGGCAGATCACGCCCACGGTTCGTTCCATAGTGAGTGAACCGTGGTGAAAAAGCTACGATGAAACGAGGTTGAGAACATGAAAACTCTTGATTGGTCACAATGCCCCGCCGTGGAAAGCGTGGCAGACAGGCGCAGCGGCGCATGGGTTTTTCGTGATACACGGATGCCCGTCGCCACGGTTTTTGAAAACCTTGAGGCCGGTTCAAGCATAGAGGAAATCATCGAGCAGTTTCATGTAACGCGGGAACAGATTCAGGCGGTGCTTGAATTCGCGGCCCGCAGTCTCGACGCGCCGCCGGTTCCTGTTGGCGCAGCTAGTTTGACTGATGCGCATTCTCTTTGACCATGGCCCCCAGCGCCGTTATCCGATAATCGTTTGGGTGATCTTCGCTGCCGCTGAAGTTTTAACGAAGCGTGTTCCAATCATTGACCGCCTGATCGGGCTTGTGAAGGCACGGGATGAATCCCGTCAACACCTTGTCAATGACATCGTTGCTCCATATTTCAGCGAGCTGCAAACCGCGTATACCGCATATTTGGCAACTCTCCGCAAGACCAAAAAAATGCTCGAATGTGGTCAATCTTTCCCTGCGGTTTACAGCGAGATTGAAGAAATCAGAGCTACAGACCTTATCCTCCACGATAAAGTCCGCGAGGGTAAGATTTGAAAATGGCCTTTTTTGCCCCTTCAAACCAAATTTGCATACGCGGCAGTTTTCCCGTAGTCTGAAGAGCATGACGGTAACGCTCGACATGCCGAAGGACATAGAGGCGCAATTCACCGCCGCCGCTAAGGCGCGAGGTGTGCCCCTGCCCGATTACGTGCGCGATTTCATTGTGGAGCATTATCAAGAGGACGCAGACGATCTTCGCACGGCGCAAGAACGCCTTGCCGACCCTCAATCCGGCATCACCTCTAATCAGTTGCGCAAAAGTCCTGGCTTGGACGGTTGAATACGGCCCACGGGTGCGGGAGCTCGAAGAGCTCGCTTTCGCGGAGTTGAGCGGTCGTGACATGCTGTATGTTGAATCCAAAAGTAGTTTGATCCTGGCTTCGTCGCGTTCAAAGAGTATATGTCTGGTCGGCAGAAGAATGGCTCGATCTCGCTGCTCGGCTGGTTAGGCAGATGCGTCCTGATGTTGGTCGCGTTGATCATCCTACTGGCGCTGGCAGGGGCTACATATCAGATTTTTGGCAACTTGCGTGACCCCCGCCGTTTCCCTCAGCGCGGTAGATCGGTACAGGCAGGGAAGCTGAGGCTCAATATCGACTGTTCAGGCAAGGGTAGCCCAACTGTAATTTTGGATAGTGGTATGGGTGTTCCCGGTGTTGTTGGCTGGGCAATGGTTCAGCCAGAGGTTGCGAAGTTCGCCCGCGTTTGTTCGTACGATCGGGCAGGCTACGGTTGGAGCGAAGCCGGACCCAAGCCTCGAACAAGCCTGCAAATCGCGAAGGAGCTTGAAGCGCTCTTAGATGCTTCTGGCGAAAAGGGTCCCTTCGTAATGGTTGGACACTCGTTCGGGGGTATAACGTCCGCGTCTTCACGGGCATGTATCCAAATGACGTGGCAGGAGTGGTGCTCGTAGATGCCGAGCATGGCGATGAGGAAAAGCGAATAGATGCGTTGCTCCCCGCGCAAGTAAAGATCCAGCAAAGTCAGCGTGACCACAGAGAAGCATTGCTGGATCGGATTTTGTCACCCCTGCGGATTCACCTCGGAATCAATCGCTTAAATACAGCGGTTGGTTGGGACGGACACGCGTCGCTTCCGAAAGAGCTGAGGGAGGAGCTCCTGTACTTGGATCGTTGGTCGGAAGACGCCGGGATGACAGAAAACGCAGCTGATTCCGCAAGCTGGGATGAGGTTCGCTCCGCTGGCGATTTGGGTGACCGACCGCTGATTGTGTTGACGGCTGGCGAACCATACGACCCCGACCCTCTACTTACTAAAGAGGAAATGGACAAGCAAAACGACATCTGGATCAACGTCCTACAGGCCGAGGAGGCCCGCCTTTCGACACGAGGAAAGCAGCTTGTTATTTCGGACAGCGGCCACATGATTCCTTATCAACGTCCGACGGCTGTCGTGTCCGCGATTCGAGATGTTTGGACGGCCCTTCAAAAATAATCTTCCGTGGCGGCGAAGCGTAGAGTAATCGCCCGTGTTCAAAACTGGTAAGTTTTGAGACTTGGCGCGAGGCCATTAAAATCAGGCTTCCGGCACTGCAAATCTCAGTGTCAAAATAAACCAAAAGGAAAAACTCGGTCCGTTTCCTCACATCGTGATTGGCCTGGGAAGACCGATGCAATCCCCGGAACACGCAATTCATCACTCAACGCGAGGAAACGTGGGACCGACGGGGAAACGCGGAGACCGTTCCTCACAGCGGCAGGATCTTCAACTCCGGAATCAGTTGAAAGTGACGAACGTTGTGCGTTGCGATCACATATCCGAGTTCGAGAGCGGTGACCCCGATCAAGGTGACCCCGATCAAAAGGTCAGAGAGCGGAATACGCATGCCCTTGGCATGGACCGCCACCGGTGGAAGGGTTGCCGACTCCGGAACGACAGGTTAAACGGTAGCGGGAACTCGGGGTCTACCGGGCAATGGGGCTTGTTTTCACACCGAAGTCGTAGTAACCGAACGGCGGAGGGCCGCCCAAGATGTACTGACCAGCCGGTAATGGATTTTTCGGCGTAATCTCGACAAGGCTATCCGATATCCGCTTGATATCGATCGCCTGAGCTCTTTTTTCAGGCATCCAGTCGTCGGTGGTGCTCCCCTTGAACGCGCAGCGCCCAGCGCATGTTTCCAACTCACGATGGTCCTTCTTGATGTCGATAGTGCCAATCTTAATGACAGTCGGATCGAGACTAGCGGCCATTGGGATGCAGAATTTCGGACTCGGATCCAATGTCTCGGCCTCGGGGTTCTTGAAAGTCACGATGTTCGTCTTACCGGCCCCGGTAATCTGGAATGGATCCTTAAGGCTGTTCTTCACAGAAACACCGTGCGCTGATCCGAGATGGGCAGCCATTATCATTGCTTTCCAGGAGGAGCCACCCCAGTAGCTGGGGGTGTACATGGTTGTGCAACCAGGTGCGGTCCCATTTACCGTGGTCATCACAGCTGGGGAAACACGGCCCATCTGGTAGTCTTGAACAGCGTCCATTACGGTCTTCTCCAGTTCAGGAGAAACGTCGCCCAGCTTTTTAAATTCCACATGGCCGCCGCCGACTTTTAGGACGCCAATCTGATCGCCGCCTTGGACCTGGAATACGTCGAAGCCGCCATTGCCTTTTTTGAAGCCGATGCCTCGCGAAGAATAGAAGTAAGTGCTGCCAGTGCTGACACCGGAAGCTGTCGGTTGTTGGGCCTTGCCGTCGATAGTGGCAACGGAGAGCAAAAAACAACAAGCGACGAAGCGGACCATAAAGCCCGGTGTTCTCATAGAGCTGTACCCTTCCCAGAGCAGGTCCAACTATACCGCAAAACTTGTTTCTTGTTTAATCCTGCCGAACCAAGTTTCCGTTTCATAGACGATAGAACCTGAAACACCACTCTCGGCGTCCCTGCCCCCTCGTGACGATGCCGCTCCACAAGGGGTTCTTCGCGCAACATGGCTCAAAGCAAAACGCCTGACCGGCGCCGAGCGTTTTTCTGAAGCTTGCCCCCCGCCTTCTTTTTCGTAGACTGGAAAGCATAGAATTGCTCACTCCTGACGAGATCGTCCGTTTAACACCCCCGGAACGTCTGGCGCTTATCGCGCAGCTTTGGGACAGTCTCGAACATGAGCAGCTTCCCTTGACCGGTGCGCAGGAAGCCGAGCTTGAACGCCGCCTCGCTTCGTTCGACGAAGGCAGGCGCAATGGTGTGACGTGGGCTTCCCTGAAAGCTGAACTTGAGCAGCGTTGCCCGTAGTGTATTCGGTAATCTTCACTCCAGCGGCGCGGCGGGAGTTGATCGAGACCCAGGATTGGCAATGAAGGCGAAGCTACCGGGCTGGGCCGGCGTTTCCGCCAAGCGATTGACGCGCTAATCGAGCGGATGAGCGATAATCCCCGGCAGTTTCCCACCGTCTTTAAAAATGTTCGCCGCGCTCTCTTGCGCCGCTTTCCATACTCGCTGTTTTTTTTCGTCGAAGACGAAGCCTTGATCGTGATTGCCTGTTTTCATGCCAGCCGCGATCCGTCGCACTGGCAAAAACGAACCTGAGTTCACTCCGCGCCGCGTTTTCGAAATGGGTCGATCCCGTTGAAAGACTCCTTCAATGTGGCGACTTTTTCAACAGCATCGGTCCAAAATGACCCGTTAACCATAGCTGTTTAGTTGTTTGCCGCGCGGGGCCGATCATGGTAAAAACAAGACGCTATGAACGACGCTCCACCCGAACCGGAAACTTTCGCCAGCCTGTATCATCGTGCCTTTGCGGAGTACGGGACAGAGGCGCTATGGAACATGCGGCGCATTGAGGACCCCACCCCTGCCGACGCCATGGCAATCACAAAAGCCCTGCGCACGCACGGCGGGATGGACGGGCGACGCTTGGCTGAACAGATTGAAAAGGTCTGCCGTGCCCCTCAGTAAACTGCAATCGCATGTATTGCGAATCCTCGCGGCGGAACGCAGCCCCGACAGCTACATAGCGGGCGGCGTTGCCATCAATCGCGAAGGGCCGCGTTTTTCCGGCGATATCGATATTTTTCAGGATTCAGAACAACGGCTTGAAGCCGCCGCGCAAGCTGACGCCAAGGCCCTGACCGACGCCGGGCTTAAGTTCTCATGGAAAAAGATCGTAACTGGCAAGCGGGATGCGGAGGTTGAAGGTCTCGACGAAAGGATGCGGCTTGAATGGGCTCACGATAGCGCGTTTCGCTTTTTCCCTACGCAGCGGGATGAGCTTTTCGGCTACGTACTGCACCCTGTAGACCTTGCGACAAACAAGGCATCGGCCGCCGCCGACCGGCGCGAACCCCGCGACATCATTGACCTTGTAACCATCCATGAAAGGATCCTGCCTCTTGGAGCAGCCATTTGCGCTGCTGTGGGGCGCTTTCCCGGCCAGACGCCCGAAGAAATGCTCTCTGACATTACACGGCACAGTCGCTTTACGGCGGAAGAATTTCGCGTGTTGGCGACCGAGCGACCTATTAACGTGCCCGAGCTTCACCGACGCATCCGCAGCATGATTGAAGATGCTGGGCGCTTCATCAGCAGAATTCCAAGTGACGCGGTTGGCGTTGTTTTTCTGGAGAGCGGAAAACCCGTTCAGCCCGACCCTGACGCGCTTGGAAGATACCAGCGCCATGCTGGAGCACTAGGCGGGGTGTGGCCGTCGTCGCCCGAGATATCAAGCGCGATGCTGGAGCGTTACAAAAAGCAGAATGCGGAGGGCAACGAGCCTAAGCCCTAACCTCCAACAAATCGTGAGTTTTGCGACCTACCGTGAGGCCGTTAAAATCGCGGCTTCCTTCTACCAATAGTTTGATGGTCGTCGCTGGTGCTCCGATTGAGAAGAATTCTCTCAACTCTGTGTCGCAAATTTCTCCCCCGGCCCCGCCGCCTTTCGGGTCCAGTGTGAGACACCTTGTTTCTCCACGTGCTACATAAACTTTCTCCGTTTAAAGGCGTCAACATCGTGTCGAGAAAGCGAAAACCACTCGCCTTTCGTGTTCTTCCTTGCGAACCGTCTGTGCCAATAGTCTTCTATCCCGTACGCGTCGTCTGTTCTGATTGCATGAACCAACTCTAAATCATCTGGAAGTTGTAGTGATATTTGATCTGTCCGGCGCTCGACAAGAACGGCCTTGCCAATCTTGTAGCGCCTCTCCCGTCCAAGCTTTAACAAGCCCATATACACATAACCATCCTTCGTGCTGGCGCTCGAGTCCGTCGCTAACCCGCTGGCGCAATCTTCGGAGGTTTCGTGTTCTGTAATTGGTGCGGCGACCGGCGCGCACAACGCCCTCACATCTCCATAACCGGCGTGGCTTTCGCAGTAGTCTAGAACCTTTGCGGCGAACTGTCGTTTTGATCCCAATCGAGCAAAGACGTTCGCGCTTGGAAAGCTCTTATCGGTTCGCGCCTTCAATAGCACTTCTCGGCGTACCGGAAACTTCCCGAGCTCGCGCGTGAGGGAAACAAACTTCTCGATAAGCACCGTTGTGTCCGACCTCGCGAGCCCAAACAGTGTTTGTCATTGTAACGTCGGCTTCGTTTACCGCCCCTCCCGCGCCAAGACGGACCCGCGCGCTCCTTGCTTCTGTCAGCCAAACAGGGTCTACGCGCAGAGCGCGCAGCAAGACCCGATCCTTCCATTCACGCGCGACCGCAAAATATTCCCGCCGCTCGGCGCGGCCCCTATCTCACTGGCGCACAACGCATTCCGCATCGGTAGGCCTGGGCTTTCCGGCGCGCCATGGCCTCCAGCCTGCGTTAAGGTGACCGCTATACTAATTGCGAAAGCTAGGTTTAGCTCTTCACATTTCGAAAACGCCGGATGGCCGTCGCGCCCTCTCCGGCGTTTTTCATTTTCAGAAGTCTTAAAGGAGTTCTAATCATCATGTCGACGCCATCTCAAGTCGCAGCCAATCAGGCCAATGCACAGAAAAGCACGGGGCCTACCAGCCCGGAAGGCAAAGCCGCTTCCTCTCTCAACAACTTTCGCCACGGATTCACCGGCGAATTCACCGTTCTCGGCTGGGAGAATCAGGATGCTATTCGATGTCTTAACATCAGTCTGTGGGCCGAGCACAAACCGCAAACCGTCACCGAAAAAATCCTGATCGAAAAGATGGCGCAATACATTTGGCTCGGCCGCCGCGCCATCAACCTCCAGCAAGACGCCATGGGCGCCCAGGAAATGCACCCGGACGACAGAGCAAAGCTCTTCGCGCTCTACCTTCGCTACCAAACCACCAACGATCGGGGCTTCCACAAGTGCCTCGCTGACCTTCTAAAGCTAAGAGCCGAAAAGCGCAAAGAGCAAATTGGGTTCGACTCGCAGAAGCGACTGCAAGCCGAAGAACTCCGCCGCGAAGCCAACGAAAAGCGGAAGGAAAAGAAGCACGAAATGCAGATTTGGCTGCTCCAAGCCGAAGGCGAACACCGCGAATTGAAAAATTCCGCACTCGATACCTCCGGACAGGGCCTTCAACCTCGCATCGAGCGTATCCTCGCGCACGAAAAGGCCGCCTAAAGTACTTCTTCCCGCGTCGTCGCACATCGAACGAAACCATGCATTGCCACAAGACCGTTCAAAACCGCATGTTCCGATACAATAAAAACGCAATCAAACTCTCAATAGACGCGCGGCTGTTGCCGCCAATGAGTCTGCTGGCAATGTCGCCACACTCGTTCCAAATCTGAAGAATTCAACATATGCCACAAGCAAAAGACCCCGGATTGGGCATCAATAGCTGGCTGGAAGACGAGCTCTATCACCAATATCAATTCGATAGGAAGAGCGTTGATGAAGGCTGGAGTCAACTGTTCCAGGAATCCGGGCACAACGGCGAAGTCGCGCCTGCCGCTGAAGAAACGTCCGCGCCGGAATCTTACGCTGCCTATGCCGCCACCGCGCTAGCCGAGCCCCCCGCCGCGAATACGCCGCCGTACGGTCCCGACGCGCCACGCGAAGAACCTCCTCAACCGATCGCTCCGGAACAGGAGCCGCCCCAACAAGTACCGCCCGAACGCGAGCCGCCACAGCAGCCGCCCCCTCAACAAGAGCCTCCTCGAAAGGAAGCTCCTCGTAAAGAACCTCCGCAGCCCGCGCCCCTTCCGCAAGAAGGCTCTGACGCATCATCATCGGCCGGCACAGAGGTCGCGACCACTGGCGCCGCTCAACCCGCCACGCAGGAATCGAGGGGCGTCGGCGCGAGTGACCAGTTGATTCCATTGCGCGGCGCTGCCGCCCGCATCGCGGAGAACATGACCGCAAGCCTCTCTATTCCAGTCGCCACTTCCCAGCGTCAGATTCCCGTCCGCGTCATTGAGGAAAATCGCAACACCATCAACAAGCAGCGCGCGCAGCAAGGCCGCGGTAAGCTCAGCTTTACTCACCTGATCGCCTGGGCCATCGTGAAGGCGATCAAAAGTAATCCATCGCTGAATCATGCTTACGCCGACAATGGCGGCGAGCCGTTTCGCGTAGTTCGCAGTCAAGTCAACATAGGTCTGGCAGTCGACGTCGCGGGCAAAGACGGCACGCGCTCGCTAAAAGTTCCGAACGTGAAGAACGCCGATGGCATGAGCTTCGCGCAGTTCGTTGCCGCCTATGACGACATCGTTGCCCGCGCCCGCAACAACAAGTTGCAGGTTTCCGATTTCGAAGGCACCACCATTTCGCTGACCAATCCAGGCACAGTCGGGACGCTCGGCTCGGTTCCCCGCTTGATGCCCGGCCAGGGCGCGATTATCGCCACTGGCGCCATCGATTATCCGGCCGAGTTCGCCGCATCCACCGACGAAACACGCGCTCTTCTCGGCCTCAGTAAGGTGCTGATGATCACCTGCACCTACGATCACCGCATCATTCAGGGTGCCGAATCTGGAGCGTTCCTCGCCAAGCTGCAGCAGCTGTTGCAAGGCGAGGATGGATTCTACGAAGGCATTTTTCGTGATCTGAAAATCCTGTCCATGCCCATTCGTTGGCAAACGGATCAGCAGATCACCACCAGCCGGTTTGGTCAGGTCAACGCGGATGTTGCGAAAGAGGCCGCGGTCATCCGGCTCATCATCTCCTATCGCATCCGCGGCCATCTGCTTGCCAACTTGAATCCTTTGGGCAGTGAACCCAGATACCAAGCCGCGCTCGATCCCGCCTCCTATGGACTCACGATCTGGGATCTCGATCGCCCGTTTCTCGCAGGCGCAGTCAAAGCTCCTAGCGGCGCCATCGCATCGTACATGCAGCCCTTCGAGACCCTGCGTGAGATTCTCGACCGTCTGCGTGCCACCTACTGCGGATCCATTGGCGTCGAGTACCTGCATATCCAGGATCCTGAGCAGCGTCAGTGGCTGCAAGACCGCATGGAAGGCACCATGAATCTCTGGAAGTTGGATGATTCCGTGCGTCACCGCATTCTCAATCGCCTGATTCAGGCGGAAGAGTTTGAACATTTTCTGCAAACCCGTTTTGTCGGCCAGAAGCGTTTTGGATTAGAAGGCCTGGAGAGCACTATCGCGGTGCTCGACGAAATTCTCGAGCGTTCGGCCAATCAGAATGTTCACGAGGCTGTCATCGGCATGGCTCATCGCGGACGCCTCAACGTGCTCGCCAATGTGGTCGGCAAGTCCATGACCCAGGTCTTCTCCGAATTTGAGGGCGAACCTGATCCGGAGACCGTCCAAGGCTCCGGCGATGTCAAATATCATCTCGGCGCAAGCGGTATTCACACCTCCACGCAAGGCAAAGAGATTCTCGTTTCGGTTGCCTTCAACCCCAGTCATCTCGAGGCAGTAGATCCGGTGGTCGAAGGCTTGGTGAGACCCAAACAGGATCGGCTTGGCGACGAGAAGCGCGAGCGCGTAATTCCAATTCTCATTCACGGTGATGCCGCCTTCATTGGACAAGGCGTCGTCGCTGAAGTATTGCAGCTATCGCAGCTCGATGGCTACGCGACCGGCGGCACCATTCACGTCGTCACCAATAACCAGATCGGCTTCACGACAAATCCGCTCGAAGGCCGCACCAGCGTCTATTGCACAGATGTAGCTCTCTCCGTTCAGGCGCCCATTTTTCACGTTAACGCCGATGATCCGGAAGCTTGCATTCGCACTGCTCAGCTTGCCTATGACTACAGGCAGCGCTTTAAACGCGATGTGGTGATCGACATCATCGGCTATCGGCGCTGGGGGCACAACGAAGCCGACGATCCTAGCTACACCCAGCCTTTGATGTATCGCAAAATCAAAGCGACGCCCACGGTTGCCACGCAATATTCCGACCTGCTGGTCCGCGAGAAATTCGTGACGCAGGACCAGGTTGAGAATCTGCGAAAGCAAGCCCGCACGCGCCTGAATGAGACCTACGATGAAGCCAAGAAGCATCGCGAGCAGTTCGTTATCGAAGAATTTGCCGAGGCGCCTTTTGAAGAGGTTCATCAGCCCATCCCTTCCACTGCGGCGGATCATAAAACGCTGGCCCGTTTGGTTGAAAAGTGCACCACGCTGCCGGAGGATTTCCATCTTCATCCAAAGCTGAAGTCGCTCGTCGACAAGCGCCGTGAAGTGCTGAACGGCGCGCCACTCGATTGGGGATTTGCTGAGACGCTCGCTTTCGGCAGCCTCGTTTCGGAAGGCACGCCGGTTCGCTTAAGCGGAGAAGATGTCTCTCGCGGTACGTTCACCCAGCGTCATCTGCAATTCCGTGATTATGACACTGGCGAACCCTATATACCGCTGATGCATCTCGATCCCAAACAAGCGAAGTTCGAGGTCGTCGACAGTCTTCTAAGTGAATACGCCGTGATGGGCTTCGAGTTCGGCTACAGTGTTGCCGATCCATTGACGCTCGTGATTTGGGAAGCGCAGTTCGGCGATTTCGTGAATGGCGGGCAGATCGTCATCGATCAGTTCATCGTTTCCGCGGAGTCGAAGTGGAATCAGCCTAGCGGCTTGGTCCTGTTGTTGCCGCACGGCTCTGAAGGACAAGGCCCGGAGCACTCTAGCGCCCGCATTGAGCGCTTTCTGCAGCTCTGCGCGGAAGACAACATCCAGGTTTGTAATTGCACTACGCCGGCTCAGTACTTCCATTTGTTGCGAAGACAGATGTACGGCGGAAAGGATCGCCGGGGCGTGCGTAAGCCGCTTATCGTCTTCACCCCAAAATTCCTGTTGCGTTATCCAAAGGCGGCATCGAGGCTCGAAGAACTCACCACCGGAGCATTCCATGAAGTGATTGGAGATCCGCAGTTTCTGGGCAGCCAAATCCAGCGCATATTGTTGTGCTCGGGGAAAGTCTATTACGATCTGTTGAACAAGCGCGAAGAGCTGGGCCGGAATGACGTGGCCATTATTCGTATCGAGCAACTCTATCCGTTTCCACTCGCGCGATTGACCGATATCTTGCGCCGCTATTCAGAAGCAGCCGAGCTCTTCTGGGTGCAGGAAGAACCTGAGAACATGGGTGCGTGGTTCTTCGTAGAAGAGCAGATGCAGTCGATAATTAATCTGGGTGGCAGCGGCGGTGCACCGGTCAGACGCCAGCTCCGCTACATAGGTCGATCAACAGCGGCGAGCCCCTCGCCTGGCGCGCATAAAGTACATCACGACGAACAACAGGCCCTGGTTGATGAAGCCTTCGCGCCCACGCCCGGTGTGGTCCGCAAGGCGCGGCGTCTTGTCCGAAAGAAGCGCTAGCTACTTTTTCGCTTCCGCGTTTGCCTGCTCGATTTTCAAAAGCGCTTGCTTCAGAACATCCGCATTCTTTGCGTTCGGAACCAGCGTGAGGTAAGCGCGGAGGTGCGTCGCCGCCTCGGCATTGTCGCCTTTTTCCAGCAGAATTTGCGCGAGCATGCTCTCGGCCTGCGGATATTTGTGCCCGGTGTCTAATTTCAGAAGCTCTCTGGTACTCTTCTCGGCATCGGCCGGCTTCTTGAGGTTGTAACTAGCTACCGCGTTGTACCAGAAGTCGCTCGGAAACTCGACGGGATTGAGCTGAATGACCTGCTTACTGTAGTCCGCCGCGTCTTGCCACTTTCCACTTTGCGCGGCGAGCAGCGCGAGCTGATCGTACGGACTCACGAACTTGCTATCCGCGGCGGCAGCGGCTTGATACGATTTTCGCGCGTCCTCGGGCTTGTTCTCCCTTTGCTGCACCTGACCAAGCGCATACCACGCCACCGCATATTTCGGATAGGTATCGGTTGCCGCTAGAAAATGCTTTTCCGCCTCGTCGAACTTCCCCTTTTGTGCTAGCTGAAGGCCCTTCTCATATTCCTTCTGCGCGTGCTTCGGAGCAAGCGAAGTCGTCAGACTGATGGTCGTCCCCTTCACGTTCGAAAGCCGGTGCAGTACGATCGTGCCCATGTCCGAGTCGTCGAGCTCTCTGTGCGACGCGAGGCTTATTTCGTCCGACCTGTATCCCGGATAAGCGGCCCGAAGATCGCAGTTCCATAAGGGATCCATCGGATTGCTGTTCCCACCCAGGTTGCCCGATCGCGATGAGAACTGACCGCTCTGGCCGCCGAAATTGCCGCCTGATGACGCATCGGAAGCATCCGTGTCGATCCCGGTGTTTTGTCCAACTTGAAACGAGAACCGCCCTTTTGAGTCGGCATGCGACTCCAAGTGCACCATTCCTCCACAGACCCGTTCGATCCGGATATCGATGCTAGGCGCGGTGCCGTCGTCGAACATCACCTTCCCCGCAAGGAAAATCGGGCGCGCCATGCTTGGCGTCGTGGGATTGTTAGGAACGGACCCGGGAAAGGAATTCGGAATGTTCCCCGGAGTACCGCGCGTACCGGTCGGCGCATTAGCGGTTGGCGCATTGCTGGGACTACTCGCCGCCGGTGGAGGCGCGGCGCCCTTTTGCGCAAACGCCGGATGAATTGCAAATCCGAGTAACACAACTGCCGAAACTGCGAGAATACGGCCGCCGGTCCAATTATCACTTCTCATGGAACCTCACCTACTGCTGTTAGAGTACCGCACAAATTTGCCGACCGGGTAAGGCCTTTTCGGAGACTCTGCGCCCGGTTATTATCGGTACTGCGGCCGCTGATGCAGCCGGTACCAATGCGTCCCCGTCTTGCTTTTCTCATCTGTGCCGTCATCGTCCTACTGATCTTTTGCGTCTGGTATTTCCGGCCGGCAAAGCACGCGACCGAATCTCCGGCGTCCATCACTCCTCCACCGGCCGCGACGCAAAAAGCAAGTACTGCCTCCGGCTCTGCTAGCACGAACGTCTACGCGCATAATCTGATGCTGCGAAAAGGCCCGAGCTTCCGTATGTACGTCCGCTGGCTTCGCGGACAGATGGTCCCCACACACCGCAACGTCAATCCCTCGTTCGACGACGTCGATTCCTTTTTCCTCGACATCAAGACGGGCGTTCTCCGCACCAATATCGGCGATCTCAACATCTTCCTCAATGCGAGTGGAACCACAAATTCTCCGCTGAAGAACATTACTCTTTCGGGTGACGGAAATCAGATCAAGCTCAAGGGCACTTTGCATAAGATCGTCCCCCTGCCCATCGAAATGACTGGCACTCTCGCCACCCTCCCCGACAACCGAATTCAAGTACATGTCACGAAGCTCAGCGTTCTAAAAGTTCCTTTCAAGGGCCTTCTCCGGGGCTTCCACGTGAGCATCTCCGACATCTTCCACCCCCAGGGTCTTCCTGGCGTTGAAGTTTCCGGCAATGACATCTTCCTCGACACGGAGAAACTGTTGCCACCGCCGCACATTCGCGGCCAGTTGACCAGCGTGCGCATCGTCAATCCTGACATTGAAGAAATATTCGGAAATGCTCAAAACGACCTTACGCGCGTCGAGCAGTGGCGCAATTTCATACGCCTTCGCGACGGCACAATCGACTTTGGAAAGCTCACCATGCATCACGTCGATCTCATCATGATCGACATATCGAATGACGCCTGGTTCGATATCGATCTGAATCACTATCAGGATCAGCTTGTGAACGGCTATACCCGCATGACACCTCAGGCCGGCTTGCAAATCTTCATGCCCGATTTAAGCCAGATCCCTCACAACAAGGCAACTCAGAACATCAGCATCGAGTGGCTCAAGAACCGCAACGCTCCGCCTCCGCCCGATGTGATTTCGAAATAAGGTGATCTCGTGCCTAGTAGCCGACGGCGCGGCCGCCACGGCGGCCGTCCGACCAGCCGAGCCGCCAACCGGAACCGTCCTCGATCATCACTGCGTGAACATCTCCCTGCGACCGCAGTTTCGGATTGATCGTGTGGCCGAAAGAACGCAGCTTCTCGGCGACATCGAAGACGAGCGCTCCCGGCTCCGCATCCACACGGTCCGGCAAATACTGTTGATGTATACGCGGGTATTCGATCGCATCTCGGAGGGACATTTTCGAATCGACGATATTCACAATCACCTGAAAGACTGTATTCGGAATCGTCGCCGAGCCGGGAGAACCGAGTGCAAACCAAGGAGAGCCATCCGGGTGCAATACGATGGTGGGTGTCATAGAGGAGATGGGCCGTTTTCCCGGTTTGAGTTCGCCGCGATCGCCCGGCTTGCTGCTGAACGCGCTCATAATGTCGTTGAGCAAGACGCCAGTTCCCGCAATCATTACCTGCGATCCGTAAAAGCTGTTCAGTGTGTATGTGTTGCTTACGATATCGCCTGCTTCATCGATGATCGAGAAGTGCGTCGTGTCATTGGATTCGTAGGATTCCTGCGGAGGCGTGTCGACAGCCATAGTGCTCGAGGGAGTGGCACGATCGGGCTCGATCGAGTGAGCCAGCTCGCGCGCATGATCCTTACTCGTGAGTAAGTCGATAGGAACCGGGAAAAACGCAGGGTCGGCGGAGAACTCGGCGCGATCGCGGAAGGCGCGGCGCATGGATTCGATCATGTTATGGCGCTGTTCGACAGAGCCTTCCATTCCAAGCTTTCCAGGGAAGGTCTCGAAAATATTGAGCATTTCGATGACTGTGGCGCCACCGCTCGAAGAAGGTGGCATGGAGAGAATCCAGTTGCCGCGGAAGCTGCCTTTGACGGGATCGCGCTCGATGGCGCGGTAAGAGCGCAGATCGTCGTATCGAATCGTGCCGTCATGGGCAACCATATCGCGGTCGATGAGACGCGCGGTTTCACCCTCGTAAAATTCGCGCCATCCGCGCTGTTGTATTCGAGCGATAGTGGCAGCGAGATCAGGTTCCTTGATAATCTCGCCTTGCTTTACAGGCCTGTCGGAGCCGTGCAGAAAGATCTTCGCCGTCTCCGGAAATTGCTTCATAACCGGCGCTTGGAGAGCGAGAATGATCTCCATGCGTTGCGATGCCGGATAGCCATTCTGTGCCAGAGAACGGGCCGGTTCGAGCACATCTTTCCAGGGCAACTTTCCAAAGCGCGAGTGCGCGAGCCCCATGCCCGCAACGGTTCCAGGGACAGCAGAAGCTTTATAGCCGACGGTGGAATCGAGGCGGTTGGCAAACATGCCCACATGAGCCGCGGCCGGAGCGGTCTCCTTGTAATCGATGGCGCTT
This sequence comes from uncultured Acidobacteriaceae bacterium, assembly GCA_963819405.1. GTDB lineage: Bacteria > Acidobacteriota > Terriglobia > Bryobacterales > Bryobacteraceae > Bog-105. The sequence goes on along the minus strand of CAWFWH010000045.1, from coordinate 67,857 downwards.
GCAGTGCCATCCGCCATTCGGATCAGCATGTAGCCGCCTCCGCCGAGATTGCCGGCTTCGGGATGAACTACGGCGAGCGCGAAGGCAACTGCAACAGCCGCATCGACAGCATTTCCACCCTTGCGCAAAATGGAGAGGCCGGCCTGTGATGCGAGCTCGTTGGCGCTCGCAATCATCGCCTTCGCCGCGCGCTCCGGCTGATCGACCATCGGCCGCTGCGCTTTGAGCTCGAGCCCGCTTTGCGAGACCTCCTGCGCGGAGATGGGCGCAATGAGCCCGAAGATCAGGGCGACAATGAGCGAGCGGCGGGTGAAGCTATTTTCCATGCCTGTAATACAGTACCGAAATCAAAAATTGAGCTTCAGCCCCAGTTGCAGCACGCGGTACGATTCGCCGGTCGAAACAACGTTAGTCGAACTCGGTAGCGACACCGTCAAGCAACAGGTTTGACCGAAGACGGTGCTGGTGATCGTGGGACTACCCGTACTCGCGGCCAGCGGTGAAGCGAAGTTCGGATGATTCAAGGCGTTGAAAGCCTCGGCCCGGAATTGAAGTTTGAAACGCTCCGGAAGATCGAAGTTCTTGAGCAGGCCGCCATCGAGATTCCAGAAGCTGGGGGCCTGCGCCAGATTTCGACCGCTGCCATATGAGCCCGGCGGCGGAACACAGAAGTATGTCTGGCCTCCGGTAATCGCGACGCAGTCATAGTGCGGGTCAGCCGGATTGGTTATCAGTGAGCTTGCCTGGTACATTACCGGACCCTTTGTGCCATTGACGAACTGAAGCTGGCCCTGGTCCATGGGCCCAACCACCAGGGCTGCGCTGTTGTGCCCCCCGTTGGCAGTGCGAATGCCGGAATTGATGGTGTAGGGCTCCCCGCTTTGGTAGCTGAAGATCCCTGTCAAAGACCAGCCGCCAGCGATTTCGTTAAGCCACTTCGGCGCGCCGGCAAGGAAGCGTCTTCCGTGTCCGAACGGGAAATCATACAGCATGTTGACCAGCAGGACGTGGGTGTTATTGAAGTCGGAGAGCGCGCGATCTAGGCGGAAGTTGTGGACATCGGTTGGCGTGCGGGAGAAGCTCGAAGTGCTGAGTCCGCCGCCGGTGGTGGCGCCAGTCGGATCGACCGACATGTCGTCAATGGACTTGCTGAACGTGTAGGACAAGCCAAGCGTCAGTCCCTGCTCGTAACGGCGATGCAAGGCGATGAATAGCCCGTGGTAATAGGAATCGCCACCAGCGTCCTGATAGAAAATCGACGAGAACTGGGGATTGGGGCGGAAATAGTTCGCTGGGAATCCTTTGGCCAGCAGCCAGCTCGAGGTCGACTGGCTATCCAGTCGAACGGCCATGTTGCCGATATTGCCGCGCTGGAAGTCCGAGAGCGACGTCGAACTGTTGATAAAGGAAGCGGACGAGAGCTTGAGCAGCAGCGCAGGCGACTGGCCGGTAATGCCCGTGGGGCACTTCGTCCCATCGGCCTGGCAGCCAGACAGGACGTTTGCGCGCGCCATGTTGAACGATTGCAGGAATCCCGGCTGATTGACAGAGATCTGGTTCAGATCGTAGGCGCGATAGAGGTGCGTGCCGCGCTTGCCGACATAACCGACTTCACTAACGATGTGCAGCGGCAGCTCGCGCTCGATGGTCAGATCCCACTCGTGAACGGTCGGGTTTTGAAGGTTAGGATCGAATGCGCCGACTGCGGGTGCGAGACTGTAAGGCTGCGGCGGCGGCGAGAGCGCAGTCGACGGCGTTATGGTTGGCGCCGCAATACTAAGCGGATAGCCTTGCGAGATCCTGTTTAGCGTTCCGGCTGGTGTGTTGCAGCCGGAGGTGGTGCTGATGTTGCCGCTTCCGTCAGTGGTCGAGGTGCAATTCTGCAGGAAACCAGGCATCAGACCCGCCATGGCGGTTACCTGGAAACTGGAAAGCGTATCGAAGAACATGCCGTAGCCGGCGCGCACGGCAGTCTTCTGGTCAGGTGACCAGGCGATACCCAGACGCGGGGCGACCGCGCCGATGTTATTGTTCTTGAACCAACTCGACGCTTTGACGAACGTGACCGGACCCTGAGAACCGTCGATCGGGAGATTGGGCACTAACGTCTGCTGCGCATCGTAGGGCGCAGGATTAAACTCCCAGCGAATTCCGGCATTCACGGTGATGTTCGAGCGCAGCTTCCATTCGTCGGAGAGATATGTGTCGTATTGATGCAGGCGTGTGTAGACGGTCGCGTATCTGGCCTGCTGGTATTGATTGGAGTTGAAGTTCGCGAGGTAGCCCTGCTGGACGAGATATGGAATGCCGGCGGTCTCCACGATCGCTTGCTGCAACGTGCTAATGTCGCCGGAATACGGCGCGGTGGCCGCGTCGCCGCCGATCGTCCCAGGGATATTGTTGAAGTTGCCCGGACGCTGGGCGCCATTGAACGAGATCCACGGAACAACGGCCTTGCTACCGAAGAATCCGCGGCTGTCGTTGTGGACGTACCAGCGATCATTAATGCCGGCATGGAACGTGTGAGCGCCGTAAACTTTGGTCAAATTATCGATCAACTGCGGCGTGGTGACCGCGCGCGCCGTGTGCGGCGAAATGCAATAAGGACTCGAGATGTTAACGAAGGAGCCGAACAGGCATTGATCGGCCCACGGCGGAAGCTTGGTCGGATCGCCGAAATTGGGGTTCGATTCGCCAAAGGTAAAGACGAAGGCAAAGCGATTAAACCCCAGTGTCAGCTCGTTAACCAGAGTGGGTGAGAAGGTATGCCGGTAACTTACTGCCAGGTTCTTGCCGAAGCGGTCTACTTCGCCAAGCGGCGGGAAGCCGGGGAAGACGATGGGACGTGCATTGGTGAAGTCGCCTTCCTTAGTGTTGTAGGTATTCTGCAGCCAGCGCCCGAACAGGTTGTCATTGGGCCCGAACGAATGGTCGATACGGAACATGATTTGCGGTCCGGTGAACTTGGAGGGCGGGTTCCAACTGTAGCCGCCAATATTTAATCCGTCGCCAGCGGCTGAGAAGTTATTCGGCAGCGGCTCGCTGTTGATCAAACCCATGGTCGCGGGGTCGCCGCCGATGCCCTTAGGATCGTTCGCGAAAATGTTGTAGCTATCAACGCAGTTTTCGAATTTATTGACGGAGCTGCATGTCGCAATTCCCGGCAGCAGGTTGCCGCCGGCATCCACGAGAGCGTTTGAGTTGCGGCTGTAACTTTTGCCGTTCGCTGTGACGGTCCCGCGCACGAATCTGAAAATGCCATTGCGCATGGACGAGGTGTACACGCTTGGCGTGCCGAAGCTTGCGGAAATCGGCTGGCTCAGCAGGATTAGGTTGGGCTGGATGCTGAAGAAGAAGAAGGTCTTGTTCTTGATAATAGGCCCACCGATATCGCCGCCGTATTGATGGAGCTTGAGTTGTGGAGGGGCGATACCGGAGGCGTTATTAAACCACTCGTTGGCGTTGAAATCGGTGTTGCGGTTGAAGTAGAAAGCAGTGCCGTGCACGGTGTTCGTGCCGCCCTTGGTGGCGACCATTACATTTGCCCCGCTATTGCGGCCATTCTCGGCGGTGGCGTCGAGTGTGATGGTGCGGAATTCCTGCACGTCGTCAGGTTGCAGGCGCTGCAGGTTGGATTGCGGATTGGGCACGGTGGATTCGTTGGCGTCAATGCCATCTATAGTGACGTTGTGGGCGCGATCACGAGAGCCGAACACGTGGGTGCCTGAACCAGTATTTGAGTTGGTGCGCTGCACTACGCCGGGTTCCAGCGTCAGCAGCGCCAGCGGGTTGCGTCCATTCAGCGGGAGATTCACCACCTGCTCCGCGGTAATGACATCGCTGACAGTGGCGTTGGTAGTTTCGATACGTTGGTAGCCCCCGACCACCTCCACTGTTTGGTTCGCGGCGCCCACCTTCAACGTCACATCCAAGACCAGCGGCTCGCCGACAGTCAGGATGTTGCGCACGCTGACCGCTCTCTCGAAACCTTGCTTCGAAACGGTGATGGTGTAGGGTCCGGGAGGCAGCGCCGAAAAAGAGTAATTCCCGGTGGCTGTGGTTGCGCTTTCGTACACCACGCCCGTATCCTCGTTCTTGACCTGAACGCTGGCACCGGGCATAACCGCGCCAGAACTATCCATGACCACGCCGGTGATGGAGGAGGTGCCGACCTGTGCCCGCGCTGGGATGGAGACCAGCGTTAAGAAGAAAATAGCCGACAATATGGTTGTTCTATTCACGATTTGTCCCCCAAGAGTTTTGGCTGAAATTCTATCATTGGGCAAATGGCGACACAATTCATGTTTTTAATCCGCGTGCTTTGTTTTCTAACTGGCGCCACGTTGTTCGCTCAAGATCTCGATATCTTGATTCGTAATGGCTCGGTTCTGGACGGCTCGGGATCGGCAGAGAGGAAGGTTGATGTGGGGATCTCGGGCGATCGCATCGTGCTGATCGGAAGCGGCGCCGGAAAGCATGCGAAGCGCGAAATCGATGCGAAGGGTCTGGTGGTGGCGCCCGGTTTTATCGATCCGCACACGCACACGCTCGAAGATCTGTCGAATCCGGGGCGGCATCGCAATGATGCCTACCTGATGCAGGGCGTGACGACCGTTATTACCGGCAACGATGGAGAAGGCCCAGTTCAAACCGCCGCGACGCTCGATAAATGGCAGCGGCAGGGAATCGGCACGAATGCCGCTCTGCTGGTAGGCGAAGGCGCGATACGCCGCGAGGCGATGGGCATGTCCGATGCCGCGCCTACGGACCCACAAATGGATCTCATGAAACGGCTCGTGGAACGGGCCATGCAGCAGGGTGCGATCGGAATGTCGACCGGGCTCTATTATTCGCCCGGGAGCTTTGCCACAACTGAAGAAATCATTGCTTTGGCCAAAATAGCTGCCGCGCAGGGTGGGATTTACGACACTCACATGCGCGATGAAAGCTCCTATTCGATTGGTCTCATCGGTTCCGTACAGGAGACCATCCGTATTGGCAGGGAAGCTGGAATTCCGGTACACATCTCGCACATCAAGGCGCTTGGAAAGGACGTCTGGGGCAAGAGCTCGCAAGTGATCAGCATCGTCCGCGAGGCGCGGGCGCAAGGAGTAAAGGTTACTGCAAGTCAATACCCGTACATCGCGTCCGGCACCAGTGTTACGGCTTCACTTGTTCCAAGGTGGGCTGAAGCGGGCGGTTCGGCTGAACTGCTGAAGCGCATCGACGATCCCGGCGTTCGACCACGCTTGATAGCCGACATGACTCGGAACTTGGATCGCCGTGGCGGGCCCGAGACGCTGCTCATCACTTCTTCGAAGGACAAGCAGATCGTCGGCAAAACACTCGATCAGATCGCCAAAGAGCGCCGGGAGTCGCCGATAGACGCTGCGCTCACGATTGTGAAAGCCGGCGGCGCAGGGGTTGCGTCTTTCAACATGCGCGAGGATGACGTAAAGAATTTCATGCGCGAAGACTGGGTGATGACCTGTTCCGATGGCTCGACGGGACACCCGCGGAAGTACGGCACGTTTCCACGCAAGTTGCGCAAGTATGTTTTCGATGAACACGTCATCACACTGCCTTTTGCCATCCGCTCCAGCACCTCGCTCACGGCGGAAACGTTTGGCCTCAAAGAGCGCGGCCTTCTCAGGGCGGGCTACTTCGCGGATGTGGTGGCGTTCGATCCGCAAACCATCCGGGATCTTGCCACCTTTGAGAAACCGGAAATTCTTTCAACGGGTGTTCGGTATCTGGTGGTGAATGGGAAACTGGCTGTGGACGATGGCCAACTGACAGACGTGCTCGCGGGACAGGTGCTGCGGCACTGATTAGTTCGCATCACACGGCCATCTTCCATGTGTGTTCGCCGGGCACGTATTCGAATTTGTAGAAATAGCAACGCTATTTTACGAAGGCGCTGCGGGTCGGAGGCGGAGGATTTGTGTGCTTAATGGCGCGCCACAGAACCTCGTTTAGCTCATCATCGTCGGCCAGGTCGGCATCCGAGAAATCCATTCGAGCCGATTTGTCTGCTCCTGGAGCTTTGGCTGGATTGCGGTCCGTCAGAGAAGTTTTCGGCGGAATGACGGAGTATGGCCGTGCGTCCGCCTGCTGGCTGAAGCCGCCGAACATGGGGTGCGCGGCTGCGTCGAAATGTGTCAGCGGGTGCAAGCCAACAATCAGCTCCATGGTGCGAAGCACGCTGGTCTGGTTGTACATCGTGGAGTCGACAATCCCGCGGTGAGTGTAGGGCGAGATCACCCACGCGGGAGCGCGATGGGAATCCACGTGATCGGGCCCATTCTGCGCGTCGTCTTCAATGATGAAAATTGCCGTCGAAGCCCACAGCTTGCTATGCGAAACCGCGTCCACGACCATGCCGACACCATAATCGTTGTCGGCTGCGTAGGAGAGCGGCGTCAGCGCGCCAGCCTTGGTGCCTTGCGTGTGATCGTTTCCCATTCGCAGTATGATCATTTGCGGCGCTTGACCCTTCGCATCGAACTCCTTCCACTCGCGAATGAATTCGTTCGCGCGATTTACGTCGGAATATTCCAGATCGAAGCCGCGATAGTTCATGTCGACGTACGGCTGTAAGGCGGGATCGTTCACTTTTTCAATCTGCCGCGTTCCGGTTACCGACTTGAGAGGAATATTCGTCAGCCCACTCGCCGTAATCGCGAACCGTCAATCCGGCTTCGAGCGCGTTGTCCCAGATGTAACCAGCGGGCGGCGTATTCGCCGGCTCGCCGCCTTCGAAGTCGTAATGCCTGCGGCGATTGGCATAACTGTTTGGCCACATCTTCACCGTGTAATCCGGAGCGATCGCCGCGGATGCCCAGTTGTGGCCGTCGGCGCTTACGTCCGCGTTCTCATAGAAATTGTCGTAGACGATGAAATCGCGAGCGAGTTGGTGCAGATTGGGCGTGATCTGCTCCCCAAAAAGATTGAGCGATTTGTCGCCATTCCCTTTATCCAAATCACCAAGAACCTGATCGTATGTGCGGTTTTCCTTGATGACATAGATGACGTGCTGAATGGGGGACGCATGCGCCTCCGTCTTTGCGAAATAAGCCTCCTGCGCATCCTCGATCGGGCCCGTAGATCATCTCATCGCGGTAAGGCGAGTTCTGAAGCACGGTTTCGCGTGAACGCGGCAAGTTGCTCATCGTCCGGCGCGGGCAAAAAGGCAACGGTCCCCGTCTGTATGTGGGCCACGTAACCGGGCGCGACAACCGGTCCGCCTTCGTACTAACGGCTGATTAGGTTTCGTGGGCTGCGGACCATCCGGATTCGCGCGGCTGCCCAACCCTTTGCCGTTCAGCATGACCAGCTGATCGTCATTCAAGACGCGCACCGCCGTGGGATACCAGCCAGTCGGAATGAACCCGAGCACTCTGCTGCGCGCCGCCGATATATCGACAGCGGCAACGGCATTTGCGTCGGAACAAACGACGTACAAATGAGCGGCTCGCTTGTCGACCGCCACCGCGGAAGGCGTCATGCCGAGCGGATGCATTGGCGTCATCGAAACATTGATCGATTCGAGCATGTTCAGCTGCCCGTCCGGCGTCACGCCCAAGCGAATAAACATTGTTTGTATTTGCCGCCGCAACGAAGAGTCGCGCGACGTAGTTAGCTCCGGCTTCGCCTTCGGTAGGCGCAGGTTTATTGACCCACAGCATGTCGGTTGGGTGCGGACCCACACGCGTTTTTGCCGATCTGATTCCCGCTGTTTGCGTCGTGTTGATAAACGGCCGCGTCCGCCCAGCTGCTCACCACCAGCTGCTTGCCGCCCGGCGGCAACGACTATGCGATACGGCCGGCGGCCGTCTTCCAACGGTCGATCAAGCGGCCGGATTGCAGATTGATTACGGCAATGCTGTCGTTGTACAGATCCGCCGCGTAGAGCAGATGCGCATCGGGCGAAACCGCGACGTCGCCGATGAACGCGACGCCTTTGGCATTCACATCGGGAACCGCGGCGAACTCCCGAGTGCGCGTAAGCGCGCCAGTCTCCGGGTTCAGCGATAGTTCGTAAACCGCCGCGCGGCTTCCGCCGCCCACGTAAACGATATTCCCGCGCGGCGAAACGGTCAAGCCGAGCCAACAATCCGGCAAAGGCGTTCGCCCGACTCTCATGCTTCTGCGCGATATCGATGACGCTGATGGACGGCGGATTGTATCCTCCATTCATCACCAGCAGGTATTTGCCGTCATTCGAAACCGCGCTGCTCATCGGGAATGTATCGACCGGCACCTGCTCGCCGGCCGGACGGATCGTCCAGCCGCTGTTCAGAAGAAAGCCGCCATCCGGAAGCGGCCCGACTCGTTCGCGAGGCGAGTTCTGCGAAACCGCATCTTGCATGACCAGAAGACCGGCCACGCGCGAAGGTAAAAACAACAAAGGGATTTCATTCGGTAAACCTGTGCGCGATCGGGAACCGGCGCCCAACGCCGAACGCTTTCGGCGTGATTCGCAAACCGGGCGCAGCCTGCTGGCGCTTGTATTCGTTGCGATCCACTTTTCGGACAATGTCGCGGACCAACTCTTCCGGAACGTTCAGCTTGGCCGCAATTTCCGGGACCGATTCGTAGTGCTCGATGTAACCGGCGAGAATCGCGTCGAGCACTTCATAGGCGGCAAGCTGTCCGTATCTTTCTGGTCGGGACGAAGCTCGGCGGAAGGTGGTTTCGTGAATGTGTTTTCGGGAATCGGGGCTGGGCAAGCCGCGCTTCTCATAGCGGGAATTCGCGATGCGCGCCAGCCGGTAGACCATGGTCTTCGGCACATCGCTGATAACCGCCAGGCCGCCGCACATATCTCCGTACAGCGTGCAGTAGCCCACCGCGATCTCGCTCTTGTTTCCCGTCGTCAGCACCAGAGAACCGAACTTGTTCGACAGCGCCATCAGCACCATGCCGCGAAGACGCGACTGCAGATTTTCTTCCGTCGTGTCCGGATTGTAGCCCTCAAACAGCGGACTCAGCGTATCGAGCATCGCGTCGTAGCCGCATTTAATCGGAACCACTTCGAAACGAATGCCGAGATTTTGAGCGAGCGATCGCGCGTCCGTGAGGCTGTGCTCCGATGAGTAAGGCCCTGGCATGCCGATGCCGATGACGTTCTCTTTTCCGACGGCTTCCACCGCGATGGCCGCGACCAGCGCCGAATCGATACCGCCGCTCAACCCGACCAGAACGCTGCGGAACCCGCATTTGCGGATGTAATCGCCGCGTGCCGAGAACCAGCGCCTCGAATGTCAGCTTCATCGCCGGTGAGATGGTTTGCGTGATCGTCTCCAGTGCCGCGTCACGGTATCGAAAAGGATCAGATCTTCGGCGAATGATTTCGCCTTGGCCGCCATTTCGCCTTTCGCGGTCATGGCAAAGCTGGAGCCGTCGAACACCAGCTGATCGTTGCCGCCCACCATGTGCACATAGACGAGAGGCAGTCCGAAGCGTTGCGCGGTCGCGTGAAAAATCGCTTCCCGCAGCTTGCGCTTACCGATGTTCCAGGGAGAGGCGTTGATGGAAATGATCAGCTCCGCGCCTTGCTGTACCAGCTCTTCGATGGGATCGCGTGAGTAGCGGCGCCTTTCCCAGAATTGCTTGTCGTTCCAGGCGTCCTCGCAGATTGCGAGCGCAACCCTGCGGCCCCGGATCGTGCATACGGTTTGCGAAGCTGCGGGTTGGAAGTAGCGGGCCTCGTCGAAGACGTCGTAGGTGGGCAAGCAGCATCTTGCATTGCCGGAAGACGATGCGGCCCTTGTCGATAACCGCCGCGGCATTCTGCGCCCGCATTCGCCGAGTTATCCGGCGATCGCCCCACGTAGCCGACGATCAGTGCCGACATCGAGGTTGGCCGAATCGCGCGCGATGCCATCCAGAGCATCCGCAGTGCGGTCGAGAAATGAATGCTTCTCCACCAAGTCTCGCGGTGGATAGCCGGTGAGCGCAAGCTCCGGAAAGGCGACAACTTCGGCGCCAGCCTGTTCAGCCTGCCGGGCGAACTCGAGAATTTTCGCCGCATTGCCGTCCAGATCTCCCACCGTGTTGTTGATCTGGGCCAGGGCGATGCGCATGAGAACTCCCATTGTATGTGGCGAGTGCGCCGTAGCGAAAATTCGGCACGGTGATAGCGAGGCAAGCGCAACGACTGTTCGCTCCCCCATGCACAAAGCGCGCTACGCTAGAGAGAGAGAGGTGCGCCATGCGCTTGGTAACTCGAATATTGCTCTTCAGCATGCTGGCAGCGGCAGTTTGCGCTCACCTGCCTGCTCAGCGAGGCAGCGCGGGTATGGGGCATATCTCGGCGCCTGCTGTCGCGAGGGTAGCATCCGCCGGCAGGAGGTCGTGCGTTTCCGGTGCCGCGTGGATATCCTGCCCCGCTCGGTCTTCGCGCGCCTGCCGCCGGATACACCGGAATCAGACCCGGAGCGCTGAGGTCGCGAGGAACGTATGGGCACGATTATGGGCGCTTCTCTCCGTTGTACTTCGCTGCGCCGTACTATTATCCTTTCCTCGATTACGGCAGCGTGCAGAACGACGCTTTCGGTACGACCCGCCGCCTGCGGATCCAAACGCACAAGCTGCAATGATGGCGCAATACGCGCTCGGCGAACAGGTTCAGCGGCTCAGCTGCGGCAGTCGATCAGTTGCAATCCGCGCAGCAGGCGCAAGCACCGGCTTATACCAGCCAGCAAGAGCCGGCAACCCCTCAAGTGCCCGTCACATTGGTGTTGCGCAGTGGCCAGCAAATTGAGGTGCAGAACTACGCAGTGATGGATCAGACGTTCTGGGATTTCACGAACCAACCGGCTCGCAAGATTCCCCTCTCGAACATCGACGTCGCCGCCTCGGCTAAAGCGACCGAAGCGAAGGGCGGCGAGTTTCCCTCAATCGATGCGGGCGCGCAAAACGTGAAGTAAACGAGACTGCAGCATCATTTATTGAGCAACGTCTTCCGCAGCAGATCGAGAGCCGCTTGCGTAGCGAGTGTGCGGACGCGGTAACGGTCAGGGCCATACCGCACGCGCAGCACGCGAGTGCCGGTCGGGACCGGAAATGCCCAAATACACCGTGCCCACCGGATCGTAATCCGTGCCTCCGTCCGGGCCTGCGTAGCCAGTTGTCGATAATGCGTAGGTAGATCCGCTCCTGTTTCGGGCGCCTTCCGCCATGGCCGCTGCGACCGGCTCGCTCACTGCGGTATGTTTCGCGAGAAGCTCCTTCGCGAATCCCGAGCTGGTCATGCTTTTGAGCATCGCTGTAAGTGACATAGCCGCCAATGAAGAAATCGGAGCTGCCGCCTTGTTCGGTCAATCGCGCGGCGAGCAGGCCGCCTGTGCAACTCTCAGCAGTCGAGACTTTGGCATGACGTTTCCGGAGCAGACAACCTATCACGGCTTCCAGGGGTTCGTCGGGAAGGTTGCTATAAATGCGATCCCCCAGCAAGTCCGCTATGGGATTGCCCGCTTCCCGAAGCAAGTCGTCGGCTTCTTTATCCGTCTCCGCTCGCGCGCGCAAAGTCACGAAGAGATCTCCGGGGGAAGAGAGTACCGTGGTCACCGGATTCGTGTATTTCGTGTACACGGGCGCGATCAGCGTGTCGAGATCCGATTCGCCGATTCCGGTGATTCGGAAGCTTCGCACCTTGATGACAGCGCGTGGCAGCACAGGTCTCAACCGTGGGACGAGCTCGTTCTCGACCATCGGCTTCAATTCCCGCGGCGGTCCAGGTAAAAGAGCCAAGGCGCCGTGATCGGTTGACAGGAATTGGCCCGGCGCCGTTCCGTGCGGATTCGGCATCGCCTCGCGCGCCTTCGAGCAAATAAGCCTGCCGTAGATTGTTCTTGGCCATGGGCCGGTTGATCTGCCGGAATCGGGTGATGAGGATGGATTCCTGCGCGAGCGAAAGAACCAGTTTGAGACCGAGGGCATCGGCGACCGCCTCGCGCGTGACGTCATCTTCCGTGGGGCCCAGGCCACCGATCAGAATGACGATATCGGAGCGTTCGACTGCAACGCGAATGGCTTCGGTCAGCCGAGCGCGATCGTCGCCGATGATTTGCTTGGTAACAACTTCGACGCCCAACAGATTCAGGTGTTCGGTCACGACAAGCGAATTCGTGTCCATTCGCTGCGGCGTGAGCAGCTCCGTGCCGATTGCGATAATTTCGGCATTTTTCGCCATGGAAGCCGGGTTACGGCAATGGGCGTCCGGCGATTTCTACATCCACGCGGAACAGCGCATTGTGGGTAGCAAGGATGATGGCTCGGGAAGGCGTGAACGCCAGCCCCACGATTCCGGGGCCAGAGAGGAATTGCTCGGGTTTGCGCGATTTGTCGATGCGTATGATGCCACGGCGGCCAGCCAGAGAAGCCGCGACGTAGAGACGACCGTCGGCGTCAAAGGCGAGGCCTTGTGGGCGGCCCAGACCGCGGTAGAACGTCTCCACTTCGCCCGCCTTTGAAATGCGGAACACCGAATCGAAGCTGGAGGTGGTTGGTCCGCTGACGTAGAGATAATCCTCAGGACCGAATGCCAGATGATAGGCGGCGATTGAGGGTTCAAGCGTCGCGAACACGTAGATCTGACGCGACCGGCTGATCTTGAAAATCGTACCGCTGCGGTCGCCCACGTAAAGGTTCTCTTCGCGATCGAATGCAATGCCGGTAGCGACGCCCATGCCTTCGACGTAGACCGACATGTTACCGGTCTGCGTGATCTGGTAAACGATGCCGTCATAGCGGCTGGAGACATACAGCAAACCTTCGCGGTCAAACGCGAGCCCCGTGGGATTCATCAGCTCCGTGACGAACGGCTTCGAATTGTAGTTCGTATCCACCTTGTAAATAGAGACGGGCGACTTCTGGCCGCGCGAGCCACTGAAGGTGCTGTAAACGTTGCCTCCCCGATCCACTGCGGGATTCGCCACCGGATGAAGACTGTCGGCGATCTGAATGCCAAGATGGGTTTCGCGAAGCTCGCTTTCGAGATTGCCGGTGGAGACAACCAGCTCGCCGACCATGGCGGATTCCGGAACACGGGCGATGATGTAGGAATCGCCGGCCACGATTAAATGCGCAGGCTGATTGCCGAAGCGGACTGTGGGACGGCCAGCGGACGCAAGATGCTGTCCGCGAATGTGCAACTCGCCTCCGGTGATCGCCGCCGAGGGTTCCACTTTCGCGATGGTAGGCCGCACCGTGGGTTGACTAGCCGCCTGTTGTTTCGTCGCCATAGTTAATAGAGTCTCAACACCCCGCCTATATACAAGATAAGCGCTCCGTATAAACCGGCAGCAAGATCGTCGCTAACGATGCCCGCGCCTTCGGGTAGTTTCTCAAAATCGCGAACAGGCCACGGCTTCCAAATGTCGAATACGCGAAACAGGAGGAAGGCCGCCAGGAATGTTCGCCAGCCTCGAGCCGCGGTTCCGAGAAGCGTGACCCATTGACCCAGCACCTCGTCGATCACCACCATGCCCGGATCCTTCTTGTTTAGCAATCGCTCGGTTCGCGTAGAGGCCCAGATGGCGGGCGCGAGCAACAGAATCGTAAGAATGAGCAAGGTTGGACGGACCGCGCCCATGTAGGCATACAACAAGGCGGCGATCAGAATGGCGGCGAGTGACCCGGCGGTGCCCGGTCCCCACGGGAAATAACCGCATCCGAACCAGGTTGCCAGCACGAGCGCCAGCCGGTTCACTGCGCAGGACCTTTAGGTGGCTCGGGGTCTTCCAGTTCTTCTATCTCATTCTGTCGAGTGGGCGTGGAGATGACGTACTTTTCAGAGGCCCAATTGCCGAGATCGATAATACGGCAGCGATCGCTGCAGAAGGGCATGTTCGGATTATCGGCCGCAACTTCTTTTTTGCAGATGGGGCAACGCACAGATGCTCTCCCACTACATTGCAACGGAGCTTAGAATCGGAAACGGATTCGCGCTTTGAAACGGCGCCACGGTTGACGGTTCCGGTGCGTCGATCAGCTCACCGACCAGATCGTAATCATGAGCTTCGGTGACGCGAAAGGTTCGAATCTCACCCGGACGCGCTGGTATCACGAAGTCATTGATGTAGCAGATACCGTCAATTTCGGGTGCTTGCGTTGAGAGACGAGCTTCCCAGAGCAGATCGGTTTCCTTCGACGGGCCTTCCACAAGAACTGAGAATTCGCCGCCAATCAGCCGCTTGTTACGTAGCAGCGATATACGGCGCTGCAGCGCGAGCAGCTTGCGCTTCCGGTGATAAATAGTGCGCTTGTCGACTTTACCGTCCAGCGCGTAACTCTGGCTGGTTTCTTCGTCGCTGTAAGAGAAGACACCCAGCCGGTCGAATTGCGCTGCTTGCACAAACTGACACAACTCGTCGAAATCGCGATCAGTCTCGCCGGGAAAGCCGACAATCATGCTGGTGCGAATCGCCACGCCGGGAATGGTCGCTCGAATCCGCTCGAGCAGCTTCAAGAATATATCTGCATTCGCGCCTCGCTTCATGCGCTTCAGAACCGGCGCGCTGGCATGCTGAAGGGGCATGTCGATGTACTTCACCAGAGCTTGATGCGTGGCGATTGTGTCCAGCAGCTTCTGCGTGATCTTGTTCGGATACGCATAAAGGAAGCGGATCCACTTAGGAAGCTCCGTCGGGATGGCGGCCAGGCGAGCCAGAAGATCCGCCAAGCCATCTTTTAGACCCAAATCCTGGCCATAGCAGGTCGTGTCCTGACCGATGAGATTGATCTCACGCACGCCCATCGCAAACATTCGCGACGCCTCGTTAACGACGCTCTCAAATCGCCGGCTGCGGAATTGTCCTCGAAACTGGGGAATGATGCAGAACGAACAGGGATGATCGCACCCTTCGGCGATCTTGATGTAGGCCGAATGGCGAGGCGTTGTGAACACGCGGGCGGTCAGATCGTGATAGAGGTATGGCTCGGGCGCAAGCTGTTTGGGCGTTAAGCCTTCGCAGAGCGCGGTGATTTTTTCCAGCTCATTTGTGCCGAGCACCGCGTCCACTTCCGGCATGTTCTTTTGAATGTCCGAACGATACCGCTCGACCAGACAACCAGCGACGACCAGCCGCTGAGCCTTTCCGGTTTTCTTGTATTCGGCCATCTCGAGGATGGTGTCGACCGATTCCTGTTTAGCGGGATCGATGAAGCTGCACGTATTGACGACGATGACGTCCGCCTCGGCTGGCTGGGCTGTCAGCTCGTGGCCATCGGCGGTCAGTTGACCCATCATGACCTCGGTGTCAACCAGGTTTTTGGGACAGCCGAGGCTTACAAATCCTATCTTCAAGGGGTGCGGAATCCGTTTATTGCGGCAGTGGCGCTAAAGGAGCGCGAACTTTCAGGATATCAGTAAACGCCGATCTGCGTACGCTGCTACCAGTTCGTCTGCGGCGACACTCTGGGCCTGGGCTATGAGTCCGGAGTAACGTGTACGCGGGCGTGTTCGTCAACCAATCAGGCTGCTCACGAATCTCATGCTATTCTGACGCCAGTCGGCTGAAAACTATGCCTCCGCA
The DNA here is from genome assembly GCA_963819405.1 of uncultured Acidobacteriaceae bacterium. Classification (GTDB taxonomy): domain Bacteria; phylum Acidobacteriota; class Terriglobia; order Bryobacterales; family Bryobacteraceae; genus Bog-105. Next base: position 52,315 of record CAWFWH010000045.1, on the reverse strand, counting down.
CGGCGCGGTCCCAGCAATACTTTCCGGCCTGAGCCTCGTGCCGAGGGGTGTGCGCTCTCCTTCCTAAGTACTGGTAATTGGCTCACATGTTCCAGTTCCTGTTCAAGTATCCAGCTAGCGTGTTTTCGAAGGGCACCTTTGTCCTACTGGGTTCGTGGCCCAGGTGGATACTAGCTGCCGGAATTCTGGCAGCCGCAGCGCTGCTGGGGTGGTTGATCTGGCGAAAGCGGAGCCGCCTCGCGCCATCAGTACAGGGCTTGCGAGTACTGGTGCTGTGGGCGTTGCAATCGGCGCTTCTGGCGCTCCTTCTGCTTCTGCTGTGGGAGCCGGCCATCAGCGTAACCGCGCTGAAACCGCAGCAGAATATCGTCGCGGTTGTAGTCGACGATAGCCGCAGCATGGCGTTGAAGGACACCGGCGAGTCGCGGCAAGAAGAGGCGCTGAAGCTGCTCAATAGCGGAGTCTTGAAGAATCTTCGATCACGTTTTCAAGTGCGGCTGTACCGCCTGGGCACTGGCGTCGAGCGCATTCAAAGCACAGACCAGCTGAAGGCCAACGAAACAGCGACCCAGATTGGTAAGGGACTGCGGCAGCTTGCGGATGAAGCGGCCACCTTGCCGATTGGGGCCGTCGTCCTGCTGAGCGACGGAGCAGACAATTCGGGCGGCATCGATCTCGACACACTGTCGGAAGTGCGGCGGAGACGTTTGCCGATCAACACGATCGGCGTCGGGAAAGACCGGCTTACCAACGATGTGGAGCTGGATGGATTCGATGTTCCGGGCAAGGCGCTGGCCGGCTCGCGACTACAGGCGCAAGTGACAATTCGGCAAAACGGCTTCGGCGGAAAACGGGCAAGGCTCGTGTTGACAGGCGGAGGAGCCGTCCTGGCGAGCCAAGATGTCATGCTTCGAGACGACGCTGAGCAGGTTGAGATGGTCGAGTTCAACGCGGGAAAGGCGGGGGTCAAGAACATCGAAGCCAAACTCGATCCGCTGCCTGGTGAGGATAACGCAGATAATAACCGGTTGACGCGAGTCCTTTCAGTGGACGATGCGAAGCGCCGCATCCTGTATGTGGAGGGGGAACCGCGATGGGAATTTAAGTTCCTGCGCAGAGCGGCTGACGATGACCCTGCGCTTCAGATCGTGTCGATGCTGCGAACCACACAGAACAAAATTTACCGCCAGGGCATTACGAACCCGAATGAGCTGGCGGAAGGCTTTCCATCGAAACCTGAAGAACTGTTCGATTTCCAGGGGCTGATTATCGGCAGCATGGAATCGGGCTTCTTCACGGCGACGCAGCAGCAGATGATTAAAGATTTCGTGGATCGCCGCGGCGGCGGCCTGCTGTTTCTAGGCGGACGATGGGCGCTCTCGGATGGAGGCTATAACATCCCGCCATTCGCGGAGCTGTTGCCCGTGAATCTGCCGCAGCGAAAGAATACGTTTCAGCGGGACATGGTGGCTGCCGAGCTCACGGACGCAGGCAGGAAGAGTCTGGTTTGCCGGATTGAAGAGAACGCCGAAAAGAGTAACGAGCACTGGGAGGTTCTGCCCTACCTCGCGAATTACCAGGACCCGGGAACCCCGAAGCCTGGGGCAGTTGTTCTGGCGCGGGTGAATGCAGGCGGCAAGCGCTTGCCATTGCTGGTGACGGAAAATTACGGCCGGGGACGCACGGCTGTGTTTGCTACTGGAGGAAGCTGGCGATGGCGAATGCAGCAGCCAGTGGGAGACACCAGCCAGGAGACTTTCTGGCGACAGCTTTTGCGCTGGGTCGTGAGCGCTACGCCATCGCGAGTTGTGGCGTCGGCGCCGAATTCGCAATTAGAGGACGATGGAAGGATTCAGTTGCGTGCCGAAGTGCGCGACAAGACCTATGTTCCTGCCGGCGATGCGGAAGTTGACGCAAATATTATTGCGCCGGACGGATCCGCCGAAACAGTGACTCTGCGGCCCGAGCCGCTGACCCAAGGAATTTACTCCGCCGAATGGAATGCCCCGAAACCAGGCTCCTATATAGCCGAGATCAGCGCGAAAAAGGGAACGCAGCAGCTTGGGAGCGATGTGCTGACCTTCCGGCGCGAAAATGGAGAGGCGGAGAATTTTCATCGCGAACAGAACCGGGAGCTTCTCGAAAAACTTGCGAATGAGACCGGCGGCCGCTACTACACGCCGCGGGATGCCAGCCGGATTCCACAGGAGATCTCGTATTCCGAAGCTGGAATCACGAACCGGGAAATGAAGGATTTGTGGGACATGCCCGCGATTTTTCTTGTCATACTCGCTTTGCGTTCGGCGGAGTGGCTACTGCGCAGAAAATGGGGCGTGGTATGAAAGGCGCAGTCTTATTCCTCGTTGCGTTCTTCGTTGCGGCGACTATGCTTCCCGGGGCGAACTATTACGTTACGATTGCCGGACTCGGCGGAACACCCGATTACGAGGCGCAGTTTACCAAGTGGGCCTCGGATATGGATCACGAGCTGCGAACAAATGGCTCGGACGCGCACGTAGTCACGCTGAGCGGAGCCACAGCAACACGCCAACACATACAGGAGACGCTTTCGCATCTTACAGGCGAAGTAAAGCCAGAGGACGCATTCGCCTTATTACTGATCGGCCACGGCACGTTTGACGGAACAGAATATAAGTTCAATGTGCCGGGGCCAGACATCACGGCGGCCGAGTTGGGCTCGCTGCTGAACCGAATTCCGGCGCGACGGCAGCTTGTCGTCAACATGACCAGTTGCAGCGGGGCATCGCTGGGCGCGCTGGCGAAGAAGGATCGGATCGTGATCACGGCGACGAAATCGGGCACGGAAAAGAACGCGACCATCTTCGCCCGGTATTGGGTAGACGCATTGCGGGACCCATCCGCCGATACTGACAAGAATGGAACAGTTTCGGCCCTGGAGGCTTTCCGCTACGCCGAGCGCAAGACGGCGGCTTATTTCGAATCCGAAAAGCTGCTGGCAACCGAGCACGCCATGATGAGCGATACCGGAGCGACAACTGCCGTCCGCGACCCAAAGCCGGAGAATGGGCAAGGAATGTTGGCAGCGGCGTTCCCGGTCCTGCGGCTGCAAGTAGAGACGGCGAAGAATCTGGCGCCCGAGAAGCAGAAGCTGCTCGCGAAAAAAGAAGACTTAGAAGCGCAAATCGATAGGCTGAAGTATCAGAAAGCAGCGATGCCTTCCGAAGAGTATAAGGAGCAATTGACCGCGTTATTGCTGGAATTGGCGCGAACCCAGGCGGAGATAGACCGGTGATGCGGATGTGGATTGCGTCGGCTGCGATCGCCATTTTGCTTTTTGCCTTGCAAGGCGCCGCCGCTCCAATTGACAACTGCCGCGCGTTGCGCCATCACGGAAAGTTGGACCAGGCACAGGTGTGCTTCGGCGGCCTCTTGAGAGACTCCGATTCTCTGGTCCGCGCAGAAGGCTATTCGGGCTTGCAGCGATACGACGACGCAAACGAGCAATTCCGAATGGCGGAGAAGGAGCACCCGAAGTCCGCGACGGTAAAGATCGAGTGGGGCAATTTATATTTGGAGCACTATCAGCCAGGCGATGCCGCGAAGCTGTTTGAAGAGGCGCTGGAGATCGATCCAAATAATGCAGCGGCATATTTGGGGCTCGCGCGAGTTGCGGCAGAAGGGTTCGACAAGAAAGCCGTCGATCTGGCGCATCAAGCCCTCGAGCATGACCCAAAGTTTGTCCAAGCCCACGAGCTTTTGGCGTACCTTGCGCTCGAAGATAACAATCCGAAGTTAGCGACGGAAGAGGGCGAAAAGGCGATTGCTCTTTCAGACGAAGCGCTGGACGGCATGGCGGTCCTGGCCTCCATTGATTGGATGAACGACAAAGTTCAGTCCGAGTGGATGGATCGCATTCTAAAAATCAATCCCGTGTATGGAGAAGCCTATGCCACGGGCGCGCACTTTTTTGTAATCAACCGGCGCTACGAACAAGGAGTGGCGTACTACCGCAAGGCGCTCGCGCTGAATGACAAGCTGTGGGCGGCGCGATCGCAGCTCGGCGTGAACTTGATGCGCCTGGGCTTTGAAAACGAGGCGAAGCAGGAACTGACGCAGTGTTACGAAGGTCACTACCGGGACGCCGAGACAGTGAATTCGCTGATGCTGCTCGACACCTTAAAGGATTACGAGACGTTCAAGAGCGGCACAACCGAGTTGATGCTTAATAAGAACGAAGCCGCTCTGCTGCGCCCTTACATCGAGCCGGAACTTCAGCGCGCGATCGCGACATATGAGCGCAAGTACAAGATGAAATTACCCGGCCCCGTGCGGCTGGAGGTTTATCCCAATCATGAGGATTTTGTCGTACGCACGCTCGGCCTGCCGGGACAGGGCGGCCTGTTAGGCGTGACGTTCGGGATGGTTGTGGCGATGGACAGCCCGTCGGCGCGTCCGCCTGGACAATTCAATTGGGCGAGCACGATGTGGCACGAGCTTAGCCATGTATACGTCCTTACGGCAACCAATCATCTAGTTCCGCGTTGGTTTACAGAAGGACTCGCGGTGCATGAAGAAGGCGCGGCATCGCCCGATTGGGGCGATCGGATGACGCCCGAGATCGTGAAGGCGCTACAGAACAAGCAGTTGTTGCCGGTTCTGGAACTGGATCGCGGCTTTGTGCGTCCACAATATCCAACGCAGGTCATCGTGTCTTATTTCGAGGCTGGCCAGATTTGCGACTATATCGCGCAAAAGTGGGGCAACGATGCGCTGTTGGGCATGATTCACTCCTACGCGGCCCGGAAAACAACAGCGGACGCCATTCAAGACAATCTCCACGAGACTGCGGCGGCGTTCGATAAAGATTTCTCGGCCTGGCTCGATCAGAAAACCGGAAACACCGTGCGGCATTTCGACGAATGGAGGCAGGGCGTGAAAGCGGCGTATTCAGATCTGCAGAATGGGAAACAAGATGACGCCATCCGCCAAGGACTGGCGATCCTCGATTATTATCCGGATTATGTCGGAAGCCAAAGCGTTTACGAGCTCATCGATGAAGCGTATATCGGCAAGAACGACAAGCCCGCTGCTATCCAGGAATTGGAACGCTATCGGGATACCGGCGGGACGAACATCGACACGCTGAAGAAGCTAGCCCGATTGGAGCAGGACTCGGGCAAATCAAGCCAGGCAGAAATTACTCTCAAGAAATTGAATTACGTCTATCCAGAAGAGGAAGAAATTCACCGGAGATTGGGCGCGCTGCTGCTCGCGGATGGCGATGCGAATGGAGCGATTCGCGAAGGTGAAGCAGTAGTGGCGTTGCGCCCATCCGACATCGCGGTAGCGCATTACGAATTGGCGAAAGCTTTTTATGCCGCTCACAGAATCAATGAAGCGAAGGATCACGTGGTAATGGCGCTCGAAGCAGCACCCGGTTTCAAGCCGGCGCAGCAACTTCTTCTTGAATTGAGCCAATAAATACATGTCGACAACAATTGCATCTGTAACCGATTCGGCCGAGGTGAAGAGCCGCGTCAGGCGTTTTCAGGAAGTACAAACGACCATCAAGCGGGAAGTAGCCAAGGTAATCGTTGGGCAAGACGAAGTTATCGAAAATGTCCTCATCTCGCTTTTTGTTGGCGGCCACTGTTTGCTTACAGGCTTGCCCGGCACAGCGAAGACATTGCTGGTCCGCACCATGGCGCGAACGCTGGGCCTGAAATTCAATCGAATTCAGTTCACCCCAGATTTGATGCCTTCCGATATTACAGGGACGGACATCATCGACGAGGACAGCACTACCGGGCGGCGCATGTGGACGTTTGTCCCGGGGCCGATTTTTTCGAACGTGCTTCTTGCGGATGAGATCAACCGAACGCCTCCGAAGACCCAGTCTGCGCTCCTTGAGGCCATGCAGGAACTGTCTTGTACCGTGAGAGGGCATCACTATCGCATCGAGCCGCCGTTCTTCGTTTTGGCTACGCAAAATCCCATTGAGTTGGAAGGCACATATCCGCTTCCCGAAGCGCAACTGGATCGCTTCCTTTTCAACACCGTTCTTGATTATCTATCCGCTGAGGACGAATCGAAGGTTGTGGATTTGACCACGACAACTCTGCAGGCGCAAGCGGACGTGGTGACGAATGGGGAGGAGATCCTGGATTTCCAGCAACTCGTCCGCATGACGCCGGTAGCAGAATCTGTAGTGCGTTACGCAGTGGAACTGGTGCGAGCGACGCGTCCCGGGCAGAATGGAGAGGGTCCGGATTTCATAAAGAAATACGTGAATTTCGGAGCCAGCGTTCGAGCCGTGCAGTTCCTGGTGCTGGGCGGCAAGGCTCGCGCTTTGATGCATGGACGGTTTCACGTCTCCTACGACGACGTTCGAGCTTTGGCAGTTCCCATCATGCGGCACCGCGTGTTGCTGAATTTTCATGCAGAGTCCGACCGTCTTAGTACGGACGATATCCTGCGCCGGTTACTCGAATGGAAACCGGCTCCGCGCGGCTAGAAAACAAAAGAACAACAGGGCTAAGTGCCGGTAGAAGTCACAAACCGCTTTCTCGATCCCGCCGTGCTGGCCGAGATCTCAGGACTCGATCTGGTGGCGAAGACGGTCGTGGACGGCTTTATCGCCGGGCTACATCGTTCTCCCGATTTCGGATTCAGCCAGGAGTTTGCGGAATACCGCGCCTATAGCCCCGGAGACGATCTCCGGCACGTGGATTGGAACGTTTTTGCGCGAACAGAGAAGGCGTATCTGAAGCGGTATCGCGGCGAAACGAATACGGCGGTCATGGTGTTGCTCGATGCCAGCGCGAGCATGGGTTTTGGCTCGGGTCCGGTGCGGAAATTCGATTATTCGAAGTATCTGGCGTCGGCGCTAGTTTATCTCGCCCATCTGCAAAGAGATAGCACGGGCCTGATCGTCTTCCATGACGATGTGGCGAGTTTTGTGCGTCCCTCAGGGCGGCAGGGCCAGCTGATGCGGTTGCTGCACGGCATCGATAACGCGCAACTCGGCAAGCGCACGGACTTCAAGCGGCCGTTTTTCGAGCTGCAGCAGTTTTTGAAACGCCGCGGGATCACGATCCTGATTTCTGATTTCTTCGAGAATCCGGAGACGATCGTTGAAACTGTCCAACCGCTGCGGTTTCAGGGGCAATGAATTGATACTCTTCCACGTTCTGGACCCACGCGAGCTGGAACCCAAACTCGGCGAGTCGGTTCTGCTGATCGATATGGAAACTGACGAAGCAATCGAAGCTTCGCCAGACTACGCGCGCACAGAGTATCGCGAAAAGATAGGCGCTCACATCCAAGACTTGCGATCGAAAGCACAGGCGGCGGGCATCGAGTATTTTCTGTTGCGGACGGACCGGCCTCTCGACGAAGGCCTGCGCGAATATTTCACGATCCGGCAAGGGAGAGTTTAGGTGGGTTTCCTTGCACCGTGGTTTCTAGCTGGCGTGGTCGCCGTTGGACTTCCTTTATGGCTGCATCTGCTGCGGCAATATAAGAGCACCCCGCAGCCTTTCAGCTCCTTGATGTTTTTCGAGCGCAGAGTGCAAAGCTCGGTGAAACACCGGCGGCTGCGGTATCTGCTATTGCTCGCGTTACGATTGGCGCTGCTGATGTTGCTGGCGCTCGCATTTGCAAATCCATTCGTGAACCGCACATCGGCAATGAGCAGCCGCCGGAAGCTAACGGTAATTGCTGTCGACCGATCGTTCAGCCTGCGGTATGGCGATCGCATGCAGCAGGCGAAGGCGCAAGCGCACCGCGTGCTTGGCGGTTTACAGGGGCAAGACTTGGCACAAGTGATCGCGGTTGATTCCCATGTTGAAAATATGACCCAGCCCGAGATCGATAAGGGCGTGTTGAGTGCTGCGATCGACTCCATTCAGCCGGACGACCGCGCAAGCTCATTTGGCGAGTTGGCGAGGGCGCTGCGCGTTATGGATCAAACCACGGGTATGCGGCTCGACGTGCACTTCATAAGCGACATGCAGCAGACGTCGATGCCTCCCGGGTTTCGGGATCTGCAGCTGGGCGGCCACACAGCGCTTCAATTCAACATCGTCGGCGAACGCAACGCGCCGAATTGGGCTGTAGAGGCGGTAACCGCTCCCGCGCACGTTTACGATGCAACGCATACGCGTCTAACCGCAACCATCGCAGGATGGCAGACAGCAGCGGCGTCGCGAAAAGCTCTTCTAGTACTCGACAATCGCGTGATCGCATCAAAAGATGTGATGGTTCCCGCGAACGGCCGGGCGCAGGTGGAATTCTTGTCATTCGAAGTGCCGTATGGGGCGCACCGAGGCGAGGTCCGGATTGAGCCAAACGACGCCTTGCCCAATGACGACTCGTTTCCGTTTTCTATGGAACGCTCCGATCCACGCCGCGTGCTATTCCTCTACGCAGGCGGGCGCTCGAGAGAGGCGTTCTACTACAAGACCGCCATCGAGTCGGCAGCCGATACAGGGTTGACCGTTCAACCCGCGCCCGTAGAGCAAGCCGCGAATGACGATTTCTCGAAATTTGCTTTCGTAGTACTCAGCGATGTTGGAGATCTGGACACGAAAATAGCTCGATTGCTATGTGAATACGTCCAGAAAGGCGGCGCCGTTCTGATTGCGCTAGGGCCAAACAGTGCGCGGAGCGGGCGAGTGCCGTTATCGAGCGATCACTTTGCTGACGTGCATCAAATCCAAGGCGCGGGCTTTGTGGACAATCAGGATCCCGCGTTGCTCGGCACGGGGCACCTGGAGAATGTGCAATTCTCCGAAGTCGCGCGCGTCTCGCCCAAAGCGAACGCGCGCGTAATCGCGAAACTCGCAGATGGGTCGCCGTTGCTAGTCGAAGAGGCCATGGGCGAGGGACGAATCTTGATCTTCGCTTCCGCTTTGGATAATTCAACCAACGATTTCCCTCTGCACGCCTCGTTTGTGCCATTCGCGGTGCAGACGGGACATTATCTGGCGGGTGCGGAGGACACGGCATCATCGGTGATCGCCGGCACGCCGGTGACTTTGCGACGCACGCGCGATCAGGGTACGTCCGCCGATGTGATCGGGCCGGATGGAAAGCACGAATTATCTCTTACCGATGCAACTAAGGCGCTGAGCTTCGACCTGGCTAGCGATGGGTTCTACGAAGTGGAACGCGCCGACGGCAGGCGGCAATTGATGGCGGTCCATGCAGACCGCCGCGAGTCCGATCTAAGAACAGTTCCAGATGAAACTTTGGCTTTATGGCGCAATACTGGAGATACGGCTGCTGAGACTTCCTCCGGAACCGTAGAGCAGCAGACGCGCCCTTGGAGCCTGTGGCGGTATGCGCTGGCTCTGGTCCTGATAGTTGCAGTACTCGAATCGGTGTTCGCCAGTAGATACTTGAGAGAGGAGAGGCAGGCGGCATGACGGCGCTAGAACAACTCAACGCTTATTTGCGGCGCATGGAATTGCGTCTGCGGCTATTCGCCGCATCGCGAGGGACGGCATTAGTGGCAAGTTTGGCGCTGGTGCTCACCTTGATCCTAGTGTGGGTCAGCAACCAGTACGCCTTTGCGGCGCGCGTGGTTCTCCCTTTGCGCATCCTGCTGTTCCTGGCTCTCGCCGCGGCGGTGTCCTTTGCATTAGCCATCCCCTTACTGAAACTGAACCGGCGTCGTGTCACCCGTTTGGCTGAGCGCCGCATCGGTGGCTTCGAGGAGCGTCTACTTACGGTTACCGAGCGCCCAGACCCTGCGAATCCATTTACTGAGCTGGTGGCTGAGGATGCGCTGCGTGTCGCGCGTGAGCACCCGCCCGAGGAACTGACACCTAGGCGCGCACTTTCCGGCTTTTTCGGTTCCGGAGCAGTCGCTGCGGGAGTACTGGTATGGCTAATCGCGGCTGGACCGGGGTACTGGGGTTACGGCGCTTCCCTGCTCTGGACTGGCAGCGCAAGCCCAGGTAAGCGGCCGCTCTATGATATCGGCGTCCAACCGGGCAATAAAACAATCCGTCGGAAATCAGATCAAGCGATCACTGCGCAGCTGTTTGGATTCTCCGCGAGGAAGGTTACCCTCTACGCGAAATATGGCAGCGCCCTGAAGTGGGAGCAGGCTCCCATGCAGCCGAGACCGGATGGAAACGGCTATCGATTTTTGTTTGCCGGCTTATCGGATCCGGTTGAGTATTACGTTCAAGCGGACGCTGCGCAATCGAAGCATTACGCAATCTCGGTTAAAGATCTACCAGGCGTCAAGCGCGTGCGCGTTGCTTTGCATTTTCCTTCCGGCTTGGGATTGAAAGACGTGGTGCAAGATCCGGGCGGCGATATTCGGGCTGTCGAAAATAGCGAAGCTGATATTTCGGTGTTGACAGACCGGCCGCTCGCGCACGGCCTTCTGGTGATGGAGAACGGATCGAAACTCGAGTTGAAGCCGGAAGAAGGCAACTGGCTGACCACGCATCTTCCAATCACGAAGGATGGCTCTTACCATATCGCCGCCCTCGACGGCGGGGAAGCCATTCGCATCAGCGACGACTATTTCATCGAGGCCAAGAAAGACGAGCCGCCGTCGGTGAGGATTCTACGTCCCGGACGCGATCCGCATGTTAGTCCGATCGAGGAAGTTCCGGTCACCATCGACGCGTCTGATGATTTCGGCGTGGAAGGTCTGGAGCTGCACTACTCGGTCAACGGCGGCGCTGAACAGGTGGTGCCGCTCCTGAAAAACAAAGGCGTGAAGGAAGCGGAAGGAACGACCACGCTCTCATTCGAGAATTTCAAAGTAGTGCCAGGCGATCTGGTCAGCTTTTATGCCACGGCGCGAGATGCGAAGACGACCTCGCGAAGTGACATCGTTTTCGCCCAGGCAGAACCCTTCGATTTTAAGTTCACGCAATCGCAGCAAGCTGGCGGGATGGGCGGAATGGGCGGAGCGGGCAACCAGGACACGAACATCTCCGAGCGCCAGAAGCAGATCATCGCCGCCACCTGGAACCAACTCAGAAACAGCAATGAAAACCGCGCTGCAGTGCAGGAGGGCGCACGTTTTCTCTCCGAAGTGGAATCGAAACTTGGAGAACAAGCGAAGACGCTGGCCGAACGCATGGGCAATCGCGAACTCTCGGGGGCGAATTCGGAGTTTCAAGGGTTCTCGGAGCTGATGACTCAAGCTTCGTCCCAAATGAATGATGCCGCAAGGCAACTGAAACCTGGTAAATGGCACGACGCGCTTCCGCCTGAGCAGAAGGCGCTGCAATCGCTGCTTCGGGCTGAAGCCATGTTCCGCAACATTCAAGTCGCATTCGGACAACAAGGCGGTGGTGGAATGGGCGGCAGCGGAGCGCAACGCGATCTGGCGCGTATGTTCGATCTGGAACTCGATACTACCAAGAACCAGTACGAGACTGGACAATCCAATTCTTCATCCGCGACCGACCAGCAGAAGGCTATCGATGACGCATTTGAGAAGCTGCAGATGCTGGCGCGAAGACAACAGGAGCTCGCGGCGCAGAACAATCAGCAGCAGGGATTTGAGCAGCGCTGGCAAGAAGAGCAATTGCGGCGCGAGGCCGAGCAGTTGCGTCAGCAAATGCAACAACTGGCACAGAATTCGCAGGGCCAGCAGCAATCGAGTTCTTCGCAGCAAAATGGGCAGCAGAGCGGGTCTTCCTCTTCGTCTTCATCGTCATCGTCCTCTCAGTCGTCCCGCCAAAACGGGCAGACCGCGAATGGAGCGCAGAGGTCGCAATCCGACCAGCAGAATCGCCAAGTAGCGGAAGCGATGCGGCAAGCGATGAACGCATTGCAGCGCGCCGAAGAGGAGATGCGGAAGGCGGTCAGCGACCGGGATGCGACCGCCGAGCAGCGGGCTTCAGCGCAGCTTGCAGAGGCGCAGAACCTCTTGAATAATGCTCTGCATCAACAAGCCGGCAGCTCGGTTTCCGATTTGGCGCAACGCGCTCAGGAGATTGCAAACGCCCAGAAAGACATCGCGGATCGATTGAAGCAGATGTATGGCGAGCAGGGTTCGGCAATCGCGGGGATAGGCTGTCCTCGCTCAGTGCGGGCGGCAGCGGTGAAATGCCGGAGATGAACGATCCGAACAATCGCGCGTTACGGTTACGGATATAGACGTAATTACTGGCAGCAGGAAATGGAACCAACGCGATCTGCAACCGAGCAAGAAAAGGCGTTGGCGGGCGAGAAGGAAAAACTAGCGGAGCAGCTCGAGCAACTGCAAAGGCAATTGCAGCAGCAGGAGCAGGCGACTGCGGCAACGCAGCCGGACGCCTCATCGAAGCTGCGTAAGGCGCTTTCGGACGCCGAACAGAAGGAACTCGCGTTGCGCATGCAGAAAGATGCCGAATGGCTTCGGGAAGGCTATGGAGATCGGAATATCGGCATGGAAGACAGCGTGACGGCGGGCCTGGACCAACTCAGCCGCGAGTTGCGCGATATACAGCAAGCGCTGAAATCGGGTAATCAGCCAGGACAGAATGGGCAAACCGACAGGGAGGCGCAAACGCTGGCGCAGGTGCGGGCATTGCGGGAGGAGTTAGAGCGGCGCTCGCAACAAGGTGGTCAGCAGGGCCAACAAGGTGGCCAGCAGAAGGCGGGCCAACAAGGGCAGCAGGGGCAACAAGGCGGTGAAGGCCAGCAGGGTGGTCAACAGAATGGTCAATCTGGCGATCAAGGACGATATGGTGCATACAGTCCGCTCGGCGGCGGTGGCGCGACGATTAATCGCGAAGGTCTTCAGAATGCAATCGGGGACTTGTACGGTTTGCGTGGGCAGATCGATCCACACGATCGTGCGCTCTACGGCTACATTAATGGAGCTTTGGGATATCTTCGGAATCTCTACGGCGCCGATCCCTCATTGCTGGACTCGCGGATCAATCACGATGCGGTGGCAAGTCTCGAACGCCTGGAAGTGGAGCTGAACAAGCGTGTCGCCCAACGGCAGGCCAACGGTACACGAACCGGAGCTTCCGAATCCGCTCCCGAGAAGTATCGCGATGCAGTCGCGGAGTACTTCAAAAAATTGAGTAAGTAAAGGGGCGCGGAGGGCGCGGCTAGACCGGCAGCACTCCATCCCGGTGCAGTTCCAGCGCGAAAATGTCTACGGGCGGCAGGTCCTCGAACTGCAGTTCCGCCTCAGTCGATTTTGTCAGGGCCGCGGTTCGCCACCTCGCGCAGACCGCTGCGAGAGAGAGAATCACTAGCATCCCGGCGTAGCTGGCAGGATCATGTAACGCCCGCCGCTCGAATTCGGCGCCCCTGTTCATCAGGAATATCAGCGACGCGAACGCCCAGACAGCCATGTGAACTTGCGACTTGCCGGACAGGTGCGAACACGTGAAGGGGATCTTCTGAAGACCGTGCAGGCACAGCTCGACAAGAGTTAGTCCTAGAAGCGCGAGAACGAGCAAGTGGGCCACGACTGGACGCCAGGGCCAAATCAATAGAAACAACACGGCCGAAGCCGACCAGACCGGTATCACAGCGAGCACGATTAACAACCGCCGTATCGCGACCAAGCACTCGGATATCTTGCGAACCGGCGTCATGCGGAAGATCCAATTGGCCTGGAGTTGCAGCGGCATCGAGAACACCACCCGAGTCCCCAGTACCGCGACGCAAAGCATGACGATGCTCGAGGCCAGCAGGGGCCCGTTCACACCATCCGCGGTTGCCGCCACAAATCGCTGCTGCGCATGAGGCGTTTTCGATAAGAGAATCACTAGGGCAAATCCGATTCCCATATAGAAGGCGAGAATGAGCCGATGCTGGCGGCTGCGGAGCAGCGTGCGAACGCTAAACTGCACGACAGCAGTTTCGAAGGAATCGCCAAAACGCGGCCACCAACTCACGCCGCGAGACCCAGGCACGATGTCAGGCTCCTCCATGATCTTTCGCAGTGTGCGGAAGTAGGACAACAGGAATGCCGCACCGGCTCCGAACGCCGCAACCCCTAAACCAATCCACGCGCGCCACGCGAGTGAAGCAAGCGCAGGGTGCATAGATCCGTTCAACTGCTGAAATAGGCCTAAGAACCAGTACGACGGCAGCCAAGCGAGCAAGCGTTGATTCTGAGGCGCTGCGAGAGCCTTCGCCGTCGCGAGGGACGGTGCAAGAAAGTAGACGCTGACGAAGAAACAGAAAGCGCCCATTTGCAGAAAGGCCGCGAGCCTCAAGAATTGGCGGCGCGGCAACACTTGCGCGGCCAGTCCTCGCACGGTCATTACGGAGCAGAAGATAAACGCGCCGGCCGCGATCATCGTAAACCAATAGGCCACCAGCGATCGATAAAAAGGTAACGACAGAACCAGGTCGAGAAGGCTGGAACTCGCGGGCGCTAACGCTAGGGGCAACGCAAGACCTGTGCAAACGTTTAAGGCAACCACCGCAAGCGCCAGCGCTGTAGAAACTGCTGCCGCCTTGGCGAGGAACAGCGTGCGTGCGCGTACAGGCAAAGGAGCAAGCACCAGAACATCGCGCCGGTCCGGGAACATGGAATCCCAGCTCAGCACGGCGAACAGGCCAACCACCAGCATTGTGGTTGCGATCAGAGAGTGCTCCATGCCCCAGCCGCTGATCAAAAGCGCGGTGCGCGGCAGCCGGCTGTCTCCTAAGCCGACCGCGCCGAAGCGAGAGCATCAGGCTAAAAAAGATAAGCAAAGCCGCGAACTGCCCCAGCAACTTGCTCATGTCACTGTGTTCCCGACAGCAGTTCGAGATCGACTACACGGAAGAGAAATTCGTGGTAAAGAATCCGGAATGGCGATTGCCGGCGCTGTTTGGCGCTGTCGCCGTATCGCTATGGTCTCCCGCGATCCCGAGTTGGGTCATGGTTCAACGCCTCATGCCCGAATCAAATCCGCAATCTCGCGTGATATCGCTTTTGTATCCTGCTCGACCGCGAGCTGCGAAAAAATACTTTCGAGCGTCGGCAGCGCCATCAGCGTCCGCAGCCGTTCGATCGAATCGTCGGCTACGATCTTCGCGCGATGCAAGATCACTACGTGGGAGCAAACGCGCTCCACTGTTTCGAGCTCATGCGAGCTGAACAGCACCACTTTGCCCCGCTCAGCCAACTCCTGGATCAAACTGCGCAAAATCAGCGCCGTGCCAACATCGAGCCCGGAGAAAGGTTCATCCAGCAGGAGGAGATCGGGATTGTGCAACAGCGCGGCGGAGAGCAGCACCTTCTGGCGCATGCCTTTCGAGTAAGCGGAAATAGGCGCATGCCGATCGCCGTGCAATGAGAATAACCGCAGCAGACCGTCGATGCGTTTGGCCGTGGGCTTTGGGTCCAATCCGCGCAGTTGGCCTACCATCAACAGGTACTCGAGACCTGTGAGATGGGCGTAAAGATGCGGCTCCTCGGGCACGTATCCGGTGCGTTGCTTGTAAGCAATCAGGTCGTGCTGAATAGGCTTACCTTGGAATAGGATTTCGCCCGAGGTCATCTCCATCAGGCCGGCGATCATTTTGATGGTCGTGGATTTGCCCGAGCCGTTCGGTCCGAGGTAACCGGTTATTTCGCCGGCGCGGGCCGTAAAACTGACGTTGTCAACGGCGACGATGCCAGTGAATCGTTTGGAAACATTGCGCAACTCGAGCATAGGGCCTCTGAATCGATAGTAGTCGATTATCGAGCCGCTTCACTGCGCGTCCGGCGGTTTGGCCTCAGTGTTCTGCGCAGTGGCGAGGTAGTTTAGCGCAATGCTTTCGCGAGAGCCCGCGCGAGCTACGGCTCGCCACTCTGCTGCAGAAGCTTCGCTACAAGACCGGTCCAGCCCGTTTGGTGGCTTGCTCCCAGCCCCTTGCCCGTATCGCCATGGAAGAACTCATGAAACAGAACATACTTGCGAAAATTGGGATCGCCCTGCAGCAACTGATTATCCCCGTAGACTGGCCGATGGCCATTATGGTCCGGCAGAAAGAGAGCCGATAACCGATGGGAAAGTTCCGTTGCGGCCTGCCCCAAACTGATTCGCTGGCCGGAGCCAGTGGGAAATTCCAGCGATAGAGAATCGCCATAGTAGTGGTTCAGCCGTTGAAGCGTTTCGATCATTAGGAAATTCATCGGGAACCACACCGGTCCTCGCCAATTGGAATTTCCGCCGAACGTGCCTGATTCCGACTCGCCCGGCTCGTAAGAAATGCCCAACTTCGTGCCGTCCAGGTTCAACACATAGGGATGATCTTTGTGATAGCGCGAAAGCGAGCGAATCCCAAATGGCGAGAGAAATTCCGCTTCGTCGAAGACGCGTTGAAGAATACGCTGAAGGCGTTGGCGGTTCACGACAGAAAGCAACCGCCGTTGTTCGATACCACCTTGCGTCAGGGGCGCCAAGCCTTGGGTCAAATCGCGCCGATGATTTATAAACCAATCCATCCGCTTCTTAAATCCCGGATGGTTGTCGATGGTGTCCTGCCTAAGAGTGTCAACGGCAAACACCGGAACTAATCCGACCAGCGAGCGGGCCCGAAGTAGCACGTGGTCGCCATCCGCAATGCGAAGGCGATCGTAATAAAAACCATCCTCCTCATCCCACAACCCGGAACCCTCGTGGTGATTGATGGCGTCGGCAATATACAAGAAGTGCTCGAAGAACTTGCTCGCGATGTCCTCATACGTGACGTCGGTCGATGCGAGTTGAAGGGCGATCTTCAACATGTTGAGGCAATACATAGCCATCCAACTCGAGCCATCGGATTGCTCGAGCAGCCAGCCTGCTGGAAGCACCTCGTCCCGGTTGAACAGGCCAATATTGTCGAGGCCGAGGAACCCGCCCTCGAAAATATTTGCGCCTTCGGAATCCTTCTGATTCACCCACCATGTAAAGTTCATCAGCAGCTTGTGGAAGACGCGTTCCAGAAACTCGAAGTCCGGTTTGCCTTTGATGCGCTCATCGATTTTGAAAACGCGCCACGCCGCCCACGCATGTACTGGCGGGTTGACATCCCCAAAGGCCCACTCATAAGCCGGGAGCTGCCCATTCGGGTGCATGTACCATTCGCGCACGAAGAGTGACAATTGCGCTTTTGAAAAATCCGGATCCGCTGGGGCGATCGCCACGGTATGGAACGAGAGATCCCAGGCGGCGTACCACGGGTACTCCCATTTATCGGGCATGGAGATCACGTCTTCGTTGAAGATGTGCCTCCACTGGTGATTGCGGCCCTCTTTGCGCTTCTCGGGCGGCTTGGGCATGGTTTCATCGCCGTTCAGCCAGGTCTCGACGACGTAGTGATAGAACTGCTTGCTCCAGAACATTCCCGCAAAGGCTTGCCGCTGCACCGCTCGCGCTTGTTCACTCAGCTCATTCGAGAGCTCTGAATAGAACTCATTTGCTTCCTGAATGCGAGAAGCGAATACACCGTCCCATTCACTTTGAGCGATCTCCGGCAGATCGGTTCTATGCAAGCGGAAACGCAAAATTTTCTGCTCGCCGGCGTTAAGCGATAGGCGGTAAACCGCGCATGCTTTTGTCCCGCGATGCTCCGGATTCACGGCTTCATGATGATCGTGGACCAGGTACTCATCGAAAGCGTCCTTGTAGAACTTGTTTTGACTCTGCGATCGCCAAAAACGCCAGGTATTCGTCTCGTTTTCGGTAAACAACACTACGGGTGTGCCGTCGAGAGTTAAACGGAATGTTCCGAGCGAATGATGCTGCGCTTCCACTTCGCCCGGCGAAACTTGCCGCAACTCGGGCTTCTGCGAATTGAAGCACCACGCCCACGTGTTGCGAAACCACAACGTAGGCAAGAAAGCCAGATCGGCCGGCTCAGGCCCGCGATTCACAATCGTGACGCGAATAAGAATGTCGTCGACGTCGTGTTTTGCGTATTCGGCAAAGATGTCGAAGTAGCGTCCTTCATTGAAAATTCCGGTGTCTGTCAGCTCGTATTCAGGATCGGAGCGCGTCCGCCGATGATTCTCTTCGACCAGCTGAGTGTAGGGAAATGCTCGATGCGGATATTTGTAGAGGCCCTTCAAATAGGAACCGGTGGGCGTAGCATCGAGATAATAATAAAGCTCCTTTACGTCCTCGCCGTGATTCCCTTCGTTGCCTGTCAGGCCAAAAAGGCGCTCCTTCAAAATCGGATCTTTTCCGTTCCAAAATGCAAGCGCAAAGCAAAGGCGTTGGTGGTTGTCGCAGATTCCCAGAATGCCGTCTTCTGTCCAGCGGTACGTTCTGGAGCGTGCGTCATCATGCGGGAAGTACTCCCAAGCGGTGCCGTCGGGACTGTAATCCTCCCGCACCGTTCCCCACGCGCGCTCGGCTAGAAAGGGGCCCCAACGCTTCCAGTATTTTGTACGCGCCTCTGATTCCGCGAGACGCTGCTGTTCAGCCGACCCCACGCGTGAATCTAAGCCACGTTAGATTCGGCGCCGCCAGCCAGCGGGTGCTTATATTTGCACTCGGGATTCGGGCACTGCGCCACCGGACCTGACTTCAGATACTTTTCGATCAAGTAGCTGCTGCCGCATTCGGGGCATTTTTCCGGAATCGGTTTGCCCCATGCCACAAAGTCGCATTCAGGGTAACGATTGCAGCCGTAGAAGGTCCGGCCGCGCTTCGATCGCCGCTCTACAATCTGGCCTTCCGAACAATTCGGACACGGGACGCCGATGGTCTTCTGCTTCACGTACTTGCATTTCGGGTAATTGCTGCAGGCGACGAACTCTCCGTACCGGCCAAATTTCTGAACCAGGTTGTTGCCGCACTGCGGACATTTCTCCTCGAGCGCAACATCCTTCCGCTGTTCACCGCCAATTTGTTTGGTTGTTTTGCAATCTGGATAACCGGAGCAGGCGAAGAACTGCCCAAATCGGCCTTTCTTCAGAACCATTGGCCGGCCGCAATTCTCGCAGTATTCCTCTTCGTCCTGCTCGGTCAAATCGGCTTTGTCGACGTCCGGAAGATCCACCGTCAGCTCGCGCGTGTTGGTGCATTCCGGATATCCGGTGCATGCGATGAAACTGCCGTGCTTGCCCCATTTGATAACCATCGGCTTGCCGCATTTTTCGCAAACCAAGTCCGTCGGCTTTTCCATGCGCTTGATGTCCGTCATGTGCCGCTCGGCGTGCTCCAGGTCTTTCTGAAAGCGGCCGTAGAAGTCCGCCATGGCAGTGCGCCACTCGAGTTTCCCTTCCTCGATCTCATCGAGCTCCTCTTCCATACGCGCTGTGTAAGTCACGTCGAAAAGGTCATTGAAGCTTTCGAGCAGCAGATCGGTCACCACCATACCGAGCTCGGTCGGTACAAATTTCCCGGCGTCTTTCTTCACATACTCGCGATCCTGAATGGTTGAAAGGATCGACGCATACGTGGAAGGCCGGCCCACGCCGTCGGACTCCAGTTTCTTCACCAGAGTTGCTTCGTTGTAACGGGGCGGCGGTTCCGTGAAGTGCTGGTCGGGCCGAATTTCCTTGAATCGCAATGTTTCGCCTTCCGCTACCGCCGGAAGCTTGTGCTTGAGGTCTTCGTCTTCTTCGTCCTTCTGGTCCTTCCCTTCTTCGTACACCTTCAAAAAACCGTCGAACTTCAGCACGCTGCCCGTCGCGCGAAACACGTAAGGAACTTTGCTCTTTCCGGTCGCATCGATATCGATAGTTGTCTGATCGAGCACCGCGGGCATCATCTGCGAGGCGATAAATCTCATCCAAATGAGGCGATAGAGTTTCAGCTCGTCTTCAGCGAGAGACTTCTCCAGCGATTCAGGAGTTCGAAAAACCGATGTGGGACGGACCGCCTCGTGCGCGTCCTGTGCATCCTTCTTGGTCTTGTATACGTTCGGCGAGCCCGGCATGTAGTTCTCACCGTAACGTTCGCCCACAAAGCGTCGGACCTCAGTCAAAGCATCGTCCGACACGCGCGTTGAGTCGGTACGCATATAGGTAATCAGGCCAACAGATCCCTCGTCGCCGATCTCTTTTCCCTCGTAGAGTGCCTGAGCGAGCATCATCGTGCGCTTCACGCTGAAGCGGAGCTTGCGCGAGGCTTCCTGCTGCAGCGTTGATGTAATGAAGGGCGGTACTGGATTGCGGCGCTTCTCTCGAGTGGCTACGGAGCGAACCACATAGGATGCGTCCCCGAGATCGTCGACAATGCCCTTGGCCGTATTCTCATTCCGGATCTGGGGCGCTTCCTCGCCGCGCTTATTGAGTCTGGCAACTAAAACCGGCGGCTTCTTGGCGTTCAGCGAAACATCGATCGTCCAATATTCCTGCTTATCGAACGCGCGGATTTCCCGTTCGCGCTCGACGATCAGGCGTAAAGCGACGGTTTGCACACGGCCGGCCGACAACCCGCGGCGCACTTTATCCCAGAGCAGCGGGGAGATCTTATAGCCGACCAAGCGGTCGAGAATCCGGCGTGCCTGCTGCGCCTCCACTAAGTGGAGGTTGACGGCCAAGGGCTTATCGAAGGCCCTTTTCACCGCATTCGCAGTAATTTCATTGAACATCACCCGGAAAAAGGCGGGCTTACCGGGTTTCTTGGGCTCCAGCTCCTCTTGCAGATGCCAGCAGATCGCCTCTCCTTCGCGATCCGGGTCAGCGGCCAAGTATACGGAATCGACACCTTTTGACGCCTGCTTCAACTCCGAAATCAGCTTCTTTTTACCCTCGATCACCTCGTATTTGGGGGCAAAATCCCGCTCCACGTCGACCGCTAAGTCCTTCTTCGGTAAGTCTTTAACGTGCCCTAGAGAGGCCTTAACCAAATAGTCTTTGCCTAGGTACTTCCCAATTGTCCTCGCCTTCGCCGGGGACTCTACGATGACGAGTGATTTAGCCATACAGTGTTGTGTTACCTACAATTCGATTCCTGGCTGCTCGAAGAAGCGCCGGAGAACGCTACCCTTTTACCACACCTTCACGAAGTTCTTACCCGGAAGTTGCCGCACCAGCCCGGACATTTCCAAATCGAAAAGGGCGCTGATCAATTCAGATGAGGAGACCCCCTCAAAGGATTCAACGATAGCCTCAAGTTGTTGTGGAACATCGACTTGCAAGCTGTTCAACAGCTTTCTGGCGAGAACCTTCAGGGGCATATCCGACATCTCCTCTGGAGCTCCGGATGACGGGTTTATGCCCTCCAATAAAATCTTTTGCTGGGCTTTGGTCACGAGATCCTGTCGAGCAGTCAGCGGCAGTTCGTTAGTGACATCTGTCCATTCCTGCACTAGCTTGGCCCCTTGTTTGATGAGCAGATTCGGTCCCCAGCTCATTTTTGAGGTGATATTTCCCGGAATCGCGAAGACTTCTCGTCCCTGGTCCATCGCCAATCGGGCTGTGATGGCGGAGCCGCTATGCTGGGCGCCTTCCACAATCAGAACGCCCAGGGAAATGCCACTCACAATCCTGTTTCTGATCGGGAAATTCTGGGGGTACGCGGGCACACCCATAGGAAATTCAGTAATCAAAAGACCGCGACGAGCGATGTCCTGGTACAGCTTGCGATTATCCGCCGGATAAAGAACGTCGACGCCGCAGCCGAGCACAGCAACGGTCTCCCCGCCTTCCGCAAGAGCAGCTCTGTGCGCAGCCGTATCGATACCTCGGGCCATACCGCTAATAATCGTGAGCCCAGCCCTTGAAAGGTCCGCGCTGACCCTCTCCGTCGCCGCGACACCATAAGGCGTCGGACGCCTGGTCCCGACAATCGCGATCCCGTGTGAATCCATCAGCTCGGTTCGGCCAATGGCAAACAGCAGTAAGGGCGGATCGAATATTTCGCGCAGCCGTTGAGGATATCGCGGGTCATGAATCGAAATGAGCTGAGCGCCGGCATTCAGCATCTTCTGCTGTTGGTCGACAGCATCTTCAAAGGAGTATCCAGTTGCTATATTGCGCGCCTGAGCCGGGCTAATCCCGGCGGTCTCAAGCTCGGAGGCAGACGCTCTGAAGATCGCCTGCGGAGACTTTAGCCTGTCAAGCAGCCGTAATGTCCCGACGGTCCCCAGACCGGGGACCATCCTCAGTGCAAGCCAGTGAAGAGTCTCCTCCTGATTGAGAACAGCAGTTGCCACGTGGAATACGTGGCGCCGAATGGGGCTACTTCTCAGGACGTGCGAGAAACTCCTCTAGAGTGCGATAGATTCGACAGGGACGTCGATCTCCGGCTTTTCCGCGTGCGGGAAAAACCAGCGCTGAATGGTGAGATCGAGCGCCTCTTTGTTGACGGGCTTGGCAAGGTAATCGTCCATCCCCGCCATCAGGCATTTCTCGCGTTCACCGGGCAGTGCATTTGCCGTAACTGCAATGATAGGAATTCTCGGGCCGGGCGGCTCTATTTTTCGGATCGCCCGGGTCGCCTCATAGCCATCCATGACCGGCATTTGACAGTCCATCAACACGACATCGTATTGCCCGTGGCGGAACATTTCCAGTGCTTCGGCGCCGTTGGCCGCCACTTCCGCGATATAGCGTAGGTGCGATAACAAGTGGACAGCCACCTTTTGGTTGATCGGATTGTCTTCCACCACCAATACTCTTCCCCGGTTTTCACGCCCGTACGCAAGAGCAGTTGCGACGGATTCCGGAAGTATATCCACGCAGGGCGTATCGATGTTGCTGCTCACACCAAGATTGGCCGTGAACCAAAAGGTGCTGCCATGGCCCGGTTTGCTATCCACCCCTATTGCGCCGCCCATCATTTCAACCAGTCGTTTGGAGATCGCGAGACCCAGGCCAGTACCACCGTATTTGCGTGTTGTCGATGTATCGGCTTGCATGAAGCTCTGAAAAAGCGCGGATTGCGTCTTGAGTGAGATACCAATGCCCGTATCTTTCACAGAGAACCGAACACTCGTTCTTCCCGCTTGCTGTTGTTCCTCCTGAGAGATGTGTACGATAATCCTGCCTCTCTCCGTAAATTTCACCGCATTCGATAGCAAATTCAGGAGGATTTGCCTGAGGCGGATGGGGTCACCCAGGAGACGAACCGGGAGTTTTTCCTCAAAAGCCGTCTGTATGCTTATGTCCTTGCGCTGAGCGGCTTCGGCGATCAGCACGGCCGCATCGCTGACGAGCGCCTTTAAGTTGAATTCCGTTGTTTCCAGAGCCAGCTTGCCCGCTTCTATTTTGGAGAAGTCAAGAATGTCGTTGATAATCGCGATCAACGACTCCCCCGAATCTCTAATCGCTTTCAGAAACTCCCGCTGCTCCGTCGTGAGTGGTGTATCAAGGAGCAACGCGGTCATGCCGATGACCCCGTTCATCGGCGTGCGAATTTCATGGCTCATCATTGCCAGAAATTCGCTCTTCGCCTGATTCGCTTGCTCCGCTTCGGCCTTCAACAGTTCTTCCTGAACGAGTCTTGCGTCGAGTTCCCTGGTCCGTTCACTTACCAGGCGCTCCAGTTCACGCTGGCGCAGGACCAGGACCTGGACACGCCAGCGCCAGATCAACACGAGAACTAGTAGGAGGGCCGCACCCAGGGCAGCCGTGAATGTTTTCGTCAACCACCAGGGCGGCACAATCCGGAAAGGCAGCGTCTCAACGGGTGAAGCTTTGCCGTTCGCGCTGTCCACCGCCATAACCTCAAACCGGTAGTCTCGTGGAGAAAGTCTCGGATACCGAATTTCACGCTCGGGCGTTTCGATCCAATCCTGCTCCAATCCGACCAGGCGATAGCGAAACTTGATCGCTTTCTCGTCTTTGAAGGTCAGAGCGGCCAACCCAATCGTCAGCGGATTCCTACTCCACTTCAATGCCGCGTCATGCGCTACTGTGTCTCTGGCGCCAAACTTCGCCCATACCAGCACCGGTTTTACCGGAGAATTCACAAGCGAGTGCTCCGGCGACAGAAAATGAGACACGCCGCCGCTCGTTCCGATCCACACACTGCCGTCTGCATCGGCGAAGAAGGCTTTGCTATCGCAATCATTCCAGATGAGGCCATCGTCCTCGCTATACCTACGCCAAAGCCACCCATCGAAAACTTCGACGCCGTGATCCTGTCCTACCCAGATCCACCCACGATGATCTTTATTCAGGAAAAGGACCTGATTTGAAGAAAGCGTGGGCCGACTGAACCGAAGAACTTTACCGCCCTTGATCGTGAGACGGGCAACGCCCGCATCCATATCGTCAATCCAGAGGGTTTCTGATTTGTCGGTGACAACCTCCGAAAGATGACGGCCAAGTTGCTCCCGATTCAGATCAAGACGACTCCAAGCCGATCCGTCGAAACTAAGGAGATTCTTGTCTGATACGACCCAGATCTGGCCGCTGTGATCCTCCGAGACGTCTAGAAAGGCATCGTTCCCGAAAAGCGGATTTTGAAGAAGCCGAAACTCACGTCGGGATTCTTTTGTGTCACTCACGAGAAGACCCTTGGAAGTCGCGAGCCAAACACGGTCGCGCGAATCCACGAAGACACGATTGATATGGCTGAAACTGAGTTGCAGTGCGCGAAGAGTCGAAGTATTGATCTGGATCAGTTTGCCGGCAGCAGTTCCAACCCAAATGAATCCGTCCTTCGATTCCGTAATCGACCTACACCGTTCCGCATCGATTCCAGGCGCGCTCCAGGGATGGAATTCTGTCGAACCCCGCATTTGAAAGCTGAGTCCGTGTTCATCCCCCACCCACATTCTTCCGGTGGAATCGCGGAACAGAGCCCAAATCTCATTGCTTCGAAGCCCTTGCGCCTTCGTCCAGCCCTCCCACTCCCCGTAGCCCAGCCATTTCAGCAGCCCGTGCCCGAGCAAACCGAACCAGACGAGCCCCTCCCGATCGACCAGGATAGAGGAGACTATTCCCTCCTCGAAACCGTTCGCCTCAGAAACCACACGCCATTGACTATTCACAAAGCGAGCTACCGCGGAATCCATGCCCGCTAGTACTCGGCCCTCCGGATCTTCCGCAAGCGTTTGGTACACCTCGCTGTTTGGGCGATGCGGTAAATCGCGATTTTCAAAATGCCTGGCTCCCAGCGGCAAAGCGGCAACGTGGTTGGCTCCGCGAACCCACAATTCTCCGTTCCGTTTGCGGAGGAGACACGTCCAGATGTCTTTTGCTAAACCCTCCGCCGGCCCCCAGGTGGTAAGGTGGTCCCCCGCAACTTGGCACAGACCCGCATTGCAGCCAAAGAGAACCGAGCCATTGTCGTTGGCGAGTACGCTATCTGCGCGGCCTTCCACTGCCTTCGCTATTGCCGTTGATAGAAAGGGCGAGCAGCGCCAGGAACGCCCACCATCCTTTGACGTAATCACCAGCAGACCGAATTGTGTGACCGCAAAGACTCTTCCGTCGGAAGAAGAGGAAATTTTGGATTGATATCCAATCTGCAAGTCGCGGCCTTGGTATTGAACATTCGCAAAACGGCCCTCCGCGTTCTTGTACCCGAGGCCATCTCGTGTGCCAACCCAGAGGCGCCCGGAAGCGTCTTCGTGGAGCGTTCTGACAAACATTCCTGGAAGGCCTTCAGCACGCCCGAACTCCAGAAAACGCGAGCCATCATAGCGAAACAGGCCGTTTTCGGTTCCGACCCACAGGAAGCCCGCGCGGTCCCGAAGCAGGCAGTTGGTACTGAGGTTTCCGAGACCTTCTTTGTATTCTTTGAACGTGTAGCGTTGCGCAAGAGATAGCGACGGAAAGAAAACGGCGGCTAAACACACAACTGTCCACCGCTGCCGCAGCCATTTCATGCTAATGGCTTATCGACGCCAATCGCGACCGGCTTTACAGGTTCAATCAGCGCTTAAGGGCAAATAGCATGCCCGTCCAAATTTCGTTGACGGAACAAATTTTGTAATCGACTAGTCCCAAGTCGATCGCCTGCGTCCGCACCTGGGGCTCTGTTACGTCGCCACGGGCAGCTGAACCGCCTTTCCGCCAGAGGACCCACAGCTTACCCACGCCCGCCACTTCGCGCAGGCCCGAGAGCTTGGCTGGTAGCGATTCAGCCTCATGAATGAAGCAGAGGGTCACAGTAGCTTTCTCTGCCGTCTCTTCGCAGATCTCGACCCCTTGCGGCATCTCGCCCAGCACTCTCAGGTAATCGCCCGGCGCATCGATAACAGCGACAGTAGAACGCTCCTTGATTCCCAGCTTCTGGGCTGCAGTGCGCGAAGCATACCGCTCCATCATGGGAATTGGGACGACGGGATCAGACGGCTTCTTCGCCAGAGATCTCTTCAATGTCGATGGAAGGCTGGCGCTGTTGCAATACGCGGCATCGGGCATTTGACTCCGGATGCTTTCGACTTTCTCCTCCACTCCATTGCAAAAAATTATCGGTGTTCGTCGCGTGCCGCGCGATTGGCGCAATGCAATTGCTATCTCGCGCCCGTGAGAAGGGAGCCGCGAGAGATCGATGACAAAAGCGTCCGGCGGAGATTCGCGCCACCTCCGCATCAGGGCCGGACGAAACTCCTCGTCGTACTCGATATTGTGACCGGCTCCGCGCAAGAGCTGGATAAGAGGCTCGGCTTCTTTGGCTTTCCAGTGCAGAAGTCGAATCCGAGGCATTCCAGTAGATTAACAGCGTTTTTACGACTCGCCGACGCGATCCGATACACCAGCGTTAGATACTGAAAGTCTACCCCCCAATCATGAGAATTGCGAGCGTGGCCAGCGCCCTTCCACAGCACTATTACCCGCAAAACGCGCTCATCAGTGCGTTTCGGAAGCACTGGGGCAACAGGCTGGACAGGTTCGATGTTTTGGAGCGCCTGCACGCCGCCACTCAGGTAGACGGCCGCTACCTGGTGCTGCCGCTGGAACGCTATCCTCTTCGCAACTGGGGCGAGGCCAATGACTGCTGGATCGAAGCGGCGGTCAACCTTGGGCAAGAGGCGATCTGTAACGCGATGCGGCAAGCCGGAATGGCGCCGGCCGATATTGGGGCCTTCTTTTTTGTATCGGTGACCGGCATTGCGAGCCCCTCTATTGAAGGGCGCCTGATCAATCGCATGAGCTTGAGCCCTCGTATGAAGCGGGTTCCGATCTTTGGCCTGGGCTGCGTTGCCGGCGCTGCGGGAATCGCGCGCGCTGCCGATTACGTGAAAGCATTCCCGAAGGAAGCGGCCCTGCTGCTCTCGGTCGAATTGTGTTCGCTCACGGTCCAGCAGGATGACTTCTCGGTCGCGAACCTCATCAGCACGGGACTGTTTGGCGATGGAGCTGCCGCGGTAATCGTTTCGGGAGCCGACTGCGACGGCCCACCAGGACCGGAGATTCTGGCGACGCGATCGATCTTCTATCCTGAAACCGAGTATGTGATGGGCTGGGACATTTCCGAAAAAGGCTTTCAGATCGTTCTATCCCGCGACGTTCCCGAAGTGGTTCTGGGAAACCTCGGCCGGGATGTCGACGAATTTCTTGCGGATCATAGTTTGGCGCGCCGGGACATAGAAAGCTGGGTCATTCATACCGGCGGCCCCAAGGTACTCGAGGCGACAGAGGCGGCATTAGGCCTGTCGAACGGCGCTCTGGCAGTGTCTTGGGAATGCCTGCGGCGGACGGGCAATCTGTCTTCAGCATCTGTTTTGTTCGTCTTAGAAGAGGTGATGAAGAATCGCAGACCGGAGCCGGGAACTTGGGGCATTCTGGCGGCCATGGGCCCCGGCTTTTGTTCCGAACTTGTACTCCTGAAGTGGTAACTGGTAGTAACCTGGGGCGCAGGTAGCCGCATCTAACTTCTTTTAATGATCAAACTAGCTGTCTCTGTTGCGGTGCTCTTCGCAATGTCGCTGCCTCTGGCCGCGCAGTATCCAGGTCAATATCCCCCGGGTCAGTATCCTTCCGGCCAATATCCTCCCGGGCAGTATCCGCCGGGACAAGGCCCGATGGGTGGAGGAGGCATTTCCCTTCCCGGGCGCCATAAGAAAAATTCGAAGCAACCGGATGCCTCGCAGCCCACGCTTTCCGCGGACGGAAAGACGGTATCGAACGACGGTAAGAAGTTGGTGGTTTCAACCGAAGACGGGCGCACGCTGACCATGACCTTGACGGACAAGACTAAGTTCACGCGCTCTGGAGGCGATATCGCCTCAAGCAAGATTGTCCCTCGCACCACGGTTCATATCGAAGCCGCGGAGGATGAAGATGCGAATCTCACGGCGACACACGTGGATCTGGTGAAGGATGCGCCAGTAGAAAGCGCCGGGAATACACAAGTACCGCCTGGAACTACGGCGAACGATGAAGAAGACCGGATCCGCCCGACGATCCTGAACAATCCGGTGGATGCTCCGAATCGCCCGGTTCTTCGCCGCGGCATCCCGAAAAAGACAGACTCGGATGACAGTTCCGACGACAGCTCCAAGACCACCCAGATGGCCAGCAACAGGCCGGCTCCCAAAGCACACGCCGCTCAAAAGGAATCGACCGATTTTACGATCGATGGTCAATCCGCTCCGGTGAGAACGGCGTCATCGCCTTCGCAAGATCTCATTGCCCGAACGAAAGATTGGGCCGCCACATTTACGAACGGACTGCCCAACTTTGTTTGCCAGCAAAACACGACCCGGTACTACGAACAATCGCGCTCTTCAGGTTGGGAACCGATAGATGTGGTGACCGCCAAGGTCGTCTATGAAGACGGCAAAGAGGATTACCGCGAGATCATGGTCGGCGGGAAGAAAACAAACAAGAGCATGCTCGAGTTGGGCGGCTCTACATCTACCGGCGAGTTTGCTTCAACGCTTCGAAGCCTCTTTTCGGAAGGCAGCCGCGCCGAGTTTAAGCTGAACCAATCGACGACGCTGGCAGGCGCCCCGGCAGCGATCTACGATTTCAAAGTGGCGTTGCAGAATTCCGATTGGTTCATCAATGTGGGCGGTCAGTCGTTACATCCGGCATACAGCGGCGGCGTCTGGATCGATAAGGCTACTGCCCAGGTACGTCGCATTGAGATGCAGGCCGATAACATCCCCAAAGACTTCCCGCTCGATTCCATTGAATGGGCAGTCGACTACGATGAGGTCTCGCTGGGCACAGTGAAGTTTCTTCTTCCAGTGCATGCCGAAAATCTGGGATGCCAACGCGGATCGCCGATCTGCACTAAGAACGCGATTGACTTCCGGGACTACCATAAATACAGCGGCGAGAGCACAATCACCTTCAAATAGCTAAATTACCGAGCCCCCCTTTTGCTTTATGTCCGCGCTTCATGTCCGCCGTGTCCGAACGTCTACCACCGCTTCAGCGATTTGACCTAGATACTTGCCATCGGCGATCACATCCAGCGCGATAGCAACCCTCGACCACGTATTCGACCAGTTTTCCGGAATCGAAATAGTCGTCGCCGCCTTTGATTCCGATTTCGCTTCAGCAGCGAGTGAAATCTCCGCGGGTTCGGAACGCCAGCCGTCGGGCAGAACGAGAGCACCGCGAATCTCCACACGCCGCGGCCGGTGATTGCGCAAACGAATCTCAATCCGTTTCCTTTGTCCGGGCAAAAGCATCATCTGGTAAGGATAAATGCGGATCCACGACGGATCAATCCCCATATCGGAGTCCGGATCGGCGATTAGGTCGCGGAAGAACGCATCCTGCTTCTCGGCGCGTTTTTCGAAGTTCTCTGCTGTCCCCCTGTCGATGAGAAAGGGCCTGCCATGCCCCGGAGCAATAATGTTCGGCTCGAAGTCGAGGATATTGCGAATGGATTGCACGTGGTCACCGCTCTTTACTTCATTGCGATAGATCAGGTTGTGCCGAAGTGAGTTTGGATGTTCCGGGTCACTAAAAAAAGCATCGCCGGTGAATGCAATGCGCGCGCCGTCGATGGTGGCAAACATGGCCATCTGGTAATTGGTATGACCGGGGGAGTGGACCACTGTGAACTCAAACTCCTCCCACTTGAACGTCTCTTTGTTGTGGATTGAGCGGTCTACTTTTATCTGTTCGCCAAGGATGCAGCCGACGTTGAGCCCTCGCGGGTTCTCGAGAATGTCTACCATATTTTCGTAACACCAGATTTTTGTCCCATACCGCCGGACCAGGTAAGGAAAGCCGTTCAGGTGGTCATCGTGCATATGGCTCGGAACCGCGACGTCGATCGATTTCAGCCCGTAACTCGCGCGAAGTTTCTCAATACTGTGTTCCACGAAGCGCATTCGATCGAACGTGCCAACGTATCTGGTGAATACCTGGAAAAAGGTCCAACTGGCGGAGCCATAATCCACAAAGAGTGCTTTGCCGCTGTCACTGACGATGGCGTAGAAAGATGAAGTGGTCTCGGTATTCGCGGCCAAGTGCGGCGTGACTGCGTATGGCTCGAGGTCGGAAGTCGGTGGATGTGCGTACCAATAGCGGTGCCAGTCGCGAAGCTTTTGCGACAATTCCGCCATGCCGGGCGAAGGATTCGAAACCGGTCGGCCATGCGAGGGGCACAAGAGGTCCGGTTTCAGCTTGCTTAGCTCAGTGAGCGAGTAGATGGAGAGGTCGACGCCCTCATGTTCTTGGTAGTAATATTGCAAATCGTAAAGCGTTTGAACCTTACCCGGAGAATGAATGAGGTCGCCGGAAAATGCGACCTTCTTGCCATCAACGTTGGTGACCAAGGTTATCGATCCTGGCGTGTGGCCCGGCGTTGGTTGAACGAAAAGGTCAAACCCTTCCCAGGAAAATGTCGCGTAATCGCGCAGCAAGGCTGTAACCGGAACGTTCTTTGTAATCGAAAAGAAATCGTTCTTCACGTCATACAATTCGAAGATGCGTCGATTGCGCCAAAAATTCTCGACGGCCTCGAAGAACTGACGCTCGTGCTCCGGAACAGCGATTGGAATTCGCTGAGCGACGGCCAGAAGATCGCCTTGTGCCTGATCGCGATGATGATGGGTATGTAGAATCCAATCGATGCGGGAAACGCCGATTTCCGCCAGAAAATCAAGGATCTTGCCCGAGCCAAAGTCGATGAGCACGGCTCGATCCGCTTTGCGAATCAGATAAACGTTGCAGGTGTCTTCGAGAAGAAAAAGATTATCGGAGATCTTTTCGGGCTTGGCTGTTGGCTGGAATCTCGGTTCGTGAGCCTGAGACTCGATCAGTGGAGTCGCAGCCATTCCCGCTCCCGTGCCCTGAAGGAAGCGTCGGCGTGAAACCTCGTCCTCGTTACCCTGCCTAGGCATTAGCGGGGGCCTCGTTCCGCAAGTGGGCTGTGCGCATCCATGCCTCTGTCTCCATCAAAGGAAGAACGCCTTCAGCGGCGCCGATCTCCTGGATGCTCAACGCCGCAACCGCGTTTGCAAATTGGCCGGCTTCTGCCAAAGATGCGCCCCGTTGCCGAGCCGCGAGAAAACCTCCGACGAAGCAATCTCCTGCTCCGGTAGTATCCTTCGCGTCCACATCGAATGCGGGACAAATCAGCTCGCGATCTGCAGTATAGATCCCGCATCCACGCGAGCCGAGTTTCATCACACAAACCGGCAATCCCCTTCTCAGAACGACAGCAGCGCCGCTTGCCGGGTCCGAATGCCCGGTTATCATACTTGCCTCATCTTCGTTCATAAAGAGCATGTCCAGGTACGGAATACAAGGCGCAAGAGTGTTCATCCAGCCGTTATCCGGATCCCAATTTGTATCGAAAGAGGTTGTGAGTCCGGCTTCGCGAGCACGGATTAAGACCTCTGGACCGTGAGCCCGCAAACGCGACAGAACAAAGAAGCTCGCCAGATGAAAATGTGACATGCCCGCGCAAAGTTTGTCGGTGAACTCGACCGGCTCGGCGAAACCCTCTCTGCTGGCTCCGGGGCGATGAAGAAACTTGCGCTCGCCTGAAGAATTCACCAGGACGATACTTGCGGCAGTGGGAGCTGCAACCTGCTGCACGTGCGTGATGTCCACTCCGGAATCTTTGATACGCCGCAAGGCGAACTCACCCTGCTCATCTGCGCCCACCACGCTGAGAAGGCGGACGGGGATATCCAAAATTGCCAGTGTGCGCGATGTATTCGCTCCGTTTCCTCCGCCCCGATAATGGATGGAGCCGACAAACGTCGTTCCACGGCCCCAGTGCAACTCGTCAACCGGCTTCACGAGCGTGTCGTACACAATGTTGCCACAGCAAAGGACGCCTGAGGGGTTCACAACCGGACGGCTCCTTCAGAGCTGGTATTCGTCCAAAAGACCTGTTCGACAGGACCGACTACAAATCCCCACAGCAACGCCCCGACGATAACAATGGCGGCGGACACGATGAAAGCGATCTTAGAAGAACCGCTCATTTGTACGGCGGCGCCGGCAATCATGGGTGCAACAATACCGGACACATTTCCTATTCCGTTTTGCAAGCTGGTCCAGCGGCCGGCCATCAGAGGTCCGGCCAAAGTTTGAGTGATGGCCCAATGATTCGACGTGTAGGTGCCAAAAGCGACGCAGGCCGTCATCAAGAAAATGACGCAGGTTGTCGAGCTGCTCACAAACGGAACGGGCAAGATTGTGGACGAAAACGTCAGCCCCCCGATCACGATACCTTTTCGGACGCGCGTCGGAGAAGCGCCGCGTGCGATGCAGCGATCCGATATCCATCCCGCGCTGACCGTACCCGCAGCGACAGCGACGAAAGCAAGGGACGTGATGCTACCCATCTGTTGAATTGATAGATTCCGTTCATTGACAAGGTACGTCGGAAGCCATGTCAGCAGAAAAAACCAGAAATAATTCCCACAGAAGTGGCCGCCGAATGTACCCCAAGCGGATCGGCTGCGAAGGAGCTGTTTGAATGATGGAAGCTTTTCCGCTCCTCTCTGACGCACTGATTGAAAATGCGAGCCCCACTTAAACCAGGGAAGCAGCCAAAGCAAGCTGCCGATACCCAGCGCGATAAAGAACAGGCGCCACCCAAGTCTGGTGAGCCACAGTGCAGCGAGAAACGACGCAGCCGCGGGCCCTAACTTTGAGCTTGCATCGAGCAGAGCGTTGGCTCGGCCGCGATGATGCTGCGGAAGCTCGCTCGCAAAAATGCGCGAGTAGCAAGGATAGGCGATCGATTCGCCAGCTCCGAGGACCAGACGAGCAATGTAAATGGCGGAGAAAGTGGATAAGAACCCGGTCACGATCGTCGCCACAGACCATACCAGCACGCCTGAAGCAAAGACGAGGCGAATAGGCAGCACGTCCGCCAGCCAGCCCGCAATCCCCAATAACTGCAGGAGTGAATAGGTCCAGAAGAAAGCGGAAAGCAGCGCGCCGATCTTCAGCGGTGAGAGCGCTAGTTCCTTTCCAAGGAGCGGCGTGGCTAGAGATAAATTGCCACGATCGATGTAGTTGATGAAAATCGAAACGATTAGCAGGACGAGCAAACCCCACTCAGAACGAGAAATCGCTTTGGACGCACATTGGATCTCCTTCACGTATTGCGCTCCTCGAGCCAGTAATGCCAGGGGGTCGCGGAGCTGAGGAGCTCATTGATTGCGCGGACGTTGTGAGTGCCCGTCGTGCTGAGCCACTCTTCCAGGGCGGCCTTGTCGAACTTCGGACCAGGTTGCGCATACCAGGGAATACCGTCTTTCCAAGTGGCGCGTCCACAGAGCACGCCTGAGTAGCGGGCGCCGGCATGATTTGCGAGCCGCAGCGATTCGAGAAATTCGAGGCTGCTAACCCCGGCACTTAAATAAATATAGGGACGGCGAGCAGCCGCATCGGCAGCGCGGAAATGGTCTAGCGATTCGTCCATGCTGTAAGCCGAGCGTCCACGGAACACCGCTGAGTCTTCAACAAACGACGTAATAACGGGAAATTCTATTTTCAGAACGTCAACATTGTAGATCTCTTTCGAGAATTCCTCGATTGTTCGCACGACCAGTTCCGGTTTCCGCTTGGCAAACTCGAAGCTTCGCGAATCTGCGATGTTCGGATCATAGACGACCGGCTCCAGGAAAAAAGGCATGTCGAGATCGTGACATTCGTAGCCAATGCGCTCGATCAGTGCACATTTCTCGTCATTGGCCGACTTGCGAGTCGTCCGGTGCGTAGTGCAAAAGAATCTTTACACCATCGGCGCCTGCATCCCGTAGGCGGCGAACAGACCAGCGCGGCATTAGAGCCAGCATCCGATGCGGCCGCGGATTGTCATAGCCATCCAATTCGTAGGCAAGCAGCAGTCCGGATACTTGTGCGCGTAGCCGGGCGGCCGCAAGGCCATATTCTGGATCGAGCAGAATTGCACTCGTGTGGGGGCTTAAGATTTTTGAGACCGTGTTTTTGAATTCCGCAAGAGCGGAATCAGGCACTTGTTCCGGTGCAGCCGTCGCAGAATCGGCTATCATGCCTCGAAGGCTCTTCCGCTGATCGATAGCCAACGCGGCAATTATGCCGGTCGGCGTCGACAAGTTCTGAAGGCGCTCGCGCTTGCCACGGCTGAGGTTCAGATCCTGTTTACCGCCTATTCTGGATGTCACTTGGTGAGAGGATCTGTCCCCGCGCGCGAAGTTGCGCTTGCAGGCCGGTAATGTCGATCTGATGCACCGGTCGCTTGTTCTTGATGGCCAGTGCGGCGGCCGTTCCCGCACTTTGCCCGACGATCATGTAATTTGCTTCCATCCGGAAGGCGCCGTACGCGACGGTTGATGCTGAAATACAAATAATCACGAACAGATTCGAACACTCCTGCTGAACCGGCAAAAGGGCGCGATACGGAACCTGCCACGGCTCGACCGGCATGCTCAGGTAACCTTCCGTGAACACCTGGTTTATAACATTCGGGAAGACGTAAACCTTGTGAGTGAGCCATTCCACTTCGCGGATATCAATGTTGTAACCGGCCATGCCGATCGAATCATATTTTTCTCGGTGATTCTCCAGATCGTGTTGCGTGAGAACATACTCACCCAGCATGCGCCGGCCTTCCCGTATATAAAGCTGGTGCGGCCAATGATTCGTATCGAGGAATTCATCTTTCGCCAAGCCCCAGCGATTGGCCTCGTCTCGAATCGATTCGGGCACTGCGGGATCGTTCTGCAGAAAATAGATCAGACCCTGCGCCCACGTCAGGTGTTCGTCCCAAATCTGTTCTCTGCGAGCATAGCTGGCTTCCGGATACTCCCAACTTGCGCCCAATAGATCAGTTGACACGGGACCTGTGCTGTTTATATCGGATTTTCCATTGGGGATGCGAACCAGGCCAATGAAATCGGCTAGAGACAGCCGCCCTTTGGCACTCTCCAGGTATCGCCTCGCCAGGATGTAACGCCCGGGATTGTAGCCGTCGGGCCGTCCCAACGGTAAGCGGTTGGCCGGATCGTCCGTTAAGCAGAGGCGAAAACAATAGGATTGGAACCTGCCATCTCCTTCACCGACCTGCGCAACCTTGTCCTCGGGAACAACAAGCGGCAGCAGACCTCCATTTGATGCGTCCGCAGAAACGGCGAACCGGAACTGATGCCTCCCCGGCAAAAGATCTTGACGTCCCGCGAGTGACTCGTTATATCGGTTCCGTCCCTCACGGCCGACAATGTAAGATACGCCGGCCGCTTTCATCAGGTCGCCTTCGTATGAACTGTCAATGAATACAGATGCGGCAAATTCGACGCCGCTCTCGACCCGGATCCGCGTAATGACGGATCCGTTCTTTTCGGCGCCAGCCAGTCTGGCGTGGAAGAACGTGCTGACCCTTGCAGTCTGGAGCATGTTGCGCAGGATCTCTTCAGCGACGTGCGGTTCAAAGGCCCACGCGATTGGCTGGTGATAATGCGCACCAGCCGCGATGAAAAAGGTGCGAGACAATCCACCGATAAGCTGCTGCTGGTTGTCGACATCGCTGTTACTCAGCCCGCCAGAGAGCATTCCGCCCACGTGCGAACCGGGCTCGAGAAGTGCGACGTGCATCCCTTCGCGGGCGGCGGCAATGGCCGCCATTGTTCCGCCCGCAGTCGCGCCGTAAACGACGACGTCGAATTTTTCCGGCTGCGAAGCCGCGCTGGCGCAATACGCGATAATCCCGATGAGCAGGGCGGCATTCGCGTAGGAGGAGCGGTGCTTCGGCATTTCACGCGCTCTCCCGCCCCAAGGCCGATATCTGCCCGAATTTCGGTCGCGCGAAAGTATCGCGCAAAGCGAGACACACCGCGCCATGTAAAAGCGAATCGTCGGCGGACAACCGCGCTGGGCGAACCGAATAGCGCAAGTGCGAGGACCCGTAGAGTCTCTCGAGGTCTTCACGAATTAGGTCCCAAACAGCTGTGATCCGCCCGGCAACGATGACTTCTGCTGGGTTGAAGGCAAACGCTATGTTCGAAATGCCCAGCGATAGATATGCCGCGGTCTCACGCACACTGGTGAGTGCCCGGCATTCCCCCCGCTTGGCGGCTAACAGCATTTCGTTAAATCCTTCCACGCTGAAGGGCGAACGCGGATGGACTCGGCGCCAGGTTGCTTCATTGCTGACATAAAGCTCCCAACACCCCCGGCGGCCGCATCTGCACACCGGCCCCGAACGCTCGACGACCATGTGGCCCACCTCAGCCGCGAAATGGGCATCATGCCCCAAGTAGATCTCTCCGTTCAGGACAGCGCCCCCGCCCGTTCCGAAATCGCTGACGTTCAAGAAAATAAAATCGGTGCTGCGGTCGTTCTCCTCGTCGTTCGAAAGCCAAAGCTCGGAGAGCGCGCCCACGTTGCAGTCGTTGTCGGCCAGCGCCTCGATTCCGGTCTGCTTTTCAATTTCCTCCGCGATGGGAAAATCGTTCAACTCTTCATGCGTCGGTGTCCACAAAATGCGGCCGTTCGGGGCGTCTACGTGTCCGGGAATCGCGATGCCGATGCGGCGGAATGCGCTTTTCTTGCTGAGATTTGAGCCGTCACATAGGCGTTGGATCGCCTGTGCAACCGCCTGAACCAGCTTTTTCGGAGACGTTGGCGTCTCGAATGTGAGGCCGCTCAGAATACGGCCGCTCAGACCGGCGTGAGCGATTTGGGAATAAGCCGGCCGGATGTTCAACCCGAGAACGCAATACTCCGAGTCGTTTAGCCGCAAGCTCATCGGTGCTCGCCCCGGTTGAGATCGGGTGCTCCGCTCCTCATTCACCAGATTCTCAGCAACCAGTTCGTCGATAATATCGGAGACGCTGCTTCGGAAGATTCCTGTCAAGCGCGCCAACTCCGCCCTGGAAATCGGTTGGGAGCGCCTGATGAGCTCGAGCATTATGGAGCGATTCACCGCGCGAACGCTCGACGGTGTGGCGGTGCGGATCTGGAGGGACACGCGTTGCGGTGTCTTTTTCCTTGACATGGCGCGAAGGTAGCAGTATACCCTTTTGTAGGGATACCCTACTAATTCCTTATGAAGGTGGGGGGTTGAAAGAGAGGAATCATGTTGTCTCGCTTATTTTCGTTTTGTGCACTCTTATTTTTTGCCTGCATTCTGGCAGCGCAGACCTCTGATGGAACTGTCTCCGGGTACCTCACGGATCCCAGCGGCTCTCCTGTTCCAAACGCAAAGGTCACTCTCACTAACTCCGGGACCAACGTCGCCGTCGAGACGCGAACCAACGATACCGGCTTCTACACCTTCCAATTCGTTATCCCGGGTACTTACCAGGTAACTGTAGAAGCTACTGGTTTTCAACGGCAACTTCATCCGGACATTCATGTCGCAGTAGCCCAAAGCGTTCGTCAGGACTTCTCTCTCCAAGTTGGGGAGGTGCAGCAGGAAGTCACCGTGACCGGGGGCGCCGAGATGATCCAGACCGATAACGCGTCCATGGGGACCGTGATTTCGCAGCGGGAAATTTCAGAACTGCCGCTCAACGGGCGCAACCCACTGGCGCTAGTAGCGCTCACGCCCGGCGTCGTGCCGCAAGGGCAATCTCAGCAGAATGCAGCCGGAACAAACAATTCGGCCTACGGCAACTTCCAGATCGGCGGAGGCGCGGCAAACCAGAGCAATTGGATGCTGGACGGCGCCACGATGGTCATTCCGTTCGGACACGCGGTCGAGCTGCTGCCCTCTCAGGAAGTGATCAAGGAATTTAACGTGCTCGAGAACGATTTGCCACCTCAATACGGCGGCTTCGCTGGCGGCGTGGTCAACTTAACCACCAAGACCGGAAGTAACGAGCTCCACGGCGATGCATATGAGTTCTTGCGCAATAAAGTCCTGAACGCGAATACGTTCTTTAACAACCGAAGTGGCGTTCCCACCGGCGCATTCACGCAGAATCAGTTTGGTGCAACCTTCGGAGGTCCGGTTGATATACCGCATCTCTACAAGGGTAAAGATAAAACCTTCTTCTTCATGAATTACGAGGGATTCCGCCTACGGCAAGGACAGGGCTTGCTACTTTCCGTACCCACCCAGGCGATGCGCAACGGCGATTTCTCAGCGCTAGGCAATATATACAACCCATTCACCACCACACAGGTCGGGACCACCTACACGCGGCAACAGGCAATCTGTAACGGCAAGCTCAATGTCATCTGTCCGGCCCAAATGGACCCCGTCGCCGCGCACCTCCTTACCCTTTGGGCCCTGCCAAACATTCCGGGCGCGGGCGCGACCAACAATTGGGCAGGAAACGTCGCCACCGGCGGAAACA
Organism: uncultured Acidobacteriaceae bacterium; assembly: GCA_963819405.1. Lineage (GTDB taxonomy): Bacteria > Acidobacteriota > Terriglobia > Bryobacterales > Bryobacteraceae > Bog-105. The sequence continues at coordinate 13,822 of CAWFWH010000045.1, read as the reverse complement.
CCGATCAGGGAACCCTCCGCATCGACCACGCAATCAGCGAAAGGCAGCATCTTTTCTGGCGCTATACATATTGGGCTGACCTGGACCTGGCGGGCGATCCTTTCCAAAACAATACCTATGCAGGTGGAGTTGGTACGCCAGAAAATTACAACACGCTTCAGACAGTGCTCGATTACAACAACACCATAACGCCGCACACGGTCATGGACATCCGCGCGGACCTTCTGCGGTTTCGATACGTCAGGACTCCTCAAAGTGTTGGATTCGATGCGACCTCCATCGGCTGGCCTGCTTACATGAACGCCGACGTGGCGAACCAGGTCCGTACCCTGCCAAACATCTGCATCAACGACGGCGTATACAACGAGTTCTGCGGCGGCGAGACTGGAAGCGTCATCGCAGGGTTCGACACAGATGTGGAGATTGCACCCAGCATGACGACCGTTCATGGCCACCACACATTCAACTTTGGCGGCGAATGGAGATCTGCGAGACACAATTACGGGCAGACCAACAACGGTACGGGCGGATACAACTTCACATCTGCGTTTACGGCGGCGAATCCGTCCACTGGTGCTGGCGGCGGATCTGCTTTCGCTTCATTCCTCTACGGCGCTGTTCAAAGTGGGTCCGTGCAGGAGCCTGCTTTCACTGCAAGCCAGCAGATCTACGGAGGTTTATACTTCAACGACACCTGGCAGGTGTCACATCGATTAACCGTCAACGCAGGCCTCCGTTGGGAGCTCACGGGACCGTGGACGGAGCGCTATAACCGCATCAGCGTCTTCTTCCCGAATGCGGCCAATCCATTGGCGGGTCCTACTGGCATGCCTCTGAAGGGAGATGTCGGTCTCGTCGACACGCCGCAGCGCCAGGAGCGCACTGCCGTCAATCCGGACTATCACGAATTCTCGCCTCGCATAGGCATCGCCTATATGCTCACGCCCAGTACCGTGATCCGCACCGGCTATGGAATCTTCTGGCTGCCGATCGACGTCAACCTGTTCTCCGAACCTGATCACGATTCGATCAACGCGATCACGGAGTCGATGAATACCTCGCTCAACAACGGAATCACGCCATTCAACGTTCTCTCGAATCCGTTCCCGAGCGGAATCATCCCGCCGCCGCAACGCAACGTTGATCCAAACCTGGCGTTGTACGGCCAAACGGTTCTCACGCAAATCCCGCAAAACCCTCTCGGATACGCGCAGCAATGGAACTTCGATATCCAGAAGCAGTTCGGCCCCAACTTCCTGATCGACGTGGGTTACGTCGGCGCAAAAGGTACTCACTTGCCCATACAAACTCAGGACGAGAATCAATTGCCTAATCAGTTCATACAGCAACAGGCTGCGGCCGTGGGCACGACAACGTTTCTCGGGACGGTTCACAATCCGTTTGCGGCCTATGTTCCCGCAACATCGCCGTTCGCGAGCTCCACAATTGCGTACGAGCAGTTGCTACGGCCGTTTCCCACCTACGGGCAAGTGCAATACGCCTCTCAAGGGGACGGCGACTCGAGTTATCAATCCTTCCAGTTGAAGGTGACCAAGCGTCTCGGCGAAGGCGGAACGGCGATGCTCGCGTACACAAACCAAAAGCTGATCGACGACGCCGAGACGCTGACGCCATGGCTGGAGAGCAACGGCGGCGCCGCCGGTTTTCAGTACTGGGGTAATTTCCGTCTCGAAAGATCTTTGTCCAGCTACGACGTATCCCAGCGCATGGTTCTCAGCTATGTTGTCGACCTGCCGTTCGGCAAAGGCCGCAAATACATGTCGAATCCGAATCGCTTCGCGCAGGCTGTCGCGGGCGGTTGGGGATTGGATGGCATTCTGACCCTCCAGACTGGATTTCCTATCGCCTTAACGACGCAGAACAACAACATTCACGGTGAGGGCGGCGGATCGCGCCCTGACTTCAATCTTCAGGCTTGCCCCAACGGAGCCAACCTCACCGGCTCTGCAACCAGCCGTCTCAACCAATGGTTCAACACTTCGTGCTTCTTCCAGCCCCCGATTTTCACGCTGGGGACAGTGAGCAGAACGCTGCCCAATGTGCGTACCGACGGCTTGCACAATCTCGATTTTGCGCTCTTCAAAAACTTCGACGTGATCGGCGAGGGTCGCCTCAAACTTCAGTTGCGCGGGGAAGCTTTCAATCTGTTGAACACGCCCCAGTTCGGATATCCTGGCCAGTCTTGCCCGTGCAACGGCGGAAGCAACGGAAATTTCGGCGTAGTCACGTCTCAAGCGAACAATCCGCGGCTTGATCCAGGTGGCTGGAAAACTTATTTGGTGAAACTGCTCTTCGTATTCTTGTTCGTCGCGCTCGCGGACGGGGCGGCGCAGACCGACAAGGAGACGCTATCTCAGAAAGCGGTGGAAGCGGAGAGGCAGCGGCGATTTCGCTGGCGCCGTCTCCGCCTTTCAGCAGCTCATTCGTGAGGGCGCGGACAGCCCCGAGCTTCGAAGCAATCTCGGCATAGCCTATTTTCAGCTTCACGATTTTTCTCAGGCTCTTGGCCAGTTCCATCTGGCCCTGGCAAAGACGCCTGATTTCGTTCCCCCCAATCTCTTTTCCGGTCTGGCTCTGTTGAAGCTGCAACGTCCCAGGGAAGCATTGCCGTACCTCGAAAGAGCGCGCCGCGTTCAGCCCGACGCTGCAGAGATCGTACTTGCCGTCGCGCAAGCGCAAGTTGCTTCAAACGACATCGCGCGGGCACGTGCTTCCTATGAACGAGCAACGCAGCTTGATCCGCAGAATGCGGAAGCGTGGTACGGCCTGGGCATCACGGAGCGCGCGCTGGCCGAGCAGGACCTGAAAGAATCGAATGGTTCGCATCGGCAAGACTCTCGCGTTTTGATGAATGCGTCGCAACAAGCCATCACCAGGGCCGCGCAAATCGAACCCGATTCCGTCCACGCTCACATGATTCTGGGCGAGTCCTTTCGAATTGCCGAACGGTACGACCAGGCCGTTCAGGAATACGAAACCGCCACCGAACAGCAGCCGAACCTTGCTCCGGCATGGGCCGGTTTAGCGGCAGCGTACAGCGCTGCCGGAAACGACGACAAAGCCCTCCAAGCCTCTAAGCGCGCGTTGGCCCTGGATCCGAATGATGCGGACACAAACGCGGTTATTGCTGGAACGCTCTTGCGACAGGGCGATGCTTCGAGCGCCATGCCTTATGCTCGGCGCGCGCTCGAGCTCCAGCCTGGCCTCGCGAGCGGCCATGTTGTTCTTGCAAAGATCTATTTGGCCGGGCATCAGCCCGAGAAAGCTGTGCCTGAGCTCGAATCTGCTGCGAAGCAAGACACGGACGGGCGTACGTACTATTTGCTTGCGACCGCCCTAAGGGAACTCGGCAAACGCGAGCAGGCCGCAATCGCCATGCAAAAATACAGGCAACTGCACGAGGCGCATGTAGCGCCGATGGGCAAGGAATAGCTAATTACCGAACGAACCCAATTCGGCGCGTCCCGTATTGTTGCTAGGACTTAGCGCCTTTTTACCAAACGAACTGCCAGTTTGGGTTCGTTTTTTCATTTCGTCTTCGCTCATTCAAAACTGTGTAGTTATAATCACGAATTGGTTGCCTTGAACGATTTCGTGAGTCGTTAGTCTCCTATGCCGCAACTTTTTCGACCAAGCTCGAACACGATTGCCCAGGTTTCTCTTGCATTAATTGTGGTTGTGGCAGGCTTGACGCTTGCCGTGGCCTACACGATGGACCGAGGTCACTGGATGACTTTTGTGCGACTGGCGCCCGAGCAGCCCATTCCGTTCAGCCACAAGCACCACGTGAAAGACGACGGCATCGATTGCCGCTACTGTCACACCAGCGTCGAGACCTCGCACTATGCCGGTCTCCCCCCGACGGAAACGTGCATGACGTGCCACTCGCAAATCTGGTCGAATGCAACGCTCACGCAGCCAATCCGCGACAGTTGGGCGAGCGGCAGGTCGATTGAATGGAGGCGGGTACACGATCTGCCCGACTTCGTTTACTTCAACCACAGCATCCATATCAACAAAGGCATTGGATGCTCAACTTGCCACGGCCAAGTGGATGAGATGCCGCTGATGTATCGCGTAAACACGCTCTACATGAACTGGTGCGTTAACTGTCATCGAGATCCGGCGAAGTACATTCGGCCGAAATCGGAAGTGTTCAATATCGACTACGTTTATCCGGACAATCAAGCCCAGCTTGGGCCGCAGCTGGTGAAGGAATATCACGTGCAAAATCCGCGAGCGTTGACCGATTGTTTTACCTGCCACAGATGAAAGATAATTCGCTCATTTCACTCGAATCGTTGCTTGAGCCACCGGCAAAGCCGCCCGTGAATCTTCAGGCTCTTCGCGAGAAGCTGGCTGCCGGACGGGGGCCTGCGTTCTGGCGCACGCTCGAAGAGGCGGCTGAAAGCGAAGAGCTGCGCGAATACATTGAGCAAGAGTTTCCTGGTCTTTCCGGACAAGTGCCGCAGGGGGTGGATCGACGCAGTCTCTTGAAAGTGATGGCGGCTTCGCTGGCAATGGCGGGCGCAGCGGCGTGTACGCGGCAACCTCCGGAGTACATCGTTCCTTACGTTCGTCAACCCGAAAACGTGATCCCCGGAATTCCGCTCTTCTATGCGACAGCCATGCCGGTCGCAGGATACGCGCGCGGACTGCTGGTCGAAAGCCATCTCAACCGTCCGACCAAGATCGAAGGCAATCCGGATCATCCTGCGAGCTTGGGCGCGACAGGAATTTTCGAGCAAGCCTCTGTGCTCGACGTGTACGATCCGGACCGTTCGACGGCCGTGTTGCACGAAGGCCGAGTCAGCACCTGGGGCGACTTCACCGCGGCTATTGTCACCGAGTCACAGCATATAGATCAGCGCAAGGGTGAGGGGCTGGCGATCCTGACGTGCGCGACTACTTCGCCTACATTGATCGATCAAGTCAATTCGATACGTTCGAGCTGGCCTTCGGCGAAATGGTACATCCATGAGCCCAGCGTGAACCCGGCAATCGCTAGCGCCGCGAAAAAAATAGCGGGACGCAACGCAACGATCGTTTACGATCTTTCGCAGGCCGATGTAATTGTCAGCTTGGAAAGCGATTTCATGAACACCGGTCCCGCCATGCTCGCCTACGCGCGCCAGTTTGCGGCGCATCGGACGGTGGACAATGGCGCAAATCCGTGCCGGCTGTACGCCATCGAATCTTGTCCTTCGGTCAGCGGCTCGTTAGCCGATCACCGTTTCCCGGTAAAGAGCAGTGCGATTCCCGCTGTCGCGTATCAACTTGCAAAAGCTTGCGGAGTGTCCGCGCCGGATGTGACAGGAAACGCACCCGACTGGATGGCGACGGTTGCTAGCGATCTTACGAATGCAAAAGGACGGTCGGTCGTAATACCGGGCGAGTTCCAGCCGGAGAGCGTCCATCTGGCTGCATACGCGATCAACGCCGCATTAGGAAACGTCGGGAAGACCGTGCGGATATTCCAGGGCGTCGAGCCGGACAATACTCATTCACTCGAAGAACTCACCAACGATCTGAATGGCGGACACGTGGAGACGCTGGTGATTCTGGGCGGAAACCCGGTGTACGCGGCGCCTACGCGGCTAGGCTTTGCAGACGCAATTAAGAAAGCACGTTTGGTGATCCGGTTAGGGCAGTTCTTCGATGAGACTTCGCTCTGGAGTCACTGGCACATTCCGGAAGCGCACTATTTGGAGACATGGTCGGACTCGCGCGCCTTCGACGGCACCGCCACTATTCAACAGCCTTTGATAATGCCGTTGTACGACGGCAAATCGGCGCACGAGATCGTCACGATCTTTCAGATGAAGCCCGATCTGAGCTCGCACGAGATTGTGAAAGGCTACTGGGCCAACCAAAACAAGGGCGGCGGTTTCGACACGCTGTGGCCACAATCGCTGCACGACGGCTGGGTGGCCGGGAGCTCGGTAGGGACAATAAATGCCAGCGGCTCAGTGACGCTTCCGGCATTGCCGTCAGCGCAAGCGAGCGGGACGGAAGTGGTGTTCCGGCCCGATCCCACGATCGGTGACGGGACTTACTCGAATAACGGCTGGCTGCAGGAATTACCCAAGCCGCAGAGCAAGATGACTTGGGATAACGTGGTCGCGATCAGCGCCAAGGCGGCCGCCGACATGAAAATCTCCAAAGGAGATGTGCTGCGGGTCACGGTGGCCGGAAAAAGTATAGAGGGTCCGGCCTGGATTTTGCCGGGACACGCAGACGATTCGGTCACGATTACGTTTGGATACGGTCGTGAGATGTCGGGGCGCGTAGGCAACAAGATCGGCTACAACGCTTACTCCATTCAAGACCCCGCTTCGCCGTATGTCGCCGGCGGCTCGGTTGTGAGGACCGGCGCGACATACCGGCTCGCGAACATTCAGGAGACGCAAACAATGGCGGGGCGCGCGCCGGTGCGCGCGATCAATCTGGCTGAATTTCGGCAGCACCCGGATTTTCCAACGCTCGACGAGGAATACAAACCGCTTCCGCCGAGCGATTCGTTATATCTTCCTCAAGAGTTTCCATACAACGGCTACAAGTGGGGCATGGCAATCGACCTGAATGTCTGCATTGGTTGCCACTCGTGCATCATCGCCTGCCAGGCCGAGAACAACATCGCAGTGGTCGGCAAAGATCAGGTTGCGCGCGGACGGCACATGCACTGGATCCGGGTAGACCGATATTACTCAGGCGACGCCGACAATCCCGATATTTACAATCAGCCGATTCCCTGTATGCATTGCGAGGACGCGCCATGCGAACTTGTGTGCCCGGTTGCGGCCACAGTTCACAGCTCCGAAGGGCTGAACCAGATGGTGTACAACCGTTGCGTCGGCACCCGCTATTGCTCGAACAATTGTCCGTATAAGGTACGGCGCTTCAACTTTTATCTGTATTCGGATTGGAATACGCAGAGTCTCTACGGCGTGCGCAATCCCGACGTTACTGTCCGCAGCCGCGGCGTGATGGAGAAGTGTTCGTACTGCGTGCAACGAATTCAGGAAATCAAGATCAAGAGCGAAGAAGAAAACAGGTATGTGCGTGACGGGGAAATTCAAACGGCCTGCCAACAGGTGTGCCCGACTCAAGCCATCACCTTCGGCGACTTGAACAATCGCGACAATAAAGTGGCCAAGCTCCAAGCTCTAAAGCGGAATTATGGACTGCTGGACGAGCTGGGCACACGCCCGCGTACCAAGTATCTCGGCTATGTACGAAACCCCAACGAAGCCCTAAGAGGTCAGCGTGCCACCAGAGAATCCTGAAGAAAAATTACTTGAATCGGACGTCCAGGTAATCGACCCGGGACCGGACTCGGTTCTAGCGCCGGGGCATAGCTACGCGACCGTCACCGACAAGATCTCCGGTGTCGTTTATCTGTCCTTTAAAGCAGCGCCAAAAAACTGGATGATCGGGGCGATCATTGCGTTTTTGGGCGTCAACCTGCTTTTTCTCGCGGTGACGGTCCTGTTTATCAGAGGGGTAGGCATCTGGGGCATCAATATTCCCATCGGCTGGGGCTTCGCGATCATCAACTTCGTGTGGTGGATCGGTATTGGACATGCCGGCACGCTCATTTCGGCAATTCTGTTTTTGCTCAAGCAGGATTGGCGCACATCCATTAATCGTTTTACAGAAGCGATGACGTTATTCGCGGTGGCGTGCGCGGGAATGTTCCCGCTTCTGCACCTAGGCCGCCCCTGGTTGTTCTATTGGCTGTTTCCATATCCGAGCTCGATGTGGTTATGGCCTCAACCGCGCAGTCCACTGGAGTGGGACGTGTTCGCGGTCTCGACATATTTCACGGTGTCTCTGGTGTTTTGGTACATCGGTTTGATCCCCGATCTTGCGACCATGCGTGACCACGCGCCGCACCGATGGGTGCAGACCATATACGGGTTTTTGGCGCTGGGCTGGCGGGGCTCGATCAAGCATTGGCACCGCTATAACAAGGCGTACTTGTTGCTGGCTGGCCTAGCCACGCCGCTGGTGCTTTCGGTCCACACCATCGTGAGCTTCGACTTCGCTATTAGCATCATTCCCGGATGGCACACCACGATCTTTCCGCCCTATTTCGTCGCAGGCGCCATCTATTCCGGATTTGCCATGGTGCTGTCGCTGATCATCCCACTGCGCAAGTGGTACAAGCTCCAAGACATAGTCACGATGCGCCACATCGATGCCTGCGCGAAGCTGATGCTGGGCACGGGATTAATTGTTGCGTACGGCTACTCGCAAGAGGCCTTCTTCTCCTGGTACAGCGGCGACAAATACGAGAGCTTCATGTATTGGAACCGCATCACGGGTCCCTACGGTTGGGTTTACGCGCTGCTGATTATCTGCAATATCGCGCTTCCACAGCTGCTGTGGTCGCGGAAGGTCCGCCAGAACATCACGCTGGTCTTCATCCTCTCGCTGATCATCAACACCGGCATGTGGCTGGAGCGCTTCGTCATTATCGTCGTCAGTTTGACGCGCGACTTCCTGCCTTCCTCCTGGGGCACCTACATACCGACGAAGTGGGATGTCGCGACATACGCGGGAACCATTGGATTCTTTCTGCTGTGCATGTTCCTATTCGTGCGGCTGCTGCCGGCCATCTCGATCTTCGAAGAGCGTGAAGTAGTGCATCACGATAACTACATGGAGGAAGCGTATGAGCAGCAATGAGCTGCAGCTCAATGAACTGCCCTCTATTCACGGCGCGATGGCGCAGTTCGACACGCCGGAGGAGTTGCTGGAAGCGGCCGAGCGCGCTTATGCGGAAGGCTACCGGCAGATGGACGCGTATACTCCCATGCCTGTGGAGGGACTTGCAGAGGCCATCGGGTTCAAAAAGAACTATGTCGCGCCGGCAGTTCTGGTCGGAGGAATTTGCGGCGTGCTGGGCGGATACGGCTTGCTCTATTGGATTACGGTGATCGCCTATGCGCACAATGTGGGCGGGCGGCCTCTTCATAGCTGGCCATCGTACATCCCGATTACCTTCGAATGCATGATCCTGGCATCTGCGCTGACCGCATTGTTTGCCATGCTTTTCATGAATGGATTACCGCATCCATATCATCCGGTGTTTAACGTCCCGGCGTTCGACAGAGCATCGAAGGACAAGTTCTTTCTTTGCATTGAATCGTCGGACCCGAACTTCCGGGTGGACGACGTATTGCAGTTCCTGCGGAATATGGGCGGAGATGAGGTGACCATTGTTCCGGCGTAAAGGCGCTGCTTTGACGGTGCTGGCGGGCGCGCTTTCGCTGACCGCTTGCCGGCAAGACATGCACAACCAGCCGCGGTATAAGCCTTTCGCGGCGACCTCTTTTTTTGGCGACGGTCGATCTGAACGACCGACCATTGAAGACACGGTGGCGCGCGGACAGTTACACCTGGATGAGCCGCGCTACACGGGCAAGGAGAACGGGAAGGACATTACCTACTTCCCAATCCAGATCACGCGAGCCGATGTGGCGCGCGGGCAAGAGCGATTTAATATTTTCTGCTCGCCGTGCCACGGCCGGCTGGGCGACGGTCACGGCATGATAGTAAACCGCGGATTCCGGCAGCCTCCCAACTATCACGATCCACGGCTTGTGACCGCGCCGGTTGGACACTTCTTCGACGTGATGACCAACGGTTATGGGGCTATGTTCAGCTATGCATCGCGAGTTCCGGTGGACGACCGGTGGCGCATCGCGGCTTACATCCGCACGCTGCAATTGAGCGAAAACGCACCACCCGATCTCGCGCAACCCAGCAGCGGGACTACGGGCGGCAATACGACCGGCGGAGGCGCCAAGTGAGCCGTCACCTGCCGAATCCTCTCCCCGTACGAGTGGAGCACCTCGGACCGCAAGGCATTCGCGTTCAGCAGATTTGCGGCCTGGTGGGCGTATTGGGACTTCTTCTCTGCATCGTGGCATTCTTCGTCAATCGCGCGCAATTCTTCCAGTCGTATCTGTTTGCATTTATCTATTGGGGCGGATTCTCCATTGGCGGATTGGGTGTTCTATTGATGCACCACACGGTGGGCGGAAAGTGGGGCGTCACCACCAGGCGGCTGCTGGAAGCGCAAATGCGCACTCTGCGGCTAACTTTGGTGCTGATTGTCCCGATCCTGATCTGGGCGCATTATCTGTATCCATGGGCAAATCACGATCTGGTGGCGCGAACTTCCATTCTTCAGTACAAAGCGCCCTACCTCAACATGCCGTTTTTTATTGGTCGCGTGGTGCTCTACTTTGCGCTTTGGTTCTTCTGGGGTTTTCGCGTGAACCGGATGGCGGACCGGCAGGATGAAACCGGCGATCCCACGCTGAGAGAACGGATGCGCGCGTTCAGCGCTCCGGGTGTCTTGGTTTTCACGTTAACGGGAACATTCGCTTACATCGACTGGATTCTGACCTGCGACATGCAATTCTTTTCCACTGTTTATGGCGCGATGATCCTGATCGGCGACATTCTGCAGTCGATCGCGTTGTCCATCATCGTGCTGGTGCTCGCCTCGCGCGACGATCGATTCGGCGGACGAGTGAACTCGAAAGTGCTGCACGACCTGGGCAATATGATGTTCGCGTTTGTCATCTTCTGGGCTTATCTATCGGCCTCGCAGCTCATTATTATTTGGCCGGGCAATCTGCCACAGGAGCTTAATTGGTATCTGGACCGGATCCGCGGGTTCTGGAAGTATGTCGCCGCGGTAACTGCGCTTTCAATGTTCGCGATTCCCTTCTGCCTGCTTCTCTCGCAAGAGCGCAAACGGCACCCGATACGATTGATGCGGGTGGCGATCTTTATACTATGCGCGCGCCTGATCGATATCTTCTGGATCGTGGAACCAACGTTTCGCAACAAGGGATTCGCCCTATACTGGACCGATTTTGCCGCGTTTTTCGGCATTGGCGGCATCTGGGTTTACATGCACCTCGGCCAATTGCGACAACGTCCTCTGCTGCCGTTGCGCGATCCCCGAGTGGCTGAGCCGATTCCGGAGGCGGTTGCATGAGCGAAGAGCACCACACGGAGTATCACGGCGATAAACCGAGACACTCGGAACCGCACGCAGGCCACGGGGGCACAAAGTTCGAGGGCGTCGATGCCAGCCTGAAGCTGGTTGGGTGGTCGCTGGCGACGATCGCGGGAACCCTAATCATCGTGTTTGCGATCGTGATTGGCCTGGAGAAACACTTGTACGATACAACCCCGTTAGGCCAGCCAGCGAGTCCGCTTGGGCCCGGCCGGGAGGTGCCGCCGAATCCGCAATTGCAGGTGCATCCCTGGGAAGAGTTGCCGGATTTGCACGCCGATGAAGATCGAGTTTTGAACAGTTACGGGAAAGATGCACAAGGACACGTACATATTCCTATCGATCGCGCGTTGAACGCAGTCGTATCGCGTCTTGAAGTCCGTCCCGACGCGCCACAGGGAATTACGACCCCGGGCGGCGAGGGCCGCGACTTCTCCGGAAGCGTGAACGCCATGCCAGCTCCTTATCGCAGGCCGGAAATTCGCGGAGAGATTCACAAAAATGCTAAGCAGTAAATTCTTTTTGAGCGTCTGGATGGTGGTTGGAAGCGCGTGCCTCGCGGCCGCGCAGGACAATCGGCCCCCCATTACGCGAGGCGTAACTATCGAGCAAAAGTTGAATTCGCCGGTTCCGCTGGATCTGGTGTTTCGCGACGAAGCGAACCAGGCCGTGCCGCTCCGGACGTATTTCGGCGAGAAGCCGGTGGTCCTGGCGCTGGTTTATTACAAGTGTCCCAACCTTTGCAGCTTGACGCTGACCGAGATGGTGCGCACTTTGCACCGGTTGTCCTTCGAGCCTGGCCGGGATTACGAAGTTGTAGTGGTCAGTTTCGATCCGTCGGAAACGCCTCAACTGGCCGCCGAGAAGAAGGCTAATTACGGGAAGGTGTTCGGCCGCCCGTCTTTTAATTCCGGTTGGCATTTCCTGACAGGGACTCAGGATTCCATATCGCGGTTGGCTTCGGCAGTGGGATTTCAATACCGTTGGGATGAGCCGACGCACCAGTTTGTACACGCGGGCGGGATTATGGTTGCCACGCCGGATGGCAAGCTCTCGCGGTACTTCTACGGGATCAGGTACGCACCCGCCGATCTAAGGCTCGCGCTTGTAGAAGCATCGCAGGAGAAGATCGGCTCTCCTGTGGACGATTTTTTACTGTTCTGCTTCCACTACGACGCAACCCAGGGCAAGTACACGCTGGTGATCTTTAACGTGCTGAAGATTGCAGCAGCCATAACGATGCTGGGTTTAGGGACACTCCTTTACTTCTTATTGCGCGGCAAGAAAGAGAAAACGCAAACTAGCTGGAAGGAGGCGCATCGTGCCGGCTAGCGCGCCCTTTTTAGCGACTATCCCGCTGTTCCCGCCGACCGCGTCGAGCGTGGCGCATGAGGTCGACCAACTCTATTTTTTCCTGATCGCAGTATCGGGCGTGATGACGGTACTCATCTTCGCGTGCATTGTTTATTTCGCATTCAAATATCACAAGAGCAGGAATCCTCACGCGACTCAGATCGAGGGATCGACAAAGCTCGAATTGACCTGGTCGATTCTTCCGTTCTTCGTCATGCTGATCATGTTCTGGTGGGGCACGAAGCTGTTCTTTTATAACGCGCAGCCGCCTAAGGATGCGATGGAAATTTTTGTTACCGGCAAGCAATGGATGTGGAAAATCCAGTATCCCAACGGCGGGCGGGAGATCGACGAGCTCCATGTAGCAGTTGGCCAGCCAGTGAAGCTGACCATGGCGTCGGAAGATGTGATTCACAGCTTCTCGGTTCCGGCTTTCCGCGTAAAGCATGACGTTGTGCCCGGACATTACGACACGATTTGGTTTACGCCTACAAAAGCAGGCCACTATCATCTGTATTGCACGGAATATTGCGGCAACCAGCACGCGAGCATGGGTGGCTGGGTAGACGTATTGGATCAACGCGATTACGCAGCTTGGGCGAGCGGCAGCGGAACACAAGGAACGCTGGCCGAGCAAGGGCAAACGCAATTCGAGCAACTCGGCTGCGCTACGTGCCATCTGCTGGATCAGCAGGGCCGCTGTCCGAACTTGCGAGGGCTGTATAACAAACCAGTGCTGCTGTCGGATGGAAGCACGGTTATCGCCGACGATGCGTACATTCGTGAATCGATTTTGGATCCGAATGCGAAGATCGTCGCCAACTTCGCGCCGAGCATAATGCCGGTCTTCAAAGGGCAAGTAACGGAGGAAGGCATCGTTCAGTTGATCGCCTATATCAAATCGCTTTCACCCAGCACTCCCGCATCGCAGCAAGGCAGCCAGCAAGCACCGATCGTGATAGCGCCGCAGGCAGCGGGTGCTCCTCCGACGAGCAACTCCAACGCCTCGAAAAGGCCTGCGAATGCGCAGCGGCAGTAATAAGATTTAGGAAAAGACTCAGATCTATGGCAACAATCGCACAAGGGACGCCGGAAGTAATAGCCGAGAAGGTAAATTACCTGAATGTGGAGCACGGCTGGAAGAGCTGGCTCTTCACTACGGACCACAAGCGCATAGCGATCCTGTATCTTATCTCGATCACGCTGATGTTCATGGTGGGCGGAACCTTCGCCGCATTGATGCGGATCAATCTTCTATCGCCAGAGGGCAACTATTTTTCCGCCACGACCTACAACCGCTTGTTCTCAATGCACGGAATCATCATGGTGTTTTTCTTTCTGGTTCCGTCGATACCGGCTACTCTCGCAAATTTCTTGATTCCGATTATGATCGGCGCGAAGGATCTG
>CAWFWH010000044.1:0-35544 GCA_963819405.1 uncultured Acidobacteriaceae bacterium | reverse complement strand
CGCACTCGCGAGCGCCGAGGGGCCGGAGCTCTCGGAAGAAATCGTACACGTGGTCTTTGTAGGCTGCTGCGTCGTCGGTGGGAAGTAGGACAGTACGACCGGTAAGTGCGGTTTTGACAGCGTTCATGGATGATTTCACTTTACCTTCGGAAGTGCGTGGGCCGGTGGAGAGTTGGGAGTTCGCGCGGTTGGCGGCGAGTCGGGGAGGGGGAGATGGGCGGAGATGAAGGCTTTTGGCCCGTCGCTTCGCTCGGGGCTCTGAATGGGCGTTACGGGGAATTGGATCGGGGATTCGGGGATTCCGGTGGTGGCCGCGGGCTCCGATGAAAAAACGAAGCCATTCGCGGCTTTACGTTCCTGCTTACGTGCTTTGCGCTCAGCAGCGCGGCGGACCTGACGAGGTGTCATGTGGTTTGTGTGCTCTCCTCAGCGGCTACAACGTAGCATGCGAAAGGGCGAAAACCTAGCCATTGGTCGGCAGAATTAGTTGTAAGCGATTGAGCGGTACTGAGAAAGAAAAAGCGGCGTTTTTTGTGACCGTGTCGGCAGTGAGGCGGGTTAGCGCGCAGAAGGGGTTTGATGAGGAGGACGTCGAGTTTGTGGGGATGAGCTGCGGTAAGGGCGTTTTTAGTTCCGAACGGCCAGGCACGGCAACAATTTTGGTTCATCAAGGTCCGGAGCGTACGACGAGGTAGATTTCCGAACCACCCACGACCGCTGCCACGGTGTCCGCCTGACCGTTCGGGATGGCAACCCACGCGTTCGTAAAAGCTCCGGCGTCCTTTGCGCTGAGCACATACACGTTGTTCACGATGACCGGATCTTTGCCCGAGTCGGGTTTAGCGGGCGATAGAATCAACCCGGTCTTGAACTGGAACAATCGACAGGCTGGCTGCGCCCGTTATGTGTATCGTGAGCTGAAGAATCGTGTAATCGGCTAGATCGGGCAACGGTGTAGCGCTCACGTTCTCGGTTCGAATTTCTTTGTCTTTTGCGATCTCCACAGATGGATACTTCCCCTTGAGCCCCTTCGCCTGAGCAACTGCACGCGGGTCGTCTGCCAGACCCGCGGTGAGGCAGAAGCAACCCATCATTAGCACGTGGAACGGAACCAGGTCGCGCCTGGCGACGACATGAGTGTCGCAGGCTGAGGTGGTCAAAAGCGGAATGCCAAGACTACGAGCAGGACCAGAGCACCAAAAACCAGGGCGAATGATGCCGGCGTTTGACCAGTGGCGTTCCATCCAGGAAGGACCGTACGTCTCGGCGAGACCGACGGTGTTCCTCTTGTTACAGTAAGAACTGATCCGGTGTGATGCCGAGGGCAGATATGAGATCGGTTCGGTCCTTGTTCGCGTCAGCGCCGACCAGAAACGCCCAGAGTTGCCGGTCATTCGTTAGTCGGCGTGAGGCGAGGACGCCCGCTGCCGAAATCTGTTCGAGCGCATCAATGATGCATTTCTCCGACCTAAATCGTTTCTTGCGTTTCAATCGGAATCGGTCCCCGTATTGCCCCGCAAACCCGCCTTCAGGGAGGCGGGGATCTGGCGGACAAGGGGTTTTCGGATCCGGGTCTTCCGGGCCTGAAATGTTCCTTTAGAAAAGGACATGGGTTACTCCTTAGTTGATTTCTGTTCCACGTTTACGATGGAAGAGCTTATTTTATACAGTTGACGCAGGGATACTCCCCAGCTCGAAAGTAAATGGATTATTTCCTGTTACAGCGATCGGCGCGGATGATGGACTGTCACGCCGTTTTAGCCCCAGACGTACATCCACCCATCTGGGAGGGTCTCTATGATTTTCAAGATGGCCCCCTGAACTGGCGTCATTGTTGCTGATCCGTACGCGCAGCGCCAGGTCTTATTCGATTTGCGGGTTATGCCCGTTGTCAGCGAAGTAGTGACATTCGGGGTGGCGGCGAGGGTCGTGCGCTTCGTGTTCTCTTTGTTATAACGAGGACTGGGCTCATGGGAGAGTCGCCGTATAGCACCTGTCTTGTGATTGACTCCCAAAGCTTGCGCTCATCCTCGCGCGTATCGATGGTGTACTCGTACCCTATCTTCTTGAGGAGATCGAAGCGGAAGAGATCGAAGACAGACCTAACCTGCGCTCCCCAATCGCTTATCTTGGCGATCGCGCCAAAGTAGAAGAGGAACGCGCATGCAGCAGCGACTACTGTCTCGATTGGCCAAAACGACCACGGGCTGCTGCGGCGTTGCCCGTCGTGCTCAGATAACGTCAGCGACGAACAGAATAAGTGCAAGCAGCGCTGAAAGGAATACTGCGTTCACAAAGAAATCCATTGAACTGCGTTACTTCCACCGCCGCCAACGCCCTCGATCAGAACTTGTAACGATGCGAGGCCAGACAGGTATTGAGTCGAGCCCGTATTGCTCGCAGTGAGCAGGTCTCGGACTTGCGCAGAACGTTTCCGAAACGTGTGGGCAAAACCAACGGCGATTTCATCGGGAAATCGAAGTTCAGATAAAGATTGACCAGATTGATTTGCCTCTGCACGAGACCGGTATTCGGGTGGCCCCGGTCGACCTCCTTCCAGCGGTCGCGAAGGAAGCGCAACCGCGGCAGCAGCTGTTCGAAAGTGGCTCGCGCCCCCGGAGTCCGAAGATCCGCTTTTTGCCCCATTTCGAGTCTTTCCAGGGTAGCCTTCCAGCATTCGAATCAAAGGGGTATTGAGGAAATACAAGAAAACTGTCATCACGATCGCAACGGAGGCAGGCCCAAGGATTTTGTTTTCCGTGCTAGCGCCTCGGAACGGCGCGGTGAAGGGCAGATCGTGCGGGATAAGTGGGCCGACAGTCAGCACGGCCAGCGAGAGGAACAGGGCAACGGGTGAGAATGCGCCGAATATGAGAGTGCGGGTGAACTGCCCCGTGATGAGGGAAACGATGCTGGTCATGGTCTGCTATTCGCTGTCGATGCCGACATCGCCTGGAAGCGACGCCCGCTGCCGAGTTGGTCGTCGAGGAGCACGGCGGCGCGGCGTCACCGGACGGGCCGCAACCACACCCGCTCTGCGTTTCGTGGATGGTCTTTTGGAAGCGGCTTTCTTGATCGCCTCCGCCAAGGCCGCTCTCATGGACGACGTTTTCTTTGCGGAACTCTCCTTTCCGCAGCGGCCTTCTTAGCCAGCGGATTAGGCTTTGACGCTTTTCGGGTGCCCATTCGAAATAGCATACTCGAATTCCGGGCAACTCGATTCGGAGCTGTTCGGGTGCCCCAGTTTCCCGCATCAGGTTTCGACTTTTCATTTTCGAGTTGAAAGCGGAGGGTACGTGCGTGCGTGCGCGAGGCCGGCGGGAAGCGATTGCAGATGCCGCGGGTGCATTCGAACACAGTTGCGGCCCGTTCCGTTGCAATCAGAAGTGCATCCCGAAATGAATCGTTCGAACCGCACGCCGTACAGAGCGTCCGGGGACAGCGGTTGACGACCTCGGCGTCTATCAAGTCGTGAACCACACGTTCGCAGCCGGGCCCAATGTGCATAACTGAGATCATCGAAGCTGCTTTTCCCTTCTGGCTTGGACTCTGCCCCGGAAAACAGGTCAGCGGTGGCAAGATCTCCGTACTTGTTCACGGATGATTAAGAATTCGAGCGGTCATCGCATTGCGGCTTGGAGCACACTGCTTGTATCACGCGGAAGGATTATCTCGAGAGTTCTATCGCAAGATGAAGTGGCGGCTAGGCGCCTCGGAAGCTGTCGCTGCCAAAGCTTACAAGCTGGCCCGCATCGTCTGCCATTTACTCTCCACCAAGCAGCCGTACTCAGAACCCGTTCCCATCAAAGGTTGATCGGCAGGCAATGTGCGGGCTGAGATGCGTTTGCGTAAACAAGCAACAAACTTCGGCTACACGTTAATGCCTAATCCCAACTGTAGTCGTAACCCATTGTTTTTCAGCAGTCGCTTTACGGAATGTACTTAGAATGCGTGCCCATGATTTCGATATGAAGTGTTCTGAGTTTCCGACCACGCCGCTCGTATCTGACTGCACTCAGCTTCGCGGAACGGTAAACGCGGTTACCCTTAAATGAGAATGTTCCTGTTTGGCTGCACGACGGCCACTGGAAATTTCAGGCGCTAACGGCGTTTATCGGTACGTATCCTCTTTTAATGGCGCAAACCATATTGATTTAAAGACTTGCGAGAACCGTGAAGCATAGCGCGCGTCATTCTGACAACCGATTGGCAGAGGGAATGATCTGAGTTTGTGTTCCAGATGATGGGAAGCGGATCTAATGCCGGTCAGTGGCTGATGCGGGCTGTTAGCTTTCCTGTTTGTGGATGATGCAGACACAATTCCCGCATCGGTCCATATTGCTCTGTCACTTACGCTACCGCCCGGCATCGCCAATATTGGCCATCGGGTGATGCAATGCCGATTGGTTCGTTTGTATTCTGAACTCGGTCAATTGCTATGAGAAAAGGGTCCCCCGCAGCACCGTGACCGCCTGTCCGCCGAGAATAATGCGTTCGCCATTCATCTCGGACGCTGACCACACCGCCGCGCGCCAGCTGGCAGTGAGGTCATTTTGGTTTTACCAAGCTTTGCGCTCCAATATGGGCCCAAGGCGGTGTGCGCGGAACCGGTGACGGGATCCTCGTCGATGCCAGATCCCGGCGCGAAGAAGCGCGAGATGAAATCGAATCCTGGGGTGGAAGATCGGGCAGTCACAATGACGCCGCGGACGGGTATTTTCCGGAGCATTGTGTAATCAGGCCGTAGCGCTCGGAGAGCCTGTTCCGATTCGATTTCCACGAAGTAGTCCAACGCATTCTTTGCCACGTCCTGGTTCAGTCCACGCCCAGCGCTGGCAGCAATTCCGGTGGGGGCTTCCCGTGCCGTCGGGATCTTCACCGGGAAATCCGATCGATCCTCCCGCCTCGCCAATCAGCTGTAAGAAGGCCGCTACGGGTATGAAAACGAATCTGCTGGTTCGCAGCCACATGTCCGTCCTCCCAAAGAACGTGCGTGCTGCAATCGTCGCATGACCGCACAGGTCCACCTCAACAGTTGGGGTAAGCCAACGCAGTTCGAAGTCGCCGTTGTGAGGGACCAGGAACGCCGTTTCAGAAAGGTTCATCTCGCGCGCGACATTGCGCAGCCACTCCTCGGGCTGCGGCACATCGAGCAGCAAATCGCGGCCGGGTTTCCGGCGAACGGAACATTCCGTGAAAGCGTCAACTGTGATAATTCGAATCGGCGTCATGCTACACCGCACCGAGCATTTTCCCGAGTCTGCGCATTGCTTTCTCGTCGCGCTCGTAAAATGTCCACTGCTTGATCTTTTTTCCACGAATGAGCCCGGCATCGGCCAGCATGTTCAGGTGTTCGCTCGCGCTCGGCTGCGTGATATTTAGTTTTCTCGCGAGAAAACACGCTACAAACGCCGTCTTTCACTAGGTCGCCGTCCACCTGCGGCGGAAAATGTTTTCCCGCTATTCTTTAGCCACTCCAGGATCCGCAATCGCCGTTGATTCGCCATTGCCCGCAGGACGACCTCAAGCTTCATAGACAATTAGCAAACTACCAAAGTTTAAACTACCAAAGTATACTACAATTTTCGTAGGTCACGCCAGTTCACGTAAGAGGAAGATTAAGGGTACAGCCCTGGCCCTAAGCACGAGCGATATCTGGCGTAGTCAGAGAGAGAAGAGGGTTCCACGTCCGAAAGTACCCCAAGCGATTTGAGAATCCCTACTAAGTACGACGTTCGACAAGGGTCGATTCGAACTGGTTCACATTGGCGGCATCACGCTTGGTCGCGCTAGCTACGGTCCAGGATGGAAATGGTCGGTTCATGTCGGCAAGGCCCTCGGGAAGACCAGCTGCGATGTTGCGCATGTGGGAATGGTAATCTCCGGGATGTGCGGCTGCGGCTATGATTACGGCCGCGTCATCGTGATGAATCCGGGAGATCTGTTCTTCATTGAGCCGGGACATGATAGCTGGGTCGTGGGTAATGAACCTTATGTATCGCTGGGATTCCAGGGAGCCGCGGATTATGCGGCGCATAAGCCGGACACGCGCAAGTAGGCGCGATGGGGACAGAACAGCCGCGCGAATCCCGAACGGGAGGAGTGGAGCCTTTCGTAGATCGACATGCTGGAAACCTACCTCTGAACCGCGCCGAAATCACTCACATCGACAGTTTGTCCGACAGACGCACGGCCTCTCTGAGCAAGGAGTTGCTGCGAGCGGAGCTGAGCTGCCTTCGCCGCCCGGCGCCGGCCGGTGTTTCGTAACAAGTACGCATAGTTTGCAAGAATCTCAGGTGCGCTATGAATCGGTGTTCGATCCACGATCGCCAGTGCTCGTCTGAAAAAGCACTCCTCTGCCGGTCAAACCGACGCGCCATCAGATAGACCACAGCGGTGTTGTTCAACAATACTGCGCGTGCCGACGGTTCCAATCCACCGCCCGATTCGAGTTCTTTAAGGGACTGGTCAGCGTCGTCGATCGCGTTATTCATTTCGCCGCGATAGGCGCGAGCCACGCCCCGATTAGCCCGCGCCGCCGAGACTCCTGTTTCGATTTGCTTCGGGTTGGCTTTCCCAGATCGCAATAGCACGCGTCCACAGCTCTTCCGATTCACCGTAATGCTTCGCAATTCCATGGCACGACAGCACCCGCTGCCAAAAGATAAAGTCGCCAGATCGGGGCCATAGAGATCGGTTCTTGCAGCCATCGGGGCCAAACTCTTGGTCCATGAATCCGCTGCGCGTTTGGTCTCACCGCAGTCAAGGTAGCTCTGAAGCAAATTGCATCCCCCCACGGCGCTTGATCAGGCGGAATTTCGCCCGCGATCCCAGCCTTGCATCTCCTCCACGAACACGCTGATCGCGTCTCGACAGCGCCCAACCATTCGATATGCGTACCCGAATATCGCCCAGGAGAGCTCCTTCCGTATCGTTAGAAGCTCCCGGACGTTCACCAGCCGAGCTGCGTGCAGCAATTCATTGATCGCTTCCTGGCAGCTTCGTTTCGCTCGATGGCGCGGTTCGCAGAATCCAGCCGCCAGCGCACATCCAGATCGTCACCGGCATGGAGCACCAGACACGGGAGGATGACGGCGAGTTCAAAAGTGACATTCCTTTCCTCGAGTTGAACAGGTTCCCGGTAGAACATGCGGCGTATATGACCGTGTGCACCTGCGTTTCAAGTATACTTAGGCAATGAGCCAATTGTCTAGCTAAACGTTGAATGATCCGCGCGGTTATTCGGAAATAGGATCCCATCTCGCGCCGGCTTCCGGTGAACGAACAACCTGTACCATCTCAGAGTGCTTGCTTCGCGGGCAGGCCTGTTCGATAGTATACTTAGGTAGTTTGCCAACTGCCTAAGGTGTAAAGTATTCGACGCACGTCAGGAGAGGAATATGGACGACATTATTCAGGATCTGCGCTATGCATTGCGAAACTTGAGTAACAGCCCGGAATTCTTGACGATTGCAGTGCTCACTCTGGCGCTGGGGATCGGCGCGAATGTCGCGATCTTCACGTTGGTTAACGCGTACCTGCTCCAACCTTCGCCATTCCATGAGGCAGATCGCCTGGTGCGCATTTTTGACGATTTGGGTGCCGCCGGGTCAAAGAATGTCGGGATGTCGGTCCCCGAGTTGGAGGATTTGCGCGAGCGCTCCGGCGTGTTCGAGCAGATCAGCGCGATTTCCCCGGTCAGCACCGCTTTATCCGGCGGCGATCGCGTCGAGCGGATCGAGGCGTTGGGCACGATCCCGAGCTATTTCGAGATGCTCGGTGCAAAAGCGGCTCTCGGCCGAGTCTACGGACAGGCGGATTGGGTTCCGGGCTTCGTCGACGGCGTAGTCATCAGCGACGGTCTGTGGAAGCGGGAATTCGGCGGAGATCCCCACGTGATCGGTCGAAGAATTCGCGTGGATGAGGATGGGTACACCATCATCGGAGTCATGCCTCCCGACTTCCGTCATCCCGGCGAGACGTTCGCGGGAGACGTTGAACTCTGGGCGGCGGCAGGCTTTCTCGCAGATCCGTTCCCGTCGCCGCCGATGCGCGCACGGCGGTCTCTTCCAGGAGCGATGGGACGAATGATCGAAGTGGGCATCATGCTCAAACAGGCGCAACAGCGGCTCGATGCGCTGACGGCGCAGTTGCAGCGGGCTATCCGAACTACTATCTTTTACAATCGTGCTGCTGGTGCCCCTCGAGCTTGTACAAGCCGAAGTGTAACGGCAATGTGCGTCCTACTCTCGTCGTTCTGCTCGTCGCTGTCAGTTTCCCTTCTGCTCATGGTGTGCGTCAACATTGCCAGCTTGCTGATCGCGCCCTCTTCCGCGCGCACGCGCGAATTCGCGATTGGCAGGCATTGGGAGCGTCACGTGGGCGGCTGGTGTGTCAGACGTGACGGACTGTATGCTCGTCTCATTCGGAGGTGGTGCGGCTGCAATTGTCGTGCTACGCTTCGCGCGAAACTTTCTGCTCGCCTTGATGCCGGGTACGTGCCCCGTCTTGCCGAGGTCCACTCGGACTGGCGAGCACTCTCTCTAGCGCTTATGCTTTCTATTACTACAGGGATCTTGTTCCGGATGAACTCCGGCTCTGCACGCATCGGCGAAGCCAGTCCGATCCTCTCTTATCATCAGGCGGCCTGAACCGGAGGCGGGCAAAGCGTCCGGCAAAACCGTTCTCGCGCCGTGCTGGTCAACGTCTCTTGAAGTCGCAGTGTCCGTGGTGTTGTTGATTGGCGCCGGACTATTGATCCGCAGCTTTCTGGCGATGCTGCAACAGTGCTGGTCTTGAGTCGAAGGGCCTGACTGTGGGCCAAATCTGGATTCCCAATCCCAACGATCCCAAGGCGAACCCTTATCGCACCCCGCCGCAGCGTGCAGTTTTAAGCTCGCCCGCTGCTCCGAACATGGAGGCCCTCCCTGGTGTTCAGAAAGCCGCGATTGGACTGGCCAAAATCGATCTCCCGCTCCCTCAATAACGTGAGGAATCCGGCCAAAATCTCATTTCCCTATGACGCCACAACGGTCCACGACGGCCGTGCCGCAGTGTTCGGCGCCGTGAGCCCGAACTTATTTCGATGTGCTCAAAATCCCGCTTCGGAAAGGCCTGCAGTTTTTACTGATCACGATTCTGAGACGACGAAAAAGGTAGTGGTCGTGAATGAATCGTTTTCACGAAGATTCCAGACAAGCAAGGGCCTAGTCGGCCGCCTTGTGCGAATCGGTGCCCTTGGGGACTTCGAAATCATTGGAGTGGTCGGCGATGTTCTCCACCGAGCGCTCGATGTGGCGCCGGTTCCGCGGGTTTACGTTTCCCATTTTTCAAGTTTCCACGAACTCGCTGGCTGTGTTTCTTCGAACCCGCTCAGATCCCGAAACCATGAAGGAGAACAACTCGCCCGAAATGATGCACAACATAGATCCGGAACTGCCAGTTTTTGGCGTTAAGACTATGGAAGAGTTGATGTCGGCATCCATGGCGGGGCGCCGATTTTCGCTGTTCCGAATGTCTGCATTCGCGGCGGTCGCGCTGCTCTCGCTGCGTTAGGGATTGATGGCGTCATGGCCTTCGTCGTCAGCCAGCGAACTCAGGAATTCGGAATTCGTTCTGCCCTCAGTGCGCGGCGGCGGGACATCCTTAGCCTCGCCTTTCGTCCCGGACTCGTGCTCACATGATCGGAAAAACTGAATCGGCTGTGTTGGCGCATCCATCGCCTTGATGCCGACGAAAGTCCAGCCTCTTCCGTTTAAATGAGGTTCGTGGAAGCTATCCACTGATTTTCGGGTTAGTCCCGGTCGTGCTGATCGCGGTGACAATGGCCGCTTGCTTTATTCCAGCCAGGCGGGCTACTCTGCGTTTTAGCAGTTGAGGCGCTGCGAAGCTGAGCGAATTCAATGAGCCATAATCCCCGAAACGATACAGCGTCTGGGCCAAACAAAGCGGTTCCGTCAATCGTGATTTCAAATCGGGATGGCAAGAATTTCCCGCGCTCGAAAATTGCA
Organism: uncultured Acidobacteriaceae bacterium; assembly: GCA_963819405.1. Taxonomy (GTDB): domain Bacteria; phylum Acidobacteriota; class Terriglobia; order Bryobacterales; family Bryobacteraceae; genus Bog-105. The sequence continues at coordinate 25,534 of CAWFWH010000044.1, read as the reverse complement.
GCTTCATCCTCAACACGGCGACATCCGGCTGGATGCGCCGCGGTCGGCGGCGGCGGCAGCCGGTGTTGTGAGACGCACTTGGACATCGCGACGAGCTGGAGGTGTTCATGATATTTCCTGGTGAGAATTTACGAAGCAGACCGCATTCCGCGATCTATAGCGCGGCTAATCCACGCGACAGCGGATGACATCGCATTCATGCAGAATTCATCCACATCGCTCGGCTTGATCGCGGGAGGGATCGATTGGAAGCGCGGCGATAACGTGGTCACTCTAACGGATGAATTTCCGAACCGCCTGTACCTCCCGGCGCTGGTGGAGCGGCACGGCGTGGAATTTCAAGACTTTGATGGGAGCGGTTTTACGATTCGATCGACAAACGAACGCGCCTAGTGGCGATCAGCGAAGTGAATTACGCGACAGGATTACGGCCGCCGTTGACCCAGCTCTCGAAATTCCTGCACGAGCGCGGAGTCCTGCTCTACCTTGATGGAACGCAAAGCGTGGGCGCGCTGCGATTCGATGTGCGTGAGGCGCAGCCTGACATGTTGGCAGTGCATGGCTACAAGTGGATGTGTTCGCCCACTGGAGTCGGATTCATGTTTGTGGCTCCGTCCTTGCGCTCTCGGCTCCTGCCAAACGTCTCGGGCTGGAGGACGCACCAAGATTGGCACAACGTCGACAATCTGCATCACGGGATGCCGGTACTGAAGGAATCGGCGGAGCGTTATGAGGGCGGAGGATTACAGTTCGGATTGCTCCATGCATTGGGCGCGGTGGCGGACTGGATGCTATCACTGTCAACGGCAGCGCTCGAAGAGCGCGTTCTCACGCTATCGCGATGCGCTCGGGAGAAGTTATTGCAGTTGGGTGCCGAGGGACCGCACATGGATGGGCACATTGCGGCGGTGAAATTTCCCGGCATGGACTCATCGGCTTTGGCGAAACAGTTGAGATCGCGGCGAGTGCTGGTCGCCGCCAGACACGACTACTTTCGTGTCTCGCCGCATTTCTATAACGACGAAGGGGACTTGGATCGGTTAGCGGAAGAGACGCGAAAACTTATCTGAGGCACTCCCTCCGTCGGTATCCCCTTGTGCGCCGCAGGTCGGGGCCCCGTTCAGCTTTTGATCTTCTGAAAAAACCAGCGGTACCGCGGCGGGCCTGAATAAACCTTCAATCCGATGAAACATTTCTAAGCACTGCGGCAACTGACAGTCAGCACCACGATTCGGTCAGCGGAACACCGACCTGCAGCGCAACCGTGCCCGCGGAACAGTGTGATACCTACACGCGCCCAGACGGTCCATGGGATAGATCCGGAACTGCCGGTCTTCGGGGTTCGCACCATGGAAGACCTCATGTCTGCATCCATGGCACGGCGGCGGTTTTCTCTGTTCCTGATGTCTGCATTCGCGGCAGTCGCGCTGCTTCTTGCCGCGCTAGGGATTTATGGTGTCATGGCCTTTGTTGTGTCCCAGCGAGCCCAGGAATTCGGAATTCGTTCGGCGCTCGGTGCCCGGCCGCGAGACATCCTGATGCTTGCCTTGCGCCCGGACTCGTGCTCACGTCCATTGGGATCGCCGTCGGGTTCGGCGCATCGACTGCCATGACGCGTTTGATGTCGAGCCTATTGTTCGGCGTGTCAGCGAGCGATCCGATCATTTTTGCCATGGTCCCGGTCGTGCTGGTCGCGGTGACCATGGCTGCCTGTTTCATTCCGGCAAGGCGGGCCACTCGCGTCTCCCCTGTGGAGGCGCTGCGAAACTCGAGCGTCCTGATTTAAAGCCCAATGGGAAACGGCCGCGATTCTTGAGCTCAGTGCCGACGGGTTCGCTTCCTCCATCGTGGCTGGAAACCCAATGCGCACCCGCGAGATTGAAGTTATTCTACCGGGTATTCCTGGCACCAGAAGCGGTGAAATCCGTGTCCGGGGGTGCCCTTCGCGGATCGGCTCAAGGTTACCGAAATGCAGGCGCTTGCACGCCTGTTTGGCTTGGATACTGCGTTTATTCTCCGGCCCAGGGCGGTCAGGAGCGGCGGATATCCGCCTCCGCTATTCTGGAGTGACTCGGCGCAGAAAGGCTGGGGCGCGGCGAGGGGTTGAGCGCCGGGTCACTTTGGATAGAGACGTTTGAAGGGAGCGGCCCTTCGAGATTTGGCAGGGCAATTGCTCATAGGGTATTCAATCGGGAACGTGCTACGTGATCTGGTATTCGTGCTACTGAAAGGCTTTGGTCCACCTCATAGTTAGATGGTCTTCGGCGACATTTGCAGTTGCCCTGACAAATGATACACCCGCCTGCCGACTTACGCCGCAAGCGTCCGCCACAAAGCGGCTTCGTTCAAACGCCGCTCGCATGCCTTTTGCGGCTGTTTGCGTAAGTCGGTATATCGCAGGACTGGCTCCGGCAACATTACTCCCGATATGTCGGCTAAGTGCCTCCTACTCCGATTGGTTCAATGCCGATGTGATCATTGACCGCGTCACGCAGTCTTTGTTTGCAGCCGAGATAGCGCTCGGTAGTTTGCACGCTCACGTGTCCGAGCAAGAACTGAATCTGTTCGAGCTCGCCTCCGGCGAGATGGCACAGTCGTGCGCAGGTGCGCCGAAGATCATGCGGAGCAACGTTCGGTAACCCGCACGCCGAAGACGCACGCTTGACAACTTCCCAGATAACTTTCGGTGTGAAGCCATTTAAAGGAATGCGACCCGCCTTATTGATGGCTCGAAAGATCGGTCCAGTGGTGATCGCAGCGTCTGATAACCAAGAATTCACGGCGTTACCGACCCAATCGGGAATCGGAACTGTTCGAATGTGACCGCCTTTGCCGATCAGATCAGCAAAGACCCAATGCTCTTCTCGCTTTTGCAAATCCTGCACGGAGACTGTCGCGAGTTCGGCGCGGCGCAGCCCGCATCCCAGAAGCACGGCGACAATGGCATAGTCGCGTTTGTTCCGAAGTGTCTGCAAATTGAACGCCGCGAGTAAGTTCTTGCTCTGCTCGGCCGTCAACCAATTGCCGATCCTGACGCCGTGTTTCTTCGCCCCCTTCACACGGCGGATGCCGGCCGCGAGATCTGGGCTCAGAAGGCCAGCAGTCGGCCGCCTCGTATGCGAGTCGCCTGACCGCTGCCAAGCGAAGGTTGATGGTTGATGAGGCGTAGTGCGCCTGCTCCAAGTACATCCGATATCGCGTGACGACTGTTTTGTTGAATGCGAGACGGGGCTCCGAGCAATACCACTCAATAAATTCGCGGATTGCGTGATCGTAAGAACGTCGAGAACTTACGGAGGGAAGACTGTTCAGAACTGCGGACTTCGACTGCTCTAAATCGGGCAGCTTGAGGACTGTTTTGGGAGCGCGTTTACGTTTCTTTTTGGCCATGCCCGGATTGTGGAATCCGTCAGGGCTGCCAAGAGACTTGGGCGTTTGTCGGTCCAAATCCTGCCCGATCCGCACAATCTAAGTCACTTCAGCGGGATGCGCGTTTCTCAGCCATGTGGAATACCAATGGCAAGACCGCTGAGTGCGGTTCCACGTTCGACTACCCGGTGCCCTTTCGGTCAATGGCTGGCTCGTACCGCGCGTTCTCGCTCAAGCGCCACCCCGCTCGGCCCGAGCCTTTACAGATCCTTGAGGAGTTCATCTAACTGAAAGGCGCGGCTGATGGGGTGCCTGATAGCGTGCTCCAACATTGAGTCGATACAGTAGCGCGTCTGCCATTGCGACGGGTACTCGGGAGTCTCCAACTTTTCGTTGGGCACGCCTCTCAGCGGAGTCCGCCACCGCTCCAGGACATGCTCCATGTAGCCATCCGCATCGCGGATAATGGCGAACGCGTCCGGGGCAGAGCGGATTCCAGGGTCCGGTAACGCCAACACCTCGCACATCCAGATCATTTAGCCGCCGGCCGCGGACAGCACGTGCTGTCCTAGTGCTTCGAGCGATGCATAGGCCGGGGTCATCGGTCAGTGGCAGGCTCACTGAGCTCGCCAAGGCCAGGCTCCAAACGTGGACGAATCGGCGAAGATGCTCCTCGTGCAAGAGCACTATGGCGCGAACAGAGAAGGCCGGAATGGCGAATTTTTAGCAGCTCCTCCTCGTCCCCCCTCCCAGAGGGTTCCGCAACGGCGACGCCACCGTGGACATAGTCGCGAAGCTTTAGAGCTAGAGTACAATTACGGCTTTCACAAGGAGGAACGGTGCGAAGATTTCAATCTGAAAAGGTGTGCGTCATCGCTGCTGCCGCTGGATATGCAATCTTCGCTTTGTGCTCAAGTGCAGCTGCGGCGGAAGGTCCTTCGATCTTCCCCACGCCTCGCGACATCAAATCCGGCAGCGATTTCGTTTTGGACGAGCAGGCCGTCATAGCGGTCCCGGCTTACCCCTCAGAGCAAGATTTATTCCTGGCCCGGTCTTTGGCCGACGATCTGGGCGATCGATTCACAGTCCATCTGAAAACCGAGCGGTTGGCCCGGCTTGGACCCGGGCCACCACATGATCGTGATCGGATCGATCGACAATCCCCTGGTGCGGACGTATTGCGGAAGTCACGGCCTGTCCGTGAGCCTACGCGATCCGGGTCCGGAAGGCTACATTCTCCAGACCAGCGGGAACATTGTTCTGGTGGCCGGCGGCGGTCACCCCGGCGCCTTTTACGGCTTGCAGTCGCTGCGGCAACTTCGCATTCCGCGAGCAGGGTCAGCTCCGCTTCAAAGGAATGCGCGTGCGGGATTGGCCGGCCAAACCGTTTCGCGGCATCAAACTTTATATTCCAGGGCGCAACAACATCCCGTTCTTTAAGCGCTTCATCCGGGACTTCATGGCTTTGTACAAATACAACACGCTCATCATGGAAATGAACGCGTCCATGCGCTTTGAGCGGCATCCGGAGTTAAATACTGGTTGGGTCAAATTCGCGCAGGACACCAATTATTCGCGCCGTCATTCTCCTCCCGGCACGCCGCACAATTGGGAGACGGATTCCACGCATCAGGACACCGCCGATGGAGGGTATCTGGAGAAAGAAGAGGTGGCCGACCTCGCGCGGTTCGTAAAAAGATATAACATCGAGCTGATTCCAGAACTGCCATCGTTTACGCATTGCTACTACCTCATGACGGAGCATCCGGATCTGACGGAGACACCCGGCGCGAAATGGCCGGGCGTGTACTGCCCCTCGAATCCCAACAGCTATAAACTTCTCTTCGATGTATACGACGAGTACATCGACTTGCTGACGAAGCCGAAATGGGTCCATGCCGGCCACGATGAGTTGTTCCAGCCGGTCGGGCTGTGCCCCAGGTGCAAGGACAAGGACATCGGCGAGCGGTTCGGCGAAGACATTAGAACCATTCATGATTACCTGGCAAGCAGGGGTGTCGCGATGATCATCTGGGGCGACATGCTTCTGGAAGGCGTCCGCGGCAAGGGCCTGCAAACCAGGAAGGCCCCGGACGGGTTTACTTACAAGGTGGCTGGTGGGATGACTCCGGAGCAGGTGGGCCCAGTCTTATACCCGAGGATGTCCTGATCTTCAACTGGTTCTGGTCAACCTTTGATACGGGAGACGGCACATCGCCCACGGGGCAGAGCGAAGCGGAAGTCGAGAGTTTTGAAGCCCAACTCGACCAGATGGGATTCCACCAGGTTTTCGGCAACCTGCATCCCAACGCGGCGAATTGGGAGGCCCGCATGAAGCGCTCCTCGATCGTCGGCGGAGCGCCATCAGTCTGGGTTCGCGACGAATGAAATTGGCTTTGGGAAGGATCAGCTGTCCGATTTCTTGGGCGGCGCCAACATGCTCTGGCGCGGCGATGCACTTTACGGCCGGAACCTTTCCGGCGTTATCCAGTCCATGATGCCGGAAATTCGAACCCGATTTCGGGGCGAAGAACCTCCTTAGCCGCACGGAAACGTCAATCGTTCCGGCGCATATTTCCGCCAGTTACAACATGCCGCCGGTTGAACCAGGCTTGGGCGTCAACCTCGCCGGCATGGAGAGTGCAACAGCCACGCTCGGGAAGGTTCCCTTCGATTTATCCGAGCGCGCTGGAAAGGTCGCGGTTATCGTAGGAACGGATGGCAGTGAAAAGACAGGACTACCCAAGGATTCCGGTCCGATTGCGATCGGCGAAGACGCCACAAGCCTGATCTTTTTGCATGCTTCCGCGCGTGCGGCCACGACGAGGCCGGGGTGGGCATTGCTCTGGGACCAGGACGACACCGCCGATCTCCTGGGCTGGTACCAATCATTTTCTAAGATGGCTTCGTCACTACGATCCCCATTCGCTATGGCGTCAACATCCAGGAATGGAGTTGGGCGAAGCGGCCTTCAGAGTGGGATTACTGCTACGGCGCCGACGCAGTACCGCTGGGAGGACACCAGGACGAATTACCCATCACATTCTTCGCGTACGAATGGATGAACCCCCGTAGGGTAAAAGATTACCGAGATAGGCCTGAAGGGAACTACCGGCTTTTGGGGTGCTGCTCAAGGCTTCAGCAGCACCTACGGACCGCCTATTCCAAAAAATGCGATCATCCTCAAGGCGGTCAGCCTGGTAAAAAAGAGAGGTTAAGGGGACGCGATATCTCTTGTCTGCCCTGTAGTCCACTTTGACGGGTTGTCGGCTATGGTTCCATGTGCCAGCCGTTGAAGCTGACGGTCGTCAGAAGGAACGGTAGCGCGTTATACGGCCAAGCACATTGCACTGAGCAGGTTGGTTGTCGGCAGCGATCGCCTTTCGGCTTCGACAGCGTTCTCCGTCTTGATCCGCAAGTCTTGCGAAGATCGAGAAATAAGGTAGTTTAGTCCTCAAGTTCTGAAGTGGAGAAGCGCTCGCCGTGCCACTGCAATCGAAATCGCACCGCGACATGATAGCTGATATGACGATAGGTCATATGTTTTACGCGGTTTTGCTTTACCTGTGCGTGCGCCGGCTGCATCTTTGGGCAGAGTCCAGCAGCGGCCGCCTCGTCCGTCGAAAGCTGCGGCGCCCCAGATCATCGCATTGACGGTGCCCGACTGGGACGCCTATTCAAGTCGCTCTCGACCCGGGAAGTGCGCGTGAACGAAAGCCGGGCAGTCGATCCAGAGCGAGGGTCGATCCAGCCTGTCTATGTCCTTCGATCACTTGGTAATTCCGGTTGGAACCGAAGTTGCAAGGGCGGATCACTAAAATCGACGGCCCATCCGCCGGGAAGCGAACTCTCGCGTTGTTGAACGCCGACTTCACACCAGATCGACGAATAACGGTGGAGTTCAACGAGCCTCACGCTGCCAAACGGGAAGCCGCAGGCGGCTGGACACGTTTGTTGCGCCTGGCTCAGGTCAGGTCATCCGGTTAGCCGGTGCCGGTGATAAACAAAAGCAGAAAAGTGTCCCAAACGCCGTTTCTCAAAAGCTCGAACAGGCGAAGCAGGAGGCTCGACCGGCAATGGCAGAATGCTCTTCGGCAGATTGAAGAGCCCGGGAAGATGCATCGGCTAGTGCGATATGGCGTTGCCCAGTTGCCGGTCCATCCGCAATACATCGACGCTGGAACGCTTTACTTTGACCGAACTTCGAGAGCCGCTCGATTTTGGAAGCGAGCCGCTCACGAACAAGACTGTCATCGGCAATTGGAACTTCGCCGCCGGCCGGCAGCCTCCTGCACGCGCGGCTTCTGACGCCCCTCAACTCGGCGACCACGCACAAGGGCGACGACGGTGGAGGTGGTTTGCTCTCAGCCCCTCCTCGATGGAAATCGCCTCATCGTTCCGCAGGGTAGCCGCTTGAAAGGCTCTGTGATCCAAGTGCGATCGGCGCGGCATTTCGAGCGTAACGGACAACTTCGCATCGCTTTTAACGAGCTGGTTCTTCCCGATGGAATCGCCCGGAGGGTCGACACGAGTCTCGAAGCCATCCAAGCCAATAATCAGGATCATGTCCGTCTCGATACGGAGGGCGGCGCACACGCAACGCCGTCGAAAACGCGGTATCTATCAACCGGTGTTTCGGTAACTCTGGCGCTGATCGGAAGCGGAGGACGAAGAGACGTCGGCGAAGCCGGTCCGGTCGCTGGCGGCGCGACGGCCTTTAAACTCGTGGGGATCACCGTGGGTCTGCTTGTACGCTCTCATTCCCTCGGCATCCTCATGAGCGCATACGGTGGATCTAGATCCATCTATTCGAACTTTCTGGGACGTGGACACGACCTCGTGTTTCCTAAGAATACTGTCATGGAAATCGGCATTGGCGGCCGAACTGCTCAGCCGATCGCTGTATCCCCTTAGCCATCGGGATCTTTGAGACTAATTGGGTCTTCCGGCAGAAGAACGTCCGTCCCGCCCGAGCATTTCCGATGTTTGGGAGACTTCTAGCCTCATGGAAGGTCGTGCAGGACGCACAAGCAGCGGAGCTTGCGGCATCTGTCCGTAAAGTCGGCAAACCGCCAATTGAGAAAGTGCGACCAAACGTTCTATTGACCGTGCACTGCGGCGGGTTGAACCCAGGCGCCGTTGCCTGCTGAATCCCACACCGCGAACCGTACCCACTTTTTACCCGTTGCGTCAAACGGGACCTTGAAGTTCTTGGTTCCGAATGGTGTCGTGTCGGTCAGGTTGATGATCTTGCGGTCGACTTTGGTGCCATTGCTCCAGACCAGCTCGGCAAATTCGAGAGGGAACGTATATTCGACGTTCGCGCTGTAGGTGGCTTTCGCGCCCGAGCCTTCGACGGCCCAATCGTGGAAGAGAATTTCTCCCGTGGTGCCGAAGAAATTGCCCGCTCGTATGCCCTCCACGATCGGAGCCCAGCTTTCGTTATAAAGAGGTACACGGTCAAGTTTCAGGTAATTGACGGCCAGTTGTGGGTACGTTTCGTCTTCTGGCCACTTTGTGTAGGTGTCGCCCTCGGCGATCATGAACTTTGGCTTCTGAGCCCAGTTGCTCATGTCGTCAGTGGTGCCAAAGCAGCGCACCTCGCAGAGCCTCTTTTCGGAAAGATCTGTGGGCAGCGATTCCCAAGATGCGCCGATGAAACGATCGCTAAGAAAGAAATCCTTATCTTTATAGGCTTCCGGATAGCCTTCGGAACTCTTCGTGCGCGGGTGGGCCGTCCAGATGATGCCATGCTCCCGGTTCACCATATTCAGCACGTCTGCGGCGGAACCAAGATGATAGACCTGACCATAGCTGGGGTCCTCTTCAATGAACTGTTGTTCCGCGGGCCGCGGAGCCGCATGAGAGAAATAAACCGGCTTGGGAGTCATCAGGTACCAATGGCCGCCCAAATAGGCGTTTGGCTCTTCGGCGGGCATCACCAGGAAGTTTTTGTCGGACATTCTGCGCGAGCCCTCGAAGTAAATCTTTTCTTCCGCAAATCGCTTGGGGCCGGGATCGTTTGGATAGGAATCGTCGTGAAAGTCGCCTAAGTAGACGACGTTTATGCCGAGCCCACGAAACACCGGAACCCAACCGGGCTGGTAATCCAGAGTGTTGCGGTCGCGAAGCATCTCGTTGTAATCCAGGTGAAAGTGGCCTGCGACCACTTTGAAGCCGGGCACTGGCTTGAACGCGTCGTCGTGCGTGTAGGCGAGAACTGCTTGCTGTGTGGCGCGATCGTTCGTCGCACTCAGATAGTAGTAGACCGCCATGTGCTGGAACGTGCCAGGAGGAGCATTGTACAGGGCGAAGTTGTCCCATTCCTCTCGAGAAGCAGCGGTGCGCCTTTTCCAGATTGCATCGGTGACGCCCCATGGTACGTAACCTTCTCCCCTCTCCGGCTGCATGACGCCTAGCGAGAAGTTCTTGTCCTCGTCCTTCCGGTAGTAAACGTAGCCGAGGTTTATTTCGTTTTCACGCGCGAAAAAGAATTTGTGCGGAGGTGGGAAGACAGCCAGCGACCCGCGACCGGTATCTAGAATTTCAAGACGGTTGCGGGCGCGCAGGTTAATTGGTTCGTTGTTAGGTGCTCCTCCGAATGCGTATTCTTGCCATTGCCGCGTGGTATCGCGCCAGACAAGCTTTGTGTTGCTATCTATCGCAAAGCCTTTCAAACCTGCTTTATAGATATAGGCCACCGACGGCTGGTCGGTCTTGGCGATTGCTTCCTGGCGAAGGAGGTTCGATCCTTTGTAAGCGGTGAACTCAAGGTCGCCCGAAAACAGACCCAAAGTCAACCCATCAAATGTCACGCTTACACGAGCGCCATTGCTGGTTACGTGGCAACTCTGGGACTTGTAGCTGACGGAAGCGCGCTGAATTTCGTCGGCTTTGCGCGGCAAGTCGGTTGTATCGTGGCCGCCGGGAACCACCAAGGGCGCGTCCCAGAAGGTATCCCATTTTCTGACGTCTTCCTCGGCTGGCGTATCGATACCAAACCTCTTGAGCAGGTTGCGCTGCGTTAACGAGATGCGGCGCCGACCGGTGGTGACTTGGAAGTCGGGTGTCAAATCCTTTCCGAGGACATCCCATGCGCCGCTACTACGTACGGCCAGTAGCTCGACGACCGGACGGCGGCCGTGAATACTGAAGAGCGCCCGCAGTTGCTGTCCAGCTTCACCCTGCCAGGCTATCTCAAGAGTCCCTCGGTTCATCCCGGCCTGCAGTCCTTCGATGGGCTTGTAGCCGTCAAGGCTACACTGAAATTCTTGAGCTGCCGTTATAGTGGACAGCAATGTCATACCCAGCAAAAATCCGCCAGCCTTCATCGCTTATCTTGTTTTGCTCCCGATTTAGTTTATATCAGCGTTTCACAGACTGGTGAGCGCAATAGCAATTGAGTCTGGCGGGCAAACTTGTCGCCCTTCACATCTGCCGTTCGTCCTCACGGGATCGCTCTGGATTGATAAATATCCAGCATATTGCGGCCATGAGATACAGACACGATAGGATATACAGTGGCATGCTCCAGTTGCCGACGCGGTCAACAATGTAGGCGAGAACAATTGGGCTCAGCATACCGCCGATCTGCCCCGCAGTGTTCATGGTCGCGCTGAGTACAGCTGAGTTTCTTCCGCCCAGTTCGATTGCCGTCGCCCAGGCAGGAGCCAGCGTGAACATAGACGCTGCGCCTCCCAACGCGATCAGGAATCCAGCAAGACGCCCCCATCGCCCACCAACGTTCCTGAAATCATGGCAATCGCCGCGAATAAATATGCGACTCCCGCCAACCCCGCAGTGGCCGACTCGCATCCCAAACCGGCGCGAGAGCGCATCTGTCGTCACACCGCCGGTGATGTCTGCGAGAACGCTAAAAAGTAAAGGCATACGAGCGAAGACCGCGAGCTCCAGACATTCACTATCCCGCGCGACTTCGATAGATAGGTTGGCAGCCAAGTGATAAAGAAGTAGAAGCCGTAGGTGTTCGCGAAATACTGCAGGCAGAGCGGAAACAGATTTCGCGTTCGGAAGACATCCGCTCCAGGAGCCACCAGTGATCGGGCGCGAGCCCACGAGTGTCTTTCTATTAGATCTCGCTCAGATGGGCCTACAATGAGTGATGATTGCGAGGCTCATCGCGAAACCACCAAGACCACATCCAGAGCCCATACGAAGCCGACGCAACCGAAAGATAAGAAAAATCACTCGCCAAGTGCAGGAACGTGGCTAAGTAAGCCACAAGGATCGGGGCGAGTCCGCCGGACAAGTGAGCAGCTGCGAAAAAGAATACCCTGAACCCGGCCCCGCTCACGCATAGGAATCCAGCGTGTGAAAACACGGGCCCGTTCGGCGACGCGCCTGCTTCGCCGACGCCGAAGAGAAAGCGAACTAATAAAGAGTGGCGTAGCTGAAAGCTGCCGCGGTGGCTATCGTGAACGCCGACCACCACAGAACGATGCGCGTGAGCACCCGGCGGCTCCCTACGCGGTCGGCCCACCATGCGGTGGGTATCTCAAATAGCGCATATGCCAGCGTGAAAGCGCTGAAGACATAGCTCATCTGGATGTGGGTAAGCTGCAGATCACGCATGATGTTGGGCGCGACAATCGAGATGCAGACTCGGTCCAGATAAGTGACTGCCGCGAGCGTCATCGTGAATGCAACCACGCGGTATCGAACGTGAGTGATCGAGGTGCCGCTTTCGCTCGCTATTACTGAGTGATGCGTCTCTGTATTTGCCATTTGGCCGTTTGCGGACCGAGTGCTCGCCCCACTGGAGTTATCACTCCCTGCCGGGTTACGAATCTATATAGGATCACAAGATCAACCTGGGCCGCGGTTGGCAAGTAATACCGCTGGCAGCGGTCGCGGCCCTTGATCTCGCGCGGGCCAAAGCTCTACCTGTAGGGCTTTCAAATGCCTACTTCAAATCGCTTCGTCTAGCGTTATTAGTCAAGGACTGACGGCCTAACTTCTCGAACCGCCGTGTACGGACCCGTACGCACGGGTTGTGTGGCGGGGTCGGTGGTGACCAGCGCCCTTATGCCGATCAAGCGGCGATTCGGAGAAGTGATTGCCCCATGGATTAGTCCCCATATGTCGGCGTGACTTCTGCAATGCCCGTTGATGAGTACTTAGCTCAATCAGCACCCGATTCAGCCGCCGGTATAATCGCGTTCGATGCGCTCCATCATAATCTTCTTACTGGCCGCACTGGGCCCCCTGGTTGCGTCGCAAGCAAGCCTCGCCGATTCCTCAAACAGGCGCGAATAGTGTGGCGGCCCGGAGCAGTAGACGAGTCGCCGTGTATGGCCGTATCAACTCTCAACCGCTTATAGTCGTAGTGCATCATATGCCGTCAATCCGGACGATTTGCAAGGAATAAGGAAGTAACGTTGCGAACAAAAGTACACGCCCTGATTACTCTTTCCATTGCCGCGTTGATCGGCGCCGCGCCGCTCGCCGCGAGCCAGTTCAATCCCTCGCTGATCGCGGCCATGAAGTGGCGGCTGGTTGGACCGTTTCGCGCTGGCCGTGTTTCGGCTGTTGCGGGAGTGATTGAGCAACCTGGAACCTACTACATGGGATCTCCGTCGGGGGGACTTTGGAAGAGCACGGATGCGGGCACGGTATGGCGTCCTATTTTCGACCAAACGCACTCCGCTTCGATCGGCGCAGTCGCCGTCGCGCCCTCGAACCCTGAAATCGTTTACGTCGGTACGGGCGACTTTGGTGCCGCGGGCACTGCGTTCGGAGCGGTGTATCGAGGCGACGGGATCTGGCGATCGGACGACGCCGGGCGCACCTGGCGTCATGTGGGCCTCGGCGATACGGCACATATCGCGAAGATACTCATAAACCCGAAGAACCCCGACATTGTACTTGTTGCGGCTCTCGGGCCGACATACACACCCGATCAGCATCGTGGCGTTTATTTGACCGAGGATGGTGGCAAAACCTGGACCAGGAGGCTTTACCGGGACGATATTACGGGCGCGATCGATCTGGTGTTAAACGCATCCCAGCCCGGCGTGGTTTATGCCTCCCTCTGGCATCATCACGTGCCTCCGCCACCAGCGCCGCCCGAGAGTGACGTAGGCGGCGGCGCCATTTACAAATCCACCGACGGAGGACGCACCTGGCGGCCGCTATCCGGCCACGGGCTTCCTGCTTGGGCTATGGGGCGCATCGGGTTGGCCGCTGCCGGTAATCGGGTTCTCGCTATCATTTCGAACGCCAACTGGCAGCAGGCGGGCGGGTTATTTCGCTCCGACAACGGAGGAGCAAGTTGGCGCCGCATCAGCGAAGATCCTCGACTCGTTCCTGGCGGGCGCTACGGCTATTTCGGCAGGGTTTGGATGGATCCGCAGAATCGCGACCTCGTTTATGTGGCCCGGACTTCCTTCTACCGCTCGACGGATGGCGGCACGACATTCACAGCGTACAAGGGCGCGCCGGGTGGGGACGATTATCACGAACTCTGGATCAATCCGAAGAGTCCCTGTTTGCCCATCGAAGGCGACTCACGCTGCCAAAGCAGCCAAATGATCCTTGGCGCCGATCAGGGCGCGAGTGTGAGCCTGAATGCGGGCCGAACCTGGAGCACGTGGTACAACCAACCGACCGCGCAGATCTATTACGTATCCACAGACAACGATTTTCCATACCGCATCTACGGCGCGCAGCAGGATAGCGGCTCCGTCGAAGTGCGCAGCCGAGGGGAATTCGGCGACATCAAGTTCATGGACTGGCGAACCTCGATGGGCGCTTACGAATATGGCTACGTTGTGCCCGATCCAGTCCACCCGCAGTGGATCTTCGCCAGCGGAGATGACGGCCGTATCCACCGTAGGACACGGGAAACATGGCAGATTCTCGACGTCTCGCCTTATATCGGCAGCGGTGGGCCATATCGGTACACGTTCGGACCTTACTGGGGGGCGCTCGTTCCGCCCTTCGTATTCTCTCCCGAGAATGGAAACATTCTTTATCTGGGCACACAGTTTGTTCTTGAGAGCTCGGACGCTGGACTCCACTGGCGGCGCATTAGTCCGGATCTCACGCTGCGGCCTGATGCGCCATTGCGCCCGGTCCCGTGGGGAGAAGCCACTCACGACTGGGGCGCGATCTCCGCGCTCGCACCTTCGCCGGTCAACGCCGGCGTAATCTGGGCCGGCACGGACGACGGGATCGTGCAAATCACTCGCGACGGCGCAAAGAGTTGGAGGAACGCAAGCATTCCGGCGTTGAAACCGCTGGATACCGTCAGCATGATTGAGCCATCGCCATTCAGCGCGGCATCGGCTTACGCGGTGATGGACCGGCATGAATGGGGCGATTTCCAACCCTATATTTACCGCACCGATGACTACGGAAGAACCTGGACCGAAATCACCAGAGGGATCCCAGACGGAAGCTTCGTCCGCGTCGTGCGAGCCGATTCCCAACGTCAGGGGTTGCTTTATGCCGGCACGGAGAATGGCGTTTACATTTCCTTCGATAATGGCAGCGAGTGGCAGCCACTGCAGCTGAATCTCCCTGCTGTTTCCGTTCGGGATTTAGCTCTGCGAAACGGCGATTTGGTCGCGGCAACCTTTGGGCGCGCATTCTGGATCTTGGATGACCTAAGTCCGCTCGAGCAACTGGATTCCCGGATTACCGCAGCGCCAGAGCACTTGTTCCGGCCGAAGGCGGCAATTCGGTTACGCCGCGCCGTCATCTCCGATACTCCCATGCCGCCGGAAATTCCGGCAGGAACCAATCCGCCCGCTGGCGCTGTGCTTGACTACACATTGCAGGGCAAGCCGGCGGCCCCCATCAAACTGACCATCTACGATTCGCGGGGCGAACTATTGCGGCAGTTCAGCAGCGCACCCCTGCCCGAAAGCGAAATTAGGCCCGTAAAATGGCCGGCCTTCGCAGATTATTGGATGGCGAATCCGCATCCCTTGCCGGCCAACGCCGGGCTCAACCGCTTTGTCTGGGATCTGCGCTATTCGCCGCCACTATCGCTGCATCATGACTATCCCATGTCCCCGGTACCGCACGAGACACCTGCCGATCCGCTTGGACCTCTCGTTGTCCCCGGCCGGTACACTGTGAAGCTTGAAGTGGACGGGCACATCTATAATCAACCCCTCATAGTCCGGCGCGATCCCAGGGAGACCACGACTGGGGAGGCCTTTGCCGCGCAATTGGCGCTTGAGCAGAAGCTCATGGCGGGAATGAAAGCCAGCTATGAAGCCTATGAGGCTGCCAGAAAACAAAACCAAGAATCTGTCGCGAAAAAATTCTCAGATTTGAATGATGGGCTGGGTTCATTAACCGTTCTCATCGATCAAGCCGACGAACCTCCTACGGAGGCCATGCAATCGGCGGCGGAGCGCAAGTTGGAGCAACTGGCGGCGCAGCTACACACGACGAAGTAGGATCTCAACAAGGCTGCGGCGCACGTTATCCGAGTTACCCAGGCGCAAGCCGGCTGGCTTTCCCACCCCCGGCTAATTTCTGAATAGCCGATAACGCGAGGAGTCATCCGGATACAAAGGCGTTTAGCAGTACTAATCCGCCGTAGGTTCCCGAACCCCTCGGGTTCAGACTTCCAAATATAGAATGAGAAATGTTCCTGTGGCAGAGCCACATAGGGCTTTGTGATAATATGTGGCCTTACCACACGAGGTACAGATGGGCCAATCCAAACTCGATCTTTTGCAAGGGACGCTCGATGTGATGGTCCTGCAGACGCTCGAAGTCTTGGGTCCGCTGCACGGATATGGCATCGCGCGCCGCATTGAACAGGTAAGCGGGAATGAAGTGTTACTGAACCAGGGAACGATTTACGCCTCGCTGGTGCGATTGCAGCAGCGAGGCTGGATCGCGGCTAAGTGGGGCACTTCAGATAACAACCGCAAAGCGAAGTTCTACTCCATCACAAAGGCCGGCAAGAAGCAGTTGGCCCAGGACACTGCCTATTGGCAACGGCTTTCAGGAGTCATGGGGCGGGTTCTCGCGATGCACGGCGAAGGAGGTGAACAGTGAGGCATTCCCTTCGAGAAGCTTTCAACCGAATCCGCTCTTTCTTCCGCAAAGATCCACTTGATCAGGAACTCAATCAAGAGATGGCGTCACATCTGCAAATGGCCATCGAAGAAAACATCAGGCGCGGTATGTCTGCAGAAGAAGCCCGGCGACAGGCCCTTGTACGATTTGGTGGGATCCAGCAATCTCTTGAACTGCACCGCGAAGCACGCGGATTGCCTTGGCTCGACGTCTTGACGCAGGATTTGCGTTTCACCTTCCGCACACTGAAGCGCGATTACGGCTTCACAATGGTCGCCGTGCTGATTCTCGCACTCGGCATAGCCGCCAATATCACGGTCTTTAGCGTAGTGAATACGATTTTGCTGCGGCCGCTGCCATTTCCCGATTCGCAGCAACTGGTTCGGATTGTGGAGAAGAATCCCCAAGCCGGCGAGTCCAGCAAAACCTATACAGCGGATGCGACTCAGGATTTTCAGCAACAGAACCACTCTTTTCAGTCGGTCAGCGGCTACTTCGCCTTTACTGGACCCGACAATTTCAAGCTCATTGGAAATAGCCAGCCGGTACCCGTTACGGGCATACTTGTCGCCGAAGGTTTCTTTCAAACACTCGGTGTAGAGCCTTCGCTTGGACGATTATTCAAGTCTCAGGAATTTGTGAAACACGCTCAGCCGGTGGCGTTACTAAGTTATCCGTTTTGGAAACGCCAGTTTGCAGGTGATCCCAGCATTGTTGGACGGGCAATTGACCTGAGCAATACTTCGGTGACCGTTATCGGAGTGTTGCCGAACACGTTCGATTTTGGCTCGGTCTTCTCGCCAGGAGCCAAGGTCGATCTCTTCACGCCGTACATCATGGATGATTTCCGCGACGATGGCAATGACTTGGCGTTGGTCGGCCGCCTGAAAAAAGGAGTGACTTTAGCCCAGGCACAGAGCGAGGCCGATCAACTCTTTCCGCAACTCCTTTTCGAGCATAAGCACCCGGAATTCAAACCCGGCTACACAGGCCAACTGACCCGACTGAAAGACTACGTCAGCGGCAAGCTGCGGCGATCGCTGATTGTGCTGTGGTGTGCGGTTGGCCTGATTCTGCTGATCGTTTGCGTGAATCTGTCAAATTTGCTGCTCGCCAGGCTGGCAGCGCGCAGCAAGGAATTTGGAATGCGCAGCGCTCTCGGGGCAAAACGAGGGCGGATTGTGCGTCAACTGCTAACCGAAAGCATGGTACTCGCCGCTGCGGGAGCTGCGTTCGGGTTGGGACTTGCGTATTTCACCATCCGGTATCTCGCTCATCAGGGATCGATTGCTCTGCCGCTGCTCAGCATGGTGCGCGTAGACGGAACAGTACTGGCATGGACGCTGTTGATCGCAGTAGGCGCAGCAGTTCTTTTCGGACCAGCGCCGGGACTGCGCATGTCGGGTGGCAATCTGCAGGAGCTGCTGAAAGATAGTGGAGGACATGGAGCCAGTGACGGCAGAAAACATGGCCGCCTGCGCTCGACGCTGGTCGTAACGGAAATTGCTCTGGCTTGCGTTCTACTGGTCGGCGCCGGGTTGTTGCTGCGCAGCTTTCTCCGCGTTCTGGACGTTGACTTGGGCTTTGAGCCAAGCCGCGCAGCCGCTATCAGTCTTGACTTTGACGATCGCGAAAAGGCGGCTACGCGCGCTGCGAAATGGCAGGAGATTGTCGAGCGCACTTCGTCAATCCCCGGCGTCGAGACCGCTGGCATATCCGATAACCTGCCCATGAGCCGCAACCGGAGTTGGGGGATCGCGGCAAAAGGCGAGCAGAAGCGCAATGGACCGCGATTTCGTTCCGGTCTTTGTCTACGTTGTGTCGCCAGGTTACCTGAAGGCGATGGGAATGCGCCTGCTGGAAGGTCGCGATATCAGTTGGCACGACATCGCCGATAACAGGAACGTAGTCATCATCAATGAGACAGTCGCGCGAAGACTCTGGCCGGGACGGAGCCCCATTGGCCGTATAGCCCTTGCAGGCGGAACCGAGGCGCAGGTGATCGGTGTGATTGCTGATGTTCGCGAAAGCAGTGCAGAAGACAATGCAGGAGCGCAAATGTACCTGCCCGCGACGAAACAGTTTGGGCCGGAGGGCGCGTACCTGGTACTGCGTTCGAAGCTGCCTCCCACCGCGCTGGCAAGGAGTGTGATGATCACGTTACGGCGGATCAATCCCGGACAACCAGCGACAGAATTCAAACCAATTCAGGGGCTGGTGGATCACGCCACGTCTCCAAGACGCTTTTTTGTTCTGCTGGTCGGAATCTTTGCGGGTCTCGGAGTGCTTCTGGCTTCGCTGGGAATTTATGGGGTTATCTCATATTCCGTTACGCGGCAGAGACCGGAGATCGGCATACGCATGGCTCTTGGTGCGACGGAAACCCGTGTGCAGCTCGATGTGATCTGGAGGACCATGCGACTCGCGGTGGTTGGCATTTCTGTCGGGGTCGTCGCATCGTTGGCGGTCTCGCGCCTGATTGCTTCTCTTCTGTTTCGGACTGCCCCCAGCTGATCCGCTTACCTTTCTTGGCATGGTCGTTCTGCTTGGAGCTGTTGCGCTGCTGGCAGGATATCTCCCTGCACGAAGAGCTTCAAAGATCGATCCAATGATCGCGCTGCGGTCAAACTGAAAACCGAGTGGCACGCTCCAGAAACCTGCGGGGTTTTGGTCCGCAAAGACCCCAATTTGTGAAATCACTCAACGATTCCAAGAGGGTCCATAAATTACTCCTGTGAAGTCTGCTTCGGGCCGCGAACTGCTGTATGGCGCGTACCACATCAGTACGCTTAATCGAGTTGATGCTGTGACTCCTTCAGCACTCTCGACAGATTCTTATGTCTACACGGCATCGGAAGCGCGGGAACCGAAGCGCTCGGCGAGCATTGATGAAATCAGATCCAGCCTTCCACATGCGGGCGTCCCATTTCATCGTCAGGCACCCCTGTATGGCGGAGAGTAATTTCCGTGCCGTTCTCGCGGGACTCGGACGTAATGGCCAGACGGCTACAACGTAGCAGCCGAAAGGGCGAAAACCGACCATGGATCGGGAGAATCGCTTGTCAGTGAATGAGCGTTAGCTTAAAAAAGAAAAGTGCGTGTGGTTTGTGATCGGATGTCAGCAGGTGGGCAGGTGAGGGCCGAGAATAGGTTTTGAAGGGGGATGTGGGGATGAACTGCCGGAAGGGCGTCATACGACAGCAATCCGGAAATGACAATTACGCCGGTTTGTAAACCCTGTTTTGCACCGGAGATTATCGACGAATTGAAGAGATACGTATTCGTCCCGCACTCCGCTGAGGCTCTCAAGCCACGATAAACGGCTTTCTTTGGGCCACCCGCCTCCGGTATTGCCTCGGCCATTATGCAAGACTCTCGCATTCGGTGGCATCCGACCGGGTTCGCAAGGATCTGCTGAACGCTATTCTCGGCGCGGGTGCATTCCGGCATTTCAAGGACGCCTCCGCCGGGCACCGGATCGAGTCGGCTTGGTTTACATTCCGCGACCAGGTGCTGAAGCAGATCGCGCTTGACTGGTGCGAAGAGCACCGCATCCGCTGGCAGTAAACGAATGTTCCACGTTACGCCTTAGCGACGTGTACACCACTCTCCTTCTCGGGCGAGAGGAGCATCAATTGACTGTAAGAACAAAAGTCAGGGCTTTTTGAATTTTGGCGGGCTCCTTGGAAGCAACGGAGCACTACACCTGTTCGAGGAGGGATTTGACCTTTCTGGCAGAATCTCCAAACGGAAACATAACGCCCTCTGCCATCCTGAAAAAATGCCCATAGGTCTGGACTTCGGAACCACGAACACTTCCATTGCGCTCGCCGGACCGAACGGTGTTGAGGTCGCCAAGTTCGCCTACACTGGCGGTGTAACCGAGTCCTTCCGCTCGCTGCTCTACCTTCACCGCATTCGCGAAAATGGCCGAAGCACGATTAAGTCATGGAGTGGTCCCGCCGCTATCGACGAATATGCGCCTCGGATGAAAAGGGCAGGCTCGTCCAGTCGCTCAAATCTTTCCTGACCAGCCGAAGTCTGCAGACCACCGAAGTGTTCGGAAGACGCTTCAAGCTGGAAGAACTAATTGCACGTATTCTTGCCGATATCCGCGCGGGTGCCGAAAGCCAGTTCGGTCCAACAGCGAAGCAGGTCGTTGTAGGCCGCCCGGTGCGCTTCGTCGGGCCGAATCGGACGCAGATGACGAATACGCTCTTGCCCGTTTGAAGGAGGCGCTCCTGATCGCCGGATTCAAAGAAGTCAGTTTCGAGTACGAACCCGTCGGAGCCGCTTACCATTACGAATCCACTCTCGATCACGACGAACTCGTAATGATCGGCGATTTTGGCGGCGGTACCAGTGACTTCTCACTCCTTCAGGTCGGTCCGTCGCTGCGACAGTCAGGAGCCACACGCCATGTGATCGGCAACGAGGGCGTCGGTATCGCCGGTGACTCATTTGATGCCCGCATCATCCGCCATCTCATCTCTCCCGCTCTCGGAGCTGGTTCCGAACTCGAATCAAGCGGCAAAAGGTTACCCGTCCCGAACTGGGTCTACTTTAAACTCGAGCGCTGGCATCACCTGTCGTTTCTCAAAACGGCCGACACGCTCAACATGTTGAAGAGCGTGGCGGCACAAGCGCTCGAACCCAAGAAAATCGACGCTCTTCTGTATCTCATTCAGCACGATCTCGGCTATCAGCTGCATCGGGCCGTACAGCGCGCCAAAATCACTCTCTCTAATGTCGATCGGACCCACCTGCATTTCTGCGACGGCGACATGGAAATCGACCGAGAACTAACTCGCGCAGACTTCGAGAGCTGGATACAGGAGGAGCTCAGAGAGATAGAGGATCATGTAGATGGCTTGCTATTGAAAACGGGAGCGCACCCCGCCGACGTCGACGTGGTTTTCCTTACTGGGGGCTCGTCCTTCGTGCCTGCGGTCCGCCGCATTTTTGAATCCCGTTTCGGACATCACAAGATCCGTACCGGCGGCGAGTTCACTTCCGTTGCCCGTGGTCTGGCCTTGCGGGGTATCGAACTGCGCTGAACGCAAATACATCCGGCAAGGAGGCAGCCTTGCTGAAGGACCCCAGTTCGACGTCTACTCGCGTCCCGGAAACTGCTCTCCGCGTCCTATCTTGGCTGAGATGGGCGTTCGTCGTTCCTGATCCTCCGCAAATTGCAGACACGCACCGTCCGCTAAGCCGCGAGCGGAACGGGGGATTTCTCCTTTGCTACGCTCAGGTGGTGTTCGGGCTAATCCCGGAATGCCGTTCGGCCTCCCTACGGAATAAAGTGTTCAGCTTCACGGATCCTCAACTTTGGTGACCGATTACGGAATCGCCGTTAATCCAAGCGCCCAGAAATCGACCAAGGCCCGCGGGATGCAGGCAGATCAATTTGCGGTTGCGCCGCTCAGGCTCTTGCTCGCACCAGAGGTCGGACTGGCTGAAGGGCGCTTCATGTCATAGAGTGCACGATCCGCTGCCGACAGCAATTTATCCAGGGTCTCGCCGTCTTCGGGGAATGCGGCACTGCCGACGGCCACGGAGATAGATGGGCTTTCTTCATCGGAGGCGATGAGTTCGCGGATTCTTGTCGCAATCTGCTGGGCCTGCCGTAAACCTGTCTCGGGAAAAACCACAGCAAACTCGTCGCCCCCGTATGGCCGGCGTATCGACCTCCCGACAATGGGCTCGCAGAACCTTGGCTAACCTGCACAACGCCTGGCTGCCACCAAGTGACCATGCGTATCATTGATCTTCTTCAGTCCGTCCAAATCGAGGAGCAAGACAGCAAACGACCGTCCATAGCGCCTGCATCTTTTGATTTCCGAATCGAGCACGTCGAGAAATTGCCGATAATTGGCAAGTCCGGTGAGTGGGTCGGTAACCACCAACCTCCGCACCCGTTCATCCGCGCGTTTGTGTTCGGAAACTTCGGCCGCTACAGCCAGACCTGTTATCGCCACAATCCCGATGAACGCTTGCACCAGCAGTAGAGATATGTTGGGTGTTTCTCTTGAAAATGGGCCAAACCCATGCAGAGTGCCCCAGGTGGCAATCCCCGCTAAGATGCAAGTTGCCACAGCTGCCTTGTGGCGATCAAAGCGAAACGCCGCCCAAAGTAAGAAAGGAACGCAGATGTATTCCAATGGATAGTTCTTGAGCTCAGCGTTAAAACGGCCTCCAAATACAATCCAGGCTGTGAAAAGAAGTCCTAGAAACAAAGCAATAACCTCGCTGATCTGCTCCCGGGTCCAATTCACGTGGGGATCTTCTCTCCATAGGAGCACGAGGGGAGTCACAACTACCGCGCCCACGCTGTCCCCTAGCCACCACGTAAGCCAGATGCGCCCATACATTGCCCAGTCAGCGAATCCACCCAAGGACAGAATCGTGACACCAGCCGTGGCACTGATGGTCGTGCTGACCATTCCTGCCAGAAACGCAAACTTGAAAATATCCTGCGCCCTTTCAAAAACCTGCTGGCCACGAGCAAAGCGCCTTACCAGGTAGCAGCCCACTACACCTTCAAGAGTATTTCCCGTAGCAACACCAATTAACGTAAGAACCGAGCCCGCTGTGGTTAAATTCGCAAAGAATGCCCCCAAGAAAATACCCGGCCATACACGAAAGCCGAAAATCAGGGAAGCCGCTAACGCAATTCCGGTAGGCGCCCACACTGCCGTCGCGCTAGGGTGGACAAAAGCGAACCGAAGCCCAGCTTGGCTGCACAGAAGTAGACGACAGCTAGCACCGCGATTTTGGCCAACTGCCCACCCGGCAAACTCTGCCGCTTTCTCATCGCAAAATCAGCCATAGCGTATGAGGAAGGCGTTTGAATGTTCTCTTGCTTCAATCAATTTCAATGCACTCCCTCGTCCAGCAGCAAAAGACGGAAAGTGCGCAATCCATTTCGGGATTAAGCAAGAATCTTCTACGATCAGTCTACCGCTATCCACGTCAGATTCGACCAAACTGGACCTGTCATGCCAGTCCTTCCGCTTTGAACCTCGATCAGTACGGAAAAGTCTTAGGTCCGTATCGGAAGCAATTCGGCGACGTACACGTGAGGTAGGACCGGAAGCGGCTGCGCCGAATTGCTTTTGATACTGGGACTTGAAGGAAGCCGTTACAAGAGTTCCAGCTTGTGGATTTTCAAAAGCGCAGGAGGCCCTGGTGCACCGAGGAGAGGGCGAGAGCGTGCAGATTTCGTGGCTGCAATGGACGGGGCGTGAGATAGGAGCGAGTAACTGGGAGGAGGAAAAAGACAGCGGTCCTGTTCGCGCCGATGCAGGTTACGGATTCTAGATGCCTTGTAATGAGTGTCATGCGGCCGTCGGGAGTAAATCGGGTGGAGCCCGGAAGCGAAGTTGTAAAGCGGTGAAGCGTTCAAGGATCCATGCGAGGAAGCGTGAGTAATGTGCCAACGGCACCCCTCGTGCATAACCGAAATAGAAGAGGCCATCGACTGCTGGCTTGAGAATGACGCGCTCGGCGCAAAGGCTTTGGCGCCGCGCTTGGATCGGCTTTTGAATGCTAATGTGTGGCTCCTGTCGTTTCCTTGAACTTCCAGCTTGAGCAGTACGAAGGGTCGCTTGATTCCCTTCTGGCGACGGCTCACCGGATGAACGCTAATTGACAGATCGACAATGTGCTCAGCGGATCTAGTTCATGGTGGTCAGCCGTGAGCAGCACCGCGCCAAGTTCGTTTGCAAGCACCAATGCTGCGCAGTCGGCCAACGAAACCTTGTGGTTGGCCTTGAGACGCGCCATCGCTCGCCAGAAATGAAGTCCCATATCACTGCGCTCAGCCACATTCAGCGCAAGCAGGTCATTTATTGCACCTTCGGCGGCATCCTCTCCGTTTGCACGCGAGAAATCATAGTAGACCTCGCATAAGTTTAAGGCGTCGCAAAGACATGGCCCTGCGAACGATGCATGTGATTTGTTACAAACTCTGCGCCGGTTTCGCCTCGTAAAAACGCGATCATCGCCGAGGCATCCAGAACCACGTTCATTTCTGGTCTTCCAGCTCCAATTCTTGATGTTTACGTTTTAGAAACTCGTCCACGGATGTTTCAACGAATGCATACTTTCCACGAGTCCTTTTAAGCGCATCTGCGATTGACGGGAGTGACGACGATCCCGCGTGCGGGCGGCTGGCGTGCCTTAGCATGGCTCTGATGCCTGACACCATCCGTTTCACTTGTTCCGTCGTTAGCTCAGTTCCAGTTCCGGTGGGATGCGTTGCTCGGTTGCGCATCTCGCGCCAGCTTTTGACGTTATCTTGCTCTTCCTCGAGAACGCCAGGATTCAGCAGAGAAGCCTCTCTAGAACGACAGCTGCAAGTATTGTGGCAGCCGCTAACGCCTTGGCCTGAAGACAAAGTTCAGCTTCACGCAAGACCCTCAACAAAACGTCACGCTTCGAGAGAACGAGCGCAGCTTCGAAGTGTCGATTAATTTCATCTGGAATCGCAGCTAAAGCCATAAGGGAAAAAAGCCTCAATTTAATCGTATCGGCATGAGTCGCAGATAGGAAATGATCTCTACCGGGGCGAGCGGAGGTCAGTTTTCAATCAGTCAGCGCAGACGTTTCGCCGGGATTTGTCCCGCGAAGGCGGCGAGTGTTCGCCAGCACTGGGTCGTTAAGCTGCTCTGTCCGTGGTAAC
Source organism: uncultured Acidobacteriaceae bacterium (assembly GCA_963819405.1). Taxonomy (GTDB): domain Bacteria; phylum Acidobacteriota; class Terriglobia; order Bryobacterales; family Bryobacteraceae; genus Bog-105. The sequence continues at coordinate 417 of CAWFWH010000044.1, read as the reverse complement.
TCTCGAGAGGTCATTGGCCGTGGTCTTCGCAACTCTGAAACAATGAACGCAGGCCGTCTGTTTGCCGCCCGCGTGCTTGCGTCTCATTTCGTCGTCCGGCACGCCTGTATGGCGGAGAGTCATCTCCCTGCTGTTCTTGCGGGGCTCGGAAGTAATGGCTACGACCGACTCGAGGCTGTGGTGCTCGGATACCCGGTTGTACTCCACGTAGCGGGGCAATGCCATCAGTTTTAGTTACTAGGGAAGCAAGGCAGAATGCTACCGAGTTATGGCAGTTCTGTAGAACTGATTTAGGCTACGCAGAATGGTGTTGACGAGAGAGTCAGTCCCCATGGCGATGGTTAGGGAAACCGCTTGCTGACGCGCGCGGCTCAGTTTTGGGTCGCCTGTGACAGAGAAGTCTGCTAACGACGAGTG
>CAWFWH010000043.1:0-312067 GCA_963819405.1 uncultured Acidobacteriaceae bacterium | reverse complement strand
TAGTGAGCCCAAAAAGTACAGAATGCCGAGAAGTCAGAGTATGCATTTATTGACACACAAAACGATCTGCGTGTTAATATTGACCTGTTGAGTACGAATACGCTTTCGTAGTGTTCTTTGAAAAGAAGCCCCCACTGCTAAAAACAGTAGGGGCCGGGGCTATATGACAATAATGACGGCGTAACAGTCGCCATTACCCGTCATGACCAGGATGAATACATAGCGCATCTGGTCAGCCTCCTTGCCTCGGGGTTATATTTCAGGCAGCAACCTGAGTCAGCCCCGAAAAAGAAAAGGAGTGGATCTCCTGATGGAAGGGAGACCCTAGATCTAGCGACTTAGCAGCCTCGGGTCTGGAATCCGGACTGCCTGCCAGCCAGCAGATAAAGCGGCGAGACCTTAGCTGTGATTTTAGCAGCTTACGGACTCTCCGCTTTTGTCTTTTTAGCCCACCTAGCCGCATTCGCCTTAAGTGCGATTTCCTTTCGGCGTTCCGGCGTCAATTTATCGGCTCTAATTCTGCCTCCGAGCTTGCCGCCTCGACTGCCCATCTTCACAAAGTAAGCCTTTATTTCCGGTGGTAATTTCTTGCCTGCCATAACACAATTCTACTTGACGTCCTTGAGAGGGTCAAGCATAATATACCCAGTAAAGCAAAAGCCCAGACCAACGCGCTAACGTTGCCCTGGGCTGTAGATCGTACAGCCGAAGCCGCACGAGTCCGCAACTCAATTATCCGGCTTTGCGCTGCGAATCTCAAGGGGATTCACAGAGTGACTTGTCACAACTGCCGAATCGACGCCGTTAAAACTGGACGTGCTCGGAACGGAGCACAACGTTTCAATGCCAGCAGTGCCGCAAGCGGTTTACAGCGCAAGAGAGACTGTTTGGGAGACTCCAGACTTCCCCAAGAAACGGTTTTACGCATTCTGCGCTGCCTTCTAGAAGGTAATAGCGTGCGTTCCACAGCGCGTCTGTGCGAGATTCAACCCAATACAGTATTAAGCATCCTCGTGCTTGCTGGTGAACGCTGTGAACGATTGCTAGGCGATAAGCTGCGTAACGTTCCCGTCAGTAATGTTCAAGCTGACGAAATCTGGAGCTTCATCGGCAAGAAGGAAAAGAGATTGCAGTTTGACGATGCTCCAGGAATGGGTGATTGCTATACGTTTGTGGCAATTGAGCGTGATACCAAACTGGTCTTGAACTTCACCATATGGGCAAGCGCGACCAGCACACCACGAACGTTTTCATTGAAGGCTTACGCTTAGCAACTTCCAATCGGCGTTTCCAAATCACCACGGACGGCTTGCTCCATATCGCACGGCCATTGCTGACACCTTAGAGGATCGCGTAGACTTCGCTCAGCTCATCAAGGTCTATCGAGCGACACCGGAAGGCGAACGCCGGTATTCTCCCGCTGAGCGTAGTCAGCACAGATACCGTGCTTGGTATAGGCAATCCCGACCGAACCGCGTTTGCACTAGACGTCGAACGCCAAAATCTCTGATGCGTTTGGGCATCCGCCGATTCACGGGTTCACGAATGCGTTCTAGAATGTTTGAGAACCACTGGTCACAGTTTGGCGCTGTGGTTCCTTTTTAAACTCTGCAGTCCACGCCAGTCACTACGGCTCACTCCTGCTATGGCCGCTGGAATTACTGACCACGTGTGGACCATTCGCGAACTAATGAACTAGCATAGTTACTCTTAGGCCTTTTTATATTGTCGATGATGCCACGGTTCAAGGTGGGGTTCTGAATGACGCTATCGAGAAAAGACGTGCCGTCAAACGTGAAGATGCACTACTAGATGCTCTGCGTCAGATTGCACAAAGGCTAGAGGGGATTGCCGCTAATCCACGATATGAGCAAACTGTAGACGCCGCACATAAACAAGCCGAAGCCGCAAAGCACATACAAGCTTCGATAAAAAAGTTGGCTGACGGTATAGCTACCAAAACGAAGGTCGAAGATGAAATTGAAAAAGATGAGAAGTCCACTAAGCGTAAGGGTTATCGACAGCAATGGTGGATGTTTGCGGCCCAAGCTGCAACATTCCTCGCAACTGCCGCCGCGTTCCTCGCTGCTGCTATTTATGCGAATATAGCTCACGATCAGTGGCAGACGATGCAGATGCAATTGGGCACCATGAGCCAAACGCTGATGGAAAGCAGGGTGCAGGGGCTGTCCATTGAGAAAGGAGCACAGGGAACCGTTGATGCTGCTGTGGCGACTGAGAACGCCGCCAATATCGACCGATCGCGATTTGAGGCATCCCAGCACCCGTTGATAGGCATCCGTAACGGAAAGATCACCGTTAGCGGAGACCAGTCCTTTAATGTCAATCGGGATAATTACGCTGTAGGCGTCGTTTTTCAAGACGTTCATCTCGATATCCAGAACTTCGGCAACGCCCCGGCAACGAGGGCAAGCCTCGTCATGAGTGTGTGGTTCCCCCCTACTTCGGGAGCCAATATATCTGCTGCTAACCCGCCAGATAGCGTTGGACAAGACGTTTGCCGTCGTGCCGATCTTTCGAGTAAGCCTCCGAGCACCCGTGACCCTCATATAATCTCTGAGCAACAGACTGCTTTCAGCCTTATGCCGTCTGAGTCCCGTCCGATATCCGAGGACGTAATTTTCGGAGATACAGGGACCTATCAAGCTGGCGGCATACCGCTTTTGTGGATCGTTGGTTGTATAGCCTATTCTGATACCGAACACGTGACGCATCATACGGTCTTTCAGGCGACAAATGTTAGAAACGTCCCGTTTCATGATTTCCAAAACGTTGGTAAGGACATTCGTCGGTTGACTGCGCCGAAATTCACCGATTTTGAGGTTGTCGTACAACGGGAAGAAAACAGAATCAGCGCTAGACGCTAGATGTCTCGTTAACTGCACGACAAGGACTGTGACAATTAAAAGAGCACTGGCCTTCGCTAGCCTGTCATGCCATATCCTCTTTATCGATGCACTACCTGTCAAGGGTAGTGCGCTAAAAGTTGGTTGATTTGCAATCGACAGTGCAAAAAGCGGAGGGCCGAACCTTGTGAGAGGGTTCGTCTATGATGCGCTCGCACTTCTCGCCCGCGAGGATTAACAGCGCTCCTCCGAGTGGGGGCTGGCCGCGCGCGAACCAACCCAAAACACCACCGCAATAAATCGTTTCACATAGAATGTCTCTGATTGCCCGTTTACGACAAAGACGATTCGGTATAACCGCTTTCTTCTGCTAGTGGCAGGCCTGGGCGGCTTGCTGTACGGCGTGGATGTCGGCATCATCGGCGGCGCGCTGCCGTATCTGGAGGCGACCTCCGGCCTGAATGCAGGCCAGCTTTCCATCATCGTTGCGGCTGTGCTGCTGGGCAGCGTGATCTCGACGCTGTTTTCCGGCATGCTCGCCGATTGGATGGGGCGCAAGCCTCTGATGGTCCTCAGCGGCATTACGTTTGTCGTCAGCATTCCCATCATCGCCCTTTCGCACGGTTATGGGCCGTTGTTTTTCGGCCGCCTGTTGCAGGGCGTCAGTGGCGGCTTCATCGGTGTGGTTGTCCCGCTCTATCTTGCGGAGTGTCTCTCTGCGTCGAGCCGCGGCAAAGGGACTGGCATCTTTCAGTGGCTGTTGACGCTGGGCATCGTTGCGGCCGCCCTGATTGGAATCTACTTCAGCTATCGCGTTGCGGACGTGATCCGCTCCGCCGATGCCGCCACGGTCTTTGCTTTCAAAGATCAAGCCTGGCGGCGCATTTTCTGGGTTTCGCTGCCGCCCGGCATCCTGTTCGTGATCGGCAGCTTGCTGGTGGGGGAGTCGCCGCGCTGGCTATTCCGGCGCGGCAGAAGCGAAGCCGCTCACGCCGCCCTGCTTCGCTCCCGCACTCGGAACAAGCGGACGCGGAACTGAAGGAGATGGAAGAGACGTGCCGCTGCCGAAAGCGGCCCACCTCGCGGGCGAAAAGGTCCGCGACTCGCTGCTGCGCCGGAAATATGTCATTCCGTTCCTGCTGGCCTGCGTCATTCTGTTCTGCAATACCGCTACGGGAATCAACTCGATCGTTGGGTACAACACCAATATTCTTTTGCAAAGCGGCCTTTCCGATGTGGAGGCGCACTGGGGTTACGTGGTCTTTACGCTGGTGAACTTCCTGATGACCATTGGCGGCGTCATGCTGGTGGATCGCAAGGGACGGAAGTTCCTGCTGATTCTCGGCACCGCCGGCATTATCGTCTCGCTCGGCGCTACGGGCGCGCTCTTCCATCACACGGAGAAGTTGCACTTCGACACGCGGGACGCGCGTTCAATCGATGGTCAGTCCGGACCAGACACTCACGCTGCGTTTCGATCAGCCGAAGCCAACACACTGTTGGCGGCCCAGGGCTACTGCCGGCAACGCCATCGACAGCCGGCCGCGCCTCTCTGACGGTCATCTATTCCTACGGAGACTTCACCGCAGCGACCAACGTCGCGCGTTCGGACGAGCCGGCAGCGCCCGCCATCAGGATTACGCGCGCAAGCTGCGTGCCTGCCAATAAGATCGAGGCGTTTTGAAAAATCCATTTGCAAATCTGGATGCCGCGCGAACGGCCCCGCTGAAGATCGAAAAAGCCCTGATCAGTCCCGTGCCGGATAGCCGCAATGGCTGGCTCGTCGCCATGGCGCTGTACGCGTTCATGGCATTCTTCGCCATCGGCCCCGGCGTCTGCGTGTGGCTGGCGCTTTCCGAGCTGATGCCGACGCGCATCCGCTCCAACGGCATGAGTATCGCGCTGGTGATCAACCAAATAGTCTCGACCACGCTCGCCGCCATCTTCCTGCCCATTGTCAGCAATTATGGATATTCGACTATGTTCTTCTTGTTCGCTGGTTTCACCGTGATCTACTTCATTACCGCTGCATTCTTCCTGCCGGAAACCAAGGGCAAGACTTTGGAAGAGATCGAAGAGTACTTTGAACGCTCCGGCAAAAAAGCGGACTTGGGCCTCGGCAATGCACCCGTCGGATGAGCGAGCCCCCGCTTCTTATCTCATCGCCTCCAACCGCGCAATGCGATCGGCGGTGGATGGATGCATCGAGAACAGGCGCATCAGGGCTTCGCCATCAGTTGCGGCGCGATACACCTTGATCAACATCGCGAAGTCGCGATCCGCCGGCACGCTCCAACCAGCAGTCAACCACATCGACGAACAATGAGGCTATGACGACTTTCAGATGGCCGCTGGTCGCTCAGCCGTCGACCCAGATCGGAGTTGCGGCGTAAGTTTGCGGCTCGGAACGAGATTCACCCCATCACCAGCGCCTTCCGCTTGTGGCTCCGCCGCTCTGCTTTCGCGTCGGAGGCTGAAATTGCCAATTGATCTCGGTGAAGCACATTGGCGAGTCGCGTCAGGTCGCGCCGCGCCTCTTCCAGGTTCAGTTTCTCGGCGAGAAATGCACGCGCTTTCTTCTCCGCCTCACCGCTCAAGAAGATGGCGCACAGACCTCCTGCTCGGTAGCCATTTAAACCGTGAATCGCATCGCAAATCGCGTCATCTACGAACTTCACAAGTTGCCCGCTCTTGGATCGTAGCTTACTTCGCCGAATGCTCATCGGTTGCCCTCCGGTGTATAGTCGCTGGAGCCCGGTGCGCAGCGAAAGCTATCTAGTGCCGCTTTCTGAGTGCTGCGTGTCGCCCCGCACATCTGATATCGGCCGAAATTACAGGAATTTCATTTGATTTTAGGGACGCGCTTGATCACTCCACTTATCCCGTTTTCTTCTGCAAGGTCATACTCCTGACGCTCTTTAGAAAGGTCCCTTTTTTCATTGTGAGTTTTAGCCAGAGATGGGGTGCAGGGTAAGGGGTGGCGATTTTCTGCGATTTGAGCGCCCTAGGCCCGCCTAGCACTGTAGAGAAGCCTAGCGCGCAGCTTAGCTAAGGGGATATCGAGCTCAACAAGCCCGGCCCTGTACCTCTGACCACCAGATCGATAAATTGAATCCAGGCCGTTTTGGCGCGCGGAAGCAGAGCGTAGGCGGAAAGCATTTGTTGCAACGGCAAACCGAGTCCTGCCAGGCCGGGAAACGTGACCGAGTCCGCGCTATATCGTTCAATCTGCTGTTTGGGCCAAGCGTCCGGATAAAGGACGTAAGGCATAAGGTAGTTGAATGCCTTCTCCACCCCGATCCCCTTCGCAGTCTTGAAATGCCAGAGATCAACGCCAGCGATCTGGGCTAAGCGGCAGATGGTGGCGAATGCATCCAGATTCATGGAAGAATAGCCGAGCGATTTTGTTCTGCCCTCTTCTCGCGGACAACTGCCATCCGGCCGGATTTCGGTGGGGACGAGATAGTCGCGGTAGTGGTCCCAGGCCATGCGCTGGATCGCGTCGTCGCCCACAAAAGTAGCGTAAGCTGCGACTTGCGCCGTCCACCACGTCGCGTGATTATTGCCCGACATTTTTTCGTCGCGGCCTTTCGCGCTGGTGGTCATCCAGTGAAGATATTCAGTGAACCACTGCCGTACGCTGTTGGCGAGGCTCGGGTCCAAGCCGCCCGCCGCTTCGAGCAGAACGATCCCTTGTACCGCGTGGATCAGCGACACAGTGTCAATAATTCCCGTTCCGCGTCCGGCAGTAACGCCGCGGACGGCCTGTCCATATTCCAGATTCGGGTTCATCCGAGTTTTGGGAGCGGCGAACCAGACGGAAAGAATTTCGCCCGCGTGATTACGGCAGCTGCCCTTGTCGAGCAAGTAGGCTCCCATCCCGAGCGCAAGAACGGCCTCCGACATGCTGCCGAGACTTGCGCGGTTCCCTGTGAAGCGTTCCGGATTCCGCTCCCCATCCCTGCGCACGTACGGGCCGTTTGGATTCCGTGGGTCCGGCCACCAGTACGGGCCCTCGCTGAAATAATCATTTGGACCGGCTTTGGTTTCGGCGCCAGGTCTTTGAAACGTGACGCTCCAGGGACCCGCTTTCAAAGCCTCCTCGGCCAGCGTAACCAGAATCGGATGCGTCGTGGCGGCGGCTGCGCGCAAACGCTTCGCTTCGTCGGCAGAAAGCATCAACAACGAGGGACGTGAACCGCCTCGCGCCAGGAATACCGAACTTGCGGCTGCGATGAACTCGCGGCGATTCACCATCGTTCAATGCCTGGGCAATTCAAAAGTCGAATCTCGCAACCATCTGCAGGAAGCGCGCCTGGTTCGCGCCCGTAATGACGCCAAAACCGGGCGAATTAAAATAAGGCACTCCGGCAGAGGTCGAGGCCAGCGACAAGGTACTGCTCGGCGCCTGGAAATTTGTATGGTTGAGCGCGTTATAGGCTTCCATGCGGATTGTGAACTTCAATTTTTCAGTCACATCGAACGCCCGGCCCACGGAAACGTTCAGGTCTAGCTGTCCTGGAGCGCGCACCACATTTCGCCCTAACGTGCCGATCTCGGTTGGCAGGACCTGGGTGCGTGCCTTCCCTGAACCGACGAAATACGGACCGACCGGAGCCAATGGGAAGTTGGATGCGCTGACCGGCAACAGATACTGGACGCCGGTTCCATTCGGTACTTCCGCAGTGTACAGGCTCACGCCCGGGTCGATGTCATTCGGCCGCTGCTGGCTTGATCCGGTCTGCGCGGGATTCTCGTTGCTTTGTCCGATATACATCGGCAGACCGGTCTGCGCGCTGAGCATCGGATAGATTTCGAAGTTCCGCACCCAGCGGTTGCCTTTGGTCTTATACTCTATGGCGGCATTAAAAACATTCGTGCGATCGAACTCGCTCAGGCCCTTGTTCAGCGCCAAGAACTGTTGCGGGAACTGACCGAGATTGAGACCCGAGGGTTGAGAGAAGCTGTACAGCCCGCTCGCATCATCGATAGATCTCGACCATACATAGCTGGCAATGAAGGTGAGGCTGCTGCCATACCGGCGCTCGACACTGGTTTGAAGGGCGTTGTAGCTGGAACTTCCTTCCATGTTGAGAGAGTTGAAGCTGCCGATGCCGGTGAACGGCCGCGCCAATTGGGTTGCAAGTGTCGTGTTTGCCTGGGCAACCGCGTTATCGATAACGGGGTTATACGGGACCGTGTTAGTCGGAAGGTTAATAGCCAAGTGAACCCCGTGAGAGCCGACATAATTCACGTCGACAATCGTGCCCTTTGCGATCTCCTGCTGGACTCCGAAATTCCACTCCTCCGCGTAAGGCAGCGGGCTGACCTGTGTGAAGCCGTCATAGTCAGTCAGAGTTAGAGGGTTCGAGGGCGAATTGAACTGAGCGATATTCGCCTGTGGGTTCTGAGGGTTGTTCGTGGCGACGTATGGCATGCCCTGGGATAGCTTGAACGGTTGTGGTACGCCAGTGCCGAGATTGCTGAACGCTTGCTCGACGTTGTAGCCGGGAAATAAGACTTGGCCGCCAACATCGGAGAAGATGCCAGCGTAGAAGATGCCGAACCCGGAGCGAATGACCGTCTTGGGGGTTGCGCTATAGGCGAAGCCCACTCGAGGTCCGAAGTTTAGCTTAGAGGCGCTCAGGTTCAGCGTGTCGGACGCATTCTTGCCCGCGAAGAGTATTTGCCCGGTAGTGGGATCGACGCGAGAATACTCGTTATTCGCAGTCGTCAGCGGGGATTCGTATTCCCAGCGCAGGCCGAGATTCAGCGTCAGATTAGGCCTGATTTTCCAATCGTCTTGGATGAACAAACCGAAATTGTAGTTCCGCCGTCCGATCAAAGGCTGAGGAAGAGAATACGAGCTGGTTTTGATATCGCCGAGAAGAAAATCTGCAAGCGCGTTGATAGCATCGCCGGAGGTGTTCTTCGCGGAGGTGATCGAACCGTCGAAAGTATAGTCTCCATTCACATCCGCAATCGGGTTGTAGTCGTCAAATTGATTCTTCCGCAGTTCGCCTCCGAACTGAATCAAATGGTTTCCGAGGGATTTACTGGTTGTGACGATCGTCTGGTAATTGTTATCGATCTGAGTCCGCAGTGTATTCGAATTCGTGCCCAGCGGTGATGTAAAGCCACTGATATGGAATTCCGGCGCAGCCACGCCAAACGAATCGGCAATGCCAAACACACTGGTTGCGTTGATTCCGTTCGTCGGCGGAAGAATCTCCGAATTGTTGCGGAAAAAACCGACCCGGAACTCTGTGATCAGCGTTGGACTCCAGGTGTGGGTCAGACCCGCGGTCGATTCGTACCCCGTGGTCGCGGAGTCGCCTACCTGGTACTCCAGCGGGTTGCCAGGTAACGCGGGCTGTATCGGCGAATAGTTGTTGAAGTGAACGAATGTCCAAAACAGGCGCGTGTTGTCGGAGATGGACTGATCGATGCGCGCTAGCCCCATATTCGTGGTCGGATGACTGGATCCCACCGAGACGTAATTGTTCGGTCACAATATTGTCGGTCGAGTTCAGAATGCCGGGAGAATTCGGCGCCGGCAGCAAGCTTAGAATCTTCGCGGCTGCGGGATCGATCATGTTAGAAGGAATCGTGTTATTTACAAACGGCTTCTTGGTGGCTGGATTGTAAACAGGAGTGGGCGACGCTGAAAAATTGCCCGCTGCATATGGTCCATAGGGAATACTGGACCGCAGATTATAGGGCGAGGCTTGAATCAGACCCTCGTAATTGAGAAAGAAAAAAGTCTTGTTCTTGCCGTGGTAGATTTTCGGGATGGAAAGCGGACCACCGATTTTCCCGCCGAAGAGGTTGTAGCGATCTTCCGAGCGGGGCTTGCCCAGCAGGTTATTGAAATAATTGTTCGCGTCCAGATCCTCATTGCGGAAATATCCATACGCAGCGCCGTGATAGTTGTTGGTACCCGAGTTGGTAGTCAGCGTGACAATCGCGCCGGAAGTTCTGCCGTATTCTGCCGAATAGGAAGACGTCAGCACCTTGAATTCGCGGATGGAGTCCGCGGGCGGCAGCGTTTGCGGACCTCCGGTAGAACCGGTGATCACCGAGACTCCGTCGATGAGGAATTCACTATTAAGCGTGCGGCTGCCGTTAATCGAAAGCTGCGACGAGCTTAATCCACCCTGGCTGCTGATGTCGCTGCCCGAGGAAACGCCGGGCGTGAGGGCCAGCAGGTTCAGAACATTGCGGCTGGGCAGCGGCAGATCTTGGACCTGCGAGGGCGTGATCGTGGTTCCCAAAGATGAGGTATCGGTCGCCAGTTGGCCTTGGGTCGAGCCCTCGACCGTAACCGTCTCGGCCACTTGGCCAACTTGCAGCGTGATACTGATGTCGGCCCGTTGATCAACTGAAAGTTGAACGTTCGAAACCTGTTGCGCTTTGAAGCCGTTAGCCGCAACTCTTATGTTGTACCGTCCCACCGGCAGATCGGGCGCGCGATAGACGCCGCTATCGTTGGTTTTACCGGTCCAGACGCTTACGCCCGTATCGGCATTGGCGATGGTGACAGCTGCGCTGGCGATGGGAGCCTTCGAAGGATCTGTCACTGTTCCAGAGATGACTCCCGTCACGCCTTGGGCCCACATTGTAACGGCGAGCGAAAGCCCAAGAATAGTGCACAAAAACCGCACAGAGCAGGATTTCATATTGACCCCTTGAACTAGACGACGCGTGATCACGTGTATAAGTATCCTTCTAGACCTTCAAAAAGGTGGCCGCAAAACATTCCGATTGAGCGTTTACAAAAGATCCGCTGCGCGCTCAGGATTGTAAAGTCTGGCGCGAATGGAAGCAGTCGCTCTCGGCCCTGGCCTGGACATCGCTCATGATGAGCACGCCCTCGAGCGAGCGTCCAGGAACGCACACCAGAGTTGTCACGGCATACGGCTTCGCTAGCAAGCACCAAAACTGTCCGGTTCCTTACTGGACGCGCCCAGTACCAACGGTTTGAAACGCTCTTTCCTATTACATTGGAAGCGTTTTGGCTTATAATCGCCCTGAATAGGTTACTTCGCCTCTTGACGCGGCGCTGCCGCTGTCTATGAGATTGTTGCGGTCAAAAAGGGGTTTATAGCAATGAAAGTAGTGCGTTCAATCGGCGCGTTTTGCGCGCTCTTCTGCCTTTTTCAAGCTTTCGCGTATGCGCAGGCGGTTACGGGTACAGTTCTAGGCACTGTGACTGACAGCAGCGGAGCTGTAGTCCAGAATGCCAAGGTGACTTTGACAGAAGTCAATACCGGGATTGTGCACAACGCTCAAAGCAATGCTAGCGGTAATTACACTTTCTCCGACCTTCCCGAAGGCAACTATTCCGTCACGGTAGAAGCTACCGGCTTCAAGAAGGAGACGAAGGAAAACAACCGCGTAGAGGTTAATACGAGTGTCCGCGTCGATGTCACTCTCCAGCCCGGCGCGGTCAGTGAATCAGTTATCGTTACGGCCGAGGCTGCGCAACTGCAGACCGACCGCGCTGATACCGGGCGCAGCATCGACACGATGAACGTGTCGGAACTGCCGGTTCTGGTTAGCAATCGCAACTTTCAAGCCCTGCTAGCCCTCGTGCCCGGCACGTCGCCTCCGACAGAGCAGCACTCGCAGTTCTTTAACGCGTCGGACTCGCTGCAGACCGAAGTGAATGGGGCCCCCCGCGTGGCAAATAATTACCAGATCGAGGGCATCGACGACAACGAGCGCACCGGCCTCCTGCAAATGCTAATCCCGCCGCTCGACTCGATTCAAACGGTGGACGTCTCCACCAGCGACCAGTCCGCTGACTTGGGACGCGGCGCCGGCGCGGTCACTAACGTGATCCTGAAGTCGGGAACCAACCAGATCCACGGCTCAGCCTACGAGTTCGTTCAGAACAACGATTGGGACGCCCGCAACTTCTTCCAGCCCACGGTAGGCGCTGTCCACTACAACTACTTCGGCGGCACCATCGGCGGGCCGATCAAGAAGAACAAGTTGTTCTTCTTCGCCGATTATCTGCGCTCCGAAGATCACGAAGCCATCGCCACCACCGAGACGATACCGTCGATGCTGTCGCGTACCGGCAACTTAAGCGAAGCCCTGGGTGGCGCCAGCCCGGCTTTTGTTTACAATCCGACAACCGGGAATACGGCAACCGGCGTGGGAAGGATGCCATTCGCCGGCAACATCATTCCCACACAGATGCTGAACCCGATCGCGCTTAAGATTCTGGCCCTGATCCCCGAACCGAATCAACCGTTCAATCCCGCGGCGCCGTCCAACAACTACTTCGCCAGCCTGCCCTTCACCAAGGACACCGATTTCACCGACGGGAAAATAGACTACACCATCAACGACAAGGACCGCGTCAGTGGTCGCTTCAGCTTTCAGCGTCCGGTGGTTTATCAAGCGCCCATTTTCGGCAGTGCCGGCGGCGACGCCAACGGAGGCTTCCAGGGTACGGGAGTTCAGAAGACATACAGTAGCGGCATCAACTGGACCCACATTTTTTCGCCCACCCTGCTGAACGAATTCCGCGTCGGCGTGGCGCACTACAACAACACGGCGCAACCGAGCGACTATGGAACGAATGCTTCCACGAATCTGGGAATCCCTGGCATCAATATCAGCCAGTTCGACAGCGGCCTGGTGGGTATCTATATCAACGCATTTCAAAACCCGCTGGTGGGATTTTCCGCTAGTTTGCCCTGGATCCGTGCGGAGGCCAACATCGACCTTGTGGACAACGTGACCAAGACCTACGGCAACCACACGCTTACGCTCGGGTTCGATATGCGCCGCATCCGTGACGACCTGCTGCAGACCCAAACCTACAGTCCGCGCGGTTTTTACGAGTTTGGCACCTCCCAAACGGCGTGCGCGGGCAGTTGCCTGCTCCCGAACGGCACTACAACCTCACCGACCACCCCGAACACGACCACCTCGTGGGCCAACGACCTGGCGAGCTTCCTGCTGGACAGCCCCCAGGCGTCCGGCACCGGCCGCGACTTCAGCGGCACGTTCCCGACTTTCCGGCAGTGGTACTTCTTCCCCTACGTCGCTGATAGATGGCAAGTCAACAAGAAACTGACCGTGTCGCTCGGGCTGCGCTGGGAAATTTACCCGCCAGCCACGCCGGCTTTCCCAGGACAGTTTTCCAACTTCATTCCGTCAAATAACACGCTTGTGGTGGGCGGTGTAGGCGGCAACCCCAACAATGGTGGGTTGGTCAATCACCTCAACTACCTAGCGCCGCGTTTCGGAATGGCGTATCGTTTGACGGACAAGACGGTTATCCGGTCGGGTATCGGCGTCAGCTACACGCCCTTTGAGGACAATACGTACATTAACAACAACTATCCGACTAAAGGCAACATTGGAGCGGTAACAGGCGCGAGCTCCTATACCTCAGCCTTTTACAACGGGTCCGTTTTGAGTTTCGAGAGCGGCCTCCCGGTACCCGCGCCACAGCCAATCCCGTCAAACGGGGTTTACAACGTTGCCGCGCTCGGCTTTAACGGTTCTACGGAAGACTACTTCCCGACAAACTACAAGAATCCTCACGTCATCGCCTGGAACTTCTCCATCCAGCAGGAGTTGCCGTTTCATTTCACAGCCGATGTTGCGTACGTTGGCAATCACGGAGTGGACATGGGCTCATCTCAAAACATCAATGCAAGTCACTTGATCGCCCCCTCGTCCACATCCGCGGTTGAGAACTCCTATCTGCCTTACTTCCCGCACACAGGCAACGTAACCCAGTATTTCGTGCCGGTGTCCTCGATGTATAACGGCCTGCAAGTGAAGGTTGATCGGCGCTTCACCTCTGGGCTAAGCATCACCTCCTCGTTCAGTTGGCAGAAGGGCATGGCTTACTACAACGGCGGCGACGACGATGGATTCTACGGCTTCTATCTGAACGGTCAATATCACCGTAATTGGGGGTTGAACGATTTCAATCGTACGATCGAGTTTGTGCAGAGCTACGTTTACCAACTACCGTTCGGCCAGGGGAAACAATTCCTGAGCTCCGCTCCGCGAGGGCTGAACAAGATTATCGGCGGATGGCAGATAGAGGGCATCCTCACGGTCATGACCGGACTTCCCTTCACGGTGACCTACAGCTCGACGTACTTGAACCTGGCCCAGGGCGGCACCAATACGCCGGAACAAGTGGGCCCCGCCACAATTCTGTACGGAATCAACACTACCTCGAACGGTGGGAGCCCGTGGTTCAATCCAGCAGCGTTTGCCCCGCCGCCCTGCCAGTCGGTGACACCTAGCGCGGCCTGCCCCACGGGGGCCGCCGATCAGGCCCCCGGCGCTGCCCAGCAGGTCGGCAACGTTGGACGCAATTCCATGATCGGGCCGGGATTCTTCAACTTGAATGCCGCTTTGGCCAAAACAACCCAATTCGGCGAACGCGTCGCCATGCAGCTTCGGCTGGAAACTGTAAATACAACCAACACCCCGCAATTTGCCAATCCGAACGCCACTTGCTGCACCGCCAATAACGCGAACTTCGGATTCGTGACCAGCACGCTCAGCAGCGGCTCGGGTTCGGTCAACGCTGGCACCGGCGCTCCGCGCAGCGTCCAATTGGCCGTAAGGTTCACCTTCTAGCGTTTCGAGAAGTTTAGCGCCGGCGGCCGCCGCGCCGGTGGCTATCTCGGTTTTTCGAGACGATCCAGCATCTGCTGGATCTCGGGGTCGGGCTTGATGCGCAACGCCGCTTCGAAATGCCGGATGGCCTCCGGCATTCGCCCGGGTATCCCCGATAACGCAATCCCAAGATTGACGTGCGCCTCGGCCGAATTGGGGTCGATTCTCAACGCGGCTTCAAAATGCGAGATCGCCTCCTGCACCCGGCCGGCGCCCGCCAGCACCACGCCGAGATTGTTGTGCGCGTCTACATAATTCGGCTTCAGGCGCAGGGCCTCCTCGAAATGTGGGATTGCCGCCTCCGCCTTGCCGCTCCTGGCCAGGTCGACACCCATGTTGTATTGCATTTCGGCGCCATTGGACTGCACCTGCGCCAGGTTGTTTCGGGCCTCCTCATAATCCGGCTTGAGGCGCAGCGCAGTTTGATACTCGGCGATCGCCTCCGGCATCCTTTCGGGAGTTGCAGCGAAAGCGTTGCCCAGATCGTTATGCGTGATTGGCGAATCGGGAAGCGCTCGGAGCGCCGCCTGATAATGCGCGATCGCCTCTGGCATGTGTCCGGATTTTGCCAAGGCATTTCCGTAGTCGGTTTGCACATTCGCGGCATTGGGTTCGATTTGCAACGCCACTTGATATTGCCGGATTGCTTCGGGGAAGCGCCCCTCGTCGGCCAACGCTACGCCGAGATTATGGTGGGCAAGGTAGTTGCCGCTGGTGACGGCGAGCGCATGAGCAAAGAGCGTTTCGCTGTTCCGCCAATATTGGATCTGTGCTTCGCATCTCACCACACACACCATGCACGCGGCGACGGCCCCCGAAATGGCGACCTTGCTCTTAAGAACTTCCCGCAAGCCCCATGCCAGCATGATGCTCAAGCCCACCATCGGGAGGTACGTGTAGCGATCCGCACGCGCTTGCGCACCGACTTGGATGAGACCGATGACCGGCACAAGCGTTCCCAGATACCACAACCACCCCACCGCAAGATAAGGACGCGAACGCCGCTCCCGGAGCACTAGCGTCGAGATGCCCGCCAGCAGCAGGGCTGAGAGCGCAATTTCCCATACCGGCAAGTGGTGTGGATAGGGATAGAACACCGCCAGCCTCGCTGGCCAAAACATCTTGACGATGTAGATCGCGTACGAGACTACGGCGTTCTCCACCCGTAAGCCGAGCGGGAATTGTCCAACTTCGCGGACCGCGCCACTGCTTCTTTGGATCAGGTAGGCGGCGGTGGCGCCGGCTGCGGACAGTCCTAGCAACGCAATCTTCACTGGCAAGGCGGAGCGGAGGGGCTGGCGCAGTGGCCATTTATCGAGTAGGAACAGCACAAACGGAAGCGTCACGACCATCGGCTTGGACATGAGTCCCATGCAGAAGGCCAGCAGGGTAAGCCAATAATGCCGGCGGACATAGCTCCATAACGCAAGGAACCAAAACAACGCGCTGAGTACGTCTTTTCGCTCCGCGATCCAGGCAACGGATTCCACGTGTAAGGGATGCACGGCGAAAAGCATAGCCACGAATGCGCTGGGCCACGCCGCGCCAGTGGCGGCGAGGAGGAATGCGAAGAGGAACACCGTGGCAAACGCGTGAAGAAAGGCGTTGGTGAAGTGGTGTCCGCCCGGTCGCAGATCGAAGATCTCCACATCGAGTAGGTGCGAAAGGCGCGTCGCAGGAAACCAATTCGCGTCCTCGGTGCTGGTGCTCGCCCAAGCTATGCCTTCTACGGTAAGGCCCTTGCGCACGTGCGGGTTGTTGGTGACGTAGTCCGGATCGTCGAAATTGACGAAGCCGAAACCGTAAACCGGCGCGTAGACCAGTAGCGTGGTTAAGAAGAGCCCAAGACTAATGCAGACTATGAGAAAGCGGTTCGGCGCCGGCCGAGTTGTCTCAAATGTCGGGTCCGATGATGGCGCAGGAGGTCGCTTGGAGATGCGTCCACTGGGACGAGAATTTCTCTTGTGCAAGCGTGCCTGGAGGTCTCCAGCTATGATTCTACGTCCTTAAGCGCAATCTTACGTTTTCTCATCGAGCCGGTGTGCCAGGCCAATGCGGGGAGCGAGGTATTGTAGCGTGATTCGCTCACAAGCTCCAATTATGGATATATAATAGGCACTCTCGGCAGCGGCACAGGAGTGAACGGCACGGGCGGCGGGTCGATTCAACTTGGGGCGAAAATCACGTTCTAATTCGCAGCGGCAATTTGCATCCGTGACGCCACTCGGGCCAGAAGGTTTAGCTTCGGTCCTGACACTCGACGATTTTGAAGCGCTGGCCAGAGATCGCTTAAGCGAAATGGCCTACGCCTACCTTGCGGGCGGCGCCGGATCGGAAATCACGCTAGCGGACAATCGTGCGGCGTTCAATCGAATCCGGCTGTATCCTCGGGTACTAGTGGACGCAAGCCGAATCGACACGGGCATAAAGTTGTTCGATCGCGATTACCCGTTTCCAATATTGCTCGCGCCGACCGGCTATCACATGCTTTTTCATCCTGATGGCGAGAGCGAAACGGTCGAGGGCGCAAATCTCAGTGAGGCTACGCTTATTGCCTCGTTGTTCTCGAGCATTCAGTTTGAGAAGCTGAGCAGCTCTGCCAAGCGACCGCTGTGGTTTCAGTTGTACGTCCAGAACGATCGTGGATTCACAAAGGAAATCATCGAAGAAGTTCTCGCCGCCGGGTGTGAAGCGATCTGTGTCACGGTAGACGAGCCACTGAATGGGCCACGGGACCGTGAATTCCGAGCTGGATTCAAACTACCCGCCGGCATCGAGCGGGCAAATCTAGCGAAACTCGGCAGCAGCATTGCAAGCGGAGCTCACCGGCCATCGGGCCGCAACATCTACTCGGCTACGCACGGTTACGATGTCACCTGGAAGGATATCGACTGGCTCCGTCGCATTGTCCCGGTCCGCTTGCTGCTGAAAGGTGTGCTTCATCCCGCGGACGCGCGACGCGCAGTGGGAGCCGGTTGCGATGGCGTTATCGTTTCGAATCATGGCGGACGCAGTCTGGACACGGTGCCTGCAACCATCGACGCGCTTCCACTCATTGTGCAGGCAGTCGAGGGCCGCGTGCCGATTCTCCTGGACGGCGGAATTCGCCGCGGCATCGACCTATTTAAGGCGTTAGCGAAGGGCGCCGCCGCCGTGCTGATCGGACGGCCGTATGTCTATGGGCTGGCAGTAGGAGGCGCAAGCGGCATCGCACGCGTCGTCGAAATTCTACAAACCGAACTCGAGATGACTATGGGTTTGGTCGGTTGCCCACGCCTTTCCGAAATCGGTCCCGAGTTCCTGTTTTGAGCTATGTTTAAGGGTAGAGCGCAATAGATGCCGACCACCGAATTGCCTCCTCCTTCGCTGGAAGATTTGAAGCCCAGACTGAGGGCGTTTTGCGAACGCCACGGCATCGTGAGGCTAGAGGCATTTGGCTCTTCTGTCAGAGGGGAAACCCGTCCCGGCAGCGACCTTGATTTGCTCGTTACTTTTCGGCCCGATGAACATCCCGGATGGGATTTCTTCAGTCTGCAAGAAGAGCTAGAAGCCATCCTCGGTTGCAAAGTTGATTTGCTCACTCGCCGCTCCGTCGAGCACGACGAGAACGGGATAAGGCGAAACTCGATCCTGCAAGCAACTCGCGAAATCTATGTCGCCTAGGCAGGTCGCCTACCTGCTCGATATCTTTCATTCCATCAAAGCCATCAAAGCCTATACCGCCGGATACAGCCGGGAGCAGTTCCTCCAGGATTCTAAGACGCAGGATGCTGTCCTACGCCGGTTTCTCGTTGCCGGAGAAGCGGCAGCTCGTTTGACGGAAGAGACGCGAGACCAACTGCCGGAAATCCCTTTCCATAAGATCGTCGGGATGCGTAACCGGGTTGTCCACGATTACGGCCAAGTCGATTTTGAGATTGTCTGGGAAACAATTGAGAATCATTTGCAATCGTTGCTGGAGCGATTCCAACGATTTTCAGCGAGCGTGGGGAATCGTAACTTCGGCGGGCAGGCTGTGCGCGGTGAAAGAACAAAATCGATGTTGCAATGGCGGCCAGAGCCGATCAGCGCAGATTTTTAGCAAGCTACGCGATCCCATCCATCAGAAGTGCAGCTTCAGCGCGAACTGGATAATGCGATTCGTACCCTGCTGACCGGGGCCGCTCGACTGAGTAGCCGTGATGCGGCCAAAGGTGCTGTTTAAGTTCCCAGACGGCGCAGCAAAGTTCGTGTGATTAATTACGTTGAACCCTTCCGCGCGAGCCTCGAGTCGCCATCTCTCCCTGAAGGCGAAGATACGGCTTAGCGAGGCGTCAAATTCAAACGTTCCTGGGCTGACGGCCGCGTTGTGCGCGACATTACCGAAAGTGCCGACCGCGTTTGGTACGAAGGCCGCTGCATTCAGATATTGAGGAAGATTTGAACCCCAGCTCGAGTTGTAAATATCTGATAGAACCTGCACCGGCCGGTCGCGTCCCACACCGGTCTTCGAATTGTCGACGCCCGAGGTGATATCAAAGGGCAGACCGGTGTGCGCCTGAATAATGGGAGCAAATTGCCAGCCCCCCAGAATTTTGCCCCAGAACGCACCGCCAATGTGTGGACTCATGCCGACAAACGATGCATTGAAGATGTGCCGGACATCAAAGGCACATGAACCTTTGTCCTGCGCTAAGTTATACGGATTTTCGAAAATCGGTCCGGTAATCTCGCCTGTGAAATCGGCTTCGCTGATGCAATGCGAATAGGTGTAATTCGCAAGAAGAGTGTAGTTGTGGCTGAAGCGGTGCTCTAGCGAGGCAAGCATCGCGTTGTAATTGGCGTTCCCTCCATCGTCCGCTATAGGCAATGAACCGATCGGAGTGCCTTGAGTGGGATTCAAGAGCGTAAGCACACGCCGGTTTTGCGTGCTCGCGCTACTGCCCGGAATGTAAACAGCGGGGTTGGTCTCCTGGCCAATCCAAAGGTGACTGGTCTTGTTTCCTATGTAATTCAAGGACGCTAGCCACTCGTTGCTGAACTGATGTTGATAGCTGGCGTTCCACGTGCTGATATAGGTCGGCTTGATGTTTAAGGGCATCAGTACATACAGTGCCGCGGATGCGGGGAAGAATGGCTTCGTGCTCGGGAAAGGATTGCCGCCGGGGAAACTGATCCAAGGATTGGTCAGAGTTCCATAACCATTGGCCGAAGTGGGCAAAATCCCTTTGGAATTGAGAGTCCAGCTTTCGTCAATCTCGTCTACAAACGGCGGATTCGACTGCACTCGCTCGTCGAAAAACAACTCGGCCGTGTCGTAAAGGAGCGCTCCGCCCACGCGAAATGTATCGTGCCCGCTATTGCCGGGAGAAAGCACCAGTCCCAGCCGCGGGGCAAAATTTGTGAACTTGTCGTGAACAAAAGCCTTCGGGATACCGGGGTCGCCGTAGTAGAGCATGCCCGCGGGCGCGTTGGGATAAACCGTGCTGTGCACGTTGTTCAAGAAATTGGAAAAATTGAATGCGCTGCCTCGGCCGAAGAAGTCTTGAGGAAACAGCATTGGTTCCCAGCGAACACCCGCGGTTACTGTCAAATGTTGGTTCGCGCGGAACGTGTCTTGCACGTACAGGCCGGGGTTCGTCTGGCGGTTCGCCGTGGCCTGAACCTTGCTTTGACTGTATGTCGATAAATCGCCCAGCATGAAATCCGCCAGGTTGTCGCCGCTAAGACTTTGAGTGAAGCCGTAGGTTCCGTCCAGGTCGTAGTTGTTGTTAAAGTTTCCCTGGGTGCGGATGATGTCGGCGCCGAACATGACCTGATGCCGCCCACGGATCCAGGTGAAATCGTCGGTGTATGACCAGGTGTTGGTGTTGAAGTAAGCGTGGTTGCAAGTTCCGCAGTAGGTACTGAAATATCCAGTGACGGTCAAATAGAGAAAGTCAGGATCCTGCGAGAAGACCTGCGAGCCGATCGTTTGCGGGCTGATGCCTTGCGCAGCAGGTCCGCGATTATCGCGCCGACGCTCGAACGTGAAATGCGCCGAATTTAGCATTGATGGGCTAAGTGTGTAGGTATCGCCGAGTGTGATGGTCTGAGCTCGCTCGGCATTCCCGGGATTTACCGTCACCAGCGCGTTGTTGGGAGAAAAGCTGGCGTTCAGCGTGTAATCGTCGATAAAGTAGCGCGCAAACAAGCTGTGTTTGGAGTTAATGATCCAGTCCACGCGGGCAATAGTCTCGTATTCATTGTTGTTAGCGGGAATGCCGTACGTCACTTGGCCGCACTGATTGGTTGCCGCAGGAAGGTATGGCAGCAATTTGATCGCCGCAGGGTCAAACATCGTCGCCGGAATCTTGTCTCCTGCGAAGGCTACGCCCGTGAATGGATTCTTGAGCTGCTTAGAGGTGTGGTTCGACGTACAGGATGCACTGTCAATGGCAGAAAAATCGCCGCTCTCCACCGCTGCGGTAGGTACGTAGGAAATCGTCGAAGGCGGATTGGTACGTGTCGGAGTGCCCTGGAAACCGCCGAAGAAAAACAACTTATCCTTTATGATTCTGCCACCGAGGGTGCCGCCATACTGGTTCCGTTTCAACGTGTCACGAGCCGTAGCGAAATAACCGCGGGCGTTGAAGTCGCCATTGCGCAGATAGTCGAAAAGATCTCCATGAAAGCTGTTTGTTCCCGATTTGGTCACAGCGTTCATCACTCCGCCGGGATGCTCCCCGTACTGCGCCGGAAGGGTGCTGATTTGCACGCTGAACTCCTGTAGAGCGTCTGGGAATGGGAACGGCATATTCACATTCGTGAACGTATCTACGTTGTAACCGCCATCCAGAAGGTAATTTGTTGCATTGGCTTGGCCGCCGGCGACGGAAATAGTAGTCGAGCTGTAGAAATTCTTGCTGCCAGTCAGATCGCCTCCCGCTGGGCTCACCGTAATCGCGGCTCCCGATGCGAGAACCAACTGCGTCACATACCGGCCGTTCAAGGGCAGATCGTTGACCTGCTTCTCATTAATCACCTGCGACACGTTGCTATTTCTGGTCTCCACCATGGCTGCGTTGGCCTGCACCTCGACGGTCTGAGATAAATTGCCAAGCTGCATCGTGACATTGGCATTAACGTTGCTGCCGACTTGCAATTCAATGCCGGTTTGAATGTAATCTTTGAAACCCGCGGCTTTAACTTCCAGCCGGTAGGGTCCCACCGGAAGATCGGTGAAGACGTAGTGACCGGTGCTATCTGTCACCGCGTTATGCGTCACCTGCCTCTCAGTCTCAGTCATGGTCACGCTGGCGTTAGCGACAACGGCGCCCGTCGGATCCGTGACTAGGCCCGCTACGCTGCCGCCCGCTACGGCTTGACAATAAGCCATAGAAGCACAAAAAGAAAAAGCTACGGATATCAGGAAAGAAGGCCTGAGGACCAAACGGACATGGTTCATTCACTAGCCCCTTTTAAGCAGTCGTGCCCCGGAACACCGGCTCAGCAGCAATCCCGGCGACCTTGTAACTGAAGTGATTCCATTATCCTAGGCGGTGGTTTTGAGTCAACCTAAATGAACTCAAGCCGCCGTTTAGAGAAGTTAAACGAGCTGTTGAGTTCGGCGCTCGGCTCGGCGCATATCATGGCCCGCAAGGAAGCGTTGACCGCGGCTAAATACCTCGTTGAGTTTTTTTGTTTTGACGTATCGAAGAACCCGGAACTAGGATCTGTACAGAGGGGAACTACGTGTGTGGCGCTTCGCGCCTCCGTAGCGTCTCAAGAATCAGGGGTAGAAGGCATTATGAGCAGTGGTCGCATAGCGGTACTGTCTTTGTTACTCGGTTTTGCGCTCCACGCACAAGAATTTCGAGCCACCATCAGCGGATCGGTAACCGATGCTTCCGGGTCTGCGGTTCCAAATGTAACGGTGGTCGCGACAGAAGTGAAAACCGGAACTGCCTCCCAAGCGACCTCCGACGCAACCGGGAAATATACCATTCCGTTTCTGCTTCCCGGAAGCTATAGCGTCACTGCAGCGGCGCCCGGATTCACCACTTTCAAGCGTTCCGGCGTGCAGCTCGGCTCCGGAGATCACCCGGTCGTCGATGTCGAAATGCAAGTCGGCCAGCAGTCACAAACGGTCAGCGTTACGGCAGACATCCCGTTGGTAAACAATTCCAATGCATCGGCGGGTCAGACGATCACTACCAAGCAGGTGGAAGATCTGCCGGTTAATGGACGCACTCCGTTGATGCTCGCGCAGCTTTCCATGGGCGTCATCATGGAGGCCCAGCCAGGGTTGGTTCACCCATTCGATAACGGCGGGGCGACATCTATCAGCATCGCCGGATCGAAGATTCAAGCTTCTGAGATCTTGATGGACGGCTCGCCCGATACGACCTGGGATCAACGAGTCGCCTTCAATCCTACAATGGAAACCGTTCAGCAGGTGACGGTTGATATCTTCGACTCCGACGCCGTCTACGGACACACCAGCGCAGGTACGGCAAACCAGATAACCAAGGGCGGTACCAACGATCTGCATGGCGCGCTGTATGAGTTCAATGAGAACAACTTCACCAGCGCGAACAATTTCTTCAGCAACGCAGCCGGCAAGCCAGTTCCCGCTCTGCACTACAACCAATATGGTCTGAGCGTCGGCGCCCCCATCGTCATTCCCAAGATCTACAACGGCAAGAATAAGCTCTTTTTCTTTTTCGCCTTCGAAGGCTTGAAGGACAATATGCCGACACCGACCACGACAACCGTGCCGACCGCGGCGGAGCGTCAAGGCGATTTTTCACAATTGCTGAGTCTAGGGAGCAATTACCAGATCTTCAACCCGTACACGGGCGTCCAGACCGGCACCACCATCACGCGCCAGCCATATAAGAACAATGTGATTACGTCTGGTATCAACCCGATCGCGCAGGCGTATCTCAATCTCTACCCGCTGCCGAATACCACAGGGCTTGCCAACGGCGAGGACAACTACTTTGTAAATGCGCCGAGCATCGACAACTTCAACAGTCAATTCGGCCGATTGGATTACAACATCGGCAACAACGATAAACTCTTCTTCGATTTTCGGCATAACTACCGCGACCAGAACAAGAACAACCTATTTGGAGGCGGCAGCACCGCTACGGGGACCCTTCTGGATCGCGAAAACTTCGGATCGACAATCGACGAGGTCCACACTTTTGGTGGAAGCACAGTTCTGGACGTTCGTCTGAATTGGACGCGCATGGACGAGATTCACTCCGAACCGAGTGCTGGTATCAATCCCACTACTCTTGGGTTCCCGGCGTACACGGCTTTGCAATCGGAGCACATCCAGTTGCCGGCGATCTCTTTTCCGAACTCGGGCAGCGGGGGCTTTCAGTCGCTCGGCGATACCGGCGCAACCAGCCTGCCATCGGAGGTCTACCAGATCTTCGGCACTCTCGAGAAAGTGGTCGGTAATCACACCATTAAAGCGGGCGGAGACGCCCGGCGCTATGTCCTCAGCAACATCGCCTATGGGGCAGCGGCCGGATCGTATACCTTCTCCACAAATTGGACAACGGGACCCACCAGCAGTGCCTCTGCCGCACCCATCGGCCAGGATTTGGCCGCGTTTCTGCTCGGCCTGCCTACCTCGGGCAGTTACAACGAAGCGTCGTATGGGTATCTGCATGAGTACTACTACGGCCTTTTCTTTCAGGACGATTGGAGAGTGAAGAGTAACCTGACGCTCAATTTAGGACTGCGGATGGAGCAGGAAAGCGGAATGAGCGAGCGCTATGGACGGTTAGTAAGTGGCTTTGATACGAGAGATCCAAATCCACTCGCCTCTGCGGCCCAAGCAGCGTATGCAGCGAATTACAAAACATATCTGAAGGATTGCGCCAGTAGTCCGAGCTATTGTCCGCCATCAAGCTTCCCCGTAAATGGAGGGCTCACGTTTGCCACCCCGAGCGACCCCTACGCTTACCATGCGACAAGCCACCATTTCAGTCCACGGTTCGGATTCTCCTGGAGCCCCACCAGATTCAACAACAAGACCGTGATCCGAGGAGGCTTCGGTATCTTTGTTGCCCCGGTGTGGTCAACTGGGCTGGCAAACATCAATAACAGCGGCAACATCTCGTCCTCGCCGATTGTCAATCAGGAAGGCTTCAGCCAAAGCACGACCTTCCCCGTACCGAGCACTTTCCTCACTCCAACAACCACGCTAAGCAACCCGTTTCCTGGCGGAATTCTTCAGCCCGTGGGATCTTCGCTCGGTCTAGGGACGTTCGTGGGCCAGAACGTCAGCTTCCTGGCGCCCAACATCAAGAATCCTTATTCGGAGCGTTGGGAATTCGATGTCCAGCAACAGCTTTCCCCGAATCTGATCCTGGAGGTCGGGTACATCGGCAATCGCGGAATTCATGTTCCGATTCCGCAGCAGGAGTTGA
Organism: uncultured Acidobacteriaceae bacterium; assembly: GCA_963819405.1. Taxonomy (GTDB): domain Bacteria; phylum Acidobacteriota; class Terriglobia; order Bryobacterales; family Bryobacteraceae; genus Bog-105. The sequence continues at coordinate 287,127 of CAWFWH010000043.1, read as the reverse complement.
ACTTCCTTCCCCGGCAATATCTGAGCACTTCAAATTACAGAGATGCAGCGGATAACGCGGTCAATACCGCTTTGACGCAAAGTGTTCCTAATCCTTTCAGCAAGCTGAATCCGAATGGCACTATCAATAATTCAACAGTAAATCTGATACAACTCCTCGCGCCGTATCCGGAATTTCCCGTCGTGGCAAACGGAGGCAGCTTATCCGGCGGCATCAACGGCGTGCTCATGCAAAACAATACGGAAGGCTCTTCCTGGTTCAATAGCTTGAATACCCGGATCGAGAAGAGATACAGCAGCGGCCTTTCGCTGATTGCCAACTACGCGTATTCGAAGTTCATGGAACGCGACGACTATCTGAACGATTCCGATCTAGGCCCGGAGACCCGCGTCTCTCCCTTCGACCATCCACACCACATCGCAGTCGGATTTAGTTACGAATTTCCGATCGGTAAGGGTAAAGCGTTGGATCTGCACAACGGCATTTTGAACGCTGTTCTAGGCGGCTGGGTGACAAACGGCATCTATCTTTGGCAAATAGGAGCACCCATCGTTTTTACGGCTAACGTAGTTTATTGTACTGCCCCCAGTCCGGCTTGTAATGGTTTCGGCGGACCGATCAATCTGAATAGCAGTAATGGCAATGGCCAAGCCTTCAATTTACAAGCGTTCGATCTCAAATCTGCCGACCAGCCAGTTGACAACATCCGGACGTTTTCAACGACCTTCGGAAATCTGCGGCAGCAGGATCAGAATGAGCTCGACGGATCGCTGCTCAAGAACTTCAACATCACCGAGTCGAAATACTTCCAGTTGCGCTTCGAAGTCTACAACGTTTTCAACCATCCGGTCTTCAGCGCTCCGACGGTCAGCAGTGCCACCAGCAGCACGTTTGGACTGATCCAATCCCAGGCCAACAGTCCGCGAGCTGTGCAATTGGGCGCACGCTTCGTTTTCTAATCTCGTGCGAGTTGCCGCTCTTCTGTTGCTCTGGGGTCTCGCAGCACTAGCGCAAGATACAAGAGGTGTCACGGAACCGGTGATTCCTTCCTCATGCGCTGTCTTGAGAGCCAACTTGGCAGACCCCGACGAGAACAAACCCGATACGGATCGAATTCAACAAGCGCTAGATCACTGCGCGAGCGGACAAGCCGTTGAGTTGCAGCCGGACGGCAGGAACAATGCGTTCCTTGCTGGCCCCTTGCTTCTTCGAACCGGCGTAACGTTGCACGTGGGCAAAGGCGTGATTCTGTTTGGCTCCCGGAACCCGCGCGATTACGATTTAACTCCGGGACGTTGCGGCACCGTGGACAGTATCGGACATGGGTGCAGGGCGCTCATCAATGGCGATCATGCCGATCATGCGGGCGTAATCGGCGAAGGTGTTATTGACGGCCGGGGCGGAGCGAAACTCCTGGGCGAAAATGTCTCCTGGTGGGATCTGGCGCAAGAGGCGAAAGTCAAAAACCAGAATCAGAACTGCCCGCGCCTGATGATCCTGTCGCACTGCAACGATTTCACGCTCTATAAGATCACGTTGAAGAACTCGCCGAATTTTCACGTCTCCTATAGCCAGGGCGATGGCTTCACGGCTTGGGGCGTGATCATCGATACTCCGAAAACGGCGCGAAACACAGACGGGATCGATCCCGCCAACTCCACCAACGTCACTATTACGCACTGCTACATTCACGCGGGCGATGATAACGTCGCGATTAAGGCAGGTGGGAATTCAGGACCGTCCACGAACATGAGCATCCTGCATAATCACTTCTACACCGGACATGGAATGTCGATCGGTAGCGAGACGGACGCTGGAGCGAATCACATTCACGTGGAGGATTTGTCCATCGATGGAGCGGATAACGGGATTCGCATCAAGTCGAACTCAAGCCGCGGCGGACTGGTTGAAGATGTTATTTACCAAGACGTCTGCATTCGAGATACGAAGAACCCGATCTTCATGGATACGAACTATTCGTTCTATGGGAAGGAGCGGAACAAGCTGCCTACCTTCCGGAACATCACCTTACGAAACGTCCATATCTACGGACCCGGCAAGATCACTCTAGAAGGCTATGACGCAAATCACCGGCTGCAGATGAATTTCGATGGCGTGACGATAGCCGGAGGCGCGGCCTCGAATATTTCTGCGACGTTTGCGGATTTCACAATGGGGCCCGGTCCTGTGAATTTCGAGGTTAGAGGCAAGGACGTTCACGTGACCCAAACGCCGGTTAAGTTGCCGAGTGGGAACTCGTGCGAAGGCAGATTCGTACCCATGCCGCGCGACGAATCGAGGTAGAGATTATGACCCGTCGAGATCTTTTGTGGCTCATGGCAGCAGCCTGGCCGACGTACAGCCTCGGACGCATCAAAGCACCGTCTTTTCCAAATCGCGATTTCGATGTGACAAATTACGGGGCGGTGGGTGATGGGCAGAAGAAGTGTACGGATCCGATCAAGAATGCCATCCAGGCTTGCAGCGCGGCCGGAGGCGGGCGCGTCGTTATTCCTAAAGGCATCTTTCTGACGGGCGCCATTCACCTGGAAACCAATGTCAATCTGTATCTTTCCGAAGGCGCCACTCTGCTGTTCAGCACCGATCCTAACGACTATCTGCCCGTTGTCTACACGCGCTTCGAGAGCACGGAATGCATGAATTATTCACCCTTGATCTATGCTTTCGAGAAACAGAACATCGGAATCACCGGTCCTGGGCTGCTGGACGGACAAGCCGACGAGCAGCACTGGTGGGATTGGACCCGGAAGGCGCGCGGCGGCGCAACACGAGATGAACGGAACAGTCAGAATGACGTAAGCACGCTGGTGGAGAAGATGGGCAACCACGACGTGCCTGTCGAGAAACGCGTCTTCGGCGCCGGCCATTATCTAAGACCGAACTTCGTTCAGCCCTACCGCTGCAAGAACGTGCTGCTGGAAGGATTCACGGTTAAGCGGTCCCCAATGTGGGAATTAAATCCGACGCTCTGCCGGAATGTGACGGTGCGCGACGTCAATATCGACAGCCATGGCCCGAATAACGATGGCTGCGATCCCGATGCATGTTCCGATGTCCTCATCGAGAAGTGTACGTTCAGCACGGGCGATGACTGTATTGCGATCAAAGCCGGACGGAATCGCGATGGCCGGCGCGTGGGTGTGCCGACGACGAATGTAATCGTGCAAGACTGCGTGATGAAAGATGGCCATGGCGGCGTGTCCATTGGAAGCGAAGTCTCCGGCGGGATGAAAGACATTTACGTCCGCCGCTGCCAGATGAGCAGCCCGCATCTGCAACGGGCGCTGCGCATCAAGACGAATTCCTACCGGGGCGGAGTCATAGACGGCATTTTCTTTACGAATGTCACCGTGGGACAGGTGGCGGACGCTGTTATCACGGTCGATTTCTTCTATGAAGAGGGCGAAGGCGGCCCGTTCAAACCTGTGGTAAAGAACATCTTTGTCAGCGATGTGAAATGCGAGAAGAGTAAGTACGGGATCTATCTCCGCGGATATGCGAATGCGCCGATTACCGGCGTCGAGCTTTCACATTGCGTCTTCAACAACGCGGCGGAAGGAAACTTCTTCAAGAACGTGGAAGGTGTGAAAGTGAACGACGTTACGGTGAATGGCAAGCGATCACCACGGAAGATCTGAAAAGCAGCTAAATATGAATCCTATGTTACTTTCCAAATACTCGATTGGAGTTGGAGACCGCTTCGCGCATCAGGCCAAAGCGCAGTTACGGGCATGTATATTGGCGGCGGAAAAAGGTGTTGAGGTTATTCCGGTTTGGAACAAATCCAACCGCGAACACACGATTATCGGCTCGGATCCGAGCACTACACGTAAAGCCGCCGATGAAGCCGTGAAGACCTTGCAATGGAAAAAGCCGTATCATGTCGATGCCGACCACATCACGCTTCAGACGGTGGACCGATTCGCGCAGCCATGCGATTTCTTCACCATCGACGTTGCGGAGATGATTGGCCAGCCCGCGGAGGCGGTGCGAGAAGCCGGGCGCATTTACCGGCACATCGAAAACATCAAAGGCAAAGGTAACTTCATTGCCGAAGTATCGATGGATGAGACGGACAAGCCGCAAACGCCGGAAGAACTACTGTCCATTCTGGCGGCGATAGCGGATGAAGGCATTCCGATTCAGACCATCGCGCCCAAATTCACGGGCCGTTTCAACAAGGGCGTCGATTATGAGGGCGACCTGAAGAAGTTTGCACAAGAGTTCTCAGATGATGTCGCGGTTATCGTTCACGCGGTCGAGCAGTACGGGCTTCCGCAGAATCTGAAGCTCAGCGTGCATTCGGGGAGCGACAAATTTTCCATTTATAAACCCATTCGCGAGGCCATGCACAAGTTCGATGCCGGCGTACACCTGAAGACGGCAGGCACAACCTGGCTGGAAGAGTTGATCGGACTTGCGGAAGCGGGCGGCGAAGGGCTCAAGCTGGCGAAAGAAATTTATGCTGAGGCCTATGCTCACCTGGAAGAGCTGTCCGCGCCGTACGCTGCGGTGATCGACATCGATCCGGCTAAGCTTCCCAAACCTGAAGAACTGAACCGGTGGGATTCAGATCAATTTGTCTCCGCATTGCGGCACGATCCGAAATCTCCGGCTTACAACAGCAGCATCCGGCAACTGCTGCATGTAGGATTCAAGATAGCCGCAAAGATGGGCGATCGATACTTGAAGCTTTTGGAAGAGATGGAGGACACCGTGGCAAAGAACGTCACAACGAATTTATTCGATCGCCACATCAAGCCGCTGTTTATTGGGGCATAAGCAAATGTCGAAAGAACTCTTCGATCTGACGGGGCGCGTCGCGGTAGTGATGGGCGGAACGTCGGGAATAGGACGCGCGATCGCTTCGGGACTCGCGCAGGCAGGGGCGGACGTAATCGCAACCGGCCGGCGGGAGGACAAGGTTCGTGAAGTAGCGGAAGAGATCGAAAGGACGGGCAGGAAGAGCTTGCGGCAAATCGTGGACGCGTCAAGCCGGGCGTCTATCGATGCGCTGCGAGACGCTGTGCTCGCGCAATTCGGGCGCGTCGACATTCTGGTGAACTCCGCCGGCCAGATCTTTCGCAAGCCAACGATCAACATTACCGAGGCTGAGTGGAACACGCTGGTGGATGTGAATCTGACGGGCACGCTTCGCGCCTGCCAGAGCTTCTATGAGCCGCTGGTCGGGAGCGGGCATGGCCGAGTGGTGAACATCGCGTCGCTGAACTCGTTTGTGAGCTTCTTCGAAGTGGCGGCTTACGCAGCATCGAAATCCGGCGTTCTTGGTTTGACGAGAAGCCTCGCAGTGGAATGGGCGCAAAAGAATGTGATGGTGAATGCGATTGCGCCTGGAGTATTTCGAACGGAGCTGAATGCTGGTCTCCTGGATGGAACCGACCGCGGCCGGGAACTGCTGATGCGAACACCTATGAAGCGCTTTGGCAAAATTCCTGAGCTGGTAGGTATTGCGATATTCTTGGCATCGGATGCTGCGAGTTTCATCACCGGGCAGTGCATTGCGGTGGATGGCGGGTTTCTTGCGTCCGGTGTGAATCAGTAGTCAAGATGGATATTCGGCAGCTGGAGCTTTTCCTCGCAGTGATGGAGTATGGAAGCGTCACACGGGCTGCAGAGCACGTTTACTTATCTCCTGGAGCAGTTAGTTTGCAGCTGCATAGTCTAGCGACCGAGCTGCACACCGACCTGTTCATCCGAACCGGAAAGAAGTTCGCGCCCACGCCGGCCGCGATACGCCTGTGCGAGATGGCCAAAGGAGCGGTGCGGCATGTTCGCAGGATCGAGCACGAATTCTCGAACGATCCCGCTGTAGACATACGTCCCTTCCATCTCGCCACCGGGGCCACTACGCTTATCCATCGGCTGGGACGTCCCCTCCGGCTACTGCGCAAACAATATCCTCAAACACCAATACAGGTAACCGTTTCGGCTACCGAGGAGATGGTGATGGGGCTTCTGGAAAGGCGTTTCGATTTAGCCATCGTGTCGCTGCCGATTGATGAAACGAACCTTACAATCATTCCGCTGTTCGATGAGGAGCTGTTGATTCTGCGCCCGTCGGTGAAGCAGGTGAGGGGAAGCCAAGTTCGCTATATTTCCAGCGACGAGCTTGCGTCCGCCAAATTCCTGCTTTACCCGCGGAGGAGCAATATGCGTACGATCATCGAGAACTTCTTTCAAGATCTGAACATTTCGCCGCAAGTGGTGATGGAAGCCGATGACACCGAGGTGATCAAGAAACTTGTGGAGGCAGGGTTCGGGTACAGCATGCTGCCGGAATCCGCGTTGAAGGGATCGCCGCGCTTCTATCACACCTTCCGCGTGCGGGACCACAGAATCACCAGGAAACAGGCCATTGCGGTCATGAAGTCAGAATACCCGCGCGCTATTACGCTATCGATTGCACACTTTCTTAAATCGACGCTTGGGGCGAACGGAGCTGAGCCGACCTGGGAAGTAAGAGATGAATGATGAGCAGCGCGACGATGTAGATGGTTCCGGCGACCAGGAAGATCGGCCCATAGGCGCCGTGTGAAACATCGAGCCATTTGCCGATCGCAGGCTGCACCAAAGCGCCGCCTACCGCGCCGCCCAGCCCGCCGAGTCCCACCACGGAAGCCACTGCTGCACGCGGGAAATTGTCGGAAGCCAAGGTAAAGAGATTTGCCGACCAACCTTGATGAGCAGCCGTAGCGATGCCAATCAGCGCGACAGTTAGCCACAGATTTCCAGCGGCCTTCGGCACGAATACGACTACCGATACACACAAGGCGCAAACCAGCATCGCGGTTTTGCGTGCTACTCCCACGCGCCATCCTCTTTTCACTAACGAGGAAGAAAGCCAACCGCCTCCGATGGAACCGACTGCGGATGCTGCGTAAACCGCAACCAGCGGCGGCCCGATATGCAGCAAATCCACGCCATAATTGCGGTGCAGAAAGCCCGGCAGCCAGAACAGATAAAACCACCAAACCGGATCGGTGAGCAGCTTTCCAATCAGGAAAGCCCAAGTCGCGCGCTTATCCAGCAATCGAATATAGGGAGTGCGTTCAACGGGGTCTACCTCGTGATCGGAGCGAATGAGGGAAAGCTCTTCGGTTGAAAGCTTGGGATTTTTCTCCGGCTCCCGATAAAAACTTGCCCAGAGGATGACCCATGAGAGGCTAAGCGATCCGGTAAAGATGAAAGCCGCATGCCAGCCGAAGTGCGCGGTGATGATCGGAACGGTAAGAGGCGCGATGATGGCGCCGAGGTTCGAGCCACCATTGAAGATTCCGGTGGCCAACGCTCTCTCGCGCTTCGGGAACCAATCGGCAACGGCTTTTATGCAAGCTGGAAAATTGGCGGCCTCGCCGAGGCCGAGACCCAGCCGGGCGAATGCGAATTGAGTGCCGGTTCTCGCGAGCGCGTGGCTCATGGACGAGAGGCTCCAAACCAGCGTGGCAAGGGAGTAACCCAAGCGAAGCCCCAGCCAGTCAATCAAGCGCCCGGCGAGGGGCATCATGATTGCGTAGCCCAGTTGAAATACGGCGTTGATGGTGCCGTACTCGGTCTCACTCCAATGAAGATCGCGGGCGATGGTCGGCTCCAATATGCCGAGCACTGCGCGATCTACATAGTTAACGGTTGTGGCGTAGAGCAGCAGGCCGCAGATGTACCAGCGGAGATTCGCAATGGTGCCGGGTTGCGCAGCGGCTTTGTGCTTAAGCGGCGCTGTGGCGCTCATGACGACCTCGAAGGTTCACCCAGCGCTCAAAGTTGGTTCGGAACAAGCGATCAATGTCCTGTTTGATCTCCGACCTGGTTACAGGACGGCCATCTTGAGAAAGCAGATCATATGTGTTTGCCAGAATCGGCGCTATGGTTCGTCGCGTGTTCTTCCACTTGTAGATGACTTGTTCGAGAACTCGCGCGTCCGAATGCTGGGGGATGAAGCTGAATCCGAGCATCTCAATTCTTTCGCGGGTGATCTCTTCCACAATAGACGGTTGATTGAGAAACCACCAGCACCCGAACGGCAGGAGGTTGCCGAACTTGCGCGCATAGACGCAGAGCTCATGCTGGTTTTCGCGGCTCAATACGCTAATCAGAAAACGGTTCTGGGGGAACTCGACGCAGATGTGCTCGACCGCGCGAAGGTCGGCCTTGCCCACGGCATCTCCGGCGAGCTTGATTGCCGGATTCACTTGATAGCGGACTCCGATCATAAGCGAAAGGGGAATGTCGAATTCGCGGCACGCCGGAATAACCGCTTCTTTCAAGAGGCGGCCTCGCACGCTGTCTTCGGGATATTCAAAGGTATCCGGCAGAGAACATGCCATGTAGATAGGGTGCATGCGGCCGTACCAATCCGCCAAAAAGCGGCGCACCTCCGCGATGCTATGACCACCAAGACTTTCGTCAACACGATATCCTTTAGCGACCAAAGCAGACCAGTGCTGGCCCCACTTGTTCAGGATGCGGTCGAGCCTCAGGACGGCATGGAATTGATTGCTCGGTTCAGCGCCTTTTTCCCACAGCGGAGCTTCTTCGGGGTCGAGCGGGTCGTTGGTCATGACGGCTTCGCTCATGCCCGCCAGCTCGAAAACCTTCCTGATGTGAGGCTCGATTTGCTGCTGCGCGAAGAACTCGCGGGCTTCCGTCAGATCGCGAGCTTGTGTGTTCAAGCCGAATGCGTTTAGGACTGAGACGACGCCGCGACAGGCCTCGGAAGCCGGAGTGTTTTCGATGAAAAGTGTTCGCCAGATCAGGTCCGCTTGCTCGCGCTTGGTCATCGATCCGTATGCCGAGGGCGTGACCTTGGAGAAACGGAAAAGCTCCGCCTCCAGGTAGTGATATGTGATCAACTCGTCGATACCCCACAAGCCCAGCTTGCCGAGCGAGGGCATGAAAAGGTGGGTATGGACGTCGATAAAGGTGGATTTCTGCAGCTCGTCCGAGACGACGGAGCGGATCTGTTCGGCTGTCAAGTGGGACATGTAGTTAGTGTAGTGTCCAGTATTCTGAAGACATGACGTTTCCGAGATTCGTGCTTGCCGAACAGCATTTCCCCGACCGGGCCATCGCGAATATTCCCGAGCAAATTCGCCGGGAGCTATCCGGATCCGATTTCGCCTCACGCGTTCCCAAAGGAGCGCGCATTGCGATTGGCGTGGGCAGCCGCGGCATTTCTAATATTGCGACCATCACCAGGTCAGTCATAGAGTTCTGGAAAGCGCAAGGGGCCAAGCCCTTTATATTTCCTGCCATGGGGAGCCACGGAGCTGCGACGGCCGAAGGCCAGGCTGACGTTTTGGCGCACTACGGCATTCATGAAGCCACGATGGGAGTGCCGGTCGTCAGCTCGCTCGACGTGGTTCCGATCGGCAAGACGCCGGAAGGTATTGAGGTGTTCATGGACAAGAACGCCTACGAATCGGACGGCATCTTCCTGGTTCCCCGAGTGAAATGGCACACCGATTTTTCCGGCGCGCTCGAGAGCGGGTTGTTCAAGATGATGGCGATTGGAATCGGGAAATTCGCGGGCGCGCGGCAATATCACACGTTCGCGTACCGCATCGGACTGGAGCAGATGATTCGAAGCGTCGGGGCGAAGATCTTTTCGAGCGGTAAAGTGCTGGGCGGTCTGGCGATTCAGGAAGGCGCGCACCACGAGACAGCGGGGCTGACGGCGATCAGCTCGTCGCAAGGTCTTGCGGCTATGATCGCGCGGGAAGAAGAGCTGCTGCGCGAAACGAAATCGTGGATGGCGAAGCTGCCCGCCCCCGAGATCGACATTCTGATCGTCGATGAAATCGGCAAGAACATCAGCGGCGCGGGAATGGATACGAAGGTGATCAACCGGAGTGTCACTGGCCACTACAATCCTTTTCCGGATACGCCGATCGTGAACCGCATTTATGCGCGCGCACTGAGCGAACTTACGTATCACAGCGGGGTCGGGCTCGGGATGGCGGATGTTGTGCATGACGGGCTGGTGAACGATGTGGATTGGAAGCCGACGTACATCAATTCGCTGACTGCTTCCACGCCGGCGTGCATTCGGACGCCGATTCATTACGGAACGGACCTGGAAGCGCTCTCTAACATTGCGCCGACGGTTGGCAAAATCGATTTGTCCACGGTGACCTATTGCCGCATCCGGAACACTATGGAGCTGGTGCATGTCGCGGTGAGCGAAAATCTGGTACCGGCGCTGTATCCGAACGTTAAAGTGACTTCTGCGCCGTTTGAACTGCGCTTCACCAGCGGCAACGATTTCGCCGAATTCGACGTTGCGCAGGAGCTGCCTGCTGAGACAGGCGATTTCGAAGAGGAATCGCAGACGTCGGCACCCGGGTTGGAGATTGTGCGCGGGTGAGGGCGCGGTTGCGGCGCTGTCCTTCGCTTGCACTGTTTCCTTGAACCCGAAAATTCCGTTTTTCAGGCGGCTTCGGAGTGCTCCTTTTGCGGAACGAACTCGGATTCGGGTGGCGCGGGGGTGGATTCGGGGGCCGGTTTCAGCGATTCGCCAGGTTCCTGCGGAACGAAGCCAGATTTTGCGGCGGCACGGTTAGCGCTCTGCGAAACGAAGCCGCGAGCCTGCTCTTTCTTTATTTTCATCAGCGTAGTGAGTGCTTTATCGAAGGCGCGCTCGTGGGTGGTGTGATAGCGCATATATAAGGACAGGCGTTTGTCGTCGACACCTTCGTCAGTGAAGCATTCGTTCTGGAGGCGCAGAGCACGTTGGGCCAACCAGTAGGATTGGGCCATTTCGTTGACCAACAGCTCTTCGGTCGCGGCGGCGGGTTGATGTTCGTCCAGTAGCGCGGTCAGGAGAGCTTCGAAAGCGGAGGGGTCTTCGCCGGGGATGATGATTTCGCCTGAGGCGAGTCCGTGCTTCAGGGAATTGCGAGACGAAGCCAATTTGCCCGCGGGCGTGACCGGACCGGTACTGTGTTGGGCGTTTTGACGGTTGGTTTGTGCCTTGTATTCGGCCTTTAACTTGTTGAGCGAGGCGCGGTCGTCGGCGCTTATCGCATCTAATGGAAGGAAGCTGGAGTGCTGCGGCGGGGCGGCTGGAACGAGAGGCTGCGAAAGAGACGCCGGGGGCGTGATCGCTTCTTGAGAGTCGCGGTTCTGATCGAGGGCGGCACGGTGGGCGGCCATCTTGAGAGCGACTTCGCGGTCAATGGAAGCAAAGGTGGCGCGGGCGCGGGCGATGAGTTCCGGCGAGAATTCTTCTTCGAGTGAAAGATCGTCATCCAGTTCGAGAGCGACCTGTTTGTTGCGTCTGATTTCGGCCTTCTTGGCTTTGCGCTCGGCGGCGCGGCGCTCGGTTCGAGCTTGTCGAGGTGTCATGGGTGATCCTTTTTTTCCTTTGCAAATGAAAAAGGCAAGAGACGGTGCATGACCGTTCTTGCCGGTTTGAGGGTAGCATGCGGGAGCAAGGGCGGAGGGGCGCGAAGGGGCGGGTATCGCCGTAAGTGAATGAAAATGGAGGGAAAGAGATGAGGACCGTTTATTTTTTAGGCCTGTGATTGAGAACGTGCTGGTCGGACGGATCGCGGTTATCGCAGTTTCTGCACGTCGTCATCGCTCAGTTGGCAGTCGCGAAGAATTTTGTGGAAGAGCCCGGGTCCGATAGTCTCGCCCGAGTGCACAGGAACTACGGTAGTTCGGCCGTCTGGATGACGCAGGAAGTGGTGACTCCCCTTGACGCGAATCACGGCAAAACCAACTTTCGCGAGCACGGCCAAGAGGTCAGGGCCGGTGACGCGAGGGCTCCGGCTCATGCCGCAATGGTGATGCGCTGCAGACCGATGAACTCAAGGCTCTGCTCGGGCGCGCCCTCCACTTCAAGGCACAATTGGATTGCTTCGCGAATGCGTTGCATAACCTCATCCAGCGACTTCGCCTGTGTGTGACATGCCGGAATTTGCGGCACGGATGCGACGTAATAGCCCTCCGCATCTCGCTCAATGACGACATCAAACTGACGTTCCAATAGAGTGCCTCGATTCCTATTCTAATCACCTGCATCAATTGCGCAGGCGGATCACGTATTGTCTGCCGGTGCGTACGCGTTAGGCAGATCGTCTGTGAAGGCGCTGTTAGCTTGGACTTCCGGACCGGCGATGGTCTGCGGCCTCCCTCTGTCAGCGAACGCGGAAGGCCGCGCGGAAGACGGAAGCCCGATAGGCTACCGCTCATCAGTTCATCACCCAAGCGATTGATGGCCTACTTCTGGGCTGCCCGTTCGCGCTCCATCACTTTGCGCAGTATCCGATTGATGCGGGTCTGGTAGTGCGGCTTGCGCCTGAACCAGGCAAGCACATCGCCATCCACGCGCATAGTTATTACTTCCTTCGCAGGGCGCATGCCGTCCAGTTCCTTGTCCGTCAACTCAGGAATCTCTTCGAGGTCAGCGGCCGTGGGCTCAGGACCGAAGGAACGTGAATGCGCGGCATCAATTTTTGCATGAGGAGAGTTCATGTAAGCGCGGATATCGGCTGCGCTCCTCCTTACGAGCCTTTCGGGCTGAGATGATGCGGCAGACTTTCTGCTTGCCATAGTTCCTCCATGTGTAAATCACGGTGACGAGAATGCGCTCGGAAGTCTGACCGATAACGAAATATCGCTGCTCGTTATCCGTCTTCCGGCTGGGACCGTGAATGCGATCCGGATTATCGCGGATGAGCCGCAATCGGCTATCCGGATTTGTCTACGCAGCTTCAGTCTTCCGATGCAAAGCAAGAAGCTGGTCAGGTTTAAGATCAGCCATTGCGTAAGTTTGCCCTGTCTCATCGGAAAATTCGACCAGCAGAGCCGCTTCACCATCTCGCTGCAGAAATTCCATGACGGTCCCTATCTGCCCCTTTGTTAGGCCTTGGTTGGGAACATCCTCGATCAATGCAACTGGCGATAGCAGCGCAATCCGGTTCATAGAGTCACTCTGCTCTCTTAACGTAGCAGGTTGTTAGCCGCGGAAAACCTTCCGAGAACTGTACGATCCAGCCGCTTCGAACGACCGCTGAGCCAAAAGAAGTTTTGACGATGACGTCCATAACATAGAGCGTTCCGAAACGGTTTTCTCCGACGATGCTTGCCTCTTCCTCCCTGGCGGCAAGCAGCAATACTTTCCGCAACCATTCCGCATCGGTTTGGCGAATTCCAAAAGCGGACACGAACACCCGGGCCTTATGCTTGCCGTCTTCGTGGTCGGATTTAGACAATAGTCTCTCAACTTCGCAATGTCGACAATTGCCCGATCCGGGTTGGGAAGACTATGTCTATTCGCCGTGGGTACCAACGATTCTATCCCGAGTTTCGACAAAAGAAGACCGAGTTAGATTGTTGTGTTCGGACTGTGACAGCGCAGAGCGGCGTAGTGGCGCGGTGAAGTGGCTACGGCAGGCGCCAGGGACGAGAACGCCGTGCGTATCCTTTTAGAGCAGGAGCCGTCGCGATCGGGTATTTCATAGCCAGCAAGCGGTGGAGAAGGCTCTAAAGGCGTTTCTGACCTTTCAGCAGTCTGTGCGGCCAGACGAGCACTACAGGCTTCAATGGGGCCGCGATCTTATGATCGCGGAAAGACGACGAATTGAATCAGTATGTGAATGCCTGCGTGAAGCTTCAATGGGACCGCGACCTTATGATCGCGGAAATGCCCGAAGGCGATTTCGATACCGACGCGGTCCACTAGCTTCAATGGAGCCGCGATCTTATGATCGCGGGAGTGAACTAGTCGTCGTCGAACGCCACTTTGGTGACATTGCTTCAATGGGGCCGCGATCTTATTATGATCGCGGAAAGACTTTTGCTACCCCTTCCGTCGGGGTCTCGATGTAGTAGCTTCAATGGGGCCGCGATCTTATGATCGCGGAAAGGTGGCTGAACGCGAAAGAGGCGCAAGGCTACTCGCAGCTTCAATGGGGCCGCGATCTTATGATCGCGGAAAGGACAGCGAATAGCGCGGTGATCGCTTTCGTCGCGCCGCTTCAATGGGGCCGCGATCTTATGATCGCGGAAAGAGGCTGATGCCGGTCGCGAACCAGCCGTTTCTCGACGCGCTTCAATGGGGCCGCGATCTTATGATCGCGGAAAGGTCTTTCGCGACTTCGTATTCCAGAAGTTCGGCGTGCTTCAATGGGGCCGCGATCTTATGATCGCGGAAAGGCACCTGAGGATCCTATTCTGTTTTCAACGACCTGGCGAGCTCTTTTCGAGAACCCCCTTCTCCAACGGCCCGATCACGCTTTCAGCCCTTCGGGGACCGTTCCTAATCGAAAGAAATGAAAGGCCGCGAGCGACCAGCGGCCGTCGCGCGTTACTCCATCGCTCGCGGCCCGGACTAACAGGATAAAGTCAGAGAAGAGCTCGGGCTGGGCTGAAATTGCGATACTTGCCTTCCGTAAAGCGGCGTGCTCGGAACACCTGAGCGACGCCGCGCCGGTTCACGGCGTTCCGATCCGCTTTCTGAATGTCCTTTGAGGCCAACAGCGAACCGACCGTCTTGAGATCGAGCGGTTCCGTCCAAATCGGCCAGGTGATCTCTTTCTCCCGATCGCGATCTTCGAAGCCAACGGTTTGCAGCCTTCGACCATCGGGGGCGGTGGGGAAGCGGCAACGCCTCGATCGCGAGCCGGTTCGCACCCCGAACATTATTGTGTTTTCGGTCTTTCGCGGGATCTGTGGCGCGCAGAGCGTGCGGCCTGTGCTCGTTAGGGTCCCATCGCATGAATGGCGGCGGGTCAGAATAGTCCCATTACAGAAAAGAGCCTTGTTCAGGTGCTCTGCCCTGGTCTCAAGGTGGACAGTTCGCATGAATCCGAGAAAGCCCTCGTTGTTCCCTGCTCCTATCGCGCGGAGCTCCGTCGTCGCCGGCTTGTCGTCCTTGTTCTCCGTAAAACAGTCGGAGCCGAGGGCAGCGAAGAAGTCTGCCTCTTCTCTGCGGTCAGATTCCCCCGCCGCGCACTCTAACTGCTTTCGAAAATCGTTCAGGCCTTTGTCGAGATGATCTTGTCGAAAAGCCTGATTGACGTTGTTCAAGGCCAACTCGATATACTCGCCCAAATCACCGGCGTGTTTCTTTTTACTTTTCTCTTTCGGGATCGTCGCAAGCGCGGGCGTGATCCTAGCCGCGAGCACCGCAATTACTTCGTCGCACGTGCCGATCCGCGAATGATACACGACGGGACTCCATCTCGCTTTCTCCACCCAGCTCATACGGATCTCGGCGTCCTGCTCGACCAGCGTCAGGACGCGCAACGTGCCAAGCGCGGCCAGAAACCCGAGAAGGTTCCCGCCATCGAGTCCACTCAGTTCGATCTGGTGCACGGGCGGCGCCTCTGTGCTAGCTCTCCGCATTCTGCTCTTCCTCGCTCTGCCGCTGATCAGCCAGGCGTACCAGGGCTTCCATGTAGGCAAGACCGTACCAGCCATAGCGCCGCGTCAGCCGCCAGAAGCGCTCACTCACGCCGGAGCTTGCGCGCTCCAATTTATGATCGCTATTGGCATGTAAGCCGTTATACGTCACCGTGAGGGGTTCGGGATCGTCCACCACGGGCGCAAATGGCCGGCAACGCCCATGATGACAGCCGATCAGATGGAGTAGTAACTCGAAGTCCTCCTCGGGGAAATTCTCGCTATGATCCTGAAGGAGTGCCACGGAAAGAAGCTCATGACGACCTCCCTCCGGATAGCCGGCCGATTTACGAGCGCGCTGGATTGCATTCCAGTCTTGTGCCGATCTCTTGGACTTTGCGATGAGCTCGTGCGGCTTAATGGGATTACCACCGCGCAGCCACGCTTGGAAGCGCGGGTCCACTTTGCCGATATCGTGCAGACGCGCTGCCGAACTGATGGTGTTCTGCAGTTTTCCTGGTAGGTCACGCGCGAAGTTTTTCGCCCATTTCTCGCAGCCGTTTAAGTGTTGCTGAAGGGGAACCTCGGAGGTGTATGAGGCTCGAATGCTTTCCTGTTCGAAAGCGCCGCGGCCTATGATGGCGGCCCATCTTTCCGTGTTTTCATTTGAACTAGCTACGAGTTTGAGATTCCGGCTAGTCCTTAAGGCTTCGACCGCTTCCTTGCACCACCCACTGGCTTGGGCGGCGGATGGTTCGTTAAGTGCTGTTCGGGCGTTGGCCGAACGCTCCACGGACCGTAGTCGTTGCGCGAGTTCCGAGTATCCCCATCGCGCAGACAGCTTTGGATGGAATCGCAGCATAGGCCGGTGCATCAGGAGTTTCACTGCGTCGCCTATATCGGTGACCTCAGAGCCCGATTCCGGGTTCCAGCCCCACTCGTCGCAACCACCGTAGGTAGCGGGGGCGATGATGGTCATCCCCGGCCGAAGGTCTTGTTGGTTTTCAAGAACATTGCTCTCATCGGCTCCGCCCCATTGCAGCACTGGTTTCTTTTCTCCAGTCGGCTTGATATCATCTCCGGGCGGGCCTTCGATATCGGCAAGATCCGGCGAATCCCGGTTCTGTAACCACCTCCGAACGGCCCAAACTGGAACGGCGATCGCTTCGGCAGCACTGGGTGGGCAGATCTCGACGATTTTCGCCCATTGCTGCTGGTTGTGCTGTTCAAGATCCTGCCGCCAAATCACCTGCACGTCAGCAGGGCCCGCCTCTGGCCCATGCAAGAAAATTGAAGGCTCTGGACTCACTGCTGGCTCCGGCGAGGTTTGGCAAAGCAGATCCATATGGGCCGGCATCAGCACTGGCGCGTGGCGGCGCTGCATAGTAAGCGCATCGCGATTGTCAGTCGATTGCAGTGCCTGCCGCAAAGCTAGTACCCCCATCGCGACAAACTCGTCTTTCACTTTTTTCGTCTTTTGCTTCTTCTTACCATCGACTGGGACGCTTACCGTGCGCTCCTCTTTTTGTCAGATGATCTTTGAGCCAAGCCCACGAGGCCACAATCGCTCCGCCGTAGATTGGATCGTCGTACTTCGACTTGGTCTGGTCCTTTTGAGCTACGATTGCAGCGTGCGAAATGGCCCTTTTGCCGCTGCGGTCCAAACGCCCGAACCGCTGCTCGAGTGCATCGAGGCTCGCGATCTCAGTCACCAGAGCATCGAAATCGATATTGGCTCCGACCTCGATGCACTGCGTGGCTACCACGAAAATCGGAAGGTCCCGTTCCGTCCTGCGGTCCAGACCGATGCCGTCCCGCCACTTCTGCCAGAGCTGATCGCGATCATAAGGCCGTGCCCGGCCGGTCAACAGAAGCACTTCGCAGCCGCCGGCGTTCCTGGAGAGCGCTTCTCGAATTCGGCGTGCCGTTAAGACTCGGTTGGCGATCACACCGATTACTTTGACCCCATACTGCTCGCGCATCGAGCAAGCCTCTTCTACCAGTCCGTCGATCAGGGCCGTAAAGCCGCCCTTGACCGCTTCCTCGTTCGGTCTCGGTTCAACCGCGACGAGCCGCGCGCGCTTCTCGGCTTCCCAGCGCTTTTTGAGCATGGGATGCTCGCGGTCTTCGTCCTGCTCGAGAAAGGCTTGCCCGGCGCGCGGCGTTGCCGACATCTCGACGACAGCAAACGGACTATTAAATTTCTGCTCGGCCCAATCGCGATAATTGCGAATGAGGCTCAATGTCTCCGCAAATGGCTGACTGGTATGCGCCTCGTCCAAGATGATCAGCGAATCGTAACCAGCAAGCCCTGCGCGAATCGGTCGGCTATAGTCACTCGCTCCATAAGCGCGGAACAGCAAGCTTGAACCGACCTGGTCCACCGTCGAGCAGATAATTAAGGGCTGTAGCGGTGATTCCGTCCACGAGTTGTCGCGCGGATCCCGCCCCGCAGAGTGGCGGTTTCCAGAGGGTTTGGATCGCCGCCCAGATTGCGTAAAGCCTGAGCGAACTTGCCTAGGGGTGATCTGCCCTCAGCCCGGCTCAATTTGTCCGCCAGTTGTGCGGCGCGCTCAGCGGCGTCGTCAACGATGATGCGGCGGTCGACCACGAAGAAAATGCGTCGCGCGGCTCCCGGAGCGCCCATTCCTAGTGCGTAGACAGCGATATCGATCAGCGCCGTCTTTCCCGCCGCCGTGGGTAAGCCAATTGAGCCCGGCCAGTTGCCCGCGAGGACCTGCTGCGCGAGCCGCTCCTGCCAAGGGAACGGCTGGTTTCCCCAGACCGCTTCGAAAAATTGAGCGAAAGTGATTGCGCCTCCTAATTGGTTGACAGCCGCCGGAAAAGGCCATAGCCGTAGTACCGGCCAGCGCCCGCCAGCACGGGGCCGCGTATGGCCTGATGGAATCGCGCGCGGACATGACAGTGATAGCGCTGGGGTTTACCGGGCCGGGGCGGCGCGGGCGGAAATGCGGAGGCTTTCGGCACCCCGCTGTGCCAGGGGTTATAGTGCAAGTCAACCTCGCATGGCTCAGGTAGGCCCACGCGCGCGAAGAGTCGCGAACGATCTGCTCCGCCTCGGGCCCGAAAGGATCTTTCGGATAGCGGTCGAAGACGAAAGGCGTCACTGTGGACCAGACATTGTGGGGCGTCGTCCACGTTTCGGGACGCAGTGCGAACCGGTTCTCCTCAGAGTCTGTCAGCGATACCTCTAAGCGGCCCCAGGACATCTGCAGCTTTTCAACGGCGCTGAGGACCTGCCAGCAGATCAAGTCTCTTCCTGTCAATGTTTTCGGTAACAAAGCTGCGATTCCCAACAGATCGCCCGTCGCGTGCGGAGCGTCAACAAACGGGAGCGGTACTAGGGCAACGTGGGGGCGTTCGCTGCGCACAGGCTTTTGCGGGCGACTCTCAGGGGCGTGGCCGCTCAGGTACTCGGGGACGGGGTGAGGCGCGAGTTTTAAAATCGCTCCGCGGAGTGCAGCGGTGACGGACAGAGCTGAGACAAGCGAGCAGCGCGGACCGTCATCTCGTCGCAGCACGATCATGCGGTCAAAGACCCCTTGAGGCGGGAGGGGGCGCGCTTCTGCCGGCTGTGCGTAAACCGTTGTTTTGCCCAGGGAAGGCCGGTAGATTTTGTTCGGGTTTTCTTGGAACCGTTTATACGCGTTTGTAAGGTCGTTGAGCCGGCCGGGGTAGGCAACACGCATGCGCTTGCCGCTCTCGCGTCCGGCTTCCAGATGATCCAATTCTTCGCCGGAACTTCTTCGGCAATCTCGATCGCAACAAGGCTAGCGGAATGCCCAAGCGAACTGGTGCGCTTGAGTATGCTGTCCAAAGCGGAAGTGATTTCGGATGGCGGGACAGCATTCCACACGAAATAGACGTCTGGGTGAAAAATCGTCGCGGATGGAAATGCCCGTTGTTTCCGGGGCCGGTGCTCAGGCAACGTGACAGAATCATTCACAGGCACGAAGGCCTGGACGAGCTTCCGGCGTGTGCAATCCGCGGCGTAAATCGTTGGAGGTCCCTGGCTTTCGAGCCATTCGAGCGCGGGCTGCAGTTCCTCTTCTGCACCGCCATCTCCCCAAGCTGCAACAAGTGCGGAAAACAGTCGAGAAGGATGGGGCGGCCACTCGGGTTCGACTTTAACATCGCCGTCATCGAAACAGCCGAGTAGACGCGGCCCGTCAAATAGGTGACGCGGAGAGCGAACATAGGTTATGCTTCTGGC
The DNA here is from genome assembly GCA_963819405.1 of uncultured Acidobacteriaceae bacterium. Lineage (GTDB taxonomy): Bacteria > Acidobacteriota > Terriglobia > Bryobacterales > Bryobacteraceae > Bog-105. The sequence goes on along the minus strand of CAWFWH010000043.1, from coordinate 267,506 downwards.
TCGCGGCCATCGAGTGCTTACGGCTCTCCACCACAAGTCGGCTTAGGTCAGGCGATGGCTGAAGAGCAATTGGTTTTTCGGACCAAGGCAGATGTAAGCGCTTAGCCTCGTCTACCGCCTTCGCAAGTAGCTCGGTTGCATTGTTGCATCGAGAGTGAACGGACTGGCTTGGCCGCGTCCGATGAATTCAAACGTGCCCGGTTTACCGTCGAGCAGGCACCGCGAGCGCAGGTCGTAGCCGTCCTCATCGAGTAAGCAGATCGCCGCGAGCCCTAGAGCGGCCAGCACCGTACGGGCGGCGTTGTCAACGTCTGGTTTCGGACCCCATCGACCGGAAATCGCAAGCGTCGCAAGGCTGCCAGCGAGAGCACCGTCTGTTGTACTGCGTATGCGAGCGTCACGCCACCGTGATTGAGCACCTGCTTCCGTGTGTTCTTGTCCTCGTGCCTGAGGGAAGGAGTGATGTTCCCGTGGTTGACCTCAGAGGGCTTCAGTTCTTGGGTTCTCCTCCCTTGTCCTTCTCGGCTTCCTTTGCATCGAGTGTCCATCCTCCCCCACGCTTGGCGTAGATCTCGATGTTGTTCTCGATTTGTAGTGGGTCGATGCGGCTCGACGTACGTTTGCCGCTTACGCTTTCATACCCGACGATTTCAGACACGATTGCGCGCTGCACCTTTGCGCCCCCGCCCCCACGGGGGCCGGTGAATCCCAAAAGCCGAATAAGAGTGCGCTGGGGCAGAGCTCGAAGACCGACGTCGCATTACCTGCCCTTGCCGAGTTGAGCTTCGCCCCGAGCTTCGAGCTCTAAATGGCTTACCGTTGTCTATTGAATCGCGGAAAATAGCGTCGCACATCCGGTGCGGCGCTTCGAGCGCGGTAATCCGGCCGACGTCAGCCAAGATTGGGTCTTCCTGACCGCGCGCGAAATCAACCTGGAGGAGCGGCATCTTGAGGCGCCCCTGTCATAAGCGCGCAGCAGAGCTAGCTCCATGCGGTTCGCCTGGGACTGCACTGAGTCAAGCAGTACGGTCTCGACCGTGTGAACAGCACCATCGACCGTGCGGATCTGACGCGATTCGTCGGCATACTCGCCGCCCTCGTACGTGGCGGGAACACCTTTTCGCCCTGCGGCTCCAGGCGGGTCACTCGCCGGATCGCGGCACACTCACCGCCAACTGCTCTTTTCAGTTCGTCAAGGTTCAGGCTTTGCATATCGTTCCTCATAAAGTACAGTTTCGCTGCACATGCTCAAAATCACAATAGCTCTGTTTAGATCAGCGTCCGCCAGAAATCGGACCTTCACGAGAGGGGCGTCGTGTGCATCTCTTCCCGAGCCCGCATGAGTCTCTCGCGTAAGTTAGCCGGCAGTGGTTCTGCGGTGCGCCTTTCTTGCGTCGACTTCTCGCTCTGGCGAACTAGGTAGATATCGACTTCAGCCTGGTTGGCACGGTAGTAGGCTATCGCACCGTAAACGTCTTCCAGACTAAGGAGCTCGAAATTTTGGCAGATGGTTTCAGGAGAGTCGCCGCGGCGGAACGCATGCACGATCGAATCCAGCGAGATTCGTGTGCCGGCGATATAGTAGCCGCCGCCCCTCTGCTCGATGTATTCCTTTGCCATGCCTCTTTGATCTACTCCCTGGGTTTGAAAAGCACTGCACGCAGGAGCGGGCGCCTGCATCGCTACGGGGTGGCGGCCTGGCTGCGAAATGCGCAACACCGTAAGTTTCCTGGCATAGAAAAGTAACCGGCCTTGCATAGGGGTTGAGTCTATGGAGTGCGCGTGGAAAGAAACAGCGCGATTTCGAACAGGAGAGATCAGGAATGAACTATGAAGAGCTAGCGAGTACAGAGCCCAAGCCAGGCGCACGCCCGGAACACCGGGAGGGATCGATTGCCCGATCTATCGAGCAGCAAACGGCGAAACTTCCGTCGGATTTGTTCCTCTGGGCAGCACTCGGCTCAATCGGGACATCGCTCGTTTTTCAATTGACGGGTAAAGAGAAGGTCGCGAACTTCATCGGTCATTGGGCACCGACCTTTTTGGTCCTAGGCATGTACAACAAGCTTGTGAAACTGCATGGATCAGAAGGTGTGTAGAGCCAGGACTTAGAACGCCCTGAGGAGCCGGGCGCCCAGAGCTGCCACGTCTCAAGATGCTTGGCTGGAAAAAATCCGGGACAGACAGCCGCGCCCGTGGTGTGATTGCGCTTCAGTTACTCGCTCATGGCGCTTAAGTCAGTCCCGGATTTTTTTACGCTATATGCTTGGCTAATTCGATCAGGCCGGCTCTGCGCTGGAAGAAATCCGCGACAGACAGCCGCGCCTCGTCGTGTGATTGCGCTTCAGTTACTTGATCATGGCGCTTAAGTCAGTCCCGGATTTTCCTAAAGATGCTTGGCGAGTTCGATCAGGCCGATCACGGGCAGCATAATGCTCGCCACGACGAGCAGCACCGTCAGGATCAGGAACAACCAGTCGTGAGCGCGGTGTCGTCCCGGATGGGTGATGTGGCGTTTTAAGAGCTGATAATTGCGGCGATTCGCCTTGAATACGACGTCGAACATGTCGCCGATGAACGGGACTGCTCCTGCGAGACCCTCTATGCCGATGTTCACCAGCATGCGGGCGATGGCGACGCGCGGGATGCCAAGCTGGATGGCGCGGACCACGATATAGATCGAGACCAGCGCATCGAATATGTCACCGATGCCGGGAATCAGGCCGATGATTCCGGCGAGTCCAAAGCGGAAGCCGCCGGGCAGTCGAAAGGCGTAATCGAACCAGCGAGCGACGGCCTCGACGTCGGCGATGCGCGGATCGACAACCTCAGGCGTGAGTGCCTCTTTGCGGTATCTGGGGGCGGCGTAGGGTGTGAGGGTGTTCGGCACGGGCGGTTCTTATAGAAAGATCGTTGCGGGGGTGGGAAGGTTTCCGGGAGTAGAGCGGATCAAAGACCGGTTGCTTGGGAAGTGAGAAAAAATCCGGGACAGACAGCCGCGCCTAGTTATGTGATTGCGTTTCAGTTATTTCTTCATGGCGCTTAAGTCAGTCCCGGATTTTTATCGTGATTAGTCGCAGCGAGATGAATAGCGCCAGAACGAGGAGGGCACCGGTGAAGGCGGCGACGCCGGGCCAACCGGATGCGCTCCAGAACAGGCCTCCGGAGGAACCGACCGCGCTCGATCCGACGTAGTAGAAGAACAGATAGAGGGAAGAGGCCTGGGCTTTGGAGTGGCGGGCGCGGAGGCCGACCCAGGTGCTGGCGACGGAGTGTGCTCCGAAAAAGCCGAAGGTCAGGATCGCGATCCCGACGATGATTGCGGCGAGGGGGCTGGATAGAGTCACGGCCAAGCCCAGAAGCATTAGAACAATGGGCGCCCAGAATGTTTTCGCGTGGCCGCGGCGGCCGGCGAGATCGCCGACCCAGGAAGAGCTGAAAATTCCGACGAGATAGACGACGAAGATGGATCCTACGGCGGCTTGACTCAGATCGTAAGGCGGGGCCGAGAGGCGGTAGCCGATGTAGTTGTACATGGTCACAAAGGTGCCCATTAGCAGGAAACCTTCCAAGAAGAGCGATCGCAGGCCGGGGTCGCGAAGATGTCCGGCAAAGGATGCGAGTAACTGGCGCAAGGCCAAAGGACGGGGCTGAAAGCGAGCGGATGGGGGCAGGCTGCGCCAGAAGATGAAGGCTGCGACGAGCCCGAGTACTCCGATGACGGCGATGGCGAATCGCCAGCCGACGAGATCGGTGAGAGCGCCAGCGATGAGGCGCCCGGACATGCCGCCGAGCGCGCTGCCGCTGATGTAGAGGCCCATCGCCAGGCCGACAGATCCGATGTGCATTTCCTCACTGAGGTAAGCCATCGCGACGGCAGGCAAGCCGCTGAAGGCGAGACCTTGAAGAGCGCGGATGAACAGGAAGCTACGCCAGCCCGGCATCACGGCCGACACGACAGTTAAGGCGGCTGACATCGTCAGCGAAGCCACCATTACAGGCTTTCGACCCCAGGCTTCAGAGAGCGAGCCGGCCACAAGCATTGCGATGGCGAGTAAGCCGGTGGTCAAGGAAAGTGAGAGGCTGCTGGTGGCAGCGTCGACGTGGAATTCGCGAGAGAACAACGGCATCAGCGGCTGCACGCAATACATCAGGGCGAATGTGGAAAAACCTGCCGAGAACAAGGCGAGATTGGTTCGGCGGAATGCGGGGGTGCCGCGCTGGATGTAGGGCTCTAGAGATTGCGAGGCGCCGTCCACGCTCATTCAGTATGTGGGAGGGGCCACCGAACGTCGCCTACGCAGCAGATTTCAGGGCGTCGAGTGTTCCTTGAGCGACGGGTCGCTAACGCTTCCTGCTCGGATTCAGTATTCCGGACAATCGCGCCGATCACGCGGAAAGCGACACTCTGTGCCATGTTGCACGCCATTCAAACACGCCATAATGATGCATGCGTAATTTTCATCTGCCGCTCCCGGATAAGGTCTATCGTGACCTGCGCGAAGAGGCGGAGCGCTCCAGTCGGCCGGCGACAGCTCTGGCACGACAAGCAATTGAGATTTGGCTTCGCCATCGCCGAAAACTCGCTCGGCATGAGGCCATCGCTGCCTTTGCGGCTGAGCATGCGGGTGGCCCGTTGGACCTGGATTCGAAATTGGAAGCTACTTCTGCTGACCATTTGCTTGCGACCAAAGGTAAGCATTGAAACGTGGCGACGATTCCCGGGCGAGACAAACAACCTGCGGATGCGACAAGAGCGCTTTCGGGAAAAGTAATGGCTCCCCGACATGGATTCGAACCACGATTAACGGCTCCAAAGGCCGCTGTCCTACCATTAGACGATCGGGGAAATTGGCGCGAAATTCAGTTTAGCAAGTGGGCGCGTTCTGGCGCGTCATCAATCCCAATCGGAATAAGCGGTGCCGTCGAGCGCGGTCTTGTCGGAACCGCTTCGCACATCGAAAATGCCCGGGGAACTGGTGCTGCCTCCGACCGGGGTGTCTTCGGGGATGATCTTCCAAGTCTGATCGGAGCCGGTCATCGGGTCCTGCGGAACTTGTCTTAAGTAGCCTTCGGAAACAAGATCCTGAAGAGTTTCGGGCGCCTTTTGTTTGTCGATCGTGTATTCATCGATCATGCTGCGGATGGTGAACAGATTGTTGCGGAGAACGCTCTCCTTTGCCCGGATGACCGATTTCTGGTAAATAGGAACCGCAATCGCAAGGAGAACGGAGATGATGGCCATGACAACCATCAATTCGATCAGCGTGAAGCCACGGATTGCGCGCTTGAATTGGGACATCACCATTCCGAATAGGGAGTTCCGTCGCTCGCCTTGTCCAAAGTTTTGGAGAAGACATCGAAAACGTTTTGGCCGCCCCAAGAGGTGGCGGTGGGCTCATCCTGCATGCTGCGCTTGCCCCAGTCGGTATCGCCGGTCATGGGATCCTTCGGAATGCGGCGCAGGAAGCGCATCTTATTGGTCTGGCCATTGCCCGCGATGGTGTTTGAAAGCGTGACGCCATCGACGAGCGATTCAAGCGTGAGCGGATAACAGTAGGCCTCGGGCGTGGATTGGATTTTGCCCTGATCGCACATGTCTTTGTATCGATCGATTGCCGCGCGCATTTCGTCGATGTCGGCGCGCAGGGCTCTCTCGCGCTGGCGCCGCACCTGGTAACGCGCGGTCGGGACAGCCATGGTGGTCAGGATGAGCAGAATGGTGAAGGCGACAATCAGCTCAACGAGCGAAAAACCAGCCTGACTCTTGCGACGCCTTCGCACTACTAGGTCCATTTTACGGCTTTGGAATCTCCGGAGGCCTGCCCACCGGCTGGGGATTGGCGGCGGGGGGAACAGGTCCTGGCAAGGGAGGCGCTTGGGTACCGTCAGGCTTTCGCTCGACTCTCACGACGCTCTCGGTGCCGGCGAGAACGCCTTCTTCGGAAGACGCACTCACATCGGGCGCGCGGACGATGTGCGGAATCAAAGCGATAAGCACCTCGTCCCGGTTATGAGTTTTCGTCTTAGATCCAAATAAGTAGCCAAGGAAAGGAATGTTTGTGACGCCGGGGATTCCGGAGATGGAGTTATCATTTTCGTCGTTGTAGAGACCCCCGAGCACGCTGACCTCGCCGTCCTTCATACGGATATTGGCGTCGGTAATCTTTTGGCCTATGACGGGCTGCTGAACACCGCCTATGTTCTCGGTTTCAACGACGTTTGAGATCTCCACCTTGATGTGCATGCTGATGTCATCCGGGCCATTCACATGCGGCTCCAGGTCTATTTGCGTTCCGACGTCCACTTGCTGGAACTGGGTTGTCGCATAGGGGATGGAGCCGGGAGTGGCGACAGCCGAGTTGAGCGAGCCGGAGACATAGGGGATTCGGCTGCCGATTTTCAGCGATGCCTTGCCGTTGTCGGTGACCCGTACCTGCGGGCGCTCCAGGATGCGTGTGGAGTTATCGGTCAAGAGAGCCTGAATTAGCGCGCCGGGGAGACTGACCGAGAAATCGCTGCTGGCTACATGGCCGACTTTCGCTAGCGAAATGTAGTTCGGCGTGGTGGTGCTACCGGTGGTATTGTTCAAGCCGCCTATCCCGCTGACGCCGCCGGTGGGATTGGTTGTCTGTGTTGTTCGTATTGGTGTTGTTCGTGTTCGTGTTGGTGTTCGTATTGGTATTGGTGTTGTTGGTGCTGGTATTCCCGAAAAGAACCGGATTTCTGGGCGTGAACTGAATGGGAGTGTTCAAGCCGCCGGTGAGTCCTGCAATGGCCGCCCCTAGCGTGGTCGATTTGTCCCTATTCACCTCCATGACAATCACGTCGACGACTATTTCGGGTTTCGGTCTGTCGAGATCGTGAACCAGCTTCTCGACCAGGGCGATCGTATCAGGCGTCCCCCGCACAACGATGGCGTTTTGGCTCAGAACCTGGAAAGCTCCGACCCCCGAAAGTTTTGCGCCGATCCGGACTGCATTGAAGATCTCTGGGAGCTCAGTAGGGGCAGTGGTGTTGTGAATATAGAAGACCCTTACGACTTCGTCCTGATACTCCTGGCGCTTCGGCTGGGTGTCCTGCATAACGAAAATAGCGTTCTTGCTGATCGGCTTCCAGAAGGTATGGGTCATCAGAGCGATGTAGCTCAGCGCCTCGTCCAAAGTGACATTGTTCAGATCGAGGTTGAAATTCTTGACCGTGGTTTCGATACCGGCCGGATCGAAGAGCACGTTGATACCGGCCAGTTTGCCGACACTTTCGTACAGTACGTGGGTCGGCTGGTTGTTCATCTGCAGGCGGGTGATGGCGTTGTTGATGGGGCGAAGCGTGGGGGGTCCTTCGAGCGAATTAATGCGGCTTTCGACTTCCTGGCGGGCTTTCTCGGCGGGCGTCAGGATGGGCGTACCAGCGGGCGCTCGGGCCCGATCCTTGATCATCTGACTCGTCTGCTGGATTTCTTGCAAGGAGATCTCCGCAGAAGGCTGCGCCAGGAATGCCTTTTGAAACTCGACCAGTGCTTCGTCGAGCTTCTGCTGCTGCTGCAGCTTCTTTCCTTGGGACAGGTGCGCCGCGGCGGCCTTTCCGCGGACATTTTGTTCAGGAAGCAGGTAGGCGGGCTCCTTGGGATCGGTGTCCAAGGCTTGGCTGTAATAGTTGAGGGCCGCGTCGTAATCCTTGCGGGCCTCGGCCGCCTCGCCGAGTTTGAGCAGCTTGTCGCCCTTTTTTGTGTGAGCCGCAAGGGGCGGCGCGATCAAAGCGGCAGCGCAGACAAGCGCGGCGCAGTACTGTAATCTATTGGAAACCTTCACCTTAGATGCATCCCAGCCTATGTTAGACTACCGCTCACAGCAACACTGTCCCGGAAGGGGTATATTCCTCTCTCTGTGAATGGAAGACGCTTGGCCAGGACGTCGCGTGCAGGCGTGGCATCCCTCGATTGGACGATATTTTAGGAGAGACGGCTGAAACCAGTGGCCCACGAAAACGAGATCAGAATTTTGAGCGATAACCGCGCCGCTGGCCACAACTATCATTTATTCGACCGGTATGAGGCGGGAATCGTGCTGACCGGGACCGAGGTGAAGGCTGCGAAGAGCGGAAAGGTCCAGCTGAAGGAAAGCTTTGCCGAGGTAAGCCAGGAGGAAGCGTGGTTGATGAACGCGCATATCAGCGAGTACTCGCACGGGAACATCATGAATCATCCACCGGTTCGCAAGCGGAAACTGCTGCTGCACCGATCGGAGATCAACAAGCTGGGGGCCGAGACGCGAGAAAAGGGGCTCACGATTGTTCCTACCAAGCTTTACCTGAAGGGCGGGCGGATTAAGGTGGAAATTGCGGTGGCAAAGGGCAAAAAATTCCATGACAAGCGGGAGGCCACGAAAGCCAAAGAAATGCAAGCCGAGGCGAAGGCCGCATTAGCAAGACGCGCCCGCGAATAGATTCCATGCAAGTTCAGATTGAAACCTCACCCATAGAAAAACTAGCAACTGACGCGTTGGCCGTGGTCTGTTTCGAGAGCGAAGAAAGCTCCGACCCGCAAGTTGCGGCGCAATCCGGCTGGCTTGCCGATCTGCGCTCGTCGGGCGAATTCACGGGGAAGCTGTACGACTTCGTCGTTTTGCACCGGCCCAAGGATATTGCGGCGAAGCGGCTGGTGGTGATTGGCGGAGGCAAGCGCGAGAAATTTTCGGCTGTGGAGGCTAGAAGGATTGGCGGAACACTCGTGCGCGCGCTTAAGTGCAAAGGGGTGCGCACGATTGTGCTGGCATTGCCGGAACTGGACACTGCGGAGCACGTAGGGGCGGCGATCGAAGGGGCAGTGGTTGGCGCCTGGGAGGCGGACAAGTACAAGTCGGATCCGAAGAAGGACGAGAAGCAGATTGAAGGCTTCACGGTGGCGGCGGCAGGCGGCGATGCCGATTCGTTAAGAGAAGCATTGGGGCGGGCGCAGATTATCGGCGAAGCTCAAAATCTGACGCGGGACCTGGTGAACGAACCCGCAAACAAGCTGACGCCGGCGGGTTTGGCTGAGGCGGCGAAGCAAATGGCGGGCGGGCTGGAACTCGAATGCGAAGTATTGGATCAGGAGGCACTGGCGAAGCTTGGCATGGGGGCGTTGTTGGGGGTAGCCCAAGGCAGCAGCAATCCGCCATTCCTGATCGTCATCAAGTATCGCCCCGCTGCAGCGGCCTCTGCACCGGTGGGCGGCGATCATCTGGCGCTGGTCGGAAAAGGCGTAACGTTCGATACGGGCGGTGTTTCCATTAAGCCTTCGGAAGGCATGGAGAAGATGAAGTACGACATGGCGGGGGCGGCTGCGGTCCTCGGAGCGATGAAAGCGATCGCTGAGCTGAAACCGCGAGTGCCCGTGACGGCATATATTCCGACTGTCGAAAACATGCTAAACGGAAACGCGCAACGGCCCGGCGATATTGTTACTTCGCTCGCAGGCAAGACGATCGAAGTGCTGAATACGGATGCGGAAGGCCGGCTGATTTTGGCCGATGCAATCACGTATGCCAACCGCAACGGCGCGACCCATATTGTCGATGCGGCGACGCTGACCGGAGCGATCGGGATCGCGCTGGGGCATTACAACATCGGCGCATTTACAAACGATCAGGGCTTTTTGGAACGGTTTCTGGCAGCCTCTCGGGTGGCTGGGGAAAAGACGTGGCAGTTGCCGATGGACGAAGAATATAAAGACTACTTGAAATCGGCGTTCGCGGATTTGCCGAATATTGGCGGGCGTTATGGCGGCTCGATCACAGCGGCATGGTTCCTCCGCGAGTTTGCCGATCCTACGCCGTGGATCCATCTCGATATCGCAGCGACGGCTTGGCTGGACGATGCGAAAGGGTGGCTCTCGAAGGGTCCTACGGGTGTCGCGGTACGCTCATTCGTTCAACTCGCGCTCGACTGGAACCGTTAGATTGATAATGTCTCAGAAGCGGTTCGAGTATGCTAATCGGCGGAGGTTGTCCTGATGCAGCTTCGTGTCCTTGCGTTTGTGCTCGCCGGAGGAAAAGGAACCCGGCTGTATCCACTCACGAAGGAACGGGCGAAACCAGCCGTGCCGTTCGGCGGCCGCTATCGCATCGTCGACTTTGTCCTTAGCAACCTGGTCAATTCGGGTATTTTTTCCATCTACGTTCTGGTTCAGTTCAAGAGCCAGTCGCTTTTGCAGCACCTTCGCGAAGGCTGGGAGGTGAGCGGGCTCCTCAGAAATAACTTCATCATCCCGGTCCCGGCGCAGATGCGCTCTACAAATGAGGATTGGTACCGCGGCACGGCTGACGCCATATCTCAGAACGTAAACCTTATCGAGCAAGCAGGCCCCCATGTCGTAGCGATCTTTGGCGCCGATCACATCTACCGCATGAATATCCGGCAGATGATCGAATATCACGTGGAAAAACGGGCGAGTGTGACGGTGGCGGCGATTCCCGTGCCAAAGGAGCAGGCTACGGAGTTCGGCGTTATTGAAACGACTCCGGAAGGCAATATCATCGGCTTCCATGAAAAGAAGGCCGATGCTCCAACTATGCCGGACGATCCGACGCGCGTCTATGCATCCATGGGCAACTACGTTTTCTCGACGGATCTGCTGGTTCGCGAGCTGTACGCCGATGGCGCAAAGGAGGAAAGCTCGCACGATTTCGGAAAGGACATTCTTCCGTCGCTGATCGGGCGCGTGGATATGTACGCCTACGATTTTCAGACCAACATGATTCCCGGAGATCCGATCGGGTCGCCACAATACTGGCGCGACGTGGGTACTTTGGAGGCTTATTACGAAGCGAGTATGAATTTGCGGTCTGTTTCTCCGGAATTGAATTTGTATAACCGGCAATGGCCGTTAAGGACGGCCGGCTATTTCGATGCGCCAGCGAAGTTTGTATTCGACGAAGAAGGGCGGCGTGGAATTGCGGTCGATTCCATTGTCGCGGGCAGCTCAATCATTTCGGGCGCGGTGGTGAAACGCTCCGTGATCGGGCGTGGAGTGCGGGTACACAGCGGGGCGCTGGTAGAAGACTCAGTGATATTCGATAACTGCGATATAGGGCGGCGCGCGAAAGTCCGGCGGGCGATTCTGGACAAGAACGTGAAAATTGCCGAAGACACGCAGGTGGGGTATAACGTTGACGAGGATCGCGGGAACAATCGTCACGTAACGGAGACCGGTATTGTCGTGGTGGAAGGACACCAGTCGACTGTGGACATAGCGACTCTGCAGGTTTGAAAGCTGGCGGGACAAACGCTCCCTGACGGTCGCGGTTCAGATAGCACGAACTTTTGTGATTGCTAGCGCGGTTGCGACAACCACGACGCAGCCGATGACGTTGTACCAGAGAAACGAGACTTGGGTAAATAATGCGGCGATGAAGATAGCGGCTTCGCCGGCCAAAACGCCCCAAAATGCCGCAGTCCCGCGCACGTGCTTGAAGAAGAACGCCAGGACGAAAACGCCCAGCATTCCCCCATAAAACAAAGAGCCCACGATGTTCACGCGCACGATGAGCGCTCCGAAGCCGCGCGCCCCGATCACGGCAAATGCCACAGCGTAGGCGCCCCAGAACACTGTCAAAAAACGTGAGGCAAGTAAATAATGACGATCGTCGCGGTTGCGGACGAAGTAGCGGCGATAGATATCCACGACGGAAACAGTCGCGAGCGAGTTGATCTCACCGGATGTGGAGCCCATGGAAGCCGAGAAAATGACGCCGATAACCAAACCGACCAGACCAAGCGGCAAATAGGTTTTCACAAACGTGAGGAAAATATAGTTGGTGTCGTCGAATTCCTGTCCGCCGTGGAGGCGCTTCACAACTTGAAGAGCTTGCTGGCGGCTCTGTGTGAACGCGCCCTCCGCATGGCGGAAGGTGGATAAAGCCGGCTTCGCTTCGGGATCGCCGTGACGTATGGCGCCCGCGAGCGTGTAGGCCGCATTCCTGCGCTGCTCGAATGCCTGCTGGTAATTCGATTCGATTGTCTTCCAGGATGGCGTTGCGGCGGCGCGCTGGGCCTCGAGCGGTTGGAAAATGATGGGCGATTGAACGAACAGCGAGAGGACGAACACCATGGCTCCGATGAATAGAATGAACAGCTGCATGGGAATCTTCACGATCGCGGTAAACAGCAGGCTCAGGCGGCTCTGAACGATGGATTTACCTGTGAGATAACGCTGCACCTGGCTTTGATCGCATCCGAAATAAGCCAGCGCGAGGAAGGCTCCGCCGATTAAACCGCTCCAAAGGTTATAGCGATCGCTTAAATCCAGCCGCAGATCGACGATGTTGAGGCGTCCCGCTGCCCCCGCCAGGTGCATCGCATCGAAGAAAGAAATGCCGGAAGGCAAAGCGTGCAGAACGATGATGAGGCTGGTAACCAGGGCGACGAAGATCATGCTCATCTGCTGCACGTCGGCCCAGGTCAGGGCTTTGATGCCGCCACTGGCCGTATAAAGAATAACCAGCGCGCCGATGAGGATGGTGATGAGCCGGTCGGACCAGCCAAGTACATCGGAGAGGGCAACCGCGGGCGCGTAGAGACCGATGCCGGCAGCGAGGCCCCGCTGCGTTAGGAACACGATGCTGACCAGGGTGCGCGTTTTTCCGTCGAAGCGCTGCTCCAGGTATTCGTACGCGGTATAGACTTTGGCGCGATGGAAAATAGGAACGGCGGTGGCTGAAAGAATCACCATCGCAATGGGCAGGCCGAAATAGAACTGCACGAAACGCATGCCGTCGACGTATCCTTGACCGGTGGTTGAGATAAACGTGATGGCGCTCGCCTGAGTGGCCAGGATGGACAGGCCCATCGCATACCAGGGCATGGTTCTTCCCGCAAGCAAATACTTGTTCACAGTGTTGCTTCCGCGGCCGCGATAGAGACCGTATGAAACCAGCGAAATGAGCCACGCGAACATAACCGCCCAATCGAGCGGCCTCATGCAAGCACGCTCTTCGGCGAGGTGACAGTCACTTCGAGGATTCTACACATGAGCCGGGTTGCTTAATAGTTGAACAGCCGCGTAATTCCGTACAGCAGCGCAATCAGGAGCAAAAGATAGCCAACGACCGCAGTGTATACGCGAGGCCACGAGCCGAGAAACGGCGGCGGTCCATCATCGGAGTGCCTGACGGGCAAGCTTGGAGGTTCCATACCTGTCCCAGGATGCGCTAGGGAGGTGTCGGGGAGCAAGGGGAGGCTTCGCGGAATGCGCCGGCAGTCTCGCAAAGGACCCCGGAGTTCCGATTGAATGTCAAAACGTCAGTTTCGCCGCCATCTGAATCAGGCGCGCATTGTTCTGTTGCGCGGGAGTGATGCGGCCGAATTGCGAGCTGGTCGGGTCCGAATTGGGCGAATCGAACCGGGGATGATTCAAAGCATTGTAGGCTTCGAAGCGCAATTGAAATTTGATGCGCTCGACCGGGTAGAAGTTCTTAAAAAGCCCGACATCGAAGTTATTTACGCCAGGACCGCGAATATCAGCCCATCGAGTTGGATAGTTACGTATGTAATTCGCAAAATCCTGATACACGCCATTTTTGATAGTGTCTCCGGGAGCAGGCTTGTAACTATAGCCCGGCAGGTTCTGAATACCAGTCCAGGCCGGATAGTTAGAAATGTCGGTGTTCTTATTGGGAAACGCGACAAATTGGGATGTATCGAACCACTCGTTGAGCGATCGTTTGTTATTCGGAAGCGAGAAGTCGTTGCCGCTAAAAAACGACGCCGTCCCGAAGACGACGGGTATACCGGATTGCGCGTCGTACGTGCCGGTCAGCTCCCATCCGCCTAGCACATAATCGACCAGCCTGGGAATGTTGCTGCCCCACCTTTTGTTCCGGCCGAACGGAACCTCCCAAATCGGAGCGATAGACAAATGGAACGGGCGATCTTCGCCGCCCAGCTTGTGCTCAGGAATGCGTCCGGCAATCTCCGGCCCAAGAAACGATGTATCTTCGAAGAGCTTTGACCAAGTGAACGCGTTAATCACGCTGAAGCCGTGGCTGAATCGGTGCTCCACCTTCACCAGCATGGCGTCGTACTGGTTCTTGCCGAACGGATTATCGTTCTCAGTGATCCCGCCGAGCAAGGGGTTGGGATTCAGCAGCTGGTTTAACGCGATCGTCTGGGTGCTGCCGATGCTTCCAGTAATGCCCGGTAGTTTGTTAAACGGATTCGGGACTAACATATTCCAGCGAAGAATGTCCTGGGGGCGGCCATTCGCGTCAAATTGCGGCGTCTGCAACTGCTGCCAAAGCGCGAAGCTGGGAAGATTCTGATTGAAATCCCAATAAATGTTGTAAGTCTTGTTGTGAGAATAGCCGACTTCGAAGAGCCATCTGTGGATCTGGTGCTGAAGATGGAAGCTGTACTCCCATGAGTAGGCGCGGCCGGGATCCTGATTCAGCCAGTTGACGCTTTGGCCAAGATTTGTCAGTGGGCCCAGCGTTGCGCCGGTGGGAGGCAGAACGCCGCTGTGAAACGGATTTGAGAGCGTATCGTAAGGTGTGAAGTTGTTGTCCTGTGAGGCGATGAAAGGTGTTGTCAAACTGAAACCGTTCTGACCGCCCTTCTCGTAAGTGGCCTGGGTGAAGCGGCCGAAACCGCCGCGGAACACAGTGTTGGCACCAATTCGGTAGGCGAAGCCGAAGCGCGGCTGCCACTCGTGCCAATCGCCGTTTGTGGCCGTGCGTTGATGTCCATTCGCGCCCGCGAATAATTGCGCGCCGGGAACCTGGAACGCGTTCGCCGGAAGGTATTGCGACGCCAACTGAACGGCAGAATTAGTCGGATTCTTAGCAAGGATTTGGGCATAGGCCGCTTGTGCCGAGGCGCTGATCGGATTAATCGCGGTGGGATCATAGTCGCTGGTCATGCGGTTATAGCGCTCGATGATCGGACGCTCGTAATCCCAGCGAAGGCCCAGGTTGAGCGTCAGTTTTGAATTCACGCGCCAGTCATCCTGAAAATAGGAACCCGTATACCACTGTGAGTAGAAAGCGGTGGCGTTGCTCGGCACATTTCCGCCGTTGGGAAGACCTAACAGGAAAGACGCGAAGTTGGAGCCGATGCCCGTTCCGCCGCTGACGAGGGCATTTTGCCGGGTCCACACTGTGCTGTTGAAATCGAACTCGGGCTGGGCTCCGATACTTCCATCGGCCTCTTGCAAGATCCAGAATTCGGCGCCGTAACGCATGGTGTGATTGCCGCGAACGTGCGTCAGGCTGGCCATCCAGGTGTAATAGGTGTTGTTCTGATACGTGCCTGCCTGGCCTGTGCCAAAATCTCCGGCGATGCCTACGATCCGCGGGAACGATGGCTTAGCCAATTGCGAGAGGAAACTGGGCGAAAAGCCGAGTTGCGTGGGGTCGAAGCCTGCGCCGGCGTCGTGCTGAGGCTGTATGTAGCGGTTGACGGCGAAGCGCAAGTCCAGGATCCTGGTTGGGCTCATGATCCACACGTGGTCGATGCCGAGCTGCTCGGGAACACGCTCCATCTGGCTGCCAGTAGCCGCGTTATTGAAGTAGTTATCGAGAGACTCGTGCAGGTGGCCCCATCGCAAGACGAAGAAGCTGCGCTGCGTATCGCTCCAGTTCTGATCTCCTCGGATGGAGAGTACGGGAAACACGTCCGTACGCGTGGCCGAGGAAACGAAGTTGTTCACGGCGTTGCCTGTGCTGTCGCTGGGTGTGTTCGGGAGCGGGACGTATTTGAGGATATTCAGAGCTATGGGATTCAGCTGGGTCACGGGGATCTTGTCGCCGGAAAAGAGCTGGCGATCGCCCGTCTTTTTGTTCACGCTGGACGGATCGTAAACCTGGATCGGGAAGCGGACTGACTTCCCGTTTATAACTTGGGTGGTGAAGGACTGGCTGAAATCGCCCTGGCGCTCAAGCGCGGTAGGCACGCTTCGCGTGCTGCCGGGACGCGGATCGATATTGTGCGTGTCGTCCCAGGAGACGAAGAAGAACGTCTTCTCTGTGCCGTGGTAGATCTTCGGAATCCACACCGGGCCGCCGAAGGTACCCCCGAACTCGTTGAAGTGTACAGGAGGAACGGCGCCACCAACCAGGTTCGTTTGGAACAGGTTCGCATTGAACTTATTGTTCTGGTTGTACTCATACAGGTTCCCGTGATAACGGTTCGCGCCGTTCTTGGTCTGCATATTGATCGTGGATCCGGCTTGGCGTTCGATGGAGGCGTCATAGGCATTGGTCGAGACGCGAAATTGCGCTAGCGAATCTTGTGGCGGAACGAACGAGATATCTCCGCCGGCCTTAGTATCGGGCATGCCGTCCAGCCGGTAATCATTCGAGTAAATATTGTTGCGCCCTCCATTGGCGGTAAATTGAGAGGCGCCGTTATAGGACCACAAGTGGACCACGTTGCCGTTCTGATACTGCGCCACAACGCCGGGAGAGAGTGTGGCAAGCAGAGTGGCGACATGCGATTGAGAGGGCAGCTCGTTAATCTCCTCCTCGGTAATCACGGTTCCCGAAGTGGCCGATGTTGTATCGATCAGCGGCGGTTCGCCCGTGACCTCAACGGTTTGGGCCGACGAGCCAAGCTCGAGCTTCACGTCGAACTGCTTATTGTCCGCGGCCTGCAGCTCGATCCTGCTCCGTTCCTGTGTTTTGAAGCCGGTCGCTGTAACGGTGAAGTGGTAGTGACCGGGCAATAGAAATTGAACATTCCAATTGCCATCATTGTTGGTTTGAGTCTGCTGTTTAACGCCGGTATCGTCCGATACCACCACGACCGTCGCATTTGGAACGACGGCGCCGGCTGGATCGGTTACCCGGCCTCCAATGGTCGCGCGGACCTCCTGTCCCTGAAGTATGGCTGCGTCAGGACACCAAAGCGTCGCAATCAAGAAGCAAGTGCATAATGTCCGCCTGGCCGACATTGACTCCCCCTCCGGCGATCTAGGCCAAATTTCCCCTTTTTGGCACTCTATCCGGCATTCAATATACACCCAATTAATTCACGCGGAGCCGAAGGCTAACTTCTGCTGCGTCCGCGGAAGTTTGGTTTCATCGGCTACACTGAAGACCGTGGGAAATCAGACACGCCAGGCAATCAACGTGCTGGTTGTCGATGACGAGGAGTCGCAGCGCGCTGCTTTATCGGCGATGATTTCCGCATGGGGATTCAACATCGAGACTGCCGCGGATGGACAGGAGGCGCTGGATAAGCTTGCGACTTTTGCCGCGCATGTGATTGTCACCGACCTGATGATGCCGCGCATGGACGGCTTCGAATTCATGAAGCGGCTGGGCAGCGACGGCAACATGCCGCCCGCCATCGTCTTGACCGCATTCGGAAATATTGAAACCGCTCTGCAGACCATTCACGACCTGGGCGCATTCTGGTTCCTGGAAAAACCGATACAGCCCGCGGCCTTGCGAGTTCTGCTGGAACGTGCCGCGTCGCAGAGCCACTTAGTCGAAGAAGCAGAACGCCTTCAGCGCCAGTTATCCTACAGCGGGGTTCTGGTCGACATGGTTGGCACGTCGCCGCCGATGCAGCAGGTGTTCTCCGTGATTCGGCAGGTTGCGCCGAGCAAGGCTCCGTTGCTGGTGTCAGGCGAAAGCGGCACCGGCAAGGAATTGGTGGCGCGCGCCATTCACCAACTAAGCAGCCGGCGAGGAGGCCCGTTTGTCGCAATCAATTGCGCGGCGATGCCGGAAACCTTGATGGAGAGTGAGCTGTTCGGGCATGAGAAGGGCGCATACACGGGGGCGCTGGAACGCAGAGCGGGCTGCTTTGAACTGGCGCAGCATGGGACGCTGCTGCTTGACGAGCTGGTTGAGATGCCATCGGGAACGCAGGCCAAGCTTCTGCGCGTGCTCGAGGATTCCATGGTCCGGCGCTTGGGCGGGAAGAGCGAGATCTCGGTGGATGTGCGCGTGATCGCCGCCACGAATCGGAATGTCGAAGAGGCGCTGAAAAAGGGCGACCTTCGCGAGGACCTGTATTACCGGCTGAACGTTTTCCAAATTTCGCTTCCGCCTTTGCGGCAGCGTCTCAGTGACTTGCCGGTGCTTTGCGAGGCGCTGATCACGCACCTGAATCGAAAGTATTCGTGCAACATCACGGGCGTGACACCGGACGCGATGGAGGCGTTCAAGAAACACTCCTGGCCAGGCAACGTGCGCGAGCTGCGGAACGTTTTGGAACGAGCGGTGATTATGGCCGGTGAAGGCGCCATACAAATGGCTCACCTGCCCTACGATTTCGGGGTATCGGTCGGCTCGCGGCCTGCAGCGCAAGTTTTTGAACCCGATGTCGTTCGTCTGCCTGTAGGCACGACAGTGAGTGACGCCGAGAAGGCGCTGATTCAACTCACTTGCAGCACACGAAGAATAACAAGACCAGGGCAGCCGAGATTCTCGGGATCAGCCTCAAAACTCTGTTCAATAAGTTGAAAGAGTACGGGGCTGCCGAGGCCGGCGACGCGACGGCTTGAGGGGCTGGGGAGCTATCGGGAATTCCGCTGAAGAGCTCAAATTGTCTCCTCCCTTTTTTCGTCTCAAAGTCGTACTCCGATCCAGGCGGTTTTAAGGGGCCACGTCACCCCAGGATGCTCGGCCACAGTTACGCAAACTCTAGGACCGAAAATGTGGACGGAGGCAGAATAATCCGTAGTGCTATTTCGCAAACGATACCTCTAACGCGGGTCGGCCCACTGCCCGGAGCCGGAGGTACCGGTTGGTTTTCTGTTCCAGTCCCTCGACGAATGCAGCCGTTCCGTAAGGTTTGCCCTGCTTGGTACTTGCTCGTAGCGCATTCTCCTTATCCGTGCTCATTTGGCCTTCCAACAGGGTCGCCCACTCTTTTGCGGAATAGGAACCAGCCCACAACGAGAGGGTGAGATAATCGGGCGCGCTGACGTGGCCAAGTCGTGCTGCGGCACTGGACCACTCGTAAGCGGCGGGAGATCTCACGAGCCCTGCGCGGACCGGGTTCCGCTCCACGTAGAGCAACGCTGCGAACAGGTGCTGGCGATCGAGCGGGCACGAGCGATAGCGGCCTTGCCACAGGTGACCGGCCGAGCGCTTGTGCTGCCGGTTCATGTAAACGGCAAAGCGTGAGTGCGCTCGGCGGAAGGTTTGCGCCATGGCGGTCTCGTTGCGCGGCAGAACGATCCAGTGTACATGGTTCGTCATCAAACACCAGCCGTGAAGCTCTAGCCCATATGCGATGGCAGCGCTGGCAACCAATCCGAGATAGAGTTTCCGGTCCTCGGGTGCGGCAAAAACGTCCTGACGGTAATTGCCGCGTTGCGTTACGTGATACGGGATATCGGGGACTGCCACGCGGGGGAAGCTGGCATACTTGTGAGTTGCTTGCTGGGGTCATTGCTCTCGGATTTAACTGCCTCCGTCTGCTTTTGCTGTCTGTCTGCTTTTGCTGTCTGCTTTTGCTGTCTGCTCTTTTGTTCTATTCCTTAATTTTGCAAGCGGCATGAATCGCAGAAGCGGCAAGAGGCCGAAGAGCTCCGTCGCGAAGCCGACGAAAAGCGCAAAGAAAAGAAGCACGAAATGCAGATTTGGCTGCTCCAAGCCGAAGGCGAGCACCGCGAAATGAAAAATAACGAGCTTGATCCTTTCGAAACCGACCCTCGAACTCGTGTCGACCGCATTCTGGCGCACGAAAAGGCCGCGTAAAGGCCGCCAATCTCCGATGAACGCCGCAACCCACACCCAACCTGCGCCTCAAGGCCGATGTCCTCATCCGCGCGGGAACTCCCGGTCCGGCTGGCTTGCTCATCTGACGCCTGGACTAACTGCCTTGAACGCGAAACCGCCATGTTACGCTGAGGATTCTTGTCTAAATGACGGGCGCCGCTGAGCTGAAGAGGACACCGCTGTTCGATGTCCATTCCTCGTCAAAGGCCAGGCTCGTCGACTTTGGCGGCTGGCACATGCCGGTCCAATATTCGAGCATTCTGGAGGAGCATAACGCGGTTCGTACAGCCGTCGGAATGTTCGACGTCAGCCACATGGGCGAGATCGAAATCGAGGGCCCGGAGGCTGCGAAGTTGGTCGATACCGTCTCGACGAATAATGCTGCAAAGTTGAAGATCGGCCAAGCGCATTATTCAGCGTTGCTCTATGAGCACGGCGGTTTTGTCGATGACATTCTGGTTCACAAGATTTCCGATACGCACTTTTTTATTTGTGTGAACGCTTCGAACCAGGAGAAAGATTTTGAGCACATCCTTTCACAAAATCGTTTCGATGCGGAGGTTGAATTTACCAGCGATCAATATGCGCAACTCGCGATTCAGGGTCCGAAGGCGCTGCCCACGCTTCAGAAACTGACCGATACCAAGCTCAACGAGATTAAATATTACTGGTTCACGGATGGATCAGTAAACGGAGTTCCAGCGCGTATCGCACGTACGGGATATACCGGCGAGGACGGCTTTGAGATTTACATTCCGCCCGAAAAGGCGGAGCGAATCTGGAATGACATTCTGAAAGCAGGCGAAGAGTTCGGGATTAAACCGTGCGGTTTGGGCGCTCGCAATACGTTGCGCCTCGAAGCCAAGATGGCGCTGTACGGGCACGAGCTTACCGCTTCGATCAATCCGTTCGAAGCGGATCTGGCCTGGATCGTCAAGATGGAGAAAGGCGATTTCACCGGTCGAGCAGCATTGGAAAAAGTTCACCAACAGGGCGTCACGCGGAAGTTAGTTGGCTTCGAAATGAAGGAGCGCGGCATCGGGCGCGATGGCTACGAAGTCTGGATTGAAGGCGCGCCGGCGGGGTGGGTGACCAGCGGAGGGCCGTCTCCGACGCTGAACAAGAATATTGGGCTTTGTTACTTGCCCACGGAACAGGCGGTCCCCGGCGTCACCATCCAGGTCCTGATTCGCAATCTTCCCGTGGAAGCCGTCACTGTGCCGACGCCATTCTACAAGAGAGCAAAGGGATGACCTATCCAGAAACTTACAAGTACACAAAAGAGCACGAATGGGTGCATGTTCAGGGCGATGAAGGGACGGTAGGCATCACGGATCACGCTCAGCACGAATTAGGCGATATCGTTTTCGTCGAGCTGCCCAAGACGGGCGTGAAAGTTCAGAAGGGACAAACGTTCGGCTCGGTTGAATCGGTAAAAGCTGTGTCCGATATCTATTCGCCTGTTTCCGGCGAAGTGTCGGCTGCCAATGAAATGCTCTCGAAGAATCCCGAGAAACTGAACGAAGATCCTCACGGGGAAGCCTGGTTGATCAAGGTGAAGCTTTCGCAGCCGGATGAAGCAAATGAACTGATGTCAGCCGCGGATTACCAAAAATACATCGGGGAAGAGTAACGCTGCATTGCGATATCTACCGAAGTCAGACTCCGAGCGTCGCGAGATGCTGGACGCCATCGGGTTGAAATCTGAAGAAGACTTGATCTCGTACCTGCCTGCCGACGTGCGCTTCAACAGGCCGTTGGCTATTGAGGATGGCAAGAGCGAGTACGAAATTGTCGACTATTTCAAGGAACGAGCCGCGCAGAATGCTAATGGCTTTGCGAGTTTTCTGGGGGCGGGAGTGTATAACCATTACCGTCCGGTTCTGGTAGACACAGTTGTCTCGCGTGGCGAATTCCTGACTTCGTATACGCCCTATCAGGCGGAGATCGCGCAAGGCACCCTCACCAGCATTTTCGAATTCCAAACCATGGTGTGCCAGTTGACCGGGATGGAAGTGGCGAACGCTTCGATGTATGACGGCTCATCGGCGGTGCCGGAAGCGGCCATGATGGCGGTTCGCGTGACGCGACGGAATAAAGCCCTGATTGCCCGCACGGTTCATCCCGAGTACCGCGAGGTATTGCAAACCTATACGAAACACCAAGGTATTGCAGTCGAGGAATTGGCGTATGCGAAGAACGGCCGGCTGGACCTGGACGATCTCCAAAAGAAGCTGAACGACGATGTCGCGGCGGTGATTGTCCAGACGCCGAATTTTTTCGGAATTTTGGAGCAGTTGAAGGAAATTTCTTCGATTGCAACGGGTAAGGGCGCGCTGTTGGTGGTGGTCTTCACAGAAGCGGTTGCACTCGGCCTGATCGCGCCGCCGAAAGAGGCCGATATCGTGGTGGGCGAACTGCAAAGCTTTGCCATCTCGCCCAGTTATGGCGGACCGTACGCGGGAATCATCGCGACACGCGAGAAGTACATCCGGCAGATTCCCGGGCGGCTAGTGGGTGAGACTACTGATGCCGACGGGCGACGCGCCTTCTGTCTGACTCTTGCCACGCGTGAGCAACATATCCGGCGTGAGAAGGCGACTTCAAACATCTGCACCAATCAAGCCTTGCTGGCGCTGATGGCAACTGTATTCATGACGATCTACGGCAAAGAAGGCTTGCGGGAATTAGCGGAGCAGAACCTAGCGAAGGCGCACTATCTGGCGAGTAAACTGCCGCTGGAATTCGAGGGACCTTTCTTCAACGAATTCGTCGCGCGAACGGATGGAAAATCGCCGGAGCAAATCAACGGCGGGCTGCTGAAGCAAAAGATTATTGGCGGGTTGCCGCTGGGCCGCTTTTATCCCGAGCTGAAAAACAGCATGCTGCTGTGTGCCACCGAGATGAGCAAGCGCAAGGACATGGATGCGGTAGCGGGTGCGTTCGCAAAGCAATGATCAAGAAGGTTTCGAAACACATCGTCCAAGAAGAGCCGCTGGTGTTTGAGCTCAGCTCGCCGGGGAAGCGGGGATATCAACTTCCGCCACTCGATGTGCCGTCTATCGATGCGGAGGCTGTGCTCGGGGAAGGAAACGTACGCTCGGAGATCGAGGACTTCCCGGAAATTAGCGAGTTTGAGACCCTTCGCCACTTCACGCGTCTCTCGACCTGGAACTACGCCATCGATCTGGGGCTTTATCCGCTTGGGTCCTGCACCATGAAGTACAATCCGCGGGTAAACGAGCTGGTGGCGCGGACCGAGGGGCTGGCGTGGGCGCATCCTTATCAGCCGGAAGACCACTCGCAGGGTTGCATGGAAGTTATCGCGGTTTTGGAGCAGGCACTTGCGGAGATAACCGGTATGGATGCCGTGACTTTGCAACCAGCGGCGGGCGCGCATGGCGAATTCACCGGCATTCTCATGATTCGTGCGCTGCTTGAAAAGCGCGGGAATCCCAGAAAAAAAATTCTGGTACCCGATTCCGCGCATGGCACGAATCCCGCCACGGCGATGACGGTTGGTTACACGGTTGAGAACATCAAATCGAATGACCGCGGCATGATCGATCTGGAAGTTTTGAATCGCGCAACCACCGAAGATGTGGCCGGCCTGATGATAACCAACCCCAATACCGTGGGCGTGTTCGAAGGCAACATTCGTAAGATTTGCGGCATCTTGCACGATAAAGGCGCGCTGGTTTACATGGACGGCGCCAACATGAATGCGCTGGTGGGGGTCACGCGTCCCGGCGAATTCGGGATCGACGTGATGCACTTGAATCTACATAAGACATTTTCGACGCCACATGGCGGGGGCGGTCCCGGTTCAGGCGCGGTTGCTGTTGCCAAGGTGCTCACTCCCTTTTTGCCTAGCCCACGTTTGAAACGCGAGGGCGACCTTTGGCGCTGGAATTACGATCTGCCGGATTCGATCGGCAGGGTGCGCGCTTACTACGGGAATTTCGGAGTCTTGGTACGCGCGCTGGCCTACATCATGGCCCACGGCGGCAACGGATTGCGCCGAGCCACGTTGGACGCCTTGCTCAACGCAAATTACATTCGCGCGTTGCTGGAGCCGTATTACGAAATCGCCTATAAAGCGCCGAGCATGCACGAGTGTGTGTTCAGCGACGATCGTCAGGCGAAGAAGGGTATACGCACGGGCGATATAGCGAAGCGGCTGATCGATTACGGTTTCCATCCATACACGGTGAGTTTTCCGTTGATTGTACGCGGCGCGATGATGATAGAGCCGACCGAGACGGAGAGTAAGCGCGAGCTGGACCTGTTCGCCGATGCAATGATTTCCATTGCGCGTGAAGTGGAACAGAGCCCCGAGCTTGTTTTGAAAGCGCCGCATTCTACACGCACGTCGCGCGTCGATGAAGTCACCGCGGCGAGGCGACCGATCGTACGTTGGCAACCGCGTCCCATCGCCAGCCAGGCCGCCGACTAATTTTGCAGACGACCGGCGCGCCGTTTAGTAGTATCCTACATAGGTGAGAGGATCAGGAACGACGCAGCGGCAATTTCGCGTGCTCTATCGCGAGTTTCTGCTCCGAATGTTTGACGTTGAGGTCCTGTCGGTTCATGCTCGGGGCGATGCGAGCACGATGCTGGGGCAGTTCGCTGCGCTGCTCGTCTTCTTAAGCCTGGGCTTCTCGATTCCCGCGCTAGGTTTCGAGGCTAAGTTGCCTGGCCAAGTGTTCCTGATCGGCAGTTGGAGTGCCGAGCACTTTCTGATTGCAACGACGATGCTGGTGGTGGGCCTGTTCGCTGTCCTGAGCTGGAACTCCACATTCCCGGACAAGCGCGATGTTCTGGTACTTGCACCTTTGCCTGTGCGCGCGCGTACACTATTTCTGGCGAAAGTCGCGGCGGTAGGAACGGCACTGAGCCTCACGATAGTTGTTCTGCACATTTTCACGGGCCTGACTTGGCCGCTGGCGTTCAACAAGCAGGTTCCCGCGCAAACCATTCCGGCTTTCACTTCCGATCCGGCGATTGCGCCGGTTGAGGCAGCCGACATGCAATCCGTGATGAGTCGCGACTTGGCGCGAAGCGCGTGGAGCAATGCTCCGGCAGGCGCAGGTCTCGCCATTGGAGTCTCGAAACACGGCGTGCGGCGAGTCTTTACCTATGGAGCGGCGAAACCGGATTCGATCTTTGAAATCGGGTCAGTGACGAAGACTTTTACCGCTCTCGTGCTGGCGCGAATGGTGGAGCGGGGCAAAGTAAAACTGGATGAGCCAGTCCGGCAGCTATTGCCGCCCGGAACTGTAGAAAAACCTACTGGCACCGAAATCACGCTGCTCGACCTCGCCACGCAGCATTCCGGTTTGCCGCGGATGCCGAGTAACTTCCATCCCGCCGACAAAGACAATCCATATGCCGATTATCACGCGGCCGATCTTTATGAGTTCGTCGCAAAGCATGGCGTAAGAAAGCCGGCAGACGCGTCCTTCCTTTACAGCAATCTTGGTGTCGGCCTGCTGGGGCAGGCGTTGGCGAACCGCGCTCAGATGACCTACGCGGACTTAGTGAAAACGGAAGTGACCGATCCGCTCGGCCTGCGAGATACGGTTGTGGCGCTTTCGCCCGAACAACGGAGCCGGTTCATCCAGGGATACGACGGAGACGGTCATCCGGTTCATGCCTTGGTCCTGGATGCGCTGGCCGGGGCTGGAGCCCTTCACTCGACGGTCAGCGATATGCTCACCTATCTCGAAGCGAACCTGCACCCGGATTCGAAGGGCAATTTGCTTGCGGCGGCTTTGGTCCAATCGCACGAGCTACGCGCAGACGTCTCTCCCGGATTGCGTATTGCTCTCATCTGGATGTACGGCACCGATACCGGAACCTATGGGCACGATGGCGCGACTGCGGGATATACCGCGGATGCATTCTTCAATCCGAAGGACGACTATGCTGCTGTCGTTCTCTCTAACACGGGGCGGCGAGGCAGCGTCCTTTCTGCCGATGTGACAGGCGAGCACGTCCGTCAAAGACTAGCCGGCCTACCGGCACTTTCGCTTGCCTCTGTTTCGATTCCCGCAAGCGGCGGCATTGTGGGCCTCATTCGGTTGTTCGCAGTTTATTGGAGCACCATGCTTGCGGCCGGCGCATTCATCTATTGCTGTGTATTGGGCGTGCAAGGGCTCGCGGCGCAATTACTGCCGCGGCGGCTGTTTCTGCGTGTATCGTCGTTTCTGCAATTGGCGGCATTCTGCCTGCTCGTGAGCGTGTACTTTCTTCAACCCATGGTGGCATTGCCGCAGACCATCATCGATGCGCAGAGCTCAGGGCTGCTTGCGTGGTCGCCGTCGTATTGGTTCCTGGGTCTTTTTCAGCAGTTGAATGGGTCTCCGGCGCTAGCGCTCCTGGCGCGGAGAGCCTGGATTGCATTGGCAATTGCGGTGTGCGGAACAGCGGGAGCCTACGCGCTATCTTATTTCCGATCCTTGCGGAAAATCGTGGAGGAACCGGACATTGTGCCCGGCTCTCGCGGTGCGAGTTGGTTGCCGCGTTTCGGTACATCGCTCGAAACGGCAGTCGTGCAGTTCAGTATTCGAACGCTGCTTCGCAGCCGGCAACATCGTGTCATTCTCGCCTTCTATTTGGGCATTGGGTTCGCCATTACAATCTTTCTGCTGAAGAGCCCTGTTGCTAAGGAAATTTCGAGTGGATCCGGCAGCGACCCATGGCATCAGGTGAGCATGCCGCTGCTGGCCTCGAGCATCATCATGATGGCCTTCTGCGTAGTAGGTATCCGCGTCATATTTTCGCTGCCCCTGGACCTGCCGGCCAATTGGGTTTTCCGCATCACACCGGTTCGCGGAGGAGCGGAGTGCCTGACCGCGCGCCGACGTTCGTTGTGGGTACTCTCCGTGGCTCCGGTCTGGGCGGCTTCGGCAATACTGTTTCTGTCGGTTTGGCCTTGGCGGCCTGCGCTGGAACACCTACTAGTTCTTGGGCTTCTGGGAATGACTGTGGTTGAGTTTTGCCTCCAGGGCAGTCAGAAGATTCCGTTCACTTGTTCCTGGCTACCTGGCAAATCGAACTTTCACATCACTTTTTGGCTCTGCATCATGTTAATCCTGCAGATTGTTCTCAGAGGGGCCGAACTTGAACGGCGCGCGTTCGAGAACCCAGTCCGTTACATCGCGATCCTCATCGTTTTAGGCACTGCGGCGGCATGCGCGAGGTGGCGAACTTCGCGTCTGGCTAATTCGGAAATTGCACCGCTGCAGTTCGAGGAAGTGCCGTCCTGGCAACTCGTGACCTTGAATTTACCCAGAGACGGAGGGCTACTGGTCGAGGCGGTTGACACGACAGTCGGAACGCGGTATAACGGAAAGCGACTGTGAAACAGGATTTTGACCGCTTCTTGCCTCTCTCGCCAGCGGCCTTGCACATTCTGCTCTCTTTGGCTGGTGAGGAGCGCCATGGGTACGGGATCATGCAAGATGTCGCTCGTCAATCGGATGGGCGCTACAAGCTGGGCCCGGGCACGCTCTACGACAACCTCCAGAAGCTCATGAAGGAACGCCTCGTCGAAGAAACTGAGAACTCCTCAACCGGGGCCGAGTCCAGGCGCCGCTATTACCGGTTAACTAAGCTCGGACGGCGGGTGCTTTCGACCGAGATCACGCGTTTGGAAGAAGCAATTCGCGAGGCAAAAGTACATCTAGGTTTCAAAGGAGCGTAACGTGATGCGGGCTCTTTATCGCGGTTTGCTTTGGCTGCATCCGATTTCATTCGAAGAGCGATTTGGAGAAGGGATGCTGTGGATCTTCGATGTAAGGCGGGCGTCAGAAAGCGGCATTGCGCTGCTTCTCGATTGTTTTGTTTCTCTGTGCCGGCAATGGCTTTTCCGCTCGGGTCTATGGAAGTTTGGCATAGGTGTCCTGGTGAACTTGATCCTGGGGTTTCGTCTCTTGTTTGGTGTGTGATTGGAAATGGCTCGAACGGGTGAAATCGCAAGCGGATCGGCGAAGCCTGCGATGCTTCGGGTTGTCCTCGGTTGGGTTCTTTGTGTGCTCCTCGCATTTGTTTTTCTGATGGTGGGTGGCATGAAGCTACTGAGCAGACCCATTATGGTGCGGGAGTTCGATCAAGTCGGTCTGGGGCAGTGGTTTCGATATTTTACCGGCACTCTTGAAGTTACCGGCGCGGTATGTCTCCTGATTCCGAAGTTTAGTCGCTGGGGGGCATTGCTGCTGGTAGTCGTGATGGTTGGCGCTATCACCGCTCATTTGACCGTCCTGCATAGCTCCCCGGTTTTACCGATTGTGTTGCTGGTGCTAGCGGCTCTAACTGCGTGGCTTCGCCGTTGACCACGTCAGTTTCTGGTACTCTATCGCGACTTCCTCCGGCGCATCGTCGACCTGGAAGTGTTGTCGATACACGCCGGCGGAGATGCGGGTACACTGCTCGGGCAGTTTGTGTCGCTGCTCGTTTTTATCAGCCTACTTTTTTCCGTACCCGCTGTGTTCTTGGGTGGAAAGTTGCGTGTGCCTGGCCAGATGTTTTTGATTGGCCTTTGGAGCGTGCAGCACTTCCTCATCGCTACAACGATGTTGGTGGTGGGCTTATTCGCGGTGCTGACCTGGAACTCAACGTTTCCAGACAAGCGTGATCTTATGATCCTTGCGCCTCTACCGGTGCGGACACGAACGCTGTTTCTGGCCAAAATTGCGGCAGTGGGGACTGCTCTCGGCCTGCTGATCCTTGCCTTGCATGCCATGGCCGGCGTCGTCTGGCCATTTGCCTTCAACAAGCAGCTACCGGCCCAAACCATGCCGGCATTCGCGTCTGATCGAGCGATAGCTCCCGTCGAGGCATCTGAAATGCAGTCCGTGATGAACCGCGATTTGGAGCAGTTGCAACAGAGCGGCGTCTTCGGACGGGCGGGTCTTGCCATTGGCGTGGTGAAGTACGGCGTGCGGCGAGTGTTTACTTACGGAACGGCGAAACCGGACTCGATCTTTGAAATCGCGTCCGTCACGAAGACTTTTACCGCTCTCACGCTGGCGCGAATGGCGGAGCAGGGCTGGGTAAGACTGGATGAGCCAGTCCGGCGGCTATTGCCGCCAGGAACTGTCGAAAAACCGGCCGGCGGCGAAATCACTCTGCTCGATCTCGCTACCCAGCATTCCGGTTTGCCGCGCATGCCCAGTGACTTCCATCCGGACAACGATAATCCTTTTGCCAACTTTCACGCGGCGGACCTTTATGAATTCATCGCACGGCATGGCGTAAGAAAACCGGTTGATGCCTCGTTTATTTACAGCAATGTGGGCGTCGGGCTGCTGGGGCAAGCATTGGCGAATCGCGCTCAGATGAGCTATGCGGACTTGGTCAAAACGGAAGTGACTGACCCGCTCGGCCTGAAAGATACAGTCGTGTCCCTTTCGCCCGAACAATGGAGCCGGTTCATTCAGGGACACGATGGGCTCACTGATGGACCTGATGGATTCAGACGCTTCTCCCATGCGTACGGGGATCCCGTTCCTCCTTGGGATTTCGATGCGATAGCTGGCGCGGGAGCGTTGCACTCCACTGCTGTCGATATGCTTACGTATCTCGAAGCAAATCTGCATCCAAATGCAAAGGGTGGTGTACTTTCAGCGGCTTTACTCGAAGCGCACAAGCTTCACGAGGATGCAGACGTGCTTCCGGGAATGCGCATTGCTCTGATTTGGTTGTATAGCCCCGATGGCTGCTATTTGCATGATGGCGGCAGTGTGGGGCACACAGCCTTTGCATTCTTCAATCCGAAGGAGGACTACGCTGCGATTGTTCTCTCGAACGGCTTCCTGTCCGCTCAGTTGGTGGGCGCGCACATTCGCCAAAGGCTAGCTGGATTACCGGCGCTTTCGCTCTCCAATGTCGCGATTCCCGCGAGTGGTGGCGCTTTGCGTGTGGTTCGCCTCTTCGCAGTTTATTGGACCACCATGTTGGCGGCTGGCGCATTCATTTATTGCTGTGTATTGGGTCTGCAAGGGCTTGTGGCGCAACTGCTGCCCCGGCAATGGTTCCTGCGCGTCTCTTCTTTCCTGCAACTAGTGGCTTTCTGCCTGATCGTGAGCGTGTACTTTCTTCAGCCACTGCTGGCGGCGCCGAACCCTTTCGATATACAGAGTGCCGGGCTGCCGGGGTGGTCGCCGTCGTATTGGTTCTTAGGCCTGTTTCAGCAGTTGAACGGTTCCCCCGCGCTCGCGCCACTCGCTACGCGGGCTTGGATGGGCTTGGCGATTGCAGTCGGCGGAACAGCAGCAGCCTACGCATTATCTTATTTCCGCTCGTTGCGCAAAATTATCGAAGAACCGGACATTCTGCCTGGCGCTCGCCGCGAAAGTTGGCTGCCGGGCTTTGGTACATCACTCGAAACAGCCGTTGTTCAATTCAGTATGCGAACGCTGCTCCGCAGCCGGCAGCATCGCGTGATTCTTGCCTTCTATTTGGGTATTGGATTTGGCGCTACGGTCTTTCTGCTAAGGAGCCCAATTGTTAGGGAAATTTCGGAGACAACCGTAACAGACCCTTGGCATCAAGTAAGTGTGCCGCTGCTGGCCGCGAGCATCATAATGATGGGTTTCTGCGTAGTCGGAGTGCGAGCCGTCTTTTCTCTGCCTCTCGAATTGTCTGCCAATTGGATCTTCCGCATGACACCGGTTCGGGCGGGATCGAATTGCGTGACAGCCATGCGACGTTCTCTGTGGGTACTCTCCGTAGCTCCTGTCTGGGCGGGTTCGGCGATCGTGTTTCTATCGACGTGGCCTTGGCGGGCAGCGGTGGGACATCTCATTCTGCTTGCACTTCTCGGACTCACCATAGCTGAATTCTGTCTGCAGGGCAGTCAGAAGATTCCGTTCACTTGTTCCTGGCTGCCGGGCAAATCGAACTTTCACATTGCTTTCTGGATGTGCATCCTGTTGATCTTAGAGATCGTTCTGCAAGTCGCGGAACTGGAACGGCTCGCGCTGGAAAACCCTACTCGGTACGCTGTCATTCTCATCGTTCTCGGCACTGCGGCGGCATGCGCGGGGTGGCGAACTTCGCGTTTGGCTAATTCGGAAATTGCACCGCTGCAGTTTGAGGAAGTGCCATCCTGGCAACTCGTGACCTTGAACTTACCCAGAGACGGAGGGCTCCCGTAGACAATTACTCCGTCGTGGTGAACGGTCGGGCCCAGTTCTCAAGAATCGTCCGGCTTGTCGATAAGGAATAAGCAGACCGCCACTGCCCCGACCTATAGGTCACGATGCGTAATCCGTTCTTCATATTCGGAATAGTCACAAGCCTCCCGGCAGAGAGTGTTCAGGCTCTTACCGTTGCAGCTGTGTTTGCCGTTCCCCTGATCGCTCTGGCCTGGATTGTCACGTTCCGCATTTGTGTACGCCGCCAGACCCGCTTTCTGCAAATCAAACTTGCTGAGCAAATCGCTCTCCGCGAACATTCGGAATCGGCCAGTAAAGTGAAAGGCGAGTTTCTGGCCCACATGAGCCATGAAATTCGAACGCCGATGAACGCCATCATAGGCTTCACCGACTTAGTCCTGAAGACTCAGCTGAGTCCGGAATTGCGTGAAGATCTCGATAGCGTACGCACTTCCGCCAAGTGGCTTATGCACATCGTCAATGATGTGCTCGAGTTTTCCCGGATCGAAGCTGGGGGCGGACTTCAACTTGACAGCAAGGAGTTCTCCTTCGCCGAATGCATACGTTCGACGATCAAGATCATCCAGCGTGAAGCAGCGGCCAAGAATCTGAGCTTGCATTGTAAGATCGATCGTCAAATTCCCGCGCTGGTTCGCAGCGATCCGACACGCCTTCAGCAAATCGTTGTCAACCTGCTCGATAACGCTGTGAAATTCACAACAAGCGGCAGCATCATGGTCTCGGCTGTCCTTGAATCGAAGTCGGCAGATTCTGTTTTAGTTCGGATCTCGGTCGCCGATACCGGCATTGGCATTCCACCGGGCAGGCAGCATTCTATTTTTGAGCCATTCCGACAGGCCGATGGGTCGGCTATCAGTAACCCTGCGGGAACCGGTCTGGGGCTTGCTATTTGCCGCAAGCTGGTGACCTTATTTGGCGGTACGATCGAAATACAGAGCCAACTGGGCGCGGGAAGCACGTTCGAGTTCACAGCTTGGTTCCAGAAGACGGAAGGGTCGGCGGAATTGGACCGGCAATCGAAGATCGATCGAACTGCGGGAGCGAGACACCTTAGCATTCTGATCGCCGAGGACAATGCCGTCAATCGCCGCCTTGCGACCAAGGTGTTGGAGTCAGCTGGACATCAAGTCACGGCGGCCTCAAACGGCAAACAGGCCGCTCAGCTGTTCGCGGCGGAAAGTTTTGATCTGGTCTTCATGGATATCGAGATGCCGGAAATGGACGGACTTGAAGCAACACAGGCGATCCGCGCCGGCGAACCGAAGGGATCCCACATACCTATATACGCGCTTACTGCACATGCCATGGCCGGCGATCGGGAGAAGTGCATCGCGGCCGGGATGGACGGATATATTTCCAAGCCGATTGACGTGGATGAATTGCTGAATATAATCGCGGCCGTGGCATCGGCCCCGCCGCGGATTGAGGCGCTCATTTAGGGCCTGAGGGAGTTTATGCGAGGCCGCTGGTTCGGGCAAATTTCAGCGCTTCGATTGCCGCGCCACGAGCGCCAGCGGTGTCGCCGTTCGGCATCACATAGATTGGAATATCGGCCTGCTCTTCCCGCTGGTTGGGCATACCGGCGCGAATCTCCTCGATAAACCAGCGTTGGAACTCCTCTTTGGTCTCCAATGCTCCTCCGCCCACGATCAAAGCATCGGGGTCAAAAGTATTGATCATCGCATCGAAGAACAAGCCGAGAGCGTTGGCCTGCACGCGGAAGATCTCCTTGCACATGGGATCGCCGCTCTCCGCCAAACTGCGCACGAGCTTCGCAGCGTGACGGAGATCGACCTTGCCGAGTTCGTGGCTGGGATGCCGGGCCAGGAAGAATGGAAGCAGATGTCTCTCGATCGCGGTCAGAGAGCACAGGGACTCCAGGTCTCCCAGACGGCCACAGTTGCACAGCGGCTTCAGGTCCCTGATTCTGTCGATGCTCTGATGCGGGATGAGGACATGGCCCAGTTCGCCGCCAAAACCTTTTCTGCCTTGGACCACGTTGCCATCGATGATGATGCCGCCGCCCAGACCGGTGCCGATGATTGCGGATATAGAGGTGCCCCGGCTGGCCGCGCCGAAAAGTACAAAGTGGCCCCAAAGCGCCCCTGCATTCCCATCGTTGAGGTACGTCACGGGCTTGGCGAGCCGGATCGCAAGATTTTCGCGGATGTCGAAGCCAGCCCAATGCGGATGCACAAAGTTGGTAGAACCTCGCGCGCTGAACACACCTGTCGCGCTAGCAGGCCCGGGAGTGTCGAGACCGACAACGGCGATGTCCGCAACCTGAACGCCGGCTTTTCGGGCAGCGAGCCTGAGTCCCTCCGCAATCTGCTGAAGACAAGTTTCGGGTCCTTCTTTCGATCGGGCGGGATGCTCGCACAGATCCTCGATCAGGAAGCGCTCGTGCGCGTCCAAAAACGTGTAGTTGACAGCGGTTCCACCAAGATCGATTCCCGCCATTAACGGCAAACTGTCACCTCGCTTCGAATCATTTTATTGCCGCAGTTGCCAGAGTATCAGGGGCGGTGTGATAATCTGCCCGATGGCTACCTGGAGAGTACATGAAAGTTCTTGACTCTATTTCAATATTGCTGCGGCACAAAGGAAACGAGGTCTTTTCAATTCCACCGGGCGCCTCGGTTTACTCGGCCATTGAAATGATGGCGGACAGACATGTGGGCGCGCTGCTGGTTATCGACGAGAATCATCTGATCGGAATCATCTCCGAGCGCGACTATGCGCGCAAGATTATTTTGCAAGGAAAATCGTCGAAGGATACGTTCGTGCGGGAGATCATGACACCGTCGCCCGTAACGATTCACTGCGAAACGACGGTAGATGAAGCCATGCGGACGATGACGGATCATCACATCCGGCATTTGCCGGTCGTCGACAACGATGGACATGTTGCGGGAGTGCTCTCGATCGGCGATCTTGTGAACTGGATCACTACGACCCAGGACGAGACCATCGATCATCTGCAGCATTACATCGCTGGCGATCTGACTCACTGATTGGCGGCCGCTCTGAGGGCGTTCCACAGAGGGCCGGGGTAGACGCCGAGCACGAAGAGCGCGCAGGTGAGGACGGCCAAGGCGATGCCGGAGGTGACGCCAAGTTTTGGAGCTCCAACTTCAGTGGAGGGACGCTCAGTCTCCGTGAACATAGAGACGATCACGCGGAGATAGTACACGAGCCCGATGGTACTGCTGACGATGAGCACAATGATGAGAGTCCAGGCTGCTGCAGATGCGCCCGCCGTGAGGACGTAGAACTTCCCAAGGAAACCAGCCGTCAATGGTATTCCGGCGAGCGACAGTATCATTCCGGTAAAGACCGAAGCCAAGACGGGACGCTGCCAAAATAAGCCGCGGATGTCATCGAAGGTTTCCGTCTCGCGCGTTCCGCTGCTGAGTGCAAGCAAGCAGCCGAAAGCGCCAAGAATGGTGACGATGTACGCCGCCAAATAGTATGTAGCTGCCGCGCTTCCAAAATTCCCGCCTGCCACAACCGCGACGAAGAAATAGCCCATGTGGGCGATAGACGAATACGCAAGGAGGCGCTTGATGTTGGTCTGACGCAAGGCCAGAAGGTTGCCTACCAGCATGGACGCGATGGAAATAATTCCAATAATTACGATGACCGGCTCGCTGGAGGCGCCTCCCACCCGCAGCCAGCGCAACAGGAACCCGAACACTCCGCCTTTCGACACTGTAGCGACGAACGCGGTCACAGAGAGCGGCGCGCCTTGATAGACGTCGGGCGTCCAAAGATGGAATGGCACAACTGCCAGCTTGAACCCGATTCCGGTGACCACGAGCACGATTCCCGCCAGATAGGGGAAACCACCCGCCCCATTCGCCGCGATTCCAGCCATCTGGTCGAACTGCATGGTTCCTTTGTCGACATAAATGAGGGCCAGACCGAAGAGCAGAAACGCTGAAGAGGAAGCGGCCAAGACAAGATATTTGAGTCCTGCTTCGACTGGCAGAATCTCTGCGCGCGGATATGCGATCAGGGCATAAAGCGAAATACTTAAAAGCTCCAGGCCCAGGAAGAAGGAAGCCATGTGGCTGCTGGCGGGCAGCACCATCGAACCGAGGGTTCCAAGGATCAGCAAGATGTAGAACTCTTCCTTATGTTCGGGGCGGTCTTCCAGATAAGTGAAGGAGAGCAGAATGACTGCCGCGCTGGCCGCCAGCACCACGCCCATGTAGATCAGGGCGTAGTTATCGATGATCAGCAGCGAGGTTACCTGTAAAGGAGCGGCCGACGATGCCGGCCACAAGCTGATGAAGGATAAGACAAGTCCCGCGAACGAAATGGCTGCGGCCGCCCGATGATTTCGCTTGATTGCGATTGCGACCATGACGGCGATCGAGGTGGCTGCGACGATCAGCAACGGCAGAGAGGCTGTGAGGAAGGAGCTAGTCATCGAATTCACTTTGGAATCGCACGAAGGGACGCGACGGTCTGGACCGGATTTTCAGAAGTGGTTTGGAATATTCGGATGAAAGACTGCGGGTAGAGGCCGATCCATAGGAGGCAGGCCATCATGGACCCGACAATCACCCATTCGCGAGGAACGAGATCGGGGAGGCGCCAATTGTTGCGATTCGGTCCCTGAAGAACCTGAGCTGTAATTCGCAAGCCGTAAAGCGTGGCCGCGATAATGCCCAAGCTGGCCACCGCTGTCAGTCCGACATTTGCCTGATAAGCGCCGAGCAGGACGAGAAACTCACCGACGAAATCGCCGAGACCGGGAAGTCCGGCCGAAGCCATTACAAAGAACATCCCAGCCCCGCTCAAGGCCGGTATGGTTTGCCACAACCCACTCATTCGCGAGATCTCGCGCGTATGCATACGATGCTGCAGAGCGCCGGCAAATATGAACAGACCACCGGTGCTGAGGCCATGGCTGATCATCTGTATGAACGCGCCGGTTAGGGCGGTCTGATTTCCGGCGAAGATCCCGATGAGGACGAAACCCATGTGGCTAACGCTTGTATAGGCGACCAGGCGTTTGAGATCGTGCTGTGCTAAGGCCATGAATGCGCCATAGAGAACGCCGATCGCGCCGAGCGTCATCATGACCGGAGCAAGCTCATGCACGGAGCTGGGGAAAAGTGGAAGAACGAATCGGATTAACCCATAAGCGCCGGTCTTCAGAAGCAGGCCGGCCAGGACCACGCTGCCGGCGGTAGGCGCTTCCGTATGGGCATCGGGAAGCCACGTGTGAACGCCCACGACGGGGAGCTTGACCGCAAATGCTGCGAAGAAGCCGAGCATCAAGAGCCGCGCCGTTCCGGGGGACAGAGGCGAGTTCATGAGCGACTGGTAATCGAAAGTGAGAGTGCCGGTACTGCTCTGATGCAGCATCGCCAAGGTCACGATGGCCGCCAACATCAAAAGGCCGCTGAGCTGAGTGAACAGGAAAAATTTGATGGCAGCGTAAATTTTTCGTCCGTGACCCCAAATTCCGATCAGGAAATACATGGGAACCAGCATCAATTCCCAGAACAGATAGAACAGGAAAAGATCTACCGCGAGGAACACGCCGGTGATGCCGGCTAAGACCCACAGCAGATTGAAATGGAAGAAGCCGACGCGGTCCTGAATCTCGGTCCAAGACGCGAGAATCGACATCAGTCCCAGGAAAAAGGTCAGCAGAAGCAAGGCAAGACTAAGTCCGTCGATCGCTAAATGGAAGCGAATACCGAACTGCGGAATCCAATTTTGGTCGAACTCAAGCCACCATCGCGATCGCGACCCGGTGGCCCAGACCATCAGGGTCAACACTAAGTCGGCGCCGATAGCGACAAGTGCAATCCAGCGTGAAACCTCGGGATACCTGCGCGCGACGAGCAAGGAAAGAACGCCTCCAATGAGAGGAACGAGAATGAGCCAAAGCAGGATCATGTATGACTCCCGTTACAAGCGGGCGAAAAATACAACCGCAAACAGCACGATGAAACCAGCCGCGATTCCCGTGGCGTACCAACGCAGGCGACCGTTCTGTGTCGCGCGAAGAGCATCGGAGCCGGCGTCGGCAAGGTTCGCCACGCCGGTGTAGAAATAATCGACGACGTCCGATGCGTTTCTGCCCACGAGAAACTGAAAGGGCGCCACAAAGAGCCTGTCGTACAGCCAATCGACACCCCAGCCCGAAAACCAGAGCTGATGCAGCGGATCCTCTTTTGGCTTGGCTACTCCGCGCCAAGGCCCATATATGGCAAGAGCGCTAGCGAGTCCGATAAGGAATACAGCACTGGCGCATAGAGCGGTGATGAGCTCAGTAATCGGGCCGATGTGAACCGCATTCAGCGGCGGCAGCACGCTATTCAGGAAATTCGAAAGCGCGGGAACGCCGCCGAAATCCGGAGGCGTATCCACGTACCCAGCAATGAGGGAAAAAATGGAGAGCGTGACCAGCGGGATGGCAACAACCAACCCGGGCTTATATGAAACTTCGAGTTTCTGCGGGCCATAAAAGACGAGAAGAATTAGCCGGTAGGTATAAAACGAGGTCAGCGCCGCGCCCAGCATGCCCGCGGTCCAAAACCAACCCGTTCCGTTCGGTCCGGCCCAAGCTTGCCAAAGAATCAGATCTTTGCTGAAGAAGCCGGCAGTGAAAAGGGGCATACCCGCCAACGCCGAACCGCCGATCAGGAACGACCAGAAAGCCAACGGCAGCTTGCGTCGCAACCCTCCCATGTGAAACATGTCTTGTTCATGGTGCATGGCCTGAATTACGACACCGGCCGCGAGGAAGAGCAGCGCTTTAAAGAACGCGTGCGTCATGAAATGGAAAATTGCGGCCGACCATGCGCCGAGACCGAGTGCCAGAAACATATAACCGATCTGGCTCATGGTTGAGTACGCGAGCACGCGTTTGATGTCGCGCTGCGCGATAGCGCTAAACGCGGAAAGCAGCAGAGTAGCTGCGCCAATGAGCGCGACGGCGAACTGCACTTGAGGGGCAAGCACGAACAGCCCGTTTGTGCGCGCAATCAGATAGACGCCTGCCGTAACCATGGTTGCGGCGTGGATGAGCGCACTGGTTGGAGTGGGGCCGGCCATGGCATCCGGCAGCCAGGTTTGCAACGGCAACTGAGCCGACTTTCCAACTGCTCCACCCAAAAGCAAAGCGGCGGCGGCGCAGGCAATGCCACTGCCAACCGGCCACTGATCGGTGGCGCGGCGCATCATTTCCTGGATATCGAGAGTGCGCAGCTGGGTTGCAATCAGAAATAGACCGATGGCGAAGGCAGTGTCGCCGATGCGTGTCACCAGGAAGGCCTTGTTGGCGGCACTCACATTGACAGGATCCCTGTACCAGAAACCGATGAGCAGGAAGCTGCACAAGCCGACGCCCTCCCAGCCAAGGTAGAGCAGCAACAGATTGTTGGCGAGCACCAGCGTGAGCATCGCCGCCACGAAGAGATTCATATAGGCGAAGAACCTGGAGAATCCTTCGTCGTCGCGCATGTATTCGACGGAATAGAGATGAATCAAGAAGCCGACGAAAGTGATAACGAGAACCATCACTAGGGCGACCGGGTCAAAGTAGAATGCGATCTCAGGCCGGAAGTCGCCGACAGTAATCCAGGTCCAGATGTGCTGGACCCAGGCGCCTCCAGCGCGCGAAGACTGGAGAAACTCCGCTGCCGCGAGAATCGCGACGACCGATGACAACCCAACCGAGGCGGTACCCAGCACGGCAGCGATGCGGCGCGACATTCGCGAACCGAAGAGCGCAAGCAGCGCCGCGCTAGCGAATGGCAAGGCCGGAATCAACCACAGCAGGTGCGCCATCTCAGCCCCTCATCTCATCCGCTGCGTTCGAATCGAGCGTGGGCTCGCGCCTATGGAATTGCAGCAAGAGCGCCAGTCCTACCGACACTTCGGCTGCTGCCATAGCCAGAATGAACAAGAACATGATCTGTCCGTCGGGCTGTCCCCATCGGTAGCTTCCGGCCACAAACGCAAGGCCGCTGGCGTTCAACATGATCTCGACCGACATCAGCGTGAAAATGAGATTACGCCGCGTGAGAAGTCCGATCAGACCCAGTGCGAACAACGCCACTGCCAGAAACAGCACGTCTTCCAGCGGTATCGGCACCATAGCGCTCCTCCTCTCTCTCAGCACGTCTTCCAAGGTGATACGCGCCCACCAGCCCGGACATTAAGAGCAAGGACGCGAGCTCCACTCCAATTGCATAAGGCCCAAACAGCGAGATGCCGATTTCTTTCGGCGTTACAACATGCATTGGCCCGGTTGGAGGCGCTGCATGGATGGCGACATAGAACAGCTCAATCAGTAGAAGCGTAGCGAGCGCGGAGGGCCACGCCCACACTCCAGGTTTGAGCCATCGGGTTTCCAACTCGGCCGCTTGCTCGCCGATATTGAGCATCATGACTACGAAAAGGAACAGCACCATAATTGCGCCAGCATAAATAATCAGCTCGAGCGCAGCGAGAAAGGGTGCTCCGAGGACGTAGAAAATAACGGCGATCGCCAATAACGAGACGATCAGATACAGCAGCGCATGAACGACGTGACTTCGGGTGATGGCAACAGTCGTGGCGAGAACGGCGATGGCGGCGGCTATGTAGAAGACGATCAGCATAATCTCTCTCTCAGGGCAATAAGCTGTGAAGATCCACAGGCGCCGCTTCGTTTTCCGCCTGCCCCTTCTCCTTACCGCCGATGGCTACGCCAGCAACTCGCCAAAAGTTATAGCCAGGATACTTTCCGGGTCCGTCGATCATAAGATCCTTCTTTTCGTACACGAGATTTTGGCGGTTGTATTCGCCCATCTCGAAATCAGGCGTCAATTGAATGGCGTAAGTGGGACAGGCCTCTTCACAATAACCGCAGAAGATGCATCGCGAAAAGTTGATGCGGAAGAACTCGGGGTAGCGCCGGCCATGCTCGTCTTCAGTGGCCTGCAGCGCGATGCAATCGACTGGGCAAGCAACGGCGCAGAGATTACAGGCGACGCAACGCTCGCCGCCGTCAGGATCGCGCGATAAGACGATTCGACCGCGATATCGCGGCGCAAGATACGGCTTTTGTTCCGGATATTGGATCGTCAGGCGCTTATGAAAGCCGTGGAGAAAAACTTCCCATAAACTGCGCAATAGGCTGAACATTTTTAATATCTCCGCATCATTCGAAGGCGAGCACCACAGCGCCGGTCGCAAGTAGATTTATCAAAGTGAGGGGCAGCATAATTTTCCAGCCCCAACCCATTAACTGATCGAAGCGCGGCCTGGGCAACGCGGCGCGAAACAAAATAAACAGGCAGATGAATGCCATCGTCTTAATGGCCAGCCAAACAGGCCCCGGGAGGAACGGCCCTGCCCACCCGCCGAAATAAAGCAGCGAAATCGCGGCCGAGATGAGAATGATGCCGATGTATTCACCGACAAAAAACATGCCGAACTTCATTCCCGAGTATTCGGAATGGAAGCCGGCAATGAGCTCGCTTTCCGCCTCGGGCAAGTCGAATGGCAATCTGCGCGCTTCTGCAACTCCCGCGATGAGAAACAGGACAAACCCGGCGAATTGCGGGATCACGAACCAGAGTTTGCGTTGCGCTTCGACGATAGCTGTGAGGTTGAATGACCCGGCGATGATCACAACTCCAACCAACGCGAGTCCCATGAAGACTTCGTAGCTGAGCATCTGCGCCGAGGCTCGAATACCGCCCAGGAGTGAATATTTGTTGTTCGATGCCCAGCCGGCTAAGACCACGCTATAGACGCCCAGCGACGACATCGCCAATAGGAAGAGAATGCCGATGTTGAGGTCGGCCACGACGAAGCCGGGCGCGAGCGGGATAACCGCAAACGAGAGAAGCGAGGTTGCCACGATGATTCCCGGCGCCATCACGAACACGGCCTTATCCGCGAAGGGCGGAATCCAATCTTCTTTCAAGAAAAGCTTTATGGAATCGGCCAGCGGTTGTAACAGGCCAAACGGTCCTACACGGTTGGGTCCGTAGCGATCCTGCCAGACGGCGAGCAGACGGCGCTCCACCCAGACGAGGCCAGCGGACAGGTTCAACACGATGAACAAGACCACCGCGATGATGACAAGCGGATAGAGATTCATCATCATTTGACGACCTCACGCACGGGCGCTGCGGCAATGAGCTTACCGCGAGCAGGCAGAGGACCGGCGACCGGCGGTATCCCAATTGGAATGATTGCCACGCCTCGGGGAACATCGGGTCGCAGGGAGACCTCAAGTTCATAGACCGAGTTGTTCGCGGCTAAGTTAATGAGCTCGCCGGTATTGATACCGAGCAGAGCGCCGTCAGTTGTGTTGAGCGCGACGTAGGGCTTCGGTACGAGCTCGGCAATCGCGGGCGCCCGCCGGCTCAATTCTTCCGATCCGAAAATGTGAAAACGAGGTACCAGCAGCCACTCGGCAGCATCGGGCTTAAACGCGGAAGGGGTCTGCGAGAAGTAGCTCCAGCCATTTTGGTTTGCCGGCTCAATTAGGCGCACCCCCGGATCTCCACCGCGCAATGGGCCGCCGATCTCCGCCTGGTATTTATTTACGGATTGAATAGAGTTCCAGCCTGGCGACCAGAAGAAAGGAATGAGTGCGGGCGGGGGCGGTTGCGGGCCAGACTCCATGGAGAACGCCAAAGCGGAATCGGGATCCTGCGGCGGCTTCGGCTCGTGGACGGAAAGGTTGGCGAGCATCGATGTGCGGCCACTGTAGCGAGCCGGCTCACGGGCAATTTTCCCAACTTCATTTCGAGAGGGCGCGGCGTGCTTGATGCCCGCGAGCGCTGGCATCTCCTGTGCGATCGCGCTGACGATTTGATCCAGCCTTTCCCATTCGCCGAGCCATCTCCAACTCGCCCGCACTTCGCCGGCAGCAACAAGCGCTTGGAAGAATCGCTGCGCTCGTCCTTCGTGATTCACCAGCGTGCCATCGGTTTCGGCAAAGGTTCCCGCGGGCAGCACGAGCTCGGCCTTAGCGGTTGTGTCACTTGTAAGCTGGTCAAGCACGATGACATGCCGCGCTGCACTCAGAAACGCGGTGACGTCTTCCGCGGGAGCGCGACGGTAGAGGTCGTTTTCGAGAATAATGACCGTGGCGGCTTGACCATCTTGCACCGCGCGGAACGCCTCCGGCAATGGACGGGGGTTCATCAGCGCCAGGCCGACGCTATTGCACTCGGGGAAACAAAAGCTGAGATTTGCCGGCTTCCCGGTCTTCGACAGCGCCCACGCAACCTGGGCCGCTGCTTCGATAACTGCCGCGCTCCGGCAACTGGTACCTGCGATGATCAGCGGAGATTTCGCGGAACGCAGTGCGGCGGCAATTCGATCGGCCAAAGCACTTAAGTCAGTTGAAGGATCGGTCACCGCAGCGGCGGCGCCGTCGATGGCATGCGCAACCGCGAAGCCGAGTCGAGCTATATCGTCGGGCGCGGCATGCAGCACCTCAGTGGCGATGTCGTCCAGCTTGGTGGCAAAAGGCGCAGCGATGAAGAATGGCCCCTTTTGGTCCTGAACAAGTTCGCGAACAGCATGGTCGAGCCATGGGGGGATGTGGAGATCATTCGCTTTCCGATTGGGTTGCTGACGTACCGATTGGCGCAAGCGTAGCGCCATGAGCGGCATCACATCGGTGACGTCCTCCCCGAGCACGAGAACGGCATCGCATTGTCCAATCTCATCCAGAGAAGGCGACTTCGCAGGCCCGTTCTTCAAGATATCGAGCGCTCGAAGCGTGAGCGACCACTCGTCCTCGGCGACGCCCGCATAGAAACGCTCCGGCCCTACAAGCTGCCGGAGGGCGAAGTTGCTTTCGAGCGAGGCGCGAGGCGATCCAACGCCGATGCAAGTCCCTTCCCGCAGCAAGAATTCGAGACGCCCCGCCGCAGTCGCCAAGTCAGCCGGCTCGCCATCGAGCATGCACTGGCGGATGCGTTCCTCGCTGTTGACGAACTCATATCCGAATCGTCCGCGATCGCAGAGGAAGTAACCGTTCACCTGATGGTTGTACCGGTTCACGACTCTGCGCAATGAGCCATAGCGCTCGCCTATGTCTGTGTTGCAACCGATGGCGCAATGAACACAGATGGATGGCGCCATCTGCAAATCCCATTTTCTGGTGTAGTGGCGCTTTAGCGTCGCGTCCGTAAAAACGCCCGTGGGACACACTTCCACCAGATTTCCGCTGAACTCGTTTTCAAGAACGCCATCTTCGAACCGGCCGAAATAGACTTCTTCGCGCAGCCGGAATGCATTCAGATCGTGGCCTCCGGCGTACTCGCGATAGAAGCGCACGCAACGTTGGCATTGGATGCAGCGGTTCATCTCGTGATTGATCAATGGGCCCAAATATTGATTCCGGAACGTCCGCTTGCTGAACCTGTAGTGCCGCTCGCAGTGACCGGTCATTACGGTCATGTCCTGCAGATGGCACTCGCCCCCTTCGTCGCAGACCGGGCAATCGTGCGGATGGTTCTGCATCAGACCCTGAATCACGGCGGCACGGAA
The DNA here is from genome assembly GCA_963819405.1 of uncultured Acidobacteriaceae bacterium. Taxonomy (GTDB): domain Bacteria; phylum Acidobacteriota; class Terriglobia; order Bryobacterales; family Bryobacteraceae; genus Bog-105. The sequence continues at coordinate 224,083 of CAWFWH010000043.1, read as the reverse complement.
CTCAACCGCGTCGGGATCTTTGATGGAAACGCGCGTGCCATCGGCAGCCGGAGTCATGCACGCCATGATCAATTTGCCGGCCGTATCCTGCTCATTCTTGAACTGCTTGACCGCGCATTGACGGCACGCGCCGACTGAGCCCAGCGCAGGATGCCAGCAAAAGTAGGGCACATCGTAGCCAAGCGACAGCAGCACGTGCAGCAGGTTTTGCGTTGTATCGGTTTGCCGTGGCTCGTTATCGACGTAAATAGTTGCCACGTTTATCTCCAGGGACAGCGCTTTTCATCGATGTGCCGGCGGAAATCCGCGCCGAAGTATTTCATCGCGCTTTGTAATGGCTCGACAGCTCCAGGAGCAAAAGCGCAGAACGTATTTCCCGGAGCGAGAAACTTCGTTTGAAAATTTAACGCGTCGAGATCTGTCTCTTTACCGGTTCCCTTTTCCATAGACAACAGAATCTTTTCCGTCCATGCCAAGCCGCTCCAGCAGGGCGTACACCAGCCACAGGATTCCTGAGCGAAAAAATGTTCGAGGTTCAAAACCATGCCGACAGGACAGGTCTTATCGTCTAAGACCACCATCGTCGCGGTCCCCAGGCGGCTGCCGGCTTTCTGCACGTTCGTGTAATCCATGGGCGTGTCGAGGTGTTCTTCGACAAGAAAGTCCGTTGATGCGCCGCCGGGCAGAAGACCACGGAACTGGAGTCCATCACGCATGCCGCCAGCGTGTTCCTCAACAACCTCTCGCATAGTCGTGCCAAGCGGCAGCTCCCAAAGTCCAGGCCGCTTGACTTTTCCGCTGACGCCGTAAAGCTTCGTACCTGCATCTTCGGTGAGGCTCAGCTTGTGAAACCACTCGGGACCCTTGTTCACGATGTGATGCACATTGCACAGCGTCTCGACGTTTTGCACGATGGTGGGCTTGCCAAACAGGCCGGATACTTGAGGGAATGGCGGCTTAGTGCGTGGGTGCGCTCGCTTGCCTTCGAGCGCGTTCAGGAGAGCGGTCTCTTCGCCGCACATATAACGGCCGGCGCTTACGTGCAAATAAAGCTCGAAGCTATGGCCCGATCCAAGAATGTTATTCCCGATGTACCCGCGCTGTCTTGCTTCAGAAATAGCAACGCTCAATCGCTGCGCGGAGGTGCGATATTCTCCGCGGAGAAAATATGTATCCGATATTGGCTTGTATAGCGTAGGCTGAAACCGCCATTCCCTCGATGAGCTGATGAGGGTCGCCCTCCATGAGGACGCGGTCTTTGAACGTGCCCGGCTCCATCTCATCCGCGTTCGCGACGAGATATTTTGGCCGCGGGGCATCTGCTCCCATGGGAACGAAGCTCCACTTCATTCCAGTCGGAAATCCCGCTCCTCCGCGTCCGCGCAGGTTCGACCGCTTCACCAAATCGGTCACGTCCTGGGGTTGCAATTTGAGGGCATTGCGCAATCCCTGGTAGCCGCCTGCTTGCTCGTAAGCGGCGATGTCGACAGCTTCACCGTCGGGACGCAGGTTGCTGGTAAGCGGCTTTTCCGTCATCGCTTACTTATAGTTCTCCAGAATCTGATCGATCCGATGCTGGTCGAGATCGGTGTGAACATCTCCATCGATCGTCATGGCGGGCGCGTGATCGCAGACTCCCAGACAAACGATGGGCAACAGAGTAAACCGCCCGTCCGCCGTGGATCCGCCGAGGGTCGTGCCCAGTCTGGTACACAACTGATCACGCACCTGTTCGTAACCCATGATCCAGCAGCTAACGCTATCGCAGATCAGAGCCACATGCCGTCCGACCGGTTTGCGGTGGATGAGATTGTAGAAACTAGCGACACCATCCAGGTCGGTCGCCGACATGCCAAGCAGCACGGCGATATCGTGAATGGCTTCGTCGGAAACCCAACCGCGGTGCCGCTGCACAATCAGCATGGCGTCAATGCAGACAGCCTGCTTGTTCGGATAGTGCCCTAGTTCCTCGTTGATTTCTTTTTCCTCTTCAGCCGTCAACAAGAGCTTTCTCCTCGACTCCTTTCCTTAACGGTCAATGTCCGCCAGCACGTAATCGAGACTTCCCAAGATCGCAAGCAGGTCGGGAATCATCAGACCACGGCACAACAGCGGCAGCATCTGCATGTGCGCGAACGAGGGCGCGCGAATTCGCGTTCGGTAGGAGCCGGTGCCGCCATCGCTAACCAGGTAATAACCGTTGTTGCCTTTGGCTGCTTCTATGGCTGCAAATGCTTCGCCCGGGGGCACGACCGGCCCCCAGCTCACGCCTAAGAAATGCGTGATCAGCGTTTCGATGTCGTGCATGGTCTGCGCTTTTGGCGGAGGAGTTGTCAGGGGGTGCTCGGCATTGCAAGGGCCGCCAGGCATGTTGTCGATGCATTGCCGGAGAATCCGCAGGCTTTGGCGCATCTCCTCCACGTGTACGATCGCGCGATCGTAACAATCACCGGAAGAGCCGGTTGGAATGTCGAATTCGAGTTGGTCATAACAGGCGTACGGCTGCTTTTTCCGCACGTCCCACTCTAATCCGCAAGCGCGAAGATTCGGCCCGGTCATTCCCCATTCGATGGCTTCGTCGATGCTGCAGCCACCTATGCCCTTGGTTCTCACTTGGAACAGGCGGTTCCGGAGAATCGTGCGATCGTACTCGTTGAGACGCGCCGGCATGAAATCGACGAACTCGCGGAACATCTTGTCCCATCCTGCCGGTAGATCCTGAGCGACGCCTCCAATGCGGAACCAGTTCGGATGCATTCGCGCGCCGCAGACGGCCTCGACGATACCAAAAGCTTTCTCGCGATCGTTGAAGGTGTAAAAGACCGGCGACATCTGGCCCAGATCCTGAGCGAAGGTCCCGTACCAGACCAGGTGGCTGATGATGCGAAACAGCTCCGCCATCATCACGCGGATCATCTGCCCGCGCGGCGGCACAGTGATGCCGGCAAGTTTCTCGAAGGCGGTTAAGTAGGCAAGATTATTCAGTACGCCGCCGAGATAATCTATGCGATCGGTGTAGGGGATGAAGGTGTGCCAGGTCTGGCGCTCACCCATCTTTTCCGCGCCGCGATGATGGAAGCCGATATCCGGCACGGCATTCACAATCTCCTCGCCATCCAGCTCGAGAATGATGCGAAGAACGCCGTGCGTTCCAGGATGTTGCGGACCAACGTTCAGGAAGAGGAAGTCGCTGTTTTCGCGGCCTCGCGCCATGCCCCACTCTTCGGGACGGAAGCGCAATGCCTCTTGTTCCTTGTCCAATTTTTCATCGGACATGCTGAACGGACCCATTTCTGTGGCTCGAGCCGGATGGTCCTTTCTCAGCGGGTGCCCTACCCAAGTTCGAGGCATCAGGATGCGCGACAAGTGCGGATGTCCCTCGAACACAATCCCGAACATGTCCCAAACTTCGCGCTCATACCAGTTCGCAACGGGACAGATGCCGGCGATGGAGGGCACAGTAGGAGTGTCGCCTTCTAACGGGACCTTTAGCCGGACGTAGGCGTTGCGGCTGTACGAAAACAACTGATAGACAACGGTGAAATCCGCAGGCGGCTGACCGTCTCTGTGCCTGCGCCCGCGCTCGTCGATCGCGGTGAGGTCGTACAGCATTCTGAACGGCTGTGGAACTACTTCGTGAAGCTTGCGCACCGCTTCGTAAATTTCGCCGGAGCGCAACCAAAAAGTGGGAATGCCATCGCGCGTGATCTGCGGGGTCCCGCCAGGGATAAGTTCTTGTAACTCCTGGTCAGCGACGAGTGCGGTTGGCATAGGGACGTTTACACCTGGTCCGGTGTTCGAAGCACCGTCAGTTTTTGACGCTCCGCGAATTTTTGGTCGCGCATGGATGGCATCTGCGATTTCTGGACACCTTGCGGGCCGATTACCCAACTCAGCGGACGCTTTTCCATGCCGACGGCTTCACGCAACAACAGAATTCCTTCCAAAAAGGCATCCGGACGCGGCGGGCAGCCGGGGACGTAGACGTCGACAGGCAGAAATTTATCCACGCCTTGGACGACGCTGTAGATGTCGTACATACCTCCCGAGTTTGCGCACGAACCCATGGAGATCACCCAGCGCGGCTCCATCATCTGCTCGTACAAGCGGCGAATGACAGGCGCCATTTTTATGAAAACGGTTCCGGCTATCACCATTAGATCGGCCTCTCGCGGCGTACCGCGAATCACTTCGGCGCCGAATCGGGAGATGTCGTACTTGCTGGTAATGCTCGTTGCCATTTCAACGAAACAGCAGGAGAGTCCAAAGTGGAACGGCCAGATGGAGTTCTTGCGGCCCCACGCGAGCATATCGTCAAGCCTCGACATAATGAGGCTGCGACGAACTTCTGTCTCGAGTTGTCCTTCGGAAGATCCACCGCTCGGCGGCGGAGCATTCGGGTCAGTTACTGACCAGCGCATGTAGATCTCCCCATTTATTTAGACCTCTTGAACCGCCCCGTTCCCCACTCCAACGCACCCACTCGCCAGAGATAGCCCAGCGCAACGAGCAAGAAAAATATGAATATGCAAATCTCGACGTAACCGGTCCATCCTGTCTCGCGGACCGCGACCGCCCAGGCGAATATGAAAATCGCCTCCACATCGAAGATGACGAAAAACATCGCGACGAGATAGAACTTCGCGGAAAGACGGACGCGCGCCGAACCTTCCGAGAGTATGCCGGATTCGTAAGGGAAATCAGTCGAGTGCTCGCGATGATGCTGCCCTAAGACAAACGACAGACCTAACATGGCTGCAACTAAGAACGCAACCAGGGCGGCGTAAACGACCAAAGGCCACAGATGCACGGCTTGCCTCCGAAACAGATTGCGAACGCTGCTCTCCGGGAAAAGCCTGCGCTCGTTTGGCTCGTTATTACAACTTTTGAGAATAACAGCACCGATCCGGCGATGACCAAAAAAGTGGATCGCGCGGTGTGCGATGTATGGAAGTTGTCAAGGTAGAGCATGCGCTCCAAGGCTCAATTCTGGCGGACGGTCGTCGGTTTGGTAATGTTCAGCGTCGCGTTTGGCTATGTCGAGGCCGCGGTGGTGGTGTATCTACGCGCTCTCTACACGCCGATGCGCATGCACTTTCATCCGGCGCTTTCTGCGAATGATATATTTCCTCTACTTTCGCTCGAGCAGTTGCGCGCCTTGGGGCCGGAGCACACGACACGCCTGAAGATCGAACTTGCTCGGGAGTTTGCGACGCTTCTGATGCTGGCGAGTGTGGCGCTGACTGCAGCGCGCAAGCCTCGCGAGTGGCTGGCTGCGCTGTTAGTCTGTTTCGGCATTTGGGATATGGCGTTTTACGCGTCTCTAAAATTGCTCCTGAGCTGGCCCGCTTCCCTGTTCACCTGGGACATTCTTTTTCTGCTTCCGGTGCCTTGGGTAGGACCAGTACTCGCGCCATTGCTGGTCTCCGTTTCGATGGTGACTGCCGGACTTACCAGCTTATGGCGCGAGTACCGCGACGAGCCGCTTCACATGACAGGGCTGCGTTGGATTTCCATAGTGCTGGGAGGTCTGATCGTTTTTGCAGCGTTCATATTCGATTTCCGGAACACCGCGAGAGGAGGCAACCCGAATCCGTTTCAGTGGGGCCTCTTTCTTATTGGACTAGGGATCGCGCTTTTTGCGTTCGCCAGCACGCTCCGGCGACACAGGAAGATAGGATGATGCTTCATGCCGCATCAGCTCCCAAAGAGCTTCCACATGCTCACGTCCGGTAGGAATCGAGCCGATCGAAACGCGAACCATCCAGCGGCCATCCAGAATTGCGGGCGTGAGGTACGCATCTCCGGAGCGATTCACCCGCTCGGCCCAAGCCTGAGTGTGCGCGTCCAGAGCTTCGTTGCTCAAGCCAGATGGTTCATGACGAACGCAGACTGTCTGTAAATGCACCGGCGCCAGCACTCGCCAGTCGGGAGTATCGCGCACTTGCGCGGCCAGCCACTGCGCGTTCTCGAGATCCCGTCGCAGACGTTTTTGCAACGCGGCGATACCCTGCTCACGAATCAGGAACCACAGCTTGAGAGCGCGGAACCTGCGGCCTAACGGTAGCCCCCAATCGCGGAGGTTCTTCACCTGCTCGTCTAACGGGGATCGCAGGTAGCTGGGGCTGGTCGACATCACCCGTACCAGATGATCCGAATCGCGAACGTAATACAACGACGAGTCGAAGGCTACACCTAGCCACTTGTGAGGATTGATGACCAAAGAATCCGCACTCTCGATTCCTTGCCACATCCAGCGCAATTCGGGAAGAATCATTGCGGATCCAGCCATTGCAGCGTCAACGTGTAACCAGAGGCCATATTGTTGCGCGATCTGAGCGGAGGACTCGACCGGATCGATCGCTGTCGAGGTCGTTGTGCCCGTTGTGCAAACGATCGCGCAAGGCTTGAGTCTGGCGTTCAGATCACGCTCGATGAGCGCTTGCAGAGCATCCGCCCGCATCGCATACGATTCGTCGTGATCAACAAGGTGAATGTTCGCGCGCCCGAATCCGGCGAGCAAAGCCGCCTTGTTCACCGAGCTGTGGCTGTGCGCGGAAGCGTATACGACCAGCGGTTGCTCTTCGGCTTGCAGACCGCCGCGGGCGAGGCTGTAATTGGTCGATTTCTCACGGGCACACAGCAGCGCCAGCAGAGTGCAGGTGGATGCAGTGTCCTGAATCACGCCGCTCCAGACGCCGGACAGGCCGACCATCTGGCGCATCCAATCGGTTACGACTTCTTCGAGCTCCGTCAATGCCGGACTCGATTGCCAGGACAATCCAAGCACTCCCAGACCGGTGCTGACGTAGTCACCGAGAACGCTCGAGAGCATCCCATTTGAAGGAAAGTAACCAAAGAATTTCGGATGCTGCCAATGCGACAGCCCGGGCAGGATGATCTTTTCCAAATCGGCGAGAATGGCGGAGAATGGCTCCGGAGCTTCGGGTGGATTCGCCGGCAACTGCGCTTTGATCTCGCCAGGCGCCGTGCGAGCCATGACCGGCCGCTCCGCGATATTCGCGCGATAATCGGCGATCCAATCGATCAGTTGGTGTCCAACCTTCCGAAATTCTTCAGGAGTCATTTTCTGGCGTTCCCCACACTAGCTTCGACCTATGTTCATGGAACTTGCGGTCATTTCTGCGCGTACCGTGTAGCATGCCAGCCTCGTTAAGGATCGCCATACGCGGACTCAGGCGCTCGCCTGGATTCGCATTTGTCGCGATCGCCATTCTTACGCTGGGCATCGGTGCTACAACCGCCATGTTCAGTATTACCCGGACCGTGCTTCTGAAACCTTTGGCCTACCATAATCCGGAACGCCTGGTAACCGTGATGTTTCGGGTTCCGCAATTCTCTAAACAGCTATCTACTATTCCGGTAAATGCGCAGCACTATGAACTGTGGCGCGACCACTCGCGCGCCATCGAGGAGCTGACGATGATCGGCCCCAGCTCGCATATTTTATCCGGGATCGGAGAGCCTGAGCAGATAAGCGGCGCCCGTGTTTCCGCCAATTTCTTTCACTTGCTGGGCATAGAACCAGCGCTTGGCCGAGATTTTGCGAAAGGCGAGGATGAAGCCGGCCACGATCATGTCGTGGTGATCAGCCACAATTTCTGGCAGCAAAAGCTGTCGGGGCGGGCGGACGCCCTGGGCCGGAAGATCTTGCTCGATGGCAATCCCTACCAGGTCATCGGCGTGATGCCGGCTGCTTTTCCATTTCCCAGAGGCAGGCAGCTTTCCGATTTGGAGCAGCTCCCCGAGCGCACCGCGTATTGGATTCCGCTGGTTTTCAGCAAGGATGATTTGGAAAGTCCACTTTCAAACATGAACTATATTCCAATCGCGCGGCTGAAACCAGGTGTGAGCCCGAGACAGGCCTTGACCGATTTGACGGCACTTGAAAACGTAATTGCGCGGCGCTTCCTTGAGCCGGTTGAAATTGACCCCGTGGTTCGTCCTTTGCAGCAGGCCATGGCGCGCGACGTCCGGATGCCGTTGCTGATTTTGATGGCTGCCTTCGGCACGGTGCTGCTGATCGTCTGCATCAATCTCATGAATTTAATAATGATGAGAGCTACCGGCCAGCGACGTGAATGGGCGATCCGCCTGGCGGTGGGCGCCGGCACGCGTGACCTGCTGCGCGGAGCGCTCATCGAGAGCCTGCTGCTTTCAATCTCCGGCGGGGTTTTGGGCTGCTTTTTTAGCGCGGCTACTGCAGGTGGTGCGGCTGAAAGCGCCGATAGATCTTCCGAGGATGGATGAGCTGGCACTCGATCCGTCAGTTCTTCGATTTGCGCTCGCCGCGTCCGTTACAAGCGCTCTTTTATTTGGTGTGTGGCCGGCATGGAGCGCCGCGAAGATCGATCCGCAAGAGGCGTTGCAATCCTCCGGTAGGACGGCGAGCGAGGACCGCAAAGGGCATCGTGCGGGCAAGGTGCTCGTGGCTGCGGAGGTCGCGCTTAGCACTGTGTTGCTGCTTGCCGCCGGTCTGCTGCTTCGCAGTTTTGTCGCGATTTTAGGAGTAGATCCCGGATTGGAGGTTCAGCATTTGCTGACTGTGCGGATTAACTTACCGCCGGATAAATACCGGCACGATTCCGAAATTTTCTCTTTTTACCAGCGGCTCAGTCAGAGGGTCAAATCCATGCCCGGCGTAGAAGCAGCGGGTTTGATCTCGGATCTGCCTCTCACGGGCGAAAACAACAATAATCCAGCGACGGCCGGAGATCGCGCTGCGCCGCCGGTCACGCAGTGGCCCATGACGAATTACCGTTTCGCCAGCAGCGAATATTTCAAGGCTGCGGGCATACCGCTGAGAGCCGGACGCTCGTTCGCAGAGCGTGACGGCAAGATACCCGAAGTGGTAATTAGCGAAAACCTCGCATCACGGCTCTGGCCGCATGAAACCGCGGTAGGGCGGCCGGTCAAGCTTTATGGCGATAATCAGTTACTGAGAGTAGTTGGCGTTGTAGGTGCTGTCCACGGTGCTTCGTTGACGCAGGACCCCGCGATGATGATCTACTTTTCCGGACCGGCAGCGCATCGAGGCGGACATGTCGCTTGTGGTGCGTACGGGAAATGAGCCGGAAAGTCTTTCCTCGGCTGTTCGACGCGCCGTGCTCGAGCTGGTACCAGCTTCTTAGACGCCTTCCAGAGTTTCCCGTTGATGAAATCGGGGGCGAGGCGGCGCATCAATGCGAGCTGTTTGGCTTGCCCCGGCCGGATCTCCAGGGCACCCGCCTTGAAGGACGCAAAGGATTGCTTCACCAACTCGTCCGTCGTCATCAGAGTGACGCCGTTGCCCTCCGGAAGATCTCCCGTCAGGTCGGTCTTCACCGCCGGGGGCATGAGCTCGATGACCTCTACGCCGGTTTCCTCCAATTGGAACCGCAGTGACTGGGTGTAGGAGTGAATCGCCGCCTTGGTGGCGCTGTAGATTGGCGCGGACGGCAGCGGCACGAAGGCGAGCGCGGAGGAAACGTTGATCAGGGTGCCCTTGTTGGCCGTGAGGATGTCGATGAATGCAGAGGTCATGCCAACTACACCCCCCACGTTGATGTTCATCTCCACCATCAACCCAGCAAGGTCGGCCGCCGGGGCCTTGAGGTTCTTGTAAATCATGATGCCCGCGTTGTTCATCAGCACGTCCAGTTTGGGGAAATCCGCCTTCACGCGCGCCGCGAGGGCAGCGATTTGCGCTGGATTCGCGACGTCGCTTTGGATGGTGTGGAGCTTCGGGTACTTCGCCTTCACCTCGTCGAGCACCGCCTGGCGCCGACCAGTCACGATGACCTCGTTGCCGAGTGCGACGAACTTGAGCGCGAAAGCAAGGCCGATGCCGGCGGAGCCCCCGGTGATGAGGATGGTGCGACCAGTGAGATTCATAAGATTCCTTTCATTTCCACTGTCCATGGAAACGCCTTTTATGTCTGGCGGGACGGATTTCTTTCAGCCCCTCACGAGTCTTTTTTTGATCTCGTATGTTGTGTAGGATTATGAGCGAAATCCAAAGGTTGCAAAAGATCTCAAAAGCTGCGCAAAAGATAATCCCGGGTACTAGCCAACACTCTCTGCCTGTCGGCAGGCTCGGTAAAAAGACGGGCAATGGACACGGCACCCACCATCGCACCAAAAATGACGAAAAAGTTTCGCTCCCGCTCTGTTGCGGTCGATCCCGGCATGAACGCCACCCACCGCTCCGTAAGCTCTTTCATTAGGCCAGCAATTCGTTTTCTAACACCGACTTTGGCGCGCGCAATCTCAGGCGCCAACGTCACAATCGGGCAGCCGGTATCGGGACGGTCACAGTGCTCGGTGGAGAGGTACCACTGAACGACTTGCTTCCACCTGTCCTCAGGCGGCACGTTTTGCAGGGAGGCATAGACCTTGTCGCTAAATTCCGAGAATCCCTCCGCGATGGCGGCGGCGACAAGTTCGTCCTTGCTCCGAAAGTGCTTGTAAAAGCCGCCCACGGTCAGACCCGATGCCTTCATTACGCTGGCCACGCCAGGACCACTCAGCCCCTCAGCGCGGAGCTTGCGAGCGGCGTTCCGCAGGATACGATCGCGGGTTCGCGTCTTGTGTTCCGGTTCGTAACGCATATCGGTTGTTCATTGGATTATATACGTAATCCCGGAGATTCACGATTCTCCGAGCGACAGCAGACTGCGGAACAAGACAGGTGCGCAGGTCGAACCCGCCAGGCACTCCAATTTCGCACATCGGGGGCTCCGAGGCGATCAATTGGAAGCGGGCTCACGCCATAAACTCACTTGAGTCTGCAAGGGTTTACGATCTCTCTCAGCGAAACGCCCGGATTGTGCTTGGGTGATGGGCAATCTGGAGGTTAGTACCACGGGAGCCAACCGCCAAAAAGCATTTATGAGATAGGTTCTAATCAAAACTGCAGCTTCAGCGCAAATTGAATTTCGCGATTATCGTGCTTGGTGGACGAGATGGTGCCGAAAGTGTTGGTGCCTAGTGTTGCGCTCGGATTGTTGAACGCAGGGGTATTGAAGAAGTTGAAAAATTCGGAGCGAAATTGCAGAATTGCGCGTTCCCGAATGGGAAAGTTCTTGAACGCGGAGAAATCCACGTTGTACAATCCCGGACCATATAGCAGATTTCGTCCGGCGTTGCCGTAGGCGTATGTGCCAGCAGGTATAGCCGCAAAGGCTGCTGCATTGATGCAACCTGTCAAGTGGCTGTCGCCGCAATTGTCGCTGGGCGTGCCCACCAGATTGGGCCGCTCGTTGCTCCTGCCCGTGTTTGCAGGATCTCCAGGGAGGACCACATTAAATGGGAAGCCGGTTTGCAGCGTCACGATCCCGTTCGTCTGCCACCCGCCGAGCGTCTCGCGCAAAAACACATTCGACGTGGGGCCGAAGAAAGGCAGCGCGTAATTGAAGCTTGCGCTGAAACGGTGCCGGACATCCCAGTTTGAATTGCCGTAATCGGCGTGCCAGTTGTAAGGATTCATCGGAGCGCCGCCGCCGTTCGAATCGGTAGTGACGTCCAAAGCGTGCGACCAGGTATAGGAGGCCAACATCGAGAGCCCGTGGCTCAGCCGCTGGCGTAAAGTAACGCTCAAGCCGTTATAATTCGCCTCCTCATCATTCTGGATGATGCGGATGTCACCGAAAAGCTGGTTGGGGCGGCGGGATGAAACTGTGCCAGGGCCGGGAAAGTAGGGAGTGTTGTCGTAATAGCTGCGATCCAGGTGCGTAGTGTGCGAACCGAGATACTGTATGTCTAGCGCGGCATTCACCCACAGACCGCGTTCCAGATCGGCGCTCCACTGATTCATGTATGCGGTCGGCAGATGCGGATTCGGAGAAATGATATTGAGACTGGTGGTCGTGCCGCAGGCCGAAGACGGTGTAGGCGCATTTAGCGAGATCAGCGGATTTCCCGCTGTCGCATTGCACGTCGTAACAGCGCTAAAAGGAGGGTTATTGCTGAGAAAGGTAAACGTGTTGGTTTGGTTTGGATTGTAATAAATACCATAACCGGCACGGAAAACCGTCTTGTCGGTAATCCGATAAGCCAAGCCGGCGCGAGGCGCAAAATCCTTGTGGTTGGGATTGATGAGTTTGAAACCCGGCAGCGGCGGGTTCGGTGGAAGAAGAGCGGTTTGCTGCGCGTTCAAGATCCTCGCATAGCCGTTGGCTGTGTAGGGAACCGTGGGCAGTTCGTATCTCAGGCCGAGATTGAGCGTGAGCTTCTTTGACGCCTGCCAATTATCAACGATAAAAAATCCATCGCGCCATTCGGCGACTTTGTTTCTGATCTCAGGCCCGGGCGTTGTGTCATTGAGCGGCAATCCCAACATAAAATCCGCCTGCGCATAACCGGTAAACGCTCCCGTGAAACTGAAAATTCCATCCGGGTCATTGACTGCCGAGCGCGAGGTGATCAGCTTGCGAAGCTCCGCTCCGAAGATGAGTGTATGACGACCATGCGTCCACGTGAAGGAATCGGTGCCTTGCCATGTGGTATCGAATTGGAACCAATTCGTGCTCGCATTCCCGAGGGTCATGAAACTCGTGTCGCTGAATACCGGGATTCCGGGATCGTTGAACACAGTGTCGCCAGTGAACCCGGGAATACCGAGCAAGGTTCCGGCGTTGGTCAGGTTATTCGCATACCAATAATTCAAAGCATTGGTTACGAGATTTTGCCTCCCGACGCGAAAGTCGTTCACCATGTTCGGAGTGATGGTCTGCGTGTAACCCACCACCCAATTTCTGGTCGAGACAGGAACTACGGTCTCATTTGCGACGCTGGTCGCTCCAGTGAGAAGCTGCTCGTTGTTCCAGGCGTAGCGGAAGAACAGCCGGATGTTGTTTCCAATGTTTTGATCGATCCTGTCAATGGTCTGGTTATAGCGATCGTTATTCGGGTACGAGGCCACAAGGTTGTTCGTAATGCCTGGCCGGTTGGGAAGCGGCATGTATTGCAAAACTTTCAGCGCTTGCGGCGACAGCAGCGAGCCAGGAATCATGTTGCCGGCGAAAGATTGCCCGTTGACAGGCTTTAGCTGCGTCCCATCCTCCGAGAAATTGCCCTGCCGCATCAATGGCGTAAGCACGGTATCGAGCGAAGTAACGTCCTTTACCAGGCGCAGTCCTTCGTAATCGACCATGAAAAAAGTTTTGTTGCGGCCGTCGTACAGCTTCGGAATCCAAACCGGACCGCCTACCTCGAATCCGAATTGGTTCTGCCGCAGAGGAGCTTTGGGAGCGGTCGGGCTCAAAAAATAATTACGGGCGTCGAGCACATCGTTGCGAAAGAATTCGTAGAGCGCCCCGTGAAGCTGATTCGTGCCGCTCTTCGTAATGAGATTGAGGTGCAAGCCAAGATACGCGCCGTACTGCGCCGAATATGTGCCGGTCTGAACCTCCATTTCCTGAATGGAATCGACGGAAGGATGGTACGGCACCGTTGTTATCAAGTTATTCATAATGGCGATGCCGTCCAGCGAGACGCTGTTCTGGATTTCGCGGGTACCGGCTCCAATGAAGTCCTCGCCTGGCGGAACACCATTAGCGGCTTTTTGGCCGGGCAGGACACCGGGAGTCATCGTGGCAAGCTGAAGCGGATCCCGGCCGTTTAGCGGGAGATCAGCCAGGGCCTGTTGAGCCACTACCTCTCTCACGCTCGCATCGTCGGTTGCGATCGGGGATGTGGTTGCCTTTACTTCAACGCTCTGCGAGACCTGACCAATCGGCAGCGCAAAGTCTGTGCGAACGGTTTGGTTGTAGTCAACGGCAACGCCGTCTTTGATGACCCGCTGGAAGCCCGGATGTTGCGCGGTGATCCGGTAAGTTCCCACTTTTACGAATTCGATCGCGTAGTCGCCTTGAGCGCTGGTTGATGCTGTATACGTGTCGTTAGTCGCGACGTTTACCGCCGTGATAGAGACCCCCACCATCACCGCGCCGGCACTATCGGTTACCGTTCCGACTAGAGACGTCGTATTGGCTAACTGGGCGTAGGCGCTCGAGCCGCAGCTCAAGATAAATATGCCAAGCAGAACATAAGTACGCACGGAACTGCCCTCCAAAACGAGGATTAGTACATCATGACGTTCCAGAAATGTCAACAATCGAGATTCGCCGCTGGCTCCGTCCGACGCCATTGCCGCAAGACGCAAATTCGATTTGAGCTGTCGAGACGGTCCGGACCGGCAATGAACAAGAGCAGACAGGAAATGAGTGGACTGAGGCCGGCCAAGAGAATGGCCAAGCCTGAAGTTTTTCCCCGGACCGAGGCTCCAACCGGTAATCAGCGGTGCAGTAACGCCCCCAATCTGAGAAACGGTATTGAGGTATCCAATTGCGCGCCCAACCATGCGAACAGGGGGAATGTGTTGAGAAATGGCCCAAAAATTAGAGTTCGCGATCCCGAATGAGCAGATAGAGACTAACAGAATGGGCAGCACGGGGCGGCGGCCGGGCAAAACATTAAGCAAGAGAATAGATCCCGAGCCGATCAGTCCGGCTGCCGCAAACCACACTCGAACCATGAATACAGCCGCAGTTCTCTTGATGAGTTTATCTGAGAGCCATCCAGCCAAAACATTCACCACCGCCATGGCAAAGAGCGGCGCGGACAAGATCTGTCCCATCCCGAGCGTGGAGAAACCCCGCGCCATGATGAGATAGGCCGGCATCCAAGTCAAAATGAAATACCAGTAGTAAGCGAAGAGAAAGGCACACGCGGATATGGCCCAGAAACTGCGGCTCGTCAGAATCGAATGCGCACGGCCAGGAAAACGGTTTTGATGAGACCGCTGGCGAGTCTAAGAGCGGCCTGTTTGACGCGTCCGCCGGGGCGAAGTACAACCAGACGGGAATCCACAGCAAGGCTCCCAGTCCAGTGGCCAACAAACATGAATCGCCAGCCATAGTCGGCGAGAAGGGCGCTGCCCAACAATGCGCCAACGGCCGGCCCGATCGTCTGACCTGAAATGTAGATGGATGTCGGCAGTCCATGTTCAGAGCCTGAAAAATTCTTGCGGATGAAAGCCAGGCTGGCCAGTGGTCCAACGGCCTCAGCGAGCCCCAGAATCATACGCAAGGAGAGGATGTCGGCTGAGTTGCGACTCAGCGCCGTGACCGCGGAGGCTAACGACCAGACCAGGAAACCTGCCGCATACACTGAGCGAATGCCGAACCGATCGACGATAAGACCTGCGGGAATCTGGAAGGCGGCGTAGGTCCAGAAGAATGCGGAAAGAAGGACACCCATCGATGAGGGCGGAATGCTGAAATCCCGCATCACGGTGGTTGCGGCAATGCTCAAATTGCCACGATCCACATAACTGATCAGGATCCCGGTGAAGATGAGCGCGAGAACCACCCAGCGGCGGTTCATGTCGTGTTGCCGTGTGGAGGTTGTCGGCGGCGCTGCTGAAATTGCCAGGTCTCCATTTCGTCCAGCATGGATACGACCGCTTGTACCGCAGCATCGAGAAAAAGCGCGCCTTTCTCGGCAGTAGCAAGCTCGGGCGACCCGATCACACCGCTGTCGGAAATCTCGTCGAACTCGTTGATCAAAGAAAAGGGCGGAGTCTGCAGCATGTCCAGGGTTCGATAGCCCATTTCGGCCGACGGGCCGTCATGCGTCGCTTTCCCCATGTCTACGAGTTCGGCATGCTTTGCAAGTAATACCGAGGTTTCCATTTCGCAAGCATGACCCATGCCTCCCATGGCCGAAGAGCGAATCTGCGCAAAGCGTTCCGCCGCAAGATTCCAATAAGTGGCGTAGGCGATATACAGATCGTCCATGGATGCGAACTCACTTTTCAGTTCGCGCTGAGCGGCCTTGCATGGAATATCGTTCCCACCGTGGCCGTTCAAAAGAAGGATTTTGCGCGCGCCGATGTCGATTAAGGAGCGGCAAATCCCGCGTATCATTTCAACGTACGGAATGAGGTCGAGACTGACGCAGCCGAAACGCCGATGATGAGGGGAATGCCCGAGCCATTGCACCGGCAGCAGCACGATCTTGTCTGAGCGAAGTTCCTCGACCCGAACGGCGATATCAGAAATAATCAACGAGTCGGTGAACAGCGGCAAGTGCGGCCCGTGCTGTTCCAGAGACCCAAGCGGCACAACAAAAATACGGTTTCGCAAGGACGAGAGATCGGTCCAGCGCAAGTACGTGAGATGCATTCAACCCAGATTATCTGGAGAGAGTGATGAACACTCAGGTTCTGCAGTATTGAGATTCGGCTGGGGATTTGTAAGATACACCCAAGTGCGGCGTCTCCAACCGCTGATGATCTCGGATTCTGGACGTCAGGCACGCTTCCAGCAGGCCGCTGGTAAGCAAGGTCCTTTCCACCGGATACGGAGCCCGGCGAGTCATAAACATCTGCTCAATCTTCGAGACGAGACAAGCGGAATACGTCACGTTGGGATTAGGGGTGAGGAAGAACTGGGTTGACAAAGGGGCGGAGCCGCGCAGCCGGGCGGCGAAGTTGAAGTCCTGAACCGCCCCATCCAGCATCAGCATGGACGCGCGGGTTCCATCCCGATATTCGATCAAGTAAGCTGCCGCGTGAGGCGCCAACCCAGGCAATACGCCGGAGCCAACCAGATCCTGAGTCCTACCGTCTTGGACGGTCAGGCCGAGCGGCGTGTCGCTGCGCGAAAGGGCTGAGCTAAGAAGGTCTTCAGACCATACACCTCTTTTGCCGGCGTCCCAAACCGCGCTGCCGTCCAGAAGCTGAACAGCCTTCACGCCAGTCTCTCCGCCTTTGCGCCGCTCCACCATGCACTGGAGAGCCTCGAGCGCATGAAAGTCCATCGCGTCCGAACCGCCGACGCCTACCATCAGGGCTTCTTCAATTTGAGCGCCGAACGGCATCTCGACATCGGGAAGCCGCCAGGTGACGGGCAGTGAAGATCCAGCGAGCATAGGGAAACTAAGCTGCTTCGATGTCGCCACCATGAGGCGTGCCTTCTCGAAGCTGTAAGAGAGATGCTTGTCGTTGTAGACCGGCACCGCCTTGCCGCTGGATCGAAACACTTCTGCGCACTGTTCGAAAAATTCGTATCTCGGATAGAGTACCTGGCCCTTGTCGTTGCGCGGATAATTGCCGTGCTCCGCCACAATCAGGACTGCGTCGCAAGCCAGGCGGCTTCCTCCACCGCAAAGCGCTTCGGCAATTGTCGGATACACGCGGAACCCGAATTCGTGCGCGCGCTCCTCACTCAGATCGCCATCCGGCTTCTGATCGACGTAGAGCGAAACCACTTTCACATTGGGCTTGTGCCAGGCGCCATCGTGCGGATATCCAACCAGGAAGCGGTCGCCGATATGCTGGCCGTGCGAAAGGTACTTGTAGATGGTTGTGACAATGGCCACGCGCAGTGGCTCTTGGGGTTGCGCCGCCGCCGCGAACGGAAGCAGAGCTGCGGAACCGAGAAACTCGCGTCGCGTCGTGCGCATTTACGTTCTCTCGAAGGTGGATTCGCGCTGCGGCTGGTACCGGATCGCGAGCTGCGGAGTCTCCACGCGAGACTGATCCTGATGCAAGCTATCGACGCCACTCGCGGTCAAGCCCGTGGTCAGCAGCGTTCGCTCGATCGGATACGGAGCCTTTCCAGTCAAGAACATCTTTTCCATATTGAAGACCAGCGGGCTAAAAAAATCGGCGAGCGTGGTCCTGCCATCAGGCATCGGAAGATACATCTGCGTGGACAGGATTCTTGATGGTTGGTCAAGTTGCGCGGCGAAATTGAAATCGCGTACCAGACCGTTCATGAGCAGCATAGTGCATCGCACTCCATCCTGGTGTTCGTACGTGTAGGCGACAGGATTCTTAACCAGCGCGCGCATCTGATCGGGTGACGGAAAGATGTCGTTGAAACCCTGCCGCGCGGGAGTGAGGGTATGACTCCGGCACAGCGCCGCGTTCATCAGATCGCGCGACCAAACTCGTTTTTCGAGCGCGTCCCAAAAGCGCTCTCCACGAAAGGCTTGCAGCCATCGCACTCCTACTTCGCCGCCGGGCCGCCGCTCCACCATGCACTGGATCGTTTCGAGACCGTGAAAGTCATAGCTGTCCACCCCGCCGTAGCAGACGCAAAGCGCTTCTCGAACAGGAGAGGACGGCATTTCAATGGACGGGATCCTCCAAGTCACCGGCAAACTGGAACCGGCCAGGAATGGGAAGCCCATTGATTTGGAGGTATCGTACATCTGCTTCGCCCATGCCCAATTCCAGGAGAGGTGCTTATCGTTGAATACTGGAACCGTTCGATTGCTCGATCGAAAGACCTCGACGATCTGCTGAAAAAATTGGTAGCGCGGATATTCTGTTTGCCCCTTCTCATTCCGCGGATAATTGCCGTGCTCGCCCACCACGACGACACCGTCGACAGCCAATTTGCTGCCGCCGAGCGTCAGCGCCTCACCTATACTCGGGTAAATTTTCATGGCGGGATGGCGTGAGGCGCGCTCCCGGCTCAAATCATCGGCGCCCACCTGATCCACATAGAGCGCGACCAAGTCCATCGGCGGGTGGTGATAAGACCCATTCCAGCCATATCCGTCCAGAAGCCGGTCCACGATGTGCTGGGCGTGAGAATACTTCCGGTAAACAGTCGTAACCGCGGCTAGTTTGAGGCGGCCTTGATTACTGCTTTGCATCCATCCCACGTCTTACGAGATTCTACGCCAACTCACTTCTCCCTAGGTTCCGCTCCTCGACTACCCTACATAAATTTCATTGACTTTTCGGAAGTTGGAGCGCACAATTTAGCCAAAAGAGAGGTGTCATGAAGGGGACCGTTCTACTTGCGAGTATTCTTGCTTTCGCGGCCTGCTCGTTCGGCCAGGAGGTTACTGCTTCAATCACGGGCAAGGTAACTGATCCGTCAGGGGCCGCAGTGGTGGGGGCAAAAGTCGTGGCCACTGACAAGGATCGTGGCACGCAGTGGCCGGCCACTACCAACGGAGATGGCATTTACAGCCTGCCTCGCCTGCCAATCGGCACTTACGACGTGAAGGTGGAACTCCAGGGTTTCCAGTCAGAGACTCAGTCCAACATTGTGCTGGATATGAACCAGGTGGCTCGCCTGGATTTCCCATTGAAAGTAGGAAATATCACCCAAACGATCGAAGTGACCAGTACCGCGCCATTACTCCAAACTCAATCCACGCAGCTCGGTCAGGTCATCGATTCGCGCACCAATGTGGATTTACCTTTGGCAACCCGGAATTACGTGCAATTGACTCTGCTCGCCCCCGGGAGTATCCATCCCAACCCGTCCGGCTTCAAGAGCGGCATGACCACCGATTCCAGCGCACGCCCGAACGTAAATGGCAACCGTGAGCAGGCGAATAACTTCATCCTGGATGGGCTCGATAACAACCAGCCCTCGGATAACCTGGTCGGATATGCCCCGGCCGTCGACGCCATCCAGCAGTTCAATGAGATTACCCTGACCGCGCCCGCTGAATTCGGCAACTACATGGGCGGAATCGTGAGCGTCACCACCAAATCCGGTAGCAACTCCTTCCACGGCGATTTATACGAATTTTTCCGGAATGACAAGCTGAATGCCAACTCCTGGACCAACAATTTTGAAGGCGTGACCCGGCCCGCCACGCGTTGGAACAATTTCGGCGGCACTTTCGGCGGCCCCATCAAGAGAGATAAGCTTTTCTTCTTCGTCGATTATCAGGGATCGCGTCTGGATACCCCGCCAAGCGCCGCCGCTACTACCGTATACACGACGCTGGAGCGCCAAGGCAATTTCTCCGCAGCTTCTCACCGCGGCCAAGCCGGTCCAGCTCTACAATCCTTTTTCCTTGGATGCCAGCGGCAATCGCGTACCGTTTTCAAGGAACATAATCTCCCCTACGCTTTTCAGCCCCGCTGCTTCGAAAATCCTGTCGTCCCAAGCCTATCCCCAACCCACAAATAGCGGCCTGTTGAACAACCTGATCTATAGCACGCATACCTACATCAATGGAGACCAGGGCGACGCGAAGGTTGATTGGAACGCCTCCGATAAAGATCACGTTTATGGGCGTTACTCGCAGAGCGCCTTCACAAATCCCACTACCCGCACCGATCCATTGCTGTACAACGCCTTCGCCGATTACCCTGCTCACACGGGCGTGTTGGATTGGACTCGCACCGTCAGCCCTTCGCTAGTGAATGAACTGCGTGCGGGCGTGAATTATGTCTTTCTCAACAATGGATCTGCTTCCAACGGGCTCGACCAATTTCGCCCAGACCGTCGGGATTCCCGGAGTGCCGTCCGCCTTCTTGCCCTCTATGAGTCTCTCTGGGGGGAATGTCTCCAGTTTTGGAACCAGCGACGTCTACCAACTATTCGCCGATACCGTGATTCACTACGAGGACACGCTGATTCTGGTCAAAGGCACCCACACCATGCACTTTGGTTTTCAAGGGTATCGCTATCGCCTCGACACCTTTTACTCGGGCAACAATGGCCGCGCGGGCACATTCCTCTTTAACGGCCAGTACACGGCTGGACCGGCGCCTGGAACGGCAGCCGGAACCAAGAACGCCGCTGGTCTTGCGACCGGCATCGCCGAAGCGGACTTTCTCCTCGGTCTTCCTGATGAAATTCAGGGCGGACTCAACGGCGGCACCTGGGGCCAGCGCGCCAATTCCCTCGCAGCTTTCTTCCAGGACGATTGGCGCGTTACTCCGAATCTAACCCTGAATTTAGGCTTACGCTGGGAGCTCCACACGCCCTGGGTAGAAGTGCACGATCGCCAGGCAAATTTCAATCTCGACACGGGCGCTGAATCTATCGCAAATCAAAACGGCGCGAGCCGCGCTCTCTACAACCAGTACAACGGCATTACGAATTTCCAGCCGCGCATCGGCCTTGCCTGGACTCCTGGCGGCGGCAAGACGGTAATTCGTGCGGGTTACACGCTCTCGAACTATCTGGAAGGCACCGGGACGAACCTACGTCTTACCATCAATCCGCCATTTGCGCCTGAGCACGACCAACCATATACGACAGCGGCATACCATGTTCTTCCAGGCTCGACGCTCGACCAGGGCTTCTCGCCGTTCGTAAACAGCGCTGACCCATTCCATCTCGATACCCTTCGAGTTTGGGATCCTTTCATACGCCCGGCGGTCGCGAATCAATGGAACTTTACGATTCAGCGCCAGCTCGCCCCTTCGACAACCCTCACAGTTGCTTATGTAGGACAGCGCAGCACTCACTTGATGGTGCCCATGCCTTACTTCCAAAAGCTGATGAATCCCAACGGCACTGTCTCGCCAACTGAATTTCTGGCGGGAAATCCGGCGCTCTTGGCCGATATCGGGCAGATTTCGGGCACTGCCTCAACCGGCAATCAAGATTATGACGCTCTTCAAGTAAGTGGCAATAAGCGCCTGAGCTACGGCCTCGAGTTTCAGGCTTCCTACACTTATTCCAAATGCATGACGAATTCGATCGGCTATTACGGCCAAGGCGGCCAAACCGCGAATGCCTCTGCTTACTGGCAGAACATTTACAACATGCCCGCCGAATGGGGCGAATGCGGCTATGATGCCGAGCACAACTTCGTAGCAAACGTCATCTATAGTCTTCCGTTCGGGCGCAACCAGATGTTCGGCAAGAATATGAATGGCTTCGCCGACGCGATCGTTGGGGGTTGGAATGTGAGCGGCATTTTGAGCTTGCATACTGGCTTCCCCTTGACGATCACTGCTACCGACGTTTCGGGGACGCTCTCCCGTGGCGCGCGGGCGAACTGCATTGCCCCCGCAGTCGTTTACGGTAAGCAGAACGCTCCGCAAGGCGGTTACCAGTGGTTCAACCCGGCCGATTTCGCGCAACCCGCTACCGGCACGTTTGGAAACTGCGGAGTCAGCACCGTTCGCGGCCCGGGGCTGACTAGCCTCGATTTCGATGTGTGGAAGTCATTCCACATTACCGAACATCAACAGCTTGAGTTACGCGGCGAATTCATCAACTTGACGAATACGCCGATCCTCAACGCTCCGACTCGAGGCATCGGGACTACGCTTGGGCTGCTGCAAGGTTCCCAGGGGCCGCGCAACGTTCAACTTGCCTTGAAATACCTGTTCTGAGCGGCGTTTTCACGGCGCGATGTTCCATAGCACCAGATTATGCGTCGCCTGCCCGATGCAGGCAATCTCCGGCTTGCCGTCTCCATCGAGATCCGCCACCGCGCAACTCGCCGCTGAGACGCTCCCCTGATCGAGAATTTCACGATTCCACTTTGCGCCATTGAAGCGGTAGATATAGACGCCGTACGGCTTGCCTCGGAAACCGGCGACGATCTCATCGAGACCGTCGCCGTCGAGATCGACGGTCTCGATAGTGTGCGCGTCACTGAGGCTGTCATCGACCACCTCCCGCTTCCAGGACTGGCCGCTGCCGCGATAGACGACTACCTCATTCCCGTGCCAGGGCTCGATGGCGGTTAGAAATCGCTCTTTGCCTAGCAGCCCCACCGCAACATCGCTCGTTCCGTTCTTCGGCCACGGTTCGGGACTTCCCTTGGCGATTTCCATTCGCGACCACTTTCCATCCGGCTCGAACCGATATAAGTGGATCCCGAGGAAACTGCCAATGAGAATCGCGTCCCGGCCGTTGTGGTCCCAATCCGTGATGAAGATCCCGTGCATCACGCCTTGCTCGGCATCACCGATGAGGCGGCGTTTCCATTCGCCGGGCCGATAGTAGACCAGCGGAACGTGTCCGCGGTAGTCCGGGGCTCGTGCATCCGCTGCCGCGAGCGGCGCATTAATCAGCACTTTGTTTCCGCTGCCGTCGATATCTGCCCAACGCAACCGATGAGAGGCGGGCAGGCGGTCGATTTCGGCGGCTTTCCACGGCCGCCGCGGATCGCCGTTGGGGGTCAGGAGCGCAACAATGCCCGTACTCTCTTCGGGATGCATTGAGAATTCATACGTCACGGCAATAGCGGGCGGTGCGTGGGGGCTGTGGTTCCAGCACGCGAGATTGATCATGCGCGAAAGATTGACAGCGAGCACGTGCCGTTTCCAGGACGGATTCTCGAACCAGACCAGATCTGTCATGTTGCTCGCCAGCGCAATGAGGTCCAACTTGCCATCGCCATTTACATCACAGGCAACTACCTGGTATCCACCGGCGAGGTCATCGGCTAAAACGCGTTTTTCGAAATGCATGGGCTGAGCGGCAGCAGCTGCGATGGCAAAGAGGGCGAAAATCCCGGTCATGCTCGTTGTGACGCCCCAAACGCCATCGATTTATTCATAGCGCAGTCAAAGGGCTAGCTGGACTGCTAACGTTTTAAGGCTTTTCTGTAGATGCTGTTGGGAGAGCCTGTGTGCGAATCCCCGACTTCCTGTTTGCGAAACACTGAGACGGAGGGCGAGGTCAAGCATATGGATGAGCGGCGCAAGCAGATTCTAGCCACGTTGGCGCAAATGGACAAGCAGTTCGGGAAGGGTTCGGTGGTGATGCTGGGGTCGCGAGCGGCGCTTCCGGTTGAGGTGATCCCGAGCGGCTCGCTTGCAGTCGATAACGCGTTGGGAGCTGGCGGGTTTCCGCGGGGACGTGTGATCGAGATCTTTGGTCCTGAATCGTCGGGAAAGACGACGCTCGCTCTGCATGTCATCGCCGAGGCGCAGCGCGCGGGTGGAACTGCTGCGTTCATCGATGCGGAGCACGCTTTGGACCCAACCTATGCGACCCGGCTGGGAGTAGACACGGAGAATCTGATCGTTTCACAGCCGGATTATGGGGAGCAGGCGCTCGAGATTGTGCAGGCGTTGGTCGGTTCGCAGGCCATCGATGTGATCGTAGTCGATTCGGTGGCGGCGCTCACGCCCAAGGCGGAAATCGACGGCGAAATGGGCGACAGCCACATGGGACTGCAAGCGCGAATGATGTCCCAGGCGCTGCGCAAGCTGACGGCTTCAGTTTCGCGGGCGAATACCCTTCTCATCTTTATCAACCAGCTTCGAGAAAAGATCGGCGTGGTGTTTGGCAACCCGGAGACGACGACCGGCGGCAGAGCGTTAAAGTTTTATTCGTCCGTGCGAACCGAAGTACGGCGCATGACCTCGATCAAGGATGGTGAAGCCGTCATCGGCAATCGAACGAAAATTAAGATCGTGAAAAACAAGATAGCGGCGCCGTTTCGCGAAGCCGAAGTCGATATTTTCTACGGCAAGGGCATATCGCGCGAGAGCGATGTCCTGGATCTGGGAGTGCAGCAAGCGCTGCTGGAGAAGAGCGGATCGTGGTACAGCTATAAGGGCGAGAGAATCGGGCAAGGCCGGGAAAATGCGCGCCAGACGCTGATTGACCGGCCCGATCTTTGCCGTACGCTCGAAGCCGATCTACGCCAGGCGCTTGGGTTGAACGGATCTGCCGGCAGCGCGAAACGCGATCCCGAATTCGAGCTGATCACGCCAGCGGAATCGCGAAGAGCCGTAGCTTCCTAAATCGCGCGTTTCGAATTGCTAGAAATCCAGCGTCTCGATTGCATGCCGCACCTCGGTTTCAAGATTCAACTTGCGCAACTCTAAATCGCGCCTCTGGTCCCGCAGCTTGGCGAGTTGCGCCTCATTGTCTGCCAGTTGACTCGAATATTTGCGAACCTGATCTTCCTGCCCTTTCACGCGATTCAAGCTGTCGATGTTTTGCCGCAGGCGGGTTTGATCGTCAGTCAGCTCGCTCATTTGCGAGTTTGAGAGGTTCAGATCGTTTTCGGCTTCTGCAAGGCGGATCTTCACATCGACCAGCGCTTGCAATTGTTTTCGGCCTTGCTCGCCTAACTCGCGATTCTGCACTAACGTCAGAAGGAAGTCCGGCGTCGAGCTGAGGACGGCCGTGGTGTTCTCGTAAGTGCGTTCCTCTTCCACTTTTAGCGTCTGCGCGCCGTTCGCCGGTATCTTCACTTCGAAACGATAAGCCGTAGCCGTACGCTCCGATGGCTTGGGAGAGAGCACTGAATATTGATTGATGCCCTCCTGTTGAAGGATCAGCGTTTTCGGTTTCGCGTCAACGTTTCTGATGGTGTAGGTCCTGGTTTGATGTTCGCCGAAGTGGAGTTCCAGAGTGCCATTCCTCGCATGAATTTCGCGAACGGTGCGCTTCCCGGTATCGAAGGCGGTAGTAATGCGCGTGCCGTAATCAACCGCATAGCCGATCAGACGTTTGTCGCCGGCTTTTACGGTCTCAACGAGCGCTTCACCGGCGTAAGCGCCGCCATCGTATACCGTGATAGGACCTCCATCGAGCGTTTTGGATGTGTTGTTTGTCACCTCGGCGGCATTCACCGGATGCTCGCCATCATGTTCGGTAAAAATCAGCAGCTTCCGGGCGGAGATCTTATCTTGCAGGAAGGGAAGCATGGCGGATTGATTCTTCTTGATCGTGACTGGACCGGCGAAATTGTATTCGAACAGCTCGCCGAGGCTGGCGCCGGTTGCGCCTTCGACCGTGCTGGTTTGCAGTTGCGCGGACTCCTCCAGCTGCACCAATTGTTTTTGCGCAGGCACTGGAGCTGGAGCCTTGCCTATCTGATACACGCCACCGCCTTGGCCGTGTCCGGACCCTGGTCCGTAACCATTGCCGCTGCCGCTACCAACAACACCGCCGGAAACATCGTCAGCTACTACCTGGCCGTCGACGCTCCCGCCATATACGACGGGGCCAGCCGCCCGGTCCTCCGGCAGTTCCGCTATCTCACGCCGTCCGTACCGCGGAGTGTCAAGCAAGCTGATGAATGAAATGGGGCGTCCTGAAACCACCGACAGCCGCACGCCGTTCCAGTCTTCGTCGGTCGTGTTATCGACAATGGCCCAACCTTCGAGTGTCGAGCCGGGATCTTGTAGCGTGAGCCGGTAAGACGATTTCCAAATCGCCGTGGGACTGATGTAGGAGATCCTCAGATTCCGGTTCCCCGAGCCTGCTGAGTCGATGTAGATGGCGCGGCTCTCACGAGACTTGGCCTGCGACAGGGTTTGCAGATACTGCTTTAACTGCTCTTGCAAACGCGGATCCAGCAGGCGGATGGAGCCGGCGGCAGTTAGATCGTAATTCACCACATCTCCGGAATCGAGTAATAGCGTGATTTGCTCCCGGAGGATGCGCTTGTCCGTCTCGGGGCCCGCCTCGATTGCGCGCGCTCCCAGGATGGCGCCAGTGACCGGGCGATCTCCCGATCTCAGCTCCACACGAGATCCTTTGAAACGGTCGAGAAAGCTACTGAAGAATTCCTGCTCGCCGATTTTGAACGGATATTTCTCGAGTTGCTGTTGCAGCGTTTCATTTGAGTCGTAGCGGATACCCGCGATGCGTCCGCCATCGGTATCGATTACGGTGAGCGACTTCAGGACATCGTTCATCGCGGTAGCTTTGAAATCTAAACGCGCATCTTCGCCCGCCGGCACAGCGCCTTCGCGCTCGAAATAGCCGATGCCGTGTTTGTAAAGAATTACGCGCTTTACCGGCACATCCGCGCAAAAAAGTTGTAGTGTGGCGGCGGATAATGCTAGTGATAAGGTTACGAAGACAGTCCTTCTCCAGGGCAGAGCATAGGTCTGCATGCAGACTCCTTTCGATAACTCGTTCGGGAACTGAATGCTCCGCCGGCTTGGAATCAGTCCTGGTGATTTAGAAGGCGCAACAGGGGTAAAAAGTTCCCAGAAGTTAACAAATCGGATGTTAGATCTTGCCTGATCCACTCCCGCCGACCGAATCCATGGCCGAAGGTCTGCTGAAGGGCCGATACTTACTCGGGCCAGAGCTAGGGCGCGGCGGTTTCGCCATCACCTATCTGGCCGCTGATCTGGAGGTCGCCTCCCGCAAGGTTGTCGTGAAAGTGCTGAATGAGCGGCGCTCTAGCGACTCCTGGTCCGTGAAGAAGTTCAAGAGCGAGATGGAGGCGCTGGCGCGGATCGATCACCCGAATGTCGTTGGCGTAATCGATTACGGCCAATCGGCGGACGGGAAACCGTTTTTAGTGATGCAATACGTTCCCGGCCGCAGCTTGCGCGAGATGATCCCGCGCGAAGGTCTGCCGCTGGCGCAAGTTGCGCAGATCATCCGGCAAACTGGACGGGCGTTGACTGCGGCCCATGAAGCCGGAGTTTGCCATAGCGACGTGAAGCCGGAAAACGTCATGATGCCGGCGGGCGCCGAGGGCGAGGCGCAGATCAAGCTGATCGATTTTGGACTCGCGCGCGTGCGAACCGCCGAAAGCGATTCCCAATCGAGTAGCGTTGCCGGAACCCACACTTATATGGCGCCGGAGCAGTTCGAGGGCAAATCGTCCGTTGCCAGCGACATTTATCAGATGGGTGTGCTCGCCTATGAGTTGGTGACGGGCATTGTTCCATTTCGCGCGACAACTCCCGGCGGTTTCGTCTTGCAGCAGATGGAGGGATTGAAGGTTCTGCCGCGAAGTCTGCGCCCCGACTTGCCGGAAGCGGCGCAAGAAATTATGCTCAAGGCGCTCTCGCCCGATCCGCGCGATCGCCCACAGCGGGCAAGAGACTTTGGTGACGCGCTTGCAGGCGCGCTCGTTTCCGGGAATCTGGATGCTGCGGGGTGGGTGACGCGCGAATCCTCTGCTCGATCCAGTTCTGCTGGCGCGTACAAATCGTCTCGACGCAGGCGGATGATTCGGGCCGCGATTCTAGCGGGAGTGCTGGCTATAGCGGCCACAGCTTATTTCGTTCTCCGCTCTCACGCTGCTCGAGCCGATTCCGTTGCGGTGCTCCCTTTTCAGAACCGCACTGGCGATCCCGGCATGGCCTACGTGACGGAAGGAATCACGGAATCATTGATCAACGATCTCTCCCGAATTCCAAGGCTGCGCGTCATCTCGCGCGGCTCCGTGCTCAAATACGACAATCCAAAAAGAGATCCTCAAGCCGCTGGGCGCCAGTTGGGTGTCCGGCGTGTTATCGATGGTTCGGTTTGGAAACGGGGCGACGATTTCTCGATGAATACGGAACTGATCGACGTTCAGTCGGGGGTCCGTCTTTGGGGCAATGATTATTCGGGGAAGTTTTCATCTTTGACCGGCATTTTGCAAAAATTTTCGATCGAAGTGACCGATCAGTTACGGCTGAAGTTGAGCGGAACTCTGAAACAGCGGCTTGCTCGCCAATACGCTACGCGCTCCGAAGCGTACCAGGACTACCTTAAAGGCCGCTTTCATCTCAACAAACGGACTGCTGCCGATTTCCAGGAAGCGATTGACTACTTCAACAAGGCCATCGCGGCCGATCCGGATTACGCTCCTGCGTACTCGGGCTTGGCCGATACGTACGGGTTCATGGCCGTTTTTCGGGGCGCGTATGGTGGAATGATTCCGGCTGACGCATTGCAGCAATCCAGAGTGGCGGCGAAACGTGCGTTGGAGCTGGATGGTACCCTGGCGGAAGCTTACGCCGCGCTGGCTTTCGTCGAGATGCAGGCTGATTACGCGTGGGATGCTGCTGAAAGGGATTTCCTGCGCGCTCTCCAATTGAATCCGAACTGGGCCAGCGCACATGAGTTTTACGCTTTCGACCTGGGCGCAGTGGGACGATTCGACGAAGCGCTCCGCGAAATCGAAACGGCCGAAAGGCTCGACCCGAGTTCAATCGGAATAAAGTTGGCGCACGCTCAGGTACTTCGCATCGCGCGCCGGCCTGACGATTCCCTCGCGATCCTGCAAAACGTCGGAAAAACTTCCACGGGTCGAGGCTTGGCTGCTGACTTTATGGCCGAGAACTATTGGGTGAAATCGATGCCGGCTCAGGCATTGGCGGCCATTGAAGGTATCCCGTCTACTTTTAATGCCCCCTTTCGCGTTCCGCTACTGATTGCGGCATACGCGCGAGCTGGTCAGAATAACAAAGCTCGACAGCTTCTGAATTCTTACGTGGTGCAGCCTGACACGGCTGAGTGGTATTATCTAGCGCTGGCCCATTTGGGCCTTCATGAAACGGAAAATGCCATTGATGACCTGGAGCGTGCTTATGAGCAGCGATATCAGGACGTTATTTGGTTAGGCTTCGATCCGATGGTTGACGAATTGCGAGGAAACTCACGATTCAAAACTTTGCTGGGGCGAATTCGACAACATAACAATAATCTGCAGTAACACTGAACACACCTGCCAAGGAGATCAGTAACATGCCGGAAGAGCATATAACAGACGACCAGATATTGAAACAGATGCGTCTGACGAAGGACGAACTTCGAGACCTTCTGAAAAAATACAACGACTTCCTCAACAGCCTTGATAAGGCGCAGAGGCGCGCATTTATGAAAGGCCAAAAGTCCCTTCAGATGGGCGCCGACACCTTGCGCCATGTGCAACCCACGCGCCTGGAACAATTGCTCAGGGAACTTGCGCCAAAGAATGGCGCCATCTGCATCATCGGGAATGAACTGAACGGCACCGATGGACCGGAAACGTGAGCGGCGTTGCCGGCTGTCCGCACAATCGACAAGCGCATCGGCAGCGTACGTAAAGTAGATCCTTCGAATTCGGAGCGCGTAGTTGCCGCGCAACAAACGCTGCTGCGTGCCTCAGGAATTGCGGCAGCGAAAGGCGTTACGCGCGTGGCGGACATCACGGGTCTCGACAGGCTGGGCATTCCGGTACACAGCGCTATTCTCCCGAGGTCCAACGATGGCCTGTCCGTCTTTACCGGCAAAGGGCTGACCTCGGTCGATTCCCGGACGGGTGCTCTGATGGAGGCGATCGAGCGTCAGACAGCGATCTACGCCGAAGTTCCTCAGCTCGAGGGAAGTTACCCGAAACTTCGCGCCGGAAACATCGCTGTAGCTGATCCTCGATCCTTCAATCACAAGCTTCGGGATGAATACAGCGAAAGTCGCGAGTACCGCTGGATGGAAGGCTATGACCTTCTAGCCGAAGAGCCGGTGCTTGTTCCGTCAGGTCTGGCCGGCTATGGACCGCAATACACGGGTGCCCAGTCACCGTACGAGGTGAACAGCTCGAATGGGCTGGCGTCGGGCAACTGCTTCGCAGAGGCGGTGTGCCACGCGCTTTGCGAGCTATTGGAGCGCGATGCGTGGACAATGGCGGAACTACGAAGTCAGTGGATCCCGTTCGCGCGCGCACAAGCGCTATTCGGGACGGAGGTCGCTGCTTTAGGGGCGGATGACCCCGACGCATATCCGCGAATCGACTTGGACGATGCGGGAGAACCGTTTATCGAGCTGATGCACAAGTTTCGGAGCGCAGGGTTTTCGCCCGTCATTCGTGATCTCACATCCGATTTCGGAATACCGTGCGCAATCGCGTCCGTGGCCGACGACTCCCTGCCCGGATTTCCGCAAGCGCACAGCGGCATGGGTGCGCATCCGAACGCTCGTATCGCCGTCGTCCGGGCTTTAACGGAACTCGCTCAGTCGAGAGTGGTGGACATTCAGGGCGTCCGCGAAGATCTGAGGCCCGCGGGCGTTAAGGTGCATCCCGCGGGTACGAAGACCCAGCGCGTTCAGAAAATCCAAACTGAGCGTTGGATGTTGCAGCAGGCTGGGATCGAGCGGCAATTCCGCGACATCACGTCTACAGAGAACGAAGATATCGCTGCCGACATACGCTTGATCCTGTCGCGGCTGGCCCAAAGCGGTATCGAGCGCGTTATCGTTGTCGATCTGAGCGAACCCGGCGGAATCTTCTCTGTGGTGCGTGTGCTGGTCCCCGGCCTGGAGTTTTGGGCTTTGGATCAGGGGAAGCTTGGTCCTCGCGCGACGCAATTCTGGCAAGAGCATGTCTGATGACATCGTCATCTTTACCGGCCCGAGCTTGCATCCGGACCAAGCGCGAACCCTGCTGAATGCGACGATTCTGCCCCCCATCAAGCGCGGCGATCTGGATCTTCTGCATTCTTCAACAATAATCAAAGCTGTCGGAATTATCGACGGCGAGTTCTACCAAAGCCTCGCTGTCTCACCGAAAGAAATCCTACCGTTGCTGGACGCGGGTATCGAAGTATACGGCGCATCGAGCATGGGAGCCCTCCGCGCAGTTGAATTGTGGAAATACGGAATGGTTGGCGTGGGCAGAGTATTCCGTTTATTTCGCGGTGGTTTCCTGGATGCTGACGATGAGGTCGCGTTGGCTTACACGCCCGGCACGTACCAGGCCGTCTCCGAACCACTCGTAAACACGCGATATGCATTACGAGCCGCCGTACAGAACGGGATCTTGAAGCGGGGTGAAGCGGCGGAAGTTGTTGCCAGGCTAAAGCGCGTTTATTTCCCGGATCGCACCAGGGAATTGACGGTCTCGATAATCCGCGACGTCGCGGGTATTCAACAGGCATTGCGCATGCGCTCATTCCTTACAAGCGGCGCGCCGAATGTGAAGGAGCAGGACGCCCGTCTGCTGATCGCGAAAATACGAGACGCTTCTTCGCCGGTCGGCGATCAGACAAGACCGGCTCGTACCGACGCAAACCGATTGCAATTTTGAAGCCTTCGCTATTCTTGGGTATAGGGTAGGATTTGCACACTTTTGAACCTTTAGTCTTTTTCCGCTCCTTGCTGCACAATCCGCTTACCATCGGAGCCGTCGTCCCTAGCTCTTCCAGCCTCTGTCAACTGATCGCCTCACGCGTGGATCCTGCTACTTCCTCCGTGCTCGAGGTCGGCGCCGGGACAGGGCCAGTTACTCGCGCCCTTCTCGAGCGAGGGGTGGGGCCGGAGCGCCTTTTTCTTATTGAGCGAGATCCGTCGCTGGCTGCTTATTTGCACCGCCGCTTCCCCGGCGTGCGAGTCAGGTGCGGCGATGCGGTGCACGCGGGACGCATCTTGTCCGATGAAGCTGTGGGCCAAGTGAAGACCGTCATATCGAGCTTGCCCATTCGTAATCTAAGTGGCCGCGAGCAGTTGAAGGCTGTTCGCGGAATGCTGAACGCTCTGGCGCCGGGCGGGCAACTCATTCAATTCACGTACGCTTCGCGTTGCCCAATTTCCATTAGAAAATTTGGCCTGCGAGCTGAATGTGTGGGTCGTGTCTGGATGAATATTCCGCCCGCGACCGTCTGGCGCTTCACGCGGAATACCGTAAGCACCGCCCGTCCGTTTTGACCTGCGCCCAAATTGCCCCGCGCGTCATCTAATCTCGCGAGGCATCAATGACCAAACGCGAGCTGGGAAATTCCGGATTAAATATTGCTCCACTTGTTTTCGGCGGCAACGTCTTTGGATGGACTGCGGACGAGGCGACTTCCTTCAGACTGTTAGACGCGTTCATCGACGCCGGCTTCGATTGCATCGATACCGCCGACGTCTACTCTAAATGGGCTCCAGGTAATCGGGGTGGGGAATCTGAGGCGATCCTCGGCAAATGGCTGAAGAGGAATGGCAACCGCAAAAATATTGTCG
This sequence comes from uncultured Acidobacteriaceae bacterium, assembly GCA_963819405.1. Lineage (GTDB taxonomy): Bacteria > Acidobacteriota > Terriglobia > Bryobacterales > Bryobacteraceae > Bog-105. Next base: position 191,675 of record CAWFWH010000043.1, on the reverse strand, counting down.
TCACCACCAAAGTCGGCATGGAGATGGCCCCCGATGAAAAAGGGCTATCAAGGGCATACATTTTCCGCGCAGTCGAAAATTCGTTGAGGCGCCTGCAGACCGATTACATCGACCTTTATCAATCGCACCGGGACGATCCGGAGACGCCGCTCGAGGAAACTCTCACGGCTTATGCCGATCTGATAAGAGACGGAAAGGTAAGGGCCATCGGCGCTTCGAATTATAGCGCCGAGCGGCTTCGTGAGGCATTGCAAGTCAGCGAGGAGTACCGCCATCCGCGATACGAAAGCTTACAGCCTCGCTACAACCTCTATGATCGTGCCGAGTATGAGGAGGCGCTTGAGCCGCTCTGCGAGGAAAAAGCGCTCGGTGTCATCCCGTACTACTCGCTCGCGTCGGGCTTCCTTACCGGCAAATACCGCTCTGAGAACGATCTGGCTAACCGATCCCGCTCACAGATGGTCAAGAATTATTTGAACGATCGCGGATTCCGCATACTGGAGGCTCTCGACTTGGTAGCGAAGCAATATAACTCCACGCCCGTGAAAGTTTCTCTGGCTTGGTTGCTGGCGCGCCCGAGCATCACGGCCCCGATTGCCAGCGCGACTACTCTCGAGCAATTGAATGATCTGATTGAAGCAACCCGGCTGAAGCTGGATGCATCGTCGATCCAGCACCTGAATGAAGCGAGCGCATTCACACACGCCTCCACAAACGCCGGTTGATTCCCAAGTTCCCGGAACTAAACCACGATTCTTTCGTATACAGCTTCAGTGAAATCTCTCCACTCGGAGTGTTTATGATCTTCTCCGGTGAACTGCGTTACGCAGTTCGGTCCCTTGCGAAATCACCGATATTCACCGGAGTCGCCGTGCTTTCGCTCGCTCTCGGCATTGGCGCCAACAGCGCTGTCTTTACTCTGCTCGATCAGGCTCTTCTGCGGCTGCTTCCCGTTCAGAAACCACAAGAGTTGGTTCAGCTCAAAGAAGTTGGCCAGCATTATGGGTCGAACACCGGTATAAACGCGCTGTCCTACCCCATGTACAAGGATTTCAGCGAGCAGAACCAAGTCTTCAGCGGGGTCTTTTGCCGTCACAATCTGCCGCTTAGCGTAAGCTTCGAAGGCCGTAACGAACGCACGGCCGGAGAACTCGTTTCCGGCTCATATTTTCCGGTTCTGGGTGTGCACGCCGCCACCGGACGGCTATTCAGTTCCGACGAGGACCGCACCCGCGGTGGTTCCCCTGTTGCTGTCCTCGGATACGACTACTGGAACACGCGGTTTGCGCATGATCCCTCCGTAATCGGCAAGCAGCTTCTGGTGAATAATCACAAGCTCACCATCATCGGCGTTGCGGAGAAAGGTTTCGATGGCGTCGAAGTGCTGTTTTCGACACGGATCTACGTGCCGATCATGATGGCGGAGCAAATGACCGATGAGAAGAAGCCTTTCGATAATCGCCGCCGGCGCTGGGTGCAGATCTTTGGCCGTTTGAAGTCTGGCGTTACGCTTACGCAGGCCAAAGCCTCCATGCAGCCTATCTTCCATCGCATTCTCGAAATGGAAGTGCAGCAACCTGAATTCGCCCACGCGTCCACCTACTCGCGCCAGCAGTTCTTGAAAATGACTCTCGATGTGATGCCTGGCGGCGGTGGTCAAAACATCGCGAAGCAGTTCATGGAAGCGCCACTCTTGGCCATGATGGCGATGGTCGGCTTAGTGCTGCTGATCGCCTGCGCTAACGTTGCCAACCTTATGATCGCCCGCGCGACATCGCGTCAAAAAGAAATTGCCGTGCGGCTAGCCATAGGCGCGAGCCGTGGCCGCATCATTGGCCAGCTCCTCATCGAGAGCACTCTGCTCGCGCTCATAGGCGGAGTTCTCGGCCTTGCCATCTCGGCGTGGACCATGCGGTTGCTTGCCGGCATCATGCCGCAGATGGAGCCACCGCTGAAGCTTGCCACGAATCCCGACGCGCGCGTCCTGTTTTTCACTCTGGCGCTTTGTCTGTTCACCGCGCTCGCCTTCGGCCTCTTCCCGGCGCTGCAGGCAACGCGTCCCGATCTTGCCTCCACGCTGAAGGACCAGGCGAATGCAGTGGCAGGCGGCAGTCAAGCAGGTTGGCGCAAACTGCTGGTATGTGCCCAGGTCAGTCTCTCGCTCCTGTTGCTGATCGGCGCTGGATTATTTGTCGGCACTTTGAAAAACCTCAAAACCTTGAATCCCGGTTTCGAAGTGACCGACCTGCTCTCCTTTGCAGTCAACCCAACCCTGAACGGCTACAACGCCGCACGCTCGAAACTCTTCTATCGGCAGCTCAACGAAAATCTTTCGTCAGTTCCGGGCGTCCGCTCGGCTGCGCTTGCCGTAGTCGCTCCGCTGAGCTTTGACGAGTGGGACAGCACGGTCACAGTGCAAGGCTACGTTGCGAAACCCGGCGAAGACATGAACCCCTGGAATAACTATGTTTCGCCCCGATTCTTCGACACACTGAAGATCCCGCTCTACGAGGGGAGAGATTTCACGGTTCGTGATACTCTGGGCGCCCCGAAAGTCGCCATCGTAAATGAGAAATTCGCGCGCTACTATTTCGGGAAGCGCAGTGCCATCGGGCAGCACATCGGAATGGGTGGCGATCCCGGAACTAAGACGGACATCGAGATCGTCGGCGTGGTCCGCGATACCAAGTACATGATGATGCGCGATCCACCGCCGCGGCAGGTATTCTTTCCATACCTGCAAAACGATTGGGCCACGGAGATGACAGCTTACGTGCGGACGGATCTCGGCGCCGCGCAAATGTTTCCTGCGCTTCGTGCGGCCGTGCAAAAGTTGGACTCGAACTTGCCGGTCTATGAGATGAAGACCGAACAGCGCCAGCTTGATGATTCGCTCGCCATCGAGCGGCTGGCAGCGAGCTTAGCCAGTGCCTTCGGTATTCTCGCAACGCTTCTTGCCGCAATCGGCCTCTATGGCGTGATGGCCTTCCTGGTCAGCCGCCGCACCCGCGAAATCGGCATCCGCATGGCGCTCGGAGCCTTCAAAAGTGACGTGCTCTGGATCGTCATGCGGGAAGTCCTGATGCTGGTTGGGATCGGGATACTGATTGGCCTTCCGGCAGCACTAGCCGTAACCCGGCTGCTCAAGAGCCAGCTATATGGAATGGCGCCTTACGATCCGATGACCATCGCTTTGGCGACGCTGGGCATCATTGCTATCGCCGGTCTGTCGGGCTATCTTCCGGCGCGCCGTGCGACACGTGTCGACCCTCTCACCGCTCTCAGATATGAGTGAAGTTGAGCCGCATCTCAGTGTTCGGTTTCGCACACTGGAATACCAGTCGTGATCGCCGCGATTTGCGCGGCCAATCCGCTCAACCCGATCTCCTTCGCGTAATCAATTAGTTAGGGCACTGACCAAAGCGGTGCTACACGTGCCACTCAACTACTCGGAACTACATCGTCGCAATGCAAACGTTTATTCAGGATATCCATTTCGCGTTACGCCAATTCCTGAAGCGCCCCGGGTTCACTTTTATGGCCGTGCTCATCCTGGCGCTCGGGCTGGGCGCGAACACGGCCATCTTCAGCGTGGTAAACGCTTTTCTGCTTCGGCCTTTACCCTTCAAGCAGCCTGACCGCCTCACTGCCGTGTTCGAGCGCAATGTCGTCGGAGACGAGCCATACAACGAGGTCTCGCCCGGTAATTTTCTCGACTGGCAGAAGCTCTCTACCAGCTTCGAGCAAATGTCCGCTTACAACATCGGCCCAATGAATCTCGCAAGCGCAAGCAGCAGCTTCGTACCCGAACGGATTGACGGCTGCGAGTGCTCCGGCAATTTATTCTCGACTCTCGGCGTTGCTCCAATGCTCGGGCGAAGTTTCCGCCCCGACGAAGATCGTTATGGCGCTCCGCGCGTTGCGGTTATTAGCTTCAGCCTATGGCAGCGCCGTTTCGGAGGCGTCCAGAACATCGTCGGCAAACAGATCCGGCTGGATGGTGAAAATCACGAAATCATCGGTGTCATGCCTGCGGGCTTCGGCTTCCCTTATCGCACGGTGCAAGTTTGGACTCCGCTGCTGGCGGATGTTCCGCCCGATCGCCAGATCCGGCACGACACCCATTTCCTGCAGATCGTTGCTCGCTTGCGGCCAGGTGTTTCGGTTGAGCGGGCCCGCGCCGAAATCGATGGTATCGCGGCGCGTTATAAACGAGCGCACCCCGAAGAAGTCACCGGACGAGGTGGAAATGTTGTTCTGCTTCATGACTCGCTGGTTCGTGACGTTCGGACCTCCCTGCTGGTGCTGCTGGGCGCTGTCTGCTGCGTGCTCCTGATCGCCTGCGTCAACGTTGCAAATCTTTTGCTGACGCGTGCTGCCGGCCGTGCCCGTGAGGTTTGCATTCGCGCGGCCATTGGCGCCAGCCGCACGCGCATTGTCCGGCAGTTACTTACCGAAAGCATTCTATTGGCGTTGGCGGGCGCGGCAGTTGGCGCGATGCTCGCTGTTTCCATCGCTGAGATTTTGGCTTCTCACGCTCCCGGCGCCGATTCCGTTCTTCCGCCAGGATCGGTCCCCATCGATGCCGTAGTCTTTCTTTTCACCTTCGGAATTGCGCTTCTCACCGGCATCGCCGCCGGACTCTTTCCCGCCATGCAATCCTCCCGGACAGACCTGGTAAACGGCCTGAAGGACAGCAGCCGCTCCGCAACCGCGAGCCGGTCCCATGGCCGCCTTCGTAACATCCTTGTGATCGGAGAAGTTGCGCTTTCACTGATGCTGCTAGTCGCTGCGGGACTCCTGCTTCGCAGTTTTTCGCGTCTCTATCAGGTCAATCCCGGCGTTCGCATTGACCATACGCTCACCATGGCGGTCTCTCTGCCGGACGCCAGCTATAAGCGGCCTGCTCAGATATCGGCGTTTCTCACTCAGCTCTCGGATCGCATGCAATCCGTGCCAGCCGTCATCTCGGCCGGTCTCGTGTCGTGCGCTCCAGTAGATGGGCACTGCGATGATCTGGTTTTTTATATCGAAGGGCGTCCGCTGCCGCCGGGGCAATTGCTCGATGCGCTGGACCGCGGAGCCGATCCGCGATATTTCACTGCGGCGGGTATCCCGCTTCTTCGTGGCCGCACTTTTACAAATCAGGATGGCATCGGTTTCGACGAGCAGCATCCTAAAATGGGTGCCATTGTCATCAGCGCCTCAATGGCTAAGACGTACTTCCCGAATGAGGATCCCATCGGGAAACACATTTTCTTCGGCATCGATGTGGAGAAGCAGCGACGCCAGGGCAAGCCCGTTCCGCGATATCAGGTGATCGGCGTTGTCGGCGATACCATCACCAGTCTGGATCATAAAATTCAACCCACTATCTACTTTCCGCTGCTCGACGGCCGATATAGCGAGGTGTACGTTCTGCTGCACACTGCTGTCGAGCCGCATTCGGTCATCTACGCGGCGCGCAACACAATTGAAAAGCTCAATCCCGACTTAGCCGTATACGAGGCCCGTACTATGGAAGAAATTCTCGGCCGTTCAGCTTCCGACCGGCAATTCAGCATGCTTCTCTTTGGGTCGTTTGCCGGGCTTGCGCTGTTGCTCGCGGCAGTAGGTCTGTATGGCGTCCTTGCTTATACCGTTTCTCAGCGTAGAAGCGAAATTGGTATTCGCATGGCTCTGGGAGCCGACAATTCTGCCGTCAGCAGGCTGGTGCTCAAAGAGGGCATGAAGCCCGCAATCGCCGGTGTAATGCTCGGTCTGGCCGGGGCAGCCTTCGCCTCCCAAATTCTAAAGAGCTTGCTTTTTGGAATCGCTCCCACCGATCCATTGACGTTCTTTCTGGTTCCAATCCTGTTGCTCGCCGTTGCGGCGGTGGCCTGCTACGTACCCGCCGCCCGGGCAGCGCGCATCGATCCCACCGTCACCTTGCGAATAGAATAGCGGGGCAGAACAGTTTCAGATCGGTAGCAGGCTGAGCGCTGCTTCGATTTCCGAGCGCGTGTGCGCGTCGCCCTTGCGCGTACAGACCCGGATGCCTTTTTCATACATGTCGCGTGCCTCCTCGATTTGACCTAGTTTTTCGAGCGCCTGACCGCCGTGGTAATAAGCCGCCGCGTAATTCTCATCGTTCTCAAGCAGCACTCGGAATTCGGATATCGCCTCGTCGAAGTTCCCGCTGTTGGCGTACTCCATTGCCAGGCCATAACGAGCAAAGCTGTTGTTCGGCGTCTGGCTGACCATCTGTTTCAAGATGTCTACACGATTCGTTGCCATCGTTCACATTGTGGCATCGCAGCGTGTTAAGTACTTCCTGCGATTTGCATCCATTCCATATGGGCGATTCAACCGTCACTAAAGTTCAGTCCGAGCATTCTCCAACGGGCAAATTCGGCCAGAAGTATCTGGCGTCAGGAAAGTCGATTGCGATGCGGCTGTGGGATGAAAAACCGGGAAAGCAGAAAGAGGAGAACGTCACCCGTGAATACGAAGTGGTTGGCTACGTCCTCGAAGGCTCCGCCGATCTGGAGCTCGAAGGTCAAATCATTCGGTTACAGACCGGCGATTCTTGGGTAGTTCCGAAAGGCGCCCGGCACACGTATCACATCAAAGAACATTTCAAAGCCGTCGAGGCGACACATCCCCCGGCCCATGTACACGCACGAGACGAGTAGCGCCGCTCTGTCGTTTACGACGCGTGCTCCCGCACGTGCCGCGCCGCGTTTTCTACAGCGCCTGCCGCCTTAGCCGCCTTCTCGCGCGCAGTCTTGGAAGCTTCCTCAAACTTCTTTTGCGCTCTCCCTCTCACGTGTCCCGCCAGTGAAGCAGCCGATTCCACTCCGGAACTTAGGCCTTCCTTCCCTCTGCGCATCGCTTCCTCCATGACGCCAAGGGACCAATTCGTGCAAGCGGGCACCACCATTGCTATGCCCACCACGGTCAATCCGCAGCCCAGTCCTATTAGTGCAGCGCCCATCAGGCCCGCCCTCGAGGTCGTATCCATTTTTCCTCCCGGTCTCTAGACTATTGATGCCGAATTAGAGATGGGTGGTTTCCGTATATGTGCCAAAGACCGAGCGCAGTGCATCGCAAATCTCGCCGAGAGTCGCATAGGACCGAACCGCATCCAGGATGTACGGCATAGTGTTCCCGGTTCCCTCGGCAGCGCGGCTCAACGCATCGAGTGTTCTTCGGACCGCGGCATTGTCTCGCCGCGCACGCAGGTCCGCGAGCTTTTCTTCCTGTCGCTGTTGGGCGCTCTGATCGATTTGCAAAAGTTCGATCGGCTGGTCTTGAGATTGGAAGCGGTTCGCCCCGACAATGATGCGCTCCTCGTCCTCCACTTCACGCTGATAGCGGTAGCTCGCGCTGGCGATCTCGCTCTGCGGAAAACCTGCTTCTATCGCCGCGATCATCCCGCCCAGCCGGTCAATGCGCTCGATATACTGGTTCGCCGCCTCTTCCATTTCAAGCGTCATCTTTTCGACGAAATACGAGCCGCCGAGCGGATCGGGCGTATTCGCTACTCCCGTTTCATACGCGAGAATCTGTTGCGTCCGCAGGGCGATGGTTACCGCTTGCTCACTCGGCAAAGCATATGCTTCGTCAAGCGAATTTGTGTGCAGAGATTGCGCGCCACCCAACACCGCCGACATGGCTTGTATTGCCGTGCGCACCACGTTGTTATAAGGCTGTTGCCAGGTGAGCGAGCAGCCGGCCGTCTGCGCATGGAACCGCAGTTTCAGGCTGCGCTCGTTTCGTGCTCCGTAGCGGTCGCGCATCACGTAAGCCCAGATCTTGCGGGCAGCGCGGTACTTCGCGATCTCCTCGAAGAAATCGCTGTGCGCGTTGAAGAAGAAGCTGAGCCGCGGTGCAAAATCATCGATCTCCAGGCCCCTGTCCAGCGCCCACTCGACATATTCAATGCCATCGCGCAAGGTGAACGCCAGCTCCTGCGCCGCCGTCGATCCAGCCTCCCGAATGTGATATCCGCTAATCGAGATGGGGTTGAAACGCGGCGTGTGGCGCGCCCCAAACTCGATTGTGTCGGTCACCAGCCGCATCGACGGCCGGGGCGGAAAAATGTATTCTTTCTGCGCGATGTACTCTTTCAGAATGTCGTTCTGAAGCGTGCCCGAGACGCGCTGCCAATCCACACTCTGCTCTTCGGCAACCGCCAGATACATCGCCCACAGCACTGCTGCTGGAGAGTTAATGGTCATCGACACCGTCACGTCGCCCAGCGGGATGCCGTGGAAGAGGATCTCCATATCCTCGAGCGACGAGATCGACACGCCGCACTTCCCCACTTCGCCTTCGCTCATCGCGTGATCTGCGTCGTAGCCCATCAGAGTGGGCAGATCGAACGCTACAGAAAGTCCAGTTTGGCCTTGCTCCAGAAGATAGTGGTAGCGCCGATTGGTCTCTTCCGGCGTCGCGAATCCGGAAAATTGGCGCATGGTCCACAGCTTGCCGCGATACATATCGCGGTGAATGCCGCGGGTATATGGAAACTGGCCGGGCTCTGCAAGGTCTCGCGCCGGATCGAAATCCTTCAGTTGCTCGGGCCCATACAACGGCTCGATAGGCACTCCGCTGATCGTGGTAAATGAACGTTCGAGGGCTTTCATTCTCGCTATTCGGCCGCCGTTAGTATCGTAACGTAGACGAAGCTACTCCGCGCCTTTGCGCGCTGGATGATTCGCCATCGGCTTTAAAATTTCATCGAGCCTCGCCGGCTCGCTTGAATCCCGGACCAGATGCGGATATTTTTCCCCTCCGCTGTAATCGATCTTTACTACTTTGAAGAACCCGGTGTTCTCAACGATTAATTCGATCTGTCCATTGCCGCTCTTTGTGTCGCGTATGGCGTGATGCAGTAGCTCGTCTGTCGCGCGGCGGCCATTAATCGCGATAAGCTTCATTCCCGGCCCGAGTCCTGCCTGGTAAGCCGGTGACCCAATCAGCACGTCACCGATTGTGCTGTCAGCAACCAGCATGCCCAGCGAATACCAGGCATTCACGCCATGATCGCGGGCGTCCCCCGCACGTATGAATTCGTTTTCCTCCTCGGTATATTCGATGCGATAGCCGCCACCCGAAATTCCGCTGAGCGGCGCGTGCAGCGCTTTCGACGTCAGCCGCTCGTTTAGAAAGCTAGCCCAATCGTGTGGCTGAATTGCGTTCAGATTGCTGACAATGTCTTCAAACGTGTAGGGCACCACCTTCGGCGCAGTGTTCCCGCCGAGACCTTCGAAACGCGCGCAAAAATCGTTCAATGATTTCTTGCCATTCGACAGCTTGCGGATGGTTGTATCGACATCGAGCCAGATCAACTCACCCTCCGGATAGTAATCGACCGAGCGCCGCCAATTGTCCCACTGCCCACTCGTTCCGTAAAGAATTTGCGCCGCTGTCGCCGTGTCTTGTAAGTCGCGCCACGTGCGGCCGGGCCGATGATCCATCTCCGCCGCCGAGGCCGCCAGATAAGAACGGTACTGCTCAGCCGTCCAGATGCCGCTTCGCGCCGCGAGCACATCTCCCAGATATTGCGTCAGTCCTTCATAGACCCACAGCAGATCGCCTTTCATTGGATGCTGGTAATCGGGCGTAGCCAGTCCGGCAGGGCGGCGATACTTTCCATTCCACGAATGCGTGAACTCGTGTGGCAGCAGATCTCCCTCGAGCAGATTCAGATCGTCATCCAGAAAGGTTCTTGCTTCCACCCGGTCATCGCTCGATTGATGGTGCTCCAGGCCAAAGTGAGCCACGCTGTCGCTGAGCGTCAGCAGAAAATGATAGCTGCTGTAGTGACGCGACGCGTAGAGCACTCCGGTCTCGCGCACCAAATTACTAAACGCGGCGAGTTCGTCGGCGCTCACGTTCAAATCTTCCGGGCCATCCGCGGCCATGTCCAAATAGTGCTTCGGCGTGATCTCTTCCGCGAGAGAAATTTCCTTGAAGAACCGGCCCGCCAATAACGGCGAATCGATCAGCGTATCTAAGGGCACAGGTTGAAAATGCGTGGTATTGCCTTCAACGGACGACGGCGTCAGGGCCGTTCCGAATTTCCATCCATCCGGAATCTTTATCGATGGCTGGAACATAACCTCGGAAGCTGCCGTGCCAGCTGGATATAGGACCACCTCGTTCCAACTCACCACCGCGAGATTGGCGCTAGTAGAAGCACCCGCCGAAAAGCCGCTCGGAGGTGCTGTAGCCAGGAAATCGACCTTCGCATCCAGCATATTGATATCCGCCGGCACATTCAGGTGAAAGGCGAACATATTAACGTCATCACGTTGCCAGGCAAGCACTTGTCCATTTGAAGAAAACTCAATTCCGGCGAAATTATCGATCGGACCGGTTGGTCCATGCTCACCCGGAATCCATTGCGGATAGACCAGCGTCAGCGGCCCCGGCCGAACCGGAATTGCAAGCTGCGCGCGGAGAATTTTGCGCGGCGCGTCGGTGATATCGAGCGAGATCGCGATCGGTCTATTCGTCTGCGCGAACGCGAAGCTTGCGGAGAAGGTAAAGAGAAAAGAGCAGAGAAGAGTTTTGATGGGCAACTCCCATCATAGTGTTCAAAGCTTCCCGGCGTTACTGGTGCCGTAACGCTTCGATTGGATTCAATCTCGCTGCCCGCAGCCCGGGGATAAAGCAGGCAAGCGTCGCTACCAACACTAAGACCAGCGACGTGCTCCGGTTGCGGTGGGATAGAGACGGCAACAAGCGCAAAGGGCGCGAATGCGCGCCACCAGTCAGCAAAGGAACACGTCTGTTCTTTGGGTGGGGCGCTTAGCATCGCGACCGTCTTGCGCGTGTTCCTTAAAAGAACGGTTCGATCGAAAATATCATGAAGGCATTCATCGTCGATCGTTATGGACGCAAGGGTGGCATACGGTTTCGCGAAATGCCCGATCCGGAGCTGCGGGACGATGACGTATTGGTCCAGATCCACGCCGCTGGTGTAAACCTTCTGGATTCCAAAATCGGAGACGGAGAGTTCAAACTCATTTTGCGTTATCGCTTACCGGTCATTTTGGGCAATGATGTGGCTGGGGTCGTGGTCCGAGTCGGATCTCGAGTGCGGCGATTCAAGCCCGGCCACGAGATCTATGCGCGGCCTCATCAGGACCGGATCGGCACCTTCGCGGAATTCATCTCGATGAATGAAGATGACGTGGCGATTAAGCCAAAAACACTCACCATGGAAGAAGCGGCTTCCATCCCTCTGGTGGGCTTGACCGCTTAGCAAGCGCTGATTGAAAGAGCGAGCTTAAAGAAAGGGCAAAAAGTTCTTATTCACGCCGGCTCCGGTGGTGTCGGAGCATTTACAATTCAGCTGGCGAAGCATGTCGGTGCGATCTTGGCGACGACAACGAGCGCGGCGAATGTCGATCTGGTGAAGAGTCTTGGCGCAGATGTCGTCATCGATTACAAGAAGGACGACTTCGAGAAAGTCCTGCACAATTATGACCTCGTCTTGAATAGCCTGGGCAAGGACGCGCTCGAAAAATCTTTGCGGGTGCTGAAACCGGGCGGAAAGCTCATCTCGATCTCCGGTCCACCTGATCCCGATTTCGCGAAAGACATTGGATCGACTTGGATCTTGAGACTGGTAATGCGCCTTTTGAGCCATCGAATCAGGAAAAAGGCAAACCGCCATCACGTAAGCTATTCATTTCTTTTCATGAGAGCAAGCGGAGACCAATTACGCGAGATCAGTTCTCTCATCGATTCTGGGATCATACGGCCAGTTATGGATCGAGTCTTTCCATTCGAAGCGACCAAAGAAGCTTTGGCTTACGTCGAAAAAGGACGTGCAAAAGGCAAGGTCGTCGTCAAGCTGGGATAAACATGGCGATGCTTCTACAGAATTTATCGAAAGCTTCGCCCGCACTATATTTCTCAGCATCGTAATGCCACTTGTCGTTGGCGGAATCGCGTCTTGTTGGTCGGCCACTCGTCAGTTTGTTTACGAGTGGCGCGTGGTAATTCGACGGGGACCGCCGATAAAAGCCGCCGGAATGCCGAACGGCATGAGATGAGTTCTACTGTTTCGAATGCGGCGTTATATCGTTTAACAAGGATGCCGACATCGTATTTTGAAAAATTTCTGAACCGGCGAGACCTGTTCCGGCACGGTGGCCTGGTTACAGTTGCCGGAGCGTTGCCAGTGGTTGCCGAGGCTTCAAAGGCAAGCAATGCTGCCGCGAAGCCGGCCGAAGCTGGCTCTAGTGAGATCTACCAGTCCATTGGTGTACGACCCGTGATCAATGCCCGTGGGACTTTCACCATCATCACTGGCTCGGAGACGCTTGCGGAAGTGAAGCGGGCCATGGACGACGCTTCCCGCAGTTACGTTCAAATGGACGAGCTCATGGAGGCGGTGGGAAAGCGCCTTTCTGAATTGACCGGCGCCGACTGGGGGATTGTCACGGCAGGTTGCTGCGCGGCCCTGACTCATTGCACAACTGCGTGCATTGCGGGTACGAATCCGGAACGCATGCAGCGCTTACCGGATCTCACCGGATTCAAAGATGAGGTAATCATTCCGGAGTATTCACGCAATGTGTATGACCACGCGATTCGCATGGTCGGAGTGAAGATCATCGAAGTGCGGGACCCCTCTGAGCTGGACGCCGCCTTCAACGAACATACTGCCATGATTTATATTCTGGCTGGCCCAGGCGACACAGGTCCATTGGGAACCCAAGTGGTTTCGGAGGCGGCTAAGCGTCACAATGTGCCGGTGATTGTCGACGCCGCTGCGGAAATTCTGACCATTCCAAATGTGCATCTACAACGCGGGGCTACGGCGGTCGCTTACAGTGGTGGGAAATGCATTCGAGGTCCACAGGCAGCGGGACTGTTGCTGGGAGAGAAGAACTTATTGCAGGCGGCTTGGGCGAACAGCGCTCCGCATCACGCCTTTGGCCGCTCGTTGAAGGTTGGTAAAGAAGAAATCATGGGTATGCTTGCGGCCACCGAGATGTGGAAGAAGCGCGACCACGAAGCGGAATGGCGGCAATGGCAGGGTTGGCTCGAGCAGATCTCGACCAGCGTAAAGAGGATTAACGGCGTCACCACCAGGGTGGAGGATCCGGAAGGGCTTTCGAATCGCACGCCGATCCTTAAAATCGAATGGAACGCGGATCATCTTGGCATTACCGGGCAAGAGGTGAGCAGGTTGCTGCTCGATACGGAGCCGCGCATCGTGCTCGGCGGAGCGACGGGCGCACGGCCGGATCGGATGGCAAGTTCGGTTTCGGTAACGCCCTACATGATGATGCCTGGCGACGATAAAATCGTGGCGCAGCGTCTTTACGCTCTCCTTTCAAAACCGCCCAAATTCGAGAACCCGCCCATACTTGCGGGAGAACCGGTTTCCGTGGCAGGCCAATGGCAAGCCGAGCTGCAGTTCATTCGTGGATCGGCCCTTCACACCCTGATTTTCGAGCAACACGGCGACGCGCTCGTGGGCACCCACCAAGGGGAGTTTGTTTCGGGCGATCTCAGTGGGACGGTGGCGGCTAATCAGGTCCGTTTCCGCAGCTCGCAGAAGATTCAAGGACAACGACTGTCGTACGAATTCACGGGGACGATGGATGGGGATAAGATGGCGGGCAACGTCAATCTCGGCGAGTACGGCGAAGCCCGTTGGACAGCCCAGCGGCACGAGTATCGAACGCCGGGAGGAGTCGTTCGCCCGGTGAAACGCTCTTAAAATTCACGAGAGGTTGTGCTCAACATAGGAAGGAAGGCGCAATGAGCAACACGAACAGAAGAAATTTTATTGGAAAAGCGGCGGCTGTGGCCGCAGTTTCGATGACTGCGGAGCAATCAGCCTCCGGTCAGCCAGCATCGGGCAAGAAAGTTTGGTGGGCAGACGGGAAGAAACCCGAGAAAACGCCACTGTTCAGCCCGGCGGTTTCGTACGGTAACTTATTGTTTTTATCTGGTGTCGGCGCGCATTTCGAAGGCGACATCAAAGCTCACACCAAACATGTGCTTGACGAAATTCAGCAGAAGCTGGAAGCGGCCGGCTCTTCCATGGAAAAGGTCCTGAAGGCTCAGGTGTATTTGGCGGATCTCAAGGACTACGCCGCAATGAACGAGGTTTTCCTGGGCCGCTTTGGATCGGAACCTCCTGTCAGAACCACGGTGTCAGTGGCGGGCGTACCGGGAAACTCTCTGGTCGAAATCGACGTGGTCGCGTATATTTAGGCAAGAAAATGAGTCGCTTTCGAACACGTCGCGGCTTCCTGGGACACGCGAAAACTGCGCTTGCTGTCGTTGCCAGCCAGGCCGTGCCGCTGCACGCCGCCAAAGCGCCGGAACGCACGCCGCAAGCGGGCCCGGATTATTACGACAAATTAGGTGTGACGAAGGTCATCAACGCTGCAGGTACCTACACCTTTCTCACGGCTTCGATCATGCCGCCTTCCGTTCAGGCTGCCGTGGCGCAGGCGGCGAAGCACCCGGTTCGATTGAACGAACTTCAAAAGGCGGCTGGAGAATATCTCGCCAAGCGATTGCAGTGTGAAGCCGCGCTGGTAACGGCCGGCGCCGCTTCCGCTCTGACCTTAGGAACTGCCGCTTGCATCACCGTCACAAACTCGGCGGCAGTACGGCAAATGCCCACCGAGATGAACGGGCTGAAGAACGAGGTAATCGTCCAAAAAGCTCATCGTTACGACTACGATCACGCGCTGCTGAACTGCGGCATACGCTTTGTCGAAGTTGAAACCCTGGAACAGTATCAGAACGCATTCACAGACAAAACGATGATGGCGCACTTCTTTAATGCCGCCGAAGACGGGCAAATCAGCCGCGCAGATTGGATCCGTGTGGCGCATCAGCACGGGGTCCCTTGTTTCAACGATGCTGCCGCGGACGTGCCGCCCATCTCGAATCTCTGGAACTACACGAAAATGGGTTTCGATCTCGTCACGTTTTCGGGCGGCAAGGGCATACGCGGACCTCAGAATGCCGGTCTGCTGCTGGGCAGAAAAGACTTGATTGCGGCGGCTGTCGCGAATGACATGCCGATCTCCAATGCGATTGGCCGCGGGATGAAGGTGGCCAAGGAACAGATTGTAGGAATGGTTGCGGCGGTGGACTGGTTTCTGGATCAATCGGACGAATCGATGGAAGCGGAATTCCGCCGTCGAGCCGACCGGGTTTCCGATTACCTGAAGAACATCCCAACAATCCGATCAAAGATCGTGGTTCCCGAGGTCGCGAATCACGTTCCGCACCTGCTGCTGAATTACGATCGGAATCGCGTGAATATCTCAGCGCGCGATGTGGCCGAGCAACTGCGCCGCGGAAGTCCCAGTATCGAATTAAATCCGGCGACCGGGGCGGAAAACTCCCGCGGCCTGACTACAGAGCCCGACACGGTCGTGGTAGGCGTGTGGATGCTCCAACCCGGCGAGGAGATGATCGTGGCCAAGCGCCTTCACGAGGTATTGTCCAAAGCAGCCGCAGCCTGACGCTTACTTCTGCCGTCTCGCGGGATTCAATCCATCCCAGCGAGGATCTCCCACAGCGGTGTAGTTTGGCGGAAGCTTGTCCCATTCCGGACGGCTGATTCCGTTCAGGTCATACACGATTTTGCCGTTTCGGATCGTCAGTTCACAAACGAACTTTTGATTTCCATTCATGCGCGCGCCGTACATGTCGGTGAAACCGAAATTCCCATGCTCGACACGCAGGACGGATACGTCGGCAGGAGATCCCGTTGAGAGATTCCCCAACTCATCGTGATGGATCTCGCGCGCTGGATTCCAGGTCGACCAGGCGATCACATCATCAATGGACATACCGAGCGCAAGAAACTTACTCATCACATTCAGCATGTCCTTCATGCCGGTGTTCATACTTCCGATATGCAGGTCGGTCGAGATGGAGTCGGGCAGGAATCCTTGGCGAATGGCAGGCACAACAATACGCCATGCGAAACTTCCGCCCCCGTGCCCTACGTCGAAGATTACTCCGCGTTTTCGACCAGCCCACATTCCGGAATTCACGTGTCCGGACGAATCCAATTCATTTCGCAACCCGGAATAACAGTGCGTGTAGATGTCGCCGGGCCGGAGCTTCTGGCCTAATAAAACGGTAATGGGCCGCTCAGGCCGATTGGCGCCGAAATCCACCATTACGGGGATATTGGCCAGCGTGCCGGCTTGGACCGCGTGTTCGACTGGGGTCCATTCGGGGCCGCTGTAGTGGGCTGTCTTGATCCCTACAATCAACCCCTGATGGCGCTTGGCCATTTCCGCGGCCGGTTGCGGGTCCATGTCGGCAAGATTGTCTTCATACTTGGGACCTCGCATGCCCGCACCCACAATATTCAGAAACGCCAGTACGCGCGTCTTCGATCGATCGATGATGTGTTCTTTGAAGTCTTCAAAATTGCGATAGCCCGAAGAACCAGCATCGGCTACCGTGGTCACTCCTGATCGCAACGTAAAGCCATCCGGGAACACGCCATTGTCGCCGGCATATGAGTTGCGCTCGCCGGTACTGGCGTAAACGTGAACATGAATGTCCACCAGGCCGGGCGAAACATAAAGATCTTTGACATCGACTGTTTTTAGAGCGCTCGCAGGATCAATGTGCTCGGAAACCGCCGCAATTTTTCCGTCGCGTATCGCAACATCGCGCACCGCGCTGACGTGATTCTTGGCATCTATGACGTGTCCACCCTGAAGGAGCAAATCGTATTGAGTCTGCGCAACAGCAGAAAAGACACCGAGGCTGAGCATAATTCCAGCGAAGAATCGAACAAACGTGGATAGATTCATCTTCTGATTACGTTAACTGGCGGTCAACCACCAAGGTCGATGATAGCGAAAGTTTTCAGCTCGGGGAGCGTAAATTCGATTGCGTCTGAGTCGAAGCTAATGTCGAGAAGACGAGTGTCGGCCCCCCCATATTGCACAGCTCGCGGATTGCGATAGCTGCCCAAAACGCGAATCCGAACGCCGTGCACAGGTGACCTGGCAGCGCCGTAGTTAATTAGAAACAGCCTGGCCGCATTGCCGTTCCCGAGGAGCCGTCCCACAACCACTTCGCTGCCGTAAATGCGCAACAGTCGCTTCTGATCCGTCAGGTTAGCTCGCACCTTCTCAGCCAATAAGCTTGGGTTACTAGCTTCTGCCCGCGGGTAATCGGCAGAGCCCAAAGCAACCGTCAGATCGAGCTTCGGATCGGGATACTTAACAACTTTGAAGAGAAGATTGCGCCGGATCAGAAGATTCATAAACTCGCCGGACTCAGGCGACCCATCGTCGATAAATCCGATATTCGCCCGCGGCGAAAGATCCTGGTCGCCCGCCTTCCGAACCAAGGCAAGCATTTCGCCGAAGGGATCGAGACCTGCAACATCCGTGTGAATTGTGGCATGCGCGCCGTACATAAATGCCTCTGCGGCAGCAAGAACTGCGGCTGGGCCTGGCGCTTCGTAATAAAAATGGCCTTCTGGTTCGCGGAGAAAACGCCATCCATTTGAATTCACCCACGGTGCTCGTGTCGCCGACGCCACGCGAGGGCGGAATTCCACGCCCGGCGTCAAGAGTCGTATGAGGTGGCTCGGATCCTCGACGTCGATTGCTATTCCCGGGGTTCCTTTCCACGCAGCCGCAATCGAGGCAGGCACTGAGATGTGCGCGATCTGAGCATGCCGCAGCTGATCGACCGTCTCGGGTCCTTTATCCCAAAACAGCGATGGGAGCAGGAGAGCTGCGGCCAGCATAATCACAGCGTGATCACCTTCTCGCTGATTTGGCTTTTTTCATACACGCCTAGACCCAACCTCGATGCGTATTCCACATGCCCAGGCTCCCGAATGAAGCTGTTGAAATTCGGATCGAGCTCAGGTCCCGGCCTTATGCGCGACGCTGACCGATCGAAAAGCGATGGCGCTCCTTCCTCTCGCCGCTTATTTTCGATCATTTCGATGAGCAGGTGATCCAATGTCACAGGATCCGTTCCTACGACGATTTC
The DNA here is from genome assembly GCA_963819405.1 of uncultured Acidobacteriaceae bacterium. GTDB lineage: Bacteria > Acidobacteriota > Terriglobia > Bryobacterales > Bryobacteraceae > Bog-105. Next base: position 173,657 of record CAWFWH010000043.1, on the reverse strand, counting down.
CTTCGGAAAGAACAGAAATTTGGGGCTTTGCAGAAACGGACCGCCCTGCCACAGACTCCGCAACCCGTCCATCACATTCAGAACCGTTCTGGAGCGCAAAGGCTCCACGGACGCAAGCGTCCCGATGAAGGAATATGTGTTCGTTTTGGCCTTCAGGTGCGAGCGATTCACATTCGAGAAGTCGCCGTAGGCGATGTTCTTTAGACAGCCCGATACTCCCGCTGCGCGGTGCTCCTTCATTGTGGGAACGTTGATGATCTTAGTCAACTTCTCGGAAACCAGACGGACCAGGTTGGATCGCGTATCTTCTTCGCCAAAAAAGTCCGCTTCCACATAGGTGAATGGATCATACCCGAGAATGGAACCACGCGAACTCTCGGCGGCAGCGATTTTCACGCCCTTTGGTACGCGAGGTTCGAAGTTCACGGTCCTTAGCTGATTTTCGAACCGGTCGTAAATGTAGATGCGTTCGGCGGGCAATCCTAACGCCATAAGATTGTCTATGATTGCCGCGACCAGTTCGGGGTTCGAATTGATTTCCGGCGCCCCTGAGCAGTTCACTTTGATCCCGACGACATCCTCAGGAGAGATGAACCGGGACCAGGCGTCGCGATCAGTTGAGGCGCCTGTCAATTCGCAAATGCCTGCCGAGAGCATCGCCCTGACGGTGCTCGCATTTACCCGATTCGACGCGACGTCCACTGCACCCTCTGCATGCACGCGAACAGCTTTCCCACGGTAAGGCCCAGGCATGCCCGGATTCGCGGAGGGCCTGAACTTCGTCACGATGCGATACGCAGGAATCTCTTTGTCTTGAGCCAGAAGAGGAGCTGCTGCTGCGAAATGAAGAAATTTCCGTCTGTTCATGGTTGATCGGCTCTCAATTTATGCTCTCGCTATCCGGAATGCAGAACAACGCCATAATACCGAGATCGCGTTCTGCAAAGGAGTCAATCGATCCACGCACATGATGCACCCGGCTTGTCTTCACACATGAAGACCTTGAACGCCTTTTTCTTATGCCGCGCCGTCCACCCTCGCCCTAAAATATAGTACGGCTTTGCCCAAGCCTCGCTGTCGATCGCTTTGGGTGCGATCACCGAAACCGAGAGCATCCCTTCCGACGGATAGCCGGTCCGCGGGTCCATGATATGACCCCACAGCTTGCCATTGGCATAAAAGAATTTTTCGTAGTTGCCGGAAGTGGAAAGCGACTGGTCCCGTAAGACCACCGTTGCGGCCGTTTCAGACGAGTTTCTTGGATCTCTCAGATCGATAGACCAGCCCTTCTCGTTCTCGGGAGCACCCAACGCGAAGATGCTGCTGCCGCCCAGCGAAACCAGCGCCGCACGCACGCCCTCCTTCCGCAGCACATCCACCATCCGATCTACGGCATAGCCTTTGCCAATGCCACCGGGATCCAGTTCGACACCGCTTTTCGCGAAGCGAACTGTCAGAGCTTTCGGATTCAGAATTATGTTGCGATAACCGACAGAATCGAGCGCGGCGAGTACTTCGCGGCGCTCAGGAACACGGGGTTTGGACTGATAAAATCCCCAGAGCTTCATCAACGGCCCGACGGAGATGTCGAACGTGCCTTCACTCTGACGGCTGTATTCCAGGCACGCCGCAAGAAGATGAAATAGCTCGTTGGAGACTCGAACCGGTCGCTGCGCCGCCAACCGGTTGACGTGGGTCCATTCACTCTGCGGCTTGTAGTTGGAGAGCAAGGCATCCAAGCGGCTGCCCTCATGGAGCGCGTCTGCGATCGCTGCCCGTACACGTCCAGCATCCTTGCCATATCCCACAATTACAGTGACAGACCCCATCATGTCCATGCTGCTTTCTTCCCGGACCCAGGCCTTGCGGGGGGTTTTGGATGTGTGGACATTCGTTTTCCCGAGGGCCGAGCCAAACGATAGGGTCCAGGCAAGCAGCGCCACCCACAGGAATCTTTCGCTTATCACGACAAAGATCCAGAATATGAGAAGCCATCCGACTGTTATTGCTTTTCATTAGCTTTGAGCCAAAATCCGTTCGCCCTGCCGCGAACCCTAAGCTCCGCAGGGATATCCGCCGATTAGATCAGTGATCGCATTCGCGATCGGAGGTAAACGTGAGATTACTGATCGTAAGTGGGGCGGCAGCACTTATGTTGCTTGGCTCCGCGGCACCCTTGTCCGCACAGATGCCCATCAAACCGGGTCAGATAGCGAGCGTTTCCGACATCGCCACGCCATTCTCCAATGCCGACCCAGGTACGAGCTCTTCTGCCGTCGCACGAGCAACCACTATCGCTAACGTTGAAGATAAACACGACAGAACCGTTCGTCGGGTTTGGGTGGCCAGCATGTTTGCTATGGCCGCAGGCACCAGTTTGGATGCTGCGTCCTCTTGGGGCAAACAGTGAGGGCAACTCGTTTCTCGCCTCTTCAAACGGCAGCTTCGGAGCGAAGGGCATCGCTCTCAAAGCCGGTATCGGCGCCGCCATGATCGTTCCCGAGATCTTGCTCAGGAAACACAAAGACCTGCTAACGAAGTTTGCCGTGGGCAATTTCGCTTTGGCAGCAGTTTATGGGGCAGCCGCGATCCACAATTTGGGAATCTCCTCACCCCAGAATTAGATTGGGTTAGAAGTTCATGGAGAGCGGCGAACCAGAGTCGCGGTTCCCGCAGTGAGTGCGGGTCCACGGATGTACTTCGTAGTTTGCCACTCGATGTGAATGGTGGCCGCATCAATCTGGCTGATCTTCATTGTCCCGCGGCTGCCGTTGCTGCTGGCCCAGCTGAATTTACGGTAATTCTTATCCGCTGGAGAGAGCTGGAAATTCACGTCCGGCGAAATGGGCCGGTCGGTCACGTGATATCGCGCGTGATATTCGCCATGCAAAGCTCCTGCCTCGGAGAAGAGCTTCAGGTTAATGAATTCAGGAGGGTAAAGGCCGGCTTTTTGCTTCTCCGGCTCCTTGGGAGCATAAACCCATTCGCCTGCCAGAAGGTTTTCATCATTTGTCTTCGGAGATCGCGCCGGATTGCTAACTGGCGCTGGCGGAGCCGACTCGCTGGGCTTGGGGATCACGGCGACAGGGATTGCAGACAAGGGGACAGGCGGCGGCTCTACCCCTGAATTGTTGAGAGACAGCTTGGGTGGTGGGGGGACCTCCAATTGGTTTGGAACCGCACGAGCTATCTCGGGAGTGGGAATCCGAAAAGATTTTCGGGCGGTAGGGCTTACCTTCGCGGGCTCCGGCAGGGGGTTCACAACAACCCTCTCTCGCGATTCGGGAAGCCGTGGGATTTGCGCCTTGACCGGGGTCTTCTTAGTCTTTGGCTTAGAAGGTAAGATCGCCTGCCGGATCCGGCTCGACAGACGACCCAATGTGCTCGGATTCTCCTGGGGCGCCGGCTGCACTGTGATGGCGGGATCACTGTTGGGTTTGGAATCTGTCGCCGCCTTGGGTTGGGGGCGGACGTAGACCTGCGAATGGTTGTTGCCAAAGGAACTACCTAAATCATTTGCCCAAAACCAAACCGCACCGACAGTCAGCACCACGGCGCCGATTGTGCTGCCCACCCACCAGGGAACCGAGTGCCAGCTAATCCGGCGGAAACGGGGTCTCCTTACGGCCGCTGTTCTCGAGGGGCGCGGCGGAGCCGACGGCAGGTCCCCCCTGAGTTGCTCATCATATTCCCGCCGCCGGTCGGGGTCCGAGAGAGTTTCCACGATAGCGTTCAGACGCCGCATCTGCGTCTGGGCCAGGCTCTTCATCCCTTCGTCCATTTGCTGATCGGGATGAAGCAATTTGGTCAGCCGACGATGCGCCCGGGCGATCTCCTCCGCCGTCGCCGAGGGCGTAATGCCGAGTTCTTCGTAGTGATCCATGTTTCTACTTCTGTTTGATCATGATAATCGATTCGGTTATACTGTAGAAGTTTTTAGCCTTCGAGCTTACGCTTCCGGAGAGACGGATGAAACTGAAGAGACCATCGAAGTTTTGTCTTGCAGCCACGCTGTCGATCGCTTCGTCGTTCGCTGTCACTCCAACGATCGGTGTGGCCTCGGCCTTCGGTACGTTCACCGTAAACAGCGCCGAAGTTGAAGGCAACGCCAACATTTTCGACGGCTCTCAAATCAAGACGGATAGAGCTTCGAGCCAAGTCTTTTTGCAGAACGGAGCAGCGCTGGTTGTCGGCACAAACTCGGCGGGCACCATCTACAAAGACCATCTGCTGCTGCAGAGTGGCGTCACGAAAGTGGACAACATGGGCGGCTACGCTGTTCAGGCTGCGAGCTATCGCATACAGGCCGACCAGCCCGTCTCTCAAGCAGTCGTGCGAGTAGATGGAGACACGATCGAAGTCGCGGCTTTGAGCGGGTCGCTGAATGTCTTTCAAAACGGTGCTCTTCTTACCCATATCAGCGCGGGCACGGCGTCCGCGTTCCAATCTGGAGCTAGTGCAGACCAAAGCGGCGCAACAAGTCAAGTCAACACTAAAAAGAAGAAGCTCGCATTGTTCCTTTTACTAGCTGCCCTCGTCGGCCTTGGCCTCGGGGTTGACGCGATTCTGCAGCCCACCACCAGTCCGTAAACACTGGTAGGGGCGGCAGGGATCGAACCTGCGACCCTCAGCTTAGAAGGCTGATGCTCTATCCAACTGAGCTACGCCCCCAGGTTGGCTCACTTTCTTAGTCTACCGATCTTTCATTGCGGAACAATCGCCCAGTCAGTTGCGTAGTCTTCCCAGGAGTCGAAGAAACACATGAATCGAGCCTGGATGGGCGCTGCTCTTCTTGCCGCATTCCTGATGTCGAGTTGCGACAACCTGGGTGACTTCGAGCGCGCAAGAGAAGATTTTCATTATTCGTACCCCATGCAGCCGGGGGGCAGCTTGGATCTGGACAACGTGAACGGCTCGGTAGACATCGCCGGTTGGGACCGGAACACAATCGATGTGTCCGGGACTAAGTTCGCGCCGACCGATGAGAGGCTCCGCGAGATCAGCATCAAGGTAAGTGTTTCAGGGAGCAACGCCTCAGTTGCGACCCAAGCGCCGAGAGACTTCATCCAAGGGCCCTATGGGGCGCGGTATGTGATTCGGGTACCCAGCCGAGTGGCTCTCGGCCTGGCGAAGACAACGAACGGGGGAATCACGGTAGAGGACCTGCAGGGCGGGGGGCGCGTAAGCAGCACGAACGGTCACATTTCGCTGGCGCGCGACACTGGCGATTACGAGGTGCAAACCACGAATGGGTCGATCGACCTTGAAGAGTGCAGCGGCTCCGAGCGGGCGCACACCACGAATGGCTCTATTCGCGGCCGGTTGAGGGCCGGCGCGCTTCAAGCACACTCAACGAACGGCGGGATCGATCTCACGATCATGAAACCACAGGACGGCGAGCCCATTCGCGCTTCAACGACGAACGGTGGCATCACATTGGCCCTAGCAGAATTTCACGATAACGCGCTAACCGCCGAAACCACGCACGGCAATGTGACGATACGGTTGCCCAGCGATGCGAATGCGCGAGTCAGCGCGCACACGACCTTGTCGCACATCACCAACGATCTCTCGCTGTCTTCCGAGGACATCTCGAAGCATCGTATCGAAGGGCAACTGGGTAAAGGCGGTCCGCTCATTTCGGCCACTACAACGACGGGCTCCGTTCATCTCGAGCGCTACTAGCGGAAGCCGCTAAAATGGGGGCGTGAAATTCGCCGCTCTCTTGCTGTGCACCTTCGGCCTGCTATTGGCGCAGGAACGCGAAGGCAACTTCGAGATCCGCTTTGAGCCAACCGCCAAGCTACAGACCGGCATCGAGGTGCCCTTTCAAATCACGGTCAATGATGCGCTTCACAAACCGTTACCCGATGCGAAAGTGACGCTTCAGATCGAGATGACCGATCACTCACACGTGAAGGTGTTTCCAGCACCGGCTATCAATCCGGGTATTTATGTTGCGAAGCCGATTTTCCCGATTTCCGGCGAGTGGAACGTGTATGTGGAAGTCCGGCGCAATAATGCAATGACCGCTCGAACCATCCAGTTCAGCGTTCCTGAATAAGGCCGAATAATCCGCGGAAAATCAGAACATGTACAGCGGCGTACCCACGCTTGGCTCGGCCATTTCGACATCGCCGGCCGCCACCGGCTGACCCTCCAAGTCACCGACTTGCCTGCAGTAGATACCGTTGTCGCCGACGTAAATCTCCAATTCAGCGGGGCGCGGAAGGGAACCTTGAATCAGCGCTTCCGATAGTGGATCTTCGACATACTTCTGCAGCGCGCGCCGTAACGGTCTTGCGCCATAGCTGCGATCGCCGCAGGTCTTGTCGAGAATATACTTCGCGGCCTCTGTATCGAGGCGGATCTTGATTTGCTTCGCAACCAGATTCGTATTGATCTGCTCAACCAGTAGGGTGATGATCTTGATGAGATCTTCATCCACTAGCGATGTGAACAAAATGACTTCGTCGAGGCGATTGAGGAACTCGGGGTTGAATGCCCGCTTGACCTCGCTCATCACCTGATCTTCCACCTTTGGCGGAAGCCCTGTTGTGGATGGCGCCGAAAAACCGATTTGGCTTCGCTTGTCGAGGAATCGCGCCCCGAGATTCGAGGTCATGATGATGATCGTGTTCTTGAAATCGACAGTGTTGCCGAGTCCATCGGTCAGTTGGCCATCTTCGAAAACCTGCAACAAGATGTTGTAGATGTCGGGATGCGCTTTCTCAATCTCATCCAACAGGATGATCGAGTAAGGCGCACGCTTCACACGCTCGGTGAGCTGCCCGCCCTCCTCGTAGCCGACGTATCCGGGAGGCGAGCCAATCAACTTCGAAATCGAGTGCTTCTCCATGAATTCCGACATGTCAAAGCGGATGAGAGATTTTTCGCTGCCAAACAGGAACTCCGCCAAGGCGCGCGCGACTTCGGTCTTGCCGACGCCGGTCGGGCCAAGGAACAGGAAGGAACCGGAAGGCCTCTTGGGAGATTTCATTCCAGCTCGAGATCGGCGAATGGCGCGGGATAGCGCCGAGATGGCCTTTTCCTGGCTGATCACGCGCTTGTGAAGCTCCTCTTCGATGCGCAGGAGCTTATTGATTTCTTCTTCCTTGATGGACGTCATGGGAACGCCGGTCCATCGCGCGACTACGTCCTCGATATCGTCCTTCGATACAACGCCTGTGGATGTATCGTCGAGGTTGTACTTCTCGCGAAGCTGGCGCAAGTTCTCGCGTTCTTTACGCTCTTCGTCAGAGTAGAAGCGCGCCTTCTCGAATTCGTGATTCGCGATAGCGTTCTCCATGCGATGAACAATAAATTTGATGCGCTTCTGGATATCCGCGACTTCGCTCGGAAGCGTGGTCTGCCGAAGCTTGACACGCGCACCCGCTTCATCGATTAGGTCGATGGCCTTGTCCGGCAGGAATCTGTCGGGAATAAAGCGAGTTGAAGTATAGACGGCGGATTCGATGGCTTCGTCGGTATACGCCACCGCATGGAATTTCTCGTATCGTTCTTTGATGCCGAACAAGATACGAATCGCGTCGGTCTCAGTGGGAGGCGGGACCTTGACGGCTTGAAAGCGCCGCTCGAGAGAACGGTCCTTCTCGATTGATTTCCGATACTCGGCCGGCGTGGTCGCACCGATACACTGGATCTCGCCCCGGGAGAGTGCGGGCTTCAAGATATTAGCCGCATCTAGGGAACCCTCGGCCGAACCGGCGCCGACGAGGGTGTGCAACTCATCGATAAAGATGATGGCGTTCTGATTCTCCATCAGCTCTTTCATGATGGTCTTCAAGCGCTCTTCAAATTGTCCGCGATACTTCGTGCCGGCCACAATCAACGATAAATCAAGGGCGAGAATCCGCTTGTCAGAGAGAAACGACGGAACGTCGCCATCGGCAATGCGCTGCGCGAGGCCTTCGACTATGGCCGTTTTACCGACTCCGGGTTCTCCGATCAGAACCGGATTATTTTTTGTCCGACGGCAGAGGATTTGAACTACTCGATCTAGCTCAGAGTCGCGTCCAATGAGGGGATCGAGCATCCCGTCGACGGCAGCTTGCGTGAGATCGCGACTGAATTCCGCGAGCAGTGAGCTTTCCTTCGGTCTACTCGCGGACGTTTTTTCCGATGCTGAGCGCGCGATTTCCTCCCGTACGGCGGAGAGGCGTAAACCTCTTTCGTGCAGAATCTCAGCGGCGAAGCTCTTCTCTTCGCGTAATAGGCCTAATAATAGATGTTCCGTGCCAATGTGTTTGTGGCTCAGCCGCTCAGCTTCTTCGGCTCCATAGGCCAGGACGCGCTTACACTCATGGCTCAACGGGAGGTCGACGGACGTCGATACCTTTTCGCGAACCGTCGTGTGGGCTTCAATCTGCTTGCGAATCGATTCGATTGCCGCGTGAGACCGCAAAAACCGATTAGCCAGCGCCTTGTCTTCCCGCAGCAAACCCAGCAATAGATGCTCGGTTTCGATGTAGGGACTGCCGAACTGGCTCGCCTCATATCGTGCAAAAAAGATTACGCGGCGTGCTTTCTCGGTATATCGTTCAAACATAAGTACCACCGTCAAGACGGGTTGCGTCCTGTACAACTCCAGCTTCCTGCAGCTCCATCATGGATGGCACATGCAGAATGCCCTTCCTTAACTCTAAAACTCGATCGCAGCGAGTAGCGAAAGAAAAATTATGCGTAACGAAAATAGACGTGAGCCCGTGCGCTTCATGCAAATCGCTGAGCAGGCTCGTAATCATTTTCGCAGTCCTAAAATCAAGACTCCCGGTAGGCTCGTCGGCGAGCAAAACATTCGGTTTGCCTGCAAGCGCCCGAGCCAGCGCGACCCGCTGCTGTTCTCCGCCGGATAATTCGCCGGCGCGATGCGATTCGCGGCTCCGCAAACCCACTTCGCTCAAACCTGCGCGCGCGATTTGCGCGGCCTCATCCGGCGCAACGCCACGAATCAACAGAGGCATCATCGCGTTCTCAAGCGCCGTAAACTCCGGTAACAAAGATGGATTTTGCCAGACGAAACCCACTTCCCGATTGCGAAAGTCCGCTAACTGATAGTCAGTTAAAGCTACAATATTCTTGTCGCCGAAGTAAATCGTTCCACTCGAAGGCCTCTCCAGGCCGCCAAGCAAGTGCAACAGGGTCGATTTGCCAGCCCCCGATTCGCCAATGATCGCCAGACGCTCGCCGCGGCGCACTCGCAGCGAAAGATCATCAAAAACAACCACTTCGGAACCGCCGGAGCGGTAGACCTTAGAAAGAGAGTCGGCCCTGATCGCACTTTCTGTGCTCAAACTTTCGCCTTTACCTCTAGATTAGAACAGCGGCGGGGAAAATGGGGAAAACGGTGAACAGATGGACTGTCCCGCAAAAAAAGCTATTTGACGACGACGTTGACCAGCCGATCGGGGACGACGATCACCTTCACTACTTGCTTACCTTGTGTGAACGGCTTCACTTTTTCGTGGGCGAGGGCAAGGCGCTCCAGCTCCTCCTTAGGAGTTCCGAAGGGGACGCGCAGATGGGCGCGCAGCTTGCCGTTGACCTGGACGGGTATTTCGGCGAGATCTTCTTTGGCGAGCTCGGGGTCGAACTTGGGCCAATCCTGCCGAAATACGGGGCCGGGGTTGCCGAGCGTGTCCCATAAATCTTGAGCCGTATAAGGAGCGAAGGGTGCGACGAGCAGGGTGAGGGTGCGACAAATCTCAACGGCAGCGGACGATGAAAGCTGCGATTCGAGCGCATATAGCTCGTTCAGCAGCTCCATCAGCGAGGCGATCGAGGTGTTGAAATGCCAGCGGCTGTCGAAATCGTTGGTGATCTTGCGAATGGTCTGATGCAATTTTCGGAGAGCCTGGCGGTCGGACTGGTTTGACTGGGCCTGAGCTGCGCGATCGGCGTTACGCGTGACGAAACGATAAAGGCGTCCGAGGAATCGATATTGTCCCTCCACGCTGGATTCGTTCCAATCCATGTCTTTCTCCGGCGGAGCGGCAAACAAAGTGTAGAGGCGGCAGGTATCTGCCCCGTATTGTTCGACCATGTCATCCGGATCGACAACGTTGCCCCTCGATTTGGACATGGCGCTGCCACCCATCAAAACCATTCCCTGCGTGAACATGTTCTTAACTGGCTCAATGTTGCTTATCAGCCCGAGGTCGCGCATGACCTTTGTCCAGAAGCGTGAATAGATGAGATGCAAGATCGCATGGGTGATGCCACCGATGTACTGATCGATGGGAAACCAACGGGCAATAATCGCGGGATCGAAAGGCGCTTTGTCGTTATGCGGATCGCAATAGCGATAGAAGTACCAGGAGGAATCGACAAATGTGTCCATGGTGTCGCTCTCGCGGCGTGCGGTGCCGCCGCATTTCGGACAGGGGACATTCATGAAAGACTCGACGGCTTCTAGCGGAGATCTGCCCTTCCCGGTAATTTTCACGTGCTCGGGCAAGAGGACCGGCAGATCTTTTTCAGGCACGGGAACTGCGCCGCATTGCGGACAGTAAACGATGGGGATGGGCGTGCCCCAGTAACGCTGGCGCGAGATGCCCCAGTCCTTGAGGCGATAAGTCGTGGCGGCGGATCCGAAACCATTCCGGGCGGCTGCGGCGGTCATCTTTTCGCGCGCTTCTTCACTGGGCAGACCGGACCATTCACCCGAGTTCTCGACGATGCCGTCGTCCAGAAAGGCTTCAGCCATTGAAGCGCCGTCGGCAAGCGTTCCATCGACGGGACGAATTACGGGGACGACTGGAACGCCATAGCTTCTGCAGAACTCGAAATCGCGTTGATCATGGGCAGGCACAGCCATAATCGCTCCCGTGCCGTAACCCATCAGGACAAAGTTGCCGATCCAGATGGGAATCCTGGAACCATCGAAAGGACGGACCGCATATTGTCCCGTGAATAGCCCGCGCTTGGTCAAATTACTGGCGTCTTGACGCGCGGTGGCGTCGATCATTTCCTTGATCTTCAAGCGCTCGGCTTTATCGGTGACGAGCTGCTCGACCAGCGGATGTTCGGGAGCGAGAATCAGGCAGGTCGCTCCATAGATGGTGTCGATGCGAGTGGTGAAGATGCGGATTTTCTGACGTGGCGCCATCGACTCGGAAAATCGACCTCGGCACCTTCCGAGCGGCCAATCCAATTGCGCTGCATGGCGAGGACGCGCTCCGGCCAGCCCTCTTCCAACTGCTTCATGTCGTCGAGCAGTTGCGCCGCGTAAGCGGTGGTTTTGAGGAACCACTGCTGCATGGCGCGCTGTTCGACGGGCGTGGTTTCGTGGCGCCAGCAGCAGCCATCGACGACTTGCTCATTCGCCAAGACGGTGCCGCATTCGGGACACCAGTTCAAGAGCGCCTCTTTGCGATACGCCAAACCGCGCTCGAACATTTTCAAAAAGAACCACTGATTCCAGCGATAGTATTCGGGCTGGCAACTGGCGACCTCGCGATTCCAATCGATGGAAAAGCCGAGCCGCTGCATCTGAGTCTTCATGTGCGCGATGTTGCTCAGCGTCCACTCGCGCGGATCGCGGCCGGCCTGGAGCGCAGCGTTTTCCGCAGGCAATCCGAACGCGTCCCAACCCATGGGATGCAAAACGTTGTAGCCGCGCATCCACATGTAGCGAGCGAGCGCATCCCCAATTGCGTAGTTGCGCACGTGCCCCATGTGCAGCTTGCCGCTGGGATAGGGCAGCATTTCGAGCACGTAATATTTGGGCTTATCGGGGGCGTCGGCTACGTAGAGAGACGAGTCGTTCGTCCACCGATGATGCCACTTGGGCTCGATTTCTTTGGGGTCGAACGCTTTTTCGGGAATACAAGCTCCTTCAAGGCTTTAACGTTACGAAAATCGTCACCCGGTTTGTCGACGGGCGTCTCGAGGATGAAAGCTTTCCCGCGCAGCTCGGGATGATTGAGGATGCGGCGGAAGCCTTCAAGACCAATATAACCAGCGCCGATATGCGCATGCCGATCCACATGCGAATTGAGCTGCGTTTTCGCGTCGTTCGCGTGGATGATGGGAACATGCTCGAGACCGAGCGTCTCCGAAGCAGCCTCAATCAATCTAGTCAATCCGCTTTCCTGCGCCACATCGAAACCGCTGACATAGCAGTGGCAGGTATCGAGACAATAACCGATCGGTATGTCGAGATAGGGCGCAGCCAGCGCGCGGATCGTCGATAACTCTTCGAATTTGCCGCCCAATTGAGCTCCTGCCCCCGCGGTGTTTTCGAGCAGGATGGTCAACTTGGGGTTCTTCTTCAGGTCCTCGTCAACTCCTCGCCAGGCGAGCGCGATGGCTTCGGTGGCGTAGAGCAAGCCTTGTTCGACGGTCAAGCCTTTATAGTTGCCGGGATGCGTCACGACGTACTCCGCGCCGATCAAGAGAGCGCGCTCTAACTCACCAGTAAATGCTTCGATGGACTTTTCGCGAACGATGGACGGCGGCGCCGCGAGATTGATCAAATAACTGTCGTGAATCACCAGCGGGGTGAGATCGTGCTGCTCGCGGTGCTGATGCAGTCGCCTGATCTGTTCGGGATCGGGCGCCTTGGCACGCCACATACGCGGACTTGCGGAGAAGATCTGAAATGTATTCGCGCCGAGCTCGTTGGCCTTGATGGCCGAGCGCTCGAGGGAGCCCGCGGTCGAAGTATGAATGCCGATTCGCAAGTTTCAGAATAATGGGTCGGGTAAGGCGCCGGTCAATTCCGCTTGGGATGATCTGGCTTTGGAAAATCTATGAATGGGCCGATGTGGCCGGTGCCGGTAGCCTTTTCCTCTTCGATCTTCTGGAGCCAGCGATCGTATGCCATCCTCTGGACGGCTTCACCGCCGAAGTCTTTCTGTATCTCGAGGGGATTGGTCCAGGCGTACTCGGGCGGGATTTCTTTCGTGAACTGGATCCAGCGCGTCACCAGGACCGGGAGCTTCGGAAGGAGGGATGCTTTCTCGATGAGCTGCTTATTCGTGGGATAGTAGTTGGTCACGCACTTGCCGTCGACGATGTCGACCTGGACCAACTGACCGATCTTCATCTCGTCCAGCATTTTTTCTTCTTTTCTCCTGATCCACTCCGCATTGATCTTGGCGACCGCGACCCAGAGGCGATCTTTGGCATCGTTCCGGCGAAGAACTTTGTTATCGTACGCTTCGAGTTCCTTGTAAAAGCGGGTGAGCCTACGCTCGTCGGTGGTCTTGTAGCGGGAGAAATTGCTGAAGCGCTTGTGGTTCTCGTCGGTCCAGCGATTGGCGTTGCGGGGAAGCTCGCATTCGATTTCGTAGAGGCGCTTGGAGGCTCGTTTGTAGTGCCAATAGGCGAGTACGGTTTCGTCGATTAGCCAAGCGAAATCCTCGTCGGGAGGGTAGCGTTCGAACCAGGAGTTCCGGATGAATTCGAATTCGGCGGGGTCTTCGTCGGGCAGGATGGCGATTTTCGAGCAACAGCCGTGGTCGAGCCGGTTCAAGCTGGAGACGGCCTTGCCCGCTGGAGTACGAGGACCGGTTGGACCGGTACGCTGAGGTTCGGCATCGATGGATGCGGGGTCGAATGTGTCGGGGTCGATGTCGATGGTTTTGCCGTCGGGGCCGCGGGCGAACTCGCGAGTGGGGAGGGACGGGTCGCGGTCGACCGGCCGATCCTCGAGCGGCGGATTTTTTTCGTTGACCAAATCTTCCATAGGAGAGCTTTCGCGTATGAGTTTGGCGGATGGGCGGAGCGCGCGACGCGGTGGATGAGGGTCAAGCTGTTGATTCTGAGCGGAAAATAAATTTTCAGTTTTTGAACTGGGCGGGAAGAGGGGAAGCGAGGAGGTGATTTTGCGGAACGAACTCGATTGGGTTCGTTTTTGCGTTTTGGGGGGCCGGAGTTTTGTGGAATTCTGAGGATGAGTTGAATGACTTGGATAGCAGTGATCTGCCAGCCAGAGAAACCGCAAGTACGTCGGAGGCGTCGACTCTGGAAGATTAAAGTCGATTTAGGAGATCTGAGTGGGTAGAGCACGGTTCTGTTTACTTCTGGCGGTAATGTTCTGCTTTGTTAGCGAGCTATCGTATGGCTATCCTCAGGGAATCGCGATCAAGATTGCCACTGTTCCGGGGGCAGATGCCCCAAGCAAATTCGAGAATGGACTGCAGATCTTTTGGCGTAGTACTTCACTTCCCGGTGATCCCCAACCCGGTGAGGGTGATCCCGAAGCCAGAATAAGAATTTTCGCGGGAGCGGAGCGCGAATTAGCAGTTTGTCTCCTGGCGAGGACGATACGATCGTTCGATCCAAATTTCACGGGTGTCTCTATCTATGATGTGTCGGCTCGTCAACCTGGTTTTATCGCCGTAGCTGCAGTTTATTCAAAAGCGAAGAATGATCCAGTAGCCCTACTCTTGTATTTCGATTGGAATGGGTCACTATTGCGACGAGTTGCGCTGAGCAATCGTCCGGAGATTCAATCGGTCGAAGTTGTGAGTGCCGATCAAGTCTGGACCCTGAATGACTTCGATCCAATGGACCGAAGTAGATTCGTATTTACGGAATTCGACCGCAATGGCACGGTGATCAAAGAAGCCGTGAGATCACGCCGCAGTTGGTCAACAGAAGAAGGCATGTCCAAGGGTGGTCAGACTTCATTTGGCGTAATCGGTAACTGCGTTTGGGCCTGGCTGCCAAAGTCTCAGACCTTCATTTCATTCGATAGCCTCACTGGTAGAACTGAGACCAAGCACACAGGGTTCCCACGGTTAGACCAGAGTTCAGCGCGTTACGCAAGGCAGGCCGCTCTCTTGCCCAACCGTCAGTTGCTGATGGATATCGGATGGGTACGACAAGGAAAACGGAGCGCCAGATGGTTTACTTGGTCGCCCCAATCTGGTTGGCAACAAGTGCATAGTCCTTTTGGCAACCGTTGTCTCTATGCAGTGGAAGGAAACGAGGTCATCTTTATGGCTTCTGAGAAGCCGCCTAATTCGTTACCTGTGTTTCGATCAGGATCGATTGATGATCTAAGGTGACGGCGCTCACGCGACTGTACAATAAGTTCGCGGGTCGGCTAGTGTTTACCTGGCTTGGGGAACTCGGGGCGCGGAACAGCACAGGCAAATACACTTCGTGGCAAAGACCGCCCACGAAGCCACACTGAAAGAGAATGTCTCGAATCGGGCGAGTGGTGGAAAGCGTCCTGCATCACATCATGCAAAGAAGGTAGCTGTTTTGCGCGAACTACCCCCTTTTTGCATGCAGAGGACGGCAGCATAACTGGGCGAGTAAACAGTCCCGTCGAATTCGATCCCCATTAGACCGCAGTACACCCCCAAACGTCTGACGCTGCTCGCCTCGTCGTCCATATTCAAGGGTGACGGTTTGCCGTACTAGTTCAGGCATCGCTGTGATTAGCTCTTGAAATGGCTGCGAGCCGGTGGCTCTGACCTCCCTTAATGCATTAGTATTTGCCGAACTCGTTGAGAGCGTCGGAAGATTCTCGTCGGATGGCGGGGCCAAACAATTGTTCGGCGTAAGTCTGAACGACGCGTTCGATTTCCGCCTCATCAGTGAATGCCGCTTTCACATACGATTCGAGCTGACTTACGAGCAAGGAACCCTCCAAACACCTCTTGCGCAAGAGCAATTATCCGACATTCGCCCGAGCTGGCTTTAAACGTGGCGGATGCTGTCGCGTCACCTATTCGCATATTTGCACTCCGATCTTGTGACTTCACTTTCTCGCGAGTGGTGTAGATCGAGCAGCCTTGCAGCATCGACAGCGCTATGGGAGCCAAGGCAGGAGAGGAATACAACTTAGCGCGACTCGCATCGGCAGGAGCACGAACCTGAGGTAAGATTCCTAATCGCGAGACAATAAAAGTGGGACCCGAGCACGTGACTATACAAATTAACAGACCAGAAGTCGAGGCGCTCATTAACCAACGCCTCAAAACTGGAGCTTTTGCGGACGCCGAGGATGTTGTCTTTCAAGCTCTCAGGTCCTCGGAAGCCGAACCGCAAAGAATCGATGACAACCGCAAGGAGGCGATTGAGCGACTCAGGAGGTTTGGGAAAATGCACGGGCTCTCGCTCGGCGGAATGACTATACGTGACCTGCGCGATGAGGCGCGTCCTTGAACGGGATTGTAGTCGATGCCTCGGTAACTCTGTCTTGGTGCTTCCCCGATGAACAGACGTCCGTGTCTCTGAAGGTTCTCGACAGATTGAAGGCCGGTGAGCAGGCTCTGGTGCCAGCATCGCGATCATCGCCTGACGCCGTATGATGTGCTTTACGTGGAGCTGGCCATGCGGACCGATTCTCCTCTTGCCACTTTAGATCGGTCTCAAAAGAACGCAGCAACCGCTCTGAATATTGAATGCCTGTGAACCCGGCGCTCGGTGCAGGGCGTGCGGCTGAAGGCATTCAGAGGTCGATAGAATCGACACATGCACAATGAGTTCACGGCGATTGTAGAGCGGGAGAACCATGGTATGTCGCGTACTGCGCGGAGGTGCCCGGCGCCAACGGTCAGGGTAAATCGCGTGAAGAATGCCTGGCGAATCTACGCGAGGCGATTGCTCTCATTCTTGAACGCAGACGAGAGGAATCGTTACGTGCCCTGCCTCCCGATGCAAGGCAGGAACTACTTGTGATTGGATAAAGCGGAGAGAAGGCAAAGAACACAGCCTTTGGCAGAATCCCAGACAGGCCACTCCGAAGCCGTTCCTCGCCACACGGAGATCGCTAACGTCCTCGCGAACAGGATCTGTCGCAAACTATTGATTCCGGAACCGTCCGGGTAGATGCCCTCCGGATTCCGTAATGGGCATTAACACCGCTCGGCTGGCCGATCTGCTGCGCAGAAATTAGAACTGGAAATCAAACTCATTGTCTCTGGCAGACATGCTATTGCAGACTGTCTTCCGGAATGTATGGGCAAGCGGGAACCATATCGAAATCGCATCGAACTCCTGCAGGGAACTCTGGACATGCTCATTCTGGGGACGCTCCAGTGGGGACCTCAGCACGGCCACGGAATCGGTCAAGCGCTTCGCGCGAGATCTGCGGACGCCTTGCAGATCGAGCATGGCTCGTTATACCCGGCCCTTCATCGCCTCGAAAAAAAGGGATGGCTTGCATCGGAATGGAGAGCATCGGAAGCAAACCGCCGCGCGAAATATTACCGGCTTACTCCAGCCGGGAAGCGGCAGCTTTCGAGAAAACAGTCGGACTGGGAAGAAGTTGTGAGAACGATCGCCGGCGTCATGCATCCGGTGGAAGAGGGGTGACGCATGCGATTTCTTCGCCGCCGTAATTCAAAGGAACAGGAGCTCGAGGAAGAGATTCTGGCTCATCTTGCCATCGAGGCGAAACAAAGAATCGAAGCCGGACAAGCACCGGAAGAGGCGGAGCGTGCGGCGCGACGCGACTTCGGCAACATCGGGATGGTCAAGGAGGTTACGCGCCACATGTGGGGGATACGGTTGGATCGAAACGTTCGCTCAGGACCTCAAATACGCCGCGCGAGTAATGCGTAAGGCGCCTGGATTCACGGCCGTCGCGATTCTTACGTTAGCGCTCGGCATTGGCGCCAACAGCGCGATCTTCGGGTGATGGATGCGGCGCTGCGCGGGCGGTTGCCCGAGAATTGAAGTCGCTGGACGGGACATTCCACTGGGCGAGATCCAGAGCATGGAAACGCACATGAGCAGTCAGACCGCAGACACGCGATTCACTACCGTGCTGCTAGGGCTTTTTGCCGGGCTTGGAACCATTCTCGCGGTGATTGGCACATATGGCGTTGTCGCGTATCTGGTGGCGCAACGGACGCAGGAATTGGGCGTGCGGCTCGCGCTTGGGGCCAGCTCGACGGATATTCTTTGGCTCGTGCTGCGGTATGGACTTTTCATCGGTGTGGCAGGAGTGGCGCTCGGCCTGGGCAGGCTCGATGCTGGTGCGGCGGTCCCTGGCACGTCTCCTCTCTGGAGTCGCGGCATCAGATCCGTTGACGCTTGCCGGCGCCGCAGTTTTGTTGCTGCTTGTCGTGGTGACGGCCAGCGCCGTTCCCGCGGGGCGCGCGATGCGGATCGATCCCGTTCAGGCTCTTCGTAGTGAATAGCCGGCCTGGCGCGGGGTCATGGCGCGGTGGGGGAGCCGGCGAATGCGGGAGATTCCAATTCGAAATGCGATGGGTTTCGCCGCGGGCGGATGGGCAAGACGGGGCGGATGAGAGTGGCTTTGGATTCGCGGCATTGGCGAATAAGTGAATGAGTGTCCTGTCACGGGTTTATTTGTGAGAAACGCTGCGTACGAAGCCACACTGAAAGAGAATGTCTCGAATCGCGCGAGCGGTGGTGGAGGGCGTCCCGCACCACATTAGCCAAAGAGGGAACGGCCGTCAGATCATTTTCGACACAATCGAGGGCCGTCTCGTGTACTTAGATCTGCTCCGGAAGTACGCGGAACGATTCGGCTTGTCCATTTGGGCTTATTGCTTGATGGGCAATCACGTCCATTTGCTGGCGGTGCCGCCAAAAGCGGACTCGTTGGCTCGGGCGCTTGGGCGGGCACACGCGGATTACGCTCGCTATCTGAATATCTGCCGCCGGAGTTGCGGGCATGTTTGGGAGGCGCGCTACTTCTCATGCCCGCTCGACGAGCAGCATCTCTGGAGGGCGATGGCCTATATCGAACGGAATCCTGTGCGGGCGGGGCTCTGCGCGCGGGCGGAGGACTACCAATGGTCCAGCGCACAGGCGCACATTCATGGGAGCAGCGGTGGTGGGATGCTCGATCTCAGGGCTTGGCGGGAGAGATATGATGGCCGAGCTTGGGGAAGCATCCTCGCAGTTGTGAGCGAGGACGACGCTTTTCAGCGACGACTGCAAGAGGCCACGCTGCGCGGTCGGCCGTGCTGCGAACCCGAGATGCTAGAGGTTTTTGAGCAGAGGCTCGGAAGAGGGCTGCGCGCGCGACCTCCGGGACGGCCGCAGAAGCGATACGGACAAGAAGAGAGTCAGATCGGGCTCGGATTGGCGGCCGGCGAATAGGTGAATGCGTGTACTGTCACGGGTTTTAACGCGGGTTTTAACGGTCACGGGTTTTAACGCGGGTTTTACGGGTTTTGGCAGTACGTAACATTACTGGGCAGCAGGAGTCTCTTAAGCTGAAAGGTGAAGAATGTCAAAATTTCTGGGTTCAGTTCTCCTAAGTCTCGCTCTTGTTACACCTGTTGCACTGCACGGTCAGGACCGCCCAAGGCAGGCTCAGGATCAGCAGAATAAACGCTACTACGACAGTAAACACAAGGACTACCATGAGTGGAACGGAGATGAGGATCAGCGATACCACGAGTGGTTGAAGGAAAACCACAAGAAGGATCACGATTTTTCGAAGGCTAGTAAAGCCGAGCAGAATGCCTACTGGAACTGGCGGCACGAACATCCAGACTCGCACTAGGAGGGCTGGTCATGGCTTTCAGCATCGATGAAATTCGCGGCAATCGCGACTACTTCGCTCATAAGCTGCGCGCCGAAAAGCAGCGGAACGATGTATTGCACGCCGTCGAGGGTGGAGCGTTCGACTTCGTCCTCCTCGATACACGCGGTAGAGAGGCGTTCACGAGCGGCCACATCCCAGGCGCGCTGTGTGCCCCAATGGAAGAGCTGGAACAGCTCACTGCGGTTCTGCCCAGGGATAAGGAAATTGTGACCTATTGTTGGAGTCACGACTGACAGCTCTCCGCGAAGGCGGCTCTGCAGTTGGCAGAGCGAGGATTCCTGGCGAAGGAGCTGAACGTGGGTTGGAAGGAGTGGACGTCCAATCGTCATCCGACGCATCAGGGGAAGGCTGACGGCTTCCGGTGCGAATGCAGTAAATGAATGCGGCATGAAATTTTTGCTGGCAGGCAGGAATTTGTGCAAAGTAGAGCCCTCCTAACTTCTTGAATATTCCGGCTGGTACCACAGGTGCAGAGAAGAGGAGAAGGGGGTATTACGTATGGCATTTAGCAAGAAGGCCGGCGCTGGGGTAGCGCTGGTTTTGGCTCTGGGCTTTTCCTCTATCGTTTGGGGACAAGATCGCGACCGGGACAGAGATGATCGCGACCGGGACAGGGTTAGGACACTAGATCCGGGCACCGTCATCCCGGTACGCACGAACGAGAGTATCGATGTAGATAAAGGGGACAACCGCGTCTACACGGGCATCGTGGATCAGGACGTTAGGAATGAACACGATCGTTTGGTGATCCCGCGGGGTGCAAGAGTCGAGCTGATGGTCAGAATAGCCCGGGACAATGACCTCATTCTCGATCTGGACTCAGTCTCAGTAAATGGCCAGCGTTACGCGGTCAAAACGGATCCCAAACGCGTCGAATCGCAGCACGACAACAGCCTCGTTGGAAATATTGTTGGAGCTATTAACGGGGGCGAAGCCCGTGGCCGGGCCGTCAGGATTCCTCGCGATTCCGTGGTGACCTTCCGTCTACAGCGGCCGCTTGACGTTGGCGTGGAAGATCGGGGCGTCGACCGGGACGGCAGACATTATCACGATTACGATCGGCGAGACACGGATCATTAATCCTGGTCTTGCGGTTGTACGGAGGCTTTTTTCAGGCTAGCGGCTGCGTTCGTTTTGCCAGTCGCGGTTACCTGAATGTTGTTGATTACTTGGACAGCACCAGCGGTTCTCGCCATACGGGTGGCTGAACCTTTGTGCTGCGCTACGCTGGTGCTTCCCTCCCAAGTAACAACACCACGCTGTACGTGAAACCGGAATCCATCCTTACCTATTTTGGATTTCGCCAGTTTCGTGTGGATGATGGCCTCGAGCTGCGCGTCAGTGGGAGTGGCCGCCCGTTGGGTGGTTGCCGTGCGCGCGGGGGTAGTGGCACTAGCTGGGAGCGCAAGGATTCCGGCAAGGAATGGCACTACAAGAAAAAGGGCGAAAAGGCGCTGCATAGACTCCTCCTTCGTGGGTCATCTGGATAGTGGAGTCTGCGCCGTATAATTCGCACCTACCGCGTTCAACTCTTTCACAATGCCGGCGACGAACGACTTGGCGTCGCCGAACAGCATGAGAGTCTTCTCCATGTAATAGAGCTCGTTATCAATTCCAGCAAAACCGGGGCTCATGCTGCGTTTGATCACCATAACCGTTCGCGCTTCATGAGCGTTCAAGATGGGCATGCCTGCAATGGGGCTATTCTTTTCGAATCGGGCGGCGGGGTTGACGACATCGTTGGCGCCTATGACCAGCGCGACGTCGGCTCTGGGAAATTCCGAATTGATGTCGTCCATTTCGAAGAGCCGGTCATAGGGCACGTCCGCCTCGGCCAAGAGAACATTCATGTGACCCGGCATGCGCCCAGCGACCGGATGGATGGCGAAACGGACATCGACACCGCGTTTGGTCAGCACATCGAAGACTTCGCGAAGCTTATGCTGCGCCTGGGCAACCGCCATGCCATAGCCGGGGATGATGATGACGCTGCGCGCCGCGTCGAGAATCTCGGCAGCTTCTTCGGCGGATGCGGAACGTACTGGCCGTTCGCCGGTTTTGGCTGCGCTTGGCTGAATCGTGCCGAATGCGCCAAACAACACATTGCTGAAGGAGCGGTTCATGGCGCGGCACATTATCACCGAGAGGATGAAGCCCGACGAGCCATCTAAAGCTCCGGCGACGATCAGCAGTTTGTTATCGAGCACGAAGCCCATCGCGCTGGCGGAAAGACCGGCGTAGGAATTGAGAAGCGCGATGACAGTGGGCATGTCTGCGCCGCCAATGGGGACGATCAGCAGGACGCCGAAGATAAGCGACAAGACGGAGAAAATGGGAAAAAGCCACGTGCGTTCCGGAGAGATGATGAGCACAATGCCGACGCCGATTGCGATAGCGAGGACACCGAGATTCACGATGTTCTGGCCGCGGTAGGTCATGGGCCGGGTGGGAAGCACTTCCTGAAGCTTTCCAAAGGCCATCAGGCTGGCCGTACAGGTGAGGAAGCCGAGCAAGGTCTCGAGCACCAGAGCGCCCATCGCGAAGCCGTGCGGCATATGGCGGTAGTATTCCGCGGTTCCGATTAATGCCGATGCAAGGGCGCCGCACGCGTGCGAAAACGCGGTCCGCTGAGGCACGGCGGTCATGGGCATGATGTAAGCGATAGGGACGCCAATCGCGGATCCGATGAAGAAGGCGATGAAAATCCATTCGAAGTTGACGACTTCATGCCGCAGGAGAGTGCCGACCACAGCGAGCAGCATGCCGATCTCGCCGACAATAACGCCGCGGCGGGCGGTGGCGGGCGAATTCATCCATTTGATGGCGAGGATGAAGCCAGCCGCGGCCAGTATGTACAGAGCGGGAAACAGACTTTCCATCATTTCTTTTCCGGCCCTCGCTTCTTGAACATCTTGAGCATTCGATCGGTGATGAGGTACCCGCTTACGACATTGGTGACCGACAGAACGACTGCGATGAAGCCGAGCGTGCGGGTGAGCGGGGAAGCGCCTTGTTCACCGGTGATCAGGATTGCGCCGACGACCGCGATGGCAGAGATCGCATTAGTCAACGACATCAGAGGCGTGTGAAGAAGCGGTGTTACACGGCGGATGAGCTCAAACCCTAGAAAGGCTGCCAGCATGAATACCCAAATGGCGATCTCGTAGTTGCTCATATATTCACCGTCAAAAGCTCCAGCACGCGGGGATGAACGACCTTACCTTCGTGGGTGACGAGAGTTTCGCGAATGATTTGATCTTCGAGGTTCACGGTCACGACGCCGTCCCGAACCAGAAGACGCAGAAAGGCGGTAACGTTCGATCCGAACATCTGACTGGCGTGATACGGCACCATGGCGGGAAGATCGAGCGGCCCTAGAACGGTGACTCCCTTATGTTCGACTGTTTCGCCGGGCTGAGTGACCTCGCAATTGCCGCCCCGGTCGGCTACCGCGTCGACGACAACCGAACCGACGCACATACCAGCGACCATGTCTCCGGTGATCAGCACCGGCGCCTTTCGGCCGGGGACAGCAGCAGTCGTGATGACGACATCCTGATCGCGCAGAACCTCCGACAGCAGCTCCCGCTGACGTTTATAGAAGGCTTCATCCATGGCTTTCGCGTAGCCACCCTTGTCCTCCGAACCCCGCGAGTCGACGTCTAGCGAGATGAACTTTGCGCCCACGCTCTCGACTTGTTCTTTGGCGATTGGGCGCACATCGTAAGCGCAGACCACGGCACCCAAGCGCCGCGCCGTCGCGATGGCCTGGAGACCGGCGACTCCGGCGCCCAGCACGAAAACCTTCGCGGGCGTGACCGTGCCTGCGGCAGTCATGAGCATGGGGAACATTTTCGGGAGGTAGCTGGCGGCCAGCAGCACGGCGCGGTATCCGGCGATGGTCGCCATCGAAGAGAGCGCATCCATGCTCTGCGCGCGCGTGATGCGAGGCATCAGCTCCATCGCAAAGAACGAAACACCCGCGTTGGCGAGGTCGGAACCTTCTTGCGGGGAGGTTAGCGGCTCGCCAAAGCCGACCACACATTGCCCGCGACGAAACAGCGGAAGATCGGCGCGCCCGGCGTCCGGATTTGCACCGAGCGATCGCACCTGCACGATCACATCGGCTTGCTGGAACAGATCGTTCCGGTTGGCTAGACGAGCGCCACGGGAAAGATATTGGTCATCGGTGAAGCCGGCCTGGGCACCTGCTGAATGCTCGACGACGAGCTCTATTCCCGCCTTGCGTAAAGGTTCGCACTGGCGTGGAGTAATCGCGACGCGACGCTCGCCAGGGAACGTCTCGCGAGGGGTACCAACGATGGTAGGCAAAAGGTCTCCGTCAGTTGATGATTATTCATTCCGACGGAGAATGGCAAGTGGTCAGAAAGTAAAGCGCATAGCAAACTGCATCTGGCGCGGTGTACCGAGCTGGCTGTTGAGCTTTCCGAAGCTCCCTTCCGCCAAAAGATTGCTGTTCGCGAACGCCGGAATATCAAAACGCACTGAATTCGTCACGTTGAAGGCCTCTCCACGAATTTGAAGCTTCTGGCGCTCGGACCAGGGCATGGTAAAGCTCTTCGCGATTCCTGTATCGATGTCAAAGAAGCCATCGCCCCGCAGCGTGTTGCGGCTGCCCGACTGGCCAGCCATAGTTTCAGTGAAAGCATTAAACGCTGTCAGCGGATCTGTCCACAGATTCGGTCCACCAGCGCCGATGATCGCAGGCGCATTGTGGGCACTGACGATCGGCGGCATGGGATTGCCACTCGGAGTGGCGTTGGCATCGACTTCCCAGTTGGTCGGCCAGCGCTGGCCGTTGTTGATGCTGAACGGCAGGCCGGACGTCTGACGATAGGTAGCGGTGAGCTGCCACCCGCCGGCTAAGAAATCCAGCACTCGATTCACGTGGTCGCCGAACCTTCTGCCACGCCCGAATGGCACCTGCCAGACCATGAAGGCGTTCACGGCGTGAGTCGTGTCGTAACTCGATACCGCTCGTTCCTGGCTGGGATTCCAGGTGTTCAGGATAAAGCCAGAGAAGGAGCCGCCGCTTTCCACATTGGAGCCGAGATCAATGGACTTCGACCAGGTGTAGTTCACGTCAAATTGCAACCCGCCGCTGAAGCGTTTTCTGACGGTCCACTGCATGGCGTGATAGTCTCCGATGCCGATCGAACTATATGCGGAGAGCGCGGAAAACTGCGGGTCGAACATCATAAACGGTCCGTAAATGCCGCAGCCAACCTCGTTGATGGTGTTCTTCGAGGTGAACAGGGTGCCGCCGGGATTGCAGTTTGCGCTATTGTCGGCATCGTTCAGCACATTGGTGAAATCGCCCTGATTGCTGTTCTCCAGGTAATCTTTGGCCCAGACTTGCGTGGCCGTGAAACCGTGGCCGGCAGCGGTTGCCCACATATTTTCGAAAAATGGAATCTTCGGCAGGTTCGCGACCGGCACATGTTGAATATCGATGAGCTGCGCCAACTGGGTCATGGCTTGAAAGTAAGTCTGGCCGGACTTCGGGTCGCGCAGATTCGTAGGCATGGCCAGATCGCGATTGATGAGCGAGTGGCGAGAGAGGCGGCCGACGTAGGAGCCCTGGACGAAGAATCCGTGGCCGAAATCGCGGCCAATGCTGAAATCGAGGGCGATGCTGTAGGGCGCTTTCAGGTTGTCATCGATGCTGTTGGTGATGGCGAATGATCCGGAGCCCGAGGTGGGATAGGTCCTGGGAAGTCCGCCCGGTGGAGGCGGCGGCACGATCTGGCTCGGCACGGTGAAGAAGCTGGTGAAGCGTGGAGCCTGAGAGGTGCTTAAGATATTCGGCGGGCTGGTGAGCGTACTGGCGAGACCGAATGCGGTGGCGTCGAAGGTCTGGGCGAGCGGCTGTCCGATAACGTCGTAGTACATGCCTGCGCCCGCGCGGATGGAGCTTTTGCCTGGGCCGCCAAAGAAGAACTTGGAGAGGCCGCTCTCGGCTTGGGGCGAATAGGCGAGGGCCAAGCGAGGCGCCCAATTGGCATGGAACGGATACATGGGCCTGCCGCCGGGGCCGTTTGCAGGAATGAAGGTGATGAGGCCGGCGCCGGTGTCCGGCACACCCGCTTCCGCTAATACAGCGCGTTGATTCAGCCACTGGGAGAGAGGGATGTTGGTGGAGGCCTGCTGCCCATTAGCCTCATAGACGGGCGGCATGAGGGACAAGCGAAGCCCGCCTGTGACGGTAAAATTCCGGGTCGCCTTCCAGGTGTCTTCGATGTACATCTCGCCTTCATGATTGACGAAATCCCGCATCACCGGCGCGCCAACCGGAAGAAGAGTCCCGTTCACCGTGTAGTTGTAATTACCGGTGCCTTGCACTTCGATGCCTAGTAAGGCGGCCATCCCGTATTGGTAGCTCTGCAGGTCGCCTTTGGAGATGCCGAGAGAGGAAGGCGTATAATCAGCGCCGGCGCCCTTCAGCCAGGAGGGATTCGAGCTCGCTGAGCTGAATGAGTGGGCGTAGTTGGTGGACATGTTCGAGATCAGACGAACGATGGCGCCGAAGCGGATATCGTGCGCGCCGCGATTCCAGGAGAAATCCTGCGTAATCGTGTGGACGGGGACTATGCGCGCCAACCCGGTCGAGGTGCCATATAGGGGATCGAACCCGCGAAATTGAGAGTAATTGCTGTTCAAGACGCCGGTGGTTTCGCCCCCGGCGCGCGTGAATCCGTAGCGGAAGGTGCTGACCAAACTGGGCGTCAGCACGCCGGTCCAGCCCGCTGCATAACCTTTGTTGTTAGCCAGACGTCACTCCATTTGGCTGGTCTCCCGGGAACTGGGGAGCATTGAGGGTTGTGGACAGATTGTTAGCGCTGTCGTTCTGTAGATTGCCGCGCCAGAAGAGGCTGTGCTTGCCGGCGTCGTCCACCTTGTAATCGAATCGCGCGATATAGGTGTTCTGGTCGGCGTGGCCGGGGGCGTTGAAGGTAAAGCCGGTGGTGTTGAGCTGATCGCCAAGGGAGGTATTGTTGCCTTTCGGATACGCCTGCAGAAGCTTCAGAGCAGCAGGATCGATGCCAATTCCGAGTGGATCGATGGTCGCGATCTGACCGGGAGTCAGCTGCTGGACCTGACCGGAAGTGTTGTGGTATTGGACGATGCCCTGTTTCAACGTCTCAGTGGGAACGGTGCGGGTGACGCTGAGCGAGCTGGCGTCGCGCCGGCCTTCGTAATTGATAAAGAAGAATAGCTTGTTCTTTTTGATTGGACCGCCGAGAGACCCACCGAAGACGTTGATCAGCAGCGGAGCGACCGGTACACCGGAGAGATTGTTGAAGAAGCTGTTAGCGGCGGTCTCCGTGCCGCGGCGGTATTCGTACAAGGAGCCATGAAAATCGTTTGTGCCCGATTTGGTAACCAGAACCGTATCCGCGCCAGAGCCGCGGCCCGAATCCGAGCTGCCTCCGACAGTGGTGGTGCGGAACTCCTGCACCGAATCGAGAGTGACGCGCAGCACGCTGGTGAAAGCGGCGCGCGTGTTCTGATCGTTGACATCGACTCCGTCGAGCGTGACGTTGGATTGATCCGATTTGCCGCCGTCGACGGAACCGCTGCGGTAATCGAGGTTCTGGGCGCCGAAAGAGCCGAAGCTGGTGACCCCCGGCTGGAACGCAAGAAGTCCCGCTACGTTGCGCGCGTACATCGGCAGTTCGATGATGGCCTCGGTCGAGATCGCATTGCCGAGCGAAGCATCCGTCGTATTTACCTGCACTACCGCGGCATCGACGGTCACGGTAGTGCTGGTCTTGCCCAGTTTCTCGAAAACGATGGGCACGGTGGCGGGCTGGTTCACCAGGAGTTCCAGCTTTTCGATAACGGCATCGGCAAAGCCGGGCGCTTTCGCCGTAATCCTGTAGGTGCCGGGCGTCAATTGCTGCATGGTATAGCGGCCCTGCGTATCGGACGTGGTCTGGCGTTCGGCGCTGGTTTCGATATTGACGATGGTGATGGTCGCGGAGGGAACCACCGCGCCCGATGGATCGCTGACCGTACCGGTCATCGACGTTGTCTGTCCAAACAAGGCCGCTGTCAGAAACAAAGCGAGCCCGAAAACACGAATCAGCATGCGCATGTGCCTCTCCCCTTTGAAAAGCCAGTTAGACGTTGGTTAATTTGAATATCAAATCATGTTGCCGGATGTCAAGAGCGAAGGTATACGGGGTGTATAATTAAGCCCGGATCAAAATAATTTTGACCGCCAGGTTGCGGTCATGCGTCTTCGTGAAACCCACTGACGTTCAGAACCCGAATTACTTTCACAAGGTCGTTGACTGCCAGTGGGCATGTCCGGCCCACACCAATGTTCCTGAATATATACGGCTAATTGCGCAGGGTAGGTATACAGATGCCTACATGCTCAACCGGGAATCGAACGTGTTTCCGGCGATTCTGGGACGCACGTGCGACCGGCCATGCGAGCCGGCATGCCGCCGCGGCCGCTTGGATGGCAAGCCCGTCGCGATCTGCCGCCTGAAGCGCGTTGCGGCCGATCTACGCGGCGAGATTTCGCATCTGCTGCCGCGAATTCCAGAAGAGAAGAACGGCAGACGCATCGCTTGTATCGGCGCGGGCCCGGCTTCGCTCACGGTGGCCAATGACCTGCTTCCGCTCGGGTATGAGATCGTCATATTCGAAAAACTGGACAAACCAGGCGGGCTGATGCGAACGAATATCCCGGCGTTCCGGCTTCCAGAAAAAGTTCTTACGGAAGAGATCGACGTCATTCTGAACATGGGCGTCGATATGCGGTTCAACACGCCGATCAACAGCATGGCGGCTTTGCTCCGCGAGAATTTCGATGCGATTTTTGTCGGTAGCGGCGCGCCTCGCGGAAAAAATCTGGAGATTCCCGGACGTTACGACACGGACCGGATCCATATAGGCATCGATTGGCTGGAGTCGATTGCTTTTGGTCATATCGATTCGATTGGCGAACGGGTTCTGATCATTGGGGTGGGAAATACGGCCATGGATTGCTGCCGTTCGTCGCGGCGGCTTGGCGGTAAGGAGATTAAGGTGATGGCGCGGCGGCCGCGCGGATATTTCAAGGCTTCTCCATGGGAGTTGGAGGACTCCGAAGAAGAAGGCATTGATATTGTGATCAATCACGCGCCAAAGAGCTTCGTGATTGAAGAAGGCAAGCTGAAGGGAATGGAATTCGAGCGCCTGGAGTGGGACGCGGAGGCCAAGCGCTCGCGCATAATCGATACGGTTTTTCTTCCCGCTGACGATGTGATTCTGGCGATTGGGCAGGAGAACGCGTTCCCCTGGATCGAACGCGATTTAGGGATTGAGTTCGATAAATGGGACATGCCGGTGGTGGATGAAGTAACGATGCAATCGACACGGCCGGGTATCTTCTTCGGCGGCGATTCGGCGTTCGGTCCGAAGAACATTATTTGGGCTGTGGAGCACGCGCATCAAGCGGCGATCTCGATTCACAATCGGTGCGAGGGCATGCCGGTGACCGACCGCCCGCCACAAATGATGAACCTGATGAGCCAGAAGATGGGGATCAGCGAATGGAGCTATCACAACGATTACAACCCTGCCCAGCGGCAGAAGATGACGCACGTCGAGCTGACCGAGCGCTTCGAGAAGCTGAACATCGAGGTGGAGCTTGGGTTCTCGGCGGAACAAACCGCGCGCGAGGTGGAGCGCTGTTTGAATTGCGATATCGAAACAGAATTCGAGGCCGCGCGCTGCATTGAGTGTGACGCCTGCATCGACGTATGTCCGGTTCAGTGCCTGACGATTACGCGGGATGGAGAAGAATTGGATCTGCGAACGCGGCTCTCGGCTCCCGCATTGAACCTGGATCAGGCGCTGTATGTCTCCGCTCCGCTTCCTCATACGGCGCGCATCATGGCAAAAGACGAGGATGTCTGCGTTCACTGCGGTCTTTGCGCGGAGCGCTGCCCCACGGCGGCATGGGACATGCAGAAATTCGAGCTTTTCATTCCATACGCAGGCGTAGAAGCGTGCAAGAGCGTACCCGCGTAAACGACTTCGCCATCAAACTGGCCAACGTAAACGGGACTGGATCCGCCAGCGCGAACGGACTTCTGATGCAGGCCGTATTCCGGATGGGCATTCCGGTGTCGGGCAAGAATCTGTTCCCATCGAACATTCAGGGACTGCCAACGTGGTATGAGATTCGCGTCAATAAAGATGGCCACACTGCACGGGCGCTCGATTACGATCTGATGATCGCGATGAACGGGCAGACGTATGCGCGCGACATTCGCGAGGTGCGATCGGGCGGATACGTACTTTATGATTCGAGCTGGCCGCTGGAGCGATCGCTGTATCGCGAGGACGTCGAGTTTCTGCCGATTCCGCTGGCGCAGATGTGCAACGAGCATTTCCGCGACCCGCGCGAGCGAATCCTGATGAAGAACATCGGGTACGCGGGTTCGCTGGTCGCTCTGCTCGACGTGGATATGCAAATCGTTGAGGAGCTTCTGACGGAACGCTTCGCGGGAAAGAAAGCGCTGCGAGAATCGAACACGCGGGCGCTGCGGTTGGGATACGATTACGCGAAAGAACATTTCAAGTGTCCGCTGCCATTCCATCTGGAGAAGATGGACGCAAACGACGATAAGATCCTGATCGACGGGAACACGGCGACGGCGCTTGGTTGCGTGTACGCGGGCGCGACAGTGGCCGCCTGGTATCCCATTACGCCGGCGACTTCGGTGATGGACGCGTTCCGGCAATTTTGTGACAAGTACCGTCGCGATCCGGAGACCGGGCGGCACAATTACGCCATTCTTCAAGCCGAGGATGAATTGGCGGCGATCGGAATGGTGATAGGAGCGTGCTGGAACGGGGCGCGGGCGTTCACATCGACTGCGGGACCGGGCATTTCGCTGATGAATGAGCTGCTCGGGTTGGCTTATTACTCCGAGATTCCAGCGGTGGTGATCGATGTACAGCGCGTGGGGCCTTCGACCGGAATGCCCACGCGTACTCAACAGGGCGATCTGATCGAATGCGCGTACGCTTCGCATGGTGACACGAAACACATTCTGCTGTTCCCGTCGAACCCGGCCGAATGTTTCGATTTCGCCGTTAAATGCTTCGATCTTGCGGAACGATTCCAGACGCCGGTAATTATGTTGTCGGATCTGGATATCGGAATGAACGACTGGGTAGTGCCGCGCCTGAGCTGGGACGATTCGTACCGGCCCGACCGGGGCCGCGTGCTGAGCGCAGAGCAGCTTGAGAAATTACCGAGGTTCCATCGCTACTCGGATGAAGACGAGAATCACGTGCCGGCGAGAACTGTCCCTGGCGTTCACGAGAAGGGCGCTTACGTAACGCGAGGTTCGGGGCACAACAAGTTTGGCGGCTACACGGAGATTCCAGATGAGTACCAGGAGGTGGTGGATCGCCTGGCGCGCAAGCAACGGGCGGCGGCGAATTTCGTACCTCAGCCCAAGGTGCATACGCGCGAGCATGCACGGTTTGGCGTGATCACTATCGGGGGCTGCGATCCCGCAGTGCGAGAGGCTCTGGAGGTGTTAGAGGAGCGCGAGATTCCCGCCGATTACATGCGCATCTGTGGCTTTCCGTTTCATCGGAGCGTGGAAGAGTTCGTCTACAATCATGAGTTCTGCTTTGTTGTCGAGCAGAACCGGGATGCGCAACTGCGGGCGCTGCTATTGCTCGAGACCTGTTCGCCCAAGGACAGATTGCGCTCGGTTCTGGTTTACGGCGGATTTCCGTTGAGTGCCCGTAACGTGATCGACGGAATCATGAATCAGCTGGAGAAATAAATAATGCCGTCCATCGCAAAACCTGTCGCGACGCACCCGAGTCTGCAGCGCAACGAGCTTGGCTTGACCATTCGCGACTACGAAGGATCGATGTCGACGCTGTGCGCGGGATGCGGGCACGATTCCATTACCGCAGCCCTTGTGCGCGCGCTGTGGGAACTCTCGGTGACTCCGCACATGATCGCCAAGATGAGCGGCATCGGCTGTTCGTCGAAGACGCCAGCGTACTTCGTGAATGGGGCGCATGGATTCAACTCCGCGCATGGGCGCATGGCCGCGATCACGACAGGCGCGAGCGCAGCAAATCGCGAACTGACGTATATCGGCGTGTCCGGCGACGGCGATTCACTTTCGATCGGAATCGGACACCTGTGCCACGCGATCCGGCGCAATCTGAAGATGGTCTACATCATCGAGAACAACGGCGTCTATGGGCTGACTAAGGGACAATTTTCGGCATCGGCGGATGTTGGCTCGAAAAGCAAGCGTGGAGAGGCGAACCAGATGTCGCCGCTCGATCCCGTCATGCTGGGCCTGAGTATTGGGGCGACATTCGTTGCGCGGAGCTTTTCGGGCGACAAAGAGCAGTTAGTGCCCATCTTGAAAGCGGCATTTGCGCATCGAGGCTTCGCGCTGATCGATATCATCTCGCCGTGTGTCACGTTCAACGACCACTCGGGATCGACGAAGAGTTACCTGCATACACGAAAGCACGCGATGAAGCCTATTGAGGCTGACTTCGTGCCTCCGGAAAAAGAGATTCTGGCGACCATCGGACAGAACGGCACGACTACGGTGACGATGCACGATGGAAGTGTCATCCACTTCAAGTCGCTTCCAGAAGGCCACGATCCGACAGATCGTCAGAAAGTCATGGCTTACTTGCAGCAGCAGCTTCCCGGCGAAATTGTGACGGGATTGCTGTTCGTCGATGAGACGGTTAGCGATTTGCACGAAATGAATCAGACGCCGGATATTCCGCTCTCGACATTTCCGTATGAGAAGCTATGTCCGGGCGCGGCGGAATTGGAGAAGATGCAAGAGGAGTTTCGATAGTAACGTGTGGGCAATTCGGTGCGAGCGGAAAGTCACGCTCACGTTCCGGAACTTCGGGAAATGCGAAGTTTTGGGGAACCAGTACACGTTCACGTTCCGGCCGGGTGTTACACGCTCAGCGCCACGCTACCGGGGTTCAAGAAATTGTTGTACAGAATTTCGCGCTGAATGCGAGCGACCGTCTGCGCGAGGAGTTGCTATTTCGCTGGGTCAGAACACAGAAACTGATGTTCTAGTATTGACTTTTCGCCTAAACACTCCCTGACGGCCGTGGTTCCGAAGCCTTTGCTGGGCGTGTGCGTGGGTGAGCGCGGGTCTGGAAGGACGTTAATGAAAGCTCTGCTGTTACTTCTGTGCGCATCGATGGTGGCCACCGCGGCCGATCACCAAGTACTGACGGGATTGGATGTTCTCGTCCAGCAACATTTCGCCCCATTGGCCGGCAAGCACATTGGCCTTATCACGAATCACACTGGGGTCAGCCGCGACGGCAGACGCAACGTGGATCTGCTACTGGAAGCTGGCATCAAAGTCGAAGCGCTCTTCTCGCCTGAGCACGGCTTCGCAGGAGTAGAAGATCAGCCGAACGTTGCGAACTCCGTCGATGCTGCCACGCAGCTTCCGATTTATAGTCTTCACGCCGGCCAGCAGCACCGCCTCACGCCTGAAATGCTCAAAGGCGTGGACACGCTGGTCTATGACATACAGGACGTCGGAGCGCGCTTCTACACCTACTCGTGCACGATGATTTACAGCATGGAAGAGGCCGCGCGTCTCCGTCTTCCGTTTTATGTGCTCGACCGGCCAAACCCGATTACTGGCGATCATGTGGAAGGGCCGGTCATCGATCCCGATCTGCAATCGTATGTGGGGTGTGCGGCTGTGCCGATTCGCCATGGCTTCACTTTCGGTGAGCTGGCGCAATTTGTAAATGGCGAACGCCATCTGGGAGTGGACCTTCATGTCGTTCCGATGGAGGGATGGAAACGCGGAGATTGGTGGGATGATACCGATCTCACTTGGATTGATCCTTCGCCGAATATGAACAGCCTGCCCGCAGCGCTGCTCTATCCGGGGACATGTTTGCTGGAATCAACGCAGAACTTCTCAGTGGGGCGAGGCAGCCGGGTTGCCTACGAACAGATCGGCGCCGATTGGCTGGATGGACAGCGATTGGCAGCGTTTCTGAACGCGCGCGGTATTGCGGGCATGCGAGCTTATCCGACACGGTTCCGTCCGTCTGCCTACCATTTCCAGAATCAAACAATTAACGGAGTTCGTTTCATCATCACGGATCGGAATGCCTTCAATAGCGTGCGGCTGGGGATGGAGATCATTTTTGCGCTTCAGGAGCTGTATCCGGGCAAGATCAACGTGGATGCGAATCGGCGACTGATCGGCAGCAAAGCAGTAATTACGGCTCTGCAGGCCGGGCAGAATCCCGCAACGATAGAACGGAGTTATAGCACGGAGCTGACGCAGTTCCTCGAGACGCGCAAGAAATATCTGCTTTACGGGCGGTGAGAAAAGCCGGCAGACGACAAAAGGCGATCGTCTGCGCTACTTGGCTGCAAAGGAGAGAGGCGCGCACAGCGGCGCAGACGAGAAAAGGCGATCGTCTGCGCTACGGCTTGCAATATAGTTGGGAAGACATTCCGAAAGCGCCGCCGTGCAGCTGACCTCATACATTCCCTTCCAAGGCAATGATCGTTTCGCCGTTCGCCGCCTGCTTGGGGAGGGCGGCATGGGCGCTGTGTATGAAGCCTATGATGCGCTTTCGAAGCAAACCGTCGCTCTGAAGACGCTGCTTCGCGCCGAACCATCGGCACTCTATCGATTGAAGAACGAGTTCCGCTCGCTTGCGGATCTCGCTCATCCGAACCTGGTCTGCCTCTTTGAACTGTTTATCGAAACGGATGTGTGTTTCTTCACCATGGAAATGATCGAGGGCGTGGATTTTGTGTCTTACGCCAGATCACCTGCCATCGGTGCGGACACGCCCACTGTCGATGGCGGTGATTTCGATCGACTGTGGGGAGCGCTTCGCCAGCTTGCGGAGGGGCTCGGCGCACTGCACGAACGCGAAAAGCTGCACCGGGATATTAAGCCATCTAATATCCTGGTGAGTCGAGCAGGACGCGTTGTTCTCCTGGATTTCGGCCTTGCTACCGAGATGGCGTACTCGCATGAGAGCGTGATGACGGGATTCGTGGGCACACCCGCGTACAGTTCTCCGGAGCAAGCCAGCGGCCGCGCTCTTTCGCCGGCAAGCGACTGGTATGGCGTGGGCGTCACGTTATACGAGGCGCTGACGGGGAGGCTTCCTTTCGAAGGAAGTTACCTGGAGATGACGGCGAAGAAGCAAAAGGCCAACCCGGTTCCACCTTCGGAGCTAGCGCATAACGTTCCCAAAGATTTGGAGGAGTTATGCCTGGCGCTGCTTCGAGCGGACCCGAGGAGGCGGCCTTCAGGCGGCGAAATTCTGGGCAAGCTGAGAGCCAAGGACATCGCATTGCCGAGCGCTCGAGCGATGCACGCGAATGCGGGCTTTGTTGGGCGGGAGGAACAACTCTCAAAGCTATGGACCGCATTTCGTTCTCTTAAAGAAGGTTTCGCCGTGAAGGTTTTTGTTCACGGCTGCTCGGGAATGGGAAAGAGCACGCTGGTGCGAACTTTTGTGCGACAGCTAGAGGACCGGGAGCAGGTTCTGGCAGTCGCGGGCCGGTGTTACGAATCGGAGTCGATTCCATACAAGGCGCTGGACGGAGCCGTAGACAGTCTAACGCGCTATTTGGTATCGCTGCCGACGGCGCAGGCTCAGGCGCTGCTGCCCAGAGACGTGGCGGCAATGGCGAAGATGTTTCCCGTGCTGGCCCGGGTGGAAGCTATCGCAGGGCATCGTTCCGCGGTTCGCGACATTCCAGACCCGCTCACGCTGCGGCGGCGCGCGATCGCGGCGCTACGAGAACTGCTGGGCCGCATTGGTGACCGCGTGCCGATGGTGTTGTTTATTGACGACCTCCACTGGTCGGATTCCGATAGTATTACGTTGCTCGAAAACCTGCTGCGTCCGCCGGATGCGCCGGCGCTTCTGTTGATTGCAACATTCCGGACGGAAGAGATTCCCAAGCTTTCTTTTCTCCAATCTTTGCTGAATGAGGCCGATGGTGAGCATTGTTTGGCGATCAGCCTGGAAGGCCTGAACTCGAGCGAAGCGGGAAGGCTAGCGCGCTCGCTAGTAGCGAGCCAGGCGTCCGTGACAGAGGAATTTATCGAAAAGATCGAGAGCGAGGCGCAAGGGAATCCTTTCCTGATCGAACAGCTGGCGCGTTGGGCAACGGGCGCGGGCGAAGCGGGAACCTACAACGTGAGCTTGGCTGAAATGCTGGAGAGCAACATGCGCGGGCTTCCGGAGGGGGCGCGGGGCATTTTGGAAACACTTGCCATCGCGGCGCGGCCAACGCCGGCCAGAGTGGTGCTACGGGCAAGCGGAGTCCAGGAGAACGCGCAGGCCATTATTGCGTTTCTTCGCTCGGCCAATTTCCTGCGGAGCGGCACGACGCAGCCGCTGGAACTTTATCACGACCGCATTCGGGAAGGGATCGCGTCGCGGCTGAGCGCGGCGGAGGTGGAGCACATCCATCAGAAGCTTGCGGAGAGTCTGGTCGCAAGCGGTTTTGACGATCCGGAAGTATTGTTTGAGCACCACTACGGAGCGCGGCAGTTTGAACCTGCGGCGAGATATGCGAGGTTGGCGGCGGCGAAGGCATCGGCGGCGCTGGCGTTCGATCGCGCGGCTGCATTCTGCCGGAGGGCTTTGGAATCGATCCCCGCCGGCTCGAATGAGTTAATGAGCTTGAACGCCGAACTGGGTCAGGCTCTGGCAAACGCGGGGCGTCCCGTGGAGGCAGCCCGGGCCTACCTTGACGCGGCGCAACCGGCAGATCCCGCTACGGCGCTTGACTTGCAACGCCGTGCCGCGGAGCAGTTGCTGGTAGGCGGGCACGTAGAAGAAGGGATTGCGGTGATCCGGACGGTGCTGGACCGGATCGGCCTGAAGCTTGCGCCGGGACCAAAAAGCGCACTCTTTTCCCTTCTCTTGCGACGCTTTGGGCTGTGGGTGAGAGGGCTACGCTTTTCGGAAACTTCGGTTGCCGAAATCCCCCGGAGCCGGTTGTTACATGTCGATGCCTGTTGGACTGTTGCGGTTGGTCTCGCGATGGTAGACAACATCCGGGGCGCGGATTTTCAAACCCGCCATCTTCTGCTGGCCTTGCGCGCGGGCGAGCCGTATCGCATCGCGCGGGCGTTGGCGATGGAAGCGGGATTTTCAGCTCTCCCCGGCGGCCCCGGACGGCGGCGTTCCGGCAAGTTCTTGGACATGGCGCTCAAACTATCTTCTCGAGTGGAGAACCCTCACGCGATTGGGATCACCACTCTTATGGCGGGTGTCGGCAAATTTTTAGTGGGAGAGTGGCGGCAGGCATTCGAACAATGTGAAGCGGCGTACGAGATTCTGCACGACCGATGCACGGGTGTTCTGTGGGAGATGACGAGCGCGCAAAACTTCATTGTGGGATCGCTGCTCTATCTGAGTGAATTCGCCGAAATCAGCCGGAGGTTGCCTACTATGCTGGCGAGGGCCAGCGAGCGAGGAAATCTTTACGCCACAAGGGATATCAAAATTCGAATGAATTTCATGTGGCTGGTGGCGGACGATCCCGAGACTGCTCGCAAGGACTTGGCCGAAGCGCTCGGGCTATGGTCGCATGAGGGCTTTTATCTTGCGCATTACAACACACTGCTGGCGGACGTACAGATCGCACTATACGCCGGAGATGCCGATGTTGCGTGGCGGCAGGTGACCTCGCGGTGGATTGATCTGCGGCGGAGCATGCTGATGAGGATTCAAGTCTTGCGGATCGAAGCGCTTTTTTTGAGGGGGAGGAGCGCGCTGGCAATGGCGGAACGCGATTCCGCCCAGCGAGCACAGTTTGTGAAAGAAGTGGAGCGTCTGGCGGGCGCTATCGAAAGCGAAAACATGCCTTGGTCCGATCCGTTTGCGCCGCTGTTGCGGGCCGGAGTGGCGGCGCTTCGGAACGATCAAGGCAAGGCGGAGAGCCTGCTCTTAGAAGCAGCCAGTGGTTTCGACGAATCTGGCATGGCGCTGCACGCGGCGGTTGCGCGATACCGGCTTGGCGGAGGTAGGGCTCGAGATGAACGATGGTGACGACCGGCAACGCGCGCAAAAGATGCTGGACCTGGGGATCAAAAATCCTGAACGGATGGCTCAAACACTTGCGCCCGGCTTTCGAGGCCAGCTATGACTCTGGATCCGCAAGCGGCTTTGCTGGAGGCGCTGGACGGCAGCTTGAACGACGCCGTGGTCCGCTTCCGCATTGGAAATGAGGAGTTGCCGGTTGGCAAGCTGAACGGCCGTCCAGGCAGTGAATTCCGCGTGCGCGTCCACCGGCAACGGTTCTTCGGGCGGGTGCTGTGCTACGGCAATTTGGGACTGGGCGAGTCATTCATGGACTGCGATTTCGAGATGGAGAGCGGCA
This sequence comes from uncultured Acidobacteriaceae bacterium, assembly GCA_963819405.1. GTDB lineage: Bacteria > Acidobacteriota > Terriglobia > Bryobacterales > Bryobacteraceae > Bog-105. The sequence goes on along the minus strand of CAWFWH010000043.1, from coordinate 135,702 downwards.
GCCTTCCTGACCTTCTTACTGTCCTGTTGCGCAATCGCGTTGACGAAAGGATTCGCAAGACCGTGCGTCTGGCTGTGAAGGTTGGGGCAATCCGCTTGTGGAATGCGCTTCGCACAAGGGAGGCCAACGTACAGCGGCACTACGATATTGGAAACGATGTGTTCGAAGCGTTTCTCGATCCAACCCTCACTTATTCGTGCGGATATGCGAACGCGCCGGACGATAGCCTGGAAACTCTGCAATTGAATAAGATGGATCGGATTTGCAAGAAGTTAAGACTGTCACAAGGCGCAAGAGTACTCGATATCGGATGCGGGTTTGGAGGGCTGCTGATATTCGCCGCAGAACACTATGGAATTAAGGGCACGGGCATTACGATCAGCCGCGCGCATTGCGAGCGAGGCAATGCTGAGATACGACGCCGCGGGCTCGAAGGCGTTATCAGCCTCGAATTTCGGGAATACCGTAAGATTCGCGGGCGGTACGACAGGATCGTAAGCGTCGGGATGTTGGAGCATGTGCCGCGCTCGGAGTACGGCAGGTACTTCCGGAAAATCGCTGAGGCGCTGGAGCCAGGCGGACTGGGACTGGTACACGCAATCGGCTGTACTTCATCTGTGAACGAGCATGATCCTTTCATTCAGAAATATATATTTCCGGAGGCAAACCAACCGCGATTATCCGAGATAGCGCGGTGTATGGAACAATGGAGTCTGGCGGTTCTCGACGTAGAGAACATAATTCGCCATTACTCGCATACGCTGTTCAGATGGCTTACGCGGTTTCAAGAAAACCGTTCGGCCCTGGACATCAACCGCTACGACGCGGTCTTCCAAAGAATGTGGGAATATTATCTGTCCTGCGCGTTAGCGGCGGCACGGGCCTCCGATGCCGCAGTTTACCAAGTGCTTTTTCATAATGAACGGGCATCAGAGATCCCGTTGAAGCGCGTTTGACGAGTGACCGAAAGCGATTAATGAGTACAGAAAATGAAGTGTTGGCGAAGCTTAGACAAGAGATCAAGGAACGAGGATGGTACCGCAAGGCTACAGGCCACGTGGTTTGTGAGTTGCTGTTCGATCTAGCGGCAGCGGTAGCGGGAACGTGGATTTTTCTTACTCATAGCGATCCGTTGATGTGTATTTGCGGAATGATTGTCGCGACCGCGGGCTCGATGGGAGTGGCGACGAACACGCACACGTCGTCTCATTACGCGACGAGCGGCCGCCGATGGGTAAACGAGATGCTGACATTTTTGGGATATCCGCTGTTCATGGGAGTGTCGGCTTGTTATTGGTGGCACAAGCACGTCGTGCTGCATCATCCGGCGCCAAACGTTATCGGAGTCGATTCGGACATCGATTTAAGCCCGTGGTTCGCGCGCACGATCGAAGAGGTGCAGCGCAGCTCGGGATGGCGGCGCTTTTACTATGAGAAGCTCCAGTGGATAGCTTTCCCGTTTGCGGTGGCATTTATTGCATTCAGCATGCAAATTGCGGGTTGGCAGAATTTGATGACGGGTTTGCGGCGGCCGGGTGGGAAGAGGAAGGAGTGGATCGATCTGGCCAGCGTTGTATCGCACTACTTGATTTGGCTGGTGATCCCGATGATGTGGTTTACGCCGCTACACGTGGTGGAATTTTACATCCTGCGGACGGCGCTGATGGGCTGGGCGATGTTTGCAGTGCTTGCGCCGGCACACTTTCCGGTCGAAGCAGTTTGTCTGAAAGGCCGCGATGGAAGTCGTGACAGACTTCTGCAGCAAACTGCCGCGACGGTGAACTTCCGGACCGGGTTGGTGGGGCGGCTGGTTTGTTCGGGACTGGAGTACCAGATCGAACATCATCTATTTCCGGGCGTCAGTCACGTTCACTATCCGAAAATGGCGCCGCTGGTGCAAGACTTTTGCCGCGATCAAGGGCTACCGTACCGCTGCTATCAATGGGACGTGGTGATCTGGAAATGCTTGCGAATGTTTTATTCGCCATCCTCGATTGAGACTGATTTGGAAGCGCACCGGGTGCAGCGAGTGGATGAGTTGGCGGAGAGCGAGCGTGAGAAGGTGGCTTGAGCTCGTCTGACGGAGTTGAAGCGTCTACTTTATTTCGTCACCAAACGGCTTCATGTCTTTGGTGAGAACGGTTTTCGGATACTCGCGCCGGTACCACAAGGCTTGAACGAACCAAAGTCCTTGTACCAGTCGCCGTCGGGCGCGAACGGTTCCGATTTCACCCACTCTTGCAATCGGCTGAGATCTGCGAGATGGATCTCGCGTCCTGCGTGCGAGCGAGGAGATGCCGCCAAATTGCGGGCGGCAGATTAGAGAAGCGGATCTTCGGCAATGGCATCCTTTCCGAAGATTGCTCGGATCAGGTGCTTGCCTGCTTCCCCTTTGCGGGACGGGTCACGTTCGTTCAGGAAATGTTCGTACGCGCATTTGAGAATCTGTTTGGCGTCCAACTCCGCGCGAACGCCTCTTTCGGCGAGGGTCACGAGCGCACGGCTCATGGTGAGGCGCCGTTCTTTAGCGAGTCGGCGTACCTTGACGGCAAGTTCGGCGGGAATAGTTACGCTTTGGCGCACCGTTCTGGGCCGCGCACTGCGGACGGAAGGCTTGGTTCGACGGGCCATAACTCATTCTAGGCTTAGTTGCACCACGGTGGTGCGACCTGAGAACGGAGGGACGGATTACCGACGCTCCTTTATCAGCAAGAGCAGGCGTCCTGGTGCACGCCGATGTCGTGCCTGAACCGAGGAACGGGTCGTAAACAATCTGGCTGCGTTTGATGTGGTCCTACGTTCAGCACATAGTTATATCTCTGAGGCAGGTTTCGCATTAAGGCAATCAGATGCGGAGTCCGGCACGCCATGCCATTGATCTCGAAGGTATTCCGCGAGCGCCCGCCGATTCAATCCAGGAAACGGGGACGCAACAGCGGTCTGCCGGCACGGGCGATGTGCGCTCCCCAGATAGCCAGCGCCACGAGCAGAACGGTGTACAACACAAAGCCACGCGCGTACCAGGCGTTTAGTTCGGTGGTGACCGCGAAAAAAACCCGGAGGTGAATGACCAGCATGGTTGCGATGGTTGCCAGCACTCCGAATCGCGCGATCAATAACACAAGCACGATCGCCATGAGTATCGAAACAGGAACAAAGTACGGGCCTTTGTAGAGGTTGTCCGCGGCGATCAAGCAGGAGAACACCATCCAGCCCGCGACTCCGCCCGCCCACCGCCGTCGCAGCAACAGGGTTAGAAACAGCAATAAGAACGTGCCGATGAAGGTAAATCCCACGGCGGCCATAATGCTGTCCATCAAGCTTGTAAAAAACCCCTCGAATCCCGAGTTGACCAGACGGTTGCCAAGATCGGGAATCGCGGGCGCGAGGCGTAACCAGCCGAGCACCAGATAACCGAGATAGTTGATCACCAGCACCGCGGAACCGGCAACACAGCCGACCAGCAGGTCGCGTCCTACCAGCGGATCTCGAAACTCGCCGGCCAACAATCGGCTCCAGCCGATCAACCGTTCTGGAAAGTGACGGCGCAGCAATGGCTCCAGAGCCAAGTACATGACGGCCAAAAATACGGACCAAAACAACGCCGACTCCAGCCCTGTGATCAACGCGCCGGATAGTTCATCAATAGAAGCGACATGGTGCGTGTCGACGGTCCAGTGGATCATCCGGGCTGCAAACATTACAATCGCAAGGCGCATGGCGCCACGCCGGTCACCCTTTCCTAGTCGCAGGTTCCGCACGGCCAACAGCGTTCCCAGACTGAGAGCCGTAAGGAACACAGCCATCAACGGAATTAATACGGCTCTGTCGGATGCCGCTTCGACGACCTGCCGTTCAGCCGCGCGCCACGGCGGCACGATTTCGAAATAGACGGACTGTCCGCGATAGGCGGCGGCTTCCACACGTATCGGAAACTCAGGCATGCGCGGATAGACGCCGCTCCAAGCCGCTCGTACATCGTACGCCGTGGGCGGAGTCCACTGCGAGGGCGTCGATTGCAACTGGCCTGGATCGAGTCCGGCTTCCCGAAGTACGGCGCCCCAATCAGGCGCGTGAGGGATTCCCGCGTCAATCTGTGCCGGAACTGCTTCAAAGTAGCTGAGCCCGCCTGCCATGTCGAGCTTCATGGAGATCATTCCAGAAGCCATGTTTGGCGGATCTTGGAAGGTTACCCTGGAGCCATTGTTCGGCTCGAGAAGGCCGGGACTCTGGCGATACAAGAACATCAGTGCCCCAGGTTGGGCGGTTGCCAGGCGCCGCCACCGCTCAGGAGAAGCGTCATGCTTGTCCAGGTACCCGAGATATTCGCTGTCGAGCACAAACTCGTCCATGGTGTCGCGTGGAGCGATGGTGTATCCAAGGCGGTTGACGATCTCGTGTGCGCGCTCCTCCAGCACCTCGCGGGACTTTCCGAGCGGCAAGAAGCGGTGTAGCGCCGCGCCGCCGCTCAGGATCGCGGTCAGCGCCAGCAACAATAAAAAAAGACCCAGAAGTGCGGCCGCCACGACGGGGCGGATCGTGCCCGGTTTCGGCGATGCCGCCACCATTTCTGGGGACGGCGTTTCCCCCAGGGCCAGCGCCGCGGCTATTGGGTCGCCGCCCGGAAGCGCGCGGAGAACCTCGAGCGCCGAACCGGGCCGCTTCTCGGGTTCCCTTTCCAGGCACTGTAAGATGACGCGCTCCGCCACGGGGTCGAGGTCGCCCAAATGCCGCGAAGGCTGAATTGGTGTGGCGCCGCCTTTACGCGCCTCAATCAGTTCCTGTAACCGGTTCGCCTCGAACGCTCGCTTACCCGTGAATACTTCGTAGAGGACCAGCCCGAGTGAGTAGATATCGCTGCGCACCGTGAGCGCCTGGCCGGTAAGCTGTTCAGGCGACATATAGGCTGGCGTGCCCGCAAATAGCCCGTCCTCGCGCGCTTTTTGCGTCAGGGTTGCCAGCCCGAAATCTGTGATCCGCACCTGTCCGGCGTCGTCGAGCATCACGTTGCCGGGCTTGAGGTCGCGGTGCAGGACGCCCTTCTCGTGAATCGCCGCCAACCCCGCGCCGAGTTGCCGCGCGATTTCCAGGGCCTTGGTCTGCTGCGGACGTACGATGCGGCGCAACAACGACGCGAGATCCTCGCCCTGCACGTATTCCATGGAAAGGAAGTGCTGGCCATTGCTCTCGGCCACGTCGTATACGCGGCAGACATGGCGGTGCGAGATCTGGCGTGCGAGGCTGACTTCCTGGTAGAAGCGAGCCAGGGCGGCGCCGTCTGACGATAAACGCTCCGGAAGAAACTTGAGGGCCACTCGCTGGCGCAGCTTCAGATCGTCGGCGCGATACACTTCACCCATGCCGCCGCGCCCCAGCAGTCCGGCCACGCGGTAGCGATTGGCGATGCGGTCGCCTGGCATGAAGCGACTCCCCTCCAGAGCGTCCGGGTCCGAGGAGGCCGCCAGGAGGTCTGCCGCGGCCGGAAAGGCACTGCGTTCAATAAATCCGCTGACCTTCTCATCGATGGCCAGCATCTTTTCGACCTCGCGGCGCAGGTCTGGCCGGCCGGCACAAACGCTCTCCAGAAACGCGATCCGAGTGGAAAGCTCACGCTCCAGCGCTGCCGCAAACAATTCGTCAACCTGCCCCCAGTGTTCAGCCCGATCCATCGCCCCCCTCCGTCAGGAGACGGTAAAGCCAAGCCTTGGCGCGCCGCCACTCGCGGCGGACGGTCATCTCCGAAGCGCCCGTGACCTCCGCGGTCTCCACAATTGTGAGGCCGGCGAAGTAGCGCAGTTCCACGAGCCTGGCTTTCCGCGCATCCACTTTCTCAAGCGCCGTAAGCGCGCGATCCAGTGCAAGCACGTCCGGATTTTTTTCTTCGGCCAGGATCTCGTTCTCGAGCAGCGAGACGCGCAGAGCACCTCCGCCGCGTTTCTCCCGCGCATGCGCGCGAGCGTGGTCCACCAGCACATGACGCATGACTTGGGCGCAGATGGCGAAGAATTGCGCGCGGTTCTGTAAGGCAAATCCCTGCTGACCGCCTGCCAGCCGGAGATATGCCTCATGCACCAGCGCGGTCGCCTGAAGAGTGTGGTCCGGGCGTTCTCGCCGCAGGTGTTGTCGCGCCATGCGGCGTAGCTCTTCGTGGACCAGAGGCATCAGGTGGTCGAGCGCGGATCGGTCGCCCTGGGTCCACCGTTCCAGCAAGGCCGTGATCTCCTGCGATTGCGGCCCCCCGATGGCCATAGCCAATTATGCTACCACGCACAGTGGAGGTGAACACTTTTCCGCGCGTCTGTCGCTTGCCAGGCTGAAGGAGATTTTATGACAAGTACCCAATCAAACGCGTTCCGAACCAGGGCCTGTGGAATCGCCCTCATCGCCGCGCCCCTCACATTAACCGTTGCCGACCTGTTCCGGCAGGCGAACCGGATTGAAATTGGCGAAGTGTTAGCCAAAGTGGCCGTCGCTCTGTTCGTTCCCGCCGTTTTTGGACTAGTACGCCTCACGCGCGAGCGGGCGGCGCTGACCACTCTGTTCGGCACGACGCTGTGCATCATCGGGCTGCTTAACGTCGCCACGGTTTCCACCGTGACCAGCGCGCACTGGTCACTCTCGCACGCCGGACTCGCGCCCGGGGCGCAAGAAATCGTGGACCGGACCTTACATAATGTCCTCCAGTTTGGCGCGCTCTTCCCGCTACCAGCACCAGCGTTCGCCATAGGGTTGGTGGTCTTGAGCATCGCTCTATATCGCAGCCGCACCGCCAACCGCCTGCTGCCACTCAGCGTATTAGTGGGAGCGATCCTGTTCCCAATCGGACGGATTGGCGACATTCCGGCCGTCGTACTGGCAAGCGACCTAGCACTGATCATTGGTCTGGTATCGATGGGGCTGCTACCGATGGCAACATCTGCAACCGTACCTCCACAGGCTGAGCGGTTGGCATGGGAGGAGAAATGAAAAACACGTATTGGATCGCGCTGGGCATCACATCGGCGTGCTTTGCATCGGCGTCCTTTGCCCAGACCGTCACGACTGTTGCAGGAATCGGAGCTAGTTGCAGGAATCGGAGCTAGTTGCAGGAATCGGAGCTATGGGATTCTGCGGCGACGGAGGAGCTGCGTCCAAGCCGCTACCGGTTCCGCCATAATGGCATGGGCCGTATTCGATTGGTCGGGCCGCCGGGATTTGAACCCGGGACCTCTTGCACCCCAAGCAAGAGACGGCCTTCCATTGATTCTATAACGACGCCGTAATTCCAACGGCTTACATCAAATCGGGGCGTCTGCTTCCGCTCACCGCAGATGGCGCTGAAGCCGTATTCTTTCACATTTTTCGCACGGCATGCTCGTAGGGGCAAAAAACTCATGCAGCGCGTTGGTAGAACTTAAGCAGTCCACCTAGACGCTGGTGGCAGCGAATGCCAGTGCGAGTGGCTTGTCGGAGCGAGGCAGAGGAAGGAAAGAGCAGGAGATTGTCCTTCCCTTGGTGGTTGCGTTCATGATGGCTGTGTTGCAAATACGCGCGGATGATCCGTTAGGGTGAAGCTCGATGGTTTGCAAGCGAGCAGCACTGTTCCGAGGGCGACACTTTACGGATGAGATCATCGTGCTCTGTGTTCGCTGGTACTTGCGCTATTCCCTCAGCTATCGCGATCTGACGGAGATAATGTGCGAGCGGAACCTCTCGATAGATCCTTCTACGATCTGGAGATGGGTGCAGCGTTACGCGCCGGAATTGAATGAGCGAATTCGCCGAGAGCTGAAGCCGACCAACCGTTCTTGGCGGACCGATGAGACCTATGTACGCGTCGCTGGGCGCTGGACCTATTTATACAGGGCTGTGGATTCAACAGGCGCAACGATTCACTTCTTGCTTTCAGAGAGTCGCGATCTGACGAGTGCGCGGCGCTTCTTCCAGAAGGCACTTGCCGCTCCCGCGCATCCTCGCCCGCGCGTAATTAATGTGGATGGAAATCCTTCTTACCCGACCGTTATCGAGGAGTTTAAACAGGAGCGCGCGCTTGGTAGAAGATGCCGCTGTCGCATTGTTCCTTATCTCAATAACATCGTCGAGCAAGATCACCGCTCGATTAAGCGTCGGATCAACGCTAGTCTGGGATTCCGTTCCTTTGATCGCGCAGAACGCACGATTCAAGCCTACGAAGCAATGCACATGATTCGCAAAGGGCAGGTTCGGTGGTTGTCAAAGGGCAATATCGCCGCGCAAGTCCGATTCATCAAAATTATCTTTGGTCTCGCTGTTTAGCTACCGCAAAACTCGCAAGCGCTTCGCTCTCCCGGCGCTATTTGCAACACATCCTTCCAGTCTGCTTTCCAGATTATGCAGCAACTTGCAGGTAATTCAGGCGTTTGGGCGAGGAAGAAGTGCGCCAAATGACGCAACATAGGTTTGGGCATTTGTCACTGCGATCGCGCCTCCAGAAACTGGGCCAGGTTGTGGGCCGCCTGGCCGATGGCCCGCGCCAAAGCTGAGTTTCGCGATGTTGTGGGCAAATACGCTGTTGATGTAGTCCAGCTCCCCGCTGGCGACGGACTCCTGCGATTGCACTACCTCGACGTTGTCGCTCACTCCGGCATCGAAGCGCTGCCGGGTCAGTTCGAGATTTTCCTTTGTCACTCGAAGATTCTCCTGCGCTACTTCTACCTGGCTCCTGGCGGCTTCGAGATCCAGATACGCGTTTCGCACATCACCTTCGATTCGTGCACGAAGATCTTCGAGTTCCGCCTGCCGCTGCACCAAAGCTGCGCCGGCTTGTTCGACGTCGCCCTCGATCCGGCCACCTTGCCAAATCGGAAATTTCAGGCTTCCCACGACCGAAAATGTTCCGTGGGCGTGAGCTGGATTCATGCCGACTGCACCGTAATTGGCGCTGAGCGACACGGACGGGAGACGTTCGGCGCGTGCGGCCGATCGCGCTCGCTCCGCAGCTCGAACCTGGGCTTCCGCCGCTTTGAGATCCGAGCGTTCTCCGAAGGCCTGCTTGAGGGCGTCTTCCAGGCTGATGTCCGGCGCGGCCGCGAAGGGGACATCATCGGCAAGCTCGTATCGATCGTTCGGTGGTAGCCCGACGATACGCGCCAGGTTGATCTTCTGTTTCGCCAGATCATTTTCGAGCGAGATCAGGCGTTGCTGTTGTGTCAACATCTGCACTCGGCTCCGGTTGACGTCGATCTGCGCAACGACGCCCACCGCACGTTGCTGCGAAGTTTGTTGCAAGAGTGCGTTGGCGGTCTCGAGTTGAGCATGCGCGGACTGCACCCTGGCTGCAGCCGTAATCACCTGGAGATAGGCGCCTCCGACCGCCAGGACGACGAGATCGCGTGCGTCCTTTCCAGAGAGTTGGTTGGCACGAAGATTTTCTGTAGCCGAGCGGTAGTTGTTCCAGGCGGTCAGATCCACAACCGTTTGGGACAGGCTCGCTCGCAGATCAAAATAGTTGAAGGGACCGACAACAGAGGGAATGGAAAACCCGGGGATCGGTGATTTGAAGCGCAAGCCAACGACTTGCAAGTTCAGTTGCTCGACCGTCTCAGATAGATTCCCATTCAGATTGGGAAGCAGGGCACTGCGCGCTACTCGGGTTTCGCCGTGGGCCTGCTGCACTGCCTGCGCAATGCCCACCGCGCCCAAGTTGTATTGGAGGCCTCGCTCGATTGCATCGTGTAAGGAGAGCTTGCCGGAAAACGGCATCTTACCTGCGGCGCTTCCGCTATAAGGCCCCTGCACTTGCACCGTAGGGTTGATAGTGTTCACGCTGGTTGTGGTTCCCGGAACAGGTGACTCCGTTGCGGTCACCGATCCGCTCTGGCCACTCCGGCCAGACAGCGGGAGTTGATTCGCTCGCGTTGGGCCTTGTCCCTGACCGCTGGGTGGCGCGAGCTGGGCAAACGCGCAGGTCGCAGTGAAGAGAATCGACGCGGAGATGGTGGTGCGGACGATAAGCCGTTTTCGAGTGCGCATTGTTTTGCTTCGTGCCTTTTCCCTAGCTGAGCTGTTTCCGAAAGCGCCAGACGCTTAACGAAACCAGAATGAGCGTGAAAGCGAATAAGCCCAGGAAATTGGGCCAGAGGTCTAGAAAGCCGCTACCTTTGAGCAGACTCGCGCGAGCAATGGTTGCGAAGTGGTGAATGGGGTTGACTACGGTGAAGGGCTGCAACCATGCTGGCATTGCTTCAACCGGATTCAGCGCTCCGGCCGTCGAATTGAGCGGAGGATTGATGAAGAAGACCATCAGTTGCGCCTGCTGCGCTGACTTGGAGAATGTCGCGTTTACGGTACCTAGGCTAATGCCGGACAAAATGCACAGAGCAGCGCCGAAGAGCACCAGCGGAAGCTTGCCGTGAAAGGGCACGCCGAAAGCAAGCTTCATGACAGCGACTCCCAATAGGGCCATCAGGAAGAGAAGAACAAACAGTGGCGCGATTTTAGCAATGATGATTTCGGAGGTGCTTGCCGGGGACATGAGTAACTGCTCGATGGTGCCGGCTTCCCGTTCCCGGACCATGGCCCCGGCCGCGACCAGCGAGCTATTCAGGATCAATAACAGACCAAAGACGCCGGTGACAATAAACCAGGAGTCCTTCAGTCCCGGGTTGTAGAGATAGGCCGAGTGCAGTTGTGCCTGACCGCGGCGACTTAGATCCTGCGCTTCGATTGGTTGAAAGCCTACATGCAATCCCGCGCTCGCCAGCCCGGCGTTGTAGGACTGAATTACACCTTCCGCATAGCCTTGGGCGATGGCTGCCGTATTTGCGTTCATGGCGTTCAAGAGAAATTGCACTGTGGTTGTGCGGCCGCGTTGCAAGTTGCGGGTGTAGTCATAGGGAATCACGACGCCCGCATCGGCCTTGCCACGGCTGATGGCGTCACCAAGCTGGTCGACCGACGAATAGTAGCTGACCAGCCGAAAACTCTTGCTTTCGCTCAATACCGCAATGAGCTCGCGGCTTTCGGGCGTTCTGCTGTCGTCGACGGCTCCGAGCTTGAGGTTGGTTACGGTCGCACTCAAAGCAAAGCCCAACAGCAACAACTGCAGCGTGGGCGGAAGAACCAGAGAGATGGCCAGACGGCGGTCGCGCCGGATCTGGGCGAACTCCTTACGGATGAGAGCGCGGAGCCGGTGATTGATAATTCGTTCCCTCATGTTTACGCCTCCAGTTGCATGCGTCGCATTTTGCGCCACGCAATCCCGTAGAAGATCGCTCCGATGAAGCCGATGATCGCCACCTTGAACCACGTGGCAGGCCAGCCGCCGCCTTCGAGAAGAGCGTCGCGCACGATCTCGATGTAGTATTTGCCCCAGATGAAAATGGAGATCCAACGGATTCCCGCTGGGATGTTCTCGATGGGAAACATCAGGCCAGAAAGCAGAAAAACCAGGAGGAAACCGCCGAACGCGACGGCTTGAATGGCGGCTACCTGGTTCGGAATCGCCGCCCCCACCATGGTTCCGAACGATGCGACGCAGAAAGCGTAAAGGATTGTGGCGACGATGAATGGGGTCGGATCGCCGACAATGCTCAGGCCGAAATAGGTGAACAGCAGGATGAGCATGAGCACGCACTCTGCCGCCTGCCACGGCCATGAATGCGAAAATTTTCCCGAGCAGGAATTCATGAGACGAGATGCTGGAGACGTAGACCTGGAGAATTGTCTTCTGTTCTGACTCCTTGGCCATGGCGAGCGAGGCGAGCAGTGGTGGAAACATGGACAGCCCGAGAACGAAGATGCCAGGGCCGAAAAACTTCTTCGATGAACGGCCGGGGTTGTACCAGAGCCGTATCGCTGCCTGAACGGGTTGGGGCGGAGACAAACCCATCATGCGCTGGTCGTAAGCTCTGGTAATTTCGCCCGCGTAGCCCGAAATTAGCTTGGCGGTGTTGGCATCGGAGGCATCGACAAGCAGCTGAACGGGTGAATTGACGCCGCGCGCCATGTCACGACCAAAATGCTCCGGTATGATGAGCACCCCATGAGCCGTGTTCGATGTGAGCGCCTTTTCTGGCTGCCTGTCCGACGGCCAAGATACGACGTGGAAGGTCAGGGAAGCGCGGAACGCATCAATTAGCTCGCGTGAAGCCGGTGAGTCGTCCAGATCCTGGACCACGATAGGCAAGTGGCTTGCCGTGAATGAAATCGCGGTTGACATCAAGATGAGCAGAGCCAAAGGGAGGACCAGCGCAAGACCGAGCGTGCGCCAATCTCGTACCAGTTGGATCAGCTCTTTGCGGGCCTGGGCTAAAATTCGTCTCATCTGTTCCTTACTCCTCGGCGGCTACTTTGCCCTGTTGGCGCGCCTTTTGCACGACGCTGATGAACACGTCTTCCATTGAGAAGCGGCCTTCGCGCACGTTAACGATGCGAATGCCGTTCGACGTTAACTTTTCCGTGGTCGACCGCTGACCTGTGGCCGCATCCTCATCGGTAATGACATGAAGCCGATTGCCAAACAGCGAGACCCGCCATCGTTCCATATCCTCTTTGAGCAGATCCGCCGCGCGTTGCGGTTGATCGACGGCGAACTCCAGCAGGTGACCCTTCTGCTCATTCTTGATGCCACTCGGAGTCCCTTCGACGACGAGCTCGCCGGCAACCATTAGGCCGAGGCGATTGCATTGCTCCGATTCCTCGAGATAATGGGTGGTCACGAGAATGGCAGTGCCCGCGTCCGCGAGCCGGTTGATCATCGACCAGAAGGCGCGGCGAGCCAGGGGATCTACGCCGGATGTCGGTTCATCCAGGAAAAGGATGCTGGGCTCATGCATGATTGCGGCGCCGAAAGCCACGCGCTGCTTCCATCCGCCGGGAAGGCTGCCGGTGATCTGGTCCTGTTTACCTTCCAGTCCCGAAAACGACAGCACCCACTTCCTCTTCTCTTCGCGTTCGCGCCCAGGAACTCCATAAACGCCCGCAAAGAAATCGAGGTTGTCGCGGATCGAAAGATCGTCGTAAAGCGAGAACTTCTGCGACATATAGCCGATCCGTTGCCGGACGCCTCCGGATCGCAGCCCTCGCTCGCCAGCTAGCTGCACCTCTCCTTGCGTTGGCTCCAGAAGGCCGCAAAGCATCTTGATGGTGGTCGTCTTGCCGGCTCCGTTCGCGCCGAGCAGACCATAGATTTCGCCGTAGTGAACTTGCAAGTTCACGTTCTTGACAGCGGTGAAGTGGCCGAAGATCCGCGTGAGATCCTTCGCCCCGATAGCGACCTGGCCTCGAAGATCCTGGTGAGAGTGACGGCCAGGAAATGGCGTTTCGTGAATGATGAGACCGAGACCTCGGAGCTTGGCGACAAAGACGTTCTCCAGAGTCGGCTCATCTTCGTGTACCTCGCCGATCGATAGATTGGCGGATTTCAGTTTGTCTTCGAGAATGGATCGTGCCTGAGCGGGATTGTGGACGAGAACATCCAGCCGGTCACCAAAACGCTGCACGTCGAGAATGTCTTCCTGGGAGTTGTCGGGTTCGGAGAGAGCTCGCTCAGCCTCGGCGAGATTCTCGACGCGTAGCTCCAATCGTTTCGCGCCCAAACTGGATCGCAGCTCCGCAGGCGTGCCCACCTGTTGAATCACTCCCTCGTGCATCAGCGCAACCCGATGACATCGCTCGGCTTCATCCAGATACGGAGTCGCGACAAGAATCGTCAAGCCGTCCGCCGCGAGGTGAGCGAGCGTGTCCCAGAATTCGCGACGCGAGACCGGATCGACCCCGGTAGTAGGCTCGTCGAGTAACAACACATGAGGCCGGGGCACTAACGCACAAGCGAGCGCGAGTTTCTGTTTCATGCCGCCGCTCAGTTTTCCCGCCAGCCGATCTCGAAACCGATCCATGTCGAACATCTTTAAATAGCGGCGGCCGCGCTCTTCGATCTCGCGCGGAGGCACGCGGCGCAGATCGCCGATGTAGCGGATGTTCTCGGTGACGGTAAGGTCCGGATAAAGGCTGAACGCCTGGGTGAGGTAGCCGGTTTGCGAGCGCGCCTCGCGCGCTGGGCGGCCAAACACTTCCGCAAGGCCATCGCTGGGCTCCATCACGCCGGCAAGAATCTGGAACGTCGATGTCTTGCCTGCTCCATCGGGTCCGATCAGGCCGAAGATCTCTCCGTTTTCGACATCCAGATCGATGCCGCGAATCGCTTCAATCGCGCCATAGTGTTTCGAGAGATGGCCGACACGAATCGCTGTCTGCCCCGATCCATCGCGTTCCGGGTCGCGTGGAGTTGTGATTTCGTGATCTGCCGCGGTTATCTTCGTCGATGCGTTTCCGGCCATGTATCGCCTTCCGTGAGAATCTCGCCATCAGCTCGGCATGCCTGGTTTGGCAAACCCGATAGCGGCTTTCAACTGCAGCTTGACGCCCACGACCTGTTTCACTCGCTCGTTGCGAAAATAGGTGTTCTCCGGGGTGAAGGTCGCCTGAGGATCGATGCGGGATACGTAGGCATCGAGGGGCTGATCGGGGTTGGAGTCGAGATACACGTGGGCCGGCTGCCCGAGTTTGACTTTGCCGATCTGCCCTTCCGGAACGAAGCCTCGCAAGTACACCTTACTCAGATCTATGAGCGTGACCAACGCAGTTCCAGCGGCGACAACTTCACCCGGTTCGGCAGCCCGCGTGGCGATGACGCCATCGAAAGGAGCGCGAACGATGAGATCCTGCCGGTTTGCCTGCGCTTCGCGCAACTGACCGCGCGCTTGCTCCGTGTTTGCTTCGGCGCTCGCCACTTCCTCACGCTGCTGCGCGATCTGCTTTCGGACCATCGCGACTTGAGCTTCTCGGATGTTGGGAGTTTCCAGATTCGCTTCAGCTGTCGTCAGCGCGCCTCGTGACGCTTCGACCCGACGGTTTGCGGCTGCAACCGCCGCTGCTTGTTGACCGGCCGTGGCGGTCGCCTGTTTTGCCTGGCGCTCGGAAGCCGCGCCGGTTTGTGCGAGTCGTGTATAAGCATCTTTATCGAACGACGCAAGCTGATAAGAGGCCTCCTGCTGAGCAAGGTCGGCCTCCGCGGCCGCTAACTCCGCCTGCGCCTGGCGCACACGCCCCTCTGCGTCCACCTTGGATTGTGCGGTTTGAATCTGGTTCTGTTGCAGTTGCTGGTCGAGAACAGCAATCTGGTCGCGAGCCGATTTGCTGCTTGCCTCGGCGACGAAAACCCCAGCTCGGGCCTGCTCCTCGCGAGCCCGGATCTGCTCGTCGCTCAAGGTCGCGATGATGTCACCGGCCTTGACGCGATCGCCTTCGCGGAATCGGATTTCGAGAATGCGTCCAGTCGCCTTGGGTGATATGGCAGAGTCGTCGCCCTCGATACGGCCGCTGAGCGCGATGACGTTTGGCGGCAGCGGTAGCGTTGCGAAGAACACTCGCCAAACGAGGTACAAACCGGCGGCGACCGCCACAATCGCAACTAACAGCAGAATCCGGCGACGAGAACGTGGAGCTTTGCTTGGCGAAGGAACGGGATTTGAACCCTGTTGCGGCTGCTGTCTTTTCTCGGGCGCTTGATGCGGGGCCTGCTGCTCGATCATTTCCGTTTCCTTCTGTCTTGGGGCGTTGGGGTTTGCGGTTGGGGCGCCCTCTGGATGCGTAGCTCTCGTAGGTACGTAAGCGAAAAGTCCGCTATGTGATCCGCAATGCGATCCGATTGCTCCGGTGTCATCTTCAGGTCCGGCCAGAGCCGTCTGAGAACGGGACTTGCGAGGGCGTAGAGCATGATCTGACCCATGACGCTGTGCGCACAGAGCCGGGTCTTCTCATCATCGGGAGGCAGGCCGATCATCGCTCCTATCAGCTCCAGTACTCGCTTATATATGGGCCGCGTTACATCATCGATCACCCGCCCCATCGCCGGTGTCGGCTGCGCAAGTTCGTGGATGACGATTCGAAACTGCCGGTCTGCCAGATCTCCGCTGCACATACCGCGCATCCGAGCTCTGATAAGTGCGCGCAGGATGCCTTCGGGAGGCCCGTTCTGGTCAAGTGCTCCTCGAATTGCGTCCACGTGACCGGTTCGCATAGATCGCTGCAAAACCTCGGTATACAACCCCATCTTGTCGCCGAAGTGATAGTTGACAAGCGCGATGTTGGTACCTGCCCGGGCGCAAATTTGACGAATCTTGGCCTGTTGGTAACCTACTTCGGCAAAGACTTCTGCTGCGGCTTCTAGCAGCCTCGTCCGGGTGGCTCCGGCCGGTTCCTCGATAACTTCGGCCTTGATACGCTTCGCTCGTTGGCTGCGAGTAGCCATTAAGCAGCAGTTTAGAACAGTTGTTTAAGCTCGTCAAGGGCAAATCTCGTCGAGTTCCGGAGCTGACGGAAATCGCGAAAATAAACGGCGACAGCTTTTCAATCCCGCGAGTGGAGCAGGCAGACGCTGAGATTGAAGAAAGCGTCTAGGCCCGCGGCACACGAGAAATGCCGATCTTGGACCCGATATTCTTGCGAGGGCTCTGGTGCAAATTCAAGATAAAGCCTGAATCGGTCCGTTCTGTCGTTCGATTTTAGGTAACTCTGCTTAAGCAGCTAACGCAGCTCGCCAGATTTCCGGCATCGTTGCCGCGCGTTCGCCGAGCTTGCCGACTTTGAACTGTCCCTTCTTGATCTTCTCTGCCAGCTCGATGCCATGGCGTACGGCCAAAAAACTCATGCAGCGCGTTGGTAGAACTTAAGCAGTCCACCTAGACGCTGGTGACAGCGAATGCCAGTGCGAGTGGCTTGTCGCAGCGAGGCAGGGGAAGGAAAGAGCAGGAGATTGTCCTTCCCTTGGTGGTTGCGGTCATGATGGTAGTGCTTCAAAAACTCGTCCAGTGTACGGCGAAGCGAGGTCTCGCCGAATAAGATGAGCTTTGACAAGCACTCGGTTTTGATAGTGCGTACCCAACGCTTGGCAAAGGCATTCAAATTTGGACTGCGTGCCGGCAGCATAATAGGTTGCAATCCGGCGGAGCGCAGCATGGCGCGAAAAGAAGTGCAGAACTTAGCATCGCGGTCGTGTAAAACGAAGCGAACCGGCAGCAGCGCTCCATCAATCGCATCTACTGCCCGGCGAGCCATCTGCACCATCCATTCCTCGGTAGGATGTCTGGTGATGCCGGCGATGGTGACCTGCCGAGTGTCCAAGTGCAAGAAGAACAGTACGTAGTATGTAACGAGGCCGCGCCAGGTGAGTACTTCCACGGTGAAGAAATCGATACCCGCCAGCACAGCCATGTGAGATCGAATGAAGTCCGCCCAGGTGGTTTGCTGACGACGTTTCGGCGCCGGGGCGATACCAAAGCGGTGCAAGATATCGCCGACCGTCTGATCCGAAACGCGGTGACCGAGATTCTTCAATGCGCCTGCAATGCGGTCGTATCCCCAGCCGCTATTCTCGCGGGCCATCCGGACGACCAGTTCCGTTACCTCCTGTCCGACAGCCGGCCGTCCTGGATAGAGCCGGTGTTTGGAACCATCAAATTTGCGGGCGATCAGCTTGCGATACCAACCCAGGATGCTTTCCGGCTTGGCTATCGAGGCGACCTGTCCGAGCGCACTGCGTCCGAGTCGCTTGCCGATTTCTGCCAGAGTCGACCGTTGCGCGTCCGTCAATCGGAGTCGGCCAGGTAGCTGCGCTCGCAGGATTCTATTTTCCGCGACCAGGTACTCATGCTGCAGCAGAATCTGTTGGTTCACCATCCCAGTCACAAACGCCAAAAGGCGCGCCACTTGCGTCTTCTTCATCGAAACGCACCATCATACTGTCGTCAACAATCAGGGCGTATGAATACTTTGACCACACGCGGTAGACGACGTCGATGGCGCTCTTCTTAGTACCCGCGTTGCATTGCATGACTGCGACACAAAGTTCTGCCATTCATTCCGAACCATGCTCAAATGGAGCGGAGTGCAGCCAATTCTGCTCCCGCCGCATAGTCCAAATTTGAATGCCTTCGCGGAGCGCTGAGTGCAATCGATCAAAGATGAGTGTTTGTCGAAGTTGATTCTATTTGGTGAGGCCTCGCTGCGGCGTACGACAACTGAGTTCACAAAGCATTATCACCACGAACGTAATCACCAAGGCAAAGAGAACATGCTGCTTTTTCCGGCATCCGGTTCTCTACCATTGCGCCCTAAAGCTCCCGTTGTAGCTCGCGACCGCCTGGGTGGGCTGTTGAAGTTCTACCACCGCGCTGCATGAATTTTTTGGCCGTACGCCCACACCCGATGAGTGAAAGGTATAGAACCCAATCCTCCGTGAAACAAACTAGCTGACGATTCCCTTACCCTCGAGGATCCGAATATAGCGGTTGATTGGCAACTTCGAGAACTTATCAATCTGTTTACTCGGGGCCGGCCAATGAATCTCGAGCTCGTCGATACTAACGGCGCTTCCGATCCCGAGCACTTCTCGAGGATCGTGAGAAGACAGATAACTGCCGCCGTTGTTTTTCAATCGATACCTCTTCTTGCCATCGGCTGTCCAATAAATTCTTGCGCCGATCGCATCGCGGTTCGCCTGCGTTCCTTCAAGTTTTATCCCCAGCCAATTACACCCTTTCGCGGCGTTGTTCTTGAGCAGCAAGGGCACACCACCATTATTCGCGATGAGCACATCGATAGCGCCGTCGTTATCGTAATCGCCAATCGCCAATCCGCGCGCCGCATACTGTTTCTGAAACGCTGGTCCAGCTTGTGCGCTAACGTTGTGCAGTTTGTGATCTTCGGCCTGATGAAACAGCAGCAGCGGCTCCCTGTAGGTCACCTGTGTTGAGTAATGGTCGATCATGTCGTCGGGATGGCCGTTTGCAAGAATCAGGTCGATAGCGCCGTCGTTGTCGTAATCGAAATATTTCAGTCCCCAGCCGCTCAACAGCCGAGTCGCTTGCGCCACGCCATGGGCCTGCGCGGCGTCAGCAAAGCTCTCGTCCCTATTGTTCAAGTAAAGAGAAAATCTCTCCTGGTCCACGTTGGCAACAAACAGGTCCTGCCATCCATCACCGTTCACATCCGCTGCATCGACGCCCATCCCCGAACGCGGCTGGCCGTTGTCGCTAAATCCGACTTCCGCTTGCAAAGCAATTTCTTCCCATTTCCACTTGCCGCCCGAATCTGGCCCGCGATTGACGAAAAGAAAATTTTGTACCGTATCGTTTGCGACGAACAAATCCATGCGGCCATCGTTGTTTATGTCGGTGACAACAACTCCCAGACCTTTTCCCATTGCTTTGGCAATGTCCGTTCCCTTGCTCACTTCTGAGAACGTGCCGTCCCCGTTGTTGTGGTAAAGAAAACTGGCCGTCGGTTTGAACACACGCGGAATGCAGTAGTAGTGCTTCCCCAATTTGTTATCGCCGCATTCGAACTTGTGCGTTCCGGAATAATCGACAAAGCTGCACACAAACAGGTCGAGCCTTCCGTCATTGTCATAGTCGAACCAAACCGCGCTGGTGGTCCATCCAGGCGTGGCCAAACCGGCCCTCTCGGTCACGTCCGTGAACGTACCATCGTGGTTGTTCTTATATAGAATGCAGTTGCCATATGCGGTGCCGAACAGGTCGGGCCAACCGTCGTTGTCATAATCACCGACCGCGATCCCCATTCCGAAATACGCACCCGTCACACCGGCCTTTTCCGTGACATCGGTGAACGTTCCATTTCGATTGTTTTTGTACAGCGCGTTGCGTACCGGCTTCGACGGTTTCCAGAAATCGCATGGCCCGCTATTCACGAGAAATATGTCCATCCAGCCATCGTTGTCAAAGTCGAGGAATGCGCAGCCGGGACCCAAAGTCTCCGGAAGATAATGTTCTGGCGAGATAGCGTTTTCGTGGACCCATTCGATTCTGCTCGAGGACGGCGGCACTTCGAGAAACAGCGGCTGTTCCTCGCTCCGTGAGCGAGAAACGCCGGAAACAGCCGCAAGCCAGATCCACTCTCGTCTTGTCAGTCTCATACCGTTATGGCGGATAAGACGCATTCGCTCTTGCGACACGGATGTCATGGTCAGCAAACTTGTAGTGCGCACCCGGAAGCTCCAGTTTGGGCATGTGGCACGAAGCGCAGCTCTCCGCCGCAACCGGGCAGTTTTTGGCACCCGGTTTTCCGCCATTCGCGTGACACGCCAAACAGGCTCGATCGTAAAACGAAGCGGAGTCTACTACTTCCTCATGCACGTTGTGGCAAGCCGTGCAAGCAATACGGCGATCGGAAGGATCGTAGCACTTGCTGTTCGCTAACCGATAAGGCTGAAATCGCACATTGTTGATATTGTGCGGACCGTCCCCTGCAATCTGAGCCCATGTCCGGTGACACTGCCCACAGAAATCTGATAATTCTTCCGTGGTCAAGCTGGAGAGCTTCTTCATCGGGACCGGCTGACCGCGCCGAAAGCCTTCGACGTGCGCGGCGGCCGATCCATGGCAGTGCTCACAATTGACTCCGGGCGTCAGTGCTTCCGGCGTGCGAAATGCGTCGCGCTCCGCACTGGTAGTATGGCAACCGAAGCATTGCTCAGCTTCAGGCCTGCTCATCAGCCGCCCCGCAGCTTCCTCTAAATTGCGGGGTTTAGAATTTGACGCTCCCATGGTCAAGTCAAGGCCGTTTAACACGTTGTAAAAGCTCACCCGGCTCTCATACATCTTGCCTTCTCGTTCAAAAATGTAGGTCTGCCCGGCTTTACCCAACCCAAACGCGTAATCGAGCGGGACGGTTATCTTGGCCATACCATCACTGACTGTATAGATCTCTTGATCGCCTTTCCGCTCGATGCGATAAGAGTACGGCCCGTCTCGAAAAGTCAACGTTCTGTGCTGGTCGAGAATGCGGCAGGTAGCGGTGGGTTCCATCGCATGGGCCATGGACGTTGCGATCTGCGACGCATACTCGCGCTGATGGCAACCTCCACAGACCCGCGACCCCGCCAAAGCTCCGCCCAGCAACGGAAAAGAGAGAAAGAGCGCACCCATGGGCCGAGCGGCCAGAATCACTGCGTTTTCGCTCCTGGCTGCTTGGCTTGCTCTTCGGCCGTGAGCTTTTGCACAATGCTGCGCTCTCTATTTCCGTCCTCGGGACGCTTCAGACGGTAGTAGGCTGTCGCGAGGGAGACATGCGCTTCGGTGAATCGAGGCGCTTCCTTCACGATAGACTCCAACTCCTGCCGTGCCTTTTCGATTTCACCTTGAGCGAGAGAGATTGTCGCGATCTGATAGCGCACTGCTAAGTCGCTAGGCCTCACGTTTAGGGCTCGATTGAAATATCCGAGTGCCTCGTCGAACTTCTCATCTTGCCGAAGCAATACTCCCATCTCGAGATTCGAATCGAAGTTGTAGGGATCGATGGCCAATTCCGCTTTGAATTCCCTTAGCGCGCCATCGGGATCGCCGGTAACTTGCAGGGCTTGTGCATAGAGGACGTGAACGTCCGCAGCTTTTGAATTCAAAGACACAGCTTTGGCAAACTCGTCTCGCGCTCCGGCGAAATCACGAACCTGCATTTTGGCGCTGCCGAGCATGAGGTGTGCTTCGGCGGATTCGCCGTTGCGCAGAATACGATCTACTAGGACCTGTCCTTGCTGCACTTGGTTGTCGCGAATCAACGCTGTGCCGAGAAGGTAAGCAATCGCCAGGTCATCGGGATGCTCATGCTCCGTGCGCTCGAGTAGACGAATCACATCTTTATTTCGAGCCATCCGCAAATAGCAATCGGCAAGCAGCAGCGTCGCCTGGCTGCTGGTGGGGTCGCCCGCGCGAACTTTCGCCAACTGATCAGCCGCATCTCCGATCCGCCCCATTTTGTAATAGGCCAAGGCCAAATTTAACGCCGCGCCAGGAGCCGAGGGAGCCTGTTTCAATGCGATCTGGTATTCGGCAACGGCTTCTTCGAATCGTCCGAGCCCCGCCAGGGCGGCTCCCAGATTGGAATGGATCACGGCTGCTTCAGGATGAACCTTGAGAAAATCCCGATACTTGGCCACAGCCCCTTCGAGATCACCCGCGCGCTGCTTATCAATCGCGTCCTGGGCTAAGGCGCCCGGGTTCTGCGCAACCTGCCGGATCGCAGCGTCCAGCAGCGCGGGTTTGAATTCCAGATCGCTCAGGCCAGTGCTGAAAATAACCTGGCCATCGGCGCCAATCAGGTACGCTTTGCTGGGCCACGCGGCGTAAGATTTCTCGGCAGCGCCGTTCATCCCGTCCAGCAAAGCAGGCAGATCGAGGTGTAGCTTCCGCACGCATAGGGTTGCATGCTGTTTTCGTTCACCGATGGTCGTGGCCGGACCCAAGACTACTCCCTCACGCTCGTTACGCGTGCTCTGCCAATCGGCCGTCGAGTGCGCCTCGCGAATATAGATCAGATAGAAGGCGAGATGGCCCTTGTATGCGGCATATAACTTGTTCAGGCTGGCGGCGGCTGCCCGGAAGTTCGGGCAGGTGTAACTGCCGAACACCAGCAGGACGGGCGCTTCGTGTCTCAGCCGTTCAAGAGAAACTATCTCCCCGGAATCGAGTCTGGTTGCCGTGAACGAAGGCGCTTTTTCTCCAGGCTGCGGTCCTTGCCGAAGTCCATTCGCCGCCAGCTCGCCTCGCTTCCGCACGGTCGCCAAGTCTTTCTTGGCAGTGAGGGAATCCGGCCGCACTTGCAGCGCGCATATTAACAGCGGCTCAGCTTCGGACCACTTCTTCCGGACGATCAGGATCTCTGCTAAATATAGGTTCGCCTCGTAATCATTTGGATTGGAGGCCAGCTCTTTTCGGAACGCGTCAGAGGCGGAATCCGGATCACCCGTGTTCAGCAGTGCCTGGCCGTAATACGATTGGAGCTCGGGCAGATTTGGATTCACGTCTATCGCGCGCCCGAGTTGTTTGACGGCACCAGGAAAGTCGCCCCCTGCAAACATCTGGCTGCCTAACAGAAAGCGTGCTTCAGCCGAGTCTCCATTCTTTAAGATTCGATCGACGCGTTTTTGGCCTTCGGCGATTTGGTTACTCCGAATCAGCGCGGTGCCCATCAAATAAGCGATCGCCAGATTATCTGGATTCTGCTGTTCAACTGGGGCCAGTAATGTGATAACGTCGTTGTTCTGGCCCATTCGCAAGTAGCAATCCGCCAGGAGAAGATCAATTTGCAGACTTTCCGGCGCTGTGCTCCGAGCGTTCGAGAACTCTTTTGCCGCCTCAGCGATGCGGCCCGATTTGTAGTAGGCCAATCCCAAGTTGAGGCGAATGCCCGTATTGGTGGGCTGCAGATCGAGAGCTTTGCGATATTCCGGGATCGCCTCATCGAATCGTCCGAGCTTCGCCAGCACGACACCCAGGTTCGATCGGGCAGGAGCTTCGTTCGGCCTGAGCGCGAGAAAGTCGCGATAAGCGCTGGCGGCCGCTTCGAGATCTCCGCGTTGCTGCAGCTCAACGGCATGTTGAAGCAGAGCGTCTGGAGACGGCGTTTGGGCGAAAAGCCAACTGGCCAAGACGAATCCGGCTGCCAGCGATCGAAACATCGGGAACACTAATTGTAGTACTTGGATCGCGAAGGAGGGGATGGTCGAAGCCATCCCCATTCTTGCCTTCTTCGTTTCGGACAGTTAGAAATAGAACTTGACTGCAAGTTCTACGATGCGATTTCCTTGCTTAGTCGTGACCGTGCCAAATAGAGGGCTGGTATTTGTGAACGAGCCGTTTGAGTTCTGAGTGAAACTAAGGGCCAAGTTGCTACCGTTGAACGACCACAACGGGTGATTGAGGAAGTTATACGCTTGTATCCGGAACTGAAGCTTCATCGACTCCTTGATCTGGAAGTTCTTGAATAAGCCCAAATCGGAAGTGAAGAAAGCGGGACCGTAGGAGACGGGGAGAAGCGTTGGGCCATTCTGGCCGACAGTGGTCGGCACGCTGAAGCAACTGGGATTGACAAATTGATTCATACCCAGATTGGACGAGGGATTGCAAGTCACCAGTGGATTGAGCTGGATAGCGTTTGTGCCCAAAATGGACTGATTATTGATCGGAATTCCTGTCAAGTTAGTAGCGCTGACGGAGCCTGGGAGGACCGCATTGGTGCCGCAGACGACCGGATATGCCACGCCCGCGCGCAGTGCCGCGGTTGGACAGGGCACGCCTGAGCCCGTCAGCGACATACTGTAGTTGAAGCCGTTGCCGGCGTAAGTGAGATTTGCGCCACTCTGCCACTGGGTAATTCCGGAGAGCTGCCAACCGTTGACTGCTCCCGCAGCGAGCTTGTTGCCGTGGATCGGGTTGCCGAGTTCAAGCGAGTAGGCGATGTTGAAGATGTGCCTGCGATCACCCGGTTCAAGGCCATAGTTTTGCCCGAGATTGAATGGATCTAGAGTGGCCTGAAGGCTACTTAAGTTCGTGCCGTTCGGGCTGACTGTACCCAGCGACTTGCCATAAGTGTAGTTCGCGCTAATGGTATACCGGCTCCTTTGCCGAAGAAACTTGATCTGCAAGGAATTGTAATTGGAGTAGATGTTATTTGTGGCGAGATTCAGATCGCCATAACCCAAGAAGGGACGGAAATTATTGGCGATCGCAGTTCCTGGATTCGGCTGACCGAAAAGCGCCCCCACCGGAACCAGATTTATATTGCTTCCCGCGCCCGCGCTGTTTTGCAGGTTGTAGCTCTGGTTTCCTACATACGCCACTTCCAGCAGGCTGGCCCACGGCAAACGTTGAGAGATCGTGAAGCTGTAGCTGTCGGTGTATGGTTGATTGTTATCTTTACTGTCCACAGCTGCAGGGGTGGGTGCCGCGGCCGTAAACGGTATATTGACGAGATTCCTTGCCAATAACGGCGATGTACACGGCGAGGACCTTCCGCACCAATTCGTAGAAGTCAAAGTAACTGTCTCGGAACCCGCGGAGGTATCGAGGCCACTCGTGAACTGGCCGGAGTGATAGTAGAACCGACCCCAGCCACCGCGCAGAACAGTATTGCCTTTTCCGGTAAGGTCGTACGCTACACCGAAGCGAGGCTGCCAAAACAGTGTCCGCATTGGGAATCCACCAAGCGGGACGGCTGAGTCGCGAGCGTGCCATTGAAATCCGCAGAAAGTCGGCGCCGAAGCACAACTCGAACCTGTATATTGCGACGGAATGAAAATGGAATATCCATAGCCTTCATCGTCTGACCAGGGAGTGAAATGGGTCATGCGCAGCCCGAGTTCTAGTGTCAGTTTCTTATTTACCTTCCACGAATCCTGAATGAAGCCTTCATAGGTGTTGTACGAAATATCATTAATTCGATTGAAGTTGGTCTGTGTGAATGAGTTCAGATTCCCGGTTAACTCATCGGCGTAGGGGTTCCCGGTGCTCAAAGGATTGCCGTTGGGGTCGAATATCATTTCGCCGTTCGTGAAGTTGTTAGCCGGCTGGGCGTTTCGGATCCATTCATAGAAAAACCCGGTTTTGAAGGTGTGAGTGGCCCAGACCTTGGTGAGCGTATCGCTCACGCTGGGCATGTACTTGTTGGCGTACAGCCCGGAAGACGCTCCGCCTGCCTCGAACCCTCCCGGATTGAACACCAGCGCGGCCTCGCCGCCGAACTGGCCGAAGGATGGAATCTGGGGAACGCTGTTCTTGAAGAGCAGCGGATCGGTAAAGCCGACGTTGCTTGGATTGACCTTCGATGGACTCTCAAATACGTTTGGAAAACCGACAAACGTGTAAGCCGCTACGAATTCGTTAGTCATGGTCGGACTGAAAACGTGCGTTAGCGATCCCGTAACGGAGTCGGACCGGTTCAATCCCTCAATCGGGGTCGGGTAAGGAACCTGGCTGCCATTGCGCCACCAGAGACCAACCGGAAACTGCTGAGTTTCCCGCTGCAGGTTATAGCGGACAAACAGCTTGGTATTGTCGCTGACGTTGTAATCCACGCGCGAGACCCACTGGATATTGTTTTGATTGAAAATTTCGGATTGTACGTAGTTATAGCCGCCCGTCGCGTTGGGATTCGCGTTCGGCGCCGGATAGAGCTTCATCAACGCGAGCATGCTTGGATCGATCATCGACGCTGGAATCTGACCGCCAGGGAACAGCGTCATATTCACCTGCCCTGGAGGCTTGCCGGCGGCCGTGATGTTGCCTTCCTGGGCAACCGAAGATGCCGAGAAGTTGCCGGACAGTTCGCTTGAGGTTGGAACTGTGGCGCGGAGCAAGCCCGTGTCGAGGACCTGATAAAAGTATTCATACCCGGTGAAGAAGAACAGTTTGTCGTGGTGCCGGTTGAATTTGGTCCATGGAATTAGTACCGGACCGCCGATACTGCCGCCCGGATAGTAGTACTTGTTCTGCGGCTGCTTCGCGCCTTCGGCGTTGAACAGCGCGTCATTGGAATTCAAAACGTAATTTCTGGCAGAAAAGAATGCGTTTCCATGGAATTGCGAGCCGCCGGCCTTGGTAACCGTAGTGATGACCATTGGGCCCTTCTGTTCTTCGGCACTGAAGTTCGAAGCCAGAACCCTGAATTCCTGAATGAAATCGGCATTCGGGTTAACTGGAGTGTCGCAATTGCATCCAGGATCCGAAACGTGAGCTCCGTCCGCCACGATGTCCAGCGTATTCCCGGGCAATCCGTTGTAACTATAGTTGTTGTTTAGCGGGCTTTGACTTCCGCTGTCGCCGTTCGCGTTTATGCCGATGGTTTGTCCGGTATAGCTGGCGTGATTCGAGGATCCGTTCTGGATGCCGAATCCGGGCATGATCTTGATGTACTCGGCGGCGTTGCTGCCCACCTGGACGTAGTTTTCCAGTTCCTTGGTGGTCAGAATGTCGGACTTTTCGCCGGAGTCAACCGGAGTAATGATGTCCGCGGCGCCGACCACTTCGACGGTTTGGTTCGTGCTTCCAACTTGGAGTGAAACGTTAACATTACGCTTCTCGCCGCCGCCCAGGGCGATGTTCTCGACCTTAGTGGTCTGAAAACCTGGTGCCACTACTGTGAGGACATAGGTTCCCACCGGGATAGAGGCAAAGGTGTAATAGCCGTCACTGTCGGTGACCGTGTCTCGAACTGAGCCAGATCCGGTATCTCGCAGTGTGACTTTTACGTTTGCGACAACAGCGCCTGAGGGGTCGGTGACAACGCCCGTCAAGGTTCCGAAGATCGCCTGTCCCCAAAGCGTGCCGGCCAGACACAGTAAAGCTACCGCAAGCACCTGCAAACTTTTTGTCATAGAAACCCTTCTCGGATGGAAGTCCGGAACAATAAAGTTTCCCCAAGTTTATAGGTAGATCTGAACTTGTATCAAGAAGCAGACAGTTATTCCGGAGTTAACAAAGCCGTTAACACAGCAAATCTAAGGTTTTCAATGTTTGTTAACACTCTTGCCAACCGCAGCCTCGTAAGATAAGCTGGCAGTTCAGTGCTGGAAGCCGTGCAGCTTCAGGACGAGCGGGCAGAATTGAACAAGGTGCTGTGCTCGGGCATATTCAGTCGCGCGCCACATTTAGTTCGCTTCCTAAGGTATATTTGCGAACAGTATTTTGAAGGGCGGGCGGACCAGATCAAAGAATACACGATCGGAGTGGAGGCTCTAGGACGCGGCCCAGGGTTTGATCCAAAGAAAGACTCGATTGTTCGTGTGGAGGCTCACCGCCTTCGGAGGCGGTTGAGTGAGTATTACGGTTCCGGTGGAGCGGGACACGCGATCCGGATCACGATCCCTAACGGCCAGTACGTACCGCAGTTTCTTGTTCAGAACGGCGATGCGAGCAGCAACGGGCGCGTGCATGCGACCACGGTCTCGCGCGCGCCAACTGAGGCGTCCGCAATGCAAGAGCTGCGGTCGACAGAAGCGGTCAACGTTCGTCTGCCTGCTGCGCGGTGGCCGGGAGTCGCCGCAATGGTGCTGGTGTCCATCGCGCTCGCAATCTTCGTGTCGCGCGAAGGCCAAAAGAGAACGCGGGAGAAGTCTCAGGTCCAGGATGAGGTCTGGGCCGGAGATCTGACAGACCCCGTCCCGCCCGAGTTGCGCATGCTGGCGGGATATCACGGTGCGCCCTTTACTGATCGTCAAGGTCACACCTGGCTAGCAGATGCCTATTTTTCGGGCGGACATTCCTTTCCCGTCCCCCTTAACCACGGGATCGAGGGTCTACCCGACCCAAAGCTGATAAAGGCCCAACGGTCCGGCACGTTCCGATACGACATTCCGCTCGGGAAGGGGACCTACGAGCTGCGTTTGTATTTCGCCGAGACGGAGTACGGCGCCGGGAATTCACGGGGCGGAGCAGAGTCGAGCCGAACCTTCCAGGTGTCTATGAATGGGATGCAGCGGCTGGGCGATTTTGATCCTCTCGCCGAATCGGGAGCTCCAAACCGCCTGCATGTTCGGGTATTTAAAGATATATCACCCGCCGCAGACGGGAAATTGCATCTCGCCTTTGCCGCCGGCTCCGCGCCGGCTTTCGTAAACGCGATTGAGGTCCTTCCCACCCCGCCGGGCATGATTCGTCCCATTCGCATCATTGCTCAAGATAGACCGCTTACCGATAGCGAAGGTCGCTTCTGGTCGGCGGACCAATATTTCTTAGGCGGCAATTTCGTCGTGCGGCGTAATTCAGTCTCGAATCCCTGCGAGAAAGCGCTGTACCGTGGCGAACGATACGGCCACTTCGCTTATCACCTACCTCTCGCACCCGGCAAATACCGTTTGACGTTGCATTTCGCGGAGACATGGTTTGGTACCGCGGAATCTCAGCAGCCGGCCGCCGGTTCGCGCGTTTTCAACGTGTTCGCGAACGGTATTGTTCTGCTTCAGAATTTCGAGATTGCCGCGCAAGCCGGCGTAAACCGTGCGTTTCCAGTGGTGTTTGAGAACTTGCAGCCGAACGCGCAAGGCATTTTATCTTTGGAATTCGTGCCTGTGCGAAACTATGCCGAAGTGAACGCGATCGAAGTCGTCGAAACGGAATAGGCTCGATTCAATACGCATCCAAAAATGTCAGGATTCATCTGTTCCATGTGAAGGTTCAGAACGATTTTTTCGTGCGCCAAAATCGGATGAGTCCTCGCCCTGAAAACGTCAGCCGCGTTTTTGATTGGGAGGGAATACGTTTGGATGGGCCGCGATAGGAATGCCACGATCGCGTGCCGCGCGCGACTAACCCCTGGGACAATGCGGCCTGCCAATCGTTTATGAAGACGGTGAGAACGCCGAGCGCTGCCGATAGCTGCCCGGGAGCGCGAAACTGGTGCTCCTGCGCAGCGCATAAGTTGCGCATCGTGCTGAGGCTCACGAAGCCGCTGATACATTGAACGATATGAAATTAACAGCTATCGTTGTACTGACGATAATCGGCGGGAGCGGCATGTTTTTGACTGCTCAATTGGAGTTCTTAAGCCCCAAGGGACTCTCGCCAACACACGGGTACAGCCAGGTTGTTGTTGTTGCACCGGGCAGCAAACTCGTCTTTATCTCGGGCCAGGTGTCCGAAAACGCCCAAGGACAGCCAGTCGGCAAAGGCGATTTGAAGGCTCAAACGGAACAGGCTTTCCAGAACCTAAAAACCGCCCTATCAGCGGTGGGCTCCTCTTTCGAGCACGTGATCAAGATCACCTATTATGTCAAAGATTACAATCCGGAGTTTCTCCCTGTTTTGCGGGAAGTCCGAAGTCGATACGTCAGTAAGGCGTCCCCTCCGGCGAGCACGCTGGTGGGCGTCACATCTCTTTTTGAGCGTGATTATCTAATCGAAGTGGAAGCCGTGGCCGTTGTTCCAGAGAGACGGGCGAACCAATGAGGACTGCTTGGCCGAGTCCGACCAGCGTGGGCGCCGGCCTCAACTCACATGCAAATAGCTCAAGCCACGATCCCGCACCTCTATGCTGCTGTACTTGCTGGATCGCAAAACGCTGCCCGCGCAAGCACGCAACACAGTACCGAGCCGGCATCCAACCGGGCAGCGATGTGAAGCGCCCAAGGCAACCAGTGGATTACCGGGCGTGAGCCGCTGCCAATCCAGCTCCCCACACCGGATTTGTGACGGCGATCCTCTCGAAATTCGAAACGCTTGCTTTGCCTCGAGGAATCGCGTTCTTCACAGCTGGCAGAGACAGGGACGCGTCGTGGCTGGCCAGGCTGTCCCACACTTCAGTTACCCAGATGGTATTTTCGTCAGCAGCGTCTTTGGCGACAACGTAGCTGAAACAGCCCGGCATATCGGCGGCGCTCTCCTTCAAGATTTCGACCATTTCATCGCGCAGGCGGCGAACCCGTCCATAGCGTCGGGGTAGTAGCCAGCGCAAATCTTTTTGGTGTCTTGCGTGTCCGCCCGATGCTCGGCCGGGCCTTTTCGGCGGGGCAGGATGAGCGCGGTAAGGCCTGCAGCGTGGTTCTGAGCGCGGAGTTCTGGCGCGAACATCTCTCGGGCGATCCTCGCGTCCTCGGGCAGAATCTCACGGTAGATGGGAAAGTATGCAGCATTTCGGGTGTGATGCCGGATGATTTTGCGTTCCCCTCGCGTGATGCCGAATTTTGGATTCCGCTCCAGCCCGGGCCGGATGCCATGGAGCGCGGTGCGAATTTCCTAGACGTCGTCCCTGGCTCTCTCCGAGCATGCACTACGCGCTAGCCGGGGTGCAGTGCATTGACATGAGTGACTTCGAGGCGGGCTCGTTGCACCTGCTAGAAGCTTTAGGGTGCCGAAGCCAAGAGCACCACCGAACGAATCTGGCCAGTTCGGGCAACGGGTACAGGTCGCAGACCACGCTGCAACGCGCGTGTATTGGCGCCCTTAGCTGGGTAATCGGATCGGAACTGGCGGCGGTTGTATTTGATACGAACTCGATGCTAAGAGCAGCGCTTGTTAGCGGAGCAATCGCGGGTTCAGTTGGCGGCAGTACGGTGGACAACTTTCCGATCTTGAACTGATGCTTCTTAATCTTCTGCGCAAGCTCAATTCCGGTGATCGTCACTGCAGCAGTATCGAATCGCTTGAATCCGAGCATGGGACGGATCCGCTGTTTAATCCGGCGATGGTCTTGTTCGACGACATTGTTCAGGTATTTGCTGGATCGGATCCGTACTCGACGAGGCACGGTTCCCACCGATTTCAGTTCGGCGATTGCTCTATGTGAAGCCGCGTAAGCGTCGAGCGTGACAACTCGCGGTATACCGTTGTTCTTTATTGCGTTGCGGAAGAAGCGCTTCGCGGCGGAAATGTCTCGCCGCTCGCTCAGTAGGAAATCGACCGTGCGACCCTGCTTATCCACTGCTCGATAGAGATACGTCCAGCGGCCCTTAACCTGTATATAGGTCTCGTCACAGCGCCAGGAACCACCGACTGATCGGGCGTACTGGTCCAGCGTTTTTCAAAATCCGGCACGTAGCGTTGCATCCAGCGCAGAATCGTTGTATGTGTGCCAAGGCGATCCCGCGCTCGCTCATCATCTGGACTAGATCGCGCGAGCTCAACTTGAAGCTGAGACGCAACATTGCAGCCCGCCTGACTGGTGCTCCGGACGCGGCCACCCTCGAATGGGCGTTTGGAGCGGGCGCCCAAGGGAGCACTCCGGTTGGTCGCGTGAACGGCCAATATGTTGAGCATCGATTTTCGTACTATTCGCGTATTCGGGACCTGGCGCCCACATTTGGGCATCCTGCGCACGTAAGTTCGCTTTTTGCCGAACTTGGAATGTTGCAAGACAATTTGACGATTTCTCGATGCTTTAACTGCCACTCGACCGGTGTACAACGAAGCATAAGTGGACCAGACCTGAGCGGGATCTTACCCGGTGTGCAGTGCGAGCGTTGTCATGGTCCGGGAAGCTCCCATATCCAAGCGGCTGAAGCTGACGCTCCGCGCGAAACAGTAATAAAGCAAATAGTGAACCCCGGTCGGCTGCCCGCGAAAGCACAAATCGAGATTTGCGGACAATGTCACAGACTTCCGGGGCCGGATGTGAGCGACAAGCCAGAGTTAGAAAGCCCGGTCACGGTCCGGTTTGCGCCTATTGGATTGCTCGCCAGTCGCTGCTTTCGGGCAAGTGGAACGCTTTCTTGCCTCACCTGCCATGACCCACATCAAGATGCATTTCCGAGCACGAACGCGTTGTACTCCACCCGGTGCTTGGGTTGTCATGCCACCGACCTAAAACCCGTGAAGGCGTGCGGCCGCCGGGAGAATGAAAACTGCGTGCCCTGCCACATGAAACAAGCTTCGCTGGGGCCGTACTTGCGATTTACAGATCACAGGATCCGTGTCTATGAGTGACAGCAATAGTGTGATGGTGCGCTACAGCGCACGAGAGTTGCGGATATTTCAGGGCCACTATCTTTCGGCAGTGGCTGTGATGTAACGCGTCTATGCGCGAAAAAGACAGAAGCTCAAACGGCGATTACATCGCCGCCGAATTGGACAAGTGCCAGCAGAAGCTGCGCATTGATTACCTCGCGGTTACCTGCTCGCCGGTTGGACCAGTTGGATGCGCACAAGCTCCTCTAGCTCCTGTGGTCCGCAGAAATTGATCACCAAACAGGATCAAGAATTTAACTGAACGATCTTAACCGCTAAACAATCTTGAGAAAATGATTTAAACGTTTGCGTCGGCGTGTGGTCAAAGTATTCATACGCCCTGATTGTTGACGACAGTATGATGGTGCGTTTGGATGAAGAAGACGCAAGTGGCGCGCCTTTTGGCGTTTGTGACTGGGATGGTAAACCAACAGATTCTGCTGCAGCATGAGTACCTGGTCGCGGAAAATAGAATCCTGCGAGCGCAGCTACCTGGCCGACTCCGATTGACGGACGCGCAACGGTCGACTCTGGCAGAAATCGGCAAGCGACTCGGACGCAGTGCGCTCGGACAGGTCGCCTCGATAGCCAAGCCGGAACCATCCTGGGTTGGTATCGCAAGCTGATCGCCCGCAAATTTGATGGTTCCAAACACCGGCTCTATCCAGGACGGCCGGCTGTCGGACAGGAGGTAAGCGAACTGGTCGTCCGGATGGCCCGCGAGAATAGCGGCTGGGGATACGACCGCATTGCAGGCGCATTGAAGAATCTCGGCCACAGCGTTTCGGATCAGACGGTCGGCAATATCTTGCACCGCTTTGGTATCGCCCCGGCGCCGAAACGTCGTCAGCAAACCACCTGGGCGGACTTCATTCGATCTCACACGGCTGTGCTGGCGGGTATCGATTTCTTCACCGTGGAAGTACTCACCTGGCGCGGCCTCGTTACATACTACGTACTGTTCTTCTTGCACTTGGACACTCGGCAGGTCACCATCGCCGGCATCACCAGACATCCTACCGAGGAATGGATGGTGCAGATGGCTCGCCGGGCAGTAGATGCGATGGATGGAGCGCTGCTGCCGGTTCGCTTCGTTTTACACGACCGCGATGCTAAGTTCTGCACTTCTTTTCGCGCCATGCTGCGCTCCGCCGGATTGCAACCTATTATGCTGCCGGCACGCAGTCCAAATTTGAATGCCTTTGCCGAGCGTTGGGTACGCACCATCAAGACCGAGTGCTTGTCAAAGCTCATCTTATTCGGCGAGACCTCGCTTCGCCGTACACTGGACGAGTTTTTGAAGCATACCATCATGACCGCAACCACCAAGGGAAGGACAATCTCCTGCTCTTTCCTTCCCCTGCCTCGCTCCGACAAGCCACTCGCACTGGCATTCGCTGCCACCAGCGCTAGGTGGACTGCTTAAGTTCTACCAACGCGCTGCATGAGTTTTTTGGCCGTACGGGGTTGGCCGGGGATGCGAGGTTTTTAAACACTTTGCTCAGTTTGTCTTTAAGGTCCTGGTAATGATGAAACGTAGCCATCTCATGTTCAGCATCTGCTGTCCGGCCGGCACGCCTATAGAGTATGCTCAGACGATAGTGCGCGACGATGTTGGTCGGATCGTCGTTTCACTGCACTTTCCAGGAGTGAAATAGCTTCGTTTGTCTGATCCATAGAAATCAAAGCGATTGCCAAGCCGGTTTTTGCATCCGAATCCTTAGGTTGCAAAGCAAGAGCCTTCTTATAGTCCTCTCCCGCTGTTTTGAAATCGCCTTTCGCCGTCATGATTCCACCGAGCTGACGCCAGGACATCTCATCGTACTGATTCACACGGATGGCGGCTTTGTATTCGGCTTCAGCCTGCGCGTTCAATGCGGGATCCGAAGAAGTTCTTAGTTGCTCCGCCAGCTCGAAGTGCGCTCCGGGGAGCATTGGATTGAGCCGCAGCGCCTCGCGATATTGCGCGATGGCATTAGTGTGATCCCCTTGCCGAGCAAGCTCCCCGGCCATAATCATGTGCATCTCGGCAGAATCCGGCGCGGCCATCATCATGCTCAGCAGGCTCTGGTACATCATTTGATGCGAAATTTCATAGGTGACAAGGAGGATTTGTGGATTTTGCGGCGCCAGTTCTTGCAGCTTCACTGCCACTGAGAGTGCTTTGTCGAGTTGCACGGAAGCGGAATAGAGCTCAATCAGCTCTAAACCAGCCTGAATCTGAATCTTTTTGTCATCCAGATTAGAGAATGCACGCTCGAGATGGTTTTGCGCCTCCCTCGGGTTCCCCGTCCGCTTCTGCGCGATGCCCAACAGAGCTTCGATTCTCGAAAGGTCGGGCTGTGATTGCAGGGCGGCGCGCATATGTGGGATCGCTTCGCCGTAATCGCCGCTGAAGAACAGCAGTACGCCCAGGTTTCCCTGAGCATTGGCATTACTCGCGTCGAGCGTCACAATTTCGCGGAGCACAGGAATCGCGAGTTGTGCCTTTTGTTGCTGAAGGTATTTTTGTGCTTGCTGCTCGAGAGCTGTGATTTTATGTTGAACATCCGGGGTGTTCTGCGCCATCAAGGCCAGCCAGGGCAGCCATACGATAACTGCAGAAACGCTTCTTGAAAGAACATGCTTCACACGCATGACATATACCACGAATAATGACTGTGATCAGCTGATGCCGCCAAGTTCCGCTCCGTAGATGTCAGGATCAAACCAGTCGGTAAACGCGGGTTACTCAAATGTAAGCGTTTCACCAAAAAACTTCATCACGTGATTCTGAAAGCGATCCGCTACCCGGCTCGTGTGTGTGCCGGGATAGATTTGGAACGTGTTCGCGATTCCGTACTTCTCTAAAACATCGTGCAGTTTGGCGGTATCGAATCGCAAACCATCCTGATCACCCACATCGATCGAAATTGCGCGATACTGACGTAAACAGTCGATGTACTGATCTATAAAAGCAAGCGGGGCATTTGCCGTCCACTTCGCGAGTACATCAGGTTGAGGTACGCCGTCCTTGACAGGCAGATCAAGGTAAAGCGGCGGATTCTTTGGATCAGGTGACCAGGCTGCCGCCGAGGCAAGCTGAGCGCGCAGCATGAATGGCAACTTGGCGGAATCCTCAGCCGTCTTGACGGCCTCGAGTGCTTTCTCACTTTGTGCATTTGCAGGTCCGGGTCGACGCGGCGATAAACAGCATGGACTCATGATGTAAAGGCTGCCGAAAACGTCAGCATGCTTCATGCCGATCCGTGTTGCGCCATATCCCCCCATAGAATGCCCGACGAGACCGCGGCTTTGCCGATTCGCAATCGTGCGGTAATGTGCGTCGATATACGCAACGACATCGTGTGCAATGAACTGTTCGAAATCCCCAGTCGTAACCGAACTCGAG
Organism: uncultured Acidobacteriaceae bacterium; assembly: GCA_963819405.1. GTDB lineage: Bacteria > Acidobacteriota > Terriglobia > Bryobacterales > Bryobacteraceae > Bog-105. The sequence continues at coordinate 100,062 of CAWFWH010000043.1, read as the reverse complement.
TACATCGAGCCGTTGTGAATCGTCTTGGAATCGGGCAAAACGACGATCATCTCGTGCACACCCTGCGCGAATGCACCTTCTATCGTCTGCGGGACATGAATCTCGTGAGTCCACTGCTCTGCGCCGATAGAGTAGCCGTGGAGTGCATACACAACCGGGTAACGGCGGGTAGGTTCTTCAGAGTAACTGGGCGGCAGGAACACGAACACGTCCCGATCCACTGCGTCGCCCTCCAGGTTCCTTTCGAGTGCTGCGCCGTGAATCTTGATATGCTCCACTCTCACAGGCTTTGCGCCAGTTACCGGCGCAGGGATTTCGGTCTTCACCTGCGCGACAAGCCCAGTCGCAAAGCCCAATCCCAGCACTAGAGCCGCCGCAGAATACGGGCTTGCTGTCATCGATTTCCCTTAACGTCAATGATGTTGATGGATAACGGCGCGAATCGCTGAAACTGGTCTGACCCCAAGTTGTCGATCTGGTTTTCCGAAGGTGTGATTGCTTCTGGCTTATCGATAGAATTCGTTTGCGCCGGCGACGCGCCCTTCAGCGTCCAGACTGTCCCCGAGTTCGAGATCACCGCGTCGCCTTCCGCCTTGATCCTGAGATCAAGCGGCGTAGTGGAAGCGTTCACGATTTTGAGGTAGAGCGTACCGGATTTGGAATCACGGGTAGCAGAGTAAAAGACGCGAGAATCATCGCTCTCCAATGTGCCGTTCAGAATCTCGTCACCGATGTGATTACTGAACAAGACCTGCGCATAGTAGCTCGGGGAACCATAGCTCCGAAGCACGTCATACCCGATCAAGTCCGTGGCCCATTGCATTCCGCCTGGATTGACGTTGACGAACAAGGGAGCGTAGCAGGACATGACGATGAGATCGCTATTCCGTTCGAGCCCCGTCATCCACGCGGCATCCCCCAACGCAGCGTTCATGTCCGGCGTAGGTGTGCCCTCTCGTGTCGCCCATTCTCCGACAAATATCTTCGGCCCGTTGCGGTCTGCCCTGTCATACTGGCCGGCGTTTGCGAACATTTCTTCCGCATGCCGATAATAGTGCTCATCCAGAAGGTCAGGCGTGGTTCCTTTGACCTTGGTCGTAGCAATTAACTCCAGACTGGGGTACTTAGCTTTGATCGCCTTGAAGAACTGAGCGAATCTTCCATCGTAACTTCCCGACTTGTCGAAGAAGTCTTCATTGCCGATCTCTACATAGCGCAAAGGAAAGGGCTCGGTATGATCGCCCCTGGCGCGCTGGTGACCCCATTTCGTTGATGCGTCTCCGATGACATACTCGATCTCGTCGAGCGCATCGTCCACATACGGCTGCAAAGCCGGTCCGGGCTCGATGTGCTCGCCTCTCAGCGAATATCCTGCATAGACGGCCAACACTGGCTGCATATGCAGGTCCTCGCACCATTCCAGGAATTCGAGCAAACCGAAGCCATCACTCGAGGGATATCCCCACGGTGACAGGTGACCGGGCCGATCCGCGGGACTACCGACAGTTTTTTTCCAATCGAAACGCTCTGCTACGCGGTTACCTTCAACGTAGTTTCCTCCCGGGAAACGTAGAAACGCCGGCTTCATCGCCGCGAGTTTCTCCATCAGATCAATGCGAGTTCCATTTGCGCGGTTGTGGTAAGCAGGCGGCTTCAGCGATACGTAATCCAGCCAGACGGTGCCCGGTGACTGAAAGCTGAGAACGAAGCGGTTCGAAGAGGAAACCGGGACGCCAGAACCGGTAGTGAGCTGCAAATCGTATTCGCGCCAATCATCTGCAACGGGTCCACTGCTCGCACTGGCAAAAGTCTGGCCTGTATCATCGCTGACGATGCTGGCGGTCATCGCTCCGACATCCTGGCCTTTGGCGTAGATTACCGCTCTGTACGTGGTGGATCGCCTCGCAGGAATTCCCCAATAGCCTTCATTCCCCAGCGCCGCAATATTGGTCGCGTCGGCTTGCTTGATATCGACTCGCAGCGATATCTTGCGATCGGCCAACCGATAAACAGATTTATCCAAGTGAAAGGACAATTGCGCTTTGCCGCGCGGCATCAAAAACCAATGCGCCGGTTGATCCCATCCGTTCACGAACTCGGGGGTGCGGATCAGTTGCGCGTACAGGCCTCCCTCATACGAGTAATTAATCTCCTCGGTCATCAGCCCATACAGCGTAGGGCTTACCTTTCCTTTCGGATGTTGAAGATCAAGGGTCAGGGTGGCCTTGCTCTGCCCGTAAATAGTTGTTCCGCTCAGCAGAATACATACAAAGAGAGATCTCATTGTTCCTGAGAGCCGTTTACCTGAAGAGCCGGGGAGCGAAATCGTTGAGACAGCGGCGCCATGTCAGCCATTCATGGGCCGTGCCGGGCGACTCGAAGTAAACGTTGTTGATGCCGGCGCTCGTCAAGGCCTCGCTGAAGTTCTTTGTGCCCGAGCCTTCCACCGAGCCGATTCCCAGAAACAGAAGTTTCACCTTTTTATCGAATTCGGCGGGGTCGGCGAATGCTCCGCCGCATGTGGTTTTCGGATCAAAACTGGCGCCCCTGCCGGCGTAGCTTCCGCTAAATCCAGCCAGATAGGCGAACTTATCGAGGTTGTTGAGTGCGGTTTTAAAGGTCTGCGCCCCACCCATCGAAAGTCCAGCCATCGCGCGGTTCTCGCGCCGGGGGAGCACCCTGTACGTTCGCTCAATCATCGGAATCAGGTCTGTGAACATCATTTGCGTGAACGTGTCACCCCAGTGTTGGGGAAACCCTCCGCGGCCGGGGCCCGCCTGCGGAACATCGGCGAGGGTGGGTCTGGCAATGATGCTTCGCGCAAAATAGAGGCTCGCATCCTCGCCAGGTTTAACCGCGTTCAGGTTGTCCATGACAATCAGCATTGGTTTCGCTTTCTTGTCAGCGATCAAGTTATCCAGAATGAAATCGACATGCCCCTGCTTGTACCAGCCCTCCTCGTTTTCGCCCCAGCCGTGGAGTAAGTACAAAACCGGGTAGCGGTTCCGCTGATTGGAGTCATATTCCGGTGGCGTGTAGACCAAACAGCGGCGCCATTTTCCCGTGACACTTGAGTAATACGAACGCTGCTGCACTTCGCCATGGGGCACGTCCTTCGCGCTGTAGAAATCTGCATCAGGGGCCGGAATCTCAATTCCGCTGTTGTCCCATCCCGACCCGAAGGATGTCCGAGTAGCCGGATCGGCCATTACTGCGCCGTCCACAACAATGCTGTAGTAGTGGAACCCGACCACCTGAGGCGGTATGGTCACTGTCCACAGGCCGTCTGCGGCGCGGGTCATGTCGTGACCTCCGCCCAAATGCACCTGCACCTTTTGTGCATCCGGCGCCGCCACGCGGAACGCCACGCGATGATCCGGGTAGACACATGGGTATGACGCTCCGGGAATATTGAGCGATGAAGGCTTGCAGTCGTCTGCTGCCTGTCCCCAGCACAGTGCGGAAGTGAACAACGCCAGAGTAAAAAATTTCATACGTTCTCCTACCAGTTACCACTCAGCAACCGAACCATCCTCGTGAAAGACTCGCGCCATTGGCCGCGTGCCACCAAACGGGTATTTGGAAAGACCTGCTTCGGATAGTTCGAATCCCAAACCCGGCTTTTCGGAAAGAGGGAAGCGGCCGTCCACCATGCGCATAGCGGGGAATCCCAACCACTCTTCCCAGATTTTGTCTGTGCGCGTCGGCTTCACCTGGCCGCAGATCTCCTGAACCAAAAAGTTCGGCATTGCGGCATCCACGTGAATCGTCGCGAGCCCGCCAATTGGCCCTTCACACGCGTGCGGCGCCATAGAGATGGATGAAACGTTGGCCGTCGCCGCAACCTTCCACAACGCGGTAAGGCCGCCGACATGGTTGATATCAGTCTTCAGGATATCGATAACGCCCATTTCGATGAGTTCACGGCAGCCATATGACGCCATCAACCGTTCGCCAGTGGCGATCGGAGTAGTCGATCGCCGCGCAATTCTTGCCCTGGCCTGAACATTCTCAGGCGGGCACGGCTCCTCGATGAACAGCAAATTCAATGGCTCGATCTCCTTCACGATCATTGAAGCGACGCTCGGGCTTGTCTTTGCGTGGAAGTCGACCGCGATGTCGATGTCGGGACCGAGAGTTTCCCGCAGGAGTTGGATAGCTTTGATGGCCCGTTCAATTTTCGGTCTGCGCTCGAGCCACTCGTAATATCCGGGAATGCCGGACTTGACGCAGGTTACACCCTGTTGCTGAGCAGTCTCGCGGATCTGCATCAATTGATCGCGGCTGGCTCCATCAACGTGATAATAGCCGCGTACGCCGCGCGGATCAAAAGGCCCGCCAAGCAGCTTATAGACCGGCATTCCCAGTGCTTTGCCGCGCAGATCCCACAGCGCTTGGTCGATACCCGAGATAGCGGATCCAATTACCGGCCCGGCACGATAAAACGAGAGGACATACATCGATTGCCGGATGTGTTCCACAGGTGATTGAGTTCCGCCCGGATGGCCTGCTCGCGTGATTCGCTGAGTCCTCGAGTTTCGGACATTCTCCCCTGTTTGGACGAATGCTACCACACGCGTCGGTCGTTCGGAGGGCACGTTAACACCGGCGTTTAACGGTTAGTCGAAAGGAGCAACAGACCTTCTGGAGAGTCACAGCCTTAAGATTTGATGGCCATTAAGCGTGGAACACGGTACCAAACCTAGTCTCTCGCCAATTAATGCGTTACGATTTCACACTAAGCGCAGAGTAGCTCGCAAAACTTGGTGACAGGGAAGTGACCGGGCGTGTACTGTCGCTGTAAACTGTGCCGACCCTGCACCCAAGAAGGTGGATTATGCAAACGCCAATAAGACATTGTTTACTGTTGTTGTCCATGCTGGTGGCTGCCTCAACGATTCCTGTTTTCGGCCAAACGTTTGGGGAAATAACCGGCCGCATCAGCGACCCAACCGGAGCACCCATACCGAGCGCGCAGATATCTCTCACGAACGAGGCAACGAATGGTGTACGAACTACGCTTTCGTCGGATTCCGGAGACTACACGTTCCCGCGCCGAAATTCACGTTGGCCGTAGGGTTGCGGTACGAACTGACGCCACCATGGACCGACACGCTTAATAACTTGTTCACGACTGCGGTGCCGTACATTGCTGTCGTTCCGCAAGTCCCCGCGGTCGCTACGGCCTATATGCTGCGGCAAGGCAACTGCACAGATCCGTATGCCGGCCCTCCGCCGATAAACATTCGATGGACGACCGTCAGCGCGAAATGCAGTGACGGAGCCCTCCCGTATCAACTCATGCACATGTCATACACGGATTTTGCACCGCGTGTCGGAATTGCGTGGTCGCCGGATTCGAAAACAGTGATTCGTACCGGTTTTGGCGTGTTCTACAACCAGGACATCGGCAATGCTTATTTCGACCTGGCGCGGAATATCGCCGGCCGCGTGACAATCACGTCCACACCGGACCAACCGAGCCTGTTCTACAGCAATGCGGTCCCGGGCGGCAGCGGTGCCATCGCGAACGTGCCCTCGCCGTATGCGTATGCGATGTCGCCAGACCACCATACAAGTTATGTGATGCAGTACCTCTTCAATATTCAGCGACAGGTCGGTCCTAATTGGGCCCTCGAGGCCGGATATCTGGGTGGGGCCAGCCGGCATCTGCAGGGCTTTCAGGATGTAAATCAATCGATCCCTGGCACAATCGGAACAGTTGCGTCGCGAGCGCCATTTCCAGGATTCAGCAATATTCAGTTAGTGCAGGACGGCGGCACAGGTGATTATAATGCTCTGAGTTTAAAAGCCACTCGAAGGTTCAGCGAGGGTTTCAGCGTGATCGGTTCTTATACCTGGGCGAAATCAATCGATACAACCAGCGGAATTCGCAATCAGGGCTACGACACGCTGTACCCGCAGAACAGCTACTGCCTGGCATGTGACACGCGCAACCGGTTCGTAACTTCGGTACTCTACGATTTGCCGGTTGGTAACGGCAGGCTGTTGAACATCAGCAACCCGGTACTGAACGCAATCATCGGCGGCTGGCAAGCGGGTAGCATTATGACTCTGCAATCGGGTATGCCCGGGACTCTGACGATTGGTGGTGTGGATAACGCCAGTAGGGGCGAGGGTGGGTATGATCGGCCCAGCTCTACCGGCATCAGCCCGTACCTCGAAAATCCCACTCCATCCAGGTACTGGTGCCTGGCAGCGTTCACCGAAGCTCCTCCCGGACAGTTCGGAAACCTGGGGCGCAACTCGATTGAGGGGCCAGGAATTATAGGGTTCGATGCGGAAGTGCATAAGCAATTCTCAATGCCGTACAAAGAAGGCCATGTGCTCCAGTTCCGGTTTGAAGCTTTCAACGCGCTCAATCATCCGAACTGGCAAATGCCAAATCTGAATATCCTTGCGAAGGGTCAGGCTTTCGGAACGGTCACAGCCACCTCTACAGCGATGCGGCAACTTCAATTGGGGCTGAAATACTTGTTCTAATTTCGGGAGATATATACGGTTGGCTAGAAATATGAATTGTGAAACTCGAAGGTCCTTTTTGCGGCGTTCCGCTGCAAGCACGGCTGGCGCGCTCGCGGTTCCGTCGCTTTCTCGAGCCATCCAGGAATCAACATCTCCCTATCAACGCCCGAAGTTGAAGATCACGGACGTTCGAATAGCGGAAGTAATGGTTCATGGACTACAGACGCATGTTCGCATCTACACGGACCAGGGACTGATCGGGCAAGGTGAATCTACGGATGCAGCAGTTGGATCCGCAGCATTGATCCGCAGCTTCGGGCGTTTCCTGGTGGGCAAGAATCCGCTCAACGTCGATGCATTATGGGAGTCCATTCGCACGGCCGGGATCTTCGCAGGCGCTCAGGGTGGGCAGTATATAACTGCGCTCACAGGCGTTGAGATCGCGCTGTGGGACCTTACCGGTAAAGCTCTCGGACTTCCGATTTATCAGCTCCTCGGCGGAAAATTCCGTGATCGCGTGCGGATGTATTGCGATTCGGACATGGAGGACCCACTAGGAAAGGAAGCAGAACGAAAACTTCCGTGGATCGAGTCGAAGGGCTTCACTGCGATGAAGATCGATATCGATCAGGCGCGCGATCCGGCCCGCTTCGACGCAGTAAATTGGACCGCAAGCAACGGCGAAATCGATCGTATGGTGAGTTGGGTCAAGCACGTTCGTGAATCAATTCCAAAGCAGATGGACTTGGCCGTAGACATGCACGGCCGCTACGACGCAAACACAGGCAAACGAGTAGCGGCGGCGGTCGAGCCGTACCGGTTGTTATGGCTCGAGGAGCCGGTTCCGCCCGAAGACATTGATGCCATGGCCGATATCCGGCATTCTACGAAGACGCCCATCTGCTGCGGTGAAAACCTGTATATGCGTTGGGGCTTCCGTGAGCTCCTGGACAAGCAAGCCGCGGATATCATCATGCCCGACATCCAGAAAGTCGGCGGCTTGTCAGAAGGCAGGAAGGTGGCGAATCTGGCGCAGACTTATTATGTGCCGTTTGCGCCGCATTGCGTAGTCTCGCCCATCGGGACCATGGCTTCCGCGCATGTGTGTGCATCCATTCCGAACTTCTTGGTATGTGAGTGGCATTGGATCAATCACGTGGATCTCTGGAAAGATTTCGTGAAAGAGGGCGAGATTATTCAGAAAGGATACATTACGCTTCCGGATCGGCCGGGTATTGGAGTGGAGATGAATGAGGTAGCCGCTAAGAAGGCCCAAGTGCCAGGCACGCCCTGGTTTGAGCCCTCCGCAAAGGCTTAGAGAAGATGCGCCAATCATATTTCATGCTCTTGCTGATAGCCTTTTCCGTTCTCAGCAGCAACGCGGTTGCGCAGGAAGGGTTTTTCACAAAGGAAGACGTGATTAGATACACGCCCGACTGGCAAGGCGAGCGCTTCGACGACGGCCGGCCGAAGGTGCCGGATGCGATCCTCGACCGCATCAAGAACGTCACGCTCGAAGAAGCGTGGGCCGTGCTGCGGGAGGCCGGGTTCAACCATCAATACGAAGACGGGTGGTTCGCGATCTTTCCCGATAAAGTGTTGGTGGGCCGGGCACTCACGGCGCAGTGGGTGCCCGGCCGGCCGGATGTGCAGAAAGTCGTCGAGGAACAAGGCAAACAAGAGCATCGCATGGGCGCCCAGAATGCCTGGCCGGTTGACATGCTGCAGCAGCGGGATGTGTATGTGTGCGACCACTTCGGACTGAAACAGGACGGACCTTCAATTGGCGACAACGTCGGGAACGCTATCTATGCGCGGAGCGGAAACGGAATCGTCTACGACGGTGCGGTGCGGGACATTGAAGGCTTGCGGGAGCTGCCGAACTTCGTCTCGTTCGTGCGCTACTACGATCCTTCGCATCACTTTGGATCTTTGTCGTCAGGTCCGCGACTGAACTCGACGATGGTGAGCATCAATGGCCCGGTGCGTATCGGGCATGCAACCGCTATGCCGGGCGACGTGGTGCTGGGTAAAGATGGCGGCGTGATTTTCATTCCGCCACAACTCGCTGATCGCGTGGTGAAGTATTCCGAGATTACCCGGCTGCGAGATATCTTTGGGCATCAGCGGCTGCGCGAGAAGAAGTATACGGCCGGGCAGATCGATACGCGCTGGTCGGCGCCGATCGAAGCGGACTTTACAGAGTGGCTCAGTGCGAACATCGACACGCTGCCGTTTCCGAAAGAAGATATTGAGGCAATTCTGAAGGAACGGTCCAAATAACCGCGGAATACAATCCGAGTGAGTCCGAATAAGAATGCCGGCCGAAGCTTGTCGTGCGGCGGTTTTGACCGCGTATCAAGAGCCGCTCGAGATTCGTGAGTATCCGTTGCCGGAGGAACTCGGGCCCGGAGAATGCCTGGTTCGCATCGAAATAGCGGGGATCTGCGGTACGGATGTGCATCTTTGGTTGGGCCAGCTGCCGATTCCGGACCGGTAATCTTGGATCACGAGACCGTCGGACGCATCGAACGAATCGGTTCCGGCCTGAATAAAGACTGGCGCGGACTGCCCGTGTGGTCAAAGTATTCATACACCCCGATTATTGACGACAGTATGATGGTGCGTTTCGATGAAGAAGACGCAAGTGGCGCGCCTTTTGGCGTTTGTGACTGGGATGGTGAACCAACAGATTCTGCTGCAGCATGAGTACCTGGTCGCGGAAAATAGAATCCTGCGAGCGCAGCTACCTGGCCGACTCCGATTGACGGACGCGCAACGGTCGACTCTGGCAGAAATCGGCAAGCGACTCGGACGCAGTGCGCTCGGACAGGTCGCCTCGATAGCCAAGCCGGAAAGCATCCTGGGTTGGTATCGCAAGCTGATCGCCCGCAAATTTGATGGTTCCAAACACCGCCTCTATCCAGGACAGTCGAATTCTCCCGGCTTCGGCTCGAACTGCTCCCAATAGATCGGTATCTCGAGCGTGTTGGCATGCAGGTATTCGATGGCGGCCCACACCGCAGGCAGAGTGGCCGGCCAGTCGCTCGAGTTATTCGACTGCGCGCCCGGCATCAGGTAAGGCGCGCCGTGAACGATCAACGCGTAACGGCCATCCTGCTGGACGAGTCGCGGAATCGGGTGCGCGGTCGTCGGCGCCGGCGTTGATGCGGACGATTGCACCTTCCGTGCGAACCCTGTCGTCGATACGGCGAAAAGGACCGCTATTACAAACGCCTTCATGCGAATGGTTCCTGCTCGCTCTGGGTCAGGTCAATGCGGGCAGCGCACTCCTCGCCTCGCGGTCGGGGTCATTCTTCACGTTCGGCGTATCATCCAAAACAATCGTTTCCCCTCGCTCGGACGAGTACTTCGGCCAGTGAGGAAGACCGCCTCCATTGGGATTGCCGGTCTTCATAAACTGCAACAGCGCGCCTGCCATTTTGGCCGACAGCGCTCTCGGTCGCGCGCCGCCGCCGGTGTGAGTCAGCATCAAATCCGTGTTGTAGAACCAGAAACAAATATCAAGCGTGTGGAACGCACCCATGTGGCCATCGAACAACGGAGGCTGCCAGGTGAACCAGTCGACGAACACCGGCGCGGGCTGTTTCGATTTCGCATCCGCCAGCGCCACCACGCTTTGGCGGTTGCTGCTCACCAGCGACCAGATCTCGACCGGCTTGCGTCCCGGGAACGCCTTCGCGTAGGCTTCGACCACATCCTTCGCTTTGTCTCCAAGACCCGGGCCGAAACCTGCTCTTTGCCGGACTCTTTCAATAGCCTGCTCCAGCGTCATCGATTGCAGCGACCAATCGCCCATGCTCGGCGCTTGTTCGTTCTCGACGGAACTGATAATCATCGGCACTCCGGCTGCCGTCGGTGCAGCAACCGGGTCATAGGGATGCTGCGACAAAGTTTTACCATCCACCACCGGCCCGAACCCGCGCGTCAATCCACCGCCGGGACCCGCGTTCCTGGCCATCTGCTGCTGCGCTCGCGTGGCAATGGCATAGAACTCCTTCCACGGCATTGCCTGCAGTTTCGCCAAATCATCCGCTGTCAATCCTGCTTCCTTAACCACCGCGGCCCCGAGGTCTTCCGAATGGGTTTTATCCCCGGCCTTCCGCATGGCCCCGCTGAGCACAACCGCTTTGTGGAAGAGTCCTTTCGCGCAGGGCATGGCCGTCAGCGTGCAAACTTTCGCGCCGCCACCCGACTGCCCGATAATCGTGATGTTGCCGGGATCGCCGCTAAAATTTGCAATGTTGTCGCGGACCCATTCGAGCGCGGCCACAATGTCCAACATGCCAACATTCCCCGAATCGGCAAACTTTTCTCCGCCTACACCCGCCAGATTGCAGAACCCAAGCGGCCCCAGCCGGTGGTTGATGGAACAAAACACCGCGTCGCCAAAACGCGCAAAGTTCTCGCCGTTGTATCCGTCCTGCTCAATCGCGTTCCCGCTCGAGAACCCGCCGCCGTGGATCCAAAACAGCACGGGCCGCTTCTTCCCATTGTTGATTCCTGGCGTCTGCACATTGATGCGCAGGCAGTCCTCGTTTACGTCGCCGTAGTTCCAGTGATCGCGAAACGAAGAGAATGGCCTCTGGTACCGGTTCTCCGTGTTTTGAGCCGCCGAATTGCCCCACCAAACGGCCGGATACACATCCTTCCAGGGCTTCGCCTTCTGCGGCCGCAGGAACCGGTTTGCGCCTGAGGTATCGGGTCCGTACGGCATCCCCAGGAAGTGATAAATTCCACGCAGAACGTAGCCTCTGACCTTGCCGTATTCGGTCTGAGTGACCGCAATGTTTTCGCCTATGAGCAGACTCTGCTTGTCCTGCTTTTCCGCGGCTATATGCGGGCTCGCGGTTACCGTCGTCGCGCCCAGCGCGAGTCGAGCCGAACTTGTTCCAAGCGTCGATACGAACTGGCGTCTGTTGGATTTCATCTTTTCAGCCTCCAAATAGCCCGATTGCCATGATATGACAGCGGGAACTGTAAGAAAGTTGGATTTTTCGGCGGCAATCAATCGAAGTTTTCGATGTATTCTGCTAAAGATGAAAACGACGGATGGGAGATTCTGCAGGCCGTCGTTCATTTGGGAGGCTTCACTCCGGCCGCGGAAAAGCTCCATCGTTCCCAATCGACCATCAGCTACGCCATCGAGCGGCTGGAGGAACAGTTAGGAATTGAGCTGTTCGAGTTGCGCGGACGAAAGGCCTGCTTAACCGAGGCCGGCCGGGGATTGCTGGCCGAAGCAGAGCCGTACCTCACGGGATTCCGGCAGATCGAACACCGGGCTCGATCGCTGGCCGCGGGCGAGGGACTGGAGATCCGTTTATCCGTCGACAGTCTTTTCCCGAATGAACGGCTATTTTGTGCGCTGGCAGAACTGATGCGCCTGTTTCCGTATCTGCGCCCTCGTCTGCGGCAATCGACGTTTCTGTCGCCGGATACCGAGTTTTCGGCGTACAACGCTCAACTTTGCATTTCCGGCGTCACGACGAGCGAGTGGTTTTTGCAACCTCTGCTGCAGGTACGGATGCAGGCGGTGGCTCACAAAGACCATACACTCGCGCGGATGGCGCAACCGCCCACGCGCATAGACCTGATGCAGCATACTCTGCTGATCATCGAAAATGCCGGTTCCGGCCGCAGGATGCATCAACCGCGAGGCCCGCTGCAACGTTCGTTGCCGGTCGGCATGGTGGACGCGGCGCTGGCCGCGATTGGCGCAGGAATCGGTTTCGGGTGGCTTCCGAGTTATCGCATACACCAGGAACTCGACCGCGGCGAACTGGTTCCCGTGTGGTCAAAGTATTCATACGCCCTGATTGTTGACGACAGTATGATGGTGCGTTTCGATGAAGAAGACGCAAGTGGCGCGCCTTTTGGCGTTTGTGACTGGGATGGTGAACCAACAGATTCTGCTGCAGCATGAGTACCTGGTCGCGGAAAATAGAATCCTGCGAGCGCAGCTACCTGGCCGACTCCGATTGACGGACGCGCAACGGTCGACTCTGGCAGAAATCGGCAGGCGACTCGGACGCAGTGCGCTCGGACAGGTCGCCTCGATAGCCAAGCCGGAAAGCATCCTGGGTTGGTATCGCAAGCTGATCGCCCGCAAATTTGATGGTTCCAAACACCGCCTCTATCCAGGACGGCCGGCTGTCGGACAGGAGGTAACGGAACTGGTCGTCCGGATGGCCCGCGAGAATAGCGGCTGGGGATACGACCGCATTGCAGGCGCATTGAAGAATCTCGGCCACCGCGTTTCGGATCAGACGGTTGGCGATATCTTGCAGCGCTTTGGTATCGCCCCGGCGCCGAAACGTCGTCAGCAAACCACCTGGGCGGACTTCATTCGATCTCATATGGCTGTGCTGGCGGGTATCGATTTCTTCACCGTGGAAGTACTCACCTGGCGCGGCCTCGTTACATACTACGTACTGTTCTTCTTGCACTTGGACACTCGGCAGGTCACCATCGCCGGCATCACCAGACATCCTACCGAGGAATGGATGGTGCAGATGGCTCGCCGGGCAGTAGATGCGATGGATGGAGCGCTGCTGCCGGTTCGCTTCGTTTTACACGACCGCGATGCTAAGTTCTGCACTTCTTTTCGCGCCATGCTGCGCTCCGCCGGATTGCAACCTATTATGCTGCCGGCACGCAGTCCAAATTTGAATGCCTTTGCCGAGCGTTGGGTACGCACCATCAAGACCGAGTGCTTGTCAAAGCTCATCTTATTCGGCGAGACCTCGCTTCGCCGTACACTGGACGAGTTTTTGAAGCACTACCATCATGACCGCAACCACCAAGGGAAGGACAATCTCCTGCTCTTTCCTTCCCCTGCCTCGCTGCGACAAGCCACTCGCACTGGCATTCGCTGTCACCAGCGTCTAGGTGGACTGCTTAAGTTCTACCAACGCGCTGCATGAGTTTTTTGGCCGTACGGGCATCGCATTTCGGCAATCGCTCACCCATTGCTTTGGCCAGTCCCCGCGCTGCATTCACCAGACTGGTACGCGCTTCTACCAGCCCCGCTCGCACCCGGATCTGCATCAGGTGCAGTTGTGCTTGTTCGCTGCGATGACGGATCGGCCGCAGCAGTTCCGGATCGATCCGCGCCAAACGCGCTAGCGTGTGCGCATCCAGCTTGTCGTCTTTCCGTGTGCTCTGGCTAATCAGCTTCACCTGCCGCGCATTGGCCACAATCACCTGGTGTCCGAGTCCGCTCAGCAGCCGGCTCACCCAGGGCGAATGCGTCCCCACTTCCAGCGCAATCCGCAGCGCCTCCTGGAATCGAATACCTGGGCTATGGCCTTTTTCGTCGTCGCCACACTCCCTTCCTCCATCACCTCACCACTACCCGTCTAGAACGCAGTAGCGGCTCGTCTTGTCGCCCAGATCCAAACCGATCGTGATCCACCCTGGGCAGCTCCTGGCGGTTCTTCCGCTCTGCCTCGAACTCTGTCGTGCGGTGCTATTCTTCTTCATAAGCCGGTCTCCTTTTGCACTTCGAGTGCGCTTTCATTGGAAAGCTTAACGCTATTCCGCCGGAGACCGGCCTTCTCATTTCATCTCAGGAATAATTTCCTGCCGAACGGCTACCTGGCTTTGCAAATAGCTGAGCCGCGATGCGAGTAGCAGGACACACCCGCCAACAAGATAGACGCCTGCGGTGAGGCCGAGCGAAGTGGCCAAGCCGATGCGTTGGGCCAAGAAGCCGATTGTCACAGGCGCTAAGCCGCCGCCACCGAGCCAACCGATCATATTCATAACGCCGGCGCCGGCGCCGCGGGACGCGGCTGGAATGACGTCGTAGAGTGAAGCGAATATATTGGCGTCGTAAACTCCTTTGAACAGGCCCCAAATAGCGAGAGCGCAGGCGATTAGAGTGACTGAATCGGCACGGCTGCACAGGAAAACAAACGGCGCGCCACAGAAGAGCGCGGCTGCCTGGACGGCGATTCGTCCGCCCCCACGTTTGGCCTGCAAGTAATCGGCGAGCCAGCCGCCTAATGGTGAACCACACATGCTCGCCAGTTGCACGAAGACAGTCGCCGATAGACCAGCGAGGGCGACGCTCAAGCCGAAACGATCGTAGAGATACTTCGGCATCCACGACAGAAGCACCATGGCGACGAAGTTCGCGCAACAGAATCCGAACAGCAGCAACAGTGCGGCGGGCGAGCGGGCCAGCGTGCGAAAGAAAGCCAGCAGTGACGGTTTGGGTTGCTGCGCGCCGACACTGTTCTGCTGGCGTGGAGGTTCGCGTAGCGTGCGCGTCAGCAGCAGGCCGAGGATGATGCCGCAGCAACCAAAGGTGACAAAGGCCGAACGCCATCCGAAGCGTTGCCCGATTAGGCCGGCGAAGAATGCTCCAGCGACTGTTCCCACGTACACACTGGTCTGGTGTAGACCCATAGCGCGCGAACGAGTAGCCGGCGAGTGATAGTCGCTGATCATCGACATGGATGCCGGGTAGTAAAAACTTTCGCCCACGCCTTCGGCAGTTGTGAATGCGAGTAACTGAACGAACCCGCGGGCGAGCGAAGTGCAAGACGCGATAAAGCTCCATGCGCACAGACCGGCGAGAACCGCGCGCTTGCGGCTGATGCGATCGACGATGACGCCGGAGAATGGCGCGCAGATTCCGTACATCCAAGCGAAGCCAGAGCCGAGCAGACCGAGTTGCACGGTAGATAGATGCATCTCGCGCTCAAGCAGTGGAAACAGGGCAAACAAGGCGGAGCGATCGGCGTAGTTGAAGAAGGAGACGCACCAAAGCATTGCGACAACTCGCCACTTGTATTGCTGCAAAGCGGAGGGCACGTCAGTACATAGGGCGAGGCCCAACAGAAGGGTGCCACCTGTTCAGCGGTTTCAGATACGCTTCTGCGCCGGCGGCGAGCAGGTTCACTTCAGTCTGCGCCTGGAAGAAGGTAAAGCCCGCGTCGACGAACTGCTGGTGTTGCGAAGCGTTGACGAGCGGCCGGCCGACGGCTTTGCCGGTGCGATGGGCGGCGCGCACAATTTTATCGATGGCGTCTTGTAAAGTGGGTTCGTTCTGCCGACCGCGAAGGCCGAGAGAAAAGGAAAGATCACTGGTGCCGATGAAAAGCACGTCGATGCCGGGCGTCTCGGCAATGGCGTCGATGTTTTCGACGGCGGCGCCTTCTTCGATGTTGGTGACGACCATAATGTTCTGGTCGGCGAAATCGTAGTAGCCGTCGGGTGCGGGCCAGCGGAAAGTTGCCAGACCGGCGCCGGAACCGCGCAGACCTGCCGGCGGATACTTGCAGGCGGCGGCGGCACGGGCGGCACCTTCGGCCGAGTTGATGAACGGGAAGATGACGCCAAGCGCGCCCATGTCCATGACGCGTTTGGCGGTCCAGAGTTCATTGACGGGAACGCGAATGAACGGCATGGTGCGGCTGCCGCGAGTGCCCAGGATGATGTTGCGCGCGGTTTCGAGCGTGATGGGTGAATGCTCCATTTCAATCCACAAGAAATCGAAGCCCATGTCTGCGACCTGGGCGGCGATCTCGATGCTGGTGGTTGAGATGGTGACGCCGATGACGGACCTTCCATCCTGTAGCGATTTACGCACCGGGTTCTCCCAAGGCGCAACAGACGGGTTTGGCGTTGTTATTTGTTTGCTCATTTTGGGATCAGCCAGACTTCGGACACCTGACAGCCGCGCCCGTTTCCGCCCAGGCCCTGTTCGCGGGTCCACGCTAATTCGAGTTGACCGGCGCGAGTTGCTTGCTGAGGGATGTCGAATTCGAGCGGCTTCGGCGGCCAAGGACGCGTCATCAACGGATGGATTTCCACGCTGTCGTTTGCCACCAATCTGATTTGAATGCGCCGCGCGTCGCCAGAATAGATGACGCGAAGTTTATAGCTGCTTCCCAGGTCGAGGTTGTCGTAGCGCATGGTAAGCGCGTTGTCAAAGAGGGATTCGGCCCAGCGCTTCCATTGTATGGGGGCTTCGGAGCCGAGGCGGTCGGGATAACCGAAGCCGGTGAGTGCTGACTTGCGGAACTCGGGATCAAGGACGGGGCCGGGACCGAGGAGAAGGTGGGGGCGATTCTGGGGATCTCC
Source organism: uncultured Acidobacteriaceae bacterium (assembly GCA_963819405.1). GTDB lineage: Bacteria > Acidobacteriota > Terriglobia > Bryobacterales > Bryobacteraceae > Bog-105. The sequence goes on along the minus strand of CAWFWH010000043.1, from coordinate 83,463 downwards.
GAGATCGTCGTAGAAGCCGCCGGGGCCCGGATCGGTGCGGCCCAGGAGTTGTTTGATCGCGGTGACCTGATCGTTCGGCGCGCTGGTCTTGCGGATAGCTGATAGCTGGTTTCGAAACCAGGGGATGTTGGTGACGGGGTAGTCGAGGGTTTCGAGATTGGTGCCGCGCACGACCGCTTCACCCTGATAGCGGTCCACTGCAAGCTGCATCTGAATGCTCTGCAGCAATGCCTCGCCGAGTTCTTTGACACGCGCGCGGCTGGGGATATCTTGGTAGGCGTTCGCTCCTTCTGCGAGGACGCGTTCGGCCTGATCAAGCAGTAACGCGGGGTCACGGCCATTGGGCGGGGTGCGGCTGGGCGGGCCGCCGATTTCGAGAGGCTCCGGATTCCAGCCGATTTCATTGACCGCAGAAAGCATGTTGCGCGCGTGTTCCAGGCGAGCCGATTCTTCGAGCAAGCGGCTGCGAAGGTAATCGTCGTAATAGGCGCGATAGAGCGCCTGCTGAAAGCGCCAGTTCTCCAAGAGGGCGGGCGATGCCTTGCGCTCAAGCTGCTGGAACTGAGCGAGAGTAACGGAGACGCCTTCGTTAGTGGCTAATGCGCCGTTCCAATTCTGTTCGAGGCTGAGCAGACCTTGCGCCGCGCCATCGGCATACTGAGCGCCGAAGGAATAATGCGCGAACTCGCGCAACGCCTGGACGGCGCGCATGCCGGGATCCCAACCGAGGGCGCTCCAGACGAATTTGTTGACGTCGTCATTGCAGCCTTCCGAGTAAGTCAGAAAGCCGATGGTGTAGGGACAGGAGCGGCGCAGAATGTTCGCTTCGCCTTCGGGGCGAGGGTTGATGGTTTCGCGGCCCTGAGTGAGCGCGTAGGCAACATCCCAGTTCGGAACAGGATACTGACAACCGGTGCTGTGCGTGATGTCGGGGTAGAAGCGAATGGGATAGCGCTTGGGCACGCGGTCGCGGAAATCGGGCAGACCGAAGCGATTCTGTGGGCCAAAGACGATGCCGTCCAGCCAGGTTGCTGTCTGGGGTTGCTCCAGGATGCTGAAGAATTCCTTCATCCACTCTTCGCGGAAGCCCTGGGGCGACATCCACATCTGCGCTTTGGGATGGAAGCGCCGCAAACTCGCCTTCTGTTTTTCCAGGAACGCGAACATGGGCTTCGGCGCCGTGTGACCGGGGTCGCCGCCGGGCACGAAGATGGCGTCAATACGCGGAACTATTTCGTAGATGTGGGCCCATTCTTTCAATGCCGATTCGACGGTGCGGGGATCCGCGTAATCGGGATCCATGGCGGGATACCAGAGCCAGACATCCAGGTCGTAGTTGTCGCAGATGCGGGACATCTCGATCAACATTTGTTCTGGAGGCAGCGGGAAGTGCGGACTGTCGGGAAGATCGTCGGAGCGCGGCGGGATCAGCTCAATGCAATTGGTGCCGAACATGGCGAGATCACGAATGTATTGATCCCATGTAGGGACGTTCCACGCATCGTAGGCGTTGGTTTTGGGCCGGTAGCCGAGCTGATGACCGCGCAACGGTAATTTGGGCGCGGTGGATCCGACAACATCTCGGGGCTCAAGCGTCACGCTCTGGCGCGCGCAGACGACAGTGCGCAGCATCTTGCCGACGCCGAATAAAAGGCCGCGCTCGTCGGCGCCCATGATGGAGATGCGATTCCCACTGGCGCGCACGGCGTAGCTATCGCGAGGCTTGCCGCCCGACGCGATGGCCAATGAGATGACAGGTCCTGCATTCGCCTGCGCTGCGATGGGCCAACGAAGCTGGGTGCGTTTTTCGACTTCTTCCACCAGTACTGTGGCCGCTCTCTTCATGCGCGGGGACGCGCTACCGGGCAGAGTGACCGTACAGTTCTTGAGATCGAGCGAGTTGTCCGCGGCCTGGGCGGGCAGCCAACGTGAAAGCGCGAACGTGCCGCCAGTCTGTTTCAGAAAGCTTCTTCTGTTCATGGAAGTTAATGAAGGAATCGGTTGCGCAGCATGGCGCTAGTGAAACCAGGCTGGCGCACGAAATCGAGCAAAGCCTTTTCTTTATCGAGTACCTTCCGCACGGCGTCAGGCAACTTTTCGAAGCTCTCCTCGGGAATGGTGATGATGCCGTTTTCGTCGCCGTGCAGCAGATCTCCGGGACGAACCGTCATGCCGTGTATGTGGACGGGCACGTTGGAGCGAACGATGCGAAAGTGCGCGTGGCTGGAAACGGCTCCTAACGCGAAGTAGTGAAAGCCGAGGTTGCGCACAGCCGTGAGGTCGCGCACGGCGGAGTCGCTAATGAGTCCGATGGCGCCGAGGGTGGAGAAGATGGTACACATCACTTCACCGCTATGAGCAGCGCGATGGGGATCACTGCCGATGTCTTGCATGACGACGATGGCGGGCTTGGGCGATTTTTCGACGGCGGCAAAAAGATCAACGAAAGCGGCTTCTTCAAGCGGATTGACACTGCTTACCGTTTCGACTTGAGTTGTGACGGCATAACCGCACATGACACCGAGTTCGGGAAAGAGGCAGCGTACGGCGAGAGAAGGAAATCCTTCGGCGCGGGAACGAAGCTGGAAAGACTCGATGGCATTCGCCACGGTGGGGGTGTCGACTGTCCTCAGAAAATCCAGCAATTCGCTTCGGCTCACTTGGCCTCCCAGATTGTGGCGCCGATGTAGCGTTCGGTGTCTTTTGTGTCGTTGAAGTAGTAGATGGTCACCAGCTTGCCCTCAGGTCTCTGGACAGTTCTGGTATAGCCGAGGTCCCAAGTGCCAGCGCCGGTTCTAATCGGGATTTCGTCACTCCAGGTCCTGCCTTCGTCGCTACTCAGACGGGCACGAATTCCATACGGTGGAGAGCGGAAGCCATAGGTGAGGGCCAAACGGCCGTCTTCCATCTTCAGCAGAAATGGCGGATTGCCGTGATGCTCGCCGGTGTACGCGACCGGTTTACCTATGAAGTGCCAAGTGAGGCCGGCGTCGTCAGAGCGGTAGAGTTCGATCCAACTGGTGTGACGGATGGCGGTGAGGAATACGTTGGGCGAAAGACGAACAGTCGAGGGCATGATGGCCATATCCGAATCTGGCGGCTCCGGCCCAACGAACGACAGCATGTTCCAGGTTTTGCCGCCGTCGCGTGTGCGGACGCAGATGACCCGCCCTTCTTTGCCGTTCGCTTTGGCGGCCGTGAGAAACATAGTGAGATCGTGCGGACCATTGACCAGATAATCAGTGCGCGCCGCGATACCCTTCTGCCCGAAGTCGGGCAAGCGAAAGGGACCTCGCCAGCGCTTGCCGCGGTCGTATGAATAGTAGAAGCGGGAAGGGCCGATATTCACGTCGCCCATGCGGGCGGTAATTACGAAATTCGGGTCGGCAAAATTGATGCCGCCGGGGCAGTCTACCGGCTGGTTGCCACCGGGTTCCGTGGGGACGTTCGCCTGCTTGAGGCCGTCGGGAGCGCGCAGACTGAGAGGATGTTCTATGTGCCAGGTCTCGCCGCCATCCATGCTTCGGGCGAGTAAGTGCTCGGCCGGACGGTCCCAGTCGATGGAATGTGTGCGCTCGTTGTATTTGAAATAGCCGGCCTCAAAGCCAACCAGGATTTCGTCTCCCCATTGCCAGATGCCGTGGTTCGCAGGCCAGCCGCCGTACCGGCCGTTTTCGCGATAGACGATGACGTTCTTGATCGCGTGGCCAGGAGCTTGCGCATTCGAACTGGCAACGCTGAGCACGGCAGCAACAACAGCGAACATCGATTTTTGCATCTGCTTACTACCAATGGAGCCGGAGCGCAAACTGAATTTGGCGTGCGTTGGTGATTTCGGTGGTTATGGTTCCCGCTGAAGTAGAACCTATGCTGGCGTTGGGTAGTCCGAAATTAGCGTGATTCAGAACATTGAAGAACTCTGAGCGGAACTGAAGGCCGAAGCGCTCCGTGAGACGAAAGTCTTTGTCTCCACCCAAGTCCCATATGACCAGCCCTGGTCCGATGAGGACATTTCGTCCGGTGTTTCCGAAGGTGTAAATGGGCGGAGCAACGAAGCAACTGACATTGAACCATTCGTTGATGGATTGCTGCGACCCAGGCAGATTGCCATCGCAGATGCGATTCGGGCGAGTGAATGTGCCGGTGTTGGCTGTCGGGGTGGCGAGTTGAACGGAGAATGGGGCGCCAGACTGCACGGTGACGATGCTGGTTACCTGCCAGCCTCCGGCCAACGCGTCTTCGAAGGCATTTGCGTTGCCCAGGAACTTGCGCCCGTGGCCGAGCGGGAGGTCGTAGATGGTGTTGAGGGTAAGGCGGTGCTTGTAGTTGAAGTTGGACAGGCCGTAGTCGGCGGCCACATCGCGCGGGTTCTGGATATTGATGCGCGACTCGCCGGTTGAGGAGTTGCCGCCAGCGCCTTCATCCAGGCTCTTGCTGTATGTGTATGCCGCAAGGAAAGAGAGGCCGGCGGAGAAACGCTTTTCCGCAGAGAGCTGCAGGCCGTTGTAGCTGGAAGGCCCGCGTGGTTCCCAAGCGGAAATGGAAGCAACGCTCGGGTACGGTTCGCGAGCTGTCACCGAACCCGGGCCGGGATAGGCGACGTCCTCCTGAACATTGAGGTTCAGGTGATTGCCCCGACTGCCGACATAAGCGCCACGCACCACGAGTGAGTTCGACAACTGGCGCTCCAGCGTGAAGTTCCACTGTTGCATGTTCGGCGTCAGGTTGGATGTCGGTTGGTAGACCACGGTGGGCAGATTGTTGGCGCTAGGCGTATTCGGGATGCCTGTATCGGTATGCAGGCAGGGAGATGTGGCACTGCAACTGACCGCGTACTGCGCTGCGAACGGGTTATCGATGAAGAGCCGGGTTGAACCGCCAATTCCTTGTTCATCGAAATAGAAGAGGCCATACGCAGCGCGCACCACAGTCTTGTCGCCGACGCGATAGGCCAAACCAAGGCGAGGGCTGAAGTTGTGATATTGAGTGTCGAGGATCGTGTCGGAGATGCCATTCTGGCCGGCGATGGCGAGCGTGCTGCCGGCTCCGAGGAAGAAATCGGACTGGCGGTCATGCCGTTCCTTGACGGGCGTGAACAAGTCGTAACGCAAACCCAGATTTACAGTGAGCCGCGAACTCACGCGCCATTGGTCTTGCGCGAAGGCGCCATATTCGGTGTAGCTTTCGTAAGGGACACCATAGGGCGCGGCGGACTTGGATGAGCTGACCGGCAAACCAAGCAGGAAATCTGCGAAGCCGTTGCCGCCTGCGGAAGTGGCGGGATTGTTAGTGTAGACGCCACTGAAACTGAGCGAGCCGGACGGAGCCGCAAGCTGGAAGAAGCCGAACCCGTTGTGAATGACATCGAAGCCGAAGCGAAACGAATGCGCGCCACGGATGTAGGTGACTGTGTCGCTTGCTTCCCAGGTATTTTGCGGAACGATCTCAGGGAGATTGCTGGCGCTGTAACCCGCGTATCCGGAGATGCTGAGCGAAGCCATTGCGCCCGACTCCGCGCCCGTGTTGGCGCCCTGCAGGCCAAGCTTTTGGGCCACATTGTAGGGTTCGTCGAGAGGCGTCACACTCAGTGCAAAACGCGTGTAGCCGAGAGCCAACTGATTGGTGATATTGGCCGAGAACTGGTGAATTTCCTGGAGCGTAGCCTGATCACTGGGCGCGTGGTTCAGACGCAGAGAGCCAGCGGTTGCAGTTCCTTGCACGAAGGCTAGGGGATTCAGCGCGCCACCAATAAAAACGGGTGTTGCGGGATAAGTGATGTCCGCGCTGCCGTGTGTCACGCGCCCGAACATACTGTCCTTGTCGGAGAAGACCTGATCCACGCGCACGTCGTATTGGTCCTGAGTCTGCACGGCGAGATCATTCAAACGCAAGTTGTTCTTGTTGCCGGGAAGATTCGGGAGCGGAATGATCGCCAGAAGATTCATGGCGATCGGGTCCATCTGGGTAACCGGAATCATGTTGCCGGCAAACTGTGTGCGCGTGTTTGTGGCGGCGTTGTACTTGGTGGGGTCGTAGATGTTAGCCACACCGGTGAAGTTTCCTGAGCGCATGGCCGCGGTTGGCTCGGTCACGATGGAAGTGCTTGATTCGTGTACGCGGAGACCTTGGTAGTCGCCGAAGAAGAAGGTCTTGTTCTTGCGAATAGGACCGCCAATAGCGCCGCCGAACTGGTTCTGCTGAAACGGCGGCTTTTGGGCATCAAAGAACTGGCGCGCGTTGAGATCGGCGTTGCGCAGGAACTCAAATGCCGAGCCATGGATTTCGTTTCCGCCGGAGCGGGTGATGACGTTGACCACTGCGCCGCCGCTCACGAACTGGGCGTCGTAGTTACCTACCTGAACCTTGAACTCTTCGATGCTCTCCAGATTCGGGAACACTTTCAGGGTTCCGACAGATTGATCTTCATCATCGAGCCCATCAATCATGAACGTGTTAAAGCTGCCGCGGGAGCCGTCGGCGACGATCTCGGCCCCGGCGCGCTGAGTCTCATTGCCGTTTCCTTGCGTGCGGATTCCACCCACTGGTCCGGGGTTCGTGCCAGGAACGAGCAAGCCTAGCTGAGAGAAATTGCGGCCGTTCAGCGGCAGTTGCTGCGTGGATTGTTCGGAGATGACGTTGCCGACCTCGGTCGACTCGGTATTCAGCAGCGGAGCAGCGCCTTCAACGGTAATCTGCTGTTGGACTTCGCCTACTTGCAGACGGAAGTCCTGCTGCGCGACTTGCTGAATTTGCAGAGTGATGTCTTTGCGTATTTCGGATTTGAACCCGGGCGCGGCGACTTCGAGAGTATAGGTGCCGGCTTTCAGCAGGGGCACGGTGTAATCACCGTCGGCCGCTGTCTGCTTGGTGACGGACACACCCGTTTCCTGCTGCGTGACTTTCACCTGGGCGTTGCCGACAGGCGCTCCACTGGGATCTGTCACTTGCCCGGAGAAAGTGCCCGTGGCATTCACCTGGGCGAACATTCGAACTACAAAACAGGTTGCTAACGTTGCGGCCCACGTTGCCGCGCGAAGCGTCTTCATCTTGGCTTCCTTTCTGTTACAAGCTTTTTACCTTCTTCATGTCGGGCACGTAATCTATCGCTTTGAGCACATCCGCGAAACGTGATTCCAATTCGGCGCATTCAGCCGAATTGAAGTTTTGCAGCGGCTCAGCTAAAACGTCGTCAATCAGCTCAAGCACTGCGAGCGCGTGCTTCAAGCCGCGCAGATAGCTAGTTTCCGAAGGCCCAACCGTATAAACTGCCTTTGATACCTGAACAATCGTCTGCTGGAGCTTGCCGGCCTCTGCGTCATTTCCGTTGGCTGCGGCGTTAAAGAGGCGCACAAAGATGTTCGGAAACATGTTCGCCCCACCGCAGACGCCCCCATCCGCGCCAAGCTCCAAGGCCCCTAGAAAAGTCTCTTCGTTCCCGATTAGCAAACTGAAATCGTCGCGACGCGCGAGTCCCGATTGCACGGTCTGGAGATACTTCAGGCTGCCGTCGCTATTTTTCAGTCCGATCACGTTCGGCAGTTGAGCAAGATGGCAGACCGTTTCGGGCTCCAACGCCGTGTGGGCAAATTGCGGAACGTTGTAGAGAAATACCGGAAGAGGCGACCGTTCGGAGAAGTTCGAAGTGTAGGTGCGCAACTGGCGCTGATCTAACGGGAAATAGCAGGGTGGCGATAAAGCTACCGCGAATGCGCCGGCCTTCGCGGATTCTTCGGCGAACCGCAAGGTGTGTTCGAGAGCTGTGTCCGAGACGTTGACAACCAGCGGCACGCGCTTTGCAGCAATTTCGCTCACTCGGTATATGACCGAGCAGCGAAGGTCAACGCTCAGGGACGAAGCTTCGCCTGTGCTGCCGAGAACGAAGAGGCCGTGAACGCCGCCGCTTATAACGTGCTCAACAACCCGTTGCAGCGAATGTTCATCCAGAGAGAAATGATTGCGCAGAGGCGTGACGAGCGGCGTAATAACGCCGCGCAGCTTGCTGTTTGGCGATGGAAGATGGCTCACTCGAAATCCCCTACGTCGTCCTTAAGTAACTATATACATCCACGAGAAGGCATACATTCTCATCCAACAGAAGATTGCGCGGCTTACGAGTAACGCGGCTCTCAGTTATACCTGGGACGGTAGAGGGGGCAAAATGGAGATGTCAGCTGAAGTGGAGATCATTACATGAATTTTTCAGATTTGCAGCGACGCGAATTCATTGGTAGCCTGGCAACTTTATCAATAGCGACGGCTTTACAAGGAGAAACGCGCGAGGGAGTGATTTATCGCAACCTGGGCTCGACTGGGGAGCGTGTATCAGCAATCGGTCTAGGCGGGTATCACATTGGCATACCGAGTGAAGATGAGGGTATCCGCATCATACGGACGGCTTTGGACCGCGGCATCACTTTTCTCGACAATTCATGGGATTACCATGACGGCGGCAGCGAAATTTGCATGGGAAAGGCTTTGCGCGATGGCTACCGCAAACGAGCTTTCTTAATGACGAAGTACAACGGGCGCACACGTGCATCGGCAGCACAACAGATTGACGATTCTCTGCGGCGATTGCAAACCGACCATATTGATTTGATCCAATTTCACGAGAATATTCGCATGACCGATGCGGACAAGTACTTCGCGCCGGGCGGAGCGCACGAAGCAGTGATGGCGGCGAAGAAGGCGGGCAAGGTTCGCTATGTGGGTTTCACCGGCCATAAGGATCCAAGCATTCATTTGCACATCCTCGATATGGCAGCCAAGAATGGGTTTCATTTTGACAGTTGCCAGATGCCGTTGAACGTGTTGGATTATTACTTTCGGAGTTTCGCCCATCAAGTAGTACCCCGGCTCGTAGCTGAAAGAACGGCGGTGCTGGGCATGAAGCCGCTCGCCTCTGGTTTGATGTTCCGGTTGAGTCAGGTTAATGCGGTTGAGTGCTTACACTATGCGCTGAATCTGCCGACGTCCGTAGTAATCAATGGTTGTGACTCTCTCGAGCGACTGGAGCAGGCGTTCCAGGCGATGCAGACATTCAAGCCCATGAGTGAAGCGCAGGTGGAAGCCTTGACCGCGAAGACAAAGGAGGTGGCAATGAGCGGACGTATAGAACGCTTTAAGACATCAGAGGATTTTGATGGGACAACCCATAATCCATCTTCGATGGGCTGATTCCCGCGGGTCGTGAGACAGAAGGTCATTCATTCTGCAGGATTAGCCGAGGCCGATGTCAACTCTCATGGGTTCAGATTCCGCCCAGAGGCGCTGATGCAGGTGGTGTCATCGCCCTGCTCGCGCCCTTCTGGTACTTCCTGGATATCACTCCGCAAGGCCGCGGCAACTGGTACGCCAGCCTCGACTACGGCACCAAAGTCCACGCCTCCTCCACCTGCTCACCTCGAACGCTTTCATCCAGCCCCTCCTGCTACACATCCGGCCTGATTTGGGATTCGCAGTAAGTCCCGAGTTGGCCATGCGGAAACAGGCCAGAAACGGCCTTCTGGCAGATCACTGTCTTGCAGCCAAGGCCTTCACGGTGGCTGGCCAGCCTGTCTTCTTATGGTGCCGACTTGCTCCTTCCTTTCTCTCGGCCCAACGCCGGGTTTCGCGCCGTGGCCGCGATGCCAGCCGCACGCAGTTTCGCGATCCGGCTGATGAGCTTCACCGGAACCGGCTTGGTGAGTGGGAAATGGACCGTTCCCTTTCGCAGGTCATAGCCCCTGAGCTCATCTTCGAGCGCCGCGAAGAACGTGCCCGATGCGGCAAACAGCGAATAGTGTTCCTTGAAGCTGGCGAAATACAGCATCGGTTTTCCGTGCAGTTTGTATCCGGGCATGCGATACCCGATGCCCTCTACTGCCTCCGGAACGGCCTTCCTAATCGCAGCGCGCACCTGTTCGAGCTTCCGCCGCACCGCCTCGGATTGCGCAGCGATGTACTCGTCAACCGACTTAGGAACGCTTTTTTTCATATCCGTCATTCTATGCTTCGGCATGCGGTTGTATCCGCCCTAACGGCGAAGCATAGATCTATACATGCCGACCGTGAAAAGACCAGTTAGGGCCGCAGACGAACGCCCAGCAACGCGGACAACCTACCAACCTACAGTGTTTTCAATGGGCGTTCATCCGTTCATTGGGGGCCTCTGATTCTTTGACGGCTTCCTCCTTGCGAAGATCCCGTCGCGAGGAGACGGAGATCATTTACAGAAAGTTTGCTCGTGGCCGGCAAGCTGTTTTGAGGTTGCGCCAATTTCATTTCGGGATCGTGCTTGAGCAATTTGAGGGCAGAATTTAGGCGACACGTATGAACAGGCATCGCATTGTCCATTTCCTAAGAGCTTTGTGGCACCCGCCTGATTCGCGCTGGAGAGACTAAGATATGCGAAAAGGGTTTACGAAAAAACCGCAAGGTGACGAACCCGCGACGCAAAGCAAGAACTACATAACGCCGAGCGGCCTGAAGCGCCTCAAAGATGAGCACCGGTTTCTGGTCACCAGGGAACGCCCGGCCGTGACGGAGGTGGTGGCGTGGGCTGCGAGCAACGGCGATCGCAGTGAAAACGCCGACTATCAGTGCGGCAAGCGGCGGCTGCGCCAAATCGATGGGCGGATTCGCTTTCTGACGAGGCAAATCGAATCCGCGGAAGTCATTGACCCGGAAACTCCGCGAGCGGGGCAGGCGGCAACGAGGGCATTCTTCGGAGCGACCGTGCGCTTTGCCAATTCTGCAGGAACGGAGCGAGTGGTGAGCATCGTAGGCACCGACGAGGTCGATCTCAACCGAAACCACATCAGTTGGGTGTCGCCTCTCGGGCGCGCGTTGATGAAGTCGACAGCGGGGGATCGCGTAGTTCTCGAAGCTCCGAGCGGCACAGAATACCTGACCGTGCTGGAAGTGTGTTACGAGCGCATTTCGGTGGAACCGTTCCGTGAACCACCTGGAGCCGAGTCCTCGGCAAAGGAACTCCCTTGCCGACGCCAATCCACCTGACGAACGTTAGCGAAGCGGCACATGAACATGCAAGGCCACGAGTAAGGACAACTTGTGAGCCGACTCTAGGGCTATTGGTTCCGCTATTGTTCGATCCCAGCCAGGATTGCTCGCCCAAAACGGCCAAGTGTTTGCTAATACATCTTTGGCCGGGAGGTTGACGATTGCTCTACGCTGCGCGACTACACACGAGTGGTCTGCCCGACGCGTGCGGAGACCCGCAACAATCGTAGTGGATCGCAAAGCCGAACGCATTTCCCAGGAGCAAGCTGCTGACCACGCTCGGCGGCTATGCGCTGCGATGCCGCCGCTAATTGAAGTGATATTCCTATATAGGCGCAGCCAGAGTGCGTGGAACGCACATAAACTTCGTCCAAACCTCATTCGCAAGAACAACTCAGTAGCTCGTTAGGAGAAAGATGGCCGATCACCTACCCCAACCAGACGCTATCAACCGCCGGACATTGCTGCGGCTTGGAACGGCTAGCGCACTCGCCGTGGGCAGCACGTCCGGGATGGAGCAACCGAACATCGGGACCCAATTCGCCAAGGCTGCGTCGAACTCCGAGGCACCGAACCTGCACCCGCCCGTACTCGAGGTCAAAGCTGGAAAGCTGCGCGGGTTGAAAGACGGGAAGGTGTTCACATTTCTCGGTATCCCATATGCGCAGGCGGAGCGCTTCGAAATGCCGAAGCCGGTTCCGGTATGGGACGGCATCAAGGGCGCTCAGGTGTGGGGGCCGGTCTGTCCCATCCCGCAGGCGACCTCCGTCGGCTCCGACGATGTCGTTCTCCCACACCGCTATTGGGTCGAGAACGAGAACTGCCAAGTGCTGAATGTTTGGACCCAGAACCTGTCTTCGAACGCCAAGAAGCCAGTGATGGTGTGGATGCATGGCGGTGGGTTCACGAACGGCTCGGCGATGGAATCGTATGCGTATGACGGAAAGACCCTCAGCGAGTTTGGGGATGTCGTTGCTGTCAGCGTCAATCACCGGCTGAACATCATCGGCACCCTGGACCTTTCAGCGTACGGTCCGGAGTACGCCAACTCCCGGTACACGGGTATGGCTGACTTAGTGGCTGCCCTGGAGTGGGTTCGCGACAATATCGAAACGTTCGGCGGCGATCCCGGAAATGTGACGATCTTCGGCCAGTCTGGAGGCGGTGGCAAGGTGACTCGCCTGATGCAGATGGCGTCGGCAAAGGGTCTCTTCCACAGGGCAATCTCTGAGAGCGGCGGCAGTCTGAACTACCGCGCGACCGATCCGGCCAAGAGCATTGAGCATCAGCAGGCAATCGCAGCTGCAACTCTGAAGAATTTGAACCTGGATGGCGGCCGGATTGACGAACTGAAGAAGCTTCCTTACCATGATTTGCTCGCCGCTGGCATCGCCGCGACACACGAGTTAGCCCAAGAAACCGGGGCGCATGGGTTGGAACGTGATCGCTGACGACCGATACGTACTCCGTGAGTTCTGCGACTGGGCAGCTTCGATTCCATACATGGCCGGAACCATAATGAGCGAGTTCAACAGCAATCTCGCTAAGGGCGAGTTCACGAAAAGCGACTGAAGCCCAAAGGAAGTAGACGATCGCTTAACAGCTGCCTTTGGGGACAAGAAAGACGAGGTTGTGGCCGAGTTCAAGAAGGTTCAACCGCAGAAGAAAATCCAGGACGCTCTGTTTCTGGACACAGCTTTCCGGCCGGGCGCGAAGACGGTGCTCGCAAGAAAGCTGGAGAACACCAAGGCGCCGGTTTTCAATTACATCTTCGCGTATGAATACCCGATCAATGGCGGAATTACTTCCTTCCATTGTGCGGAGCTTGCGTTCGCATTCCATGCTCTCAGCGACCAGCATATTCGCCTAGCGACGGGAGCGACGCCTGCGGGATTGGCTTTGCAGGACAAGGTCTCTCAGGCCTGGGTGAATTTCGCCCGAACGGGTAACCCATCGCAACCGGGCCTTCCATGGAAGCCCTATACGGTGGAGGGTAAAGAGACAATGGTTTTCGACACGATCAGCGAAGTCGCCGCGTGGATGACGACAAGCTCCTGTCACTCTTACCGCCTCCGGCGTTCCGGTTCTGAGGCGAAGCGCACCGTTCAAGAGATCACGTCTTTCATCGAAATCCGGCAACCCACGATAAAGGATGAGCATGCAGACTCAATACAAACCCGGCTCGGTACGTCTTCCGCCGGTGCTGGCGACGCTTCTTACTGCCGCTATGGTGCTTCCGGCGAGTGCGCGCCAGTCATCTGATCATAGCTCTCGGCCTTCTGTTCTCACGCCTCCTTCAGCGACGCCTAATGACACACTGCACTCACCCGAAGTTGAACAGCACAATCGGGTGACCTTCCGGCTTTATGCACCCGACGCTCATGAAGTGAAGTTGCACGCAGAAGGACTGGAAGCTACTCCTGACATCACGCCCGAACAACTCTCGAAGACGAGCGCCGGTTTTCCCATGACGCGCCCAAAACGGCGTTTGGAGCGTCACGATTGGACCGATTCAGCGCGGCACTTATCGATATACGTTCGGTGTCGATGGCCTGTCGACAACAGATCCGCGCAATCCTGTTGCGAGCGAAACGCTGACATCTGTGAGGAGCGTGTATGAGGTGCCTGGCGCCCAATGGGAGGAGTATCTGCCCAACGTGCCGCATGGAACTATTGCAAGTGTTTGGTATCCGTCGGCAGTAACCGGCAGCTTGCGCCGCATGCACGTTTATACGCCGCCTGGCTATGAGCGCAACAGTCAATCGTATCCTGTACTCTACCTTCTGCATGGTGGAGGAGACAGTGATGACTCGTGGCCGACCGTTGGCCGCGCTGGGGCGATTCTGGACAATCTCATCGCGGAGCACAAGGCAATTCCCATGCTTGTGGTGATGCCGGCTGGTCACATTTCGCGCGACTATCCCCTCCCTTCCTTTGCCGATCGCGGACATCGTGCTTTGGCAGGTCTGTCTATGGGCGGCCTGCAGACGCTGACGCTTTCGTTGACGAGTTCCGACCTGTTTTCTTACGTCGGCGTGTTCAGCTCTGGCTGGTTTCCGACCATGCGGGACATGGCAGAAAGGGACCTTGCAACCTATAAGGCGAATGGGAAGCCGTTCAAGTTGTATTGGCTGGGCGTTGGCCGCTACGACATCGCGAACGCGAACAGCGCCGGGACGGTAGAACGGCTCAAAAGTGACGAGTCGCTGTCGTCACTCACAACAGCGGGGGATTCCACGCCTGAATAACTGGCGCGATTACCTGCATATCTTCGCCCAACGAGTGTTTCAGTAGGAAATGAAAGTTGCCGGAAGTCGCTGAGTGTCGCCGGTGTCGATCGCGATTGATGGTGCAGTGGTTGGCTTCCGAGTTGTCTCTGAATGCTCGGCAATTTGGAAAGTAAACTTTGCGTCGACAGCACGCGGTCAATGGTTCACGCATCCACCAAATAATGTTAGGTTGAAACACTGATGAAGAGTCCTGGCGACATGCTTCTTACGTGGCCCGGCGAGATGGCTCGCCGCCGATCCCTTTCCTATGCAGCTCGAGGACTGCCAGGCTTTTGCAACTGCGGACTACGGTCTGTGCGGAGTCACTTGACCTGTGCGGGAAATCTGGAATGAACGCTGGTGACGAGATCGACTACGAAACGCTTGGCGACTACTCGCGTTTTGACGACCGTCGCAGACCATCCTCGAACTGATCCGAAAAGAATGCGGCTGCGCTACTCAGTTTCCGACAACCCGACTTCACAACCAATTGAGCAGACCGTCGTAGATGCCGAGTTGGAGTGTAGCTTAACTTCCGGTTGGCCCGTTACTCGACCGGGACCGAGAATTGACATGGAGACTCAACTCCTCAGGTCGGTTCAACTCCGCTCTTGGTAGGGCTGAAATCGCGACCCAGCGATCAGAGGAGGTAAGGCACCAGGGCTGTGGTCTGGTGGGCATAGGTGGCGTATTTCTCCCCAAACTGAGAGCGCATCCATTGCTCCTCCATGCGGAGCTTGAGCCAGAGCACGAGGACGATAAGGACGAAAGCGATAAATCCGCGCACCTGAGAGAGGGCGATCGCGGTGCCAAGCAACCCGGCCAGAATACCGGTGTAGATCGGGTGACGGACCACTGCATAGGGCCCCGTGGTGATCAGCTCATGGCCTTGTTTAATCGTGACGGAACTGCTCCAGTTGCCGCCGAGGTGCTCTCGCGCCCAGACGGCGAAGAGAAGGCCGGCGACCATGACGGCAGCTCCCAGCCAGAAGGGCCAAAGCCCAGCCGGCCAGGGCTGAAGATAAAGCCAACGGAATGGAATGCGAGTTGTCGAGAACAGGATGATCGCAATCACGAACGTGAGGGCGCGCAGGATGCGCGAGGCGACGGGCTCGAGACGCTTGCTGGTTTTCGTACCGACGGCCTTGATCGGCCAGTAGATCAAAAAGGCGATCCAGAGAACGGGAAAGAAAAATTCGTAGAACCAGAGCACGCAGGGTCACCAGACGCTAAAAGATGTTACGCAGCCGGGCCTGCGGGAGTTCCAGTGCCAGCGAGCTTTGTCGCCACGAACCGCGTATGACAGCAATCGCTTCCGAGCGGGACGTTAGCGTAACCTCTAAAATTGTGGAGATGGCGTCGCGCGGGCGACAGAATGCTGAGTACTCAACACAACTGCCTGCGCTCTCTTCCGCGCGATTCCTAGGCGCTGTGTTCTGCCTCATCGCCTCGTTCAGTTTCATTTGGGGTGTCTTTGGCGCCAGTTTGACCTCCACCATCTGTTTTGCCCTCCTCAACGGCCTGGCCGCTACTCTCTGGGTCGTTACTGGTACACAGCGCATGTTCAAGGCGATGGGGATCGTCGGTTGCCTACAAGCTGCCGCAAATATCTGGCTTGTGATGGTCTTCAGCAAAGGCCGAAGCATTCAGGCATTGCAGGTCACCACTTTCAAGCACCACGCGCTCTTCAATGCCGCAGTCGCCACCGTTTTAATCAGCGCTGGATACGCGCTGTTCCTCTACGCTTTCATCACCGAGGGCAGACGCTATTACGACACACTAACCGAAATCCGTCTTGCAGGCGCAATCCATCGAAGTCTGGTACCCGAAATCAAGGCGGCGGTGAATCCGTTCGAATTCTACGGGTGCTCTTGGCCCAGCGGCGAAGTAAGTGGAGATTTGGTTGACTTTGTCCAGCATGACCGTGGTTGGTTCGCTTACGTTGCGGACGTCTCGGGCCATGGCGTACCTGCGGGAGTACTTATGACCATGGTGAAGAGCGCGGCTCGAACCTGGCTAACCGCCGTTGGACCCCGCGGTTTCCTTCCGGCGCTGAATCAAGTCCTGCTGCCGCTCAGCGCTCCCAATATGTACTTGACGCTCGCCTTCTTGAGTTACACGGAGGGCAAGATGGAACTCGCGACCGCCGGTCATGTGCCTGTTCTGCACTTCGACCGCCTGGCAGGCACGGTAAGCGAGCGGTCGGTCTCGAATCTCCCAATCGCTCTGCTCAGCGATGCGCAGTTCGAGATTTCGGAGATGTCCAGTGGATCCGGCGACGTGTTTGTGTTCCTTACTGACGGAATTACCGAGGTCGTCGACGATCATGATCGTGACCTAGGTCTGGAGCCACTGAAATCTATATTGATCGAGAATGCGTGTGCTCCCTTACCCGAGATTGCCAGGCGGCTTAGAGATCGCGCGTTTCAGCATGGCAAGCAGATTGACGATCAAACGCTGTTGCTAATCCGACATTCTCGAGCTATTTAGCACAACAGAATTCGGGGATGTACGCGCGATGCGAGCCTGAGTACGTGCGCAGACTGCTTGTCACCGTGCAGGCGCCCTCTCAGGACGCAAGGCGACGTTCCAGCGCTGTTGAGGGTGCAGCGTTTGCGATTGTCTCCAAACTGCCGGCCATCCGGACAGTGGCCGAAACACCCGGTTGTCGGAAAGTAGCCAAAGCCGGGATAGATCTGCCCTAACGGCCTAGTGACGATCTGAGAATGACCCGTATAGGAATCTGGACGCCCTCGACTACCCTGGATTATGAACACGCGATGAGTTCAACAGCTTTTATAGACTTCGTCACGCCGGCTACCGCATCGAGCGTGAGAACCTCACGTGGAGCACGCGCTACTTCGGTCCAAACAGAGCGATCCACGCGGATAGTGATGCAAATTTTTCGTCCTGTCGCCAAGGGGTTCCCACCGGACTTGCGAGCTGACCGATACGTCGCTGCAGATCCATGATTGGCAGCCCGAACACTCTTCCGGCTGTCTCCTATATATCGCGCTCGTGTACTTTAGTCACTTGTAATAAGCAATGCTCGCTCGCCGCAACCAACACCTCGCGGAGGAACTCGCCCTCGGCTGTGTGAATCAGCGGATGGGAGCGGAGGATTGCTGCTAATGGCGGCAACGAGTGTCCTGATGCAAGAAGAACGGCAGCGCCCACTACTGTAAAACCGTTTTGCCTAATTTGAGTGACCAAGGCGTTAACCGCTCGGATCGCCAGCAGCCTGGAACTCTCGCGGCAGCGGCGAATCAATATTTCTGCCCTTTCAGCAGACAGCTCCTTGGCTGCATGATACGGCTGCTTGGAACCGGCTAGCCGATCGTCGGCAGTATCAATTCGTCGTCGCTCTAAGACGATCGGTTCGATTGGCGATCCGCGTGTGGTCAAAGTATTCATACGCCCCGATTGTTGACGACAGTATGATGATGCGTTTCGATGAAGAAGACGCAAGTGGCGCGCCTTTTGGTGTTTGTGACTGGGATGGTGAACCAACAGATTCTGCTGCAGCATGAGTACCTGGTCGCGGAAAATAGAATCCTGCGAGCGCAGCTACCTGGCCGACTCCGATTGACGGACGCGCAACGGTCGACTCTGGCAGAAATCGGCAAGCGACTCGGACGCAGTGCGCTCGGACAGGTCGCCTCGATAGCCAAGCCGGAAAGCATCCTGGGTTGGTATCGCAAGCTGATCGCCCGCAAATTTGATGGTTCCAAACACCGGCTCTATCCAGGACGGCCGGCTGTCGGACAGGAGGTAACCGAACTGGTCGTCCGGATGGCCCGCGAGAATAGCGGCTGGGGATACGACCGCATTGCAGGCGCATTGAAGAATCTCGGTCACCGCGTTTCGGATCAGACGGTTGGCGATATCTTGCAGCGCTTTGGTATCGCCCCGGCGCCGAAACGTCGTCAGCAAACCACCTGGGCGGACTTCATTCGATCTCATATGGCTGTGCTGGCGGGTATCGATTTCTTCACCGTGGAAGTACTCACCTGGCGCGGCCTCGTTACATACTACGTACTGTTCTTCTTGCACTTGGACACTCGGCAGGTCACGATCGCCGGCATCACCAGACATCCTACCGAGGAATGGATGGTGCAGATGGCTCGCCGGGCAGTAGATGCGATGGATGGAGCGCTGCTGCCGGTTCGCTTCGTTTTACACGACCGCGATGCTAAGTTCTGCACTTCTTTTCGCGCCATGCTGCGCTCCGCCGGATTGCAACCTATTATGCTGCCGGCACGCAGTCCAAATTTGAATGCCTTTGCCAAGCGTTGGGTACGCACTATCAAAACCGAGTGCTTGTCAAAGCTCATCTTATTCGGCGAGACCTCGCTTCGCCGTACACTGGACGAGTTTTTGAAGCACTACCATCATGACCGCAACCACCAAGGGAAGGACAATCTCCTGCTCTTTCCTTCCCCTGCCTCGCTGCGACAAGCCACTCGCACTGGCATTCGCTGTCACCAGCGTCTAGGTGGACTGCTTAAGTTCTACCAACGCGCTGCATGAGTTTTTTGGCCTTACGGGCCTTCGACGTGGGCGGCACGTTCGTCTTTGCGCTCAGTGGCGCGACTGTCGCGGTGAAGCACAGGCTCGATTTGTTCGGTGTTCTAGTCTTGTCCTTTGCAGCGGGTAATTCGGGCGGGATCGCGCGCGATGTGATGATTGGAGCGGTTCCCCCAGCGGCTATCAGCGACTGGAGATATGTCGCCGTTTCTATTCTTGCCGTGCTGATAACGTTCTTCTGGTATCGAATGATCGACCGGCTGAGCAGCCCCGTCCTGATATTCGACGCCGCCGGACTGGCGCTGTTTGCCGTGTCCGGCGCGGGCAAGGCGCTGGCCTACCACGCCGGCCCAGTGGCGGCGACACTGCTCGGTATGCTGACAGGAATCGGCGGCGGTATGGTGCGCGATGTGCTCGTGAGGGAAATTCCGACCGTTTTGCGCACCGAACTTTACGCCGTTGCTGCGCTGATAGGTGCGGCGGCAGTCGTGATCGGGCGAATGCTACATCTCCCGTCCGCTGCTGCAGCTACAGCCGGCGCAGTTCTCTGCTTCGGACTTCGATTTATCGCAATGCGGTTCGGCTGGCACCTTCCGGTCGCAGATCCGCTCAGACGAACAAACCAAAGAAAGGCGTTCTAGGATGTCTGAAATACTGCCCGCAATTTTCTTCGGTCATGGCAATCCAATGAACGCCGTGCTGAATAACCGCTACACCGACGCATGGGGAATGATATGAAAGCAAACGCCAAAACCGAAGGCAATCCTATCCATCTCCGCCCATTGGTTTGTGCCGGAAACTGGGGTCACGATCAGTACAGCGCCAAGAACCATTCACGACTTCGGCGGGTTTCCGCGAGAGCTCTATGAAGTGCTGTATCCCGCACCGGGCGATCCGGATCTCGCCCGACGTGTGCAAACGATGCTTGCGCCCCTCCCAGTAAAGCTGGATAACTCATCGCTCTGGATCACTGAAACCGCCGATGCAGCTTGCGGTGGAAATCCCTGGGCTTCCACATTTCTGGACACCTTCCGCTATCTTGATTCGCATGCTCGCTTAGCGCAACAGGGTGTTCGCGTGATCGCGCACAACACGCTTTCCTCAAGCGATTACGGCCTTCTCGATGAGAATACATTCGCTCCGCGTCCCAATTATTGGGCGGCTCTGTTGTGGAGAAAGCTGATGCGCACGACCGTGCTCAAGCCGGACGTACCGTTGACGCCGAGCCTGCATCTGTGCGCCCAATGCTTGCGGAATGTGCCCGGAGGGGTGGCACTTCTCGCTATCAATACGGACCGAAACGCTTCACAAAAGCTGGAGGTTTCAGCTAACTCGGAACGCTATACGTTAACCGCGCCCAAGCTGGAAGACAATCGGGTGGACCTGAACGGAAAGGAATTGAAACTAGGAGCTGGTGATTCCATTCCGTCGCTCACTGCCGTACCGACGCACTCCGGACAGATCACGTTGGTACCGGCAAGTATCACATTTCTGGCAATCCGCGAAGCAGATAACGCGAGTTGCCGTTGAATCCAGGAGAGATTTAGGTACGACACATGGGCGATGATGTCAGATCCAAGGAAATCATTATGGATATCGTAACGATGACAAATTGACGGCGTCCTTTTGCAACAGACATTTGCGATTTCGCTCAGTCATGTCCCGAGACCGAAAGCGCGGCAAGCCCTCCGGCATCCAAGTGAACACCACGGCCCCAGCATTCACCCCGTTCGTTCAAGGTTTGCTGCGGTTCCCAAAGCGCACAAAGCGAAGAGCCGATCAAAGTAGTCCCGTATCAAAGCGACATTAGGCTGTTAAATCGGCTGGTAAATAAGAGAACGGCGGTGCGGGCATGCATGAACCAGTGCATCTAACTGGATCTACATCCTTTTAGCCGATTCGTAGCACTCTCCGGTCTCTTTCCTGTTCGAAAAATAGACTGGCTCCCGGTCCGATTGCGAACATCCGACCCACTGGTTAACAGGTCACCGGTGAAACGCTGTGTTTTCAACAAGGGCATCTCCTGGGTCCCCGATCGATGAGAACGAGCCGGCGGTGGCGCGTCATTTATTTATTTTTTACAGCCAGGAATGATGAACGATCCGATGCGGGTCGTCGATGAGGGAGCGCCCGCCTTCAGGTAATTGCCCGCGAACCAAAACGTGCAGTCGTCCGAGGGATCGAGCGTGATGTCCGTGTAGTCTTCCCATCGCATGTTCGATGTCTGCGATTTGCGTCCGTCTGCAAGAACCGACTCATGGAACGTTAAGCGCCCCTTTGGGTCAGACTCCATTCGCGCGGCGAAGCGCTGTCCGGGGTAGTTGGGATCGCCGCCGAAAGAATAGCCGATGCCGATATCCCCCTTACGATCGGTTGCCATGCTGCCCAGCCAGCGGAAGAACCGGTCGGGCGCATACGTGGATTGCTGGTAAAGGACCGGGTTCCCCTGCCCATCCAGGCGAAACTCATACCACCGAACGCCGCCACCCTGTGCCGCGGTCGCAATCGAATGCTCCGCCACCAGCGACTCATGCCCGCCGAAGTTACGATAGATCAGTCCCTCGATGAGCTTATCTCCTTGCGAATCGAGCCGGCGCGCCGTATCTGGCTGGGATACGCAGTTGCTAAGTTGGCCATTGCAGAGATAATGATACGCCGCGACGCCGATCTTTTGCGGAGCCGACACACTGGTTTTCGAAGGATCGTTCCAATCCACGTGCACCTTGTAGTAATAAATGCCATCGTCTTCAAAACGATTGAGCAGTTGCGCGCCGCCAGTCGACATCATGATATTGGGCGCGCCACGCCGCGGCAGCCGCTTTCCGTAAAGGTCGGCATTGACCAAGAACACGGCGGAATCAATTACAACGCACTGCTCGGTCGCCGGCAGCCCCTTCAGCATCTTTTGACGATCCGCAATGCATTCCTGCTTCTGCGTGACAATGTCGGGAATCGGATTATCACTGGTGCTTGTGGGATTGTAATAGCCGTCGGGCCACACGGCCGGGCGCGGGTAATCGGGGAACAGCGGCCGCTCGAATTCATATCGATAATACGGACCCAGGGGATCGGGCGTGGCGCTCACGGCATAGCACATCGCATACGGCGCTTGCGGATTCTCTGGCGGCCGCGTGAATACGGGAACAACGATGAGCCAGCGGCGCGCAAGCTGGTCATAGCGGACTACGGAATCGGCGTTATTGCTGACGCTACACCGCTCGCCGAAGCCGGCAAACACCGTACTGTTAGGAACCGGTCCATAGAGTAGCTTCCCGCTGGCTGGATACTTCTTCCCCTTCTTAGTGAATACAGCCATATTCCCGTTTAGGATTTCGAATATATGATCCGGGCCCACGGCAAGACTGATATCGATGCCGCCGTGCGCTGCGCTCGCCGGCGGCTCGCCGTGCGGCAATTCGTGAGACGTGAACCCCTCGCCCAGGCCATCGAACGCGATGGCCGGCTCAATTGCCGGCCGGTCTCCTTGTCCCGTCTGTTCTACTGCAATTGATGCCGCAGGAACATCGGGAGATGGCGGCCGGTCGGGCGGTCGAGAGGAGCCTTGTGATCTTGGCCGGCGGCTCACTCCAGGAGGGGGCGGTCTCACTGCTGGAAGGGCCTTCCCCAAACCGTTGCCGGGACCTTTCACGGCCCCCTTCCGCACGGGCGTGCTCTCCGTCGCAGAATGAATGAGCACGGGCTTGCCGGGAACGAACTGCGCCCGGGCAATGAACGTCATAACCACCACTCCGGCCGCAATCCGTGCGAGCTTAAAGCGTGTTATGGGCGTGGTCCTCTCAGCTACATTATCGATGGCGGATGATGACGGCATCTATCGCACGTGTCGCCCGAACTGACCTTCATTCTGAATGGAAATATTCAAGCTGAGATCCACACGCGAGAGCGCTGTGAATCGGCTAAGCGGATGTTAATCCAAGCAGATGCGCGGCTGAATGTGTAAGTATCAGCAGTCAAGCGCGTCGGCCTGCGGGTTAGGCCCAGCATTCATACCGGAGCGCTTTGATCAATTGTCGCTGCCCTTCTTAAGACCGTCCTTGACCTGTTTCATCCTGCCGGAATTGCGGTCGAGAGGAGTTTTCAGGTCGTCAGGATTGCCGAATTTCCAATCCTCAGGATTTGTTGGCGGCTTGCATTCATTGGTGCTGAAAATGCGAAATTCCGTCTCGCCAGGACCGGAGACTTGCAAGATGAGCGCGAGGCCGCCTCCCGGTCCCTGGAAGTACGAAAGGCGAATCGTATGGATTCCACCAGCAAGGTTTGCAGCACCATCCTTGCGTATGGGTGGATGGATGCCGTCATTCTTGATTACCGCACGGCCATCAATGTAGAGCTTGGAGCCATCGTCGGATATCAGCGCGAAGCGATACTTGCCAGGCTTCTCGATATAGAACCGTCCAGTGTAGTCGATCGCAAACCATTCGATCCTCGTGGTGACGCGAGGGAAACCTTCTGTGAAGATCCGGAGCGGAATGTCGATGCTGCTGGCGTAAACGGTGCCGACGGCCTCCAACTTCTCGAAGTTGGGGAGGCCCAGGCCGGCCGGGGAGATGTTGTAGATCACACCGCGAAGGCCGGAGGGGATCACGACGGTAGTCCCGAACCTGGGTTCGCTTCGTGCTTGCGAAGGTTCTGACGCCAATCCCGATTTGGCTCCTGGAAGAACTTCTTGAGCCGGGCACGAAGCGACTAATAGCACCAGCGCGACCCAAGCGGGATTGCGGCAACTCAGCATCGCTCAGAATGTATCACGCCGGTTCCTCCGCTGTCACCCGTTGGGTCAGCGTTGGTCAGCATTGGTAAGATTGCAATGAAACACTCCCCGCTCGCCAGACCTGTTCTGCTCGACCTTCTGCTTTCGCACGTACGGTCGTGCAGTTGGCGCTGCCGCATCACTCGGGATGCTTGTTATCCGCTGAGTGCACAGTTGTTCCTTCGACGATGACCTGCATAGAGCTAAGGACCCTTTCAGCGAGCGCAAGGCGGGAGTCCGGTGCTGGGCTATGACATCGCGCCGCAAGGCGGCCGTCTGGTGGTTAACCCGTCAGAAGCGGAACGCGTCCGGGAGATTTACCCGATCAGTGCCGAGTGCGGAAGTTTAACGACAGCGCAGCGAGCGGTGGAAGCGCGCGGCCTGCTCACCAAAGAGTGGACGAGCCAGGCCGGGCGGCAGCATCCGGCTCAATCCTTCAGCAATGGCAGCTTGCGGGCTCTGCTGCGCAACGTCCTATATATAGGTGAGGTCTGCCATATGGAGTGCCGCGTTCACTCGGCCGGCCTTCGCTCTTTCCATATCCACGATAATCAAGCACAAAGAATGCGGAACCGGCGGCTCAGAATCGCGCGCGCGTGATCAATCCGATGCGTAAGATTTCCGCGGTTCCCATGCAGATACAAGGTTGCAAACCGCGCATCGGATTTAGAAACCCACCACCCATTCAGCCGCGTGCCGTCAGCTGCGGTGAACCAGCGATCCTGGGCCCCTATGCGGTCCTGTCGGGGCCAGTCGCCGTCGGGATATCGCGTTGGATGGCCAGAAGGCCCGGAAGGCCGGGCTGATGACTTCGTGGATCTCCCTAAGATGTTGAGTCCGCTCTGAGACGCGTAGAGCCGTGCTCGATGCCACTGGGTATTTCTTCACTTCACCAGCCAAATCAGGATAGTTGTGCCCTTTTCCGGATGTGACGTACACTTGCGAACCGGACCGACCAAAATGGCTCGCTCTCGCATACTCACAAGCCCGAGATGCCAGACCGCATCGAGCCCGTCCGGATCAAAGCCTCGGCCGTCATCGTGAATCTGTAATCGCAGCTCGCAGGAATCCGCCTGAATGTGCACTGAAACCGGAACGTCTCCTGCATGCTTCTGGATGTTACGGAGAGCCTCTTCGCATATTCGATAGAACGCGGTCGCCACGTCCAACTGGATGTCGTGAACGTCACCGGCAGCATCGAACACCACAGGCACGAACTGCTCGGGCTTGTGCTTTGCGTTTCTGGATCTACATCCTTTTAGCCGACTCGTAGCATTCTCCGGTCTCTTTCCTGTTCGAAAAACAGACTGGCTCCCCGGTCCGATTGCGAACATCCGACCCCGTATGGCTCGGATATTGAAACTGACTGAATGACGAGTGCTTATGACCGGGTCGTTGGGCTGCGACAATCAGGGGAAAGATGCCGAGAATGCTCGATCCCTTTCAGTTCGTGCTGGTCGCGGTTGCCGGCTGGATGAACCAACGCCAACAGCAGACCATCGAGTACCTGCTCGAGGAGAATCGGGTTCTACGGGAGCAACTAGGTGATCGTCGGGTGCGCTTCAATGATGACCAGCGCCGACGCAGAGCCGTCCGAGCCAAAGGGTTGGGGCGCAAGCTTCTGGCCGAAGTCGCCACCCTGGTCACACCGGATACCTTGTTGGTTTGGCACCGCAAACTGATCGCACAGAAGTACGATGGCCATAACAAGCGCGGACCCGGACGCCCACGCACCTGCGGAGAAATAGAGACTCTGGGGTTCGCATGGCGGAGGAGAACCGCGCTCGGGGTTATCGGCGCATTCAGGGTGCAATCTCCAATCTGGGACACAAACTAGCCCGCAGCACAATCGCTGACGTTCTCCGCCGGCACGGGATTGAACCGGCGCCGGAGCGGAGCCGGAAAACAACTTGGAAGGAGTTTCTGACACGACACTGGGAACTGATCGTAGCCGCGGATTTTTTCACCGTGGAGGTCTGGACCGCCAGAGGGTTAAAGCGCTTCCTCGTCCTGTTCTTCATTGATCTGTCTACACGCAAAGTGGAGATCGCTGGCATAGCATCCAGCGCGAATGGATTGTGGATGAGTCAGATTGGCCGAAGTGTCACCGATGCGATGGACGGAATACTGACTGGCAAACGCTATCTGATCCATGATCGCGATCCGCTGTTCACGGCAGAGTTTCAGGGCATTCTTGCAGGTGTTGGCGTAACATCAGTGAAGCTCCCGCCGCAGTCACCGAACCTGAACGCTTACGCAGAAAGATTTGTGCGCTCAATCAAAGAGTCGTGCTTAGAACGCTTGATTCTATTCGGACAGAACTCATTGCGCACGGCGGCTCGCGAGTTCGTAGCGCATTATCTGAGAGAGCGCCACCACCAGGGTCTGGGCAACCGGCTGATCATTCAGGAGGCGAGCGAGGTGGATAACGAGGGAGCCATAGAAGGTCACCAACGGTTGGGTGGGATGCTGAACTATTATTATCGCGCCGCCTGAGGAAGATCTACAACGAGAGCCGACGATCTACTTGGTGTCGGAATGCGATACCGAGGATCAGGCCGTTGAGTATTTGGGGGAAAGCGCCGGAACCATTTTCGAGGAACACCTGGACGGATGGTACCGCGTGCCTACCGTCTGGCCTACGAAGAGAGATCTCGCGACATTCCAGCGCTGGTTTGAGCTTAGCTTTCATTCCATGATTGTGGATCTTTGCGACGATGTTCTCGAACACGAAGAACTGTAACTGTAACCAGGACGGAGGCCACTACGCATCACTCAACACCGTTCACTTCGATATATCTGATTGATTGATCGGCTCGAATTTTCGGGCCAAACGGCTTCGTTCAAGACTCTTGACACAGTCGCAGTCGACACTTTCGCTCGCCTGGCAACTTCTTAAGATTCATAGATCTCCGGTTATGCTCTATTTTGCAGCAATCTCGGAGATTTGGCCGTGCCAGCCCAAGCCCGTTCAGTTCCCGCTGCTCGCGCCGTCGGCGGTTTCCGACGGCAAGGAGACCTTATTCCAATCGGGCGGCTCCACGCCAAGCAGATTGTGCACGAAATAGTCATCACGGTAATGCTCGGTGTTTAGGATGCCCACGCCGTGGTTCTGTCCCGGAATATAAAGCATGTCGAAATGCTTGTGGGCCTTCACCAGCGCGTTCACAACTTGCAGGGACGAGGCGGGGTCCACGTTAGTATCCATCTCGCCAATGATGATCAGCGCCTTGCCCTTTAAACGATAAGCGTTATCAACGTTCGAGGATGCGGAATATTGCGGACCTATAGGCCAACCCATCCACTGCTCGTTCCACCACAGCTTATCCATGCGATTGTCGTGGCAGCCGCTATTGGTCACGACGACCTTGTAGAAATCGGGATGGAATAGCATTCCGCCCAACGAGTTTTGGCCGCCGGCCGACGTCCCGAAAATGCCGACGCGCGAGATGTCGTAGTAAGGGTATTTCGCCGCCACAGCTTTGTGCCATAAAATGCGATCCGGGAACCCGGCGTCGCCTATATTCTTGTATGCGACGTCGTGGAATGCCTTCGAACGGTTGCTGGTACCCATGCCGTCGATGTGCACAACGATAAACCCGAGATCCGCGAGCGGCTGATCTTGCGATACGGCGATAAAGGTCTTGGGAACAAACGACCCCTGCGGCCCGGCGTAGATGTTCTCGATCACGGGGTATTTCTTCGATGGATCGAAGTTGGTGGGGCGGATGATAACTCCCCAGATATCCGTTTTGCCGTCACGTCCCTTCGTCACAAACACTTCGGGGAATTTGAAGCCGGCGGCCAACAAAGCGGAAGCGTCGCCCTTATCAACGTCCATGATGACTTTCAGATCCGCAGTGCGATGCAATTGTGCGACCGGCGGCAGATCGACACGTTGCCAGGTGTCGACATAGTATTTGTGGTCACGCGAGAAGTTGATGCTGTGCATCCCATCGGCCTCGGTCAGTTTGGTGAGGCCGCTACCATCGAAATTGATGCGGTACGCCTGCGTGAAGTAGGGATCCTGACCGGGAACCGAGCCGCCGGCATCAAACCAGATCTGGCGTTTGTCGTCATCGACCCAGTTAACATTCCGCACCAGCCAGTCGCCTTTGGTGATCTGATTTTTCACCTCACCGGTTGCGCCATCGTAGAGGTATAGGTGCTCCCAGCCGTCACGCTCAGAGGCCCAGATGATTTCTTTGCCATCATTCACGTCGTGGCGATATTTCCTGCCCGCGGAGAGCCCCGGCCCGAGGTTGTTGTAGTAGATGAAGCTGTTGGATGTCTCCGCGATCAGAGGCCGCGGTTTTCCGGTCTGCCCATCCACTTCAATGACCGTATAAGCTTGATGTCCGCGCTGGTTGTATTCGAAGGTGAACGCCCGGCTATCTTTCCACCAAACCGGTGGACTCAGCGAGTACGGATTCGGAAACAGCGCATTATCTATTTCAATCTCCTTCTTCGTCTCCAAATCAAACAGGACGGGGCGGGCCATGTCTAATGTGTCGCCCGGTTTGGCGTAGTGAATCGCCATATGTTTTGGCTGGATCTGATCAGGCGGCGACGATTCGATGTACGTGATTTCGCGATCGTAACCGGGGCGCGTATGATAAGCGGCCAGCTTCTTCGAGTCAGGCGACCAGGCAATTGATCGCAGCGTGTAGTAATTGCCTTCGGAACCATCGGTGCTTAACGCAGCGCCACTATCTTTGCCAACCGGTTTTATGAAGACGTTAGAGTTCTGGATGAACGCTTCCCATTTGCCATCGAAAGAGGCACAAACTTCCGTCGGCTCAGGTGGAAGCTGATCGGCGAACTGAGAGCCAACACTAAGCCTGGTGGGCCGCGCTGTCCGAATTTGATCCTGAGCCCGCTTCGGTGGCGGGGCGCATGCGTGTTGAGCGCGTCCGTATCGACCCTCATCGCCGTCCTGTGGAGCGGGTTTCTGATATTCGAGCCCGTCCACTGGATCACCACCCACCTCTTGGGGGTTCAGGAGGGAATCGTCTCCCGAAACATCGCGGTTCGATCCAGGCGCGGGAATAGGACCTTGTTTGGTACACACATATTCCGTCAGGCTGCACTTATACAGCAAGCCGCTATTACCGAATGTGATCGCCTTCTCTCCTTCCACAAACGTCAGAGGCGCAGTGCTTCCAGGAGGCACAGGACGGCCTCCGGGTGGGCGCGGGGCGAACGGTAAAGCGAACGCAGTGTATTTGTGGCCGGTTGCAGTGGAGATTGCAGCAGCTAACTTCTCATGATCAAACGCGAGCTTCTTAGACGGACCGGTGGCATCCACCAGCACGAACTCTGTACCACCCTTTACGGATCGCGGATACCAGAAGTGATCGCTATCGCCGATCCAGTTAATCGGACCGGGCGCGTTCACTACCAGGCCGCGAGCCTTTGCTTGCAGCCCTTGCGCGCGCTCGTAATCTGCCGACGTGCCCTGTCCGTGCAACGCCGGAACAGCGGTCAGCGCGCAAATGGCGACAGCCGTAAAGTAGCCGCCAGCTATTCTCAAGAATCTTAAAGTCATGATTTCTCCTGATTGCCGTTGATATTCAAACGGCGGTCAACGCGGATTTGTCGTCATAGACGAGCGGTGCCCAGTAACTGTGGCCCAGTAGTCGATCCACTGTTTGCCGATTGCGTTTGTCCGCTCGATTAATTCACTCGAAGAATTTTTCCCGTGTTCAACCACCACCACCATGCCGGTGTGGCCGTAAAGGTCGAAGCACAAGCCCAGCGGCAAGCCGCTTGAAAAAGAAACCATGCTCGCTTTAGAAGCAGTAGCGGTGGCAGTCGAGGGACTCACGGAAAGGAGAACCCTCCTACGTTTTATGCGATACGGTCTGTTGACCCAACTCGCGTCCCTAGTCCGAGGCAGCTCCCGACGGATCACGATTGTGCGGTTCCGACCCGCGGATATCAGAGTGATCAACCGTCGCATTTGCTCCCTCGCTGCCACCACTGCTGCTTCTCTTTACACCCTCCCAGAGATCCTCGCAACAGCATTTCTGTATCGCCATCTCTCGGAGTTTACGTGACGCTTGACAGGTCGCTCCATATCAAAACGCGAACCTGATGCGAAGTTGTACCTGCCTCGGGATTGTCGTGGTTGCGGTAGCGCGGCCGAAAGTTGTGGAAGCGATACTGATGAAATTAATCCCGAATGTCCCGCCGGTCGGCACTTGGAAGATGGGGTGATTAAACGCGTTTACCATCTCAGCGCGGATCTCCATCCGGACTTTTTCGAAGATCGAGGCACTCTTGGCAATCGAGAGATCATCAGTGATGAAATGCGGCCCGTAAAGATAGATGAAGCTGCCAAACTGGCCGGGCGTTGTCGGCAATGCGAGGTACCTCGGATTGGCACGACCGTTAGTTGCAATCGCCTGCGGGTTCAAATAGTAAACGTAAGGGTTGCCGGTCTTGAACACTCCTACATTGCTCTGCAGCGCGGAGGTGCTCACTAGCGGAACCACTCCTGAGTCTTGCTGGTTGACCGTTAATTGTCCGCTGCTCAGCTTAAACGGCAAGCCGCTCTGATAGCGGAAAATGGAGCCTAACGTCCAGCCTCCAGCAATCGCCTCGATCACGCGGTTGTTAGCCGAGAACGTGCGCCCCTTTCCAAAGGGAATGTCATAGGTACCGTAGATCTGTACAACGTAACGAAGGTCCCACGGCGACGGACCATAGTCCAATCTGCGATCTCTCAAAGTCGTGAAGTTTAAGATGTCATCAACACTCTTGGTGTATCGATCCGTTAAGGAATGCGAGTACGTATAGTTGCCGTTTAGAGTAAGGCCGTGCCAAAACCGCTGCCGAACTTCAACTTGCAATCCGTTGTAATTGGAAAACGAATTTGAGGTTAGAAAATTCGCCGTTGCGACGTAAGGATTGAGCTGAAAGAAATTGATCGGATAAGACCCCGGTGCCGTAGAGCCGCGCGCAGCGCAGGGGCTGAAGCTGCTCCCCACCATATTGCAAAAATAGCTAGGAGTTTGGGCCAATGTGTTTGCCAGGCCCCCCGCTTGACCTGTTTGAAGAAGGCTGATGAAGTTAGTATTTGCGAAACCTTGAGCTGCGCTGAGCCCGCTGAAGGCGGAGGTGAAGATGGGAGTCGGCGCTTGACCAGCCAAGCCATTGTTCGCAAACGTGTTGCCCTTTCCCGCAGCTTGATTGATACCCAGGTTCTGCTGCGCGATCTGGAACTGGTTCAGGAATCCATTCTCGTAGATGTTCACTTCGTTCACGTTGTAAGCGTGCCAGAGGTGGACGCCATGGTTGCCGGCGTAGCGGACCTCAACGACGGTTCCTTCTCTCACCTCTCGCTGAATTCCTGCGGACCAGGTCTGAATGTAAGGCGCCCTGACATTCGGATCGATACTGCCCACGGTTCGATTAGCAAAAGTAAAGTTAGACAAAGCAAGCGGGAAGGCAAATGAGGTAGGAAAGGCCGTGGCAGCCGGAATGGGATCACTTACGCTTAACGATCCCGGCACGAAATTCACGCCAGGCGTTACCGTTGCAGTTTGCGTCGGTCCTGGGTTGTTTCCTACCAGATCGGTGAAGTTCAACATGCCTTCCGAGTAGTAGTTCAGTGAATAGCCACCCCGGAGCACGGATTTCCTGTCACCCAGCAACCCGGCAAGAAATCCTTGCTGAAAGCTTGGATTCCAGGCGAAGCCGATGTGTGGCGCAGGATTTATGTAATCCGCGTTGTAAGCTTTCGAGCGCTGGTAGATGGCTGGATTCGAAACTCCTGGTAGCGAGCCCGGATTGAACAGGTTGGGGGTATTTGACGATGCCCCAATCGATCCTGATGGTCCGAAAAGGTCTGCCACCGTCGGACTCGTGTAGACGCCGTTCGGGTTCTCGGTGTCACCTTGGAAATCCCACCTCAATCCATAGTTCAACGTGAGAGAGCGGTTCACCCGCCAGGAGTCGGCAAAATACACACCGAAAGACTTCATCAGCTCAGTTGTGTAAATGGGCTGGAAATTGGCGTACTGGTGGCTGTAGGCGTCAAGGTTTCGGGTAATCGTGATGTTATTCACGCGCCCGGTAAGGAGCGCATACAGGTTGGTCGCGTTTGTCAGATCGTTCTGGCTGATTGCCGGTAGGTTCGTGGGGTTGAAGATGGCGTTTACAGGATCAGCGGAATTGATACCGAACGTGTATCGCGGAATCCCGGCTGCACCGGTGCTGGAGGTGTGCACAAAGCTCCTGATCCAGTTGCCGCCAAATGAGAGGGAATGACTCCCTTTTTCATATTTGAGGTTGTCGTACAGATTCCAAACGGGGTTGTTTCGAGCCTGGAAGGTGTTGCCTTGCTGGAGCCCATTGAGCTCCTCTAATCCACTGGCTAATCCCAGCGGAAAATTCATGAGCTGGGGTTGGAACGTGCTCAGATTAAAACCGGTGTTAAAGGTTTCCTGAGTGCCTTGTATGCCAAAGTTGAAGTCATTTACCAGATCCGGCCTGATGGTCCAGGTCAGGCCCGCCGTAGCTATGTAGGGGTTCGCAATCTGGCCATAAGATTGCTGCTGCTGGAAACTTCCCGGAAGCACCGTCCCACGAAATCCGGCTGCATTGACATTCCGCGACCAGGTATCAGAAACGTTGAAGCGCAGGTTTTGGGAGATGAGCCAATCGATCCTTCCCATCGGATAATAATTCGTCACGGGCTGAGGGGCTACCCACAGCAACTGATTTCTGATCAGATCTGAGGGCGAAATTGCACCGGATGTGGTGGACGCCTGAATCTTCTGAAGCTGGCTAGCAATAATCGGATTTACCGTGCTCGGGAATCCGTTTCGTCCGGCTAGATTGAGAAGATTCACAGTGCGAGTTGCACCGTCAGTTCCGACGTAACTGAACACGCCAGACTGGGCAGCAGGATTTAAAACAAGTGCGGAGTACTGCCCGGAGGAGGGTGTAATCTGTTCGGCATAACTGACGAAGAAGAAGAGGCGATTCTTGAAGACGGGCCCGCCCACGTTACCGCCTACGTCGTTTTGAATGAACACAGGACGCTTAATTCGATTTGCATTGTTAAACCAATCATTCGCGTTAAGCGCCGAGTTTGAATGCTGCCAAAAAGCCTCGCCGTGAAACGAGTTCGTACCGGATTTGGAAATATATTGGATCACCATAGCGCCCTGGCCCGTGGCGTCAGCACCCAAGTTCGAAGTGCTCACCGTCACTTCTTGCACCGTCTCCAGGCGAGGAGTTACGAATGCAAAAAAGCTCGTCCCACCACTCTTGAATCGCTGCGCATTATTCGCAATGCCGTTCAGCGTGATATCAATGGAGGCGCCCGGCATGCCCTCGAACGTGCTGTCGCGCGAGGTCACGCCCTGCTGCGCACCGGCTGATAAGAGCGCAAATGGCAACGTGTCGCGGCCGTTAAGCGGCAGATCTTCCAATTGCTTTTGTTCGACGGTGTTTGAAACAGTTGTGCTCGTGGTTTGCAGGACTGGAGTTGCGGCCGTCACCTGCACGGTTTCGCTCACCGAACCGAGTTTCAACGTGACAAGCTGATTGGTTGTTCGTCCCGTGTTTACCTCAATCGCGTTGTAAACAGCGGTTTCGAATCCCTTGATAGACGCGCTCAAGTTGTAAGTCCCCGGCTGAAGCGTGGTAAATACGAAACCGCCATCCGAGCCGGACGTCACGGTTTGAGAACTGCCGGTGTTAGCGTTGTCCAATTTGATCAAGACCCCAGGAATCGCGGCCCCGGAACTATCCTGCACAGAGCCTACGATCTGTCCGCTACCTGAGATTTGCGCTGATGCAGAGAGAGCCATTGCGAAAGCTGTTGCGAGAAGCAGCAGTAGTGTTTTCATAAGGCGGTTCCTGAATTTTCTTTGTTGAATCGACTGCCTAGAACGTAATCCGACCCATGACCACCAGAACTCGGCCGGCGACGATTGCGCCCTGGCCTGAGCCGTAGATACTCGTGGGTGGACTCAAATCCGTTGTTGTGAGGCCGAACCCGCTTGAGGTCACACTCCCGGAGGGATTTGCGAAATTAGCGTGATTCAGCGTGTTGTAAACTTGAGCGCCGAGTGTAAACGTCAATCGTTCAAATACACGAAAGTCCTTGTAGAGATTAGTGTCTACGTCGAAGTAACCAGGTCCGCGGAAGCTGTTCGGTGGTATATTGCCGAAAGTCGTTTGGACGTTTGCAGGCTGGGTGCCGCTCGATACCGCTGCCGCTCCGAATTGGGCAGCCGTAAAACACTTAACGGTATCGTTACGTGAACAGCTCTTCCCAAGAATCGATTGATCGAACAAAGATGCCAGTACTGTGCTGCCGATGCCTCCACCGGAATTAATGAGGCCCGGAAGTGAGCTATTCGTCGCCGAGAAAGGACGGCCACTGTAAACATACAGTTTCGCTCCGATTGTCCATCCGCCCGCAATCAAGTTCAGCGCATGATTGTGGAATCTCCAAGGCGTTGTCCAGACGAAATCACCAACTAGTGCATTCCGGACGTCAATCGGAAGACTGCTGTAATTGGCGCGCAAATTAAAAGGATTGTAGAGCGCCCCGATTCCTGATGAGCTGTTAGTCACAATTCCCAGAGCGTGACTCCACGTGTAGCCAACTTGCCCCTGGAAACCCAAGCTGAAAGCATGTCGTAGTTGCACAGTCAGCGCATCATAGTTGGAGTATCCGGTCGTGAGGGCGTCAGTCACCGTCAGAAAGCGAGGGTCGGCCGGAGCGGTCGGGAGCCCCCCGAAGCCAAGCGAGGCGTATCGCCCGGTCTGTGACACGTAGGAATTCGCATCTGCGTTGTTTACCGTCTCGTTATAACCATGATTACCTGCATAAGTGGCAGCAAAGACGTTACGCGCTGTAAGTGGTTGCTCGATTTCGAAACTCCACTCCACCACTTTAGTAGCCCGGTAGGTGGCGGGCGGCGAATAGTAGCTCGGCGGCGAAAATGTTACCTTTCCGAGTGCTGCCTGAATTTGGGAGAGATTGTACCCTTGCTTGAACCCCGCCTCAAAGCCTTGATCGGCAGCAAACGCAGCGGCAGCACTACTGTTCGGATCGCTTGCAGCATTAACTGTTCCAAAGGGAACTGAAGGCGAGAAGACTTCCGGCGAGTTACGGAAAACGTTTGGCAGAAGAGTGCCTGGGAAAAGGTCGGCAAACAGCCCGATTCCACCACGAAACACCGTCTTGTTTGCACCAAAGGGCGTGAATACGATTCCCATTCTGGGTTCTGGAATGAGTGATTCAAGTCCTTGGTAAGCGTGCCGCAGCCCGGTCGTGATTGTCTGGTTATAGGGGATAGTTGCCCCACCATGATAACCGGATGTTCCAAATTGCTGATTCATCCTCGAGAAGCAATTATCGATGCACACCGGATTCCCATTCCGTTCAAAACGGATGCCTAACATCAGCTTCAATCCAGACCTGACGTTCCATTCATCTTGGCCATAGAAGCCGAGAGCGGACATTCGCAAGTGCGCCGCGTAAATCAGCGGGTATGATTGTGTGAATGCGCTTCCGTGCTTGGTCGAGTTTACTTGCCCGGTCGCAAAATCAGTGAGATCCTGGAAGGTGTAATTGCCGGAAACCGCGTTCGATCCAATACTGGTGTCAGTAATCTTGTCGTACCGATAGTTCACCCCGACTTTCAGTGTGTGGCTACCCTTGACCCAGGAAAGATCGTCAACAGCTTGACCCTGACCCGCATCCCTCCCCGTCGTGAAGGCGGCTCCGATTCCGGTGAAGCCGGTGTTGCCCACGCTTCCACCATCGCTCACCGTAATGCGGTCCGGTAGCAACGAAACGGCTTTGTTGAAATCAGCCACTCCGAAATAAGCTGTATACCAGCTACCCGAGCCGACAAAATTGTTGACAAGAGTCGGAGTGATGACATAGGTGTAAGTCATCTGGCCTTCGCTCTCTGGCTGGTTACTCAACCGCGTAAACGCTGGATTGATCGGGCTGGCTCCAGTCGCCTGAATTCCCCAGTCATACTTGAAACGGAAATTGAGCTTCTGTTTGTCCGTGAGGCTGTGATCAACTCTGGCGGTCAGATAGCTCTCGGTATTCTTCTGGTTTACGTTCGTGCCGAAGGCGAGGGCACAAGGTACGTTGACGCCAAACTGCGGACCGGAAGATCCATTGACATAAGTTCCCGAAAACGTGCCACTGCTTTGGCATCCCAAGTGACCGGTGCTGTCCTGCAACGGACCAGTCCCGTTCGTGACAGGCACCGCGCGGCCGATCTCCGGAGCCCCGTTATACAAATTGAAAATGGATTGGTAGAAGGGCACCGACGCCGCTGGCACATGAGTGAGCGTATACTGCTCAAACTGCGGCGATGGCAACGTAACTACGCCGGTCGACGGAAGAACGTACCGCAGTTCTTCGAGGTTGAAAAAGAAGAAGGTCTTGTTTTTGATGATGGGGCCGCCAACTGATCCTCCGAATTGATGAGCATCCGACCGTGGTCGAGGCGTTCCCTGGAGATTCTTGAAATAATCGTTGGCGTTCATGATACGGCCGTTGTAATCGTAGAACAGGTTTCCGTGGAAAGTGTTCGACCCCGATTTCGTGACGTAGTTGATCTGTCCGGCTGCCATGCGTCCGTATTGAACGCTGTACGCATTTAGAACTACTGCTGCTTCGGCGATCTCGTTCGAACCCAACAAGTTGTTGCTGGATCCTGACGTGTTGATGTTGAGATAGGGATCCATTTCATCCGCGCCATTCAGCGTATAGAGCAGTGAGGCTCCGGGAACACCGTTAGCGTTCATGTTGCCCGCGCCCCCACCGTTCGGCAAAATCAGTACCCCGGGAACAGTAAAGGCAATGGTCGTGATATCTCCACCATTCATGGGCAGGTCCTTGATCTGTTTCGTATTGAACGAGGTCTCCAAGTTCGCGTTTTCGGATTGCACCAGTGACGCCTCACCCGTTACCTGCACCACCTGCTGAGTTGACTGGGGACTGAGAACCAGGTTGATCTGTTGGCCCTGGCCCACCAAGAGATCCAGTTTTTGAACATTTGACTTCAGGCCAGTAGTGGTCGCGACAATCGTGTACGGTCCTGGGGCGACCAACGAGAAGCGATACTGTCCGGTCGAGCCGGATGTGGTGGCTCGGGTTTGATTAGTGTCGGTCGACGTCAGAGTTACCGTCGCATTTGGAACCACGGCGCCGCTGGCATCGGTTACCAGGCCTGCGATATCCGCTGTGGTCATCGTTTGGGCGACGGCGGATGCGGTCGACAGCAATAACGCGAGGACTGCGGATTTGACTGCTGAGAGGTTCATTGTGCAAGCTCCCTTCTGCTCCTGGCCACCTCCAAACGACCAGCGAAAATGGCGCTGAGAAGCAGATTGGATGGAAGTATATCACCGGTCACGCGGTTTTGTATACAATCTTGTCTACAACTGGCGTGGTCGGCTGATTTCGAGCAGCGTAGGTCGAGCAGAGGAGGCCTCTTGACGCAGTTTTCACCTCGGCGTTCGGTCATAGCGTTGGCTTTGTTCTTGATTTCAGGGTTGTTTCCCACCGACGGCCCACGCCCAGATCTCCGAGCGCATGCAGAAAGCGCTTCGAGGATATTTTCGGAGCGCCGAATGCGGGGCCGCGGCTAACAGCCGGGCGCGTGGCAGAGGCGCGGGCGGCGAGCGCTGGATCCGCGGAGGCCGGGCTTATCTCGCGCTTGAATCCGCTCCAGAGATCGCAGGCGCGCGGGAAATCGTGCAATACGACACGGCTACGGGGGAGCGCCGGGTCCTGTTCTCACCCCAGCAACTAACGCCGCCCGGTCTTCAGAAGCCTCTTTCCATCAGCGATTTTGCTCTTTCTGCTGATGAAGCCAAGCTCTTGATTTTCGCCAATGCTCACCGCGGCCCTGATTCGCAAGCAAGAAGGTGAGTATTGGCTCCTCGATCGAAAGACTGGGCAGTGGCGGAAGCTCGGAGGTGAGCACGCCTCAGATCTGATGTTCGCTCAAATCTCTCCCGACAGTAACCGCGTTGCTTATCTCCGTGGCGCAAACCTCTATGTCGAAGATCTCGCTCAAGGCGCTATCCGGCAGCTTACTTCCGACGGGAACGACGATGGTATTGAACGGAGTCTCCGATTGGGTTTACGACGAGGAGTTCCGCCTCAGCAATGCGTTCCGCTGGAGCCCTGACAGCCAGAGAATTGCCTATTGGCAGTTCGACCAGCACGATGTTCCCGTTTACACGCTCATCAACTACACAGACTCGCTGTATCCTGTCTTGACTCGCTATCCGTATCCAAAGGCCGGCCAGACGAATTCCGCCGTGCGAATCGGTGTTGTGAACGTGGAGAGCGGCAGGACTCAATGGATTGCGACTCCCGGCAACCCGCGTGACATTTACATTCCCCGCATGGAATGGGCCGCAAATTCCGAAGAAGTCATCTACGAACTTCTCAATCGACTCCAGAATACGAATGACGTGATGTTAGCCAATGCCGACACGGGCGTAGTGCATCGCATGTTTGAAGAGAAAGACCCTGCTTGGGTCGAGACCGTAGACAATTTGCGATGGCTCGATCACGGCAAACGGCTGCTCTGGACGAGCGAAAGAGACGGATGGCGTCACGCTTACTCTGTCGACCGCGACGGCGGGATGCGCCTGATTACCAATTCCCCAGCCGACGTAATGTCACTCTCCGGCGTCGATGAAAAATCCGGCTGGCTTTACTTCATCGCATCTCCCGAAAGCCCGATTGAACGTTTCCTGTATCGATCCCGGCTGGACGGCAGCGGCAAGCCTGAGCGCGTCACGCCGGCTGATGCCCACGGTGTTCACTCGTACAGTCTTTCGCCGGACGGGCAATGGGCCTTCCACAGCTACTCACGTTTCAACCAAATGCCGCGAACTGATGTCGTTCGCCTACCGGATTACGCAGTCCTGCGCTCGGTCGATTCTGGCAACACAGAAATGCGGAAGCGTGATGAGGACCTCATCGGAAACCGGACGGAATTCTTGACGGTCGATATCGGCAAAGGCGTCAAGATTGATGGCTGGATCATGAAGCCGCGCGATTTCGATTCACGCAAAAAATATCCAATCATCGTTTATGTCTATGGAGAGCCGGCCTCCGCGACCGTTACCGACGCATGGTCCGGTAACCGCGCTCTCTTCCATGCGGCGCTTGCGGATGAAGGCTACCTGGTCGCGAGCTTCGATAATCGCGGGACGCCAAGCCCGAAGGGACGCGCCTGGCGCAAGGTCATCTATGGCTCGGTCGGCGTCCTGGCGTCGCAAGAACAAGCGGCGGCGCTTCGAGCCGCGGCAGCGCAGCGCCCCTATATTGATCTGACGCGCGTCGGTGTTTGGGGCTGGAGCGGTGGCGGATCAATGACCGACAATCTGATGTTTCGCTCGCCGGAGCTTTACAAGGTCGGTGTCGCAGTGGCTGCGGTTCCCGATCAGCGGCTTTATGACTCCATTTACCAGGAGCGTTACATGGGACTTCCAGACCAGAACGCGCAGGGGTATCACGACGGCTCGCCAATCAACTTCGCGGAAGGTCTGCGCGGAAAGTTGCTCGTTGTGCACGGAACCGGCGATGACAATGTGCATTTTCAAGGTGATCAGCGCCTCATCAATCGCCTCGTCGAGTTGCAAAAGCAATTCGATTTCATGGAGTATCCAAATCGAACCCACGGCATCTCCGAAGGCCGCGGCACTCAACTGCACGTCTACACTCTGATCACGCGCCACTTTGAGGAATATCTTCCTGCCGGTGGTCGCTGAGCTCAGCTCATTTCATTTTTAGAGCGGCGTCGCTGAGACCGTGTTCCGTGCGTAGCTTCTCGATATCGGCTATTTCAATTGGGACAAACGACGAGAGATTCTCATATCCGCTATCGGTGATCAGGATCATGTCTTCCAGGCGCATCCCCAAGTGCCGTTCGGGAATCTGCATCTCCGGCTCGATCGTGAAGATTTGACCGGGCTCCAGGGTTGGAGTGGGATTGCGAACATCATGCACCTCCATACCGACGGTGTGGCCTAAACTGTTCGCGTGGCTGTTCCGGTAGCGCTCAACGAACTTAGTAGCCGCATCTTTGATCTGCGGATCGGTGAACTGATACGAGGCCACGATTGTGTCCATTTTTCGCACGGCGTCCTGAATGATGTCGCTTGGCCGTATCCTTGGTGCCCCGAAAAAAGTCCAGAGTCGGATCCAGGTCCTTAACTTCCGATTGCGGACAAATTGCCTTCAAGTGCTCGATGAACGCTTCCTCGCGGGAGGAACGGCCGTCCCACGGATCATTCTTCGTGGCTCGGGCAAGAGCTGTGGGGTCGCTGGAGGAAGCCTCGCCCAAAACTTCCGGCCGGAACGGAACATAGATTGTTCGATGGTCCTTGGCAATCTCATCGAGTGCCGCCTTAAAATCGTCTCGCGGAAGAACTGCATCCATGCCCGTTTGGCGAACGGCCTGATCGCCGGGATAAAAGACCCGGACCGAACATCATCGTTTCACGCCGTTCATTTCGCGGATTCAGGAATAACGTCGACTTCTTCAAGCGGCCATCGATGATTAGTAGGGCGCGTGGCTCATTTACTCCCGTGATATAGAAGAATTGGTTACTCTGCCGGAGTGCCTGTTCGCCCGGCCGCTCTGTCGTCCCTTGCATGATTGCGACGGCATCTCCGATTCTTTCCATTAGCCGAGCTCGTCGTCCGGCATATTCTGCAGGCGGAAATACATCCGTAATGACGGGCTGCGAGAATACGGCCGCACCCATCACAAGCAGTGGCAGAAAGAACAAACTCCGCTTCCGCACAGTCACCTCTAACTCGAGCCGAATTGCAACTGTCCGTTCAGCTGTCGTCCATGAGCTTCCTCACTTGCGCCAGTTCCTCACCCGCCAAAGCGAGCCGCGGCGGGCGAACGCGCTGGCTGCCCATCCCGACAGCTTCCTGAACTAACTTGATCAGCTGCACGAACTTCGGCACGGTATCTAAGCGCAACAGCGGTAGGAACCAACGATAAAGCTCGAACGCTTGATCGCGCTTTCCTTCCGATGCAAGATCGAACAGCTGAACTGACTCTTTCGGGAACGCGTTCACCAGCCCCGCGATCCACCCCACTGCCCCCGCATACACCGACTCCACCACAACGTCATCGACGCCGACAAAGATGCGAAGTTTGTCACCTGCCAGTGCCCGCAACTCCGTTACGCGACGTACATCGGCGCTCGACTCTTTGATTGCATGCAGGTTCTCGTGTTCCTGCAATAGCTCGTGTACATGTGCCGGCAGAAAATCTGTCGTGTAGGCAATCGGGTTGTTGTAGAGCATCGCCGAAAGCGAGGAGGCGCGGAGCACGCTTCCTACGTGTGCTTTCATCTCTCGCCAGTCGCCTATGTACACATAGGGCGGCAGGACCATGACAGCGTGACAGCCAATCGATTCGGCGGACTGCGCAATGGACGTGGCCTCGACCGTGCTCAACGACGATATGCCTGCCACAACGAAGACCCGGTCTCCGACGGCTTTCACACAGGCTTCCAGAACCTCATTCTTCTCTTCTCTGGTCAGCGTTGCGCCTTCACCCAGCGACCCCAGTGCGACGACGCCCTTGCACCCGTTGTCCACTAGCCATTTGCAATGCCGATCCAAAAATGCAAAATCTATCGACAAGTCTTTGTTGAAGGGCGTAGTGATCGCCGGGATCACCCCTTCCCATATCATCTTTTTCATGTTGCTGCGGACATCTCCTCGCGCATGGTTTCGAACTAACTGGCTCACCAACTGCCCCTCTCGCCCAGGCTGTCGATGACGGCTGACAAGCGCTCGACTCCGTTCTGCCAATTAACTTGCAGCCCCTTTTCGGCTTTGTTCGGATCGCCGGCGCCGAGTGCTTTGATAATGTCGTTGTGCTCTGCCACTGACGCGTCGAGCTTATCCACTATGGCCCCGGCATAAAGACGCCAATAGCGCTCCGCCTGGGGTTGAATCGTCCGGTGGATATCCGTCAAACGTGGACCGGCGCTGGCTTCCATGATGATCCGGTGGAAGTTTAGGTCCAGTTCAAAAATACGATTCGGCTCTGAACGCTTCGCCCGCGACAACGCAGCGAGAGCCATGTTGATCTTCGTCAATTCCCGAACGATTTTTGCGCGCGTCTTAGGCGGCAATTGCGCCGTTCGCCGCGCACCCAACCCTTCCAGGTGCGCAATGATCGCGTACAGTTCCCGCGCATCCTCCTTGGTTAATGGAGCAACAATCATCCGGCTTCTGTTTCCATTGCCGGAGGAGACGACGTAGCCCTCGCGTTGAAGCCAATGCAACGCGCCGCGCACCGGAGTGCGGCTGATACCTAATCGATCTGCAATATCAGCCTCAATCATCCAGGTACCGGGAGAGAGGCGGCCGCTTACAATCATTTCTCGTAGAGTTTTGAAAGCCAGGTCCTGGCTGTTATTGCGCCGTCGCGGCGTCAGAGGCTCATCGCCTTTGTGTTTGCCGGCTGTATTTGCCATGCGTATTCTCAAGAAAATTGTAAGACCATCGTGGATTGTATACAATTACGTACGCGCAACACGTGTGGTAAATTAGCCAAAAATGAAAGCGCTTCCATGGCGCAGTGTATGCTGTCTAAAAACTTCCAGATATGAAACGAACGGCGTTGGTTTTGATCGCTACCTCTCTGGCGGCGATGCTCTGCGGAGACGGATTCAGGCTCCGCCGCCTGCAGGCCCCGCAATCGGGTAAGCAGGCGGCTCACGATGGCTCTGGTGCAAACTCTGGACGCGTGTCGTGGATAGGGATAATGGCCGGAATGACCGCACCAGCACTGGACCTGTTCAAGGGACGGCATTTCGACCGAGACGTCATCGTGCTGTGCGTGCGGTGGTATCTCAGCTTCAAGTTGAGCTCCCGCGATCTAGTCCAGATGATGAGCGAGCGGGGGATAGCCTTGGCACACACAACGATTCTGCGCTGGGTGCAACGCTACGTGCCGGATTTTGAAAAGCGCTGGAGCCAGTACGCCCGATCAGTGGGTGGTTCCTGGCGCTGTGACGAGACCTATATAAAGGTTAAGGGCCGCTGGACGTATCTCTATCGAGCCGTGGACAAGCAGGGTCGCACGGTCGATTTCCTACTCAGCGAGCGACGAGATGTTGCCGCAGCGAAACGCTTCTTGCGCAACGCAATAAAGAACAACGGTACACCGCGAGTTGTCACGCTCGACGCATACGCACCGATTTCAGTTCGGCGATTGCTCTAGGGAACTGTGCCTCCTCGAGTACGGATCCGATCCAGCAAATACCTGAACAATGTCGTCGAGCAAGACCATCGCCGGATTAAACAGCGAATCCGTCCCATGCTCGGATTCAAGCGATTCGATACTGCGGCTGTGACGATCACCGGAATTGAGCTTGCGCTGAAGATTAAGAAGGATCAGTTCAAAATCGGAAAGTTGTCCGGGAGACCAGAAACTGCTCCCGAGATTTGGGCAGCTGTTCTCGCTGCCTGAGATCTTTGGAAGACTGCAAAACGCAGACCGCATCGGTCCAAGAGGGTTTGCACCAGAACCCTCTCCAGCTACGTAGTAAGGGCCCGCGCCGAGCAGATAGGTTGTTGATGCCGCGGTTTGCCGAAATCATGTTGTAAGAGCTAAACGGATTCTAATGACGAAGCTATGACGGCCGTGAAGAACCAAACTTAGAATACTTAGCACCTGATTCGCAGAACGAGTTGGCGGTCAGCGGGCTGGTTGCTGCGGGTCGGGCGCGTGCCCTGATCCTACAGTGACTCCCTGTAAAGATCGACGGCACAAGCGAGCGCTTGCACCATGGAGGGCTCTGGCTATTTTTTTGCACAAATTCACAACAAGCCATATAACAAGGTATGAATTCCAGGAGTCTTCCCACTGACTCGAGCCTTGGGGGCGTGCAAGCCAGCTTTGCTGTTCTAGACGAAATTCCGTTGACGGTTCGCGAAGCCGCTCTCTTCCTTGGCGTCAGCCCGCAGACGGTCTATCTCTGGGTTGAACGAAAGCAGATTCCGCACCTTCGCGTGATGGGTCGAAATGTTCGGTTCCTCAAATCGGACCTCGAACCCTTCCGCGCAAAGTTCCGACAGGAGGTGACGGATGCGGCGGCTCAATCCGTCCGATAGGTCGTCACCCACAGCTCGTTGTCCGCTGGTTATGCTTGTGATGAGCGGAAGCAGATTCCCCTGTTCAGCAGCCCGGCGCTGCATGCCGGCTCCCATGTGGGCCGGAAGCAGATCGGTCGTTTCATCTGAATGGAGGGATCTAAATGAGTAAACGAGGACGGCCGCGCAAAGGTGAAGGCGCGGTCTACCAGCGAGACGATTCGCAGTTTTGGCAGGTCTGGTATAGGGACCAGAAAGGAGAAATACAACGAGAGTCGACGGGCACCACGGATCGCCAGGAGGCCGATCGCTTTCTGCGCGACCGTTTGGACGCACGAGACGAGGGCCGCCTCTCCACTGTGCTAGCCAGCAAACAACTGACATTTGGCCAGTGGGCGGACTGGTTCTTGGAGCGCCGTTCCAAGCCGCCATTTCGGAGCGAAGGGAATCATCAGCAGAATCTCAATGCCATGAAATTCCTCGAACCGGTTTTCGGGGACGTTGCCCTCTGCGACATTACCGCGGAGGCCATCGAAGACTACCTGGGGGAGCGCCTGCGATCCGGCCGCAGAATCCATACAAAGCGGGGGCTGGAGTTGAGGGGCACGGTCAAACCGGCAACGGTCCATCAGGAGTTCCGAATTCTTTCCCATATGCTGAACGTCGCGGTGAAGCAGAAGCGGCTGTCGGACAATCCTTGTCGCGCGGTCGAGTTTCCGGTGTCGGTCGCGAAATCGACTCGCAAGCCGCACTACATGCCGGCAAGCGAGCAGATGAAAATCGAGTTCGCCGCTTCGAACTACCTCCGGAACATCGTCGTGATTGTTTCGGAAATGGGCCTTCGTTACAAGAAG
Source organism: uncultured Acidobacteriaceae bacterium (assembly GCA_963819405.1). Taxonomy (GTDB): domain Bacteria; phylum Acidobacteriota; class Terriglobia; order Bryobacterales; family Bryobacteraceae; genus Bog-105. The sequence continues at coordinate 38,895 of CAWFWH010000043.1, read as the reverse complement.
GAGCTCCTGTCGATGAAGAAGACCCAGGTCGATCTGGAGAATGCGGTCGCGCACATCGCGGATTCAAAGACCACGAACGGGATCGGCGACATGCCGATGACCCCCGCCGCCCAGGAGGCGTTTCAACGCCAGATCGAGGAGACGCCGGGAAGCGAGTACCTCTTCCCGAGCCCGAAATCGACCGCCAGCAAGCCGTACATCACCAACCTGCGAAAGGGCTGGGCGGCCACGCTGAAGAAGGCGGGCGTTCCGTACTTCGCGCTTTACGAGTTGCGGCACACGTTCGCTACCCGGCTGAGCGCGGGAGGAGTCGCGGATCACATGGTAACGCAGATGCTCCGGCAGGGCGATGCGGAGGTGTTCAAGCTGTACAGCCAGGCCAAGCTCGGCATGATGCGCGAGGCGCTAGCGAAGCTCGACCGCACACGGTCGGGCCGAACCGTGGGCTCTCCGGGAAGGAGGAAGGTTGATTCTAAAGGGCTAACTGGTCGGGCCGCCGGGATTTGAACCCGGGACCTCTTGCACCCCAAGCAAGCGCGCTAGCCAGGCTGCGCCACGGCCCGAAGCCTTCAGTCTAGCGCAAGGTTATCATTTGGCTGCGGGTTTCTGATGTCCGCGATCGGCCACGATTGTAACTTCCATATCATCGGCGAGACTGACTACCTGGTTCACCAAACTCTTGCCCAGTAAACGGTCGAGTCCCTCGCCGGCCAATCGCGGAAGGAAAATCTGGCGGGCATTGTGCAGGCGCGCGAAGTCTACTATGGCGCGCGCGTGATCGCCGCCGATTAAGATGCGGGTCTCGATGTGCAAATTTCGGGCGAAGTTCAGGTGCCGCTCGACCGCATCGCGTTTGCGGGGCGTTAGCTTCTGCAGATCGGGATGCTCCGCAACAAACACAGCAAAACAATTTGCGTAGGTGATGTCGGCAACGCGCCTGCCGCGGCGAATGAGCATAGCGGTGGAGGGATCGTCGCTGATATAAATGACCACTGCGTCGTGCAACCGGTGTCCCCGATGGGGCGACACTTGAGAGTTCGAGCCGGGCTCGACAGGCTGGTCGCTCTGCTCCATGCGCTCTTCGACCTCATGGGCGGTTTGGCGCAGCGCCATCTCTCGAAGTCCTACCAGGGTCGACTCCTTGAAAAAATTCTGGAGAGCTTGCTGGGCCTTGTCGGGTGGATAGACAACGCCCCGCTCCAGGCGATTCAGAAGGGCGCGAGGAGTCAAGTCGACCATTACGACTTCGTCGGCTTGCTTCACGACCCAGTCGGGCAGGGTCTCGCGTACCTTGACGCCGGTTATTTGCGCCATCTGATCGTTGAGGCTCTCGAGATGTTGGACATTCATGGTGGTGAGCACGTCGATGCCGGCATCTAAGATCGCAAGAACGTCTTCCCAGCGCTTTTCTCGCGCGGAGCCTGGCACGTTACTGTGCGGGAATTCATCGATCACAGCCACTTGGGGGTGACGGTCGATGATCGCGCCGGTATCCATCTCTTCGAATGCGGAGCCGCGGTACTCGACGATTTTTCGCGGTATCATCTCTAGGTTCTCGGTCTTCGCGATGGTGTCTTTCCGGCCGTGTGACTCGAAGTAACCGATAACGATATCGACGCCCTTCGCCTTGAGACTCTGCGCCTCTTCGAGCATTTGATAGGTTTTCCCGACACCCGCCGCGTAACCAAGGAAGATCTTCAGCTTCCCGCGATTGCTCATGATTTAGCAGGGACTACAAAACGATAACCGACCCAAGGCTCGGTGAGGATGTAGCGGGGATGCGCGGAATCGCTCTCGATTTTCTTACGGAGTTGACTAACGAATACCCGTAGATACTCAAGCTCGCCGCCGTACTCGGGGCCCCAGAGCGTCTGTAATAACTTCCGATGTGTAATGGGCTTGTTCGCGTTTGAGACAAGATATCGAAGTAAGTCGAATTCCCTTGGAGTTAGACGCACTGGTTGTCCGTGAGCGATGACTTGGCGGGTGGAAAAATCGATGGTGAGATCGTCCGAAGTAAAGGTCGGCTGCGGGTGTTCGCCGGGGGTGGGCAGGCGGCGCAAATTGGCCCGAATTCTGGCCATGAGCTCATTTACGCTGAATGGCTTGGTGATGTAGTCGTCGGCGCCGGCGTCCAATGCGGCGATTTTGTCCTTTTCGCTATCGCGCACAGAGAGGATGATGATGGCCACTTCCGAAACGGCCCGAATCTCTCTGCAGGCGGCCATGCCTCCCATGCCCGGCATGTTCATATCCAGCAGGATCAGATCGGGATTGTGCTCGCGGAGTGCCTTTAGGGCTTCCTCTCCCGTGCGCGCCTCGTATGTTTGGTAGCTGTTTGCCGAGAGGGCGACGCTCATGACTCGTCGAATCTGTGGCTCATCATCAACAACGAGGACACGGCTGGAGGTCATACGTGCTGCTGTTCGATTGGAGTGGTCTCAGCGGCGGTATGCAGGGTGATGGTGAACCGCGAGCCGCGCCCAAGCTGGCTTTCGACTGCCAGCGAGCCCGCGTGAGCCTGCGATATCTCCTTGGCAATCGCCAATCCCATGCCAGTGCCTTGAATCGCGGAACGATCATAACGGCCGCGATACAACTTTTCGAAGACGCGACCCTGTTCCACATCCGTGAGCCCCTGGCCTTGGTCATGAACCGAAATAGACACAAGCCCGTTTGCTTCGACGGCAGAAATGGTAACGGGCGAAGCCGCGGGACTGTATTTCAGCGCATTGTCGAGTAACTGCTTTATAGCTTGAACGATTAAGTCTCTGTCGACAAACACAGGAGGGAGATCCGGAGCGCACTCGATGTGGATGCGGGACGATGCCAGCCGATCGCCAAGAGATTGAATGGCGGCATCGAGAAGCGCTGCGACACTAACTGGCTCGCATTCAAGTTTGAGTTTTTTCGCATCGATTCGGGCCAGATGTATGGCTTCGCCTATCATGCGCCTGAGGCCCTGCGTCTCCTGCTGAATGACTTCAAGTAACTCATAGCGCTGGCCGGAGGATACGGCAGAGGGTTGGAGTAGCATCTCCGCAGCGGCTTCGATAGCGGTGAGCGGCGTCTTCAAATCGTGAGCAAGGGCATCGATCATGACTGACTTCAGCTCTTCACTCTTGCGAACAGCTTCAGCCAGGCTGCCCGCCTCATGTGCCTGCGCCTGCGCCAACGCGAGCGCGGCCGTGTTTCCAAGCGCCTGAATTGCCGGCTCAGGTAAAGACGGTCCGCGAAACCCGAGGCTGCCAAAATTCTTGTTGCCTAGGGTGACGGGCACTATTGTCAAATTCGCGGCCTGATTGTGATCGACGGAGCCATAGAGGGCCACCCGCCGCATCTTTTCATCAGGAATGGAGCTATCGGCTTGTGAGCGGTGAAACTGGCCTGTCGCGCTTTCAAACAGCGCCGCTTCGGAAAAGCCGAACAGCTCGATGCACTTATTAAGGATCAGGCGCCTTACATCTTCCGCGCCACTGCTTAGCAGCATTGAACGGCTGAGCGCGTGAAGTTTTTCAGTTTCCGTCTGCCGCGAAATCAGCTCGTCGCGCTGTTGACGGAGACGCCTCGAAACATTAGTCGCGATGAGGGAGCCGGTCAGGAATAACATCAGCACCATCCAACCCTGAGGGTCCCCAATAGTGATGTGCCTTATGGGAGGGACGAAAAAATAGTCCAGACAGAGGGTGGCCGTTACTGAGACCACAATTGATTCCGGAAGCTTTGCGTACGCGCCGGAAAGCAAGACTCCCAGCAGCAGCACGATGGCAGCCACTGTCGCGTTTGCGTGAGCAACTCGATAACAAATCAACGCAAGGGCGATGATGGCGAGGCACGCCACAAGCGTTGAACGTAGACGCGGCAGCGCTCCCCTCATTCAACTACAGTGTACAGGCAATTTGGGGCTTGCCCGATAGACTTGGACCATGCTTCGCCCGATCTTGCTGAGTCTTACATTTTTCGTGTGGTGCGCGGGGGCCGAAGATCTTCACATTTCGGGGCAGAATATTCGGGCGCACGTGAAGTACCTGGCCAGCGACGAACTGGAGGGGCGCGGCGTGGGCACGAGAGGCGAAGCGCTGGCGACTGAATATATTGCATCGCAGTTGCAAGTGGAAGGCGTGAAGCCAGGAGGCGACAACGGCACTTATTTTCAGCGGGTGCCGCTGGTGGGATCGACCACGCTGCCGAATGCAACGTTGACAATCTCGGGAGGCGCCGGCAGAATCCCATTGAGGTTGGTGAAAGATTATGCGGGAGCCGCCCTCTCACAGAAAGCTGAAAATGATTTCGATGCGGAAGCGGTCTTCGTGGGTCACGGCATCTCTGCCCCGGAGTTCGGATGGGACGATTACAAGGGCGAAGATCTGAGCGGGAAAGTGCTGGTGTATTTCACGAACGAACCGCCGTCGGAGGATCCAAACTTTTTCGGCGGACGCGCGCTCACTTACTACGGACGCTGGACGTACAAGTTTGAAGAAGCGAAGCGGCGCGGGGCTGTCGCTGCTCTCATCATCCACACGACTGCAACGGCAGGCTATGGCTGGGGCGTGGTGAGCAGCTCGGGGAGTCAGGAACATCCTGAACTGAGGCTGAAGCCGGGTGAGAAGGGGCTGGCGCTGGCGGGTTGGCTCTCCGAAGAGGCGGGCGCGAAGTTAGTCGCTTCCACCGGCAAAACGCTTGACGAGCTTCTGGCGATGGCCAATGATAGATCGTTTCGGCCGATGCCGCTGGGTGTACATGTAATCGGGCACATTCCAGTCAAGCTGCGCGATATCGAGAGCAGAAACGTGATTGGCCGAGTGGAGGGCGCAGATGCCCAACTGCAATCGCAAGCGATATTGTTTTCGGCTCATTGGGATCATCTTGGCGTGGGAGTGCCTGTAAATGGAGACAGGATCTACAACGGAGCTGTCGATAACGCGACGGGCTGCGCCATGGTCCTGGAGATGGCTCGCGTCTGGGCTGCGCTGCCGGAGAAGCCGAAACGAACAGCGCTGTTTCTATTCGTCACGGCGGAAGAGTCGGGGCTACTCGGTTCGGAATATTACGCGCGAGCATCCGGAGATCCCGGCGGGACAAACTGCGGCGGATATTAACTTCGATGGCTTCTATCCTTTCGGCAAGACGCGAGATGTATCGATGACGGGAGCCGAGCGAACTACTCTGTGGCCGCTTATCGAGCGCGATGCGAGACGGATGAGGCTCGAGATCAAACCCGATGCGGAGCCGGAACAGGGACATTACTACCGATCCGATCATTTTTCCTTCGCCCGCGCGGGAATTCCGGCATTCTCGATCTCGGAAGGGACGGACTATATCGGCAAGCCGGCGGATTTCGGGAAGTCTGTCTTCCAGGATTACAATGCCAAACATTACCATCAGCCCTCGGATGAGTACCGCGAGGATTGGGATTTCGCAGGGATGGAACAAATGGCGGATTTCGGATTTACGTTGGGCTTGGATATCGCAAATACGCTGAAGCTGGCGACCTGGAAAGCTGGGGATGAGTTCTTGGCCGCGAGAGAACGGCGGCCATAGGGGAAAAAATCCGGGACAGACAGCCGCGCCTTGGATGTAACGGCGGTTCAGCGGCTTGATGACGGCGCTTAAGTCAGTCCCGGATTTTTGATTCAGCGGGCCTGAGCGGCGTTGACGGCAGCGCCGATCGTTGCGACAGCTTCACCGCCCGGCACGACTTCCACTGAATATCCTTGCAAGGGACTGAGCTTCACCATCTCGTGAAGGTATTCGCTCAGGAGGTTCACATTGAGAAACCGGGCATTCGGTCCGGTGATGAAAAACTTACCCGAGCCATCCAGGTGAACGCTTGTAGCAGTGGCGGCGGCGAGCGCGCGATGCCACATTTTTGCGAATTCCACGCAACGCGGTACGCCGGCTTGGGCTTGCTGAAACACCTCATCAGGCTCAAGATCCATGAAGCGGAGACGCATTGCGCGGTGACCCATGATGCCTTCGAGGTGTCCTTTCCCGCCACAGCCGCAGAAGGTCTCCTTTGGGTCGAGGGTTACCACCGAATGTCCTGCTTCCCAAACGCCGTCGCGGAATGGATAGCGGCCAAACCCGATACCAGTACCCAAGGTCCAGACGCGAACCAAACGATCCAAATGCCCACGAGTAGCGGCAATTCCGGCTGCCATAACGTCGGCATCGTTGAAGATCGAGACGGGCACTTTCCCAAACAGCGATCTGAATCCATCTCTTATCAGCTCCTGCATCCGAATGCCTTTGAACTGGATCAAGTTGGGTGAATCTTCGACGACGCCATTGCGGACGATCCCCGGCATACCGAGTCCGATATACGACGGAGATTCTGTCAACTCAAGTTGGCGAACTTGCGCGACAATCTTTTGCACAATGACCTCTGCCGGAAGGCCGCGCAGCGAATCGGTGATAGAGCTATCTTCCGGATCGACGCGCAACAATCCTGAAATCGCGTTGTCCGAAACGACCGCCACCGCTATTCTTTCCGTAATGAGAACGCCTATACCATGTGCCATGCTGATCCTGTTTAGTTGCGCGCCAATTTGTTCAGTCCGTTGAACGCAGCGGCTTTATAGCATTCGGCAAGCGTCGGGTAATTAAACACCGTATCGACGAAGTAAGTTACTTTGCCCTTCAAGATCAAAACCGCCTGGCCGATGTGCAGTAACTCCGAGGCTCCTTCTCCGATGATGTGTACGCCGAGAATATCGAGAGTCTCCCGATGGAAAATGAGCTTCAGCCGTCCAGTGGTATCGCCGCGAATTTGACCACGCGCGATCTCCCGATAATACGCCACTCCGACCTCATAGGGGACGTCTTCGTCGGTAAGCTGCTCCTCCGTTTTCCCGATGAACGAAATTTCCGGAATGGTATAGATGCCGAAGGGGAAATAACTGGAATTCGAAGAAATCGGCTTATTGAATGCATGGGCAACCGCGAGCCGACCCTGCTCCATTGAGACAGAAGCGAGACTGGGAAAGCCGATGACATCGCCCACCGCATATATATTCGACTGAACTGTGCGGTAGTGTTCGTCGACAGCGATACGTCCGCGCGCATCGGCCTCGACTCCGGCGGCCGCCAGATTCAGATCGTCCACGTTGCCCTGCCGACCGACGCAATAAAGGAGGGCATCGGCTGGCACCTTCTTATTGCTTTCGAGATACGCAACGACGCCGGCGCCCTCCGCGGTCTCTTCCACACTCTGAACTTCTTCGTTCAGGCGCATGGTCACTCGATGATCGCGGAGGTGATAGGAAAGCGCTTCGACAATTTCCTGGTCGGCGAATTCAAGCAGATGCGGGCGCTTCTCGATCAGCGTCACGCGGACGCCCAAGGTGGAGAACATACACGTGTACTCGACGCCAATAACGCCGCCGCCGACAACGATCAGGGTGCGCGGAACAGCCGGCATCTCCAAAAGCTGATCGCTATTGATAATTGTGCGCGCGTTGATGGGCACCTTTGACGAGGCAGCAGGCTTGGTGCCGGTGGCAATGACAATCTTGTCAGCGGTAATTTCGACGGAGCCTCTCGAGTTGGTGACGGCTACCGCGGTGGGGCTCTTAAAGCTGGCGACGCCGGTCATGACTTCAATGCCGTTGCGCGATAGCTGAGCTTGCGTTACGTCGATCTCGGTTTTGATGACGTGCTGGACCCGAAAGGCCAGGTCAGCCATCGTGATCTTTTCTTTCACGCGATAGCTGATGCCGTAAATGTTCTGGTAATTGTAACCGGATAGGTGCAGGACGGCTTCGCGCATCGTCTTGCTGGGGATGGTTCCCGTATTGATGCAGACGCCCCCGATAACTTCCCGTCTCTCGATGAGCGTTACTCGTTTCCCAAACTTGGCGCCCTGGATGGCAGCGCGTTGGCCGGCTGGGCCAGAACCGATCACGACCAAATCGTATTGGGACATGGGAGAGTAAAGTTCCGATTGGCGAGGACGGGACGCGCCATCCTCGCCGTCGAAAAAGACACTCCGAGTATATCGTCCGGCCCGGCCCCAGCCTTGGCCTAGGTTCAGCGCATGTTACTGGTGAAAGCGAGGCTGCTCCGACGGAGCAGCCTCTGGTTCCTTTAAGAATCCAGATTGCGCTGCGCGTTGTCAGCGGCCGTTGCAAGCCCCATTAGCGTTTGGAAGAATCGTTGATCCTTCTGTCCGAAAAACAGATTGTCGGCCATGAATGCCTGGACAGTCGCCACGGCGCCTCCATTCTGTGTCAACGTAGGCCGAATGATCGAGACAGGAGGAAAATCTTTGCTGAGGAATTGGACCGGCTCAGGCAAGATCAGGTTGGTCTGAAACATCTGGCTTCCGGCAGCTTGATCCGAAGCGGAAAGATTCGCGTTATGCTGATTCGCGGGGTTGTTGAAGTCGGGAAAAGTTAGTCCGGTTTCCGGGTCGGTCAGGCCACTCGGGCCAGCCAAAGGTTGCGCGATCGCATTGCCGCCCTTATCATGCCAGAGCGAGAAGTGATCTATCTCGACTCCACCGATGCTCAAAAGGATTCGCAGAACCTCCAGACTGGTCGCTTTGAGGGCCAGTATGGGATAGAGACTTGAACCGCCCTGCTCGATGAACGAAAAGTGGAAGCCCGCCGTGTTGGCGATGGCTTGCATCCGGCTGGCTTTGGGGTCTGTGATCGGCAGAGATTGCAGCAGCGATACGAGAGCGGTCGGGCTAGTGTCGCTGTCGCTAATCGGAATGGCCGGCTGGTTCTTGATATTCAACAACTGGGGAAACTGTGCGCCTAAATCGGGGTTGTTCGTGCTGCGATACCGGAAATACCAACTCGTATCTACGTTCAGCGCTTGCAGGTTTGTGATGCGCATGAGGTTCTGATTTGCGCCGGTCGCTTTACTAGGTGGGATAGTTTGAAAAGCTTTAAAGCTGACCGGCTGCTCGCCTTTGGACTCCAGGTATGCATTCAGAAAAGCTGCGTGACTGATCTCATCGTCGGTGTTATCGGATATGTACTGGGGCATGTCTGCATCGAGGTTTGCCAGCGCAGCGACGTAGGATGGATTTCCGGGATTCGGATTGTCGTTGTGGTCTACCGCGCCTCCGAGCTCGTTGTATTGTTGCCAGAGGTCGGACTCAATAAGTTCGATGGCCGCTGCCAATTGCAAGATTGCAACGTCGCCTCTAGTAAGCGGCCTGTCATCGCGATCGGCGTGATCGTCCTTTTCGCCGGCGAAGAGTGCGGTTGCCGGCAGGGCCGCAGCAGCGGCGACGCCAATACTGTGCAGAAACGAGCGCCGTCTGACAACGCCACGCCAGCTGGATTCGACAGAAGGGCGGTTTTCTTTCATTATGTTCAGCTCCTATTTTTTTATTTGTGAGGTAAAGCAGCAGGTAACTAGTTACCCGCTTGGATCGCTAACGTGCCACGTGCCTCCGTTGCGCTCGATTTAAGCTTGTAACGCTTGAAGGAAAAACTCATGCATATGAGGTAAACAATTTGTATTTTCTCGGAAGCTCGCGCGGCGCTTGAGATGTTTTTGAGATTCACGCGCACGGGACTGGGGAAGGTTCCAGATGCGAAAACGCGGGCGCGGATTTTGCGACGGAAAGTTGCTAGAAGGCCAGCAGGAAGGAGTAACTACTTGGAATTGGTATCGGTGTTCTTATCTTTGACCTTGTTTGCAACCTTGGCGTGATAAGTGCAATTCGCTTCAAGCGGAGCGAGGTGTATGTATCTGGTCAGAGAACCTACTTAACAATTCGTCTTCAAACGAGAAATCCGGGCGTGGGAAACCGCGCTTCTTCACGTAGGCTTTATAAGTCGCTTTCAGGCCAGCGGCAAATTCGGTCGGCTTGAATCCCAGCATGCGCTGCGCTTTGGTAATGACCTGGGTAATGGCGGGTACGTCGTAATAATAACCGAAGTAAAGCTTGTCCCCGGAGACCTGTCCGCCCACACGATGGATGAGCTCGCGTGGAATCGATACGAGCTTCGGATCCCTGATGCCCGCAACTTTTGCCAATTCCACGACCACTTCGAGCTGCGTGATGGGTTTCGCATTGGCCGTGTTGAATGCATGACCCAGCGCATTTGGAAACTCGACCGCTTTGACAGCTAGTTCGACCAGGTCTTTCGCATAGATGAACTGCATGAGGCGGTGTCCCTCACTGGGGACAATCACCGCACGTCCGACGCGCAAACGGTCCCAGAAGAAAGCTTCGCGATAAAAGGGATTGCCGGGCCCATATACAAAAGGCGGCCTCAGCGTGACAATCGGGAACCCGGAACGCTGGTGCATGCGGAAGAGAGCGCGCTCGCTCATGGCCTTATTCCGCGCGTAGGCGTTCGGATGATCGTCCGGAGCAAGGGCGTCGCCTTCGTGATGATTCAAACCGTCGCCGTAGGCCGCTACGCTCGACATGAAAACGTAACGCGCTATCTTGCCATCGAAAATTTGCGCGGTGGCCTCCACTTGCGCGCCGGTCGTACCGTGCTCCCAATCGTAGGCGTTATCGTATACCGCGTCGAAGCGGATAGAACCAACCGCCTTACGAACGCTGGCGGCATCGTTCCGGTCGGCGACCAGGTTGTGAACACGTCTTCCGAACGAATGCCGGGATTTTCTATGGAGGATATAGACTTCGTGCCCGGCTCTCGCCAATTGATTTACCAGCAGCCGGCCAATGAACAGCGTGCCGCCGATGACGAGAATTCTCTTCGATTCGGGCGGCTCGGCTGCGTGAACGCTTTTCTGGTTCACGCTGGTGTGAACAACCGATACTGCCGCGCGCATTTCTTACCTGCTCACTTAGTTGGACGGCTCAAGGCCGGTTGCGTTTTAGTCGTAGTATTCGAGACCGAGATGTGTAATGAGATCTTCACCTCGCATCCAGCGAAGCGTATTCTTCAGCTTCATTAATTGGATGAAAATATCGTGCTCGGGATACAGGCCGGGCGCCGTCATCGGGCCCTTGAAGTAGAAAGACAGCCACTCCTGGATGCCCTTCATTCCCGCTCTTTGAGCTAAATCCAAAAACAGAACTAGATCGAGCACCAGCGGCGCAGCCAGAATGGAATCCCGGCAAAGGAAATTGATCTTAATCTGCATCGGGTAGCCAAGCCATCCGAAGATGTCGATGTTGTCCCATCCCTCTTTGGCATCGCCGCGGGGCGGGTAGTAATTGATGCGAACCGCGTGGTAGAGATCCTTATAGAGTTGGGGGTAGAGATCGGGCTGGAGAATGTGCTCGAGGACCGAAAGTTTTGTTTCTTCCTTGGTCTTAAATGAGCCGGGATCTTCCAGCACCTCACCGTCACGATTACCCAGAATATTGGTCGAAAACCAGCCTCGCACGCCCAGCATGCGGGCCTTGAACCCGGGCGCGAGTAGCGTTTTCATGTAAGTTTGACCGGTCTTGAAGTCTTTGCCACAGATCGGAACTTCGTTCTCCCGCGCCAACTCCAGGAGGGCTGGAACATCGGTCGTGAGATTCGGCGCGCCGTTGGCGTAAGGCACGCGAAGTTTCAGAGCTGCATAAGCGTAAATCTGGCTTGGAGCAATATCCGGATCGCTCTTTCGGAGTCCTTCTTCGAAGTTGCCTATGCTGTCGTGCACCGGAGCTGGTTTGTGAAACACCTCGGTAGAGCCGCACCAGATCATGACCAGCCGGTTGCATCCGTTGCGCCGCTTGAAATCCTGAATGTCTTCCATCAACGCTTCGGCGAATTCCATTTTGCTGGCGCCCTGCTTTACGTTTGGGCCATCTATACGGCGGACGTAATCGTGATCGAAGACCGCGCGCATCGGTTTGATGGCAGAGAGCGGCTCCTTCACCTTTTCCAGCAGACTGCTCTCCAACACTTGCGCTTTAACGGCGGCGTCGTAGGCGTTGTCCTGGTAAATATCCCACGTGCCGAAAGAAAGGCATTGAAGAGGAGCTAGGGGAACGAAGTCCTTGATGAGCGGCGTGCGACCTTCGGTCCGCTTGCCGAGCCGGATGGTACTCAGCTGGGTCAGCGAACCAATGGGGGCGCCGAGACCCTGCTTTACCGCCTCAACGCCCGCGATAAAAGTAGTCGTGACGGCGCCCATGCCGGGGATGAGAATGCCCAATCTCCCGTCGGCGGGCGCGATAGTAACATTACCCTGCTTTGGCAAAGCGGAAACTTCTCCAGAAGGTTAAAACTGCGTCTGCAGGCGCAACGGAGGGGTACGCCTGCTGTGACACAGGCGCTGTGCAGTCCTAAGTTATACTAACATTCGAATGCCGCAAAGCGTGACGGGAACGATCTCGACACTCGTTGTGGACGACGAGCAACTCGCCCGCGAAGAGTTGACGTACCTGCTGAAGGATTTCCCGGAAATTGAAGTTTTGCAGACGGCCGCAAACGGTATCGAAGCAGTGCGGCTAATCGAGAAGCTCGAGCCGGACCTGGTGTTTCTAGACGTTCAGATGCCGGGCATGGACGGGCTGGGAGTAATCGCGAAACTTCGGGAGAAAGGCGGCGCGCTTCCACACTTCGTGCTCACCACCGCTTTCGATCAATATGCGATTCAGGCATTTCGACTAGAGGCAATGGATTATTTGCTGAAGCCTGTGGAGAAGGAACGGCTTGCTGAGTCCGTGGCGCGGGCCAAGCGGATCGTTGAAGAGAAGGACCATCAGGCGGAAGCATCGACTGGCGGCTGACAGATACCAAAGCCGCCCGCGCAGCGCACGAAGTTACTGGTGAGAAGCAATAATCGTAACTTCATAGTAGACGCCCAAGATATGATTTACGCGACCATCGATGACGGGCTCATCACGGTAGTGACTTCGGGATTCGAAGGGCAATCGAACTATCGGACCATCGAGGAACTGCAATCGAATCTCGATCCGGATCTGTTTTGGCGAGTACACCGGTCGTTCTTAGTCAACATCAATAAGATACGGGAAGTTATTCCTTGGTTTAAGTCGAGCTTTCAATTAAAGATGGATGACAAGAAGCAGACGGAGATTCCGGTGAGCCGGATTCAGACCAGGCGGTTGCGAGCGCTGCTGAAGATTTGAAAAAATCCGGGACAGACAGCCGCGCCTTTTTTGGCTGCGATCTCGTTTGAGTGGCTTCGATTCGTGGCGCTTAAGTCAGTCCCGGATTTTTAGGGGTTGCTGCGATTCGGGCCTTGCTCTTTGGCTAGGCGCACGCGCGCGCCGTCAAGCTTCTTCTGCACTTTGGCGACTTCATCAGGGTCAACGTCGGCCGGTGAGCTGGTGCTGAACTCATGCAGAGACGACTGCCATTGAGCGATAGCCTCTTTGGTTTTTCCCTGCTTAAAATAAACGTCGCCGAGGTGATCGTGAATGGTGCCATCTTTCGACATCAACTGCACCGATCGCGTGAGCTGCTGCTCGGCCTCGTCAAGCCGGTTCAGCCGGTAATAGACCCATCCCAAGCTGTCGAGAAATGCGTAGTTATTCGGATCGAGGCTCACAGCGCGTTTGATCAGATCCTGGGCCTCTTCGAGCCGGACATTCTGATCCGCAAACATATAGCCTAAGTAATTCAGTGCAGATGCGTTCGAAGGGTCATTGTCGATCACTTGGCGGAAGGCCTTCTCAGCGACATCGTACTTCTTCTCTCTTTCATACATCGCGCCGCGCCTGAAGAGAACGTCGGTCTTATCCTCTTTGGTTTGCGAAAGCTTCTCGGCCGCATCAAGGGCCTTACTCATTTCGTCGAAATTGCGGGCTTTTTCGTACACGTCGGACATCGCGACGTAGGTTTCGCGGTCATTCTTGCCGTCGAGCAGTTTCTTTAATTCGGCAATCGCCAAGTCAGTCTTGCCCTGGTCCGCCAGTAACTGGGCGCGGACCTCGCGAACCGTGCGATCGTTGGGGAATTTCTTGGACGCGGCATCGCTCTCCTGCTGGGCCTTGGCATAGTCTTTTCCGATCCGATACGTGTCTATAACTTGAGCCTCGGCGCGAGCTCCCAAATCGGGATCCAGAACCGCAATTTGACGGAAGGCTTCAACCGATTGATCGTACTGTTCGTTACTTCGATAGAGAAGCCCAAGCTGCTCCAGCATCTTGGCGCGATAACCACGCTCCTGAGCGTTGTAGGTGTTGCGCGCGGTTGAATCCAATATGGCTTTCAGAGCGGTAATCGCGTCCGCGGTTTTCCCTTCGTCCTCCAGCAAACCAACTTCGTTGTAGCGGACCTCCAGATTGTCAGGATCCAGCTCTTTGGCCTTATCGCTCATCTTCCGCGCCTGAGCGAAATTCTTCTGCTCGCGGTAGATTTGCCCCATGCGCAAGTAGGGCTCGGCATCCTGCGGGGTGGCGTCGGCAAGCTCCTGGTAGGTCTTCAACGCATCATCGAAGCGGTTCGCGGCGACCTGATCCTGCGCAAGCGCGGCCTTCAACTCCACGCGCGCGGGATCCAGCTCAATCGCTTTTTTATAGGCTTCGATGGCGAGCGGGTATTCGTGCATGGATTCGTAGTTGCTTGCCAGAATCGCGAAGGCACGCGGAGACGGATTCTTCGCGGTCAGTTTTTCGAGCAGCTGTGAAGCAGAGCGCGCATCGCCGCGGTCGGAATAAACGCTGGCGAGCCCGGTGATTGCATCCTCATTGTCAGGCTCGGCCGTAAGGGCCTTTTTGAAAGCGGCCTCGGCATCCACGGAATTGTCCAGCACTCTGTCGAGGCGGCCTAACATCACCAGGCTTTCGACATCTTTCGGATCTTTCTCGGTGATAATTTTGTACTGCTCGATCGCGCGCCGCGCCATTCCTTCGTCGATATGATTGGTTTGCGCATCGCCTATTTGCTGCGTGTAGATGTGCGCAAGAACACGCCGGGCATTCAAATCGTCCGGATTGGTTTTGAGGGCCCCTTGCGCTTCCTCCACTGCATCGCGGATCCGGCCAGACACGCGATACAATTCCGCAATGTCTTCGACGAGAAATGAGGCCGCGGGGTCCTCCTTCATCGCTAGCCGATAATTTTCAATGGCCTTATTGACGTAATCGCTGCGATTCCCCGAAGCTTCGGCAAGCTCTTCGTACAAGTGACCGAGGGAGTAGTGATAGTACGCGGCCGCTTTGGGCGAACTCGGCTGTTTGGTGACCGTTGGCAAGGTGGCGCCGCCTGCAGTTTTATCCGCTGGAGTTTGCGGCAAAGCAGGGGTTGCGGTCGACAGCGCGGGCATGATAACCACCGTCGCCGTTATCACACAAATAGCGCGGAAGGGATTAAAGTGAGGGTGAGACATTCGATCGCTTTGAGTTTGCTGGCATTACAACTCAAACGAGTTGTTCGCCCTTAGTATAACTCGATATGAGGTCGCCGTTCAGCTTGGATTCCGGGCTTTCGCCGCTGATTGTGGTGCTCGGACCCACTGGCGCCGGGAAAAGCGAGCTCGGCATGGTTCTGGCGCGAGAATTCGGCGGGGAAATCGTGAATTGCGACTCGATTCAGGTTTATCGGCGGCTTGAAATCGGGTCGGCCAAAGTTCCGATCGCAGAACGAGAGCGTATTCCGCACCACCTGATCGATGTCATCGACATTGACGAGGAACTCACGGCAGGTGGATACTCGCGCTTGGCCCGCGAGGCGCTCTCTTGCATTCAGCGCCGTAATCGGCTCCCCGTCGTGGTTGGGGGCACTGGGTTCTATATGCGCGCACTCCTCGATGGACTCTCCCCGGCGCCGGGGCGTAATGAAGAGCTTCGCGCGCGTCTTACGAAAACAGCTAAGCGTCACCCGGGCGCGCTTCATCGCTTTCTCCGCAAGCGAGACGCTCAAGCAGCAATCCGCATTCATCCAAATGACCGTCAGAAGCTCATTCGAGCAGTGGAGCTTACGGTGCTGGCGGGACGTCCCGCGACGGTGACGCAAAGTGTTCCGCGCGATTCTCTTCAGGGCTGCGCAATTCTGAAGCTTGGCCTTGGTCCCGATCGTAGACTTTTATTCGAACGGCTGAACCAACGAGCGGCTTGGATGTTCAATAACGGCCTGCTGAGTGAAACCAAAGCTCTGCTGGATGGCGGTTTCTCGCCCCAGGCAAAGCCGCTCCAATCGTTGGGCTATAAGCAGGCGGTGAAAGTCATAGCGGAGGGTCTGCCGATTGATGAGGCGGTTCGCGAATGTCAAGCGAGGACGAGGCAGTACGCGAAACGGCAGATGACCTGGTTTCGAGCGGATGCTTGTGTCAAATGGCTGCACGGATTTGGCAGCGAAGTCGAAATACAGAAGGAAGCGTTGCGTCTCACGCGGGAATTTCTACTTCGAAGGGACTAGTGGCACTCACCGAGGTCGCTTACGCTTCCGGCTCAGTTTTGGTTACACTCATTTGCAATGACCGAGTGTTCCTTACATTCATTTGACTCGCTTACACTCATTTACAAGTTGACCGGGCCTCGGTAGTAACATCAGGCGCTGTTCGCCGCGTATATACATGTGACAGCCGCTTCAGTTCGCGACTTATCGGCGAACAGCAGCATCAAAGCACAGGAGAGTATCGACAATGAAGAAGATTTTAGCCAGTTTTGTCACGGTTGGAGTGATGGCGGCAAGCGCTGCCGTTGGAACATACAAAGTTTCGCTTTTCCAAGATTCGATCGTCGACGGCAAACAGATCAAGGCCGGCGACTACAAGCTGGAATTACAGAACAACATGGCGATCCTGAAGCACGGGAAGCAAACAGTAGAGGTTCCGGCGCGAGAAGAGACCGCTCCATCGAAATTTGCGGTAACGGAAATTCAGTACACCAATAATAACGATCTGCAGGAGATCCGCATCGGCGGGACTAATACAAGGATCGTGTTCACGGGAGAAAACGCGACCGTTGGCGGCGGGCAGTAAATCCGGCTCCCCCCTTGCTAGCATGGAGGCGTGCGCTTGCACCGCCTCCTTTTTTTTGGCTCTGCGCTAGTGTTTGCGTCATCGGCTCGCCCTGCTACGGTGCTGGTTCTCCAGTTTCACAATATTTCTCAGTATTCGGATCTTAACTGGGTTGGCGAGAGCGTCGCCGAAACCCTGATGAATGAATTCGGGGCAGCGAATCAGATCGTTTTCGATCGCGATTCTCGCGCCGAGGCGATGCGCCGCTTGTCATTGCGCTCGGACGCGGTATTCACAAAAGCTACTCTCATTCGTTTAGCCCAAACATTGGATGCCGACTATCTGTGTTACGGAACTTACGACGCGAAGTTATCTCCAGATGATTCGGAGTTAAAGAACAGTTCCATCCAAGTTACAGCCCGTTTCATAGATCTTAGAAAGATGCACGATGGGCCGGAACTCGCCGAAGCAGGAAAGCTGTCCGGGTTATCGAAGCTGGAAGAGCACCTCGCCTGGCAATCGCTGCGATATTTGGAACCGGGAGCAAACGCGCAACTGGATGCCTTCATGGCTCCCGAGAAGCTGATCCGGCTGGATGCGGAGGAAAGCTATACTCGCGGGCTGTTATCAACGAACAAAGAACAGCAGCAGAAATGGTTTGCTCAGGCAGCGGCATTGGATCCGCGCTTTTCGAGCCCGGCATTTGAATTGGGAAAGCTGGCTCTCAAGCGGAAAGAGTATCGCCAGGCCATCGAGTGGTTTCAACACATCGGGCCGAAGGACGCGCGCTATGCGGAAGCCCGGTTCAAGATGGGGCTGAGCGCATATGGGGCAAGCGACTACGCGGCGGCGGTGAGCTATTTTCGCGAGGTCGCAAAGATAATTCCGCTAAACGAGGTGTACAACAACTTGGGCGCCGCGGAGAACCGGTTGAACCAAGCCGTCGCGATTGACGATTTCCGGCGGGCATTAGATGGAGATCAGAACGACCCGATCTATCTCTTTAATCTTGGCGCGGCCCTTCTGAAGAACAACTACTTCGATGAAGCTTCAAAACGTCTGCAGGCGGCACTCGACCACGATGCCAATGACGACGAAGCACGTACTTTGCTCGATCGCGCGCAACGGCGGCAAGAGAGTCCTGCAGACGGCAAGAATCTGGCCCCAGAACGGCTAAAGGCTAATTTCGACGAGACGGCGTTCCGCCAGTTGAAAGCTATGATACAGCCGAAAAGTCTAGAGTAAGAGCACGGATGACGTTCGGCGCGGCATCACGCAATCAACTCGACTTTGGTGGTCACGGCTTCGCTGGTAATCGGGAGCACTCGTCCTTGATCCAGTCGATGAAGCTCGATGCTCAGCACGGCCAGCCCGGTGCTGCGCTCGAATTCTAAGAGAGCTTGGTGCAGCTTCTTTTCCATTTCCCGTTTTTGCTCTGGCAAGGGCTTTTCATCCGGCATAATCTCTCCCAAGTGAAGCTATAAGATCCCGAGTATAATCGGAGAGCCTTATGCTAGAGGCTTTCGGCCTTTCGGACCCAGGCTGCGTCCGCCCCAACAACGAAGATTGGTTCATCATTAAGCCCGAGGCCGGGATTTTTATTCTTGCCGATGGCATGGGGGGCGCGAATGCTGGTGAATACGCCTCGAGACTTGGCGCGGAAAAGCTGCACGATTTTCTGCTCGAAACCCCTGAGCGGGACGCGTGCGAAACGCTGCGGCAGGGATTCCAGGAAGCGAATCGCGCGGTTCGAGAGGAGGCCCGGGGCAATCCCGATCGCGAGGGGATGGGTACTACCTTGCTGGCCGCTCGTGACATTGGGAATGCGCGCCTCCAGATTGGTAGTGTCGGTGACAGCCGCGCATATCTCTCAAGAAATGGCGAGTTGTCGTTGCTTACCCACGATCAAACCTGGGTGGTTGAGGTTGGTTCCCACCTCGGATTGAGCGAGGAAGCTCTTCGGAGGCATCCGATGCGGCACGTCCTTACTATGGCGGTCGGCTCCGCTGACGAATTGCGCGTGGATTGCGACGTGATCAAAGTGGAGGCCGGTGACCAGGTTCTGCTGTGTTCGGACGGACTGCACGGCGTGTTGGACGAAAAATTATTAAAGAAAGCGCTAGATTCCGAGAAATCTCTCCGGGAGAAATGCCACTACCTTGTCGAAGCCGCGAAACAAGAGGGCGGGCCTGACAACGTAACGGTTGTCTTGATCCAGGTAGTGTAATCCTCGTGCGGCCATAGAGCGCAGTGGGCGGGGCCGGGAACCTCCGATCCGGTCGCGTACCCACTGCGCACCTTCAACTCGACGAGGGCGCATGAGACTTATCTTCCGTTATCTTTTTTTGCTGTTTGCGGCAGGGCTGATGGCGTTTCCGCTTTCCGCGCAGATACCTCCGGCTGCGCCTGATCTGCAACTGCGGCTGGTGGGGGCTAACAATGCTCAAACCGCAGGCGGAAAGGGCTTCACTATAGAGGTTACAGATGTAACTGGGGCGGGTATTCCGGATGCCGCCATCGTCTTTCGCCTCCCCGATTCGGTCCCTACCGGAACATTTCCCGATGGCACGCATGCTTCGGTCTCCTACACCGATCGGACTGGCCGAGCTAACATCCCGAATATTCAATGGAGCTCGACACCGGGTGTAGTTGCTATCCGCGTAACCGCGACTAAAGGGACTGCGCACGCGGGTATTCTCGTTGAGCAAACCTTGACCGCGACGGCTGCATCTTCCGCTCCGGCATTAGAGCCTGGAGTATTGGCTACCGCCGAGGTAGGGTCGCCGGCCTTCGTTGTGCCGCTGCCACAACCGCCGGGTCCTCCGGCAAAACTGTGGGATACGCAACCCATCGCAAATCCTAACCCTCAGGCGCCTAGCGCGCCGCCTGCTGTAACGGTCACCGGCGGTTCCCCCAATATCAGTACTCACAGCGCCAAGAAATGGATCATTATCGCCGCGATCGCGGTGGGGGCGGGAGTGGGGGTTGCCATGGCGATGGGACATTCGAAATCGAGCTCGAATCAGACAGCCTCGACGACTTCGATCGGGCAGCCAAGCCTCAGCGTTGGCCAGTAACGAGACTCAGTCCCCCCGAGGCCGCTGAATATGAACTCTCGGAAGATCGTCTCTTTACTTCTGCCTTTCTTTATGGTGGATGCGCTTCAGGCGCAACTCAGGGTGCCGAGAGCCGGCGCTGTAAGGTACGGTGATGGGACCGTTCGACAGATAAATGGTCTCGACGCCAACTTTGCCGTTGGGGAGCAAATCAGTGCAGCGTCCGATGCGATCAGTTTCTCCGACTCGGGCGGACTCGTCTTTAAAGATGGAAATATTCAACTGTTGTCGGCGGACGGGCAGGTCGTCAGCACGTACGATTCCGGTGAACCCTCAGCGCTGCTCAACGTAGATGGCGATCTGACAACGGCGATCGCCTGGTTGCCCGTTCGGCAGGCGCTGCTCCATTGGACCGGCAAGTCTTTCGTCTTTACTGAGGTCCACGGGATCGATTCTTCGGGCGTTGTGAGCTCTGTGCGAAAGGCGAGTTCGAATATCGCCAAGTTGCTCATCACAGAAGCAGGCGGGAATGTCTGCGAAGCGACGGTCTCGCTCGAAACGGGTGAGCTGATCTCGCTGGATGTGGTGCCTGGAGTTAGAGGACCGGCCTTTCAGCAAGACGCGTTCACCGTATTTCACGACGAGCAAGGGCTCGAAATACAAAGCGCAAGCGGCAGTATGCGGACCCTGCCACTGTCGGCGAACGATCTTACATTCGAACGAATGTCATCGGATTGGGTGCATGTGTCTTCAGCAAGTACCAAGCGGCATTGGGCGTTGCATCTGAATAACCAGGTGTTGACGCTGTCCGAACTGCCGGCATTGCCGACCGGCCCGGGATCCGGCAGATGAGGACCTTCCTGCTTGCTCTGCTGTGTTGCGCACCATTGGGCGCCCAAAGCTTGAGCTTCCTGATAGACAACACCAACGGTGTGGCACCCAGCAGCGGGCTTCCGGCACTCTCGTCGCCGTATCAATTTCCAGCAACACCCGTCGGTGACGCGAGCAGCATCACCATACGAGTAGTGAACACGTCTGCGGCAGCGGTGATAGCTGGCCCAATCTCGGTTAACACAGCGCCACCGAATCCGATCGCGAACCCGAATTTCACCCTGACGTTTCAGGGCGCGACGATCGCACCGCAAGCCTGGAAGCTATTTACGTTGAACTTCGCCCCCGTCGCTCAAGGGCCGACCACTGGATACTTACAAGCCGTCGCAGGCAGCACGGTGATCAATGTGGCTACGCTGCAAGGAACTGGAACGGCGCCGGGGGTCGTGCTCACGTGCAACAACAGCATTGCACCTCAGTGCAACGGGAGTTCCATTCAAGCGAACAGTGCAACACCGTTGAATTTTGGAAATGTCTCGACTACAGCCACCTCGACGATTACTTTTACACTCGCAAATGATTCGGCAGCCGCCTTGAATGCGAAGAGCCTGGTGTCGCTTTCGACGCAGGTCTACAACACGACCCCTTTCGCGTTGGACACGTCGACGCTGCCCAGCACGCTGGCGCCGAATTCATCGGGCAACTTCACGGTGACGTTCGCACCGGGCGTAGCCGGGATATTGTTTCAGGCGACGCTGGTGGTCGGCTCTAATAACTACCTTCTAACGGGAACAGGGACGTCCAGCGTATCCGGCGACATCAGCTCGCTCATTATTTCCTATGTTGACCAGAAGCTCGTCAGACTGACGGCTCAACCCGCCACGGCAATCGCGTTTAGTACGCCAACTCTTACGTTCACAGTGAGTAACCCGCAAACTACCATAAATGCGGTGACCGTCCCGAATTTAACGGTATCGGGCACCGGGTTCGCGTTGTCAGGCGCGCCGTCGATCCCGGCTACAATCCAGCCTAGTCAATCCATCACATTTCAAATCGCGTTTTCCGCCTCGTTGCAGGGAACTTACAACGGCACGCTGCTTATTGGAACAAGGCAGTTCTCGCTCACCGCCATAGCCCCTGCACCCATCGGAAGCGCCGGATCCTCACTTCCGGGCATCAGTCTGATTTGCGGCGCATCGGCTTGCAGCGGGCAAACGTTTACCAGCCAGCAGCAGGTACATGCCGGATTACAGCTGACTAGCCCCGCTCCGACCTCATCCATCGTCCAATTGGCTATGACATTTTCACCATCGGTCAGCGGGGTCACGGACGATCCCGCTGTGACCTTCATCTCGCCGCTCAACGCACGCAACCTCCCGTCGATTACTTTCGCTCAAGGCTCGGAGACTGGAACTTATGCGCCCGGTCAATCTCAGTTCACCTTTCAGACCGGAACTACTGCGGGAACCATCACGTTCACGTTGACCTATCTCGAGCAGACGGTCACCATCGGAACCATATCGATTCCAATGAGCACTGTGCAGATTGCCTCTACGACCGCAGTGCGCCAGTCGCCGAACTTAGTCGTGACGATGAACGGCTATGACAATACATATTCTGTTGGGCAACTATCGTTCACGTTCTATGACACAAGTGGAAAGACGATCGCCACGCTTCCGGTAAACGCAACATCGAACTTCCATCAGTATTTCTTCGGCCCTGAAGATCTCGGCGGGATGTTCTCCTTGCAGGCAAGCTTCCCGGTGAATGGTGACGTGACGCAAATCGGGTCCGTGGCCATAACTTTGACGAATGCCGTGGGATCAACCACGACGAATCAAACGTTTCAATAGCACTGTTTCAAAGCTGATCTGCGCTACCGTTGGAGCATGCCAGCGGTGGCGCTCACCATTGCGGGCTCCGATCCAAGCGGCGGCGCCGGCATTCAGGCCGATCTCAAAACCTTCCATCAGTTCGGGGTCTACGGCGAAGCAGCTATAACGCTCGTGACCGTTCAGAACACGCGCATCGTCTCGCGAGTGGAAGCGCTGGCTGCCGATCTGGTGAGGCAACAAATTGAAGCTGTCCTGGACGACATACCGCCGAGCGCGGCGAAGACGGGGGCGCTCGGGACGCTTGGAATCGTAGAGGTTGTCGCTGAACTGGTAGGGTCGTTCAGGTTTCCGCTTGTCGTCGATCCGATCATTTTCAGCAAAGCACGGCGCGCGGCTTATCGCGCCAGACGGGCAGGCGGCGCTGAAAGAGAAACTTTTTCCTCACGCATTTCTGGTCACGCCCAACATTCCCGAAGCCGAATCGCTTACCGGGGTGACCATTCGCTCCGAAGAGGACATGATTGAGGCCGCGCGCCGTCTTCGCGATCTCGGCTGCCAAGCCGCACTTATAAAAGGCGGCCATAGCCTGGGAGAACCTACCGATATCCTGGTTCACTCGACCGGCGTCAAGCGTTTCTCCGGAACACGAGTGAATACGCGGCACACTCATGGCACGGGCTGCACTTATTCAGCCGCTATTACCGCTGGCCTGGCGGTTGGAAACGACGTGGAAACGGCCGTTCAAAACGCAAAATTCTACATCCAGTCAGCGATCGAGAACGCTCCGAAGTTAGGGCATGGCCATGGCCCGGTGAATCACATGGTCAACGCCCGCTCCTGAGCGCTGCACGCCGGCGATATCGCCCCGTAAACTTACCCGTGAAACATTTTGTGCGTTAAATGGTCCACGAAAGGAACTCACGTTTCGCCTCTACTTTTCCATGTTCGAGACGAGGGCCATGCGCGTACAGAAGAGCGGCCTCGCTCTTTGCGGATTATTATTGCTGGCGCCGACGGCGTTCGCGCAAATCCAGAATCAACCCGATGATGGCCAATGGGTCATGCCTGCGAAGAATTATGCGAGCACCCGATTCAGCACGCTGGACCAGATCAACACCGGCAATGTTCGCAATTTGAAGCTTGCGTGGACCTTTTCCACAGGCGTGACGCATGGCCACGAGGCAGCGCCGCTCATCGTGAACAACACGATGTATATTGTCACGCCGTTCCCCAATAATCTATACGCGCTCGACCTCACCAAGGCGGGCGCGCCGATGAAATGGGTCTATCAACCGAGACCTTCGCCTGCTTCCCAGGGCGTCGCCTGTTGCGACGTGGTGAACCGCGGAGCTGCTTATTACAACGGGAAGATTTACTTCAATACGCTCGACGTTCACACCGTAGCCGTCGACGCCAATACCGGGAAAGAGGTCTGGAATACCAAACTGGGCGACATCAATCTGGGCGAATCCATCACGATGGCGCCGATTGTGGCGAAGGGAAAGGTCATCGTCGGCAATAGCGGCGGCGAATTTGGCGTGCGCGGATGGATGGCCGGCCTGGACGCGGATAGCGGGAAAATCGCCTGGCGGGCCTATGCGACGGGGCCTGATTCAGACGTTCTGATCGGGCAGAATTTCAAACCGTTCTACGAAGCCGATCGCGCCAAAGACCTTGGCGTGAAGACCTGGGCGGGCGAGCAATGGAAAATCGGCGGCGGGACGGGTTGGAGTTGGATCTCCTACGATCCGGATCTCGATCTCATCTACTACGGCACGTCCAATCCGGGTCCATGGAATCCCGAGCAACGTCCCGGAGACAACAAATGGACATCCAGCATTTTTGCACGAAGGCCCGAAACCGGTGAGGCGATCTGGGCCTATCAGTTCAATCCTCACGATGAGCACGACTACGATGGCGTGAATGAAAACGTGCTGCTCGATTTGAACATCGGCGGCCGTCTACGAAAAATCCTGGCGCATCCCGACAGAAACGGACACCTGTACATCATCGATCGCGCGACGGGTGAGGTTTTGTCGGCGGAAACTTTTGTATTCGTGAATACAAGCTTCGGCGTCGATTTGAAAACGGGGCGGCTGAAGATCAATCCGGATAAGGCGACCGGCTACAGGACCGTGCGTGACGGATGCCCCGCACCTCCCGGAGGTAAGGATTGGCAGCCGTCGGCCTATTCGCCGAAAACCGGGCTCCTGTACCTTCCGCATAACAACCTCTGCTACGAGAACCAGGGCGTGCAGGCAAACTATATTGCCGGAACGCCGTATGTCGGAATGAATGTTCGGATGTATGCGGGCCCGGGCGGAAATCGTGGGGAATTTTCGGCTTGGGACCCCGTGAAGGCAAAGACGGTATGGGCTGTGAAGGAAATGTTTCCGGCATGGAGCGGAGCTGTGGTGACCGCGGGCAACGTGGTTTTCTACGGCACGATGGACGGCTGGTTCAAAGCGCTGGATGCGACGAACGGTACTTTGCTCTGGGAATTCAAAGCGGGATCTGGAATTATCGGCCAGCCGGTCACCTATAAGGGCCCTGATGGGAAGCAATATGTTGCGGTGCTTTCGGGCGTCGGAGGTTGGGCGGGGGCTGTCGTCGCGGGCGGCATTAACACGGTCGATGGCACGGCCGCGCTGGGCTTCACGAACGCAATGTCGGATCTTGGCAAATATACGACACAAGGCGGAATGCTTTATGTTTTCTCGCTGCCTTAGCGGGTTCCTGTTATTAGCACTGCCGTGTGTTGCCGCGGATCAGGCGGTGCTTCGCGTCTGCGCGGATCCAAACAACATGCCGTTTTCAAATGAGCATCGACAAGGGTTCGAGAACAAATTGGCCGAGCTGGTTGCAGAGAAGCTCGGCGCCACGCTTGAATACACCTGGTGGTCGCAACGCAAATCGTTCGTCAAGAATTCGCTCGATGAAGGCCGATGCGACGCGCTGATGGGCATTCCCAGCGCGCTTAATTCGGTGACCGCAACCAAGCCGTATTACCGTTCGACTTACGTGTTTGTGTCGCGGCACGACCGAAACTTGCACGTCACGTCACTCGACGATCCGCGCATGACTCAGTGGCGGATCGGAATTCACGTGGTAGGTGATGATTACGCGCCGCCTGCAACCGCGCTCGCTCGCCGAGGAATAACGGCAAACATTACCGGTTTCAGCTTGTTCGGAGAATACGGCGAGAAGGACCCACCTCGAAAGATCATCGACGCCGTGGCGCGTGGAGACATAGATCTCGCGATCGTGTGGGGACCTTTGGCAGGATACTCCGCAAAATGTGAGAATACTGCGCTCGATATCGCGCCAGTTGCACCAGCCATGTTTCTGGGTGTTCCATTCACCTATGAAATTTCAATTGGTGTTCGCAAGGGGAATGAAGCACTCAAGGCGCAGATGGACAGAGTGCTCGAGACGGAATCTGGCGCTATTCAGCAGATCCTTTCCCAATACGGCGTTCCTCAGGTCCCTCGTGAAGGCGGCAACCAAGCCGCCGCCAATCATTGAACAGAGGAAATGCGAGTGCGAATTGTATACGGCGTTTTCGGCTGCTGTGTTCTGCTGGTGGCGAGTTCCTGCCAGCGAGAGCATCGCGACATTCGCCCCTCGCCGACGCAGCTCGCTATATTCGGCGATGCTGCGCGCGAGAGTCCGCTGCGGCCTGGCGGCCCGGTGCAGCCGCAAGCCACCGTTACCAATCCGTATAACGGAAGCGCGTACGACATTTCTGAAGGACAACGGCTGTTTGATTGGTACAACTGCTCGGGATGCCATTCGCACGGTGGCGGCGGCATTGGGCCGCCATTAATCAAGACACAATGGATCTACGGAGGGGAGCCGGAGAACCTTTTTGACACGATCGTGAAGGGCAGGCCGAACGGCATGCCATCGTGGGGAGGCCGCATCCCTGCCTACCAGATCTGGGAACTCGTCGCATTTATCCGATCGATGAACGGTGAACAGCCGAGGTCGGCGACGGCGAGCCGGCCAGACACGATCGAAGGCAACCCGCAAACACTTCAGAATCGGACTACTGGGGCGACGAAATGAACTGGCGTCGCGAGCGGCTCTGGCCGCTGGTAATAGTCGCGACGCTCGTCGCATTGCTGGTTTTCACGTTGAGCGCGTGCGCGGGACATCAGCAGTCGGCAGTCGATCCAGCCGGACCACAGGCAGGGAAGATCGCGACTCTGTGGTGGTTCTTCTTTGCGTTGCTCGGCGCAATTTTTCTCATCGTTATGGTCTTCACGTTGTGGTCGTTGACGCAGCAGCATCGCGGAATTGAACAGGAGCCGCTTGAAAAAACACACCTGCCCTCAGAACCGACAGAGGCAAAACTAACCAGGGTGGTTGCGGGCGCGACGATTGCGACAGTCGTGATTCTCTTCGTCCTGCTGGTGTTCAGTGTTGCAACAGGCAAAGCGATTTCGGAACTCGGGGATACAAAGAACGGCATGGTCATCGAGGTGACCGGGAATCAATGGTGGTGGCATGTGCGCTACCTGAACGACGACCCGAGACAGGTGTTGGTGACTGCGAACGAGATTCATATTCCGGTTGGCAGGCCGGTCATGATCCGCGGAACTTCGCAGGACGTGATTCACAGTTTCTGGGTGCCGAATTTGCACGGCAAACGCGACCTCATCCCCTCACGGGTCACGACAGAATGGATTCAAGCCGATAGCCCCGGCGTGTTTCGCGGACAGTGCGCGGAATTTTGCGGGCTGCAACATGCGCATATGGCGCTCTGGGTGATTGCCGAGCCAGAGGCCAAGTTCAATGCCTGGATGCAGCAGCAATTGCAACCGGCGGTTTCGCCATCCGATCCAGTGAGAGTGCGGGGCCAGCAGGTCTTTCTAAGCCACGCCTGCGTGTTCTGCCATAGCATTCAAGGCACGACGGCGGCAGGACAGGTGGCACCCGATTTGACCCATTTCGGCAGCCGTAGAGGTATTGCCGCGGGCACTCTGCCAAACAACAAAGGCAATCTCGCCGGCTGGATTACGGATCCGCAAAGCATCAAGCCGGGCAATCATATGGCGACGATTGCGATGAATTCGGATGACCTGCAGCCATTGCTCGAATACATCGAGAGCTTGAAATGAATCCGACTCAACATTTTTCTCCAGCCGCAGAGAAGGAAGCTGGACCTCTAGATCAGCTGGACAATTCGTGGCGTCATCCGCGCGGCATTTTCGGCTGGCTCTCTTACACGACTCATCAAGCAATCGGAATGCGGTACATTGTCACCGCCTTCATCTTTTTGCTTGCGGGAGGTATTCAGGCGCTGCTCATGCGCCTCCAGCTGGCGCAGCCGAATAATACCTTGCTTGGACCCGATCGCTACAACCAGTTCTTCACCACGCATGGAACGACGATGATGTTCCTGTTTGCGGTCCCCATGATGGAGGGCATGGGGATCTATCTTGTGCCTTTGATGCTTGGCACCAGAAATGTGGCGTTCCCGCGTCTGAACGCGTTCGGTTATTGGATGTACCTTGCGGGGGCACTCTTCCTGTATTTCGGCGTCTTCACGAATACAGCGCCCGATGCAGGATGGTTCTCCTATGTGCCGCTTTCGGGACCGGCATTTTCGCCCGGGAAGCGCGTAGACTTTTGGGCGCAGATGATCACCTTTACGGAAGTTTCGGCGATGTGTGTCGCTGCGGAGCTGATCGCGACCATCTTCAAGATGCGCGCTCCGGGAATGTCCCTAAATCGCATTCCACTTTACTGCTGGTCCATGCTGGTGCAGTCTTTCATGGTGATTTTCGCGATGCCCGCGGTCATGATCGCCAGCTCATTTCTGCTGTCCGACCGCACGGTGGGAACTCACTTTGTGAATCCCGCGGAGGGCGGCGACCCTCTGCTGTACCAGCACGTGTTCTGGTTTTTCGGGCATCCGGAGGTGTACATCATCTTCATTCCTGCGCTTGGATTCGTGTCGCAAATTGTGAGCGTCAACGCGCGGCGAGAAATATTCGGCTATCCGGCGATGGTGCTTTCCATGGTCGCGACCGGATTCATCGGATTCGGTTTGTGGGTGCATCACATGTTCGCAACCGGGTTACCGCAAATCGGAGAAGCCTATTTCACGGCGGCAAGCATGATGATTGCGGTCACCAGCGGCGTGCAGATCTTCTGTTGGATCGCGACGTTATGGACCGGGCGCCTACGACTCACCACAGCAATGCATTTCGTTTTCGGGTTCATCGCCATTTTCGTCTTGGGCGGCCTAACCGGCGTGATGCTTGGATCGGTGCCGCTCGATTTACAGGTACACGACACCTTCTTTGTCGTTGCGCATTTTCACTATGTGCTCATCGGCGGATCGTTGTTCCCGTTGTTCGGAGCCTTCTATCACTGGTTCCCGAAAATGACTGGGC
The DNA here is from genome assembly GCA_963819405.1 of uncultured Acidobacteriaceae bacterium. GTDB lineage: Bacteria > Acidobacteriota > Terriglobia > Bryobacterales > Bryobacteraceae > Bog-105. Next base: position 9,969 of record CAWFWH010000043.1, on the reverse strand, counting down.
GCCTGATGGATGAGACCATCGGCAAAATCAATTTCTGGATTTTGTTCATCGGTTTCAATGTGACGTTTTTTCCAATGCACATCCTTGGCCTGAAGGGAATGACGAGACGCATTTACACCTACCCTCTGGAGATGGGTTGGGGACCGCTAAACATGCTGGCGAGTATCGGCGCTTTCGTAATTGCGATTGGTGGAATCGTTTTCATCGTGAACGTGCTCATCAGCAGAAAACGTGGGCAGATTGCCGGAAACGATCCCTGGGATGCGGACACTCTGGAGTGGGCGGCTGCTTCGCCGCCTAAAAACTACAACTTTGAGTATTTGCCAGTGGCTTCGAGCCGGTCTCCGCTGTGGGTGCCGGTGGACGAGCGCATCGTCGTCACCGGCCTGAGAGACGACCGGCGCGAGGCATTAGTCACTACGTTAATGGATGCGGAGCCACATCATCGCCTGGTACTTCCGCGACCCAGCATCTGGCCGTTTTTGGCCGCTATTGCCGTGACCATCGGCTTCATCGGCTCGGTGTTCAACGCGTGGTACATCACTTATGGGTCGATCCTCTCCGGACTTGCCTTTATAGGTTGGTTCTGGCCGCGGCGGCCCCTGGAGTTGAAACCGTGACTGAAGCCAGAACGCTCGACGTGTCTCATCTCGAGCCGTACGACATTTCGAATCAGGCGCCGCTCTGGTGGGGGCAGGCGTGCATCGTCGCCATCGAAGCAACGATGTTTTCGATTCTGATGGCTTCTTATTTCTATACGCGGCTGCGCGTGGACGTGTGGCCGCCCCCGGGCGATCAGTTTCCGCATCTGACGTTGCCAACCATCGCTCTTGTCCCGTTAATCGCCAGCGCCTTTGCAGCCTACTGGGCGAGTGAGGCGGCGAAGAAGAACAACAGGCGCGGAATGATCGTGGGCTTGATCTTCAATCTGGTCCTTGCAGCTCTTTTTTTCATGCTGCGTGTATTTGAATGGCACTCACTGAATTTCAACTGGCAGGCCGATGCGCAGGGCTCTTACGTGTGGGCCTTTCTTGGGCTGCACAGCTTCGACTACATAGCCGGCGTGGTGGAAACACTGGTTCTGTTGGTTCTGGTTTTGAGCGGCCGCTATGCCGAAAAGCAGAGGCTCGGAATTCACGTGGATAGTGTCGTGTGGTACTTCGTCGTCGCGATCTGGATTCCGATTTACATCGTCATCTACTGGGGTCCGAGGATTGTGGAGACGGCGCAATGACGCGAGATATCGCTTTATGGACCGGAATTCTGGCGGGGCCAGTCGTCTGGCTGGTGAGCTTTGAGGCAAACTTCGCGCTGGCGCCGTGGGCGTGCATTTTTCAGGCGAAGATTGCGCTTTACGTCGTGTCGATTATCGCTCTCGCGATTGCAGCCGCATCGGGCTTACTCGCCTGGCGGCAGTGGAGCGCGTTGGGCAGAGAGTGGCCCGGCCAAGGCGGAGCGGGGCTGCCACGCAGCCGAATCATGGCGATCGGAGGCGTTCTGTTGAGCGCGATGTTCTTCCTCGTGATTCTGGCGCAAGCAATTCCTGAAGTGGTTCTGGCGCCATGCGAATGAGCTGGAGCCGCGCTGGCGTCATTCTGGTGGCGATTCCCGTCGTGGCGTTTGCGCACCCGGGCGAGCGTCTTCAACCCGATGATCTTTGGTCCGCCTGGAGCTTCGATCCCGGAATCGTTGCGCCGCTGGCGATAACAGCGCTGCTATACGCTCTCGGCTCCAGACGTGAGCGTACGCTTACGAATCGGCAAAAAACATGTTTCTGGTGTGGATGGGCGATGCTCGCTTTGGCGCTTGTTTCGCCCCTGCATCCGGTAGGCGAGGTATTGTTTTCGGCGCACATGGTTCAGCACGAAATACTCATGCTGGTCGCCGCGCCTCTACTTGTGCTTTCGCGTCCTCTCGTCACATTTCTTTGGGGCATGCCATTTGATTGGCGACGCGGCTTGGGACGTTGGGCGAAAGAAGATTACGTTCGCCACTCCTGGAGTTTTCTCACGGACCCGTTCACCGCGTGGTGGGTTCATGCAGCCGCAATCTGGATTTGGCATGCGCCATTCATGTTCGGGTTAACTCTACAGAGCGAACTCGCTCATACCGCGCAACATTTAAGCTTTTTTCTGTCGGCGCTGCTGTTCTGGTGGGCGCTGTTTTACGCTCACGGGCGAATGGCCTACGGCGCGGCGGTTTTTTACGTGTTTACTACCGCTGTGCACACGAGCATCCTGGGAGCGCTCCTAACCTTTGCCCCGAATGTTTGGTATCCGGCTTATAGCAAGACGACGCAGGCCTGGGGCTTGACGCCGCTTCAGGATCAGCAGATCGGCGGACTTGTCATGTGGGTTCCAGCGGGGCTGGTGTATCTCGCGGCCGGCTTATGGCTATTCGCAGCATGGCTGAAGGAGAGCGATGCGATGCTCGAAAGGACGCGCAGTGCAAAGTAAATTTGGCATCGCGATTGTACTTGGATTTACACATTGAAATAAGAAGAGGAGCACAAATGATTACGTTGGCTGATGCACGGCGTGTAATTGCCGCCGCGGAAAAGAAGGCTGAAGAGATCGGGCAGCCGATGAATATCGCGGTTGTGGACGAAGGAGGAAACCTGGTTGCGCATGTGCGCATGGACAAGGCGTGGATGGGCAGCGTCGATATTGCCATCAATAAAGCGTGGACAGCGAGAGCCTTCGATATCGAAACCAAGGCATTAGCGGAACTGAGCCAATCGGGCGATCAATTTTTCGGTATCCATGTTTCGAATCATGGCCGCGTGATGATTTTCGCCGGAGGCGTGCCGCTGAAACGCAGCGGTCAGGTGGTGGGAGCGGTCGGGGTGAGCGGCGGGATGGGAAAACAGGATCAGGCCGTGGCGGAGGCGGGGGCAGAGGCGTTCTAGATTTACGATAGTTCTACGCATCACGTGCGATATCGGCGTTGATCGGCGGCCATATATTCTCTGATGGATATTGGTTTAGGGCAACGGATAAGTATTGGCCGCCGATGAACATCGATCGACGCGGATTCGAGCGAAGAAACACATGAAGCAGATCAAATTTCCAGAAGAGTGGGACGAAGCCAGAGTCGCGGAGGCGCTCGCCTTCTACGAACGACAGACAGAAGAGGAAGCAGTTGCGGAGGACGAGGAGAGCCTCGCATCCTCCGAAACAGTGATGACCGTTCCTCATGAGCTGGTGCCCCAGGTGAGACAACTCATTGCCGAGCGCGCTAAGCGCCGGAGTTGAGAGCGTTGGCGCTCCTTAAAACTCGAACTGTAGGCGTACGCTGCCGCTGCGCGGCGGGGCGATGGCTGTTCCTGAGAAGAGGCCGGCGAAATTGATCAGGTTCAATTTGTTGGTGAGGTTCTCGATTTCGCCTTGCAGGCGCAGAACGGATTTTTCGTGTTTCCAGAGATCGGCGCCCGCGCTGACATCGAGCGAAAAGTTGGGACGGACCCGCCCGGCATCGAAATTGACGCGATTGAGGATCTGCGGCCCGTACTGAGCTTCCAAATCGCTGATGTCGGCGTCTCCATTGATCTCGACCGGCAAGCCGCTGCCGTATTCGGCGGAAGCCGCGAGCCAGAAGCGCGGGTGAATTTGGTAACGCGTCTTTGCCCGTGCCGTATTCCGCTGGTCTTGCGAAACGGGGAAGCTGCTCGTCGTGCCGAGCACGCCAACCGCGTCCCCGCCGAGAAATAGCCCACCCGCGACAGGCAGCTGCGCGATGCCAATCATATTGGAATAACTCAGAAAACCGGAGAGATTGCCCCATTTCGGCAAATCGAGTTTCACGTCGATGCCACGAATTTGGGCGCTATTAAACGCAATCGGAAAACTTATACCGGTGTTAAGAAACAGGTCGTCATCCGCATAATTGACGAACGTCCGGCGATAGAAGCTGGCATCCAGCCGCACCTTTTTCGCGATGCTCTGACTGAAACCAGCTTCAAGATAATTGCCGCGCGAGGGGCGGACCGGAATTCGCAAGACCAACGGATTCAACTGGTCGACTTCGGGAGAGCTGGCCAGCAGCAAATTCTCCAAAGCTGGAGTTTGGAACGCGCGGTCGTAAGAAAAGCGAAGCACCAGATCCATTGCGGGAATGTACCAGGCGACGCCGAGCCGCGGACTAAACGCATGGTCGTGAACGATCAGCGAATAGTGGTCCCATCGAAGGCCGGCGCTCACGGTCAAGTTTCCGAGATGCATGGTGTCTTGCGCCCAGAGAGCTTGCTCGCGATCCAGCCGATGATCGAAGAAGTTGAAATGTAAGGGAGTGCCTGGATCGAAGAATGATGGGTCGGTTATCCGGTATTGCAGCGCCTCGGTCACGGGCGCATAAATCGCATCGCCGCCGAACTTCAAGTCATGCCGGCCGTGATGCGCGGCCAAGCTGGTGTTTAAGTAGCTCCGCCGGAATCCGCGCTGCTGGAACGCGATGATGGGCGTAGAAAACGGGTTCGACCACAGATTCGCGGAAAGATCCTCGACAACGGCTCTGATGTTCAGAAGCAGTTTGGCGGAGAATTCATGAGTCCACGCCGCCTGGCCAAGATCCTCGGGAGCATTCCGGTCCTGCCGTTGACCCGCGACTTCCTGCAGATTCTCATTCGGTACTTCGAACGAGGTTTGCCTCCGATGGAACGCCAGATGAATGCGGTCGGTGTCGCTGAGATCCTGGTCGTAAGCAGCCGCGATCCCGTCTGACGTGCCGCTATTCGTGTAATTGCCCAGGACGGGTGAATCGAGATAACGGTCAGTGTGGTCGCCTGACGCAGTCAGGGTGAACGCGCTGCGATTCCACCCATAGGTGCCGGACAGAAATCCATCTTCGGTTCCGAAGCTTCCACCGCCGAATTCAGCAGATCCATGGAATCCCGGATGGAGATCCTGGCTGGTAGTTACCTCGACGACCCCACCTAGCTTGCGGCCATATTCCGCCGGGAAGTTGCCCGTGAGCACGCTCATTGCGGAGATCTCGCTGGTCTCAAGACCCGGCGCGAATGCGGGCGAACGATTCTCCTCCATCGGCACGCCATCGATCACGAACATGGTCTGGTATTCGGAACCTCTCGGATGCAGCACGCCGTTGCCTTCGAATATCCAACCGGGCTGCATGTCGATCAGATCGAGCAAGCCGCGGCCGGGAACGGAGGATTGTTCTTCGTGGATCTGCTGTGGGCCGATCCCGTAGGTAACACCGGTGCGATGTGGATCGAGCAGCGTGGCCGTGTCGCTGACCACGACTTCAGTGGAAGCGGTCTTAATATTGAGCTGGATACGAATTTCGCGAGGAACCTCGGAATGGATGTCGACGATGGTGGAATAAGGCGCAAAACCCGGATGCGCGGCGGTCAAGTGGTAAGGACCGAACGGCAAATGCTGAAACGTAAATTGTCCGGCGTCGTTGGTGTTGAATTCGCGGCTAGTCCGCGAGGACTCGCTCACAAGCGTTAGCGAAGAAGGAAGTGGAAGACCTGTGGCGTCGGTTATTGAAACGCGTAATTCGCCGGTTTCGAACTGAGCCCATGCGACCCAGCAAGTCAGCACGCTCAGGAAGAGCAATCGCCGCAGATGCGCTGCCGGTTTCATTACTCAGCCTTCGTTCACCGGATCGGGCTGCTCTTTCGGGTCGAGCTTTTCAATAACGACGGTCGCAATGCGATTGCGATCCATCTTGGTGATCGTGAATCGCCTGCCGCCGTATTCGACGGAGTCTTTGAGCTTCGGGATGCGCCCGAACTGGAACAGCAAAAACCCGGCTAACGTTTCGAAACCGGCTTCTCCGGGCAATACCAGATTGTAACGAGTCTCAAGATCGCGGATGGTGATGCTGCCTTCCAGCTGCAACAGCTTTTCCTGATAAGCAGGAGCCGGGCGGACCACGTCGTGCTCGTCTCCAATATCGCCAAAAACTTGTTCCAAGACGTCTTCAAGCGTGACCAGTCCGGTGACGGTTCCAAATTCATCGACCACCAGCGCCATATGCGTGTGGCTGGCGCGGAATTCATCAATTAGCTGATTAAGAGGTTTGGTCTCGGGCACCACTAATGGCTTGCGGAGGAAGCGCCGCAGACGAAAAGGATGCGCCGGCCGGCGTCTGATCGTGAGCGAAGCGGCGTTCATCCCAAACGCGCATCAGATCTTTGTAGTGAACGAGGCCGATGATCTGTTCGGGCCGATCTTCATAAACCGGAACACGGGTGAACTTATGCTCGGCCATGGTATTGAGGACGTGCTCCAGGCTGGCGTCGACAGGGAGCGACACGATGTTGTGGCGAGGGGTCATGATCTCGCGCGCGGAGTAGTCCGCCAGATCGATCAGGCGCTGAATGGCATCCTGCTCGAATTGCTGAAGGTGGCCTTCATAGCGGCTCGATTGGATGATGTATTTCAGCTCTTCGGGCGTGTGGCCGCCGCGCGCGTGGCCTGTGCCGTGGCGGAAAGCGCGGAGGATGAGGGCGGATGAGCGCTCAATAATAACGACGAAGGGCTGCGACAAGCGATAGAAGACGAGGAGCGCAGGCGCCGCTAGTACGGCAATCCGGTCCGCCTTCTCAATGGCAAGATTCTTTGGAACGACTTCGCCGATGATGACGTGAGCGTAGCTGATGACGAGAAATGCGATCGCAAACGCAAATCCGCGTAGCACAACGACTGGAATAGCGAGGTGAAAGGATCCAAGAGCGTTGCCGAAGACCCGGTAAAGGGTGTCTTCGCCTGCCCAGCCGAGCCCCAGGCTTGCGAGCGTGACGCCGACCTGCGTGACCGAGAGGAGACGTCCCGGATTTGCGAGCAGGCTTAAAGCAGTTTGCGCGCCAGCCTGACCCTGCTCGGCGAGCTCACGAAGTCGCGACTGGCGCACCGAGACGAGCGAAACCTCGGCTGCGGCGAAGAAGCCGTTGGTGGCGAGGATTAGCACGAGAATGATGAAGCGCGCGGCCATATCGCATTAGACTGAGCGCCTGCTGCGGGATTGTGAAAAAATCAACGGGACAGACAGCCGCGCCTCATTGTGTGATCTCGTTTCAGTTATTTCGCTCATGGCGCTTAAGTCAGTCCCGGATTTTTTCACAATCCCTGCCTTGTGGAGGTAACGGCACAGCAGAGTAAAATCGGGTCGTGTCGTTCCGCCCGGTGCGCTTCATCAACGTGACCATAGCCGTTTTGGTCGTGCTGGCCGCAGTGGCCGTGTACTGGTACGCAGTGCGTCCGCTGCCCAAAACGTCAGGCGAGATCGTGGCGCCGGTCAAAGATCGAGCGGCCATAAAACGTGATGCCCGTGGCGTGCCGCATATTGAAGCATCTTCATGGCAGGATGCAATCTTCCTGCAGGGATATGTAACGGCCCAAGATCGATTGTGGCAGATGGATACTCTGCGGCGGTTCGGCGCCGGCGAGCTTGCGGAGGTGTTTGGCAAGAGTGCCCTTCCGCTAGATGAACGCTCGCGAAGGATGCAAATGCGAGCGATTGCGGAACTGGACGCGCGCAAGCTCAGCCCGGAAGAGCGCGGCGTTCTGGTCGAGTATGCGCGTGGCGTGAACTATTTCATCGACACGCATCGGGGAGATTATTCGCTCGAATTTTCCCTGCCGGGTCACGCGTACGATCCGCAACCGTGGACTGTGACCGATTCAATGCTGGTGGGATTGGTGATGTTTCGCGACTTGACCGATTCCTCCAGATTCGAATCCGATAAAGGCAAATTGCTTGCGAGCGGAGCAGATCCCGTGAAAATCAGAACGCTGTTTCCCGCCGTGCGAGGCCAATACGTCAGTCCGGGATCGAACGCGTGGGTGGTTTCCGGCGCCCATGTCGCGGATGGCAAGCCAATGGCTGCAAACGATCCGCATCTCGCTTATGGAATCCCGGGAACCTGGCACCTGGTGCATCTGAAAGCTCCGGGTATTGACGTGTCGGGCGCGGCGTTGCCGGGACTTCCCTGTGTCATCACGGGGCATAACGAGCAAATCGCCTGGGGGGTGACGAATCTGGAGGCCGACGCCTTCGATCTGTACATCGAGCAAATCGACGAGCGGACGGGCCGTTACGTGTTCCAGGGGAATGCTCAGCAGGCGCGTCTCGACCGGCAAATCATCGGAGTAAGAGGAGGCAAACCAGTTCAGCTCGACACCTGGGTGACGCGCCATGGACCGGTGATTCTGCAGGAAAACGGAAAGAGCTACAGCATGCGATGGAGTGCGATGGATGGATTCGGGTTCCCATTTTTCGATATCGATCGCGCGCGGAATTGGGAGCAGTTTCGAGCGGCAGTGAATCGCTATTGGGGACCGCCGCAGAATTTCGTGTATGCGGACCGGGCGGGAAATATCGGATATCAGGCTGCGGGGCGAGTGCCGATCCGGCGTGATTTCGATGGCGAAGTTCCTTTGGATGGAGCTTCGGGAAATTTTGAATGGGATGGATACATACCGTTTGAACAGATGCCCAGCGAATACAACCCGCCTTCCGGCATTATTGCGAGCGCGAATCAGAATCCGTTCCCGCCCGGCTTCGCATACCGGGTCGATGGGAATTTCTCCGATACATACCGCGTGGAACAGATTCGCGCACGGCTGCACGCAAATTCGAAGCTGACTGTGGAGGACATGCTGGCAATTCAAAAAGACGTTTACTCCGCATACGATCATTTCCTGGCCCAGCAAGTAATTACGGCTGTCGAAAAATGCGGCAGCAAGGATCAGATGGTTCGGGCGGCGGTCGAAGTGTTGCGGCACTGGAACGGGCAGATGGATAAGGATGAGGCCGCGCCCATGATGGTGGAACTGCTCAACAACCAGATGGGCGCGATGCTTGTGTCGTCACTTACGGTTGCGGCGACAAACAAGGCGATTCGTGAGCAGTTACGTTCCCAGCCTCAGAACTCGGGCGAAAAAGCGCGCGGCTACATGCGGTATGCAGGCTTCGGTGGCAGGGCGCCGGATATTCTTCCCCGGCCGCAAGTGATCGAACGTTTGCTGCGGGAGCGTCCACCTGGGTGGGTAGCGAAAGAGGACTGGGATGCATGGTTGTTCGACAACTTCAAGGCCGCTTTACAGGAGGGAAGAGCGCGGCAAGGCACGCCCGTTTCCAAGTGGAAATGGGGGCGTTTGCTTGAGTGGAACTTTGCACACCCGGTAGGCAAAGAGTTGCCGTTTGTAGAGCGCTTCTTCGATATCGGGCCGGTGGAGATGAGTGGTTCCGGCACGACGGTGAAGCAAACCACCGGTGTGATTGGTCCCTCCGAACGGATGGTCGTGGATTTCGGAAATCTGGATAGGTCGGTGCAAAACTTGACCACCGGCGAATCCGGATTCGTCGCCTCCGCGCATTACAAGGATCAATGGCCGGCTTATTACGTCGGAAAAAGTTTCCCCATGCAGTTCGATCATGTAGACGCGAAAGAGGTGTTGCGGGTGAGACCATAGCTCATTCCCGTGACGACGGTTTACACCATCGGACATTCGACGCGCCCGGCAGAGGAGTTTCTCGCGATTCTCGACGCCTTTTCGATCGGGATTGTGGCAGATATCAGGACGGTTCCGCGTTCACGCCGGAATCCGCAATATGATCAGGACTCGTTGAAACGCCTGCTGACAGAACATGGATTGGAATACGTCCACTTACCCGCTCTGGGTGGACTGCGGCGCGCGCGAAAAGATTCCCTGAACAGGGCGTGGGAGAACGCCTCGTTTCGTGGCTATGCCGATTACATGCAGACTCCTGAATTTGCGAAAGGCATTGAAGATTTGATGACCCTGGCAAGGGAGAAAAAGACGGTCATCCTGTGCGCGGAAGCAGTTCCCTGGCGCTGTCATCGCTCGCTGGTCGGAGATGCGCTCCTGATTCGTGGCGTCGTCGTCGAGGACATAATGAGCGCCACGAGTTCGAGACCGCATAAGCTGACTCGGTGGGCGCATGTGGATGGCCTTCAGATCACTTACCCGAAGTCTGAGT
>CAWFWH010000042.1:0-6270 GCA_963819405.1 uncultured Acidobacteriaceae bacterium | reverse complement strand
CCCCTGCATGGTTACGGGGTCCTTTTGCGCATCATGGGACATCTGAAGGCGGGTCCCACTCCGGCGCAGTCTGTCGGCGATCTTAACTCGATTGGCTCCTATCTGCAAAAGACCTATCCCAAAGAGGATGACCGAATTACCTTTACATTCGCGCGTTCAGGCCTTTATGGGCTTGGCCGTCCCGTGCGTGCATTTCTAACAGGGTTGATCCTGCTCGCGGGGTTGATTCTGCTGGCTGCCTGCGCCAACCTCCGCAGCCTCTTTGCCGCACGCGCCGCTGACCGTTCGCGCGAAGTCGCTCTGCGCCTCGCGCTCGGATCGAGCCGCCAACGTATTCTGCGTCAGTTGTTGACCGAAGCCGTGCTCATTTCAGTTGCCGGAGGCATGGTCGGATTATGGGGCAGCGTGGCCCTGTTGCACGGGTTGAGCGTGTGGCAGCCGGTACCCAGACTTCCGGTCCATGTGCTTGTGAACCCGGACGCTAATGTCTATGCAGTCGCTTTGATATTGGCGTTGGTTAGCGGAATTCTTTTCGGCATGGTTCCGCTGCGCCAGGTGCTCAGGACCGATCCGTATCAGATCGTTAAGTCGGGATCGACCGGGAGGGTTGGGCGGCGGATTACGGTGCGAGATCTGCTGCTTATGGTGCAAATTGCGATCTGTGCAGTGCTGGTCACTTCCTCCATGGTTGTGGTGCGCGGTCTGGTCCGCTCGCTTGACAGCGATTTCGGTTTTGAGCCACGGAGAGCAATGCTTGTGAATACCGTCCTGAGTATGGCAGGCTACCGCGGCGACGCAGTGCCTACCATGCAAAGGCACATGATCGACGCTATGCAAACGATTCCTGGTGTAGCGTCCGTGGGATTGATTGACGAGCCGATATTAGCTTATGGCGGTGGAAGCGACTCGCCCGTCTTTACCGACCAAACGGCAGATCTGAGGCCATCGAATGCCGCGGCTGTACCAGCAATGTACCGCGTATCTCCCGAATACTTCCACGCTGCGGGCACAACCTTGCTGTCTGGAAGGACCTTCACGTGGCATGACGACAAGACCGCGCCGCGCGTGGCAGTAATCAACAAGGAGTTTGCGCGCAAAATCTTCGGCTCAGTGACAAACGCAATGGGCCGATACTTCAAGATCCCGGATGGGACGCGTACGCAAGTCGTGGGCGTTGCGGAAGACGGAAAATACTGGAACCTCACCGAAGATCCGCGATCGGCGATGTTCTTTCCAATCCTGCAATCGCCATCGGACGAGACATGGTTGATAGTGCGCTTGAACCGCGATCCCCAGCAAATCGCCGGCGCAATAGGGAGTACACTGCGCGACCTGGATCTAACGCTGCCTTTTTACATCGAAACGTGGGACCAAGCGCTGAACTTCCCTCGGTTTCCTTCCCGTGTGGCGACGGTGGCGCTGGGTGTGCTGGGCGCGATGCTGTCCATCACGGGCGTCTTTGGATTAGCTGCGTACTCGGTCAGCAAGCGGCTGAAGGAATTGGGAATTCGGATGGCACTCGGGGCGCAACGCAAGGAAGTGTTACAGGCAGCATTGGGGCGAGCATTCAAATTGCTGGCCTGGGGTTCAGCGGCGGGATTGGTTCTAGGAATTCTGGCTAGCCGGGTGCTGGCTTTCATCGTGTATCAGGCAACTCCTCGCGATCCGCTGGTATTGGCTGGTGTTGTTCTGGCTATGGCGTCGCTGGGCTTGCTGCTACGTGGATTCCGGCGCAACGCGCACTGTCGCTCGATCCTTCGACACTGCTGCGCGAGGAGTAAATGATGAACCCCCTAGCCTACTTTCGCTCCGTTGCCGCCAGGTTATTTCATCGTCCTCAGATCGAGGATGACATGGAGCAGGAGCTTCGCTCACATATCCAGCACCGCGCCGATGATTTGGAACATTCCGGCCTTCCTCGTGCCGAGGCAGAGCGCCGCGCGCGCATCGAGTTCGGCGGCCATGGACGGTTCAAGGAGGAATGCCAGGAGGCGCTGGGCGGCAACTTCATCGAGACTCTGATACAGGATGTGCGTTTCAGCGTTCGCGTCCTGCGCAAGTCTCCCGGATTTACGATCGTCGCCGTTTTGACGCTGGCATTGGCAATCGGCGCAAACGCCGTAGTCTTTGGTATGCTGAACGGGCTCATCCTTCGCCCGGTGGATGTGCCTCAGTCGGAAAGCCTGTACGGAATCGAGCGCTCGGACGATGCTAATCCGGTGCAATCGTATCCCGACTATCTCGACCTGCGCGACCGCAACCGCAGCTTCGATAGCCTTGCCGCTTATAGAATCACTGAGGCAGGGCTGGATACGGGCGAAAATCCCTCCCGCGTTTTCCTATTCGAAGTGAGCGGCAACTACTTCGACGCGTTACGTATTCAGCCGTATCTTGGCCGTTTCTTCCATGCCTCCGATGAGCGTGGCCCGAACAGCGCTCCCTATATCGTGCTCAGCTATGCGTATTGGCACACCCATTTTCAGGATGACCGTGGCGTGGTGGGCCGTGTTGTTCAGGTCAACAAGCATCCTTTCACAATTCTTGGCGTGACCCCACCGCGGTTTCACGGCACGTTGTTATTTGCCTATCCCGATTTCTTTTTGCCGATGATTAACGAGGAGCAGGTGGACGGAACGAATATTCTGAACGCGCGGGGGACTGCTTGGATCTATCTGGCCTTGGGACATCTGAAGGCGGGAGTCACTCCGGCGCAGGCGATTGCCGACCTGAACTCGATTGGCTCCTATCTGGAAAAGACCTATCCCAAGGAACACGGGCAAATAACGTATTCATTGTCTCGCCCCAGTCTTTATGGCGATTTCCTTGGCCGCCGCGTACAGATGTTCCTTACGGGATTGATGCTGCTGGCGGGATTGATTCTGCTAGCCGCCTGCGCCAACCTGGGCAGCCTGTTTGCCGCACGCGCCGCCGATCGAAGCCGTGAAGTTGCTCTGCGGCTCGCGCTGGGAGGGAAACGCAGGCGCATTCTGCGGACGCTATTTACCGAAGCCCTGCTGATTTCGCTTGCCGGAGGCGCCCTCGGATTATGGGGCAGTGTAGCGCTTTTGCGCGGGCTGAGCGTGTGGCAGCCGATACCCCGATATCCGATATCTCTGCCCATGAACCCGGACGCAAATGTGTATGGAGTCGCTTTGCTGTTGGCATTGGTGAGTGGAATCCTGTTCGGGTTGGTTCCGGTGCGCCAAGTGCTGAGGACCGATCCATACCAGATCGTCAAATCGGGATCGACCGGCTCGCTCGGAGGCAAATTTGCTCGGCGGATTACGGCGCGAGACCTGCTGCTGGTGGTGCAAATTGCGATCTGTGCGGTGCTGGTTACGTCATCGATGGTCGCCGTGCGAGGTCTATTCCGTTCGCTGCACAGCAATTTCGGTTTCGACCCACGGAACGTAACGATCGTCAATACCGATCTCAGCATGGCGGGTTACAGCGGCGAAAGAGTGCCAGAAATGCAAAAGCGCATGCTGGATGCGATGCGGACAATTCCTGGAGTAGAATCCGTGGGATTGATCGATTGGCTGCCACTAATCAGTGGCGCTTACGACCAGTAGTATGTCTTTACAGACCAGGCGACAGATCTGAGTCCATCGAATGCCGTGGCTTCACCCTTCTCGTTTCGAATGTCGCCCGAATACTTCCAGGCGGCGGGCACAGCATTGTTAGCGGGCAGAACCCTCTCCTGGCATGACGATAAGAGCATGCCACGCGTGGCAGTTGTAAATCGGGAGTTCGCTATTAAAATGTTCGGCTCCGCGGTAAAAGCCCTGGGCCATTTCTACAAGCTGCGCGATGGAACGCGCATCCAAGTGGTGGGCATTGTGGAAAACGGGAAATATAAAGGCCTCACCGACGATTCGGCGCCGGCAATGTTTCTTCCCATCCTGCAATCGCCAACCCTGGCAACAAATCTGGTGATCCGTTCGAGCCGCGATCCGCGACAAGTGGCGGGCGCCGTAAAGAATACACTGCGGGGCCTCGATCGCGCGCTGCCTTATTACATCGGAACATGGAGCCAACAACTCGACGACTTCGCTCTATTTCCTTCGCATGTAGCGACGGTCTCGCTGGGTGTGCTTGGAATCATGGGCGCGATGTTGTCTATTACCGGCATTTTTGGAATGGCGGCGTACTCAGTCAGCAAACGGCTGAAGGAGTTGGGAATTCGGATGGCCCTCGGAGCGCAACGCCGGGAAATTTTACAGGCCGCGTTGGGACGGGCTTTCAAGTTGCTGGCGTTTGGTTCGGTACCAGGATTGGTCCTAGGAATTCTGGCGAGCCGGGTGCTGGCGCACATCGTGTATCAAGCAACTTCCCGCGATCCGCTGGTATTGGCCGGTGTCGTTATAGCGATGTTGTTGCTGGGGCTGCTGGCTACCTGGATTCCCGCGAAACGCGCGCTGTCGCTCGATCCTGCGACACTGCTCCGCGAGGAGTGAACTGAACCTCGAGCCGAGGTCAGACGCGACTCATCGCGAGACTTTGCTTTCGCAATTCGCCACGGATCGTCCCAATACCGGACAGCCGTGGCGGCTCAAATTAGCGGTAATCCATTGAAAGTGCTTACTTGGTTTGGCTGGCCCGAGAAGTGCCCACCACTGACGAGAAACCTCATGGGCTTTCCCCACGGAAAAGAAGTAGCACGACCCCGGATGATCCGCCGCAAGGAAGCGCTCGGCGGCAATTTCCTCGAGAATCTGATACGGGACGCGCTCTACAGCCTTCGCGTCTTACGCAAGTCTCGCGGATTCACCCTCATTGCCGTTATCACTCTGGCAATGGCAATTGGCGCCAACGCCGTGGTGTTCAGTGTCCTGAACGCGCTGATTCTGCGCCCGCTGAATGTGCCCCGGCCGGAGAGCCTCTACATAATCGAGCACGGGAGCGATAAATCAACCGTGCTGTCGTATCCGGACTATCTAGACTTGCGCGATCGCAACCGCAGCTTTGAGGGTGTGGCAGCTTCTAACACTTCTGAGGCAGGACTGGATACCGGCCAAAATCCGTCTCGGGTCTGGCTCGATGAAGTGAGCGGGAACTACTTCGGCGTATTAGGCATTCAGCCGTATCTTGGCCGTTTCTTCCATGCTTCGGATGAGCATGGCCCAAATAGCGCTCCGTATATCGTGCTCACATACGCGTATTGGCATACCCATTTTCATGATGATCGCGGTGTGGTGGGCCGCACGGTTCGCCTGAACAAACATCCCTTTACCATCATCGGCGTAGCACCGCCTGGGTTCCACGGGGCCGTGGTGTTTTTCTCTCTCGATTTCTTTGTGCCGCTAGTGAGTCAGCAGCAGGTGCAAGGGCGGAATGATCTGAACGCGCGTGGGACCGTTTCGATGGACATGGTGATTGGACGTCTGAAGGCGGGCGTGACTCCAGCACAGGCTATTGGCGATCTGAACGCGGTTGGCTCCTATCTGGAAAAGACGTATCCGAAAACCGAAGGCAAGATGAGCTTTGCATTGGCACGCCCAAGTCTTTGGGGCGATGCTGCCGGCCCTGCAGTACGGGCGTTTATGACAGCGTTGATGCTGCTGGCGGGACTGATTTTGCTGGCTGCATGCGCCAACCTCGGCAGCCTATTCGCCGCGCGCGCCGCTGACCGTTCGCGGGAAGTTGCTCTGCGCCTCGCGCTGGGAGCCACCCGCACCCGCATTCTGCTCGGACTCTTTACCGAGGCCGTAATGATTTCGGTTATAGGAGGCGCTGTCGGACTATGGGGTAGCGTACTCCTCCTGAGCGGTCTGAGCGTGTGGCAACCGGTACCCAGATACCCCCTCCATCTGGCTGTGAACCCAGATGCGCATGTCTATGCAGTTGCTCTGCTCTTGACGCTACTAAGCGGATTGCTGTTCGGCGCGGTCCCGGTCAGGCAGATAATTCGCACCGATCCCTATGAGATCGTCAAGTCGGGATCAAGAACTACGGGTGGACCGCGGATTACTCTTCGAGACCTGTTGGTCGGTGTGCAAATTGCGCTCTGCGCTGTGCTGATTACTTCATCGATCGTTGGGTACGTGGATTTATGCGCTCGCTGCAAAGCAATTTTGGCTTCGAGCCGCGGAACGCGATGCTGATGGATACAGATCTGAATATGGCAGGCTTCGCGGCGATAGAGTACCTGCAATGCAAAAACGCATGATCGAAGTTATGGAGAAGATCCCTGGTGTAACGTCCGTCGGACTGATTGATCAGCCGCCATTAGGTCGGGCACGAACTCCTCGCCGGTCTTTACCGCCGAAA
>CAWFWH010000041.1:0-11725 GCA_963819405.1 uncultured Acidobacteriaceae bacterium | reverse complement strand
GTGAAGCGCCTCTACCGGGTTAAGGTGCATAATTCGTTCCGTTGCTATCCAGGCCGCTAAAGCTGCCGTAAAGGCGAGAAATGCCGCGCCTCCCGCAACCCTCGCAACGTCAACTCCGGATACTGTTGACAGGAGATGCTCCAACAGTCTGCCCGCCGTGCGGCAACTCCTGCAATGCCCACTACAGCGCCGGTCGCTGCCGGTAATAAACTTTGGCGCACGATGAGCGCCCGCACATTTCGCGTGGACGCGCCTACCGCCATTCGGACGCCGATCTCATGAGTTCTCTCCGCAATTGAGTAAGATGCGACTCCATAGATACCCGTCATCGCCAGCAGCAGCGCAAAACTTCCAAAGAACAGAATCGCGATGGTATAGAAGCGCGGTCTTGCGAGGGCCTCGGCCAGTCTGTCATCGAGAGTCATTGCGCCAAAAACAGGCACCTGTCGATCCGCGCCTTGAACCGCATCGCGGCAAACGGCCACGTAGGATTGGGCGTCTCCGTGAACTCTCGCCACGAACGTCAGGAAACTCGGAGTACCCTGGTCCGCCGCGAAGAAAAGCTCTGCGGAGCCCTTCGTCAGGACGGACCGATAGCGCATGGTTTCGCGCAACCCCCACGATCGTCATCGCCTTTTTCGTCCAGTCCGATATCACCCTTCTCCCGATAAGCGACGATGCACCACCGGCTGCCCGAGCGAAGTCCGCATTGACGACCACCACTAGGTCCGCACTCTTTCGATCAAACGAGTTGAACTCCCGGCCAAACAGTATTTTTGTCCCCATGGCGGCAAAGTAATCGGGAGTAACTGCTGGTGGTGATCACCAGGGGTATTTCATTACCAGACTCAATATGAAACGCGCTACGCTTGGAATGTCTGGGTCGACTAGTGGCAGGAAACTCGCGCCGCCCGCTGATTCGACGCCTGGTACGGCCCTTAACCGGTTGAGCACCTCGTGATAAAACGGCAGCCGCCGGCGAATCGGTATCCTCCCGGGTACCCGCTAAAGAGACATTCATCGTGACAATGTGCTTGGTGCCGTAACCGAGATGTGTTCCGCAAAAGATCGAGAAAACCGCGGCCCATCGCAAGCAGATCCAGTCAGCAGGATCAATGCAAAAGCGATCTGCATGGCAATGAGCAGGCCACGCGTGCGATGGGCTGGCGATCCGCGTCCATCGGCCTGCTGCTCACGGTTCAGCAGCAACACAGGCACAGCTCCAAACAATAATCCCGTGAGCATCCCAAGCGCCCACCGCAAAAGCCTCACCACGCGCCAATCCAGAATCGTATACTCCTGTAGCGCCAACGCCGCAGGTTGCATTTTCGAGGCTAAATCCGCCGCCCACTTTGCTATTCCAAGGCCTGCAATCGATGCACTTAGCCCGAGCAGAATACCTTCGGTAATCAACTGCTGCGCCAAACGTGCCTTGCTGGCGCCGAGTGCAGTTCTCCACCCGCAATTCTCGCTGCCGCTCCGTCATTCGCGACAGCAATAGGTTCGCCACATTCGCGCAAGCGATCAACAAAACGAACACCGCCACGCCCATCAGCACGTTCGAGGCTTGCCGGACAGGACCCGCCAGTTGCTCTCGCAACGCGATCAGTCGTGGCCGATTGACCTCAGCGCCGAGTGAAGCGCTTCGGCGCGACCTGTCGCACCTCGCCTTCAAACATGCTTTCCGCTTGTTTGAATGTGATGCCCGGCTCTGATTCGCCCTATGGTCTGCCAAAATATTACTCCCGTTTTCGGGAAGCCGTTCGAAATCGAAAGTCGTGGGCGTCCAGACCGCCGTCCGCGATGGATAATCGAATCCTGCCGGAGCGACTCCTATTACAATCGACCGGCGCGCCATTCAAATGGATGGTGGAACCGAGTGCCCGTGAATCGCCTCCGAACATCTGCTGCCATAATCCGTAGCTGATTACCGCCACTCCATTTTTTCCAGGGACGTCTTCATCAGCCGCAAAATTTCGGCCGAGTTGCGGCTCCGTTCCCAGTACATTGAAGAAATTAGACGTTGTTTCCGTCACGGTCAGCCGCAGGGCGGTCGAAACTCCGCTCAAGTTCATCTCCGCTGAATCAAATGCCGCGGCGTCTTGCAAATAATGGCTGTGAAGGGCCCAGGAAGTGAAACGCTGAGGAGCTTTGCCCTGGTCCGCGAAACATCCACAACTCAAAAAGCTGTTCAGAATCTCGAAAAGGAAGAGACCGGATCAGCAACGCGTTCACCACGCTGAACACGCCAGTGGTCGCTCCAATTCCGACGCCTGAAGGTCAGAAGAATAAGCAACGTAATGAAAGGGCGCCGCCCATAAATTCTCGCCGCGTAGCTGAGATTCTTCAACCAATTCGCGCGAAAATTCGGAAGGCAGGGAAACGGCGAAATCCTTGAGAATCGATAACCACAGCCAGGCGCGAGCCCATCGCCCATCGCGCTTCCCGGCGCTCGTCCACGAATTGCTGTTCGAGCTGGCGGCTGTATTCTTCGCGGAAGCGCGCAGGAAACAGCTTGAGCAAAGAGCGGTAAATCTTCAGCGCTGGGTCCATGTGTTGCCTCAGGCCATTTTGGGAAGGCCTATCTTGCGTTCCGCCAACGTCACGAGTTCGCGCATACGCACCGCCTCTGCTTGGGCAACTTTCAACCCGAGTGGAGTGATGCGATAGTACCGGCGCCGTTCGTCATCCAGGTGCGGATCCGGCCGCTCGCCGGATTCGACAATCAAGCCCTGCTCCAGCATCTTGTTGATTGATCCATACAACGCACCCGGGCCGAGATTCAGGCGCCCTTCCGTTCGCCGCGCAATTTCACGCTTCAGCGCATACCCATGCCGCTCCCCTTCGCTCAACACCAGCAGCATGTGAAACGCCGCAGTTGATAAGGGAATCAGCTCGTCAACTGCCTTTTGATTTATCTTTGTCACAGTGGTACGTAAATAGATATACTGCTACGTACGCCGATAGTCAAGTGAACACGCTTCCGATATACGATAAGGATCGCCGGAGCGACAGGGTTATCAGACCTACGACGCGCTCGTCATCGCGGCCGCAGTGCAAGGTTCTTGCAGCACGCTCTATTCGGAAGACATGCACGATAGCCAGATGATAGAAGGGCTTACAACCCGCAATCCATTCATCCGTCACACCGGCTAGCAGCTCCGCCAGCCTCGGTTAACGTCTATCTCTAACCTTCATCGAGGCCCGAAACCAAAGAACGGCCGCCGCTCCAATTACCAGCAATGCCCAGGAAGATGGCTCCGGTACAGGTGCCCCCGCGAGATTGTAGACCGCCTGGAGAGTTCCTGCGCTTACTAATCCCCCGTTCCAAGACACCATCAGCGTGCTTCCAGCGAGAGAAGCTGTAGTTCCACCATTGACGAATGTATCTGATACTTTTGAAAGGCCGAGGCCCACGAATCCCGCGTCGCTAAAGGAAAGTGTAAACGGAGTATTAGTCCCGGCGGAATCTACAACGCCTGTTACGATCAGCTGGGTTGCGGTGAAATTTGCCGTGTCGGTATTGGCCGGAAAAACAGCCCCAAACTCAATCGCGGGCTCCGCAATCGTTACTGTCGTACCGCTCGAGTTTTCGTAACCTGTCGCTGGCACAAACCCATTTGCCGGATCGAAGTAGTTCAACGGGTGACCCTGGAATTGCAAAGAACCCGTTACGGAGGTTCCCAGGAGACTGGCTCTGCCGGGTACACCAAAGCCAATTAATGCGAGTGCGGATATGAGTGCGAATTGAACGCGTTTATACATCTATACAGTCCAACACTGCTGGCCGCGCAAACACTCGATCCTTTTGGCATAGGGATAAAAAGTGTGTGGAAATGTAAACCTGCGCGGGCTATAGATCGTTATTGGCGGTTGGAGGAGTCGATATGAAGCCTGCCGTTAACATTTTGTTGCTTCTGGCTTGGTTGGGAACCGGCCTCGCCCATGCCCAGATCTCCAGCTTTCAGCACGTCGTCGTCATCGTTCAGGAAAACCGAACGCCGGATAATCTGTTCCAGGGATTGTGCGCCACGCCGCGCGCGGCGGCGAATCTTTGCAGCACGATGCCGAACGCATCGCAGTACAACATTCAGACGAACAACTGGCTGGACAAAACTTCGCCGTCCGGAGTCACCCAGCCTTCAACCGTTGCGCTCGCTAATCAATACGATTTAAGCCACGCCCATTCGGCGTTCGTCTCGATGTGCGATGCCGCGGCGAACGGAGCATGCCGGAACGATGGTGCGGCGGCGGTCGAGTGCGCCGGCACGTGTCCCGCCAAACCTCAGTTCCGGTTCGTGGACAATTCGACCCGTGCGGTGCAGCCTTATCTCGAAATGGCCACGCAGTATGGCTGGGCCAATTACATGTTCCAGACCAATCAGGGGCCAAGCTTCCCCGCCCATCAGTTCATATTCGGAGGAACGTCGGCGCCAAGCGCGACGGACGATAAGAACGGCACGTTCGCGTCCGGGAACATCACCGGCGCGAGCTCGGTCGCGGGATGCACGGCGCCGGCCGGTACGACGGTCGAACTGATTAACGCCCAGGGAATAGAGAATCAAACAACGTATCCCTGCTTCGAGCACGAGACCATGGCCGATCTGCTGCCATCCTCGCTCACGTGGAGATATTACGCGCCAAATGCGGGCTCCATCTGGACCGCGCCCAACGCCATCTCGCATATCTGCGGATCGACCGGCGAGGGGGGGAAATGCGCCGGCCCGGCGTGGACGAACAATGTGGACCTTACTCCCGCCGACGTTTTGAAAGATATCGCCGCGTGTAAGCTTCGTTCCGTAAGCTGGGTGATACCGACGGGCGCGAACTCCGATCATGCGAACGACAACGACGGCGGCGGGCCTTCGTGGGTCACGTCCATAGTCAACGCGATCGGCGCCAGCACCTCATGCGACAAGAATGCCGGTTACTGGAAGAATACCGCCATAGTCATCACGTGGGACGACTGGGGAGGCTGGTACGATCATGAGCCTCCGACGATTCTGGCTCAGCCCGAGGGCGGTTACCAGTTAGGGTTTCAGGGTTCCTCTGGTGGTCGTCTCCGCTTATACTCCGGCGGGATACATCAATAATGTCCGGCACGACTTCGGCAGCATCCTGCAGGTTTATCGAATACAACTTCAGCATACCGATGGGGGCACTTAATTTCGCGGATGCCCGCGCTAGTGACAACTTGACTTCGTTCTTTGACCTGAATCTTCCTTCACGCACCTTCCATACCCTCGCCGCCCAAAAAAGGCCAGCTTTTTCCTGAAAGATAAGCGGCCCCCAACCAACCCGGACGACGACCGCCGGCTTTCAGGGGGCGTCCGCGCCGCCTTACAAGAAACTCGTCAGCTCTCTAATACAAGCAACACGCAAAAGCCGTGGATGATGTTCCGGGACAGCTTCATTTTCTAATTGCCAGGTTCGAGGGTGCGGCACATACACTGCCCGTAATCCGGCCGCAAGAGCCGGGTTGATGTCGGACTTGGGTGAGTTGCCAATCATCCAAGTCTTATCGAGACAAAACCCTCGCTCTTGCGCCAACAGGCGGTAAGCCGGTTCATTCTTTTCTTTCACCACGGCCGCATGCTGAAAAAATGAACTCAATCCGGAGCGGTCGATCTTCATCCGTTGCTCGTCGCCGTCGCCCTTTGTAAAAATAGTTAGCTCGTGGCGGTGGGAAAGATCCGCTATGGTCTGCCGAGACTTCATCCAGCAGTTCCACAGGCCGCTCTACGAATCGCGTGTGCAAAATCGCTCGCCGCCACAAGGTCGGCTTCGAAAATCTCCCGCTCGGCCAGATGCTCAAAACACGCCGCTAAATTGCGACCAAAATTCCGCGACCCGTACCCATGAATTCTCGCGTTTACGATTTCTATCTCGTCCAGCACCGCTCGAATTTCTTCCGGCGCCATCGAGGAATGAGCCAGGTAGTCGCAAAACTGATCGAATGCGGCTTCGAAATAGATGTTGTTTTTCCAAAGCGTCTGGTCCGCATCGAAAATGAGATGCTGGCGCGTCACCTCGTCTTGCTCTAGAGGCCTGCAGTGTGTTCTTGGGTGACCGTTGGTGGGGCCACTCTTCTCGCCAGCATAATCCGCTCGCGCTGCACAATGTAATCCGGCAACATCGTAACCAGATATTCCAGTCTTTCCACTTCCGACCGCAGCGAAAGAATCGTTTGCCTCTTTCCGGATCGGAAATAAACTGCGCAAGCTGAAAACTCAGCTCGGACCTTCGAGCGCGGGTTCTATCGATCACGCTGGGCTTTTCCACGTCGCGCAACCGCTGGTAACCGGCTATGGCTTTACGTCGTAAATCGAGCGGCACTTCACCCGCTTCCTCATCGTTGAAGAACTCGACTGCCGCCCGAAGGTACGATTTCTCTTCATCCAGCGACATCAATTGAAAGCGGCGCCGCCCTATCGCGACCAGGTCGAGACGGCCATCGGGATATCGCTGAAGGACACGGTCCACTGTCGCGGTGCATCCAACATTAACGATTCCATCGTCCTTCGCGAGCACCACTCCGAACTCGCCGCGAACAGGAATAATCTCCCCCATCATTTCCTTGTATCGTTCTTCAAAGATGTGCAGCGGTAGCGGCGTTGATGGCAGCAGTACAACGGAAAGCGGAAATAAAGGAAGCAGCTGCGCGGCCATGTGACTATTATCCGACGCAATGCCCGGGCGCTAGTCGACCAAGCCGTGCTTCATGGCGAAGCGGACCAATTCGCCAGTGCTGTGCAGATTCCAGCTTCTCCATAATTTTTCCGCGATGGGAATCGACAGTATAGACGCTGAGATTCAAACGCGTCGCGATTTCTTTGTTGGTCTTACCTTCCGCGATAAGCTGCAACACTTCCCGCTCACGGCTGGAAAGCAGATCGATAGGATCCGTGACGTTCTGGCGATAGTCGTTTAATAATGCGCCGGAAACGGCGGGGCTGATATACCCGTCGCCGCGCGCCACAGATCGGACCGCATTCAAGAGTTCCGTATCGATTGCGTCTTTGAGAATGTAGCCACGCGCGCCCGCGCGCAAAATCTCCCGGACGTAGACGGCTTCTTTGTGCATGCTCAACACGAGCACGCGCAACCGGGAATTCGCTTCGACCATCCGGCGGGTTGCCTCAATGCCATTCAGCTCGGGCATCGCCACATCCATCAAGACAATATCCGGACGCAACTTTTGCGCCAGCTCACAGCTTCCCGGCCGTTTGCGGCTTCGCCTATGACTTTCAGGTCGGGTTGCGCGGAGAGGATAAGCTTCAGACCTTGCCGCACGATGGTGTGATCGTCGGCCAAGAGAACCTTTATCTCGCCGCTGGACACGTGACCTCGAGTTTCAATCCTTTACCCGCTGCTGTCTCCATCTTGAGCGTGCCGCCGCAACCGCGGGCGCGGGTCTCCATTCCCGCCAAGCCAAGCCCCGCAGCGGCCTGCCGCTCCGTCCTCTCCAACCCACGCCCATTGTCGCCAATCTGCAAGACCACTTCATCGCCATGCGATAACAACTCCACCATTACGGATGTGGCCTGCGAATGCCGCGCCACATTTGTAAGCGCTTCCTGCGCTATTCGGAACAATTGGGTCTCGGCTTCATCGCGCAAGCGCTGTCCGTCGAGCTCACTGCGATATTTCACTTCAATCCCGGTTCGCTGCGAGAAATTTTCTGTCAGCGACCGGAGCGCGGCATCCAGTCCGAAATCGTCAAGAATGGTCGGACGCAACAGTTGTGACATTTCGCGAACGTCCTTTATTGCATGATCTACAAGCTGAAGACAATCGTCCACGCGACGCTCATCTGCCGTGCTGCGCAATGCCGAGAGGTTCGCCTTAACGGCAGTAAGCGCTTGCCCGAGCTCGTCATGCAGCTCATGCGAGAAACGGCGCGCGATGTTCTCTTGCGTTTCTAAAAACTGGTATTGCAGCTTGGTCAGCTCGCCCGATTGCTGTTCGAGCCTTCGAAATAGGCCGGCGGAGGCTCGCACCACCCAGGTGGCGCACAGAAGCGATAACGCGACGCATGCGGCGAAGATCCAAACTGTCCACCTGAGCAAGCCGTGACCTTCCTGATAGATGCTCTCGCGCAGCAGCTCGGTCTGCTCATACGCCGACTCGAGCGCGGTGCTCATCTCGCGGCGCGCTTGCGCTAATTGATCCAGAATCTCTTCGCGCCGGACCACGTCCTTTCTTCGCGCCAATTGGAGCCACCGGCTGTTGAGGTCGGCTTGTTGTTTCTCGATGCCATCTATGGCGGCTTTAGCAAGCGACTGCCGGTCCGCGAAGGTTTGCGTGTTGCGGTCGATTTGACGGACAGTCCTCAATGCCACCAGCAGAGCGGATAACAGCAGGATGGCCGAAAGGCAAAGGCCGATCAGGAGTAGCCGCTGCAAGTGGGCTTGTGTAATGGAATTTCTCTGGCGCACGTGATGATTCTTTCATTAACGCTTGTGTGGGCTATCCCCAAAATACGGGATCGATATTCGCTATTCGAGGTGATGGTGCAAGAGGCCACTAACAGTCAAAGTAGAGTTGTGAGCGGCAAGAGAAAAAAACGACCGCCACGAGTTGAAGGAGAAAAACAATGAAAAAGCTATTTACATCGACCCTGTTAACCGTAGCCG
Organism: uncultured Acidobacteriaceae bacterium; assembly: GCA_963819405.1. Classification (GTDB taxonomy): domain Bacteria; phylum Acidobacteriota; class Terriglobia; order Bryobacterales; family Bryobacteraceae; genus Bog-105. The sequence goes on along the minus strand of CAWFWH010000041.1, from coordinate 3,089 downwards.
CGGTTCCGTTCCTGATGGCTGCTCCGCGTGTCGCGAAGACTCAAAATCAGTCCACCGCTTCGAACCAGGCCCAAAGCACGAGCGCGAAGCCGAAGGTTCATAAGAAGCATGTCCGAAAGAGCCAAAAGAGCACTTCGAGCACGGACAGCAACGCAGCCGCCACGTCCACTTCTTCCCCGAAAAAGTAAAACAACAACCGCTTTTCTCGGAGGGGCCCAGGTTCAGGTTCGCCTGAATCTGGGCTTTTTTTTTGCGGTACCCCCACCTGCAAGTGGTACCACCCTAACCGGCTGATATAAGGTCACCTTGATATTTTCTTGACAAGTTTGCGGTTTAGGCTTACGATGCCCTAAACGCACTAAGTTCAGGGTCCTACGTCTACTGATTTCCAAAAAGGGGTTTTTATGAATCCGAGCCGCAAGCTGCGGTTTATGAGTGTGTGTTCGTTTTTCTGCGCGTTAGTAGTTTGCCTTACGCTCGTCCTTGGCCTCGGCACGAAGCCGGCCTGGGCGCAAGCGACTTCAGCCAGCACTGTCACTGGATTGGTGACAGACCAGCAGGGCGCCGCGATTCCCGGCGCGGAAGTGAAGCTGATTAGCACGGCCACGAATGCCGAACAGACCACGACCACGAACAAGGATGGCCGCTATCTCTTCGCGAACATGCAGCCCGGCACGTACAATGTCGTCTTTGGCAAACAGGGTTCGCCACCTCCCGCGTCGAAGCGCAAGCGGTGGAAGTGGGTACGACGCTCAATGTGAACACGACGCTGCAGATCGGCGCCACCACCACGACTATCGAGGTGCAGGCGCAGGCTGCTGCGGAGCTGCAAACATCGAGTGCCGCCGTAGGCACGACGATCAACAGCACGGCTCTTCTCGCTCTCCCGAACCTGGGCCGGGACGCCGCCAGTCTCGCCGTTCTTGCAACCCGGCATTACGCCGGGCGGCTCTACTGCCGGCGCTGTCCAGGATCAGAACACGTATACGGTTGACGGTGGAAACAATAGCGACGATATGGCCGGGAATAGTACCTCCTACGTGACCAATTTCACGGGGATGGGCGGCGTACAGACCGGCGGCTCTTCCGCGGGCGCTGTACCGGTGCCGGTCGAGAGCATCGAGGAATTTAAAGTCGTTACCTTCAACCAGACCGCCGATTTCAACGGCGGCTTGGGCAGCCAGGTTCAGATGGTGACCAAGCGGGGCACGAATCAATTTCATGGTTCGGCTTACGATTACTATTTTGCGACCAACGTAGGCGCCGGCAATTCCTGGACGAACGATCATACCTGCGCGCCATCTTCGCCGAACTGCCAGAGTATTACACGGCACTGGCGTAACGGCAGTTTTCCCACGCCAGGTTTTGCGTTTCCGCTGCCGTCCAATCATCGCAATCGCTTCGGAGGATCTATCGGTGGACCGTTCGCCCCCAATTTCCTGGGTGGCAAATGGTATTTCTTCTTTAACTACGAAGGGCAGCGGTTTCCGAACAACAATTCTTACGAGAGGCCGGTACCCTCCGACCTCTTGCGCGCCGGCGTCATTCAGGTGCCGAACGGCGCCGGCGGAGCGTTTACACCCCATATAACCTGAATCCCACTGCGGTTACTGTGGACGGCGTCACCTACCACCGGCTTGTGCGGCAGCTATTGCGATCCGCGCAGCATTGGCATTAACCCCATCGTGAAGCAGATCTGGAAAACCAGATGCCCGCCGGCAATGACACCTTTTTTCCGGAACCGGAGGGGACCAGCATAATGTGATCGGCTTTCTTTCCACTCTCAAAGACGCCGCTAACAGACGATATCTATGTCGGCCGCATCGATCATGATTTCTCGGAGAAATGGCACTTCTTCGGCAGCTACCGTTTTATGAGACTCGTCAATTTGACGACCAATCAAGTTGATATCGGTGGCGTGCTTGCCGGCGACGCAAAAGGCATGCCGGCGGCGACAGCTCCGCGCGACCAGCTTCCGTCGTTGTTGGTCGGTGGACTGACGACCGTGCTCTCCCCACCATGACCAACGATTTCCGCTACAGCTATACCAGGAACTTCTGGCAATGGGGCAGTGTGAATGCGCCCGCCGCAAGTCCCTGGGCTGGGCGGTGCGGCTGAGATCGCCCCTGGAAATGCTTCCACAACATCAGAATCCACATCAACGCGCTGATTCCCTATAACGTGAATACGCAAAACGTGCGTCAGCGCTTCTGGGACGGTCAGGACAACATGTTCAAGGACGATCTCACGAAGATCAAGGGAAATCACATCTTTCAGTTCGGTGGCCTTTATCAGCGCAATTACGATTTCCACATGCGCACCGACAACGGAAACGGAGTGAATAACGCTGTTGTTTATCAGATAGGCAGCTCGGGAACCAGCTTCAACGGTTTCAGCTACCCAGCGCGGTTGTCGAGCGCGAACCAGAGCACTTTTCAACGGCTCTACTCGGAGGTGCTGGGCTTCGTCAGCCAGCCGCAAGTGGCATACACACGCACGGGCAGCAATCTCAACATCCAGCCCGTAGGAAACGTGGCGTACGAACGCAGCATCATTCCGACCTACAGCCTGTACGCCAGCGATACCTGGCACATCAAACCGACGTTCACGCTGACTTATGGCCTGTCTTGGGAGGCCGCAACTCCTCCCTACGAACTGAACGGAAGCCAGGTCCTGCTGGTCGATTCCAACGGCAAACCAGTGACCGCCGATAGCTACTTGGCGCAACGAAAAGCGGCCGCTTTGGCCGGACAGGTCTACAACCCGACGCTCGGATTTCAAGCATTCGAGGCACTGGGCGCAAATACCCCTACAATCCTGTGTGGGACCAGTTTAGCCCGCGCGTGGCGATCGCCTGGAATCCAAAATATTCAAGTGGGCTGATGGGAGCCCTTTTGGGCGATGGTAAAACCGTTTTCCGCGGCGGGTACGGCCGCATTTACGGTCGGCTCAACGGCGTGGATCTAGTCTTAGTTCCGCTGCTCGGCCCTGGTTTGCTGCAGGCCGTTAGCTGCCAAGGCCCCAGCATCTCCGGCGCATGCGCAGGAAGCGGGAATGTAACGCCAAGTACTGTCTTCCGCCTCGGGACA
>CAWFWH010000040.1:0-7088 GCA_963819405.1 uncultured Acidobacteriaceae bacterium | reverse complement strand
GCGCAGGGTCGGCTTTGAGTAAGACGCGACTGTCGAGTAGTTATACTTGGGATATACAATTTTATAGGTATATCTATGCAAGTTTCAAAATGGGGAAACAGTTTAGCAGTGCGGCTTCCAGCCGCTATTGTTGAGGCCCTCGATCTTAAAGAGGGTGATCAGATCGAAATCAGGATCGCGGGGAAGCGCGATTTCAGGGTCGCCCGTGATCGAAACCGCGAAAAAGCCATCGAGACGATCCGCCGGCTAGCGCGACCATTACCTCCTGGATTTAAGTTCGACCGTGAAGAAGTGAATGAACGGTAAGCCGTTTTTCGATACGAATGTGCTCGTCTATGCTTTTTCCGAAGACGAGCCCCGCAGCGAGGCCGCCAGAATGCTGATGGCTAAAGGCGGCGTCATCGGAGTGCAGATTCTGAATGAGTTCGTAGCGGTGGCAAAGCGCAAGCTTGGCATGAGTTGGCAGCAGGTCTTCGAGGCTCTGGCCGCCGTCCGCATTCTGTGTCCGTTGCCCGTGCCCCTGACGATCGACACGCACGAAGCAGCGCTAGAGATCGCGGAGCGGCATGGATATCGCATCTTCGATGCGCTTGTCATCGCGGCGGCCTTGGCGGATCCTGCAGCACGCTTTATTCAGAAGACATGCACGATGGCCAAGTGATAGAAGGGCTTACAATCCGCAATCCGTTCCTGCGCCAGTCGGACTAGGAACGTGCAGCGCGCGCGTCTTACAAAAAGCTCGTCAGCTCTCTAATACAAGCAACACGCAAAAGCCGTGGATGATGTTCCGGGACAGCTTCATTTTCTAATTGCCAGGTTCGAGGGTGCGGCACATACACTGCCCGTAATCCGGCGGCAAGAGCCGGGTTGATGTCGGACTTGGGTGAGTTGCCAATCATCCAAGTCTTATCGAGACAAAACCGTCGCTCTTGCGACAACAGGCGGTAAGCCGGTTCATTCTTTTCTTTCACCACGGCCGCATGCTGAAAAAATGAACTCAATCCGGAGCGGTCGATCTTCATCCGTTGCTCATCGCCGTCGCCCTTTGTAAAAATAGTTAGCTCGTGCCGCCGGGAAAGATCCGCTATGGTCTCCGCGACTCCGTCCAGCAGTTCCACAGGCCGCTCTAGAATCGCGTGTGCGAAATCACTCACCGCCGCAAGGTCGGCTTCAGAAATCTCCCGCTCCGCCAGATGCTTAAAGCACGCCGCTAAATTGCGACCAAAATTCCGCGACCCGTACCCATGAATTCTCGCGTTTACGATTTCTATCTCGTCCAGCACCGGTCGAATTTCTTCCGGCGCCATCGAGGAATGAGCCAGGTATTCGCAAAACTGATCGAATGCGGCTTCGAAGTAGATGTTGTTTTCCCAAAGCGTATCATCCGCATCGAAAATGAGATGCTGGCGCGTCACCTCGTCTTGCTCTAGAGGCCCGCCGTGTGCTTCGGGTGCCCGTTCAGTGGAGCCACTCTTCTCGCCAGCATAATCCGCTCGCGCTGCACAATGTAATCCGGTAGCATTGTAACCAGATATTCCAGTCGTTCCACTTCCGACCGCAGCGAAAGAATCGTTTGCCTCTTGTCCGGATCGGAAATAAACTGCGCAAGCTGAAAACTCAGCTGCGGACCTTCGAGCGCGGGTTCGATGATCACGCTGGGCTTTTCCACGTCGCGCAACCGCTGGTAACCGGCTATGGCTTTACGTCGTAAATCGAGCGGCACTTCACCGGCTTCCTCATCGTTGAAGAACTCGACTGCCGCCCGAAGGTACGATTTCTCTTCATCCAGCGACATCAATTGAAAGCGGCGCCGCCCTATCGCGACCAGGTCGAGACGGCCATCGGGATATCGCTGAAGGACACGGTCGACTGTCGCGGTGCATCCAACATTAACTATTCCATCGTCCTTGGCGAGCACCACTCCGAACTCGCCGCGAACAGGAATAATCTCCCCCATCATTTCCTTGTATCGTTCTTCAAAGATGTGCAGCGGTAGCGGCGTTGATGGCAGCAGTACAACGGAAAGCGGAAATAAAGGAAGCAGCTGCGCGGCCATGTGACTATTATCCGACGCAATGCCCGGGCGCTAGTCGACCAAGCCGTGCTTCATGGCGAAGCGGACCAATTCGCCAGTGCTGTGCAGATTCAGCTTCTCCATAATCTTTCCGCGATGGGAATCGACAGTATAGACGCTGAGATTCAAACGCGTCGCGATTTCTTTGTTGGTCTTGCCTTCCGCGATAAGCTGCAACACTTCCCGCTCACGGCTGGAAAGCAGATCGATAGGATCCGTGACGTTCTGACGATAGTCGTTTAATAATGCGCCGGAAACGGCGGGGCTGATATACCCGTCGCCGCGCGCCACAGATCGGACCGCATTCAAGAGTTCCGTATCGATCGCGTCTTTGAGAATGTAGCCACGCGCGCCCGCGCGCAAAATCTCCCGGACGTAGACGGCTTCTTTATGCATGCTCAACACGAGCACGCGCAACCGGGAATTCGCTTCGACCATCCGGCGGGTTGCCTCAATGCCATTCAGCTCGGGCATCGCCACATCCATCAAGACAATATCCGGACGCAACTTTTGCGCCAGCTCGACAGCTTCCCGGCCGTTTGCGGCTTCGCCTATGACTTTCAGGTCGGGTTGCGCGGAGAGGATAAGCTTCAGACCTTGCCGCACGATGGTGTGATCGTCGGCCAAGAGAACCTTTATCTCGCCGCTGGACACGTGACCTCGAGTTTCAATCCTTTGCCCGCTGCTGTCTCCATCTTGAGCGTGCCGCCGCAACCGCGGGCGCGGGTCTGCATTCCCGCCAAGCCAAGCCCCGCAGCCGCCTGCCGCTCCGTCCTCTCCAACCCACGCCCATTGTCGCCAATCTGCAAGACCACTTCATCGCCATGCGACAACAACTCCACCATTACGGATGTGGCCTGCGAATGCCGCGCCACATTTGTAAGCGCTTCCTGCGCTATTCGGAACAAGTGCGTCTCGGCTTCATCGCGCAAGCGCTGTCCGTCGAGCTCGCTCCGATACTTCACTTCGATCCCGGTTCGCTGCGAGAAATTTTCTGTCAGCGACCGGAGCGCGGCATCCAGTCCGAAATCGTCAAGAATGGTCGGACGCAGGAGTTGTGACATTTCGCGAACGTCCTTTATTGCATGGTCTACAAGCTGAAGACAATCGTCCACGCGACGCTCATCTGCCGTGCTGCGCAATGCCGAGAGGTTCGCCTTAACGGCAGTAAGCGCTTGCCCGAGCTCGTCATGCAGCTCATGCGAGAAACGGCGCGCGATGTTCTCTTGCGTTTCCAAAAATTGGTATTGCAGCTTGGTCAGCTCGCCCGATTGCTGTTCGAGCCTTCGAAATAGGGCGGCGGAGGCTCGCACCACCCAGGTGGCGCACAGAAGCGATAACGCGACGCAGGCGGCGAAGATCCAAACTGTCCACCTCAGCAAGCCGTGACCTTCCTGATAGATGCTCTCGCGCAGCAGCTCGGTCTGCTCATACGCCGACTCGAGCGCGGTACTCATCTCGCGGCGCGCTTGCGCTAATTGATCCAGAATCTCTTCGCGCCGGACCACGTCTTTTCTTCGCGCCAATTGGAGCCACCGGCTGTTGAGGTCGGCTTGTTGTTTCTCGATGCCATCTATTGCGGCTTTCGCAAGCGACTGCCGGTCGGCGAAGGTTTGCGTGTTGCGGTCGATTTGACGGACAGTCCTCAATGCCACCAGCAGAGCGGATAACAGCAGGATGGCCGAAAGGCAAAGGCCGATCAGGAGCAGCCGCTGCAAATGGGCTTGTGTAATGGAATTTCTCTGGCGCACGTGATGATTCTTTCATTAACGCTTGCGTGCTGCTATCCCCAAAATACGGGATCGATATTCGCTATTCGAGGTGATGGTGCAAGAGGCCGCCAACAGGCAAAGTAGAGTTGTGAGCGGCTAGAGAAAAAAACAACCGCCACGAGTTGAAGGAGAAAAACAAATGAAAAAGCTATTTACATCGACCCTGTTGACCGTAGCCGCGGTTCCGTTCCTCATGGCTGCTCCGCGCGCCGCGAAGACTCAAAATCAGTCCACCGCTTCGAACCAGACGCAAAGCACGAGCGCGAAGCCCAAGGTTCATAAGAAGCATGTCCGTAAGGCCCAAAAGAGCACCTCGACCACGGACAGCAACGCAGCCGCCACATCCACCTCTTCCCCGAAAAAGTAAAACAACACCGCTTTTCTCGGAGGGGCCCAGGTTCAGGTTCGCCTGAATCTGGGCTTTTTTTTTGCGGTACCCCCCACCCGCGAGTGGTACCAACGTAACCATCTGATAAAAGGCCACCTTGATATTTTCTTGACAAGTTTGCGGTTTAGGCTTACGATGCCCTCAACGTACTACGTTCAGGGTCCTACGTCTATTGATCTCCAAAAAGGGGTTTTTATGAATCCGAGCTGCAAGCTGCGGCATATGAGTGTGTGTTCATTTTTCTGCGCGTTAGTAGTTTGCCTTACGCTCGTCCTTGGCCTTGGCACCACGCTGGCCTGGGCGCAAGCGACTTCGACCAGCACCGTCACCGGCCAGGTGGTGGACCAGCAGGGCGCCGCAGTACCCGGCGCGGAAGTCAAGCTCACCGACACCGCAACCAGCACCGAACTGACAACTTTGACAAACACGGATGGCCGCTATGTCTTTGTAAACGTGCAACCTGCGACTTACAATCTTGCCTTCAGCAAGGCCGGATTTGCCAAAGCCAGAGTGGAGGCACAGAAGGTGGAAGTGGGCACAACGCTCACCGTGACGCTGCGCTACAGATTGGCGCCACTACTACGACGGTCGAAGTGCAAGCTCAAGCGGCCGCCGAGTTGCAGACGAGCAGTGCATCGGTAGGAACAACGCTTTCCAACAGTGCCATTATGGCTCTACCGAATTTGGGTCGCGACGTATCCACGCTGACCGTGCTTCAACCGGGGGTAACCCTCGACGGCTATACGGCGGGTGCGGTGCAGGACCAGAACACGTACACGCTGGATGGCGGCAATAACAGCGACGATATGGCCGGGAACAGTACGTCCTATGTGACCAATTTCACGGGATTGGGGGGCACGCAGACCGGCGGCACACCCTCTGGCGTAGTGCCGACATCGGTCGAGACCATCGAGGAATTCAAGGTGACGACGTTCAACCAGACCGCCGACTTCAACAGCTCGATGGGCAGCCAGGTTCAGATGGTCACCAAACGCGGCCAAAATCAATTCCATGGCGCAGCATACGGGTACTACTATGCGACCAACCTTGGCGCAGCCAATACCTGGATAAACAATCACACCCCGTCCGTGTTGTTCAACCTGCCGTACACACCGTTGCCATCCAACCATCGCGACCGCTGGGGCGGCTCCCTCGGTGGACCTTTTGCTCCAAAATTTGCCGGCGGTAAGTGGTACTTCTTCTTCAATTACGAGGGTAGCCGCTTTCCAAACGTAACACCTACGAGAGGCCAGTTCCTTCGGCGCTGATGCGTCTGGTGTCATTCAATTGCCGAACAGCGCCGGTGCTTATCAGGCATATAACCTGAACCCGACCGCGGTCACCTTCAATGGCGTGACGTATCAGCCGGCTGCTTGCGCAGGATCCGCAAATGGCCTTGCGATCCGCGCGGCATCGGTATCAATCCCGTCGTGCAAACAGGTCTTCAACAACGAGATGCCCATGCCGAACGATCCCATCTATTCGGGAGGCGACCAATTTAACACTCAAGGTTATTTGTCGACGATTCGCGCCCCGCTGACTGAGGATACTTACACGGGCCGCATCGACCATGATTTTTCCGAAAAATGGCACTTCATGACCACCTATCGCACCATGCGCGAGGTCAACTTGACGACCAACCAGGTGGACATCGGCGGCGTATTGCCTGGCGACTCGCTGGGGCAGCCGGCGGCAGTAGCGCCGCGCGACCAGGTTCCGAGTTACTGGGCATCCGGGCCTGACTACCGTGCTTTCGCCCACCGCGACAAACAATTTTGTTTTTAATTACACGCGGAACTTCTGGCAGTGGGGCAGCGTGAATGCTCCCCCGCAGCTTTCTGGACTGGGAGGCGCCGTCGAAATCGGTAACGGCACTGGCGGGTCGGCGGAAAGCACCAGCGCGCTGATCCCTTATAACGTGAACACGCAGAATGTGCGGCAGCGCTTTTGGGATGGCAAGGACAGGCTGTTCAAAGACGATCTGACCACGATTAAGGGCAATCACATTTTCCAGTTCGGCGGTGCCTACCAGCGGAACTTCGATTGGCATTCCCGCACCGATAACGGGAACGGTATCAATAATGCTTTCGTGTACCAGGTCAACGCCTCGGGCCTCGCTTTCGGAATTTCGCCAATTCCCCGTATTTCCCCACGGCTCGCCTCCGGGCAGCAGAGCAACTATCAAAACCTCTATGCGGAGGTATTGGGATTGGTGAGTCAGCCCCAAGTAGCATACACGCGCGCGGGCAATAACCTGGCGCTTCAGCCCGTGGGGAGTTCGGCTTTCGATCAGAGCATAATCCCCTCCTACAACGTGTATTTCAGCGATACATGGCATATGCGAAAGAACTTTACGGTGACATATGGCCTTGGTTATGCCATCGAAATGCCTCCTTATGAGCTCAACGGGAAGCAGGTGATGCTGGTGGATCAATCCGACAACCCGATTAATACGGCAGATTACCTGGCGCAGCGGAAGGCAGCGGCACTGGCCGGCCAGGTATACGATCCGGTTTTGGGCTTTGCGGGCGTGAGAAACGTGGGCCCGGCCGCAAATATCCGTACAATCCCGTCTACGATGAATTCAGCCCGCGCGTGGCCATCGCCTGGAACCCGAAGTTCAGTAGCGGGATTCTGGCAGCCTGTTTGGCGATGGCCAAACCGTTCTTCGCGGAGGGTATGGGCGGATTTTTGGCCGGCTGAACGGCGTGAATCTGGTCTTGGTTCCGCTGCTGGGAGTCGGTTTGCTCCAGCCCGTCACCTGCCCCGGCGCGGTGGCGTCATTTGCCGCTGTGTGGCAGCCATGCCTTGGCACCGGCGTGGCACACCAGCCAACGCCTTCCGTATTGGAACG
>CAWFWH010000039.1:0-168273 GCA_963819405.1 uncultured Acidobacteriaceae bacterium | reverse complement strand
AACAAGCGCTTTGATCCGGTTCAGGCGGAAAACGCAATCCAGGCATTGCGGACGTGGATCGAGGGCGAATTGCGGTAGATCGCGTCCAACCGCGCGGCAGGCGCACTATCGGCGATGTTTCGCCATCTACCTTTTCATTCACGTAGTCTCGGATTTATTCACGTAGTCTCGGAGCTTTAGCCCGAGAGCGCGCCGTCCAGGCACGCAACGCCCCACCCGCCGGCACCTCATGGCGCCAGCAGCCGAAACATTGGTCCGGACCTTTGCCTGCAATGACAGTTACTAACAGGTCACCCTTCGGACAATGCCGTTGTCTCCCACTGCCCCGGTAGCTCGTTACTGTGGACCCGAATGGTGTGGCTCGTGGTGGCTGCGCGGTGTTTTGCTCAGGCCCCCATCCGGAGAGGACCCTCCGAGCCGAAGAGATCTAGTCGAAAGTGGACTCCCGGCTCTAGAGCCGGGAGTCCGATTGCCAAATGGCCTTGCAGTCGAGATGATTCTGCAGCAGGGCCTACGTCACCGGCGTATAAGTGGTTATGGTCGCTGTGTAGCCGCCGGCGTTGTCCTTGAAGCAGGCGAGCGCGGCTCCGCAGTTGGTGGCTATGCTGTCGTTAAAGCCGAGCGCGAGTTCTCCTGGCCCGGCTGTTGTGGTCGGACCGACGCCGGCCAGGAACGGTGTTCCGGACCCTACCTGCGCGATAAGGCCGAACGTTTTTAGCGCTGGAGCCAGCAAATTGGCGTCGTATCCTGACGGCACACCGTTTGGTCCGATCTCCGGTGCGCGACGGGGCAGCTCGAGATTACGCCGGTTTGCGTGCAGTATCCCCACAGGCTGTTCCCGTCCCTGTAATGGTCGCTATCGCACCTGACGCCAGGTTGACCCCTGTGTCCTGGAACGCCGGTACCGTTGCGTCGACAAAGTACGTTGAAGTGCTCACGGTATACAGGGTGCCGCCATGTGCCGCGTAGCTCACGCAGTCGCCGGTATTGGTAAAGGTCACCGTTTGGCTGGGGTGGGGTGCCGCCCAGGAGGGTCAAGTATCCGCCGTGCTGGCAGGCGTGGGCGGCGTCCGAATTGCCCTCGCTGGCGGCACGCGCGACACCGTGCCCCGATCCCAATGCGGCTCCGCTGAGGGTCGCGAGCGTTACGCACGCCAAGACTATGAGTCGTCTCACCGGTTTGCTCCTTTTGTGAACCACGATCTTGTGAGATCGCGAGCGTTGCGAGGAGAGAAGCGGCAGCATATCGTGGACCACGCCCGGATGTGGTCGCTCCCTGGCTCGAGCCTGCGACGTGTAGGCTGGGGCCACCGTACCAGCCTCGTTCCCCATTGTCAAATGTGTAGACGTGCATTTGACAATGATCTCCATTCGCTGGGATTCTCCATCGACGTCTAGAGCAACCGTGCGCGCTCGGCGAGACTCAGCGTTGCTTCAGCCATGCGGACAGATGCAGCATCGATCATGGTGTTCTCAAGATTGACGGTCCCCATGCCTGCCCCAACTGCCGTGTGATATGCCGCCACCACCTTCTGGGCCCACGCTATTTCCATTGTGGTCGGAGAAAAGATCTCATTTGCAGTCTCTATCTGGTTGGGGTGGATGCACCACTTGCCGTCGTATCCCAGGCCCTCTCGCGATGATGCAGGACTGACGGAAGGCGTCCAGATCTCGAAAGTTGGCGACTCGCCGATCTAAGACCTGCATTCCCGCCGCCCGAGCCGCGAGCACCACCCTGAGACACTGGATAGTGATACCTGTGTCCAGGATACTGCTGATCCCAGTGGTCCATGGTCCCGATACTGACTACCGGCATCCGCAGACCACCGCATAGTCGCCCGGGCCAAAGCTCAGTGATTGCAATCGTGTGGTAGCGGTCGCGATGCGATCGACATTGACGATCGCTTCCGCGCTCTCGATCTGCGCTTGCAGTCCGATCGTTCCTCGCTCGAGTCCTATGTGGGCCTCGATCCTGCGTGAGCAACGTATCAACCACGACCAGGGTTTCGGGGCGATCGACTTTGGGGACAATGATTAGCCGCACGGCATCTCCTACCGCTTCCACGATGTCGATGAGGTCGCGATAGAAGAACGGAGTATCCGTGGAGTTCATGCGATATGCTGGTGCCTTCGGCCCCCAGTCAAGGTCTCGGATCCCCCGAATCACGTTTCGGCGGCTCTCTTCCTTGAGGGGTACAGCAACCGCATCCTCGAGATCGAGAAAGACGAGATCGGCCTCAAACGCGATCCCCTTCTCGATCATGTGCCAGTTGGATGCCGGCACGGACAGGGCTGAGCGCTGAGACGGCCCTTTTGATGTGTAATCACGGTTGTTCGTCGATCTGGACCGTTGGGATCTTGGGGGCGTGGGCTCGCTTGTATACCATGATGGTGCGTTTAAAGGTGATGACAATAGTCCCGTCCTGCTTGAATCCGGTGGTGCGCACCGTCACAATCCCGACGTTCGGTTGGAACGCGACTCACGTGTGTCGAGCACTTCGGATTGCGAGTAGATGGTGTCTCCTTCAAATACAGGATTGGGTAGGCGAACCTCGTCCCAACCCAGATTTGCCATCACGTTTTGCGAGACGTCCGTTACTGACTGGCCGGTCACCAGCGCCAACGTAAACGTCGAATCCACCAGCGGCTTACCGAATTCAGTCTGCGCCGCGTAGTGATGGTCAAAGTGAATTGGCGCACGGTTCTGCGTGAGCAAGCTGAACCACATATTGTCCGTCGTTGTAACTGTCCGGCCCAGGGGGTGTCGATAGATATCGCCCACCTCAAAGTCTTCGATGGATAGCGACAAACTTCGCCAGTCACACAGAAAGAATTCCTGCAACCGCGAGCGCGAAAGTACTTGTCGGCCAGCGCGACGTCCCGCCCGGTGGCGCAACCGTCTGGATGGAACGTTAACCATTGAACTTCGGAAAAGCGATAAACCCGTAGGGTACCTTACAGACTGGCCGGTCGATATGGCGTCTTACGGCCATCTCAGGTTCGAGATGACCTACGTACATAACAAAAGACTTGAAGTAGACGTTCAGGTGTGATAGGTTCTACACCAGTTCAGCGATCTACACTCCCGCCCAGGAGGGGTTTATGCCACGTCAGGCTACTCGTTTGGGGTTCGCGGTTTTGTCTTTGCTGTTGAGCAGCGTTGCCTTCGGGCAAAGAGATCTCGGAACCATCACAGGAACTGTTACTGACGCGCAGGGCGCGGCAGTTCCCAACGCAAAGGTAACGATTGTCGAAGATACGACGAGGGTGAGCTACGATACCCAGACGAATGCCAGTGGCTCCTACACGCGGCCTCTTCTGAACCCTGGAACCTACACGGTGACGGTAGAGGCTGCGGGTTTCCAAAAGGCCGAACAGAAAGGCGTTCTCGTGAATCCCGCCGAACCGGTGGCCGTGAACATGACAATGACGGTCGGCAATGTCAATCAAACAATCGAAGTAACTGCGGTAGCGCCGCTGCTGCAGACGGAAACTCCCGCCCTAGGCGCGAACCTAAATTCAAGTCAGGTCACCGAGTTGCCGCTCGGCGGCCAGCGCACATTTACCTATCTGGCTCGGCTGACGCCGGGTGTTCTGACAGCCGAACAAGGAGCGCGTGATGCGACCGGCGGCGGGTTCTCGGCCGGCGGAGTCCGCTCGACGGGCGAGAATAACTTCCTACTGAACGGCGTGGACAACAACGTTAACGTGATCGATTTCATCAACCAGACGTCGTTTGTGATCGGGCCTTCGGTAGAAGCAATCGGGCAGGTGCAGGTGATCACGAATGGCAATAGCGCGGAATATGGGCGCGCAGCGGGCGGTGTGATGGAGGTCAGCCTAAAGTCCGGCACCAACCAGCTTCACGGAGTGCTGTTCGAGGATCTACAGAACACCGTGCTGGATGCGAACCGCTGGGAAAACAACAAGGCCGGTACCGCGAGGCCGCCGGTGAAGCAGAATCAATTCGGTGCCGCTATTGGCGGACCCATCATTAAGAACAAGCTATTCATCTTTGGCGACTATCAAGGAACGCGAATCGCCACTGCAGGCGGTGTGATCCAGAACCTGGGATACGGCGGTAACTTTACCGTCCCGACGCAAGCAATGATTGGCGGAGATTTCTCCGCGCTGCTCGGGAAGGCCATCGGAAACGGCATTGTTCAGAACGAGATATTCGATCCGACGACCACGACGTGTACCAGCGGATGCCTGCCGGGTACTCTGACGGCGGCCGCAGGCGCTTCACCCGTTTACACGCGGGATCCATTTCCGGGAAACAAAATTCCCGTGAGAATGATGGACCCCGCGGCTGTCAAGATCGCGAGTTCTCTTCCGGCTGCAAATCAGGCCGTTCCCGCGGGGAATTATCCGCAAAACGACTTCTTTACCTCGACACCGGGCAGTTGGGTGACGGACCAGGGAGATGGTCGCGTTGACTATCATCTCAATGATGCGAATAGCATCTTCGGCAGCATCAGCTGGTCAAATACGTCCAAAGGCAGCGTTCCGCCCTTCCAGGGCCCGCTGGATGGCGGCAACTTCTACGGAGTTTCCGAACAGGACTTGGGCCGGAATGCGATGTTGAGCTGGTCGCACATTTTCAGTCCGACGTTCGTCTCCGAGAGTCGGGTGGCCTTCAGCCGTCTGGTCACCACTCGCCTGCAAGCCAACGCCAATACAGACGAGTTCAAAGCAGTAGGCATTGGAGGATATGACCCGACCACGGCCGCAGCATCGAATGGCGGCGTGCCGCAATTCGGCCTGGGCCGCTATAGCAACGACGTCAACGACTGGCTGCCTACCAAGGAATACAGCAACGAGTGGGACTTTATCGAGAACCTATCGCTCACAAAAGGGACACACTCGATGAAGTTTGGCGCCGAGTTCCGGCCGTTCCACTTCCCATTCTTTCAAGTACCCTATCCGCACGGCGAGATGAACTTTTCTCGCAACGAAACTGCGTTCCCGTCAACAGCAAAGGATATCGCCGGCCAGAATGGTACTTATAGCGCCGATACGGGAGATGAGATGGCCTCGTTCCTGTTAGGAGCCCTCGATGGAGGCCAGATTTCTACAACGAACTTTATCTCCTCCACTAAACAGGCGTATGCCGGTTATTTCCAAGATTCATGGAAGGTTTCGCCCCGGTTGACTTTGAATCTTGGCGTCCGATATGAGTTGTTCTCCCCGATTGGCGAACAATTCGGAAGGCAGTCCAATTTCGATTTGCAGAATCTGACCCTCTATATCCCAACGGGCCCGAATCAAAACGCCCCGTTGCCTCCGAACTTCAACGCGCCAGTGACAATTAACGGCATAACGTACAAAGCCCTATTCACAACACCGATTACAGTTAGTCGCGGACAGGTGAATTCTTACCTCATTCCCTGGGACAAACACGATATTGGACCCCGCGTCGGCTTCGCTTACAACTGGCGTGAGAAAACTGTTATACGAGGCGCTTACGGCATCTACTATGGCGGCGAGGAGAACCAGGGCGGAAATCCAAACCGCGGCGAGTCTGCACCCTTCAACGAGTCTCCGCAGCTCAACCGTCCAGCCGGTGTCGGTAGCTTCCAGCCAGACCCTGCGTTTGCCAACGGGAACCCGACCGGCGGCATTTCGGTTGGATATCCAACGAACGTTTTCACCACCTTCCCGGTTTCCTCGCTACAGTTCCGCGAAGTTGCGACCGATTTCACGAATGCCTTGATTCACAAGTGGAACTTGGCCGTACAGCGGGAATTGCCGGCACAGATGGCCCTGGAGGTGGGATATCAAGGTAACCATCAGGCTCATCAGCTTTTACAGCCGGATTTTAATAACTGCCCGAATTTCGGCACGACCAATTCGAGTATCAACTGTAACAGCCTTCGCCGGTACCCCGACATCGGCAGCATCTCTGGGACGGCAAGCTGGGGCTTTGGAAACTACGATGCGATGACGGCGAAGCTGGAAAAGAGAATGTCCAACGGTTTGCAGTTCATCGCAGCTTACACGTACGGTCACGCTCTTGCGAACAGCGGGACGACGCTCAGCGGGTCGTCGGGTTTTGGAACTTTGGATCCGACGAACTACAATTCCTCCTATGCGAACGCTGCTTGGGATATTCGTCACAATTTCACGACGGGATTCAACTACAGCATCCCGTTCGGGCGCGGACAAACCTATGGCGCGAATCTGAACAGGGCTGTGGACGCGCTGCTCGGTAATTGGCAGGCGAACGGAATCCTGACGCTTCATACGGGTCAACCGTTCACCCTGAACGCCAGCGGGTGCCAAGGCGTGTGGAACAGATGCCAACCCGAACTGGCGCCGGGGACTGACCCGAATGCGGCACCGCCCAGTGGCCGGAATCCGAACGAATGGTTCAATATCGCCAACATCTTACCTCCAGCTCCTCTCACGGGCGGTAATCTTGGTCTGCAGACCAATTACGGGCCACCGACCCGCACGCTTGATTTCTCGATCTTTAAAGACTTTCCATTCACGGAACGATGGAGACTCCAGTTCCGAGGAGAATTCTTTAACATCGCCAATACGCCGCAGTTCAATCTTCCCGACGTCAGTTTGAGTGACGCGAACTTCGGGAAGATTACAAGTACGCAAAACGGGAGCGAGCGGCACATTCAGTTCGCGCTGCGGCTGCAGTTTTGATATGGAGCGACCTGTCAAGCGTCACGTAAACTCCGAGAGATGGCGATACAGAAAGGCTGTTGCGAGGATTTCTGGGAGGGTGTGAAGAGAAGCAGCAGTGGTGGCAGCGAGGGAGCCAATGCGACGGTTGATCACTCTGATATCCGCGGGTCGGAACCGCACAATCGTGATCCGTCGGGAGCTGCCTCGGACTAGGGACACGAGTTGGGTCAACAGACCGTATCGCATAAAACGTAGGAGGGTTCTCCTTTCCGTGAGCCCCTCGACTGCCACCGCTACTGCTTCTAAAGCGAGCATGGTTTCTTTTTCAAGCGGCTTGCCGCTGCGATTGTGCTTCGATCTTTACGGCGATGGCCCAAAGGAAGCCCAGCAGTTCGCGGCCGATGGCGGTTACAATCTGAGGCTTGTTCTTTCCTCGCGCGGCCAGTTTTTTGTAACGCGTGCACAGCCGCCATTGCGCTTTCCAAGCAATGGCTTTGGTCTCTTCATCCAGTCCTTGTTGTCGCTTGGCCAGCCAGCCTCCGATCCAAGATTTGTGTTGGTAGGCCCAGGCCGCTTCGACAATCACACGTCTGAGGTGCGCATTGCCGGTTTTTGTAATCCCGCCGCGTTGGATACGATTGCCGCTGGAGTGCTCGCTCGAGACCAAGCCGCTGTAACTCATCAACTGCCGCGGGTTGGGGAATCGGGACAACGAGCCGAGTTCCGCGACAATGCTGACGGCCGCAATCTTGGCTATACCGCGCAAGGCTTGCAAGGCTTTGACGACTTCTTGGATCTCCGCTGGCGCTGTCGCAATCGCATCCTCAATGGCTTTTACCAACCGCTGGAGGCGATCGGCGGCGTGTTCCACTTCATGGACGTAATCCAGAAACGTAGCCTGGAGCGCCGGCTGCTCAAAGCGCACTTGCCGCTTCACCCAGTCCATGTGTTTGTTGGTCCAGTTCTTTTTGATGTCTTCCGGTGGTCTCCAGCCATGCCGCAGCAGGAACTTGCCCAGACGCTGACGCGCCCGCTGCTGATCCTGTTTAGCGTCTTCTCGGGCTCGCACCAAGTCACGCAGAGCCTCGTGCGCGGCATCCGGAACCCAAACCGGCGTCAGATCGCCGCCGCGATAACAGCGCGCCAGTTTCTCGGCATCGCGACGATCCGTCTTCACACGATCGCCCGCTTTGGTGGGTATCAGCGTCGGCGCTACCACTTCGCAGGGAACACCCAACACGGTCAACTGCCAATACACGACGTAACCCGTCGGACCTGCTTCATAGCAGACCCGCAGATCTTGCGCTCCTCCCAGCTTATGAACCAGTTTGCGAATCGATTCAAAGCGGTTGGGGATTATGCCCATCGAGCGAACTTCGCCCTTCGGCTCGGCTACCGCTACCGCGATGGTGTCCGCGTGGACATCCAAACCAATAAAACGTATCTTAGACATGCGACCAACTCCTTTCGTAGGCGGCTCTGCGCCGCTGGGTTTACCTCTTCGCAGCGTAATCCGCGTCTACTGCGATTCGGTGCTTGGTCGCTCCATTGTGACTAGAAAGCGGCTGCTTCTACGTCGGCAGTCGTCGCAAGCACGCCGACTTGCAATCAGCTTTGGAAATCGCGCAAGCTGATGTAGGTTGATAGTTGCTGCTGTTTTTCGCTCTTCTGCTTGCCTTCACGGACCCGAAGCAAGCTCAAGCCCTGCTTCAACGCGGTCTCCTGGCGTTAGAGCGCGGACAACTCGTGGAAGCTCAAGGCGCTCTTGAAGAGGCTTTGAAAACGGACCCCAAGAACGCCTACGTCTGGAGCTCGCTCGCGGAAACGTATCTGCGGCTGAAGCAGCCCGAGAAAGCTTCGGCGGCTGCTGAAGCGGCGGAGAAATTTGGGGCTGACAATCCGATCATCGATCGCGCACTGGCGATCTACTATTCGGAGGCGGGGGAGTTCGGCCGCGCAGCGCAGCTCGAAGAGCGGGTTTGGCAAGGCGCGAAAACCGATCCGCAAATTGCTTCCGACTTCGCGCAAGCACTGCTCCGGTCGCAGAATGCCACACGAGCGGCGGAGGTGGTGAGCGCAGCTCTTGATGCGCACCCGAAGGATCCGCAACTCACGCTGGCGCTTGGCGTCGCGCGGTATGGTCAGCGGCGCTTCGAGGATGCCATCGTGGCGTTTCTCAAAGTTATTCAGATTGATCCACAGATTCCGCAACCGTACTTGTTTCTTGGGCGCATTCTCGACCAGGCGGGCGCGCACTTGCCCGAAATCACGCATGCGGATGAAGGGTGGGCGGCGCGAGATCCGAGGAATGCCAAGGCCAAACTTCTGCTCGCAAAGGCGCTTCTCGCGAGCGATCGCCATAGCGCAAGGGCCGAAGCCTTGCTTCGCGAATCGATCGCAATATATTCGAACGATTGGGAGGCGCATTACGAACTCGGCGTTTTGCTGGCGGATAAGCATGATTATCAGGCGTCGGCTGCCGAGTTGACGCGCAGCATTGAGCTAGACCGGAACCAGGCCATGCCGCATTATCATCTCGCGCGGGTTTACGACCGGCTGGGCGAGCCTGAACGCGCGAAGTCGGAGCGCGAGGTGCATGAACGGCTGGCGGGCGAGAACGGCAGGCAGATACGGTAGCTACTGACCAAAAAGGTCAGCACAACCGCTCACTTGACGTGCGCGGTTAGAATAGATGCTCGTCTGCATAAGCAGCAGGATCTGGCACACGCGCGCCCGGCTAACCGCCCAGAGTTTCGCGAGCTCGGCAGCCTTCCGCAGCGTGCCTTGCGTGAGCAGTGTTTCGAGTTTCAGCGCCAGGGCCATCAGCCGACTCACGCGCGGCACTCGCCCAGACGCACGCCGGGCCGGTTCGCGATATCGCTGATGACGTGATGCAATTGGAGGTTCATCTGGTCCAACGCCTTCTGAATGCGTTGCGCATAAGCACTGGCCATCTGGACCAGGCTGTCCCGGTGCCGCAGCAAGGAGCGCAGGGCGCACACTTGTTGTGCCGGGCGGAAAGAGGCTTGCAACAGACCTACGGAATGCAAGTACTGTAGCCAGTGCCAGTCACTTACGTCCGTTTTGCGGCCAGGCACGTTCTTGACGTGCCTCGCATTCACCAGATAGACTTCGAAACCGCGCTCTTCCAGGAGCTGGAACAACGGAATCCAAAACACTCCGGTCGACTCCATGGCTACGGTCTCGATTCCGCAGTGTTGCAACCAATCGGTGAGCCGCTGCAGACCTTCCGTGAAGGTCTGGAACGAACGCACAGACTGAGCATCTCGATCAGCAGGTACGGCCGCATAAATACTCGTTGCACCAATATCGATGCCCGCCGCGTTCGGATGTAGGATCAGCCTAGAACGAACTGCTCGGGCTTGTGCTTTGCGTTGTTTGGGCATGCTGTTCTCCTTGAATCGTTCGCCAGAAGCGGCCCAGGTTGTGCATGCAACGGGCACTCTTCTAAACGGGATCGCCATGGGGCGTCACCACTGTCTTGCGCACGGAACCCGGAGCCATGCTGTTAAAAGGGGCCCAGAGAACACCATTCAAAAATCGGGTTGCAGCTCGCCGCTCTGACGAATTGCAATTATCATATGTATGCAAACGGCACCTTCCAGCTCAGCGGCAGTTCCTTACCTCATTGCGCCGGCGAGAGCCGGGCCGGGTGCTGTTAACCGAAGGGTTGTAGGTTCGAGTCCTACCTGAGGAGCCAAATCGTTTTTGTCCGGCCCGGACACATAGGTAACAGATTGTTCCTAAGACATAGGTAACGCTTTCGGCCCAAACGGATTGTCGAGTGGTTGCAGAGTTTTCTCCTCCAGGTCGATATAACCGAGATCGTAATCCATGAAGCTAACAGCCAGATGCCGTCCGTCGACTTCCTTTATGCCCACTGCCTGGCCAGCCCAGGCAGGCGCTGAGATTGATCTTCCTCCGGTAAAGGCAAAGGCGACCATAGTGGGTGACGACAACGGTGTTGTCGTGGAAGGGATAGTGCGGCTCCGGGATGCCGCGGTATTCGCGATTGGAGGCCGTATAAACCTCAGACGGGCATTTCATAGCGAGTGCCTCATGCGGACGCTCGTTGTTGAACTCGTCCAGGAAGGCGTCGAACTTGGCTTGCTGTTGCAGCAGATTGAGTCAAGCCCGAAATTTTCTGTAAATTGAATCTCCCAAGTTAATCAAATCACTTCGATTCGCTGCCGTAGTGGAGGGCGGAGCCCGGAACGGAGGCAGTGAATCAGGCCGCCGCTTTGCCGCCGTCGGCCGCGGCAGTTTCCGTGGTCACCTCCATGTTGAGATAAATGCGTTCCATCCACTCCTGGTTAAGTTCCATCATGAGCGTGCTCACCAGTCGCACGCAGGCCTGTTCGTTCGGGAGACTCGCGTGCGGCGTTTGATCTCCTGATTGACTCTCTCCAGCATGTTAGTCGAGCGCATCCGTTTCCGATGCGCTTCGGGTAACTGGTACACGGCTAGGATCTCTTCCCCGGAGGCGTCCAGCACAGCCGCCGCTTTCGGCGCCCGTCGGCCGAGCCCCTCGACTGCTTCAGCCAGCGCCTTGCGCGCCGCCACCAACGTCGGAGCCTCCGTGATCGCCTTCAGCGCACCGAGCACAAACGCCTTTTCACGCGCCGCCGTGTGGTTCAGAATATTGCGCACGAAATGCACCTGGCAGCGCTCCCACATCACTCCCTGAAAGTGTCGGTCAATGGCTCTGCGCATCCCCTGGTGATCGTCGGAACCCACGTAGCACACGCCGCGCAGCCCACGCCGGCTTAGATCGCTGAACACCTCGCCCCAACTCGCCTCGCTCTCCGAGTCCGCCACCCACACGCCAAGCACTTCGCGCATGCCTTCGGCGCTTATGCCCACCACGGTCAGCACGCCTTGGCTAAGCACCTCACCGCCACGCCGCACCTTCTCATAGCGCGCGTCGATCATCAGATACGCATAGCTGTTCTCGATCCTGTGCTCCGGTATCCGCGCCGGCCCGGTGTTCGCTCGTAATTCTCGGCCGCCAGAAAGCTGCTCATCTCCGCCTCGAGCACCTGTTGCACCACCCGCTGCACCAGGGCGCGCATGCCGTCATCGCCCGATGCCGCCGCTGCTTGCCATGTCTGTTTCAGTTCGCTATCGTTGCTCTTGCGAGCCATTCCGTTTTCTCCTTTCGAAACGTTTTCGCTCAAAAACATTTTAAGGAGATTCTGTTTGGCTCGCCCCTGCCTCGCCCTCCCGGCTCGGCAGCACTCGCCTATTTACAGAAGTTTAAGGGCACAATCGCAGATTGGCACCTGCGGGCCGGGTGGCTTCCTTCTTGAGAGTCAGATGCATGCGCTCGTGCCGGCCATTCTGCTGTGGATGCCCGGGCCGAATCCGTTCGATGCTGATGCCCAGGCGCAGCCACCAGACCCATAGCTTCGACAGATTGAATAGCCCATTGGGCGAAGCGAAAGGAACGCCGTTGTCGGAGCGGATCGCTTGTGGCAGGCCTCGCTGCTTGAACAGCCGCTCAAAGGCGATGAAGGCAAACTATTCCTGGTTGGATTGCATGGCCTCACACAGCAGCAGATAGCGAGAAGCATGTCTGTAACCGTCAGCGGCTAACAGTAGCGCCGATTTCCCAGCATGAACTCGCCCTTGTAGTCCGTACACCACCGCGCATTCGGGCGTAAACCCGATGACAGCGGTGTGCCTTCTGCGTGCGTCCTGGAGCGCTTAGCCCGGGTTACCAGCCCGTGTGCCGATCCAGGATAGCGTGGATGGTGCTGCAGGCCGGAACCTTGACCTCATGCGGCCAGTCGCCGCAACAGGCGTTCACGATCTTGCGGGCGCCCTAATTCGGCTTCTCGTGCTTGGCGGCCATGATCACAAAGCGTATGCCTTCGTCCATAACAGAACTTTCCTTCTATGGCCTCCCCACCTCCTGCCTTCCTAAAGGCAAAAGGTGTAACCCATGTGTCTGGAACGTTCTGTTACCTTTGTCTCAGGTCGGACATTTTTCAATGCTTGCATCTGACGCACTGAGTCGATTTGCTCTGAATTTGCCTCGTCATAGAGGAGCCAAAGAAATCAACGACTTGTGAGCGGCGCATTGACTCCATATTCTACGAATAATCGAAAACGTGACGGAAAACGTGCCCTTGTGAAATCGGGATAGCGCCTGTCACTCGTACCCTATTGCTTTTTCGATGTTTCCAGGAATCCCGTACGAGAGGGTTGGAGAGATTCCCCCGAGGAAACCACTGCTCCAAGGACGAAGTGCGACAGCCCGCATTGGAGCGTTCCTGGCCACAGTTTGAAATCGATTCCAAGCGGTGGCTCGCATTAGTGAATTCTTTTAAAGGTCGGGGCTCATGCAGGAAGGGGGTTAACGTATAAGAACAGGGCAAAATGAATCTGACCGTTGAAATTCCCGACGACCTAGTCGGCCAGGTCAACGCAGCAGGCGGCGATCTGTCGCGTCGCGCTCTGGAGGCTTTGACGCTAGAAGAGTACAAGAGCGGCCATCTTACAAAGGCGGAACTGCGGCGTCTTCTCGGGTTCAGTACCCCATACGAAGTCGACGGTTTTCTGAAAGTCCATGAAATCTCGGCCGATTACACCATTGGGAATTTGCGCCGCGAAATCCAGGATCTTCAAAATCTGGGACTCTGAAGTGCGTGCTGCTCGTCGTTGCCGATACTGGCCCGATCAATGTTGAATGTGTTCCGTCACAATCGCGCAGACCAACGTTGCCCGGCTCATCCCGATTCCTCCTTCCTTTCTGATGTACTTGGCACCGCTTCAGCGAACACCCGTTGCGCCCGGCACTTGTGCCCGTTCTGCTTTGCGCCTGTTTGTATTCGTTCGCTGAGAAAGCGAACCGCAAAGCGGTTTAGGTCCCACCGCAAAGTTCCAAGGGCTACGCCTTTCGCAAAACCCGGGAAAAACTTTGTGGTCCCCCAAAAGCACGTTCCCAGCCTCGCGTTTTTATACCCAAGCACAGCAGGGCGGAAAGAAGGAAAACAGACGGATTATGGATCGGTTCCTTGATAAATGATTGCTGCCCCTTCGCCTGCATCGAGTCTCCCCATAGATAGATCGTCGAAAGTGCCAGCCGTCTCGCGCACGTCCCACGCAAGGCGGGGGATTGGCGGTCCAGTTTCGTACCAGAAGAGACGGCGTTTGGTTTCGTCAGCTCGTCTCTGTGGATCGCAGCAAGAATACTTCACCGGGATGGCGAACAGGCCGAACGCGAGTTGATTCACGCGGGATTGAAAGGTCGCCTGGAAGGCGCCGGACAAGCAGTCCGGAGACACGTTGGCGACCTTTTACGTTGAAAGCCTCACATTGTCCAAAGATCCGCATTGAAATCACGTGAGCGGCGTTTTCCGGGACTAATCCGCTGGATCACAATGTCCGGATCGTTTGCGATAACGGACCGTGGCCGGTATCGCGCCAGTCCAATAACAAGTGCCTGGCGAGGATGCCGTACTGAAACGCCGAGACAGCCCCCGCGCCCCCATCAGCTCAAGGGAATCCAAATTTGCCGCGATAAAACTAAGTCCTGGCGCTCTAAGATGTCATGTCACGGCTGGCGAGAAAAAAACTCGCCGGTCTCGGTGAATCGCTTCAAGTAGAAGCCGATACCAACAACCATGACAAAGTACAACCCGACCACGATCATGTCGACGGAACTGAGCGACAAAAGTGTGTCGCTTGACGCAGCCCCAGCAAACAACAGAATCATCGGATAGGTTTTTCATTATTCGCGGTGAATAGGAACAAAGGAATGGCTCTCGCCATAGCAGCGTAGCCGGCGGGCGAGGGATGCAGGTGGTCGCCCGAATCGAACTCTGGAAGCAGACGTTCCAGATGCGCCGGATCGCGCGTGATTGCGTCAAAATCGATCACCGCATCAAAGTGACCAGTAGTTCGGATCCATTGGTTCACAGCCTCCCGGTCTGCCTCATTCGCCGCTGCCGGATGATAATAATCTGAACCCACGTACGGCAAAATAGTGCCCCCAATCACTTTGATGCTGTGCGTGTGTGCGCGTGTGACGAGTTGCTCGTAGCCGGCAAGGATCTCTCGCACGAGCGCAGCATGTTCGGCGGCAGTTACTTTTCCCTTTCGCGCCAGCCCGCCAAGATCATTTACTCCTTCCAGTACGATCAGATACCCTACACCAGGCTGCGCCAACACATCGCGATCAAAGCGGGCCAACGCGTTTGGACCGAGACCGTCGGTAAGAAGATGGTTACCACCGATCCCTTGATTAAGGACACCGACAGTTCGCGTCGCCGCTGTGGTCTGCAATCTTCGCGCAAGCACGTCTGTCCAACGATCATTCCCGTTTGTCGTTGCGCCATGGCCATCTGTAATTGAATCGCCCAGAGCGACCGTGGATATCGCACCGGGCGCAGCAAGTACGTCAATGCCCGCGAGTTGATACCAGTGCTCGATTTTCTTGGCGCCTGGAAGGCTAGCGGCAGCGGCGAGGTCACCATGGACGAGATACGAAGTGGCGCGAGAGCCTGGATGTCCGGTCTGCTGAGCAGGCGGGATATCGAAATGGATGCTGACTGCGAGATCACCAAACGGGGCGATAGCGTAGCCCACAGGATCGGATATGAACTCGGCTCCGGAGGGTATGGTCACATCTGCACTTCCGTGGAACGTGAGAGGCTTATCCGTTCCAGGATCAATGGCCGACGATGAAGGGGATACCGGTCGAGCAATGTGGACGCCGCTGAGGTGCAGCGGCGTTGTGCCAAAAGCGTTGGACAAGTGCACACGCAAAGTTTGACCGCCTAGCGACAGGTGAACAATCTGGCGCAGCGTGGCCTGTCGCAAATCATCTGGCGAAAGTGCATTCTGCGGTTCCGGTATCTGTTGCGACGCGGCCCAGGACCCGATCCAGCGAAAGGTGGCCCGATCTTCGGAATGAGACCCGCTGGCCGAGCAAAAAGCGATGACGAGAGCTATGGCGACAGCCTTCATAGACGCTTGCGCCTTCGTATTCTACTATTTTGTTCGAGATCCATACAGAAGTACTAGAATCGTTCTCATGAAACACGCGCTTGCGAAAATCGGTGCCACATTGCTGCTCGTACCGGCACCGCTGCTTCCGGCTCAGGACAGCGGGACGGTCGTGCTCGACCACACTACGGCAATTGTAATCGCACCTGGCGAACCCGAGCCCATTCAGCACGCCGCCGAGGATTTGGCGAACGACTTCCGCCGCGTGACCGGCGAGACGCTGAAGATTGTCGGCCGCGAGCAGGATGCCGCAAGAGTCGTCATTATGATCGGCGAGCAATCGAAGCTCCCGGAGCAGGTGCACTCGGCGCGCCTCACGGCGCCAGAGGCGTTCTCGATTTCTGTGCAGCGCGCGGCCCGAAATCAGCGCTCCGCGGAAGCACTTGTGCTGAGCGGAGTGGACGTGCGCGGCACTATGTATGCCGTGTACGAGTTCTCCGAAAAATATCTGGGTGTAGACCCCATGTATTACTGGACCGACAACGAGCCCACTCATCAAGATTCGATTCGAATTGCGGCTTCGCTCAAGGAAGAGTTCCCGGCGCCGGTGTTCAAGTACCGTGGGTTCTTCATCAATGATGAGGACTTGCTGACAGGATGGGCGCCCGCCGCGGCGAACGAGAACACCGGAATTTCATTGGAAGTCTGGAACAAGATCTACGAGACCACGCTGCGGCTGAAGGGGAACATGGTTGCGCCCGGAACGTGGATTTTTCCGGATGACGCGCAGGTGAAACTTGCTGCAAAACGCGGGCTGATCGTGACGCAGCATCACGCGATCCCGCTCGGGTTAAATGTAGCGCGCTGGCCGCGAGACGTTCCCTACAACTACAGTGCTCATCCGGAGATTCTCGAGCATGCCTGGCGGAACGCGGTGAACTCGTATTTGCCCAATCAAGAAGTGCTTTGGTCGGTTGGCCTGCGCGGTTTGTCTGATGTAACGTATGCGTCTATGGATCCGAGCGTTCAGAACGACAACAAAGCGTTGGCTCAACTCATCAGTAAAGCAATCGCGGACCAGATCAGTATCGTTCATGCAGTGCGCCCGCATGCGAAGTTCGTCACGAACCTGTGGCAAGAAGGCGCGCGGCTGGTGCAGCAAGGCCTGATGAACATTCCTCGAGAAGTTTCAACTGTTTGGGCTGACGATGGGTACGGGTATCTGCAAGACCACGGCGAAGTAACGGCTGGACAGGGTGCTTATGATCACGTGGCGATGATGAACGGCCGCGCAAACCAGTTGACCGAGATGGTGCCGATAGAGCGTAGCTTTTCGGAAATGGGCCGGTACATCACGGCCGGCGCAACCGATTATTTCCTCGTCAACACCAGCGACATCCGTCCGGTGTCAATGTCAACCAAAGCCGTCATGGACGTCGCCTGGAAGGGAGTTTCAAAAGGCGCGGATGACTTCTACAGCCGATGGGCGACTCAAGAGTTTGGCCAGAAGGTCGCGCCACAGCTGATCGAACTCTACAAGGAATATTTCAAAGCGCCCGCGCATTTCGGCGACCCGCTTCACGAATACGGCGATCAGCTTTACCACACCGAAGCGCGCCTGTTGCTGCTGACTTATATGACTGATGCGCCTTTATATTCGATTCCGAGCCAAGCGCCGAAATGGTCACTGCCACACGTTCTCCTGCCTGGCACATCGAACCGGCCCGTCGGAAAAGAATGGGTTCGCCAGACGGTGGCGAGAGAGATTCAACAGTGCGGGGATGCGCAATCCCGATGGGATGAAGTATGGGAAAAAGCCCTAACTCTGGAGCCGCTGATTCCGGCCGAGCGGCGTCCGTTCTATGGTGAGCAGATTCTGGCGATGATTGCTACCAATCGCGAAAGCAATCACATTCTTTACTCGGTCTCGAAGGCCATCCAGGATGCAGAAGCAAAGAATAACGCTCAAGCGCACAAGGACGTGGACGACGCCTTGAGCGCATTCGACGAGATCGAAAAAGCAGAGACCGTCGCGGAGTACGGCAAATGGAAAAACTGGTATCGCGGGGATTGGCTCACCGGCATCTATCGAACGCGACAAATAGTACAGGTGATGAGCAAATTCATCGACGATCCGGAAACGCACCTGGCGCCGCCCGTGCTTTGGGATGGCTGGGAAGCCTACTACCATATCATGCATTACGAGGGTGATCGTTCAGTTGATGTGAAGTAATGCTCAGCGGCCGTAATGATAGAGCGCGACTCTATAGACACGTACTTCGCGAGGCGACATAGATAGTTCGCGCCCCTGATTGCTTTGATCTCCGTTCAATCGGCGGTGCGTGATCCATTCCCGGTTGATATTCGAAATTTCTTCGATTCTTGCAATCCCCGCAATCTGATCATCGACGTCAGCATCACGAGAGAAGGTCACAGTCAAGCCGCTCCCCAGAACGTAAAACTCGTTGGCCCCGATTTGCAACACCATCATGGCTCCGTCATCTGTAAGACGATTCCTTGCCGGCCACGATCGCGAAAGAGTCGCTTGAAACAGATATCCTCCGAGCGAAACCGTCTGCGTCGCTCGCGGGCTAGATGCATGTAGAACGAGTCCGCGTGATCCGTTTTTTCTGCTGCGCTTGCAAAATCTCAGGCATGAGCTTGCTCAACGCATCGTACACATGGGCAATGTCAGGCTTCGAAGAAGCTGGAGAATCAGGCGCTGGCAGCGAGTCCACGCCGAACGGGGAAAACCCGAATGCGCGAGCTTCGCCGTAAGCATAAAGTGCGTTGTAAGGACTCGCTTCCAATCGCGCTTCCGGAATGAAGATCGGATTTCCCGCGCGCTCGTATCGTTGAACCCAGTATTCGAAGTTGGGCCAGTATATGTCAGGCGCGTAAAAGTCGATGGACGGTGCGCCTGCGCGGTACACGTCTTGATAATAAGGATGAGGTCCGCCGCTCGGATACTCGCCCGATCTCTCAAAGGGTGAAGGCAGTTGCGCATTCAAGTACATCGGCAACGGATACTCTCTCTTGCCTGCCTCCGCCACCCCGTTTACGAAAAGCGCGTAATGCCAAGCCATGAAGACCTCGTCTGCCGCGTCGCCGAACACTTCGCGCCAAACTCGGCCTGCAGGATTGAAATGATCGGCGAGTTCAGGAGAGAGTTGCAGGCGATGCTTCTCCAGCTCTCTCTTCAACTCGGCGGGTACCGGGCCCGCAAAGAGCTGGTTGGCCGCTTTAGAGCGATCCCTACCTTGCCCCAAATATCCCATCTCATTTTCAACCTGCACCATGAGAACAGTTTGCTCGCGCGCGTCCTTCTCACGAACGTGTCGCATTAACGCGGAAAATGCGCGGGCATCACAGCGTAGCGTTTCCTCACCGAGCGTGGATAAAATTTCGAGCGGCAAACCTTCGGCAGAGATCGCACGGGGGAAACGTTTGCTGTCGGACTTGACCCACTTCGGCGTATAGTTCGAGAACGCGTTCTTCCAAGTACCGAACCACAACAACACGAGATGCACATTCTGTTGCCGGGCAACATCGATCCAGTGATCAAGAATGGAGAAGTCAAATCGGCCCTCCGCAGGTTCGGTCTGCTCCCAGGCGACCGGCATCAGGGCCGTGTTGATGTGCATGGCCGCCATCCGGGGCAGGATCGTGTCAGCTTGCGCCGAAGTGCCTGCCGAAGAATTCCCAAGCTCGCCGCCAAGGATAAGAAATGGGTAGCCGCGGACAATCAGTTGTCCGAAACCGTTCTCGAATTTGACAGTGGGCGGTGTATCCGGTGACTGGGCGTGTAAAGCAGCGCAGACTGCAATCCAGCAGAAAACCGTCTTTGAAGCAAGTTTCACGAAGCGGACTTGATCTCGATGTAGTCGATAGCTGCGCGCTCGCCCTGGTCAGGAATACCGACGATCTTGATCTCATCGCCTCGGACGAAGCGCAATTCCAGAAAGCGTCTGGCGAGTGCTCGAGTTAGAATCCGGTTTGCGCGTCGGGAACCACTGATCTCCCGTCCACGTCCCCACGCTTTGATTGTTGACGTAGGCTTCGAAGTGTGAAGCGCCGTTGTTCTGATCGAAATATTGGACCGTCAGACTATACCACCCCGGCCTGCCTTCGAATTTGGTGCTCGCAACGCATCTCTCAGCCGGGCAAGTGATCGCTTTGCTCCCCGAAGCGTCTTCCCACGGAGACACATCCGAAACGACGTAGCCCTGCAGCGACATCGCCTCTGCCTCTATCCGGTCGGGATGGTGTCCTACACGCCCTTGTGTGTCCGGAATGCCGGATTCATGGAAGAACCAATTGCAGACCGTGTCTCGCCAGACGATCGCATGACCAGCCTGATACTCCAGTTTCTTCAAGACAGCGTTATATCGCTCTTCATCCACAAGACCACGCAGCTGCTTCCATCGGTCGGGAAATGTCTGCGCCTCCGCAGCGCCGTCGTAATGGGAATCGTAGACATGTTGAATTACCGTTTTGCCCGAATGCAACACATACTTATAAGCCACATGATGGAAGAACAGCAGCAAGTTGTCGGGACAAGTCTTAAGCGACTCAAACATGGCCGCAACTTCAGGCGGATATTGCCCGATGTAGCCGGTTCCGGTCGCGACCGTGCGATCCATTCCGATACCCTCTTTATCGGCGCGGTGCCACTGGCCCCAACCGTTCCGCTCCGATGACTCGATGCCCGGGCCGTAATGGCTGCCTATATAAATGTGTTGTGCATCGCCCGCTATGTCCGTAAGACCGCCAACTCCAAGCGGGCCCGTGTACTTCTCGTACACGCGCCAGGATTCTAACTGCAGATCATTGATGGTTTTCACAACTCGATCGTTCGAACCGAATGTGAGTCGTGTCCATTCATTGATGATTTCCGGCGACGATAGATCCGCATTCCAGGCAATTCGGCCAAACGCGTATAAATTCGCCATTGCTAGGTCAAAGCCCAGCCAGTTCTGATCTAGTCCAACGTTCGTGACAGCAACGAAGCCGCCGATTTTACGATCGAAAGCCTTGCCTGCAACAATGTCCTTGATCAACGTGCGCTTGTTATCAACTCGCATGTCGAAGTTGAGAACTTCCTGCCACATCGGTAGCAGAAAACACAGATGCCTCTGCTGACCCGTGTATTCTTGCGTCACCTGGAACTCGATCGTCTCGTTCGTGTGCTTCAGCGCGCCGAACAGCGGCGATACCGGCTCTCTGACCTGGAAATCGATGGGTCCATATTTGATCTGAACCAGGACGTTGTCGTCGAATTTCCCGTCGAGCTTCGCGAAATTGTCGTACGCGGCTCTAGCACGATCGTTCTTCAGATCGCGCCAATCCATCCTGTGGTTGTAAACAAACCCGCGATAGACCAATACCCCGCCGTGCGGTTTCAGCGCTCTCGCAATGACATTCGCAGCATCGGCATGAGTGCGTCCATAAGTCGAAGGTCCGACGCGGCCCTCGGAATCCGCTTTGAGGACGATACCGCCGAAATCAGGAATCAGTTTGTAGATTTCGTCCGCCTTGTCCTTCCACCACGCGACGACTTTCGCGTCCAAGGGATCAAATGTGTCGAGATGCCCAACGCTTTGTGGGCTGGAGAAATCGACGGAAATGGAAATCCGGACGCCCCAAGGCCGGAACGAATCCGCAATGCGGGCTATTTGCGGCAAGAAATCAGGCGACAAGACCAGCGGGTTGGCATTGACGTTGTTAACGGTGCAACCATCGATCCCGATAGACGCCAGCAACCTTGCGTACTCGCCCGCGCGAGTAAGATCCTGCAAAACTTTGCCATTTTCGAAAAAGATCGATCGGCCTGCATAACCTCGCTCGATGCTTCCATCCAGGTTGTCCCACTCGTTCGTCCATCGAATAGGAGCGTAAGGCGCACTCTGTTCTTCGACATGATCGAGATCCTGCTGCAAAGCAATTTTACGCAAGAGAGCGAACGTGGCGTACAAGACTCCGCGCTCGTTAGCCGCCGTGATCAAGAGGATCTTGTGGCCGTGAGCGGCAGTTGCCCTTAGCAGGTACGAGTCCTCTTTCATGCGGGTGGGCAACAACATGTCCGGTGAAACGCGCTTCACTGCGTTAAGCGTGCCGAGCAGGATGCAATCTTCACTCGGCAGTTTGGGATCTTGACGCAACGTACGGCCCAGCATGCGCTGAACTCCACGAATCAGTTCGTGTTGCGCCGTCTGCTCCACCAGCGACGAATCCAAGGCTACGGTTGCGGCCGGTAAACGTTCGTATGTTTCGCGGACTTTTGGATCTTCGATGGGCGCGTAGCGCAGCCATGCGGCATGACCATTTTCCGCGCGTAAACAAGGAGAGGCCGTGGCAAACACCAGGGTCAGGACTACAAGAGGGCTCTTCATTTGCTTGTCGCTCGCAGACTTGGGCAAGTGGCGTTGTTCGGATCTGCCCAGCGGTCGTTCGGAATAATCGGTGCCCAACCGGGTCGCAAGGGGTCCTGGTCGTAGGGATAGCCGCCGAGTTCTTTGTAGAGCTCTTGATACTGCCGCAGTTTTTCGCGATCCAGTTTCACGCCTAAACCGGGTCCGTCCGGAATTGCGATAGAACCCCCTTCGTAGCGCAGCAGACCGCCTTCGATAATATCGTCGGTCAGGTGATGATAATGAGCATCGGCAGCGTACGACAGATTGGGAATGACGGCGCCCAAATGCAGCATCGTGGCAAGCTGAATCCCGAGTTCACCTGAAGAATGAACCGCAACGCCCAGTTGAAACGTTTCGCAAACGCCAGCCGCCTTGATGCACGGACGAATGCCGCCCCAGAACGTAGTATCCAGCAGAATGACGTCGCAACCGATGTCGAGAATATTCGCAGACAGCTGCTCGAAGTTAACAACCACGGTATTAGTCGCAAGGGGGATGCGGACCATCTGCCGTACGCGGCGCAGTCCGTTCAATCCGTAAACCGGATCTTCCAAGTAGTCGTTTCGCAGATCCTCAATGGCTTGCCCGACTCGAATAGCTTGCTCGGTGGACCAGACGCCATTCGGATCAATGCGCACGTTGTCTTGCGGGAATTCATTCGCCATCGCGCGAAACGCTTCCACCTCATAATCCGGGTGAAAAACGCCCGCTTTCAGTTTGTGGCTGGTGAAGCCGTACTTTTGCTTGAGTTCGCGCGCAAGCTCCACCAACTGATCGACGGTCCGCACCTCACCTTTGCCTGTCTTCGCGTCGGCGAAGCGCCAGAACAGATAGGAAGCAAAAGGTACGCGGTCGCGCAGTTTGCCGCCTAATATTGCATGAACGGGAACGTTCCACGCCTGGCCGAGAATGTCGAGGCACGCAAACTCGATTGCGGCGAGTAACTGCGTCCGATTGTTGTAAAGCGATGCGGTGGGATTGGCGATCCGAAAGCGCATCTCCTCGAGCCTTGCAGGATCATGCCCCACAAGATAACTTTTCAACGCGCGAATCGCCGCTTCCGCCGATTCGCCCCCGCCGCCCATCTCGCCTAAGCCGACAAAGCCGTCGTCGGTCTCAACTTCGATAACAGTTCGAACAA
This sequence comes from uncultured Acidobacteriaceae bacterium, assembly GCA_963819405.1. GTDB lineage: Bacteria > Acidobacteriota > Terriglobia > Bryobacterales > Bryobacteraceae > Bog-105. The sequence goes on along the minus strand of CAWFWH010000039.1, from coordinate 145,104 downwards.
ACCGGCCCCAATGGCAGCCGTTTGCGTGACGCAGGGCGGCGTGAAGCGGGACGGTTACAGTAAATGCGCGAATGTCACTGATCTTCACCGCTTGTCTGAATGCCTGAGGGCTCTCTTGGTTACAGACTTCGCGTCATGGAGAGTCAGAAGCGGAGATATCCGGCCACCACCAAATACCTTGGCGTGGATTGGGTTCCGGAGATCACGCCGAAGCCGTTGTAGTTGATGGCACCGTTCGCGCCGGCTGTCCAGCAGCAACTGCCCGCCCGGGTTGGAGAACACGACCGTGTTGGTCAAGTTGTAAGCTTCGCCCTGTAACTGGAAGTTGATCTTGCCTTCTTTGAAGGGGAAGATGCGGGAGATGGTGGCGTTCATCTGGAACAAGCCGGGCCCAAACACGCCGCCGAGGTAATGGCCTGTCGATCCGAGAACGTTATTCGGTGGGTTGGCGAAGGCCGCTCCATTGAAATATGGATGGTTCGAATCGTGGCCGCCGTAAATCTGCACGACGGGACTGATCTGGTTCGCGCTGTCGGCTTGGCCACCGGCGTTGATGGTGGATGTAGTACTCAACGCCGAATGGCAACCCGCTTTCACGAGAAAGAGTGCCGGCGAGCTGCCAATTCCCGACAATCCAGGAGGCCAACCCATGATTTAGCCAGGTGTGTCCCTTACCGAAGGGCAACTGATACACGTAATAGAACTGAAAATTATGAGGGCGGTCGAAGCCGGAAATTTGCTTGTTCAGCGCGAAGGAGGTAGGGTAGGCGCGCCAAATCGTACCGTCGTCGTTATCCCCGTTGATATTGTCGATTGCCTTCGAAAACGTGTAACTGGCCCCTATGAGCGATGAGCCGATGGTCTTTCTGACAGTCGCCTGCAATGCGTTATAAGTCATGTCGCCGAACGGTTCGTATCTCGTTCAAATCGCTGGTGACGTAGGGGTAGAGTTGACGTCCGGCGTTGCCGGTACCCGGAGCCGATCCGTTGATGTTAACGCCCATATCTATATGCACGCCGTGCGTACCCACGTATCCCACCTGTGCCAAAAGCGTAGAGGAGAATTCGTGCTCGACAGTGAAATTCCAGCTTTCGTAGTACCCGCGGTTGAGGTTGGCCGGGAATGTCACTGTGCTGATGCTTGGCAGATAAGTGGTCGGGGAAGCCGTAGTGGACGGCTTAATAATGCCGACCGAAATATTCGGGTACGTCGGCAAAGGAATACCATCCGCCAGGGATACTCGCGTGGATCCATCGGAGTTCGGCACGCCGGCATAGCTGATGAACTGATATGTGTTTAGCGGCTGATAAACCTGGTTCACAATCGCCGGATATTGGTTGCGCTGATTGCGCATGTTATCGGGATCGGTACTGATACCGTAACCGCTACGAAGAACGGTTTTCCCGGTGAGGCGGTAAGCCGCGCCCAGGCGGGGACCAAAACCCTTTTTGCTGGCTGTAGAGTAAGCATTCTCGGGAACGCCGCCTTCGCCGCCCACATAAATGTAATCCGTCGTGGGATCAAACCGGACCGCGCCGTAATGGTCGTGGGAGTAAATCGGATAATATTCCCAACGCAAGCCGTAATCGACCGTCAGCTTACTCGAGACCTGCCACGAGTCCCGCACGTACGCCGCCCACGTGGAAAAACGGAGCGCGATGGGATCGTTGACCTGAGTCACCTTGCCGGTCTCCGAAGGATAGCCGAGAAGGAACTGCGCCCATGAATTGGCGGGGCTGGAAGGCAGGGTGCTGCCGGGGGAGCCGGCATTGATGGCCGTGCCGGGCAACCGCCAGGCGTAGCCTTGCACGCGGTCAACGACCCGTCAAATCCGAACGTCCCGCGGGCAGTACCGAAAGTTCCTCCCTGCGGCTGGAAATGATTCAGCTGAGAATGAACGTATTCGAAGCCGGCGCGAATGGTGTGCGGCCCTTTGATCTTGGTTGCGTTGATATCGCTCGTGTATTGGTTATCGCGAAATTGGAACGGGCTGCCGGTATTGGTGTTTCCAATATTCGCAATACCCGCGATTTGAAAGCCGGGAATGCCCTCGTAATTCGCTCCGGGGCCGTTGGTTCCCGGGATGTGCAGCACGTTCGTTCCGTAATCGCCGTCCTGCGGATCGCCATTGGCCCCGATATTCTGGCGCGTGTAGCCAACATTGCCATCGAAAAGCAGAGTGGGCGAGGCGGTATAGGTGAGTCCAGCCGCGGCCACCTGGACGCGTCCGCCGGCATGGCCCGGATTGCCGCCGTTGAACGCATCGCCGCCCGCCGCGCCGAGGACGAGCGGATCAACGATGTCCATGGGCGAGATGCTGTAGCGGCCCCAGATCATCGCTTTGTCGATGGGATTATAGTTGACCTTCCAATCGTAGCGATCCACGGTGTAGGTCGTTGAGCCGTAGGCATCGTAGTTGTTGAAGAACTGGTTTGGCCGGGTCAAGGCCGGCAGACAGCGCAGTGAGCGTGGCGGAAGCGGGAGCGATCCGGTTGGTGGGAATCATATTGTTCATAAACGGCGTCCGCCCGGTACCGTCGGCATTGCCCGTCAAGGGGTCATAGATAATCACGCCGGTGCCGCTGAAGTCGCCCGAGCGCATCGCGGCGGTGGGCAGCGTCAGATTCGGATCAGAAGCAAACTGGACCTGTCTCGTGCTTTCGTAAGACATGAACCAAAAGAGCTTGTTCTTACCGTTATAGATTTTGGGAATCCAGACCGGTCCTCCAAGAGTAAATCCGAACTGGTTCTGGATGTTCTTGGCCAGGCGGCCCGGGTGGGAGAAAAAGTTGTTAATAGCGTCAAAGTCGTTATTTGTATTGCGCTCGAAAAATGAGCCGTGCAACTGATTCGTCCCGGTCTTGATGACGACGTTGATCGCCGCCCCGCCAGCCATGCCCTGCTCAGCGTCGTAGGCGTTCGTGCTGACGGAAACCGTCTGGATAGCTTCGGGCGACGGCACGTAAGCAATGTTGACCGGGAGCCAGGGATAGGCATCGATCGCGCCATCGATCCGGGTGTTGTTCGCCTGCGAAGAAGTGCCGTTCTGGAAAACCGTAATCGCTCGCTGAGGGTTGCCGGCCGCGGAATTGGCTTCGCCGGTGCCGGCGGTCGTGGTCGCGCCGGGCTGTAGAAGCAGAAGGGACTGAAAGTTCTTGCCTTCGGTGCCGTTATAGGGCAACTGCTCCACTTCCGTATTGGTAATTTCCGTATGGATATCGCCTTTATCAGTCTGAAGCGCCACGGCATCGGCAGACACTGACACTGTCTGACTGGTGGCCGCAACTTGCAATTGCACGTCTACGCGTCGCACCGCACCCGGCTGCACTTGGACATCGGTCTCGTTGAAGGTATTGAATGATTTGGAGGTAACGGTGATCTTGTACATCCCGGGTTGCAGGTCCGTGAAGCGATAGACCCCGTGTTCGTCCGCGTCGCCTTCTTTCTTATCGTTTGTGCCTTGATTCGTGGCTTCCACGTGAACTCCTGGAACTGCGCCACCGGATGCGTCGGTTACGTTCCCGGTCAGGGTTCCGTACAGCACCTGCGCATGCAAGTTCCCCGCCGCAAGGACCAGAAGAAAAACGACCAGCGCGGCAGCAAACCCAACGCCACGACGAAATTCAGAACGAATGAGCTTCTTAGCTCGAAATGTCGACATGAACACCTCGCAAATACTTTGTTCTTTCAGCAGCCAAAAAGACCCAGGTAATCGCTGGGGATTTAATATGTGTCTTGAACTATATCCGCGACCACGGAAGTTTGTCAAGATGCAAGCCAGCGGATTTCAGCGGATGCGAACGATAGTTCACCTTAAGTAGAAGGGGAGGACATGCGGATCAGCAAAGTAAGTGTGCGCGTGCTATTTCCTCTGGGCCGCGCAGCCTTTGCCCCGCGGTTCTTTACGAATTGGGGATATAGTTTGATCAGACCCCTCAATGCTGCGAATCGATCTGAGCGACCTCCCGGTTGCGTCCAGCGAAACTGCGCGCCACCTGAATCGCCGGGTCGTGCTCAATCTCATACGCGATAAGCAACCTATCTCGCGGGCAGACCTGGCTCGACTATCTGGGATGCAACGAAGCACAGTTTCACTCATCACGGAAGAGCTGATTGAGGATCGATGGGTAGTCGAAGGCACGACGGGGCGTTTGCCTCGTGGCCGCCGGCCCACGCTGCTTCTGCTAAATCAGCAGCGCAAGATCCTCTGCGTCGATATTCGTCCAAAGCACACTTATATCGGAGTCAGCGACGTAAACGGTGTTTTCAGCTTTCAGGAAAGTATTGCCACGGCTCCTGATCCGGAGCGCGCGCTTCGCCAAATCATAGGACGGCTGCGTCCGCTACTGAAAACGCGCCCGGAGCATCCCTTCGAAGGCATCGGTATCAGCGTACCTGGTCGCGTCGACTACAACACGCAACAGCTAATTTTCGTGCCTAATTTGAAGTGGCCGGCTGTTGATCTGAAAACGCCAATCGAACGCGAGACCGGTCTGGAAGTAGCGCTCGAAAATGCTGCAAACGCATGCGCGCTAGCCGAGATCTGGTTCGACCGTACCAATGCAATTCGCAACTTCGTTACGGTCACGGTCTCGGAAGGAATAGGGACCGGTATGATCGCGGACGGCCGTCTCGTACGCGGCGCAAACGGGATGGCCGGCGAATTAGGGCATTTTCCGCTGCAGCCGGATGGTCCGCAATGCGGGTGTGGGAAGCGGGGCTGCTGGGAAGTTCTCGCGTCCGATCAGGCGGCAATTCGCTACTATTTTGAATCGGCTGCTCGCAGCAGTCGCGCACGTCAACCTGATCTGGAGTTCAAGGACCTTCTCTCGATGGCTGAACAGGGCGACACGCTGGCGATCAAGGCCTTGGATAAAATGGCCACCCAGCTTGCGCGAGGCGTTCGCATGATCATAGCGGCACTAGATCCGGAAGCCATCATGTTCGTCGGTGAATTCACCGCGGCGTGGGGCCGCTTCGAACCGCGTATCAAAGCGGAAGCGCTGCAACAAAAGATCTCTACCTTCCCGGTTTCTTTGATCCCGGCCCGTGACGGTGAACTCGCTCGCTTGAGAGGCAGCGTGGCTCTTGTCTTGTACAAGCATTTCGGAATTTCGTTGCCCCGCTCTGTGACTGGTTAGCGGTGCGGTGTAGCCGACAGCGCATCTGCCATCGCATAGAACGCTGGCTTCGGCTTGAGCTCCGCGTCAAACGGCAGCGGGCGATGTAGCCGCTGATCGTGCCGGCGGCTGAAGCCGTTCAACCAGGTATCTCGATCTGTTAATCCCCACGTAAGCACAGCCTTTACGGACCGGTGCTGCAGCACATTTTTCAGATAGTCCAGATACAGTTCTGCAACCAGACGATCGCGCTCTTGCGTATCCGGTCCAAGATCGGCATCGTTTACATCCAGTTCGGTGACAAAAATCTGCAGATCCAGTTTCTCCACCGCGATCATGAATCGATGCAAAGCGGTCCAATCGGTCATCTTTGTCGCAGCCCTAAGATGGGATTGCAACCCAAGCGCTTGAATAGGAATATTTTGCTCACGCATCCAGGTCAGCAGTCGTAGCACCGCCTTACGCTTGTCATCGAACTTGGGGCCATCCTGCTCGATATCGTAGTCGTTGTACGTCAACAGTGCCTTAGGATCTTCTTCGGCAGCGGCGCGGTAGGCGATGCCGATGTACTCAGGTCCGACAAGCTGCAGCCACTGTGAGTTGCGAAGCCCATCCGGCCGGCCATCCTCAAGGTGAACCGCCTCATTGACGACATCCCACGAATGGATATGGCCGGCGAAGTGCCCTGCCACCTGGGCAATGTGGTTACGCAACAGATGTGCGGCGTTTTCGGGTGTGGCGATTTGTGCGAACCATGCGGGCATCTGATTATGCCAACAGAGATTGTGACCTCTCAGCTTATGGTCGTGCTCCCTGGCGAAGTTGAGAAGAGCATCTGCCCGCGTGAAATCGAACCTGTCGACTTCCGGATGGATGTTCTGCCACTTCATATCGTTCTCAGAGACGACGATACTGGCCTGCTCAGCCAATAACCGCGTGAAGGCGGGTTGCTGTAGCTCGCGATACGAAACAGCACTACCAACCAAAAGATTCTTTGGGGCAGCGATCTCGCGTAGTCGCGGCAGGGGCCCGTTCTGCATCCCGGCTTGCAGGCCAACGCTCACGCTGCCGAAAAATGTTGTCTTAAGGAATTGCCGTCGATCCATTCGGTTCTATAGTATTGAATTTGTTGCGGGCCTGAATTAATGGAGGCGTCCCATTGAGCAAAACCCTTTTCGACTTGAGCGGCCGCGTGGCGGTTGTGTTGGGGGGCTCTTCCGGTTTAGGTAAGGCGATCAGCATCGGTCTTGCGGCACATGGCGCAGATGTCGTTCCCGCCGGCCGTCGCGCTGACGCACTTATCTGCGTTTGTAAGGAAATCCGGAATTTAGGGCGTAAGACATTGCAAGCGACCGTCGATGTGACGAATCGTGACTCTGTGGCGGACCTGCGCGATCTGGTCGCGCAAGACTTTGGACGCGTCGATATTCTGGTCAACGCCGCCGGCTTTACCTTTCGCAAGCCAATTATGGAGATCTCGGACAGGGAGTGGTCCGGCCTTTTCGAGACTAATCTTGAAGGAGTTCTCCACGGATGTCAGGTCTTCTATGACCCATTGAAATCCAGCGGTGCCGGACGCATCATCAACATTGCTTCTTTGGGCTCTTACGTCGCTTTCCATGAAGTAGCTGCTTACTGCGCCTCGAAAGCAGCAGTTTTGTCCCTGACGCGTAGCTTGGCTATCGAGTGGGCGAAAAACAACATCTGCGTGAACGCCATCGCACCCGGTGTTTTCCCGACGGAATTAAATATGAAGCTGTTATCCGGCACCGAGCGTGGCCGTGAGATTCTCCTGCGCACTCCGATGAGGAGATTCGGCGATCCAAAAGAGGTGGTTGGCGCCGCTGTTCTCCTCGCATCCGATGGCGCGTCATTTATTACAGGCCATTGCATCACGGTTGATGGCGGTTTTCTTGCCTCCGGTGTAAATTCTTGACGTTTCGGCGGTCCTAACGCGCCAACTGAGCATGGGTCGAGATCACGAGAGGGTGTCCCCGGTTTAGTTGAAGGTCAGGACGGCTGAGTTTCTTGTTACGCGACCTTCTCACAGGAAGCGTTGGGTTTGTGTTCTCTTCCGAGGGCGACGGCAAGAGTCCAGAGATCTCGATGGCCGACCACCTTTCGGAAATGTTTTTCAGTGAGTAGCCAAGCCGATGCGGCCCAGCGTTCGACCATGCCGGCATCGCGCCAGCGCGTGACATTATGGGTTCTCTTCGGGACGCCGCTTTGAGGACTCTCGATCAAGTTCGTAGTGCCGAGGTTTGTACAGCGAGGGCGGAAGCTGCTGCCGTTGAACAGTGAACATCTCCGCCATGCCCTCGCGTAAGCTTCTGGCCGCCGACTCATGTTCTTGCTCGAGAAAGCGCGCCAGTTGCTCCAAGCGTTTTACCCCTTCTTCGGCATCGTGGACGCGCCAAGCTGCCCGCATCAGGTTCATAGCCTGTGGATGCTGTTCTTTCGGCAGCTCGTCGATCACATTCCGCATCTTGTGATTGCGGCACCGCTGCACAGCTTGGCCCGTGCCAAAGACTTCTTCAATGGCGGCTCGCAACGCTTTAGCGCCATCGATCACGAACAGGTATTTCCGATCCCTCGGCAAGCATTGGTCGCGTAAGTTAGTGAGCAACTGCTTCACCGCCGCGGCATTCTCGGTAGCTCCCACTTCGATGCCGAGCACGTGCTTGGCTCCTGCGCGATCCACTCCCACCGCACTGATCACGTGATGCGATCCAAAGCGCTGGCCGTCAATGTAGAGCACCAGCAGATCGGCTTGCTCCCAGCGCCGCTCCCGCAACGGAATAACGCCTCACACCCCAGTCGGCGTGCTCTCTAAACTGCCAATCGGAGCAGCGACGTTGGGACGAGCCGAAGCCGTGCGGCATCTTCTTCCAAATCAAATCCGCGCTATCGCGCCGGAGCGGGCAACAGCGTATAAAGGGGCGGCGTTCGCGCCAATCGGATGACCTTGCGCAAAGGGCCGCAGGCGTTAGATGCGGAGCGCTTGGGAAGAGCCGCTGAAGCGGTCCACTTGGCGTTGCTTCAGAGCGATCCACCTGCGCCCGGCGAGGATTCCATCCTCCACCTATTCCCGGCTTGGCCGAGGGAATGGAATGCGAGATTCACTTTGCTCACTCGGGGCGGTTTCCTCGTGGCTTCGTCGATCAAGAATGGAACCATAGACTCCGTTGAGCTGTGTCGAAAGCGGGAGCTTCCTGCATCCTACGCAATCCGTGGGCGAATGCTGCGATTCAACTCTTTCGTAACGAGACCGCGGCCGAGCCTCTGCCACGGAGGCCTGGTCAATTTCCGAACGGCTCAAAATGAGAGGCTCGTTCCAAAGCCGAAACGCGCTTAACCTCGTGTGTTTATTGCCGTGCCCTCAAACAACACGATCATCTACTGCTGGATTCATCCAGAGCACAGGCTGTCGGATGGGATAGTTCCGGATGGCTTCTTGCACGGTCGGATCCGGATTGAGTTTCTTCCAGAGGTCGAGATACTCGGGCTTATTCAATGCCAAACCGGCAAAAAGTAAACTTTGTTGGCGCAGCGGCCATTGATCGGAGTACATCACGTCCGGCGGATAAGGCCACTTCTTCTTGTCGGCGATGTAGGGGTACATGAACGCTACCGCTTTGCCCATCGAGCGCCCGTTCGGAAGCGCGAAGGTCCACAAGTTGTCCTGCCTGGTGGAAAGAACTTGGCAGATTCCGGACATCGCTTCCAAGTTGAACAGCGAATAGCTGTAAGGTTTCGTGCGGCGCAGCTCTTGCGGGAAGCTGCCATTGTCGGCCATCTGATCCGGAATCAGAACGGTTTTCAAACGCTCTTTGCAATAGTCCTGCAGTTTTGCATCGTGACTGTATGTAGCGAATTCCGCCACCTGCAGCACCCAGCAGGTGGCGTGATTATTTTTGGCATCTCGTTCCTCCTGACCATTCTTGGAGGTCGTCATCCAAACCAGGTAGTCTGCAAACCACTTCCGCAGCGATTCCTGCTCCGGCGCGGTGACTGCGCCAGATGTGTCGATCGCGCTCGCGCCGCGAACAACATCGACCAGTTGCAGAGTATCGATAATGCCTGTTCCTCTCCCGGTGGTTCTTCCATGAATTGCTTGTGCATATTGCAGGTTCGGATTCATGCACGTTTCTTTGTTGATGAACCAGGCACGCAAATGCTCGGCCGCGCGATCGGCATACTTGCGTTCTTTTGAGAGCACCCAGGCGGCGCACAACATTGGTGCTTGAACACTGAGTCGCATCAACGCGTCACGATGCGCGACGAAATTGCCGGGATTCGACATGCCGTCGCGCTGAATGTAGGGGCCATCCGGATTCTTAGGATCCGGCCACCAGTAGTCGCCTTCCGAGAAATAGTCGTGCGGACCACCGGCGCTTCGAGGGCTGTGGGCGGCGGTGATGGTGACAGGCTGCTGCTTCAGATACTCATTGGCTGCTCGCATGACGCGAGGACGTTCGATCGCGTAGAGGTCGAAGCGGTCCGTCGACGCAAAAAAGCGCGGCAGGATGAGAGCGGCCGAAGTTTCGAGAAACTGCCTTCGATCGACCATCTCTTTAGAACACTTTAATTCATCAGAACGTAAACCTCAGACCCATTTGCACCTGCCGCATCGCGTTTGCGGTGCGAATCTGGCCGAATAGAGAGGAGTTGAAAGCACTCGTCGGAGAGCTGAGGCAAAGTTAAATGCGTTCGTCGCCTCCGCGCGGCTTGAAGAGCCATTCGCTGGTGAATCCTGAAGTTGCGAAACAGCCGACGTCGGCGTCGCGGTTGCCCGGACCATCCAGGATATTGCGCCCCGCGGTGCCGTCCGTTCCTTTCGGCGGCAAGAGGAAGGCTGCAGTATTGAACCACTCCGCACTGACGGTCGCACGAGAGCGGCTCGGATCAAGGTATGGATTGCCGACCAGATTCGCGCGATCGGTGTTGTTGCCGTCGAGGTTTACGTCGAATCCAGCCGTGACGGTAAAGGGCAGTCCGCTTTGCAGCGTGACGATCGCCGAAAGCTCCCACCCATTCAGGACATTGCGCAGCAAGGCATTTGTTCCGTTGAGGTAGTCCGGCTGCCAGATGAAAGAGGTGACGAAATTGTGGCGGCGATCGAAATCAGTGCGGCCTCTTTCCTCCCATAGATTATTGAAATCCTGCGGGTCCCCCATGGTCAGCGCGTTGCCGCTCTTTCCAGCACCCGTAAACGAGAAAACGCCGTAGTTGTTTCAGGAGAGTCTGTTGGATGTCTTTGTCGAGCGATTCTTCGAGGCCGAAGCGTGAATGGCGGCCGGCGATATCGCTAAACACATCCCGGACCGAATAGAAGTTTGTGCCTGCAACCGGACCGGCGATGGCCTAACGTGAAATAGCCGGACACCGCAATCTGCGGCAGCGAAGGCGTCCCCTGAATCTGAAATTTCGAACGTAAATCCCCGAGCGACATCTGAGAAGGTTCAGACGCCCACCGAAATTACGTGTGTAGCCAACCCAGAACTGGTTCACCATCTCCGGACTGATGGTCCAGGTATCGCTCGCATTTGCATTCTGCTGACGCCGAGAAAATTGTTCGACTGACCAAGGCAGATTGCCTCCTGGTGGCAGCACGGTGTTGGTGCGGCTGGTTTCGTCATAACTCAGGCTGAGCCGCTGGTTGTCGGTGAGAGAGTGATCCACTTTAGCGAGATATTCGTCTGTGTTACTGCGGCTGGTCAGGGTAAAAGGTCTTCCGCGGTTGACGGCAAATACGTTGGTGACGAAGGCGGCGCTACTTGCCGAACTACAAAAAGTGCGTCAACAGGGCTATGCGATCGACTACCAGGAAAGCGAGCTTGAGGGGCGCTGCATCGGCGCGCCTGTCGCGGCCCTCGACGGGAGCGTCGTAGGCGCACTCAGTATTTCAGGTCCGGTTTTCCGGATGGATCTAACTCGCGCGCGATCGCTGGCCGCAAAGCTGAAACAGGTTTGCTCGGCCATTTCGCAAGCGATTCGATCCTATGTAGGCGACTTCGGTTCCCATAACTCGATCCGGTTTCCATCCGGATCCATGATCCAGCCGAAATTGCCGTATTCATGCTCCTCGACTCTCTCGTCCACGTGAACGCCCGGTGCGCGCAAGTCCGCCAGAGTGGCGTGAAGATCATCGACGATGTAATTCAAGATGCCGCCGATTCCCCGAACACGCGCCATACTCTTGAGCTCTCTCTAATCGAAAATCTCTGAGAACGGAACCTCGATAGAAGTTCCGTCGAGTTTGACTGACCTGCCGGTTGCCTGTTCCATCCCGTTGCGACGGTAAATCCAAACCGTTTGTTCAACGGGATCGATTACCCAAACAACGGGTACTCCGAACTCGAGATAATCTTGCACGCGGGCGTTCGTGCGCGAGATTGTGTCTTCGGGCGAAACAATCTCGATGCAGAGGAGTGGCAGCCTCGTGAGAATCTGTTCGTCCGGCTTACCGAGCGTCACCACGACATCGGGAACACGGAAGCGCGTGGGCTTGACCTGGAAGCGCCATTCGGGTAGGGCTGCGATTCCCGTTCGTTGGAAATTGCGCAGAAAGAAGGCCACGAGCTTCCCTTGAATCCAGCTATGATCTCGTTCCCCCGAATTCCGCTCCTCAGCGACTCCGTCCACATAATCGCGATCCGGCCGATAAACAGTCTTCAGGTACTCTTCGACCGAAATTTGCGTGGTGGCCGCCATATGCGAACAGTATGCCACCGATTAGGATGTGCGCGATTGTTGAGGCAAGTCGAGACGGATTCCGAGCTCCCGGAGCTGCCGCTCTGGGACCTCCGATGGCGCCTCGCACATCAGATCCGTCGCCTTTGCAGTCTTCGGGAAGGGAATCACTTCACGAATGGACTGCTCACCCGCCAGGATCATCACCAGACGATCGAGACCCAGCGCGATTCCGCCATGTGGCGGCGCCCCATACTCGAGCGCTTCGAGCAAGAATCCGAAACGCCGCTTCGCTTCTTCCTCAGTAAAGCCGAGCGCCGCAAAAACCTTCGCCTGCACGTCGCGCCTGTGAATACGAATCGAGCCTGATCCTAATTCAGTACCGTTCAGCACTAAATCGTATGACTTGGCCCGGCAGTGCGCTGGGTCGTTAGTAAGCTTTTCCAGATCCTGGTCGTGAACCGATGTGAACGGGTGGTGCGCCGCGTTCCACCGGTGATCTTCTTCGTCCCATTCGAACATGGGAAATTCAATTACCCACAGAAATTTGAATAATTCGGGGTCGAGAAGTTTGTGCCGGTCGTTGTATTTCTGGGCGATGAACAACCGGAGCTGCCCACATGCCTGCAGCATGGTGTACTCCGGTAAGGCGCCTTTCTTTTCGCCCGCCCATGTCGCCAGCATCAGCAGGTCGTTTTGGGCGGGATTCACTCGTTCCCGCACTTTGGTTATTGGTTCCGCAAAATCGCGCTCCAGACGCTTAATGTCGTCATAGACGCGAAGCCCGCGTTCGTGGCCAAAGGCTTTGATTTCATCTCGCTCTCTGCGGCTCAGTTGCCCAATGTTGGGAATGTGAATGGCTGCCACTGGCAATCCATTCGCGGATATATCGGTATTGGAAAATAGATCTTCGACGCAATGGAACGGAGGAACGCGCAGGTCGGGCTTGTCCGTGCCATACGACCGCATGGCTTCCGCGTAGGTCAGACGCGGGATCTTTTTCTCAACGGGCTTTCCCGCTGCCTCGCACACGCTCCAAATCAAACGTTCGACAACTTGGTAGACCTGCTCCTCTTGTGGAAATGACATCTCCAAATCGATCTGTGTGAATTCCGGCTGCCGGTCTGCACGTAAGTCTTCATCCCGGAAACACCGCACGATTTGGAAATAGCGCTCATATCCGCTGACCATCAGCAGTTGCTTGAAAATCTGCGGTGATTGCGGCAGCGCGTAGAAACTCCCCGGTTGTATGCGGCTCGGAACAAGATAATCGCGCGCGCCTTCCGGAGTGGACCGGGTCATGAAGGGCGTCTCGATTTCGAGAAATCCCTGCGAATACAAGGCTTCACGAACGGCGAAGGAAATCTTCGACCGCATGATAATGTTGCGCTGCATGCGCGGGCGGCGCAAGTCGACGTACCGGTACTTCAAACGAATCTCTTCTTTCACGTCGACCGTGTCTTCGAGCGGGAACGGCGGCGTTCGCGATTCGTTCAGGATCCAAATCCTCATTGCGGCGACTTCGATCTCGCCGGTCGCAATCGACTCATTCACAGTATCGGCAGGTCGCCTCGCAGCCGTACCCTCAACCGCAATCACGAATTCGGAACTCAGCTCCTGGGCGCGTTTATGGGCTTCCGGGTTCTTGCCTTCATCGAACACAAGCTGAGTGATGCCATCGCGGTCTCGTAAATGAATAAAACTCACTCCGCCGAGATCGCGTCGCCGGTGAACCCAGCCCATCAGCACGACCGCTTTGCCGGCGTCCTCCGCGCGCAGTTCTCCACAACTGTGTGTCCGCCGCAAGTCGCCCAGGAAATCCAATTTCACTTCAGCCATCGAAACGTTCCAGCAGCTCTTGACGCGTCAGCCTTTCCTGCTCGCCCGACGCCATATCCTTGAGCGTGTAGGATTGCGTAACAATCTCGTTATCGCCCACTATTAAGGTGTAACGTGCAGCCGATTTGTTGGCGAGCTCCATCATGCGTTTCAGCTTGCGTTCAGTTCCCAGCTCGACCGAAATCCCCCGCTTTCGAATCTCCCCGGCCAACACGGCGCAGTGCCGCAATGCCGGATCTCCCATAGGCGCAATGTAAAGGTCCAATCCGGGCGGCTGAACCTTATGTTCTTCCTCAGCGATCATCACCAGCCGGTCTTCGCCTATCGAAAACCCGATACCGGGCGCCGGGACCTTTGATCCGAGACGCTCCGCAAGGCCGTCATACCGTCCTCCTCCCAGAATTGCATTCTGCGCGCCCAACGCGCCGTGCGTAATCTCGAACGTCGTGCGTGCATAATAGTCGAGCCCGCGAACCAGGCGCGGTTTCAGCGTGTATGCGATCTGCCAATCATCCAAAAATTCCCGAACGCGGCGCAAATGCTCGTGGTCCTCTTCGGTCAGATGATCGAGAATCGACGGGAGCTGCTCGATGATCGGTTGGTCCTCGGGAACTTTGCAGTCGAGTACTCGAAGCGGATTCGTCTGCGCGCGCCGCTGGCAGTCTTCGCACAATCGCGGAGCCAGTTCCTTCAGCTCAGCCCGGAGCGCCTCGTTATAGCGCGCTCGCGATTTCTTCGACCCCACAGAGTTGACGAGCAGCTCGAAATCCCAAATTCCGACTTCGTGCAGGATGTCCACAACCAGTTGGATAACTTCTGCATCGATCGCCGGCGATTCCGATCCAATAGCTTCTGCCCCAATTTGATAGAACTGGCGATAACGGCCTTTCTGGGGGCGCTCACGGCGGAACATCGGACCCATGTAGTAGAGCTTCTGCACTCCGGGTTGTTGATCGAGCCGATGCTCGATGTACGCGCGCAGAACCGAAGCTGTAGATTCAGGCCGCAACGTGAGCGAACTGCCGTCGCGGTCCTCGAAGGTATACATTTCTTTGCTGACGATATCGGTGTCCTCGCCAACACTGCGCGTAAACAGCGCCGTCTCTTCGAGAATCGGCGTGCGAATTTCGCGATAATTGTAGCGCGCGAACATACGCCGCGCTGCCGTCTCCACCTGATTCCAGGCAGCGCTCGATGGAGGCAAAATGTCGCGCATGCCTTTGACGCTGTGGATCAAGGCTGCTCTTCCTTGTAGATCGCCGTGATCCTGACATAGTTGTTGCAGTTTTCGCGGAACCGCTCTTGCTCCTCGGACGTAACTTCACGGCGCACTTTGGCCGGTGCCCCCATGACCAGCATTCTTGGCGGAACCTGCATGCCTTCCGTGACGAGCGCTCCGGCCGCGACAACTGCGCCTGGGCCAATCTTCGCTCCATTCAGCACGATGGCGCCGATCCCAATCAGCGCATCGTCTCCTACCTCGCATCCGTGCAACACAACTCTGTGGCCCACCGTTACGCGATTCCCGACGAGGCACGGATACACTTGACGATCCACGTGAAGTACAGTGTTGTCCTGAATGCTGGTCTCGTCTCCAACGCGAATATAGTTGACATCGCCGCGAATGGAGACGTTGAGCCACACGCTCGAGCGTTCGCCAATTACGACATCGCCGATTACCTGTGCGCTGGGATCTATGTAAGCGGAATGCGCTATCCGGGGCATCACTCCGCCATAAGGCCGGATCACCTTTGTAGCCATCCTACCAAGGCGCGCGCATCCGACTGAGATCTACCGCAATACAAGCGCACAGGGTGACTGGTCCCCGTTGTGCGCCTTCAATACAAGCGCACAGGGTGACTGATCCCGTTGTGCGCGTTCAATCTAGAATGAGAGTCATGCGAAATGCCGGCCTGTGCGCGTTACTCGGTTTCGCGCTCGGCGCCCCCGTATTGCGCGCTAAGGCGCCCTTTACTTTCGATGCCATGATGAAGCTCGCCCGAATCGACGAGCCTCAATTGTCTCCCGATGGAAAAATGGTCGCCTTCACGGTTCAGACCGTGGACATGTCGAACAATACGAAGCCCACTCAGATTTACATCGTTTCGGTCGACGGCGGCACGCCGCAGCGCCTCACGAATGATGGCAATTCCAATACCAGGCCGCGCTGGACGCCTGATTCAAAGCGCATCCTTTTTGTCTCCGACCGCAATAATGGCTCACAAATCTGGTCGATGAATGCGGATGGAAGCGATCCCAGGCCACTCACCAATGTGCCCACAGAGGCGGACGGGGTGACCTTGTCGCCAGACGGGAAGCTGATGCTTTTCACCAGCAATGTGTATCCCAGTTGCGAGCCGGCGAACGCGACTCCAGGCGTCGATTACGATCCCACCTGCAACAAAACCAACCTTGATGAGGAAGCCGCGAGCAAGATGAAGGCGCGCGTCTATACGTCGCTGCTGTATCGGCACTGGACCCATTACGAAGGCAAGCGGCGGCAGCACCTTTTGATTCAAGCGCTGGACGGGAGCGGCAAAGTTCGCGATCTTACCCCAGGCGAGATCAACACACCGCCGTTTTCGCTAGGCGGCCCCGAGCCGTACGTCTTTTCGCCGGATAGCGCTCAGATAACTTATGTCAGCAACACGGACCCTGACCTCGCCACGAGCACTAATTCCGATCTGTTCACGATTCCGGCAGCGGGAGGCGAGGCGAAGCGCATAACCACGAATCCCGGAGCGGACGAAGGCCCGCTCTACTCGCCAGATGGCAAATATCTCGCCTATCGAACGCAGATTCGTGCTGCGTATGAAAGCGATCAGTGGCGTCTCGCGATCCTGGATCTTCAAAGCGGCAAGATGAACACGCTCACCGATTCGCTCGACCGCTGGGTGGAGGCGTACACGTGGTCTCCCGATTCCAAGCGGATTTGCTTTACCGTTGACGACCACGGCACCACCCCGTTGATGATGATGCCGGTCATGGGAGGCGCCGTTCGAACCATTGCTCAAGGGCCCACCTCCATCAGCAGCGTGCAGTTTAGTGCCGACGACAAAATGATGATTTATACGGAACAGAGCGGCTCACGGCCTCCTGAGATCAATAAAGCTTTATCCAAGACCGGAAGCGGAATTCCGCTGACCCACTTGAATGATGCATTATTCGATCAGTATCAGCTGACGTCTCTGGAAAAGATTTCGGTCGATGTGGGCGATGGGGCAAAAGTCGAGAGCTTCGTAGTCAAGCCTCCGGACTTCACTGCCTCGGTCAAATATCCCGTTCTGTTTGCAATCCACGGAGGGCCGGAAGGCGATTGGGGCGAATCGTGGAGCTATCGTTGGAACGCACAGGTTCTCGCCGCAGCGGGCTATGTTGTCGTCATGCCTAATCCGCACGGATCGGTGGGCTATGGGCAGAGTTTCACCGACGCTGTGAATGGCGACTGGGGCGGCCGCGCTTACGACGACATCATGGCGACTGTCGATTACGTGAGCAATCTGCCTTATGTGGACAAGGACCGCATGGTTGCAGCGGGAGCTTCTTACGGCGGCTATATGATCGATTGGATTCTCGGCCACACCGATCGCTTTAAGGCGCTCGTTACTCACGCTGGCGTGTACGACTTGCGCAGCGAAGCGGGAACGACGGAGGAGCTGTGGTTTGCGAAATGGGAATTCCAAGGCTTTCCTTGGGAAAATCCGGAGCTGTATGAGAAATGGTCTCCCAGTTCATACGTCAAGAACTTCAAGACGCCCACGTTGGTCACTCACGGCGAAATCGACTACCGAGTGCCTATTGGTCAAGGCGAACAACTCTTCACGGCGCTGCAAGAGATGAAAATCCCTTCAAAGCTCGTGCAATTTCCCGAGGAAGGCCACTGGATTTTGAAGCCGCAGGACAGCCAGTTCTGGTATGCGACCGTGATCGACTGGCTGAACGGATATACGAAAGCCAGTCCGGTCGTCGGCATTAAAACTGCCGCAACGAACTAGATGCGGAAGAAGTCCGCGACACGGAATTCCTTATCGATGATGCTGGTGAATGTGTCCTCTTCCTCGAACACGTGTGGATCGCGCCGTCCAGCGGAATAAACGTAAACCGTGCGAGTGTCCGGGTAGACGAGCCACACTTCGCGTGCGCGTGCTCGGAGATACTGTTTCACCTTCAACTGCATATCTTTCGCAGTATTGCCGGGCGAGACGATCTCGACGGCCAATAGAGGCGCGCCGTGGAACCAGCCCGTGGGAAGGCCTTCTCTAAAGTCTGAGCGGAGATTGACTGCGATGTCGGCTCCGCGTACTGTTGCGGCTTCGGGATTGGGATCCAATAGGAATCCTGCGTCCTTTGTTGCGATTACGTACTCTTCCTCTGAAAGAGCGTTGATTAGAAGCCGCGCAACCTTGCCCGCAATCGCGCCATGCCTATATTCAGGAGGAGGCAATTTGACCAACTCTCCTTCGCTGAGCTCGTAGTGGGTGCCGTCCTCTTCTCGTTCAGGGAACGCAAGAAACTGGTCCATCGTCAGGATGGTCTTTGTCGCCATCGTAATAACAAGTTTACGCCGATAGGCGAGTCTTGAAACATGCGTGGTCAACAATAAGATGTAAAATCGCCGGGAGCCACGATGCAGACCGCCATCCGCAGGAGATCGACTGTCGCACTCATCAGCGCGCGCATGCTGGCGTTCCTGGCTGTTCTGGGTCCTGGATTCGTCACCGCGAATGTCGACAACGATCCGGGCGGGATACTCACCTATTCGCAAGCCGGCGCTCAATTCGGCTATCAACTGCTTTGGACGTTGATTCCGACCACAATCGCTCTCATTGTGGTGCAAGAGATGGCTGCGCGGATGGGCGCGATCACCGGCAAAGGATTGTCTGACCTGATTCGTGAAGAGTTTGGCCTTAGGGCGACCTTCTTCACTATGGTGGTGCTCGGCCTCGCCGATTTCTTCAACATCATCTCTGAATTTGCCGGCCTGGCCTCGGGCATGGGGATCTTCGGCTTCAGCAAGTACATCGTCGTGCCTCTTGGCGCAACGCTGGTGTGGGGCCTCATTGTGCGTGGCCGCTACAAGCCCGTCGAGCGCATCCTCATCGTCGCCTCGTTCGTCTATTTCGCTTATCCCGTTTCGGCTTTTCTGGCGAAACCCGATTGGGACTTGGCAATAAAACAGACCTTTCTACCCGCTTTCAGCAGCGATCCCGCATATGTTGTCATGATTGTCGGGCTCATCGGCACTACCATCACGCCATGGATGCAGTTCTACCTTCAGGCGGCCGTGGTCGAGAAAGGTATCGACAGGCGTAACTACGCCATCTGCCGCCTGGATGTGATCACCGGTTGCATCTTCACCGAAGTGATCGCCTTTTTCATTGTGGTGGCGTGCGGCGCCACTATCTACCATTCAAATCATCCGCAGATTACGGACGTAGCCCAGGCGGCGGTCGCACTGATACCCTTTGCCGGAAAGTTTGCCTCCCTCCTGTTTGCAGCCGGGCTTATTAATGCGGCGCTGCTCTCCGCCGCGATCCTTCCGCTCGCGACTTCCTACAACATTTGCGAAGGACTTGGCTTCGAATCGGGCGTCGACAAGCGATTCTCCGAAGCTCCAGTCTTCTATTGGCTCTACACGCTTTTGATTGGAGGCGGAGCAGCTTTCGTACTGATTCCGCATCTTCCGCTTCTGAAATTCATGATTTACTCGCAGGTGGCAAATGGAATATTGTTACCGTTTGTACTGGTTTATATGCTGCTTTTGGTTAACCGGCCCCATCTTATGGGCACTTACAAGAACAAGCCCTGGCAGAATGTGGTGGCTTGGACGACGGCGGTCGTCATGATCGTTCTCACCGTGGGAATGATGTATACGAGCGTGGTGGGATAAAACTGACCCTGAAAAGTAAGCCGCGGTGGGCACGTTGTATCCGAGGTTTTTTATGTGTCCCACCTGCCTTTCGAAACAAGTACGGAGATCACATTTTCGTTTACGCGATTTGCCTCTGCTGTTTGTCCAAGCGAAGCCATCCCGATGCCGGACTTGTTTTCGCCGCTTTTATGAATGGCCGTGGTTCCGTAACCTGTAATCGCTGCTGCGAGTGATACGATCAGGTCGGAGGCCGGTTTGGGACCTGTACAGTCGCCGTGACGGACGCATCCACGATTTCCGCGCCCGCAGCGGAGCCGCCGCCCCCAGCTTAACTCTGCCTTTTGAGCCCCTCCCGCAATTCCGGCGCAACGCACTAGAAGAATCCGCCGAGCGCGCCGATAATCAGGGGAAGCGCATCGGCATCTTCATAGTTGCGTATAACGCCCTCACAACTTTAAGCAAGGTCCTGAAGCGTATTACCCCGGATGTCTGGCGCAATGTCGAGCAGGTCGTGGTATTCGATGACGCGAGTCAAGACGAAACTTATGAGCTAGCAGTGGGCATTCAGGCCATGACGAGCCTCCCGAAGCTGCGCGTGTTGAAACATCAAAAGAATCTCGGCTACGGTGGGAACCAAAAAGCAGGTTACCAATATTTCATCGAGCAAGGATTCGATATCGTCGTGCTGTTACACGGCGATGGTCAATATGCGCCGGAGCTTCTGTCTCACATGTATGCTCCGCTGGTTCGCGGCGAGGCGGATGCAGTATTTGGTTCGAGGATGATGAAGGATTTCGGCGGACCGCTGAAGGGCGGTATGCCTCTGTACAAGTATCTCGGCAACCGTCTGCTTACCACATTTGAGAATCGTGCGCTCGGCTTGAACCTGACCGAGTTTCATAGTGGGTACCGGGCATACAACCTCCACGCGCTATCGAAAATGCGGCTCGATAATCTGACGGACGACTTCCACTTCGATACGGAAATCATCATCAAGCTTCACCATCAGAACTTCCGGATCTTGGAAGTACCGATTCCCACCTTTTATGGCGACGAGATCTGCTATGTAAATGGTGTCAAGTACGCGAAAGCTATCGTCCGCGCCGTCTACCGGTACACGGAGACTTCCAGGGCAGTGCGGAGCTATCCGGAATACGAAGAGTACTTTGTTCCGTACGCCGTCAAGCACAGCCTGTACTCCGGCCACTACTACGCGTTTCGCCTGGTGGGAAAAGATCAGCATGTTCTTGAAATCGGATCGGGTAACAGTGGGTTCGGGGCCGAGTTGGCGCGCGCCGGGAACCGTGTCGTTCAAGCGGATCCGGAGGACGGTCTGGACGAGCTCGCCCGCAACTCAGCCGAAACCTTTGATCGCATCCTGCTCCTCGATACGCTCGAACACCTTCGCGATCCGGCAAAGCTTCTGAAGGATTGCAGGGGGCTGCTCGCGGCGAGAGGTAGATTGATCGTCTCGGTTCCGAATGCTGTGAACTTGACAGTAAGGCTTATGGTCCTATTTGGCCGTTTTCGTTACAGCGATAGAGGGATTCTCGATTGGTCTCACCTGCGCTTTTTCACCGCTAGGACAATCCGCGCTTTACTCGAAGAGCATGGCTACCGCGTCACTGCCCATCACTATACGGTCATCCCGTTGGAGCGTGTCATTCCGATGCGCCCTGACAGTCGGCTGCTTCGCTTCACCAGCCGCTTGCTGCGTGCCGTTACCGCGCTTGCGCCAGGCCTTTTTGCTTACGAAATCGTGCTCGTCGCGGAACGATAGAATCAAGACGAGTGGCGGCAAAGTTGATTTCCTGGGCGCGCGAGGCGGGATTGCGTTGACGTTGCCGCTGATCTTCAATGCGAAGCAGCCACTCTGGTTCGCGAGTATGGTTCCGAGTTGGGCCGTTCTGGTCGCCAGGCTTTGCCGGAAGGTAGCGGTTCCGCAATTGAAAGCGGGCGATCCCCAGCCTGAACCGCATATTGTTAGCTTGCATCTCTCCTAAGGCGTTACTGGAACGTTCTGCGATGGCGCGTTCTTTTGTACATGCGGGGGCACCCAGGGGTCGCGCGGCATCACAATCCAGCAGACAAGATAAGCAAGCAGGCCAAGCCCCGGTGGCCACAGAGCGAACACCAGCATCAGAACACGCACCAGCGTCACATCTATATCGAGGTATCGCGCAATTCCGGCACATACACCGGCTATTTTCTTGCCCTCCAGTGGGCGTCGAAAAGCGCGTCTAGCCTTGGCCGCACTGGAGTTGGCAGTGTTGATTGTCGCAGTTCCGCACTGCGGACAATAACGAAAAGCATCAGAAACCTCAGCGCCACAAGATTGGCAGTACATCTCTATACCTCACTTTGGATACGAGTTTAAGGGACCAAAAGTTTCACAGATACCGGCGGACCTGATCGCGGAAGCGTGTGTAAATCCAGGATACGCCCAACAGAATCACGCCCAATCCAATGAACGTGAGGGTGATGCGGGGGACAATTTCGAGGTTGCGTAGATCGTATATGAACAGCTTCAGAATGCAAAGCAGCAGAACTCCGAGGCCTTCGAGCCGCAGGGCGCGCTCGCGGGCGGCGACGCCCACGCCGAGCAGTGATAGACCCTCCAAGCCCCAGGCCAGCGCGAGCAGACTACCAGACACTTCATGAAATAACAGGCTGGTCAGCAAGAACGTGGCGGCAAGCGAGAAGAGGGTTCCTGCGTGTCGCTCGTTGTCGCTGATGATGCCACCGCTCCGAAGCGTCAAAGCTTCTTGATGTTCAAGGAATTGCCGATCGCGGCGAACCTCCGCCCAGCCTCCGCCAGCCGACGACGTGAGCGGCATTTTGGCTTTTCGAAGCGAGAGCCACCTATCCTAACGCGTCCGCGAAACGTTGAAACAATTTCAATTGCTCGGGATGCTCGAAGACCTGATCTTCCGGGTGCCATTGAACCGCCAGCACGAATCGTCTATCGGGTCGCTCGAGTCCTTCGATTGTTCCGTCTTCCGGGTCGCGCGCCGAGAGGCGAAGACCCGCGCCAATCCGGTCGGCCGCTTGGTGATGTCTCGAATTTACTTGCCACCTGCCCCTGCCCGCAATTTTCGCGAGCAGGCTATCCGGTTCGATCGCGACCTCATGCGCTGCTGCCGCCGGATTTCCGCCGCGGTTTTCGTGCCGCTCCGCGTCCGCAACATGCTGAATCAGGCTTCCGCTATGGTAGACATTCAAAATTTGCAGTCCCCGGCAAATCGCCAATATCGGAACGTCCTTCTCGATCGCTTTATCGATAAGTTCCAGCTCTACCGCATCGCGCTCGTCGTCCGGCAACTCAGTCGGCGGTTGACGTTCTTGGCCGTACAGTTGTGGATTCACATCCCCGCCGCCCAGCAGCACCAGGCCCGCCGTGTCACTCAACGAAACCGGGTCGCTCACAAGTACCGATATCGGCTCCATGCCGGCCGCGCGAATTGCATCTTCATACGGCTTCAACTTCTTGGGATTGCGGTAAGGCACCAGCACGCGTTTCGTCATGTCAATCCGCTTCTCCGTCGGTAATATTGTGCGGGCAGACGATCGTTCTTTGTCGTCTGCCTGAGGGTCGCCGCCTCATATCAATTATCGCGGATACAATGAATTTATGATCAATCTGCTGCAGCGTGCTTCGAGGGCCGCGGGGTTGTGTCTCTTCGCTTCGTGGTTATTGTGCGGCCAGGCGAGCGCGCCGCAAGTAAATTGGAAAACTGTGGAGTCTCTGCCGGGCGTTGACCTCAGCGGTCTATCGGCGGATCAGAGGGCGACGGCACTGAAGGTCATGCGGGAGCAGAATTGTTCTTGTGGCTGCAGCATGAAAGTTGCGGAATGCCGTGTCGTAGATCCGAGCTGCGCTTACAGCCAAGGCTTGGCGGCCGCCATCATTGGCGCTCTGAAACAGGGAAAAAGCGAGGCCGAGGCGATTGCGGCTGCGAATGCCTGGCACGTGGAGGCGCCTCCTCTCCTCAATGCTCCGGTTTCTATTCCTGTTGCCGGCGCGCCTTGGATTGGTCCCGAGAAAGCAAAGATCACTCTGATCGAATTTTCCGATTTTCAGTGCCCCTACTGCGCGGCTGCCGTGCCGGAGATTCGGGCGATCCTGAAAGCATATCCAACGCAAGTCAAGCTGATTTTCAAGGAGTTCCCTTTGGAGATCCATTCGCATGCCGATCTCGCCGCTGCAGCCGCAATCGCCGCTCACAAGCAGGGAAAATTCTGGGCTCTGCACGACGCCATGTATGCGCATCCGGAAGATCTTTCCAGGAAGGCTATACTCGCCATGGCGAAGAAGAGCGGTCTTGATATGGATCGCTTCGAAAACGACATGGATTCCACAGAGGTCCGCGAAACCGTCGTAAGAGATGTTCAAGATGGCGATGAGGCGGGAGTCGAGGGTACGCCAACGATTTTCGTCAATGGGCAGCGTTATAACGGCCCAATAGTGGTTGCTTCTCTGAAACCCGTCCTCGATTCCGAGCTAAAAGGCGGCGGGGCGGCGAAGCAAACGGCGTCGGCCAAGCGCTAGCGGGGTTGGGGATTTAACCTTTAGGTTGGCATCGCCGCTGGCGACACAAAGTTGGGCGTTGCGCTACTCTCGTCGTCTGCCTGCGAGGCTTCTCGACGCTTCGCCAGCTTGCGCCGGCCCCCAAAGAGGAGCAGCAGTCCGCCTGCGATCATGACGGCGGTGGCACCCTCGGCGGTCGGCGGAGGATCTGGAGGCAACGAGCTGGTGCCGTAGTAGAAATCATCGATAACGGGTTGAGCGCCGGAAGTTGTCGAAAGCGTAAGCGATGTAATTGAATGCCCGATGGAGAACCCGAAAAGGCTGGGCGCACCAGAAGAGATGGTGAAGGTCTCGCCGTCTGACAGTGTCAGTGTGAGCGGATTACTATTGTTACTGCTGCCGAGGCCCAGAAGAATGGCGGTTTCACCCCCTGCCGGCGTCGCGACATTGATATAACCCACACCGTCCGAAGGTCCAGCTAAAGCGGTGGTTCCGTTGTATGTAGTGCCTGTCAGTTTGTAGGGTCCGTTATCGGGTCCAGTAAAAGTGAAACCAACCGACGGCTTTCCCGATGGCGTCAGTGTAATTCCCGCGGAAGTGTTGTAGCTGCTCGATCCTACGGGGTAGAAATTCAGCTCGAATTGGCTTCCGGAAACGGTGTATGCCGCGCTATTCCATGTGGCGAAACTCATCGTCGTTATCGTTGTCGCGGCGACATGGCCGGCGAACATCAAAACACTCGTGGCAAGCGCCACGCATAAATATTGCACTCTGCGGTACATATACACATCCCTCCGAATTGTTTGTATGCGGTATGAGAGTGCCCTACGGGTGCCCGTCGTCTGAGCCAGAAATGCCCGTATCGAATTGTCCAAAAAGGAACACGTACTACAAGAACGAAGCGTCGAAAGCTCTAGGGAAAATTTGTTTGAGCGACAGTGTTTCCTGTTTGCCTGAGAGATTCGCCAGGATGAGCTGGGCATCGCCGCAGAACTCCCAAAGGATTTGGCGGCATGCGCCGCAAGGAGGCGTGAGCGTCGCGGTGTCCGCCACAACCGCAATCCACCCGAGTTTCGCAGCGCCCTCCGAGATGGCTTTGAAGACCGCCACGCGCTCGGCGCAGATCGTCAGGCCATAGGTGGCGTTCTCGACGTTGCAACCAGTGAAGATTCGCCCGTCTTCGTCCTCGACGGCTGCACCCACCTTGAAATTCGAGAATGGGGCATGCGCTCGCTCGCGCGCCTTTGTGGCCGCGCCGACGAGGTAATCGCGTGCCGCACTCGCTTTATTCATAACGAAGAGCTTCCGCGGGTGCTATACGAGATGCATTCCGGGAAGGATGCAGAGTGGCAAGGAAACTGGTGATGAGCGCCAGCGCCGCCACCCATATCCCGTCCGTCCAGTGGCTTTGAAACGGCACGTAACTGAGGGCGTAGATTTGCTCATCGAGCTTCAGCCAGCGATAGTGATTGAACAGAGCCGTGACCGAGTAGCCGAGCGACAGCCCGATCAAACAACCAACACTGCCGATGATGAGTCCTTGTAAAACGAAAATGCGTTGCACTTGTTGGCGGCGCGCGCCCATGGACATCAGGATGGCGACATCGCGATGTTTCTCCATGACGAGCATCACCAGAACGACCAGGATGTTGAGCGCCGCGACAAGCTCTATAAGACCGACGGTGATCACGCTCACGATTTTTTCGAGCTTGAGCGCATTCAAGAGCGAACGGTTTTGATCCATCCAGGTGGATGCGATCAGCTTTGGGCCTGTGATCGCTTCAGCCTCGCGTGCTACGTTTCGCGCTTCGAAGATATTATCCAGGCGAAGCTCGATAGTGTTCACGACGTCGTTGAGATCGAGCACGCGTTGAGCGGCTGGAAGAGAGGTGAATGCCCAGGTGGAATCGAGATCGTATAGTCCAGATTCGAAGATGCCGATGACGCGAAAGTGGAACAGACTCGGGCCAATGCCAAGCGGTGTCAGTTGCGTGCCGATGACCGAAACGGGACTGTGGACGACGACGCCGGCCTGCTCGGCTAATCTGGCGCCGAGAACGATGCCATACTGACCACCCGACGCGTCGAAACCGGAGAGTGAGCCGGCCTTCAGGTGGCGAAGCAGCTCAGGGATAGCCGCGCCATTGCCCAAGGGAACGCCTTTGAGGACGGCGCCTGAACTGGCGAGGGGGCCCTTGATCGCCACCTGCCCATACAAGCCCGGGGTCGCGTCGATCACGTGAGGAATACGGCGCAGCTTCGGTATCAACGCTTCCCAATTTTCGATGCCGAACCCGGGATTGCGCTCAAGAATGCTGACATGCGCGGTGGCGCTGAGCAGGCTTGATTGCAGCGTGCTTTGAAAGCCGTTATTCACGGCGAGGGCGATAATAAGAGCCGCGACACCGGCGCCAACTCCCAGGATGGAGATGACGGTAATGATTGAAATTACCGTCTGTTTGCGCTTGGCGCGGAGGTAGCGAAGCGCGACCATCCATTCGAAGCGGGACATGTTCTATAACGCTTGCTTACGCGCGCGGTTCAGTTTCGGATTCCAGTTCGCGCAGCCGGTCCACGAGGCCGATGTTCGGTTCCGGTCGCAACAGAGGAAACAGGATTACGTCGCGGATGGATTTCGAATCGGTCAGGATCATGGTAAGCCGATCGATGCCGATTCCTTCGCCACCCGCGGGCGGCATCCCGTAGCAAAGCGCGCGAATGTAGTCTTCGTCCATAACGTGGGCTTCTTCGTCGCCACCTGCTTTCCGCGCGAGCTGCATTTCAAAGCGACGCCGCTGTTCTTGCGGATCGTTCAGCTCGGTGAAGGCGTTTGCGATTTCCATTCCCGCGGCATATATTTCAAAGCGCTCGACAAACTCCGGCTCGTCGGGTTTGTTCTTGGAGAGAGGCGATACTTCAACTGGAAAATCGTAAATGATGGCCGGGTCGAAAAGCTTGTCCTCCACGTGCTTGTCAAAAAGGTCGACGAGCGCGGCGCCGGGCGTGGTTTCATTCGATTGGCGAAGCAGCCAGTCGGGATCCTTCACGTTATCCAGAGAAGGTTTTCCGGAGTCGGGCCAGAATTCGATGACCGCCTCGCGCATCGAGAATTGGCGGAAGTTGCCGAAATCGAGCGAGCGTCCTTCATAGTTGACCTGGGCCGATCCCGTGGCGTCGATAGCAACCTGGCGCAGCAGCTCTGTCGAGAGTTGCATCATTCCACGGTAGTCCGTGTACGCCTGATAGAACTCGAGCATTGTGAATTCGGGGTTGTGCTGGGTGGAAATCCCTTCATTGCGGAAGTTCCGGTTGATCTCGTAGACACGCTCGATACCGCCGACCACCAGGCGTTTCAGGTACAGCTCGGGCGCAATGCGGAGATAGAGATCGATATCCAGTGCATTGTGATGGGTGGCGAACGGGCGGGCCACCGCGCCGCCGTATAGCGGCTGCATCATGGGAGTTTCCACTTCCAGAAAGCCGCGGTCGTCCAATTGGCGTCGGAAGGACGACATGATTCTCGAGCGGATGGCGAAGATGTTGCGAACCTCGGGATTCGCGATGAGATCGAGGTACCGCTGACGGTAGCGTGTCTCGATGTTTTCGAGGCCGTGCCACTTCTCGGGAAGCGTGAGCAGGATCTTCGAGAGGAAGAACAGCTCTTCGGCGTGGATGGTCAGCTCGCCGGTTTTTGTGCGGAAGAGATAACCGGCGACGCCGACGATGTCGCCGACATCGAGTAGATCGTAAAGGCGGAAGCTCGTCTCCGGGACGGAGTCTTTCCTGATGTAGATCTGAAGCTTCTGTCCGTCCTGGAGCAGGTGAGCAAAACCGGCGGCCTTTCCCATTCTGCGGATGGATTGAATGCGTCCCGCGACGCGAACCTGGATGCGAGCGGCGTTTAGCTCTTCGGCAGTCTTCTGACCGTATTCCGCCCAAATCTGCGGGATGGTATGGGAGTGATCGAAGGCGTGGCCATAGGGCTGAAAGCCGAGTTCACGGATTTGCGCCGCACGCTCGTGGCGCTGGCGCAATAGCTCATCTTCTAATGCCAAGCGAGAAGGCTCCTTGAACCTTGCATTATAGAGGGCACCAGCGGTGAGGATACTGCGACTGATCGTACGAGTCAGAACACTAGCGGCGGACGATGACCTCGCGGAGGTGATCGCGGGTGAGGAAGAACTTCATGGAGGCCGCCCGTTGGAACAGCTTCTCGATCGTGCGGTTGTTGAAATACTGCGTGCGTTGAGAGCCGCCCCGCGGAATTTGCAGAAGCGTCTTAGCATCCTGAATGCGGTAGTTGTAAAGGGGCAGGCGGGTGGCTTTTTCGTCCGCGTTAAAGAACACAAGTATCAGAGCGCCAGGCCGCATGACACGCAGAAGGTGCGCGATAGTTTGCTCGAGAAGGGGTGAAATCAGGAACTGCAATGCATCCCAGACCAGCGCGCCATCGAAGAATTGATCCGGAAAGGTGAGGGTCTGATCGAGAAACCGCTGCGCCGTGCTCGCGGCCTGTTGGCTCTCGAGGAAATCTTCGCCAAAACACTCGCGCATCGTGCCAAGCATATCGTCGGACGAGATCTTATGGCCGAGATCAGTGACGAAGCTGATGTTGGCCTGACTCGCGCCTGAGACATCCAGGATCGAGAGATTCTGAGATCCCTGCAGCATGGCACAGAACTGATCGAAGCCACTGCTATGCCGCGCCAGCGAGGGTACGTCTTTTACCGGTATTTTAGCGGGGGCTGCGTTTACAGCGCCAAGTTTCATGGCACATTCATCCTGCGCACGGGCAGCGCGAGGGCCGCGGAGTCAATCCGCTTACTTCACAGAGGCGGCGGTACCGGCAGTGCTCATCGCGGTCGCCGCGGCGGGCTGAGGAGAAACCTGCGGTTGCGGCCCCGGCGATTGAGCAGATTTGGGCGCGGCTGCCTTCGATATATCGATGCTCCCCTTGAAATAGGCGCCGTCTTCGATCACAATCCGGCTGGTTTTGATGTCGCCGACGAGCTTTGCCTCTTTCTTGATGTCGATTTTATCCGTTGCGTCGACATTGCCCTGAATGGATCCGTGAATGACAATTTCGCGCGCCTTAAGCCCGGCCTGCACGCGCGCATTTGGGCCGATCGTAAGGCGATGTTCCTGGCACTCGACGGTTCCTTCGACTTCCCCGTCGATGGTTAAATCCTCACGGGCAAAGATCTGCCCCTTAACGGTGACGTTCTTCCCCAAAGCAGCAGAACCGCTGCGGACGGAGTTGGGCTCAGGATCAAAAGTTCTGGTTGGCGATGACACTGTATTAAATTCTCTCCTCTGTGGTTCCGCGGCTGGCGCGGTCGATGCTGGAAAACCAGCCGTTCTTTCCGGTCTGTGAGGCAGCTCGTCTTCTCTTCTTTGTTTACTCCACATACAACAGGGGGTCTCCTCGAAATGCTCCATTCATCGTACTACTTGCCAATGGCGGTGCGGTCATGATGGGCGATATGTCTTGCTCGGCCATGGATACTCCGCCGTTTGTGATAATGAAAAGCAGTGTCCAAGACCCGGGAGCTCGAATCTCGTCTTGAGAGGGCGGAGCAGCAGCTTCGGCTTTTCCAACGCGTAAGCAGGTTGATGACGCGAGACATGGAACTCGATGACGTGCTTCATGAGATTGTAAATCTAGTCCGCGACTTCCTGAATTGCGATTCCTGCCTTATCTACTTAGTGGAAGATGGGGAGTTAGTTCTCTCTGCATCGAGTGAGCCCGACCGAAAGAATCTTGGAAAATTACGGCTACGGTTGGATGAGGGCCTGACCGGGTGGGTGGCGCGCGAACGCCGGCTACTTGCTATATCACGGGAAGCTTACAACGACCCGCGCTTCAAATATTTCAAGGATCTTCCGCAGGACTCATTCGAAGCCTTCCTGTCAGTGCCGATCATTTCGCAAAACCGGATCGTGGGAGTGATCAACGTGCAGAACCGGGAGCCGCGTATCCATTCCGGCAGCGACATGGAGATGCTGAGCACGCTTGGTGAGCAGGTAGGATGTCTGCTGGTTCTCTCACGCGAGAAAAGTCCGGCTGCATCGAGCGTAAATTTCTAATCGGTAAACGCCTCAGCCTCGAGCGCTTCCGTGCCGGTCGGCTTCGGTTGTGCATCGGAAGCGCGTTCACGGCGCCGGAAGCTGAGGAAATTTTCCCGGCAGCCGCCGCATCGGTAGCGGTGAGCGCCGAAGGTCATCAACAGATTGTTCCAGAAATTGGCGCGGTAATGTTTGCGAGGGCAAATCCCGAGTTCGAGGCCCAGACACTTGGGACACTTTGCGTATTTAAGGTGGGAAAACAGCCAGATGTTCACCCAGGCCCGTTGATTGCAATCCATGCATCGAAACGGATAGGTGCCCAAGAGCATTTTGCCGATTTCCAACACGCTCTGCCTACGGGACCGGCGCAGACTTGCACTGCCGCAGTATTGGCAAGCATAAGCGAGCGCCTTCATACCGCGAAAATCTCTCTCTTTCGCGCGTGATCGGCGACATAATCGGCCCGGTATTCGAAAAAGGCATCCTGAAGGCGCTTTAAGGCTCTGGGATCCTGGTCGAGGGGGTCGCGCTCTATTTCGAACACGGGCAGTAAATCGCGCGTTGTCGAGGTTATGAACACTTGATCGGCTTCTTCTACGTCTGACGGCGTGAGCTCACGCTCCGCTATAGTCAGCCCCGGAACATGGAGCTCTTCCAGCAGAATCGCGCGCGTAACGCCGGCCAAGCATCCCGAAGTTTCGACGGGCGGAGTCCAAACGCCGTCTTCCTGGATGATGAAGATATTGGCGGAGGTACATTCGCTTATCTGGCCGTGTTCATTGAGCAGAATTACTTCGTCGAATCCGCGCTGATGCGCCTCTTCATACCAGGTCAGGTTTTGAGCCCAGGACGTGATCTTTGCGCCCGCGAAAGGAGATGCCCCGTGCCGGGCATTTGGAATGTAGCCCAGCTTCACGCCTGCGCCCCACGCCGTTAGATCTGTGGTGAAAGCGATCAGATCCGAATCGCGCGTGATATGAGGGCCTTCGTACAGACCTCCTTTATTGCGGATAACCGCTACGCGCAGGGTTGCGTCGAAGGCGCGGTTCGCATCCACCAGCGCCAGCAGCGCCTTTTCCAGATCCCTGGCGGAGATTTCGAAGGGCACGTGCATACGCTCGGCATCCCGGCTCATGCGGTCGTAATGCCGCTCAAAAGCAAACAGAACCCCATCAGAGACACGAAGAGTGCTGAAAACTCCCCAGCCGTTCATGAATCCGACTTGGCCTGGAGAGAGGAGAAGTTCTTTCGCGTCCCGGATCTCACAGTTATGGAGTAAGTACCGGTGCACCTATTTGTATCTTATCGGACTGGAAGTCTGGTCGACTGGTCTCAAATGGAAGGCAATATTGAATTGAAGAGCGTATGGAGAGCTTTGCCGCGATGACTGACTTTTAATTTCTCTTCAGAAGTGAGTTCGGCGAACGAGCGGGCTAAAGGAGGGTAAAAGAATAGTGGATCGTAGCCGAAGCCACGCTTGCCGCGAGGCATAGTCAGAATTTCGCCTTCCACCGTTCCTCGCGCGACGGTGAGAATCTGTCCGGCTCGCGCAATCGCCGCGGCACAGACGAACCGCGCCTTCCGATTACCGGAATGGCTTAGATTCCGTAGGAGTAATTCATTGTTCGAGGCATCAGTCGCGTTCGGGCCGCTATAGCGCGCGGAGTGAATGCCAGGGGCGCCATCGAGCGCGTCTACCTCGAGGCCCGAATCATCGGCGAGAACCAATTCGGGAGTGAAGCTGGAGTAGTAAACGGCTTTGCTCGATGCATTTTCTTCGAACGTGGCGCCATTCTCTTCCGGAGGGGGAATGTTCTTCAGATCCGGAACAGGCGCGATGTGTACCCGGCGGGCCGCTAATGAAAACTCGTGCAATTTGCCTGGATTCGTCGAGGCGGCGTACACGATCATGTATAGACCCGGCCGGCCACTGCATCTTCTTGCAAAATGCGCAACTCCATAATGCCGGTACGGGCCAGTTCCAGCAATTCCGTCAAGTGCGAAGCTTCGAATGCGCTGCGCTCCGCCGTAGCCTGAATCTCGACGAATTTATTCGAGCCAGTCATCACGACATTCATATCTACGTCGGCGCGGGAATCTTCTTCGTAGGCTAAATCGAGCATCGCAACTCCGGCAATAACTCCTACGCTGGTGGCGGCGACGGAGTCGATGAGCGGAGATTTGGGAAGAACCTTGAAGTCGACCAGCGTGCCGATCGCAATCGCGAGCGCAACGTAAGCGCCCGTGATCGCGGCTGTGCGCGTACCGCCGTCGGCTTGAAGCACGTCGCAATCGACCACTACACTGCGTTCGCCAAGCGCCGTCAGATCGACGACCGAGCGCAGAGAACGTCCGATCAACCTCTGAATTTCCTGTGTCCTGCCGGACGGCCGACCCTTGGTGATTTCACGCGGGGTCCGAGTGATGGTGGAACGCGGCAACATCGAGTATTCGGCGGTCACCCAGCCTTTGCCTGTGCCACGCAGAAAGCCAGGAACGGTATCCTCAATGGTTGCCGCGCATAGAACCCGTGTATTGCCTGCCTCGATCAAGACAGAGCCTTCCGCGGTCACTAAATAGTCACGGATGATACGGCTGGGCCGCAGCTGAGTTGGCAGCCTTCCATCGCTCCTCATATTCGAGTCATCCCGTCGTGCGCAGCGCAAAGAAGAAAATCAAGCCGACGACCACGAAAATGATTACGAGCAGAACCAGACAAGGGACGGCGCCTTGACGCGGCAGAGGCGAGGCCTTGGCGCTCGTCGATTTCTTTTTTATCCTGGGCGCCGCCAATACCTATCTTCGCCGCTCACTTCTTAAACAAGCTATCAAAAGCAGCCCGGGCATCGCTCGCATTGCGCGGAGCGTCAGCTAAACCGCCATCGCCAACCCGGGATGCCGTGCCGGAAGGCAGCGCATCGCGGGCAATGGTCACGCGGGGCGCGAATAATTCACACGTATTCGCCTGGTCCTTGACCGCAATACGAACAGGTATCGGCTTCACGCATTGAAAGCGCGCGGACGAGTCGAAGTTCACGCATTGCTTGCAGCAGTGAAGCGCCGCTCCGCATTTTGGACACGTAGTGTTGAAATCAATGTCGGGAGAGAGGGTGACAGTACAGTTAAAACATCTCGACGCAGCTACGCTCTGGACCAGTCGGGGAAGTTTGGGCCCGGTGACATCAATCGGAAGCTTAGGTCCTTGTTGCTTCGGGCGATCCGGCCTGGAGGATGAAGATCCCCGGTCCGAATCTTGATAACCGTGTTGGCGGTATTTGCGATCGCCGTCCATTGTCGTTGATCGGCTCCTTGATAGGTCCAGTGACGGCTAAGAACACACTTTACGCGTATACTTGTCGCTTACCGGACATGTGGTGCGGTTCCAGAGTTAGAAGAAAAGTTTCACGCTGGCGCTGGAATTCTCGTTGTTGGAGACGGCGGGGTCCGGATATCGGAAGGACTTGGTAGCAGATCCCGCTTGCACCTAGTTAGTATGTAACACGAATTCAGCGGCAGCGCCAGTGCCTTCTCTTAAATATATTGAGTAGGTACATTAATCTGAGATCCATTTTAGTAGCGCATTGCAGGGCCGAGTCAGCGGTTGATCGAAATGGTTCGGACTGATACGCACGGAATAGCCCACGCGTCCTGTCTGCTGAACCGTGAATTCATTGGCGAATATCATGCCTTTGCCCTGTTCCTCTTCTCCGACGAACAGCAGCGGTAAGGTGTAGGTGTTCTGCAAATGTCCATTCACGCCGATTTGGCCGATGACGGCCTCGACTCGTACTTCTGATGGCTGAAGACCGGCCAGATCGACTGTAGCCCGCAAGGGCACGGCTGAGCCGCTCATGACGTGGTCGCCTGGGCCTTCTCCCAGGTCGACAAACTTAACCCGATTCCAACTCTGGGTCATACGCGTGTCCCAACCTGTCTTCCGTCTAGCTGGCTCGAAATTGTCTTTAGAGATGCCTACCCAGAGGTCGTGCGACGGCTTATACAACTCGGACATGTACTCGGCCACCATGCGTCCACAACTGAATCGCGGAGTGATGTTCGCCATGCAAGCTTTCATGCGGCGGACCCATTCAACGGGGATCTTCTGCTCGGAATCCTGATAGAAGAGGGGGACGATGTCGTTCTCCAGCATTGAATAGATCGCAGTGGCGTGAATCTCGTCCTGATCCTCGGAGTAAGGTGCGCGATCCCCGATCGCCCAACCGGCACTTATCTCATAACCTTCGTCGAACCAGCCGTCGAGCACGCTCAGGCTCAGCACGCCGTTCATGGACGCTTTCATGCCGCTGGTTCCGCAGGCTTCCTCGCCGCGCTTCGGATTGTTCAGCCACAGATCGACCCCCTGAACCATCTCGCGCGCTACTTGAATGCCGTAGTCTTCCACAAAGATCAGGCGCTTCGAGATCTCGGGATCGCGGGACAGATTTACGATTTCGCGAATGAGTGCTTTTGCCGGGATGATCTTTGGGATGCGCCTTGCCGGCGATGACGATCTGGACCGGCATCTTGGGATTGTTCAGAAGCCGCTTGAGCCGCGCGGTGTCGCGCAATAGCAGAGTCGCGCGCTTATAAGTGGCAAAGCGGCGGGCGAAGCCGATGGTGAAAACCTCCGGATCGAGAACCTCCTGGAGGCGACGCTGCTCAGGCGGCGAGGCTTTCCGCTGAACGGCCGAGGTCACCGCGCGATCGCGGACGAACGTCACCATCCGGCGCTTCCGCTTGCGGTGCATTTCCCAAAGTTCCTGATTGGGAATTTCGTGAATCAATTCCCACATGTGGGTATCTTCCAGCCGCTCGCGCCATTCCGGCTGCAGGTATTGGTCGTACAGCGCGGCAAGATCGCCATTGATCCACGTGGGCGAATGAACGCCGTTGGTGATGGAGGTGATCGGTACTTCATCGACAGGCAGGCGCGGCCAGAGATCTTGAAACATCTCCCGTGAAACGGCGCGATGCAAGACGCTCACCGCATTGCGGAAGGCGGAGGTTTTCAGCGCCAGCACGGCCATGGAGAAGCGGTCGCTCGAATCATGAGGATTTTTTTGGCCCAGCGCGAGAAGCTTTTCGAAGGGAACGCCGGCCTGTTCGCAGTAAGCGCGGAAATAGTCGTAAATAGTGCCCGACTCGAACAGATCGATGCCGGCCGGTACCGAGGTATGTGTCGTGAAGACGTTGCTGACGCGCGTTGCTTCCAGCGCTTGTTCGAACGTGAGTCCGTTTTCTTGCATCAGAAGACGGACACGCTCGATCGCAAGGAATGCCGAGTGCCCCTCGTTCATGTGATGCACGGTAGGCTTGATGCCTAGTGTTTTCAGCGCTCGCAAGCCGCCGATGCCAAGCACAATTTCCTGACGGATGCGCTTATGTATGTCTCCGCCGTATAGCTGGTCTGTAATTTCGCGATGCTCGGCCAGTCTGTTTTGCTGGATATTAGTATCGAGCAAATAGAGCGTCACGCGTCCCACGTCGATATGCCAAAGCTTTATGAAGAGCTCGCCACTCGGCATATTGATGGCGACGATTACCTCTTCGCCGCTCTCACTTAGGCACGGCCGTACCGGCAGAGTGTAGAAATCATTGACGGGATTACGCTCCTGCTGCCATCCATCGGGATTGAGGTATTGCTGCAAGTAGCCGCGCTGATAGAGTAGGCCAACGCCAGTCAAGGCGAAATCGCCATCGCTGGCAGCTTTCAGGTGGTCTCCTGAAAGAATGCCGAGGCCTCCCGAGTAGATCTGCATGCAATCCAGAAGCCCATACTCCATCGAGAAGTAGGCGATCTGTGGAGTTCCTTTGGTTGGAACCACGGCATGCAGATAGCTGTCGTGACGCTCACAAGCGCGGCGATAGAGGAGCACAAATCTTGGATCGGCAGCAGCTCTGTCCAGCTTCTCCTGCGTAATGCGGCCGAGCAACTGGATGGGATTATGGTTGGACTGTTTCCACAAGACGGGATCCAGACGCCGGAAAAGCGACCGGATGGTGTGATCCCAACTCCAAAGCAAGTTGTAAGCAAGCTCCGATAATCGGTTTAGGGATGGCGGAAGCGCCGGGCGGACTAAGAACTCTTTTAAAGGTTGAATTTGATACGGCATGCGGTACTAGCGGGTGCGCCTCAACTAGAAGATGGCTGGAATTTGCAAAATAGCAGAACGAATGCTGGTGTACGAACGAGACTCAATCGGATGTTGGCAGCCAGGTTGGTTGCCGAACCTGCTTTATTATCCCATGATGCCACAGCTTCACTAGCGTGGGCGAAAAAAGGGAAAAAAGATGCGAGGCCAATCCTATTCCGATGGTAGTTACTTTCCCTGCGTCGTCTTGACACGTCCGATGCACGAGCTCCGAGCGCCATTCGTACACCGATCTCGTGAGTTCGCAACATCACTGAATACGAGATGATGCTGTAGATTCCAAGCGACGCGAGAAGTACCGCTAGCGCGGCAAACGCACCCAACAGCAACATGTCTACGTCGGCGTAGAGCTGCCGAATCGGCAGCAAGTCATCATCGTGATTACACATATTCGCGACGTTGGCACACGCAATAAGCAACATGAAGAATACCGCGGTTTGGAGTATCCAAAGCGCTGATCGGATATTGCCTACATAGGTGTCACGGATGAGCTCCAGTTGGACGCCATAGTGCGCATCGGTCTTCGGATATTCACGCGCGTTTTGGGCTGCTACGATTTCCAGTTCATTCTGAGCACGAGTGAGACTTACCCCTGGATTCAATCGTCCAATGACTTGGAAAACGTGAAGGTTCCGATTTTGCGCAAGATCAGCCGGCATTGAAAGCGGAATCCAAACATCGACATTCGGGGTAGGATGAGCAAACTCGCGCGGCATCACACCAATGACCGTATAAATGGTTCCATCGAGCCGGATAGGGCGGCCAACAAGGTCCGGGGCAGCGTTAAACGCGCTTTGCCACAAACGATAGCTCAGGACAACCACATGATCTCTGCCGGGTTGACCATCGCCGGGGAAGAAGGTATGTCCAAGAAGTGGCGGGGATCCCAACAGCGAGAAAAAATTTGCCGAGAACTGATAACCGACGAGCGATTTTGGAGCTCCAATTCCTGTCAAGGTGTAGTTGGTGTCCCAGCCGTAAGTCGAATCGCTGAACACGTGACTACGTGCTTTCCAATCGCTGTAGTCGCCGCCGGTGAGTTTGTCGTTCTGTTGGCGATCAAGGTTCCTCTGCCATACGGTCACGAGTCGATCCGGATCGCGAAAGGGAAGAGACCGAAGCAGGACGGCATGCAAAAGGCTGAAGATAGCCGTGTCCCCGCCGATTCCAAGCGCGAGCGTGGCAAGAACAACGGCAGTAAAGCCCGGACTTCTACGCAATTGTCTTAAGGCATAGCGCACGTCGTGAATCAATTGTTCAAGCGAAGTCCATCCCCACATGTCTCGACTAACCTCCTTTAACAAGGTCATGTTTCCAAACTGTCGACGTGCGGCGTAAAGGGCCTCCTCGGAGTCGACGCCTTGCTCCTGCATCTTCTCCCCACGAAGTTGCGCGTGGAGGCGCATTTCCTCTTCAAGCTCGCGCGCCAGGCGATTCCGGTGAAATAAGTAAAAGAAACGCCGTCGAATTTCGCTGAGGTCCATCGCTCATCTCGTCATACTGGCTGGACTACTCTGGCGATGGCCTTACTGACGCGGTTATATCGTTCGAGCTCTAGCTCCAGCCGTTTTCTACCTGCGCGAGTCAACCGATAGTAGCGAGCGCGACGATTCTCTGGAGTTTTGCTCCATTCCCCGCTCACCCAGCCCTTAATCAGCATTCGCTGGAGGGCGGGATACAAGGAGCCTTCTTCTACTTGCAGAACATCTTCGGAGGTTTCCTGGATTGAACTAGCGATCTCGAAACCGTGCAGCTCTCGGACCCGCGATAGAGTTTTGAGAATCAACATATCGAGCGTTCCCGGTGGAATCTCGTCCCGTTGGTTTAGGAAGGCCATTCCATAGGCAGTCTATGTCATTCTGGTTGCCGCTGCAACAGGTTTTCCTGAGCCCGCTGTGGCTACTCCGAGTCGCACCGGCAAGCCATAATTGATTACAAGGAGCTAGCGGCTGTCGTATCTTTCATTTCGCGAAGTGAGTTACCGGGTTGACGGCCGCACGATTCTCGATCGGCTTACGCTCGAGGTCGAGCGCGGCGAAACACTCGTTTTACTTGGGCGTAGTGGCTCCGGGAAAACGACGGCGTTGCGGTTGATCAATCGGATGCTTGAGCTGACGAGCGGCAGCATCTCGATTGACGGACAGGAAATCAGCGCGCTCGATCCCATCGAGCTGAGGCGCCGGATCGGTTATGTAATCCAGGATTTCGGTCTGCTGCCACACTGGACGGTGGAACAAAATGTCGCGCTGGTTCCGCGGCTGCTCGGCTGGCCGGCGGAAGAGCAGCGTCAGAGAGCGAGGGAACTGCTCGATCAGGTGGGGCTTAACGACGGTGATTTGGCGGCGAGACGGCCCGCCCGCCTTTCCGGAGGCCAACGGCAAAGAGTAGCTGTCGCGCGTGCGCTGGCTGCGGAGCCAGGGCTATTGCTATTCGATGAACCATTCGGAGCGCTCGACCCGGTGACGCGCCACGAGATGCAGCAGGAGTTCGTGAAACTGCGGAGCCGCTACAACGTCGCATCGGTGTTTGTGACGCATGATCTGATGGAAGCCCTTGCCATTGGAACTCGGATCGGAGTGCTGGATTGTGGCAAGTTGGAAGCCCTGGCGGCACCTGACGAATTCTTCGAGATCGGAACGCCTGTGGCGCGATCCTTCCTGCAAACGCTCCCGGCGGAGATGTGGCAGAACCGAAAAGCATGAGATGGCTATCGCTTCCACCCTTGTGGCTACTCGTTTTTGCGCGGCTGTTATCAAGCCAAAGCGTTCCGGCCAGTCAACCGTTGCCGGGCCCGCAACGGTTGAGAGAGCGCGCAATCGTCAGAATGAAGAAATCGGAGAAGGATCTTGAGAAGTACTCCTGCATCGTGCACCGCCAAGTTCTGGAATTGAATTCCGACGGATCTGTGAAGCGTCAGCGAGCCATGGAAGTACAACGCTTTTTTGTCAACGGAGTTGAAATAAACCATACGCTGAAAAGAGATGGCAGGGAATTGACCGGCGATGAGGCGAAGAGGGAACAGGAACGCGTAGACAAGGAGGTGAAGAAATACAGCGACGTACGGGCGGTCAATAAAACTGAAGCGAAAGGTGAGAAAGAAGCGGATATGTTATTGCGTGCATTGGTCTTCTACAATGCGCACAGAGAGCTTCGAGACGGCAGGAGCGTAGTCGTCTATGATCTCGCCGGAGATCCGAATTTCCATCCGAAAAAACTGGAAGAGCGTTTCGTGCAGGCAGTTTCGGGGCGAATCTGGCTGGATGAAGAATCGGGCACGCCGATCGAACTCAGCGTCGAGACCAAGCGCGATGTGAAGATTGCCGGCGGCCTGCTGGCGAGCGTTCACAAAGGGTCCCAACTCCACCTGATTCAGCAAAGACAGCCCGACGGTGTATGGATCATGAAGGCGATGGCGGGAAGCGGCGATGCGCGAGCGGCCTTGTTCCTCCATCCGCGTTTTCGATTCAAAGAAGAACTGGACAAGTGTCAATTGTTCTCTGTCGAGACGCACGAGACCATCGCGAATCCAGCGAAGCCATAGGAATTTATCGTGGACCCGACCGTCCTCAAAAGCCTGCTGAACGACGTTGCCGAGCTGACCGGAGAGCACGTTGTTTTGGTGGCGGTTTCGTCCGGAATAGCGATAATGATTGGCATCCTGCTGGGCATCGTGGGCACCCGCCATGCGGCGCTCCGTCGAATTTCCGTCACGGTGGCTAGCGTCTTGCAAACAATTCCCAGCCTCGCCCTGTTTGGTTTTCTGCTCCCGGTCCCTCTAATAGGCGGGATCGGCAAGCACACCGCGATCATCTGCTTGATTCTTTATTCGTTACTGCCGGTTCTGCGGAACACGATTGTCGGAATTACCACTGTTGACGCGCCGGTTCGGGAGGCGGCGATTGCCATGGGCATGACCGATCGTCAGTTGCTGCGCATGGTTGAATTGCCGCTTGCTGCGCCCACGATTATGGCGGGAGTGCGCATCGCGATAGTTACGAATATTGGAACCGCGGTGATTGCAGCCGTCATCGGTGGAGGGGGCCTTGGTGTGTTGATTTTTCGCGGCGTGGCCTCTGTAGATACGCTGCAGATTCTGGCGGGCGCGATACCAGCGGCGGCGCTCGCGCTTGTTGCCGATGGAGTGATGGGACTCGTAGAACGGAAACTCGCGAACAAATGAAACGCATCACGGTAATTGTTATTGCGGCTCTTGCTCTATGCTCCTGTTCCCGCAACGGGACCATCGTGGTCGGGTCGAAAAATTTCACTGAGCAGGTCGTGCTGGGCGAAATCGCGGCGCAACAATTAGAGCGCAAGCTGCACATCCGCGTCGAGCGCAAACTGAACCTGGGTGGCACGCTGTTAACTCACGAGGCGATCGTCAAAGGCGATATCGATATCTATCCGGAGTACACCGGAACCGGCAGCAGCGTGGTTCTGAAGGAGACCATTCCGGAGGATCCGGTGCGCGCCTATATGGTCGTAAAGGATGAGTACCTCAAGCGTTTCGGTCTGGTATGGCTTCCGCCGCTGGGCTTCAATGACACCTTCGCGATGGTGGTGCGAACAGAAGATGGGCAACGGCTTGGCTTGCCCGAGTTGTCACGCGCGGATTCACGCACCTGGCGATTGGGCGTTGGTTACGAATTCCTGACGCGCCCCGATGGTTTGCGCCGCCTGGACCAAGTGTATTCGCTGCGCTGGCGGGGCACTCCCAAGAGCATGGATCTGGGGCTGCTCTATCAAGCGTTGCGGCAGAGACAGATCGATATGGCGGCGGGCAATTCCACCGATGCGCAGTTAAGCAATCCTGGCTTTATGGTGCTGAAGGATGACAAGAATGCGTTTCCGGCTTATACCGCATGCTACGTGGCGCGGAAGTCGCTCATCGATCAGCAGCCCGCGATCGAGATGGCGCTGATCATGCTGTCGAACCACATCGGCGCGGACGTAATGCGCGGTTTGAACCGCCGCGTCGATATAGAGCATCAGCGGGTCGAGAAGGTGGCGAGGGACTTCCTCGCCAGCCAGCCATGAGTGCTCAACGTGTCCGCCCTTGTTACGATCGGGTAACCGTCCGATAATCGATCCGAATGATCAACAAGCTAGTCGTAGAAAATTTGAAAGATCACTGGGTACGCACTCTGCTGAGTGCTTTGGTGGTGGGCGTTCAAGTGATGTCCATCCTGACTCTGATGGGCCTCAGCAAAGGCATGCTCCAGGATTCGGCCGAGCGCGCAAAGGGCACAGGCGCCGATATCTTTCTCAAGCCTGATACGCAAGGGACCTTTTCCTTTTCCTCCGGACAAATGGACCAGAAATTTGTGCCGTTCATCGCCAAGCAGCCGCACGTGGCACAGGCGGTTGGGGTGCTTTCCATTCCCGTGGAGTTGACTACGCCCATCAATGGTGTCGACATTCCACAGTTCGAAAAGATCAGCAGTGGATTTCGATTTCTGCACGGAGGACCGCCCCAGGCGCCAGACGATCTGATCGTCGATGAATACTATGCGCGGCAAAACAAGCTGCATATAGGTCAAACCGTCAAGCTGCTGAATCACAATTGGCGCGTCTGCGGAATTGTCCAAGGCGGGGTACTCGGCCGTTTGATTGTCCAGCTGCCAACTCTTCAGAACCTCACGGCGAACCCTGCGCGTATATCCGAGATTCTGGTCAAGCTGGACAATCCTGCTCTTACCGATCAGGAGGTGGCTCATTTCAACGACGTGTTGAAAGGTAATTTGAGGGCGATTTCGGTGGCAGATTTTGTCTCGCAGTTCAGCGTCAATAATATTCCGCAGCTCAGAGCTTTCATCGGCGTCATCACCGTGATTGCCGTGATCGTAGGATTTCTGGTGGTGTTTCTCTCGATGTATACGGCGGTGGTGGAGCGCACCAGAGAAATCGGGATCTTGAAAGCGCTCGGTGCGAAGCCGTTTACGATTCTCGATATTCTAGCGCGCGAGGCGATTCTGCTGGCTGTTGCGGGCTGCGTCATAGGCATCATTCTGTCCTTTGGAACGAAAGCTCTCATTACGACGCTTATGCCCGCTTCGCTGCGGGTGGTGAATGTGCCCGATTGGTGGCCCATCTCGGCTGCGATCGCGCTTGCCGGAGCGTTGCTCGGTGCTATTTATCCGGGATTGAAAGCCGCGCGGCAGGATGCCATTGAGGCGCTTGCTTATGAGTGATGCCGCGGCCAGCGACGGCGCAGCAAGCCTGCATATCATTCGTGTTCGGGGCCTTCAGAAGATCTTTCA
The DNA here is from genome assembly GCA_963819405.1 of uncultured Acidobacteriaceae bacterium. Lineage (GTDB taxonomy): Bacteria > Acidobacteriota > Terriglobia > Bryobacterales > Bryobacteraceae > Bog-105. Next base: position 102,573 of record CAWFWH010000039.1, on the reverse strand, counting down.
CGTCGGCGAGGTGGACGTTCAGGCGTTGCGCGGCGTGGATCTGGATGTCACCCGCGGCGAGTTTTTGGCGATCATTGGCCCTTCTGGTTCCGGTAAGTCGACTCTGTTCCACGTCCTTGGCGGACTCGCGCCTCCCACGGCGGGCGAGGTCCTGATCGACGGGGTTAATCTGCGGGAGCTTACGGAATCGGAGCGCACTGAAATGCGCCAGAAGAAAGTAGGATTTGTATTTCAGAAATACAATCTGCTGCCAACACTCACCGCGAGAGATAACATCGCGATCGCGCAAGCGCTTGGCGGCGTATCATCGCAGCCACCAGATTTCGACGATATTCTTCAAGTTTTGGGGATCAAACATCGCTTAGATCACAAGCCGCGCGCGCTCTCAGGCGGGGAGCAGCAGCGTGTCGCGATTGCGCGGGCTCTGGTGAATCAGCCAGCCATTTTGCTGGCGGATGAACCGACGGGTAATCTCGACACCGCTAATTCGGGTGCCGTGCTGGATATCCTGCGCGATCTGAATAAGCGTACCGGTCAAACCATTCTGATGATCACCCACAATCCTGAGGCAGCGGCGTTCGCCGATCGCACGGTCGAGATGCGGGATGGCCGGATCATGGAGAAGTAGACAACCGCTCGGGCAACGCTGTAAACACAATCCAAATAAACAAGGCGGCTAAGAGCAACACCTCGGCCCAGAAGTCTATGCCGATAGTCAACAAGAACCGCTGCCACGGCTTGTGTTGCAAGAGTGCCGCTCCGAACGAGATCAGGCACGCGGCAATGAAGAGCCTGTTGGCCCAACCGGCGAACCGTGTCGAGTTATCGCGAGTACTAAGAGTGAAGAGGCAGGCGGCGATCAAGGCTGCCGGACCAAGCGAAATCAAACCACTCTTCACCGCGTAGGGCTCTAACAGGGAATAAAGAACAAACGCCAAACCGTCCCAAGCCCATAACTTTCGCGGATTGGAGCGGAGCATGCAAATCACGAAGAACCCGTAGATGGCGATGCTCAGGATCATCCAGGCAACCACCGCAGTGTGCGGAGAAACCGAGAGGACATTAATAACTGGAAAGCTCTTTAACGCGGGTGAGACCGGAGTGAAGTACCGTAGCAGCAGTCCGCGCAAGGACTGGCCAGGGAAATAATAGAATTCCGAATATGTGGTTCCAACTCGGGCAACCGCGGCGTACCACTCCTGAAGCAGCGACCAGTAGCGCGTCGCGCCAAATATCGGTACCGGAAGCATCCAGAGAATTAAAAACGAGAGCACAAAAAAGTAAACGGATCTTGCCCTACGACGATAAAAGAACCAGGGCAGGAACATTACGGGCCAGATCTTGAACGTAACCGCAAGCGATAACAGTATTCCCGCCCAGCGCGGATGCGTTTCCGACAAAAGCAGAGCGGCAAAGATCCATGCGATCACAAATGGCTGGACGTTTCCATAGCGAATGGCAAGCACGACGTAGCCCAACATGAAGGCGCAGCAAGCAATGATCGCGATGACACTGAAGCGCAGATGACGCGTTCGAATGGCGAGCGACACGGTCACGACCGCCGTGGTCCAAGCCGCAAGCATCCACCAAAAACCTGCTACGCGGAACGACATCCACTTGAGCGGAAACAGAAGTAAATAGGTCACGGGCGGATATCGATATTCCATAGGAAATCCGAGACCGCTTGCCGGCCCATACGCCGGTCTCAGTGCCCGCGAAAAATCCATTCACGCCGAACCAATAAACGCTCAAATCGACGCTCTTGGTGAGAAAGAACGACGTGAGAACCGCCACGATGCCAACGCACGCGTAGATCCAGATTCTGCGCTGAGCTTGCGATGAGCCAGGCGGGTTCAACGCGCGGCGGACGGCTCCATCCAGATGTGCATGGCGTTGAAATCAAACGTTACCGTTGCATGACTCAACAGGCCCCATCCGACCGTTGCATCGAAATGTACAACGGGCAGGTGGTCGTCCGGCGTCGCGAAGTATAGCGGCCCATCTTGCATCAGCTGAACATCGCGAAAAGCTTCTGTCGCGCCTTCAGCTTTCGCGAGCGTAAGGCCACCTTGCGTGTAGGGGAAAAGCTCTTTCTGTTTGGCCTTACTCTGCTTCTTCAGGCGCAGCTTTTCAACTGATCCGGGATACACAAGCACGGTTCCGGTGAAAAGAGTATCCAGTTGCACATCGACAGGCTGCCCATCGATAGAGAATCCGTCAGTGGTCAGCGTGATAGGTCCGAAATCGCCGCCGAAATGTTTGATGACGAGATTACTGCAAGCGCGCGGGCAGGGCAGGGGAGTCGTTTGCGGCTCTGATATTCGCACCACATGATTCCGATAATCGATCTGTAGCAAGCGGTTCTTGAAAGCGCTGTAGGTGAGCGCGCCGTCGCCGGGCAGCGGCTGCGTTTTTGAGGCGTCAGGCTGCGGAGTTGTCGTATCCAAAACCATGAACGGGAAATCACCCATGGGCAAGTCGCCCAGCCGGGCGCCAGGTACGACGGTCTGCTGAATCTCGGAGATATCGTTACCGTCGCTACCTTTCATGGGCTGAAGCGGCAATCCTGTCGCTTTCGCTTCTTTGGTGTCGAGAAACGAATTGACATCGGCCATATCAATCAGCAGACGAAAGGTCTTGCCACCCGCGTTAGCCAAATCGATGCAAGGGAGGCCGGAGCAATCGAGCAGAGGAATCTCCACGAGCTTGGGCAAGCTCGCGCCCTGAGGAGTCGCGGCGCTTTGAGTTTGAGGAGGCGGCAGGTTCTGAGCCAGCATCGAGAGCGCCAGAATCGCTACAAGCGCGAAGCGTTCGATGGTTGACCTCACACCTCTATTTTGCGTGACAGGCTGATTAACCCAGCGATTAACCCGGGCTGTCGGTCAGCATCGTCTGAAGTCTTGGACTGAGCTGGCGAGCGTGACCAAACCACGTCTGCAGCTTGTCGAGATACAGGTAAACCACCGGCGTCGTATAGAGGGTCAGGAGTTGACTAAAAATCAAGCCCCCAACAATCGTGATGCCTAGCGGGCGCCGCATTTCGGATCCCACGCCGGTGCCCAGCGCCAATGGCAAGCCCCCGAGCAGAGCCGCCATGGTCGTCATGATAATCGGGCGAAAACGTAGCAAGCAGGCTTGGTAAATCGCCTGTTTCGGCGGAAGGCCCTGCTTACGTTCGGTTTCGAGCGCGAAATCGATCATCATAATGGCGTTCTTTTTGACAATGCCAATCAACAAGATGATCCCGATCAGCGCGATGACCGTCAGATCGACACCGAAGATGATCAGCGCGAGAAGCGCGCCCACGCCCGCGGAGGGCAGCGTAGACAAAATCGTAATTGGGTGAATATAGCTCTCATAGAGCATCCCGAGGACGATATAAACCGCAGTCAGCGCCGCAAGAATGAGCAGGGGTTCGGTTTGCAGCGACGCTTGAAAGGCTTGGGCTGTACCAGCGAAAGCGCCGCGGACATTCGCGGGCATGCTGATTTGCTGTTCCGCCGCTTCAACCGCATCGACGGCCTCGCTGAGAGCCGCGCCGGGCGCGAGAGCGAACGACAAGGTGATAGATGGGAACTGCCCCTGGTGATTTACCGTGAGCGAACTCAGGACGGTTCTGTAGTGAGTGAAGGTGGAAATCGGAACTGGCGTTCCTGTGGCAGACCGGACGTAGATGGAATTGAGCGAAGCAGGATTCTGCTGAAACTCCGGCAGTACTTCCATCACCACGTGGTATTGATTGATACCGGTGTACATAGTGGAGACCTGCCGTTGTCCGAACGCGCTGTAAAGAGTGGTATCGATTGCGGCCGGATTGACGCCTAAGCGGGAGGCCGTGCTTCGGTCAATCACCAACTCTGTTTCGAGCCCATGCACCTGTTGATCGGTATTTGCATCGAGTACCAGAGGAATTGTTTTCATCTGGGCCAGTAGCTTCGGTGCCCATTCGTTCAGGTCCTGCAGGCTATCCGATTGCAAGGTGAACTGGTATTGAGAGTTGCTTCCGCGCCCACCAACACGAATATCCTGGGCCGCCTGCAGATAGAGAGTCGCGCCGGGAATGCGAGCCAATTTGCCGCGAAGGCGATTGATCACCTGATCCGCCGATATTTTCCGCTCGCTGAGGGGTTTCAACTGCATTCTCATCGAAGCGGAATTCAACGTTCCTCCGCCGGTGAAGCCTTCCACATCTTCCATCGCGGGATCGGCCTCAACTATTTTCAAGAAGCTGTGCAGCTTCTCGCGCATCGCGGTAAAGGAGATGTCCTGATCGGCCTGTATGTTGCCCCCGATACTACCCGTGTCCTGCTGTGGAAAGAACCCTTTCGGAACAATGATGTATAGGTAAACGCTGATCCCTACGGTTACCAGCGTGATGACGAGAGTAAGTTGCGGGTGCTTTAAGACGACAGCCAAGGTTTTGGCGTAGGTGCGGTGGACGGCGTTGAATGCGCCTTCGCTCACCCGGTAGGCGAAGTTGTGTCGCCTATCATGTTGTGAACGCAAAAACCTCGCGCACATCATCGGGGTAGTGGTAAGTGAAACGACCAGCGAAATACTTATTGCGACGGCGAGCGTCACGGCGAATTCACGGAAAAGCCGTCCGACAATGCCTCCCATGAGAAGGATTGGGATGAAAACAGCAATCAGCGACGTGCTCATCGAGAGCACGGTAAACCCGATTTCCTTCGCTCCTTGCAGGGCGGCTTTCATTGGCGCCCATCCTTGCTCCAGGTAGCGCGTTATGTTCTCAATGACCACGATCGCGTCGTCCACGACAAATCCCGTTGAAACCGTCAACGCCATCAGTGACAAGTTATCGAGCGTGTATCCGAGCAAATACATCACGCCGAAAGTTCCAAGAAGAGACAGGGGAACGGAAATACCGGGGATAACCGTTGCCCAAACGCTTCGAAGAAATACGAAGACGACCAGAATAACCAGAATGATGGAAATCAGCAGGTTGAATTCAACATCGTGAACGGATGCCCGGATGGTGGTGGTTCTGTCTTGTGCGACATTCAGATGAACTGCTGGCGGAATCGATGCCTGGAGCAGCGGCAGCACGGCGCGAATGTGATCGACCGTATCTATGATATTGGCGGCAGGCTGGCGGGAAACCATCATGAGGACGGCCGGTTTGCCGTTATCTAGACCGTCGTTCCGGACATCTTCGACGGAATCGAGCACATTGCCCAGGTCGGCGAGACGAATCGGAGCGCCGTTACGATAGGTAACAATCAGCGGCGCATACTGATACGCATGAAATAGTTGGTCCGTGGCGTTGATCTGCCAGCGGACGCGATCGTCACTTACAGCTCCTTTCGCCTGATGCGCGTTCGCGTTTTGAAGCGTTGCAGCTACATCGGTGAGGCCGAGATTGAACGTGTTCAGGATGGTCGGATTCACTTGTACCCTGACGGCCGGTCTGGAGCTGCCCCAAACGTGTACTTGTCCAACGCCTTCCACTTGAGACAGCTTCTGCGCGAGAATCGAATCGGCGATGTCATACATTTGCGGACGCGCGTAAATAGTCGAGCTGAGCCCGAGCATCATGATGGGCGCGTCGGCGGGATTCGATTTCCAATACCCGGGGTTGCTTGGCATATCGGCCGGCAACTGTCCGCGAGCAGCGTTGATGGCGGCCTGAACGTCGCGCCCGGCGGCGTTGATATCGCGGTTTAAATCGAACTGAAGCGTTACCGACGTGCTGGCCAACTGGCTCGATGAGGTCATTTCGGTAATGCCCGCGATTCGTCCGAATTGGCGCTCGAGCGGCGTGGCAACGGCGGAGGCCATGGTCTCAGGACTGGCGCCCGGCAGGTTCGCATGAACCTGGATGGTCGGGAAATCGACTTCGGGAAGGGGAGCGACCGGCAGCAGTCGAAATGCGAGCGCGCCCGATAGGGCAAGAGCCGCTGTCAACAACGACGTTGCGACTGGCCTCTTGATAAATGGCGCTGATATATTCACGATCTACTCCGCATGATAATCCGCCTGTCTAATCAGCGTGCACCGGCTCTCCCAAATGTCGCCTTGCCGGTTTTGGAACGCGCGAGCGCGTCAATCGCGCGGCCAACCTGTCGAAGAACAGATAGACAACCGGAGTCGTGTATAGCGTCAGCACCTGGCTGACCAGAAGGCCGCCAACGATAGTGATTCCCAGCGGCCGGCGCAGCTCTGAACCGACGCCAGTGCCCAAGGCTAAGGGAAGGCCGCCAAAAAGCGCCGCCATGGTGGTCATCATGATGGGCCGGAAACGCAGTAAACAGGCCTGATAGATGGCTTCCTCAGGCGCCTTGCCTTCATGGCGCTCCGCGTCGAGAGCGAAATCGATCATCATGATGGCGTTCTTTTTTACGATACCGATTAACAGAATGATGCCAATCAGGGACACCACGTTAAAATCGTCGCGACAAATAAAGATCGCGAGAATCGCGCCAACGCCTGCGGATGGCAATGTGGACAGGATGGTGATGGGGTGAATGTAGCTCTCATACAGAACACCCAGAACGATGTACACCACAACCACCGCAGCCAAGATCAAGTAAGCTTCATTCGCGAGTGAATTCTGAAACGCGGCAGCCGTGCCTTGGAAACTGGAATGCACGCTCACAGGTAATCCGATGTCCTGCTCGGACTGCTTGATGTCATTCACAGCATGGCCCAAGGACTCACCCGGCGGAAGGTTAAATGAAAGAGTCACTACCGGGAACTGGCCCTGATGGTTCACCGTCAAAGGCGTATTCGATTGCTCGAAATGCGTGAACGCGCTGAGCGGAACTTCCGGGCCGTTGGCGGAATGAATATAGATACTGTCGAGGGAGCTGGGATTGTTTCGAAACTCCGACGCCACTTCCAGCACCACGTGATACTGATTCAACTGCGTAAACATGGTCGATACAAGCCGCTGGCCGAAGGCGTCGTAGAGCGTGTCGTCTATCTGCTGCATGCCGATACCCAGCCTGGAGGCTGTATCGCGATCGATGACCAGGATTGTTTGCAAGCCGCCGTTCTGCTGATCGGTAGCCACGTCTCGCAAAGAGGGAAGGGTTTTGAGCTTCTCCACCAGCCGCGCAGTCCACGTGGTTAGCTCGTTTGCGTCCACATCTTCAAGCGTGTATTGAAACTGTGTACGGCTAACGCGATCTTCGACAGTGAGATCCTGCACGGGTTGCATGAACAGCGTAATGCCGTCCACGTTCGCAAGCTGGGGTTGAAGCCGCCGAATGATCTCGCTCGCGTTGATGCCTCGCACGTCCAACGGCTTCAGATTGATCTGAATACGGCCGCTATTGATGGTCGTGTTTATGCCGTCGATCCCGATGAATGACGAGAGGCTATCGACGGCCGGGTCCTTAAGAATAACTTTCGCCAAGGCTTGCTGCCGGTTTGACATCTCCTCGAAGGAGACAGTTTGAGGAGCTTGAGAAACGCCGAGAATCACACCCGTGTCCTGGACTGGGAAGAAGCCCTTGGGAACGATGATGTAAAGGATGATAGTGCCGACGAGGGTGGCGAGCGTCACCATCAGAGTCAGAGGTTGGTGTCTTAGAACCCACTGCAACGTACTCCCGTAACGGGCGATTACCCAATTAAACGCATATTCGGACTTTCGATAGAACCACCCTTGCTCCGATGCGTGCCTATGCTTGAGAATCTTCGCGCACATCATGGGCGTGAGCGTTAGCGAAACCACCGCCGATACCAGGATTGTCACGGCCAGCGTAATGGCAAATTCGCGGAATAGCCTTCCGACAATATCGCCCATAAAGAGCAGTGGAATCAGCACGGCAATCAGCGAGACCGTCAAAGACACGATCGTGAACCCGATCTGTTCCGATCCCTTGAGCGCCGCTTCCAGCGGACCGTCGCCTTGCTCGAGATACCGGGAGATGTTCTCGATCATCACGATGGCATCGTCCACGACAAATCCGGTCGAGATGGTGAGCGCCATCAGGGTTAGGTTATTCAGGCTGTACCCCAGCAGGTACATCACGCCGAATGTGCCGACAATCGACAGCGGCACGGCAATGCTCGGAATCACGGTTGCGGCCAGATTTCGCAGGAAGAGGAAGATCACCATCACGACTAGGGCGACGGTGAGCATCAACTCGAATTCAACATCCGTGACCGACGCGCGAATGGTTGTGGTCCGGTCAGTCAGCGTTTGTATATCCACCGCCGAAGGAATGGATACCTTCAGTTGAGGCAGCAGCGCCTTGATGCGATCCACAACAGCGATAATGTTCGCGCCGGGCTGACGCTGAATGTTCATGATCACCGCCGGCGTGGTGTTCATCCAGGCCGCTTGCCTGGTGTTCTCAGCCCCTTCCACAACCGTGGCCACGTCTTCGAGCCGCACAGGCGCGCCATTCTTGTAGGCGATGATCACCGGTTTGTATCCGGTGCTCGTGAGAATCTGGTCGTTTGCGCCAATCGTATAAGCTTGGCGAAGACCGTCGAAATTCCCTTTCGCCTGGTTCAGATTGGTTTGATTCAACGCCGTCCGCACGTCTTCCAGGCTTAGCCCGTAAGCAGCCAACGACGTGGGATTGACGCGAATCCGAACTGCGGGCTTTTGTCCGCCGCTCAGCGTAACCAAGCCTACGCCCGGAAGCTGCGAGATCTTCTGCGCCAGCGTAGTATCCGCCAAGTCCTCTACCTTCGTCAGCGGAATGGTCGTCGACGTGAGCGCCAAAGTCAGGATCGGCGCGTCGGCCGGGTTAACCTTACTGTAAATTGGCGGATTGGGGAGAGCGGGCGGCAAATAAGTACCCGCGGCATTGATGGACGCCTGGACCTGCTGCTCGGCTATATCGATATTGAGATCGAGATCGAATTGAAGTGTAATGATCGAGCTTCCGAAAGAGCTCGTTGAGGTCATCTGCTTCAGCCCCGGCACCTGCCCAAAGGTGCGCTCCAAGGGGGCAGTCACAGACGAGGCCATTACCTCCGGGCTTGCGCCGGGATAAAACGTAAGGCATTGAATGGTCGGGTAGTCGACTTCAGGAAGAGCGGAGACGGGAAGCTGCTTGTAGGCGATGGCGCCCGCGATCAGGATGCCCGCCATCAACAATGACGTGGCAACCGGCCGCAGAATGAATGGCCGGGATGGACTCATCCCTTCTTTCTCCGGTTGCCGCCGCCCGTAGCAGCACCTGGGGCGCTGACATCCACCTTCATGCCTTCGGTGAGCTTCTCGGCCCCGTCGACCACCACGCTCTCGCCTGGTGCGAGGCCGTCGTCGACAGACACATCGTTGCCTTGCGTCATCCCAACCTTCACCTGGCGAACAGTAACCGTATTGTCATCCTGAACCAGGTAGACGAAAGTGCCTGTACCCGCGGGACCACGTTGAATAGCAACTGCGGGAATAATAGTCACACCGCGCTTCGTATCCAGCCACAATTGAATATTCACGAACTGATTCGGGAATAAAGCGTAATCGGTGTTAGGAAAAACCGCTTTCAGGCGTGACGTGCCGGTCGTCTGGTCGATCTCGTTGTCCACGGTGAGAAGCGTGCCATCGGCAAGCTTATTCTTTTGATCCCGGTCGTAGGCTTCCGCGCGCAGGGTCGCGCCTTCCCGCAGCTTCTTGAGCACCGGCGGAAGCTGATCTTCCGGGATGTTGAAGAGAACCGCGATGGGCTGAAGCTGAGTGATCACCGCCAAACCGTTCGCGTCGGCCGCGTGAATCATGTTCCCGGAGTCCACCAATCGCAGGCCAATGCGTCCGCTAATCGGGGCCGTTATCTTTGTGTAGACCAGATTCAGCTTGGCGTTGTTGATAGCCGCCTGAGCAGCGGCAATGCTCGCCTGATCGGCTTCTATCTGTCCGCGAATCTGGTTTGCCGTCGCAAGCTGCGTATCCAACTGCTGCTTGGCGATGATCTGATCCTTAAACAGTTCCTGATCCCGCTGATAATTGACCTGAGCATCTCCAAGTGCCGCCTGATCTTTTGCCAGGGTGCCCTGCGCCTGCGCCAGATTGCCATTGGCTTGGTCCAGTGCCACCTGATACGGCCGAGGGTCGATCTCGGCCAGCACATCGCCTTGATGGACGAACTGCCCTTCCTTGAAGCCGACGCTGATCAGCTGTCCATCGATGCGTGTTTTTACGGTCACCGTATTGAACGCTGTTACCGTGCCAAGGCCCTGCAAATAGACAGGCATGTCACCCTGGTGCGCAGTCGCGGCCACGACGGGGATACTGCGCGGCTTCATCTTCGCCTTTTTGCCTGCTATGGCTGCCTTCTTTGTGTTCTCGTACTGGTACAGGCGATAGCAGCCATAGATAATGACCGCAAACACCAGGAGCCAAACCCACCAGTGGCTGCTCGAACGGCTCGCGTCGTCCAAATCGACCTCTGGAAGATTGCTCCGGCGCGCCTGTGGCAGGTGTGCGTCAGGTTCGGGTGGTTCAGTTTGATGCGGTTCGAGCGTGCCGGGAGGCGTCATCCCCATGGTCCCCTTCGTGTTTCAAGAGCAGCAAAGTGCCTAACGCTGTTCATCACTTTGGCATTTTATTAGACGCAAAGCGAGCTTCACGTTACAGCGTATGACACCTATGACGAAAACACCGTTCTGGATGTTACTTGCACGCAGGCAATCCCGTGACTGTGGGCATATTATCCAGCGGCGGCTTCAACTCATGCCGGATTCCCTCGTCCATTTTGGGGTTTATGGGAACGCGAATCAGAGGGATCGCACAGCGTTCCGCAGCTTGGGCCGATATCTCCGCTGGACGCTGGCGCGGCGCAGTCGATGCCAGCAAACCGGTGTTCAAAAGCGGCATTTTGAAACCCGAGACAAACTGGTTTTCTTTTGGCTGCTGCGCGAACGCCGCAGCCGGCGCGAGGACTAATATAAGAAGCCACCGTCCCATATAGAGATAGTGTAGTCCAATTCGCACCATCTCCGAGGTTCAGTAGCGGCTCGCCGAGCGATGTTCGTGGGCCAGCGACTCCAATGTCGTTTCGACGCGCTCGCGATGGTCGTCGGTCAGCTTGAGCTTCGATTCGAGGCGCCGCAGGATTCCATCAGCCATGCGACGCCGCACATCTCCGGCAAGCTCGGAGCGGCGAACCAGAAAGGTGTCGATCAACGCCACTTCCTCGGGCGTCAGCCGATTGGCTCCAAGTAAGGATTGCGAAGCTGGAGCTGGCGCAACGTCCCACGAGCGCTGGATACTCTCGAGCGACGTTTCGTAAACCACGATAGAGCCCGCAACGAAATCGCCCAGGCGCTTGCTCTGAGCGTTAAACATGGCCGTCAAGACCGCGACCGCGTAGAAGCCGGGCATCTGATCGACAATTCGCATCAGATTTCTGCCGACGCTTTCGGCGGCGCTGAGAGGCCGCCCGTTGTCTTTGATCACGCGGATGCCGATGGCGCGCTTTCCCGGAGTCTGCCCGCTCCACAGGATCTCGAAAATGGCAAAGTAGCCGAAGGTGAGAAGAAAAGACAAGGCGATCAGCGCAGCAACCAGCCAGAGTGAAGTTCCTTGCCATTGGCGCAGCAGACCCATGAAGCCGAAAACCAATAGAATTACACCGAGCACAACGCCCGTGGCCACCTGGATCAGCGTGTCGATAGCCACAGCCAGGAAGCGGCTGCCGATGCCCGCGACGGCAAACTGCAGTCGAATCTGCTCGGGCGTTTCGACGATGTGCTGGTCGGCGAACGACATGTCCCGCACTGGCGGGGTAGGCTGATGAGGGGACATGGTTTCAAACCGCTGGCTGAAGGGCAGAAAGGCTCATTGGGAACGCCTGGAATCTCTTCTACGGCGCGCAAACGCCGGACTCAACCGTCTCACTGGAGCGGAACTGCAGGAATTGGGCCTGCTGTATCGACAGACAGCGTCCGATCTTTCAACAGTCCTGGAAGACCGGTCGAGTGCGCAATTAGCAGCTTACCTGAATCAACTGCTTGGCAAAAGCCACAACCTGCTGTACATGGGACAGAGGCCAACGCGGGCAGGAATTCTCACCTTTTATCGCGATGTGTATCCGCGTGTTTTTCGTCAGACGCTACCGCTGACCGCGCTGGCTACGGCGATCTTCCTTGCAGCGGCGCTCGCGGGTTGGATGGTGACGGCGCACGACCCCGGATTCGCGCATCGCTTGCTGGGTCCGCAGATGATGGAATCGATCGAGCATCGGAAAATGTGGACGGAATCCGTGGTTGCCATCAAGCCGGTTGCCTCATCGTTCATTACCACCAACAATCTTTCGGTCGCGTTCGTGATCTTCGCGCTGGGCATCACCGGAGTGGGAACCGCGTGGATGATGATGTTCAATGGATTGCTGCTGGGCGTGGTGGGCGAGGCGACATGGCGCGCCGGCATGGCGCTGTCGCTTGTGGAGTTTCGTTGCGCCGCATGGAGTTTTGGAGTTGCCGGCCATCTGCATTGCAGGAGGCGCGGGTTTCCAGATTGCACGCGGGCTGCTGTTTCCGGGACTGTTGTCGAGGCGCGAATCGCTGGCGCGCGCAGGCGGGCGAGCAGCGCAGTTGCTGCTCGGCACGATTCCCCTGCTGCTGGTAGCGGGAATCATAGAGGCGTTCTTTTCGCCCACGAAAGCTCCGGTCGCGATGAAGTTTTCATTGGCGGGAGTGCTGTTCGCGGCGCTGCTGGCCTATCTGTTTGCGGGCGGAGCGGCGGTGCCTACTCCGGATTCCTCACAATAGAAGTAACGCTTAACTTGATTTTCGGCGGCGGCGAGCTGCTGCCTGTTTTGCTTGCTTCGAGAGAGCAGATTTTGAAGCCACTGACCGCGGCTCTCGCTTTAACACCTTAAGTCGTGCCTGTGAGCGCTTGGCGGAGGGCTTCGTTTTCTTACCGCTGCTGGCCTTTTCTAAATCTCGTTCTGCCCGCTTCCGCGTAACTTCAGAGGTGGCGCCCTTCTTCGGCGGTGGTAGCTTAACGCCGGCGCGCCGAGCCTTTGAAAGGCCGATCGCGATCGCCTGCTTTGCGGAACGCGCCCCGTGTTTTCCTTCGCGGATATGCTCGATTTCTTCACGGACAAATTCTCCTGCCTGCGTGGTGGGCGCCTTCCCCTCACGCGCATCTTTCTGCGCTCGTTCGAGTGTTTCCTTTTCGGGCATTTTTACCTCCTGGCGTTTTCGGCAATTGGCGATTTCCCAAGCACATTGATCGCTAACGGAATCGTGCTCAGAGCCCCGATCGCCAGCAGCGCCCAACCAGCACCCTTGCGCTGATCTTTGTTAAGCTTATCGGAAATCAGTAAACCAAGACCGGCACCAAGAGCAACGCGAGTGCCGCCGATCAAAAGGATTTCAGGAATTGTCAGGCTTCTCGCTCTCATAGCTAACTGTACCTCCTGAGTCGCTGGGAAACGATAAAATCACCCCATGTTCGACGATGAGCTGCTGATAAATGAATGGAGAGCTCACAGGGCAACTGTGGCACTCCAAGAATACTGGAAGCGGACCGTACCAGCAGGAACGGACTTCGACCGACCAGACGCTGTGAACATGGTGCTGGTTATGCTGGACTGCTACGAAACAGCCCTGCGCAGGATCGCCGAAAAGGGCGGCCCACAAGCCGATATGGCGAAGGAGGCGTTAAGCTACAAACAGCCCGTTTGGCGATAATGGAGTTGAAGCCGTGTATGGCCTATAGCAGGATTGCCGACATGGACCGGGAACAAGTCATCGCGAGATTGCGTGCACATGAGCAGGAGCTTAGGGCTTCCGGCATCGGTTCACTTGTGGGTTCCAGAGCAGCCAGCAAGGCGCGGGTGCCGACGGTGCGATGCCCGATCGAGCAGAGTCACGGAGTTGCCCTATATCGCCCGCCGGCGTAGGATGAAGGCATGAGCGCCACGCGCATCCGGCCTGACACGAAGCCCGAACCTCCGGTAGATAAGGACACGGAAAAGACGATCCGTGAGCGCATGACGACATACGATCAGGACAAGAAGGACGCGAAGCCCTGGCCTGAAGTGAAGGCCCGCATCCTCCAGCAACTGAAGCCGCGTTGAAGCCGGTTCGCCTCACACATGTCGCTGAGTCCGACATTGCGGAGGCTGCCGCGTGGTATGAGGCAGAGCGCGAAGGGCTAGGCGTACAGTTTGTTGACCGCGTTCAACAGGCGATCGACAGAATTGCGGAGAATCCGATGGGTTATGCGAAGGTGATTGAGGATGCGCGGCGAGCTCCGTTAGAGCAATTCCCATACGGGCTTTGGTATCGTGTTGAGCCTGACGAAAGCGTTGTGATCGCCTGCCTGCATGGAAAGCGCTCGCCTCGGCTTACGCGGGAGAGGGCTTTAGGGATTATTCCGATGCCGCGCAAGCCGGAGCCGTCCTGATTCCAGCGCCGCCGTTCTACCCTGATAGGCGCTGAGAACTTGTAAAAAATTGGCAAGTTATCGGGATGCGCTTGGGGCGGCTGGTGGGATTCGAACCCACGACATCCAGAACCACAATCTGGCGCTACTACCAACTGAGCTACAGCCGCCGTATTTAACACCGAGTTTAACATCCGTTTCACATCCGCGTTTCACATCAGGGTGATGGGATCCACGTCGATCATCAGGGCAGTTGCATTCCACTTCTCTTTATCCGCGAAGCGGCGCAAATCTTTAAGCATTTCGCGCAGGAGGACCCGCTTTGCGGCCTTGAGCAGGATCTGATAGCGGAACTCATTTTTCAGGCGAAGGACGGGCGCTTCTGCCGGGCCCATGATGCGGACGCCCTGGGGCGCGGGACTCAGCACATAGCTCAGTTGCGTGGCCATTCGGAGCGCCTCTTCCTGCTTCTCAGCTCGCACGAGTATGTTTGCAAACGCGGCGAAGGGCGGATAGCGCAGCCACTTCCGGAATTCAATTTCTTTCTTGTAAAAGCCTTCGTAGTCCTGCTGTGCCGCGAACTGTATCGCATAATGCTCCGGGTTCAGGGTCTGAATGAAAACGCGTCCGGGCGTCGCGCCACGTCCGGCTCGTCCCGCTGCTTGCGTCAACAATTGAAAGCTGCGCTCGGCGGCGCGGAAATCGGGCATGCTGAGGCCGATGTCGGCGAGCACGATCCCAACTAAAGTCACATTCGGAATATCGTGCCCCTTCGCGATCATCTGGGTCCCGACTAAAATGTCGACGTCTCCGCTCCTGAACGCGTCGAGTATGTGCTGGTATGCGCCCTTGCCGCCCGTGCTATCGCGATCCAGGCGCGCGATTCGGGCCGCCGGGAAATGCTGGTGCAATTCGTCTTCGACACGCTCCGATCCGGTGCCGAGGAACTGGATGTAGTCGCTGCCACACTTAGGGCATTCCGAAGGAACCTTTTCGGCGTATCCGCAATAGTGGCACAGCATTCTGCGGTCTCGCTTATGAAGTGTTAGAGACGACCGAGCAGTTCGCGCAGAGTAGCCGCTCACCGCATGCGCGGCAAACCATGAAACTCGAAAACCCGCGTCGGTTGAGCAACAGCATGGTCTGTTCGGCGTGCGCGAGCCGCTGATGAATTTCCTCCAGCAGCTTTCGAGAGAAGACTGATATGCGCTTCGTCTCTAAGAACTCAACGCGCATGTCGACGATCCGCACTTCCGGCAGAGGTCGTTGGGCAATGCGCTCCGGCAGGCGAAGCAGCGTGTATTTGCCGTGATCGGCATTGTAGCGAGTTTCCACGCTGGGCGTCGCGGAACCCAACACAGCGACTGCGGCCGCTTCTCTCGCGCGCATCAACGCCACATCGCGCCCGTGGTAGCGCGGGGTCTCCTGTTGTTTATAGCTGCCGTCGTGTTCTTCATCGACAATCACCAAGCCTAAATTCTGGACAGGCGCAAACACTCCGGAGCGCGTTCCAACGACGACGCGAGCTTGGCCGTTCCGGATACGTCTCCATTGATCGGCGCGCTCCGCATCTCCGAAGGCTGAGTGCAGAATGGCGACCTGTTTTCCGAAGCGATGAAAAAACTGGCCAGCCATTGCGGGCGTCAGTGCAATTTCGGGGACCAGAAGCAGAGCGTTCTTGCCAAGCGCAAGCGCGGCGTCAATGCTCCGCAGATAAACCTCTGTTTTGCCCGACCCGGTGACGCCTTGCAGAAGAAGCGCCTGGTAGCGCTTTTCCACGAGCGCGGCATGAATTGCGGCGAACGCTCGCTCCTGCTGCGGATTCAAGATAGGGACCGGACGCTCGTAACCGGTTGGCGCATGCAAATCTTCTGTCGCGATCTTGATGAGTTCGCGTCTGCCCAAGGCGCGCGCCGCCTCACTGGCCCCGTTCAACTTTTCGCCGAGCTGCGCGACGTTATGTGGACCGGGATGCAATTCCAAAAACGCCAGCAGCTCGCGTTCGTTCTTCTTAAGCTTGATCTCAGGCGAGGGCCGATGTAAAAATTCAGCTTGCAAGCGCTCAGCCGGTACACGGAGAGGATCGCGCTCGTCGTGTCTCTCTTCGGCAGCCACCCAGCCCCGTTTGATTAAGGCCCGCAACGCCGGTCTCGCGCCCTGAACTTTTGTAGCAAGATACGTGGCGGATCGTGCCCGCTCTTCCAAAAATCCAAGCACGCTTAGGGCCGGGATCGCTCTCGGGTTTGACGATCAGTTGACGGGCTACATCGCGACCGGCAGCTGTCAGAGAATACTGCGTGCTGCGCCGCATCTCGCCGGTGAGGGGCAACATTCCCCTCAAGACTTCGCCGATGGGAGCGCAGTAATATTCGGCAATCCACTTTCCGAGCTGTAGGAGTTCCTCGTCCAAGACAGGCTCAGCGTCGACCACGCTGAGTACTTCACGTAAGTCCTGATCAAGCGTGTCGTCGTGAGTCCGCAGTACAACCCCGATTAATTTGCGGGAGCCAAATGGAACCATCGCGCGACAGCCGGGTCGCGCGTCATGCCGGAGCGGGAGAGGAAGCTCATAGGTAAAGAGGCGGTCAACAGGTACCGGCAAGGCGACGTCGCAGTACCTGAAAGCTGCGTCATTCATCTAGTTCGCCGATAGATTGAAAAACAGAGCGAAGCGCCGGATATAGAGAGCGGTAAATCGCATAACGTTTTCGATAAAATTCTGCAGCTTGTGGCTGCGGCTCTCTTACGGTGACCTGCTTGACGGCGGCTTGACAAACCTCGATAGCGCTGCCGTACTCGCCGGTACCGATGAGCGCCAACAACGCCGCGCCGTAAGCCGAGCCCTCCTGGCTCTCGAGCGTGGCGACGCGCAGGTCGAAGATGTCCGCGAATAGCTGATGCCAGAAGGGGCTCTTCGCTCCTCCACCAGACAATCTCACGAGCGAAGGGCGAGCCCCGAGCGCCGCAATGATTTCAAGGCCATCCTTTTGGCTATAGCAGACACCCTCGAGGATTGCCCGTACGAGATCGGAACGCTGATGCTTGGCGGTGAGGCCGATCCAAGCTCCGCGCGCATTCGAGTCGAGGTGTGGCGTCCGCTCGCCCATCAAATAAGGCAGCCAGAAAAGGCCCTGGGCGCCCGGAGACGAGAGCGTTGCCTCGGCCGTTAAGTCGTCGTACCCGCAATCTGGCGCGAAGCGGTTTCGAAACCACTGAAGGCTCAGCCCTGCGCCTTGGGTGACGCCCATCACGTGCCACGCGTTTGGAATCGCGTGACAGAAGGTGTGGACACGACCGGCCGAATCGTATTCAGGTTTTTCTAAATAGGCGAAAACGACACCCGACGTGCCAATCGTGCAGGAGACCATTCCAGGTTCCACGATGCCCGTCCCAATCGCGCTCGCCGCCTGATCGCCGGCGCCGGCAAATACCGGCGTTCCACCCGAAAGGCCGGTGACTTCTGCCGCTGCTTCGGAAAGGCTGCCCGTCATCTCACTCGATTCGAACACGTTGGGGAGAATGCCGGAATTAAGTCCAAGACCGGTCACCATCTCGCTGGACCACTTGCGATTGGGCACGTCAAACAGCGCGGTACCGCTCGCGTCCGATACGTCGGTAGCAAACTCGCCGGTCAATTTGAAACGGACGTAATCCTTCGGCAGCAGCATCTTTCGAACGGTTTCAAAGACTTGAGGTTCGTTGTCTCGCACCCAAAGCAGCTTGGGCAGCGTGAAGCCCGTCAACACCGGGTTTGCGATCCACTGGAGGACGTTCTCGTGCCCCAGCTTCGAATCGATAAAGTCAACTTGCGGCTGACTTCGCTGGTCGCACCAAATCAATGCTGGGCGGATGACCTCATGCTTCTCATTCAGGAGCACTAACCCGTGCATCTGGCCTGAGAGTCCAATGCCAGCGATCCCGCTTCCCTCAATTCCCGCTGCGCCAAGTGCGCCTTTGATCGCGACTTGGGAGGCGTGCCACCAGTCATCTGGATCCTGCTCCGCCCACAATGGCCTGAGCATGCACATTTCCTTGTGAGGAGCCGTAAAGGAATAGCACACCCGCCCGCTTGCATCCACCAACACGGCGCGCGAGCCGCCCGTCCCGACGTCAAGCCCGAGCCAATACATTTTGGAATGGCAGGTGGGCCGCGCCGAATAAGCCCGCATCTCCGCCCAACAGTGCTTTCTCGATTCTTGTGCCCCCACAACCGAAGACGAAGGAGCGGCGGTTCACTTCGGCGAACATAGCTGGCGCGAACATTTCCCATGCCGGTATCGGCCCGCCACTTATGAGATACAAGGGAAAGTTAAACAAATTGATTAAAGTCGCCACTGCGATTCCGAGTGCGCGCCCCATGGACTCGAAAACCTGCTTGGCGCGATGATTCCCCGCCACAGCCAGTTCATAAACGCGCTCGGCGGTTATTTCGGGGACATCCTCTCCGAAGTGCATCATACGGCCCATGGCAGCGATTGCGGTCGCGGACGCATGTTTCTCGAGACAGCCGCAATTGCCGCAGCCGCATGGGTTGCCGTCTGGAAATACAGTCATATGGCCCAGCTCTCCGGCCATTCCTAGGAAGCCGTGCAAGATTTTGCCATCCATGATGATTCCGCCGCCAATTCCCGTTCCAAGAGTGATGAGAATCAGGTCCTTCACGTCTCGTCCGGCGCCCATCCACATTTCGCCGAGTGCGGCTGCGTTCGCATCATTTTCCAGAATGATCGGCGTACCCAAAGATCTCTGAATTTTGTCACGCACTGGGAAGCCCTGAAAGCCCGGCAAGTTCGCGGCTCCGACGACAACTCCTGCCGCGATATCTATGAAACCGGGGACGCCAATTCCAACACCGCGTAAGCTCTCGAAGCCCACGCGCGAGCGAATTTCGCTGATTGCGGCAACGATGTCGTCGATTACGCAGTCTGCGCCGCGTGCGAAGTTCGCCGTACTGGAGACTCTGTCGAGGATTTCGCCGTTCCAACTGATGGCTGCCGCACGAAGATTAGTGCCACCCAGGTCCACGCCAATCGAATAGGCGATCATGCGCCCAGAATCATAACAGATGAGACTTGTTTGCACGGTCGCGGCTTGTCTCGGTGGGAATGTACGCAACGTTCAGCCAAAAATGGGCGGCCGAGCGAATCGCGTTGAAGAAACCATCCAGGTCTATGGGCTTGCGAAGATAACAGTTTGCGTAGAGGTCGTAAGCGTCGCGTATATCTTTCTCGGCATCGGAGGTTGTCAGCACCACAACAGGAATGAGCCGCAGCGATTCGTCTTGTTTCACTTCGCGCAATAAGTTCCGCGAGTCGGATCTGGGCAGATTGAAATCGAGAAAGATCAGAGTTGGCCGGGGGGCCGTCGCGTGCGATTCCTCACGGCGTAAGAACCGCATCGCCTCCTCGCCATCTCCGGCAACATATATTTCGACCGGCGGCTGCAGGTCGCGTAAGGCTTCGCGGATGAGCCGGATGTCTCCGGCATTGTCCTCAATAATGAGTATGCTTCGCTGGCCTGACAAAAGTTACCCCCGCACTTTCGTATACGTGTCGCGCTATAGCTCGATCAGTTTAGCTCATCGGCAAGGCCAGAAACTGGAAGCTTGGAAAAAAATCTGCGAAAATGACATGCCGATGCCGAAACGCCTTCTTACAATCTTCTTTCTGATGCCGCTCCTCTCGTTTGGGTGGCAACGTTCCGCGCCTGCCGAGCCGCAGACATTCGCCTCGCGAACTGCGGGGCTGCGAAAAATCGAAGGCTTTTTCCCGCTTTACTGGGATGAGCACACGGGAAAGATGTGGCTCGAGATCGACCGTTTTGATCAAGAGTTTCTCTACGTCACGGCTATGTCAGCCGGCGTAGGATCGAACGATCTGGGATTAGACCGCGGGAAAATGAACGAGCCGGAGGTTGTGCAATTCGAGCGGTCCGGTCCGCGGATATTGCTGATCCAATCGAATTACAGGTTTCGCGCAACCAGTACAGATCCGGCCGAGCGGCACACCGTGACCGATTCGTTTGCGCGCTCGACGCTTTGGGGCTTTGATGTTGCGGCTGAAGATGGCCCACACGTATTGGTGGACGCCACCGCTTTCTTTCTTCGCGACGCGGCGCGCGTTTCAGAACAGTTGATACGACAACGGCAGGGCCAATACCGCGTGGACCCGACACGTTGCGCTTTTTACTTGCCCCTCACGAAAGCCTTTCCAAAGAACACGGAAGTCGAAACCACCATGACGTTCACGGGTGAGCCAACGGGAGCATTCATCCGCGAGGTGACGCCGTCACCAGATGCTGTGACGGTTCGTGAGCACCAGTCCTTCGTGGCGCTGCCTGAGCCCGGCTATAAACCGCGCTTGCAGGACCCGCGAGCAGGATACTTTTCGATCAACTTCATGGATTATTCAGCGCCGGTCGATCGAAACGTGATGACGCGCTACATCGCACGCCACCGGCTGGAGAAGAAAGATCCAAACGCGGCGATTAGCGATCCAGTCGAGCCTATCGTCTACTACATCGATGCGGGCGCGCCGGAGCCCGTCCGATCCGCGCTGATGGAAGGGGCAAGCTGGTGGAATCAGGCTTTTGAAGCGGCTGGATTTAGGAACGCCTTCCAGGTCAAAGTGATGCCCGCGGACGCCGATCCAATGGATGTGCGATACAACCTGGTTCAGTGGGTGCATCGCTCGACGCGGGGATGGTCGAATGGCAACTCTCTGACGGATCCGCGAACGGGCGAAATCATCAAGGGCATCGTTACCTTGGGATCGCTCCGCGCGCACCAGGATTATTTGATTTTCGAAGGACTTCTTGCGCCGCATGTGGCGGGGCACGATGATACGAAGCCGTTGACCGACGCGGTCTACGCGCGGCTGCGACAGCTCGCCGCGCACGAAGTCGGCCACACGTTAGGGCTCGAGCACAACTACATCGCCAGCACGCAAGGCCGCGCGTCGGTCATGGATTATCCGGGTCCGCGTATCGATATTCGCCCCGACAATACATTGGATCTTTCCAATGCATACGCAGCGGGGATTGGCGAATGGGACAAGGTTGCAATTACGTGGGGATATTCTCAATTTGCGCCAGGCGCCGATGAGCACGAGGCGCTCGACAAGATCATTACCGATGCGGCGAAGCGCGGCCTGACTTTCATAACCGATGCCGACAGCCGTCCACCGGGCAGTGCACATCCTAAGTCGCATCTTTGGGACAACGGCCCAAATGCCGTGGACGAATTGAATCGCATGATGAAGGTTCGTTCCATTGCGTTGTCGCACTTTGGTGAAAACAACATCGAGATGGGCGCGCCGATGGCGACGCTGGACGAGGTGCTGGTGCCGCTGTACTTCCTGCATCGGTATCAAACGGAGGCCGCGAGCAAAGTGCTGGGCGGAAATGAATACACGTATGCAGTTCGGGGGGACGGCCAACCCATTACGAGCATTGTGCCAGGCGCGGAGCAACGCCGGGCATTGAAGGCGCTGTTGCAAACCATCGATCCCACGAGCTTGACGATTCCGGAGCGCATCTTGAATCTCATCCCGCCGCGGCCGCCGGGCTACCCGCGCACTCGCGAGACATTTCCATCGCACAGCGGAGTGACTTTCGATGCATTCGCGGGCCCCGAAGCTGCCGCCGATCTGACGGTGAGTCTGATCCTCAATCCGCAACGCGCCGCAAGGCTGGTTCAGTATCATTCCCAGAACCACGACAGTCCCGGATTGCGTGAGGTGATCGATACGCTCATGTCCGCAACTTGGCGAGCCAAGGACCGTACGGGAATGGAGCGCGAGATCGCGCATACGGTGGATTACGTGGTTTTAGCACGTCTGATGGGTTTGGCGCTCGATGCTTCCGCGCCTGCCGAAGTTCGTTCTATTGCAACAGATAAAGTGAATGAACTAAAGACTTACCTGACGACCTCGCATCCGGAAGCCGATCTGAAATATGCTCTGGATCTGATCGCCACGTTCCAGCGCGACCCGGACCAGTTAGAGCTTCCTAAACCTATGGAAGCGCCGCCCGGACAGCCGCTTGGCGATGACTACGAGGGATGGCCATGGTGAGATAGGAAGTTGCGGAGATGAACAGGAAGGCGACACTGCTGAGTGCTGTGATGGCGATTTTACTCGCCAGTTGCAGCGTAGGTCCGAAATACAGCAAACCCGCCGTGCCCACAGCTCCGGCTTTTGGCGAGCAACCGCCTGGGTGGAAGACTGCGCAGCCGAGCGATGCGGTGATACGCGGCAAATGGTGGGAGTTGTTTGGGGATCCTCAACTGAACGCGCTTGAAGAACAGGTTGAACCCGCGAACCAGTCCTTGAAGATCGCCGAGGCCAACTTTCGCCAGGCGCGACTAGCGATTCAAGTGAATCGCTCCGGGCTTTATCCGCAGGTTACGGTCGGTCCCAGCATCAGCGAGAATCGTACATCGGGCAACAATCCCATCGGAGCTCCGGGTTCTCGATACGCAGATTTCGTCCTACCGATCAGCGTGTCCTATGATGCAGATCTTTGGGGGCGTATTCGGCGCACGATAGCAGCAGCCCGAGAGCAGTTCCAGGCTTCGGCTGCCGACCTGGAGAACGTAAAGCTGGAGCTCGAAAGCGATCTCGCGGTCGATTATTTCGAAGCGCACAGCCTCGACGCAGAGAAGCAGCTCCTTGACGATACGGTTGTGGCATATCAAAAAGCGCTGGAACTCACGCAGAACAGATACAACGGCGGTATTGCGTCCAAGGTGGAAGTGGAGCAGGCGCAGACGCAGCTGCAGCAGACAGAGGCGCAGGACATTGACGTGACGGCCGCGCGCGCGCAATTCGAGCATGCAATCGCTGTGCTGATAGGAAAGGTTCCTGAGGGGTTCACGCTTCCCGTTATGCCGCTGAAGGAAGCGCCGCCGGCTATTCCCGTCGGCGTGCCCTCACAACTCCTGGAACGGAGACCGGATGTCGCGATGGCCGAACGGCAGACAGCCGCGGCGAATGAACAGATCGGGATTGCGCGCACGGCATTTTTTCCGGATCTGCTAATCACCGCAACCGGGGGGCTTCAGAGCGGCAGTATCGTTAATTGGTTTACTTGGCCAAGCCGGTACTGGTCGGTTGGTCCCCAAGCTCTGCAGACGATATTCGATTACGGCCGACGCAGAGCGCAAGTACAAATCGCACAAGCCGCATACGAGGCGCAGGTAGCCAGCTATCGTCAGACCGCGTTGACGGCGTTCCAGGAGGTGGAAGACAATCTCTCCACGCTGCGTATTCTGGAACAGGAATCAGCGACGCAGCATGAGGCCAGCATCGCAGCGGAGAGCTCGCTTCAGCTCTCCTTGAACCGCTACAAAGGGGGACTGGTTACTTACTTGGAGGTGGTGACGGCCCAGAGTACCGCCCTCACCAATGAACGCACGGAAGTCGACCTAGTCCGCAGACGCATGGACGCGAGCGTTCTTCTCATCAAAGCGCTTGGCGGCGGCTGGGATGTGAGCAAGCTGCCGAACGGTTAGTTTTCAAGTCAATGAACCTCTTGCAAAAGGTGTTTAGCAGAACGCCGCCTACTTATTTCAGCAAGTATGGTGGCCTCTGGGTCGATCGCAGCGACTTCCGGGACGAGGTGCGCCGTCGCATGCGAAGTGGGCTGCTGACGAAGAGCGAAGCCGATCAGGTACGATTCTTCGCTGAAAAGGGCTATTTGATTATTCCAGGAGCGCTTTCATCTTCAGCGTGCGACCGGTTCGGTCAGGACATTACCGCGGCTTGGCAGAATGGCGATGAAAGACTGCTGGTTCGGATCGGGGCAGAGGCCAAGCCTCTGACGGCTGGGAGTCCACGCGTGCAGGCGCGCGTCGTCGATAGCTATGTGTACTATGAATCGGCTCTGGAGTTACTACTCAGCGATTCGGTTAGCCGTTTCTTGAAAGTGATCTTTGACGACCTGCCGCTGCTGTTCCAAAGTTTGAGCTTCGATGTTGGGTCGGAGCAGCGAATGCACCAAGACACCGCTTATGTAGTAGTGGATTCTCCGTTGGAGCTAGCGGCCAGTTGGATCGCGCTAGAGGACATTCGGGAGGGTTCCGGCGAGTTGATGTACATCCCTGGAAGCCATCGCTATCCGGATTTTCATTTCAGCGGGAAATATAAGCATTGGCTGGGCGCGCGCGACGGCAACGAACAGCACGAGGAATGGGCACGATCGCTGAACGAGCGGGGGAAAGCTATGGGCCTTCCGGTTGAAGTCTTTCGGCCACGCAAAGGAGATGCGCTCATCTGGGCCGCGGATCTTGCGCACGGAGGAAGTCCCGTGACAGATCGCAGCCTGACGCGCCGCAGCTTGGTTGGACATTATTGCCCCAACCGAATCGATCCTTATTACTTCTCATTTCAGTCTGACCGCAGGGGCAAGGGACGGCACCGGAACGGATATTACTCCTCGTCGTATTACAAGATCATCTGAGCTTCGCTGCGGTCTCTCGATCCTTGCGGGTGACCAATTCACGAAGCTCATTTTGGAGCCTGGTGCTGGTCGGGTAAGCGGCGGCTACCTGGCGGAAATTCTCGATCGCTTCATCGAGTTTGCCCGCTCTGGCCAGCGCGTTCGCGAGATTGTAACGCGCGTTCATGTAATCCGGCTGCGCTTTTAACGCGAGACGAAACTGGTCCATTGCCTCGGCCGAGCGACCGAAGCTCTGTAGCGCCGAACCCAGCATGTCGTGCGCTTCGGGGCGAAGAGGGTCAATGCGTACGGCCGCTTCGAGCATAGGAAGAGCGTCTTGTGCATCGAGCCGGGACATCAATAGAGCTCCGAGATTTAAATGAGCTGAAAAGTCGTTCGGATATTTATCCAGACGATGGCGCATCAGAGCTTCCTGCAGCTCTCTTCGGCGGTCGGCGTGACCACGGGGCAGAACCTGAAGCCAGAGGTGGCCCATTTCGTCCGTGGCTTGATCTCCGGCCTGAACGCGCTTAGGAGGACTATTAGGATTGCGCGGATTGCCGGCCGAGTTGTCGTAGTGAAAGCGCATCGACACGATCGAACCTCTAGGCAGAAAGACCGGCTCGCGATAGCGGTATACGGCCTGCCAGTTCAGGTCCCAATCCGGAATCCGGATCAGCCATTTTCGAGTGCCATCGGGAAGAGTTGCGTAGGCTTCGAGCAGCTTGCCAAGATAATGAGCGTGCGGATAAACCGCGAGCACATCCACGTCCATGGGCATGCGGAAATCGTCGGAGACGAGGAAGTCCCCGCGGCTTGGCGGAATATTCAGAGCGCCGTCGTGCTCGAGCTGAATTAAGATCGGAAAACGCGTAGGCGCTTTATCGGTGAAGTAAATGCCGATCGAGGGTTGAACCTGCTCGCGCTTGCCGGTGGGCTGAAGATGCGTATTGAGGACGAGGAGATTGCCGGGATCCAGGCGCCAGGCGAGACCTTCCGGCTCGGAATAGGGCACAGTGCCAGGTTTCCAGAAGAGAAAGTGGCTATCGGGATCCAGCGGATTCCGATCGATAGTAAGATCCATGCCTGGAAATCCGGCACCAGGGCTTACCTCGAGGCGGCGAGTGGATCCAGCACGATCGACAAGCAGATTAGCGTGGTGAATGTTGCGCGCTCCGTCAGCGCCGCCGGGCCGGATCTCAATGGCCCGAACGTAGCGGGTGCTCTTGATCTCCGGCTTAAAGATGAAGTTCCAGAAAATGTCCGGACCTGAAGCGGCCACGGAGAAGGGGCGCGATGCTTGGAGGATTATATCGGGCGGGCCTAGTTGCCAACCATCCGTGAAATGCGGCGGAGGAGGAATTTCGGAAACGGGGCCTTCAGGCGCTCCGGCGCGAACCCAATCGGAGATGAGCCGGATCTGTGCATCGGTGAGGCGCCGCTCGTCCTGGAATTCGCCGTAGCCTGGTTGCGGAGGCCACGGTGGCATGTAGCGGCGAGTAGTGACGGCCGCGATTTGGTGGGCATGCCGCTTCACATCTTCATAGGTCAGCAGCGGAAATGGACCGGCTTCCCCGGGTCGATGACAAACGGCGCAATTTCGATAAACGATAGGAGCGATGTCGCGGGCGAAGGTGGGAGGCGATTGTGCGGCTAGGGGAGGCGCAAGAAGCAGCGTCCCTGAGAGCCAGGTTATTGCACGTCGGCGAGCGAACATCCGATAGCACGCGTCTCCGGTTGCCGGACAGGCTTTCCAGCAAGCACCGCAGCGATGGCGTTTTCTAAATCGTGCGTCTGAGCGGCGGGTCGAGCCTTGCCGATGTCGACCCAGCGATCGTCGATGCGGCCGTGATACATGAGCTTGCCGCTGGCATCGAAGACGGCGGCCTCAGGCGCTACCGTGGCGTGCGCCCGCTTGACCAGCCGGTGATCCGGATCGCGGACGGGCTCGCCTGGGAGATGATACTGCGCGATGTGATCCGCGATGGCTTTAGGCGTTTCTGTGGCATCTGGGTATACCAGCGAAAAGACCACTCCGCGGCCACTAAATTCCTGGGCCAGGCGTTGCAACTCGGGCGCGTAACGGTTGGTAATGGGACAATCTGTGCGGACGAAGAGAAACACGCGAACAGCGCCTGCACCCTGCACTTGCGCTGCGAGGCATAGGCTTGCTGCAAGGACACAGACGGCATAAAGCGATCGTCTGTGCCACTCACTCATCGATCTAAAAGATAAAGTTCAGTCCACCGCGGATTGCCCGAGGCGCTTGAACAATCAGGAGCCTTCCGGCGTCTCCCGTGTTGAGCGGGAGATAACCTTGCGCTAAAAGATTCCGAAGGTCGGCAGTGAGCTCGATCCGTCCCGGCATGCCGAAGAGAGATGGCAGCGGTTGACGAACGATGACGTTGAGGCCAGGCGAAACATACATGTTCTGGGTTGTGAACATGTGCCGCGGGATCAGCGCGCCGCTATCGAACCACCCGTAATTTGCGGAGATCTTGGTACCCAACCTAGGCGCGCGTGCAGCGACATTCACCGCAGCGAGGTTGTGATTTCTCTCATCCAGGAAGTTCTCTTGAATTCCGTCGGCATTCGCGGTGAATCCGCCCATACGGCCGTACGCAAAGGCAACGTCGACCGAGTCATTGATTCGCTGGTTCACAGAACCTAAGTAGCCGGTGCGAAGGTAATGGCCAACGTTATAGGTAGAGGTTTTCGAAATGCCATCCGAAAACAGATCATCAGAATCCAGCGACTCCAGATCGCCGGCCACATTGATGCGCCCATTCGAAACGTCTTCATAGAACGCGCTCACCGCGTAAGTACGCGAGCCGATGGTGTTGCTGTAACCGAGCTCGTAGCTCTGGGTCCGCTGGAGTTCGAGGCGGCCGTTTCGATCGGAAAGCTGGGGCAGGCGCGCCAGCGTGTTGACGGTGCTTGCCAGATCGTCATAGCGACCGTCTGTTTCCGCGGCCTGATACTGCTGATGCGCGGAAAGCTCATCCGGGCGTCCGCCATCGCTGTAGGCGGCGATCACTTCTCCCTTATTTCCGAGGCTGACGGTGACACGGGCAAATGGACTGATTCTGCTGGTGTGCTGCAAGTAATCGACGGATTCACCGGTCATCCCGTATTCGATATGAACGCTGTCCAGAGGGTCCGCAACTTCATAAATGCTCAGAGACATGGTGCGCAGAGCGGGAATCGGAGTTCCGGAGGGCTGGGGCCCGGTAAGGCCTAACTGAGAGATAGTGAGAGTCACTTCCGGGGGCTCGCCGAAACCGCCATTCTCGCTGCGGCTGTAGATAGCGCAGAGACCCATTGCGCCAGGTCCAAAGTTACCTTGGCCGAAGGTTCCTCCGACTTGAAGCTGATTCTTACCGAGTAGGTTCGTAGAGAGGACGAACCCGGTACCGAGGTCTGTCTGGGCCGAATCGGAATCAATCAGCCCGGCATCGCCGCCAGACAGGGAAAGCATGGCGTGCGTTCCGGAAAAAATGCGCGGGTGCAATTCCGCGCTCGAGGGCGGAGAGAGCTCGTCGGGAAGGAAACGGGTGATGGGCCGCGTTGCAGGCGATGAACGAAGAACCCATTTCCAATCGTTACTCATGCCGCTGGTGGGAAGGACAAAGCTCACTTGCACATCGCTAAAAAGGGTTGCCAAATGGACTTGGAGCAGGCTGTCGATGCCGGCTTTGATGGCGATCTTGTCGCGAACCGCTGGAAGAAAGTTGGCGAGTGAGACACGAACGGAATAGATGTCGGCGGGAAGTCCGGCGAATGCGAATCGGCCATCGGGCGCAGTAAGCGTTTTTGCTATAAGCCGTTCGTATTTATTGAACAGCTGGACCGTAGCGCCCATCTGCGGAATGCCGCTGCCATCAACCACAGACCCCAGAAGGTCGCCAGTGATGGGCAGCGAAAAGTCCGAGGCGCAACACTGGCCCGAGAGGCCCAGCAGGCCGGTCAATACAACCGCGATAGCGAACTTTTTGCTCGCGAAACCCGACGTCAAAATCACCCTTAGTGGCAGACGACAAAAGGCGATCGTCTGCCCTACCCCTACGATATTACCGTAAACTGCGCCGAGGGAGTAAGGCTCTGATTCTTCAGCTTGTCCGTCACCTTCATTTTCAGCGTGTACTTTCCAGGGGCAAGAGTCTTTAAGGGGAGCTTCTTCTCGACCGTCACCAAGAACGCCGAAGCGTTCTGGATAGAAGTCAAATCTTCGGTCTGGCTCATCACGGTTTTGTTGTCGGCGTTGTTTACCACTTCGTATTCGATGGTTCCCTCAGGCTTCTTAGTTTTCTCATCCATGCCAAAGTTGTAAAACTCAGTGTAGATGCCCATGGTCTCGTCCTGCTTGAATGTGTCGTTCATGCGCGGGCGAACCTTGGAGCTGCGAATAACAAATTGGCCGGTCCCGATGCTGTTGGTGGGGACACGCTCAATTTCATCCGCGAGAATGACGCTGCTAGCGCCGAGTTGCTCTTCGTCATAATGCGGAACATTGAGCGCCACCTCAAAGTTGTTTACCGTGTTGCCAACCACGTCTTTAGCCACAATGTTCAAGCGATACATCCCAGGCGCCAATGGGATTCTCTTGGAGTAGATCTGCGAACCCGACATCGCCTGCTGCAGCATTTCGGCCGGGACTTCCGCGCTAACCGTATCCTCAAACCAGTTCACAGGGCGACGGGTCAGCGATGTGACGCGGCCATATAGATTGATAGTTGCCTTAGCGACTTTGTCTTTGGTGGCGTAGTTCAAATCGCTGTTCTTGAATTGCACGCTGATATTGGCGTAGACGGTCGCGTCGGTCACTTTAATGAAATCCGTGCGGACCAGCATGGGCAACGTGTTGTAGTGAATGTTCGAATTCACGACCGCGTCCAGGTCTTTGAACTTGATAACGGGCGCCTTCTGCAAATTCGCGTACTGCTCGAGCCGGGTGAATTCATTCATGCTTTCCGGAAGCGGCTGATTGCCGGTGCCGAGATGCGTTCCATCCGTGCGCTGGAAGCGTTGGGTTTTGTCGGCCAGTCCCATCTGCTCCGCCATGGTGAGACCAGCGCCTGGAACCATCAGCAGAGCGTCTTTTTCTTCCGGATCGAGGCTGATGTGGTACTCGCCGCTCATCGTGGTGTCAACAAATTCGATGATCACGTTCGTTCCCACGCCATCGATATAGCGATAGCGCCAATCCTCAAAAGGAAAGGTGGACGTTTCGCCGCCGCCTTCCTCCATCGGACGCTCATAGCTGCCGCCGGAGGGATGCTCGTCTCTCTCATCCGGGGGACCGTACTTGATGTAGATCATGCCTCGATCGGTCTTCCACCCCGGAATACCCGAAGCAAAGTGGTCATTGGCGTAGGCAATCCGCCGGTAGTGCTCTTCCTTATATTCGTTCTCTTCGGTATCCGGTGTGGGGTCGCGCCGCTGCCAGAAAGCCTCCACAAAATTCTGGCGCTCTTCATCTGTCTTCAGGCGTTTGAAGGCTTGCTTCTCCTCGTCCGTGATGATGTAGAGAACATCCTCATTCAGCCATTTTTTCCAGGGTCCGGCGAGCTCTTTTTCGAGTTCCTTCTGTTTCTTGGCTATCTGTTTCTTGGTTAGGGGCTTAGATATGGTCGTATCGGAATTGGAGCTGCTGCTCGATGCAGTGCTTTTGTCTTGGGCGAACAAGCTGCTGACGAGGAGCGAAGCTGCGGAGATGCCGACCAGAACACAGAAACGGCAAGCAGGGAATGACTTCATACCGGAAAAACCACCTCTATAGGCCTTTAGGGCTACATATTTAGTCTAAGTGTGTTTCGATGCAACGTCAACCGCCTGACGTACAATCGGCGGCGAAGGTTTCGCTTGGGGCGCTTACGCTTCCGGCTCCGATTCAGCATTCTGGACATCGGGTTTCGCTAGCGGCGCGGATAGCTGGACTTCCGACACTTCGCGCGCGAGTGGTGAGAGGCGAACCGGATCGGAAGCGAGTTAAGCGGCTTTTGCCTCGCTCGCAGCCCGCTTCATCGAATATTCGACGTTGCGAGTCAGCATTAGCTGATGGTCGACCTTGGCTTCAGAGAGCAAAACGTCCATTCTGTGCACGTCCTGCTTGCGATTTTCGATGGATTGCTTGCGGGCTTCTTCAGCCTGTTTGAGCCGCTGCGATTCGAAGCCAATTTGCTCTTTGCGCTTTTCGGCTCTTAGCTTTAGCAGGTCGTTCAGGCACTTCGAGAAGCCGCGATCGTTGGTGGTCTGGTAGCGGAGGAATAACGCGAACTGACTTTCTTGGTCGCGGATCGGCAGATCGCTGCCCATCGTGAGGTCTTGGAGCGTTACGGCACGCAAACTGAGCCAGAAATGCTGTGCCATTTTTTCGACGAGCAGGGTTTCGGTAACGGTTTTCGGTTGATGCTCGGCGCGGAGGCCGTGCGAGAGCGTATCGAATTCTTCCTGATCTTCGCTGGGGAGGACGGTGAAGTTGCCGGCGAATCCATAACGGAAATTGTTTTTGCAGGAAGCGAGTTTGCCTTCCTCAGTATTAGGTCCGGTGCTGTGCTGAGAATTCGCCTGATTGGCGTGATTTGTGCTTCTGTCGACATGGTTGATACTCCTTCTGAGTGTTTCGAGCGCACGAGGGCTACTCGCGGCCGCACGCGGCGGTGCGGACGCGGGAAGCCGATCACTCAAATCAGTGACTCGCTGCGGTGTTGCGGTTCAGTTGTACGGGAAAATAGAGCACATCCACGAATGAGAGGATGGCGCTTGCGACTTCAATCTAGCATGGCGTGTCAAGTGTTTTTGGCAGAAAAGGGCCAAAAATAAGGGATTTGGGCTTGTGACTGGAAAACGGGAAGTCGAGGATTTGGGCGGGCGGCGGGATTTGGGAGGTTCGAGCGGTGCTGGGGGGCTGGTAAACGCGGGGCGCGGCTGTGGCGGGGCCGCTCGCATCAATAGTTATCGAGTGGCCGGTGACGTTTGCGGGAGGGGTCGAATCGGAGTCCCCATTCGGCGGTCGTGCGCGTTAGACGCGAACTTGGAAGACGCGCAGACAGAAAGCCGCTATGCGCGGACTTCGGATCCAGATGGCGAGAAGCGGATTTATCGGGAGTTTGGCGACTCGACTGCCAATGTACGCCTTAGGCGACAAACCGTCCAAGTGACCCGCAGGTTGAGACCTGCCTTGCGTTTGGCTTCGCTTGCGTGAATTGTCGAAGGTAAAGCTGCCGGCAGCGGGGTGCTTGGATGATTGTTGTCACGAACTGCCGACGCGCAAACCGGTCGCAAACGCGTTTATGAGGAGTAATTATCAGTCCGACCGCTCCTCACATCGAACGGAAACCGCTACATCTATCAAAATCTGCGAACATACTTGTTTAAGCACCTAATTGTGTTGAGAACGGTCGGTAAGCGTCTTGGTCGTGCATGCGTGAAACATCACCGCAAGTTTTTTTCTTTAAGGCTCGTGCAGAAGGAATCTCTCCTTATTACGGGGGCCATTTCGACCCTGCGTTCCTAAAAGCGATAGCGGCGGTCGATTCGACCCATACGGTAGACTCACCCGTCCTACGTGGGGATGTGCTTGTTGAAACGCTATGTACTGTTGTGACTGGCGTAACCAGCAGCGACAACGGACGGAGTTCGACCTATCGCTACGACATGGAAACGTACCGCACTGTCGTCTGGGACCTGGCGGACGCGTTTGCTCAGCAGTGGAACACAGTGGATCTCGAGTCCTTCCCGATAGTCCTAGCGCACGGCCGGATTCATTGCGTAATGCTACCCAGTCTTCAAATAGGTATTCGCGAGGGGGTTGATCAACAATTGCGGAAGACGAACGGGTACTTGGGAAGCCTGGAGGTTGATCTTGGCAATCCGCTTCAATTCACATTGTTCCTCAGATACTTGGTATACGATGCGTTCATCGCGGGCGGCGCTGTATATCTCGAACGTGGCTGGGACGGCGTTGACGATACCGTCTTCGAGGGTGCTTCTGATTTCAGTCCCAGAGGCGAGCAGCGGCTAGCGCCAGACAAATTTCGCGAAAATAAACCGCCGCTCCCGATTTTTTCTGGCCTATCGGATCGCGGACGATTGTCAGCAGAGCGTTACGAGGGGAAACGAGTATACACAATCCAGGAGCGCGTGATCGACGGTATTTCTCGGCTACCTGCGCTTGAACAAGCTGATGTCGTCTTTACGTCTTCCTCAGCACCCGACACCATCATAGAGGCAGAGCTCCCGGAGGCGAAGTTCGTCCAGTATTTGCTCAACCCGGAGCACAAGGATGGTGCAGGTAAGGCTAAGTTTTTTCGCGAAGTCCTCGTGATAGGTCCTGCCGACTGGCGTTATTTGGCGGCCCAGTTCTATGAGGGCCTTCGGCGATCCGATGTTTCTGAGCTGAAGATCAAGACTTGGCAGGACGGCTTCGGGGCGAGCTTCAATTGCGTTTTGCCGATCACCGGTTTGAACGGTCGGGTCGTCCAAGTGTTCACAAATTGGATCATGAGGCCGGGCCAGCTTCCACAATTAACTACAGCTCGGCCAGAGGATGAAACTGACGTTGTTAATGAAGTGGGCACGAGTCAGCCGAGCATCGTTTCCTCTCAGTTGCCTGAAAAGGAACGTTGGGAAGAATTGTATCGACTAGCCCATGCGGCCGGCACGTCTGCCGCCGAAGCGTGTGTCCCTACCCCAATGAAGGTAAGCGGATTTCCGGTCGAAATGGAGGGCATGTGTGGGTCGGCTTCTATACGCATTCCGGATGCCCGAAGAGGGTTCGCGCGCTGGTTGGTACAATCCGGTACTGGCGACCGACATTACAGCAGCGGTGCTAGGGTTTTCGCTTATCACCCCGCCCAATCGATTGATCGCGCTGTCGCATACGCAAAGGCGTTTGCAGCTGTTTTACAGCTGAACGGAGTGGAGTGTAATGTGGAGTCCCGCCTCGATTAGGGGGAAGCACAGTCTACGGTTCGGCCGATGCCCCAAAGCGATGTGCAAGCAAAAATCATCACCTCGCTTCAGGTGAGTTGATTACAATGGCATCCCAATCAAGTCAAACTGAAAGAAACTCCAGCTCGAGCAAGCTCAAATCAAGTCGGTTATGAACCGAGATCTTTGGAGCTCTCTCGCGCACTTCCGAACACACGATCTGGTGCGGCGTACATTCGAGCATAAACATGATCGTGAGCTTAGCGCACAGCGTGCATGGGAGATCACTTCCTGTGTTGTTCAAGCAGAAGAATACTTTAGGAACGCCGAGATTGCGGCCGAGGCTGTCCGGCCGTTGTTACTTTTCTACGGTGTCCTATCGCTTAGCCGCGGA
Source organism: uncultured Acidobacteriaceae bacterium (assembly GCA_963819405.1). GTDB lineage: Bacteria > Acidobacteriota > Terriglobia > Bryobacterales > Bryobacteraceae > Bog-105. Next base: position 68,494 of record CAWFWH010000039.1, on the reverse strand, counting down.
GTGATTCTTTTTCTGAATGTGGCAGCGAAAGAGGAAAACCTTAAGCCTTCACATGGGTTGCGCGCCAAGGGCTGGACGGGTGTCCTTTCCAAAGGCACCCTATCGGTCCTTGATCTTGAAGTTGAGACCGAGGAAGGCACCTTTGCTGAACTGGTCGCCGTAACTGATCCACACCAAAGAGAAGTCCTCCCAAAGCGACATGGCGGAGCGATCATTCAGAACGTAAAGTATTCCCGTAGCCTGCAAGTAAGAGACACTCTGACACTTGATGCCATCCTGTCTCGGATTCCACGGCTCTGGATGACATATAGTGACGTTACTGAGCGTCGCCCAAACCTCCGCTTTGGAACTATCATTCGTACGGAATCATCGTACGTTGTCCACGTCCTTCAGGATCCGGTCGGAGGAGCAATTAATGCCGATGAGGTGCGAACCCTCTTTCGCCTACCAGAGCGCATTCCAGTTGATCATTGCCCACCGGTACCGGAGTTCGACCTTCCAAGTTTCACCTATGAGATAGAAGATGGACAGTCCGAGGATTATGTCCGAAATGCTCCTATAATTGAGTTTAAGAGAAATGCTGACATGGGACAGCTGATCGTCCCATGGCCCAACGAGACCTACGTCTCCGCTTTCAAAGTGTTATCTCGCCGCATACATTCTTGGCATGTTGGTCCGTTATTTCCCATCGCGATGGATGGCCCTCATTGGCAGTAGAAAAGGGGATGCGGCGCTTCCACTTCTCCGCGCCGCTATCAGTCACATTGAAGAAGATTTTCCTGAACTGGCGTTACGCCTTCTGAGCTGAACGACGCACAAAGCACTAGGTCCTTGCAAGTCGGCTTCGAGCCGCTCAACGTCGGCATGAGCCGTACCCGTAAACAATCCCGAGAATCGTCAATTAGCGATTTTGGAGCTCACTTCTCTCGATCAGGTTAGGAAGCGATTGCGCTGTTCAGAACTGGGAGACAGGCAGACGGCCGCATTGGACGAGAGCTGGCGACGGTTTTTAGCGATGAATTCATAGACTCCGTTCAGGATGAACGAAGGGCAAAACGAACCAAGGACTGCTAATCGAGACCACCAGCCGCCGAGATAGGCTGCTGCTTTGATCACCGCGCCAGATTTGGCAAACACCTGGCCGCCTTCGATCCAAAGCATCGATTCAACCGATTCCAATCCGCATGCGCCCCGCAAGCGCTGGCCTAGTTTAGAGTCGCGAGTCACAAACAACAAGTCATGCCGTCGTTCATGACGCAACATGAACTGAATCGAACGGCTACAGAAGCCGCAGGAGCCGTCGTAGACCAAGATCGGTGAGCGATAGGCAGCGATTTCTGAGTAGGTCGCTTGTGTCATTGGCCTGCGATCTAATTAAATCATCTAAACGGCCGTTTCTATAGCACTGGATAAGCCGATTTCTAGGCATCACCCGAAACTCGAGCGTGGTCCCCCGAAATTGAGAGTGGCCGGTTTCACAACAGATTGATCCTCGCACGTCGGCTTCCGGGCGGCGACGCACTCGCTCTGCTTGAGGCGCGACGCATTACGTTCACAAATGCCAATTATCGAACGTAAATGCATCGAAATTGAGTTCAATGCTCCACCGGCAACCCCTTGACGATGCATACGGTAGTTTGATGTATCACGCGCATCTCGTAGATTGAGAACTCAAAGTCGCGTTAGACGCCCCACAGCGCTGATCGTGACTAGGCGATTCATCGGGACGCTGATGGACGAGAAGCCTGTTTCTGGACAACCCGCGCCAGTTACAAAATGAAGGAGGTGAAAGATCAAGTCATAGTGATGCCTTAGAATCTGTTTAAAAACTTGGGCGAGGAACCTGGGAAGGAATAGGCTTGATAGCTTTCCGGAGAGAGTTATACCTTACGTTGCGGTCTGGCCGACCTAAGTTGATCGACTAACTTCACAGTTGCTTCCACGATCAATTCGGGGCGATCATAGGCAATGTCGTGCGAACTGTCCTTGGCGAAGATAAGCGTTCGATTCGGCGCTTTGCCTGCGAAGTCCTTATGGGCCTGAATCCAGAGAGCGCGTATAGACCTTGCCGTGAGACAGCGAGCGTACCCTTTCCACGCGCTTGTATACTGCCCCAATGACGGCGAGGATTCTCACGAGGGGTTCCTACATCATGACGCGAATGTCGCGGACGGCATATTGGGTGCTTGCTGTTTCGAGCATACTGGCATCAGCTTTCACTGCAACGGCGCAGATCAATCCCGATCTCTATGCGGGCCTCAAGTGGCGAAACTTGGGGCCTTTCCATGGCGGACGAATTGCCTCCGTCACCGGTGTCATAGGCCAACCTGGGGTGTTCTATGCTGGCATGCCGCTGGGCGGCATCTGGAAAACGACCAGCGCCGGCGTCACCTGGTTCCCCATCTTCGACCAGGAGAAGAGCGTCGATAGTGTCGGAGCCATCCAGGTCGCTCCCTCCAATCCCGATATCGTGTATGCAGGCGCCGGCGACCCCATTCAGGGCAGCCTCGGCAACGGCATGTGGAAGTCGACCGATGCCGGCAAGACCTGGCAGCACATTGGCCTCGAAGACACGGTGAAGATCAGCAACATCGTTGTCGATCCCGCCGATCCTGCCCTGGTGCTCGTCTCCGCCCTCGGCGATACCACCCGCCACGGCGGCGGTATCTACCGCTCCACCGACGGCGGGCAGACCTGGACCAGCGTCCTCAAGCCCGCCGACTACGACGGCACGCGCGATCTCGAGTACGCATACGACGACCCCAGTGTGATGCTGGCCGCCACGCAGGGAAGCGGCGGCGGCTTCGGCGCCGCCAATCGCGAGGCGAAAAGCAAGCCGCCCCTGGTGTTCAAGTCCACGGATGAGGGCAAGACCTGGACCGAGATCAAGATTCCGCCCTTCCCGGGCCGCGTTGCGGTCGCCGTCGCCATGCACACCAAGGGCCGGCGCATGTACATCGTCGGCAATAACATTGAACATGGCTCGGGACTTTACCGCTCCGATGATGGTGGCGCCACCTGGCAGCACATGGCCGGGAAGGACCTGCGGATCAGCAACGGCCAGGGCGCTTATAGCAGCGGCGTGTTCGTGGACTCGCAGAATCCGGACATTGTGTACACCATGAGCACCGCGATGTACCGCTCGACCGATGGCGGCGTCACCTTTGAGCCCTTCAAGGGCGCGCCCGGCGGTGAGGACTACCACAAGCTCTGGATTGACCCCACGAACGGCCACCGCATGCTGGTCGGCTCCGACCAGGGCGCCAGCGTCACCCTGGACGACGGCCGCACCTGGAGCCTCTGGTACACCGAGGTCATTTCGCAGATCTACCACGTAGCCACCGACAGCACATATCCCTACCACATCATCGGTGCGCAGCAGGACACCGGCGCCGTGATGATCTCGAGCCGCGGCAACTGGGGACAGGTGAACTTCACTGACTGGAGCCCGGTGCCGTCGTCTGAATTCGGCGTCGATACACCCGATCCTAAAAATCCAAACATCATCTATGGCGTTGGATATGGTCCGGGAGGCGGCGGCAGCGGCCTCATCAAGATTGATATGACCACCGGCCAGTGGGAGAACGTCGCGCCCAACTTCGGAGCCGATCAAGACAAATACCACGCCGGGCGCGATTTCGAGAAAAAATTCGACATCGCGTTTGATTCCAGCGCTCTCTACGTTGCCTACCAGTGCCTTCTGGTCTCGCGCGACGGCGCCCATTCCTTTACTGCCGCGAGCCCCGATCTGACCACGCCCAAGGGCAAGCCCCAGGTGGCCTGCGGCACGGCGCCGCCGGTGCCACCACCGCCCCCACAGCCTCCGCAGCCAGAACCCACGCCGCCGGGAGCGCAGGCACAAACGGCGGCGCAAACACCGAGGCCGAGCGCCGGACCGCCCCCGCCCGCACCCGCGATCACCGAGTTCTCGATATCCAGGGTCAAACGCGGCGTCATCTGGACGGTCAGCAGCAACGGACAGATCTACAACACCATGGATCACGGCAAAACCTGGACGAACGTCACCAACATCGCCAACGTTCCGCCGCACACCAACTTCAACACCATGGAGGCAGGCGACGACGTCAATACCGCCTTCCTCGCCGCTCGCATTGCCCCCGAGCGCGGCCAAACTTTGCCCCCCGACGAGAACCCCGACGTGCCGCTCATCTGGCGCACCACCGACGCGGGCAAGACCTGGACCAGCATCGTCAACGGCCTGCCCCGCGACGAGCGCACCGGAAGCTGGATCAACAGTCTGCGGGTCGATCCCGAGCAGCCGGGCTTGCTCTTCGCCGGATCCGAGACCACGGTGTATGTCAGCTTCGATAATGGCGATCACTGGCAGTCGCTGCGCCAGAACCTGCCCAGCACCTCCATCCGCGAACTCGACGTCCACACCGATCACCACCAGAACGACCTGGTGATCTGCACCTACGGCCGCGGCTTCTGGGTTCTCGACGACATCACGCCACTGCGCCAGATCGCGGCCAACGCCCAAGCCATCAGCGCATCGTCCGTGTATCTCTTCAAGCCCGAGGAGGCCATTCGCGCACGCATCAACAGCAACTGGGATCAGCCCTTCTCCATCGAAGTGCCCCATGCACCCAACGTGCCTTACGGCACGATCGTGGATTACTACCTCAGCCACCAGCCGAGCGGGCCCATCCAACTCCAGGTCTTCGATTCGAAGGGCAATCTGGTCCGCACCATGTCCAGCACCCTGCCGCCGCCCATCGAGGGCGCGGCGTATCCCCACTACTGGCTGGCCGCTCCCGAGACTCGCGTCCTCTCGACGCATGTTGGTCTCAACCGCGTCAACTGGAACCTGCAGTATGACGACCCGCCCGCCCTGCGGCACGACCTCGAGAATCAGATGAACATGGTGGAGGGCTCCACCACCCCCGGTCCGCATGGACCGCAGGTGATTCCCGGCGTTTATACGCTCAAGCTGACCGTCGACGGCCAGGTCTATACGCGCGACGTCACCGTCATGAACGATCCGCGCATCGGCCAGAGTCCCGCGCTCATGGCCGCCCTGCGCATCCAGAACAAGCTCACTCTTCTTTCAGTGCAAGGGATGGAGCATAGCTTCGAAGGCCATGAGGAAGTGAATGCGGTGAAGGACCAGCTTGCAACCCTGATGAAGGGCAACCTGCCCGGCGACGTGGCCGCACAGGCCAAAACACTTGAGGCCAGTCTGACCAAAATTGGCGGCGTCATGCCGGCCGGTTTCGGAGGCGGCGGGCCTGTTCGGCGTCCGCCTCCCAATCCCAAGGCGCTGCAATCGTTTTTCGAACTGAACAACGCATTCAACACCATGGTCAGCATGATGCAGGTCGGCCTCGACATGGCGCCCAGCCCCGCCCAGATCGCTACCTGGCAGAAAGACTGCACCGACCTGAACCGTACCAGGACTGCCTGGGAGGACGCCCGGAAACAGATCACCGACTTCAATGCGATGCTGGTCAAAAACAACCTGCAGGAGATCAAGGTTGCCCCCACCAAGCTCACCGTTTCGGCCTGCAGCTTTATGCCCTAACCAGCCAAGAAGGCAAAGAAGTAACTTCACCTGGCTCTCGATCGTGTGGAGACGATCAATCCGGAGGCTCGAAAGCGGGTCGTGGTGAGGGCTCCCAACTTGCCGTATCATGCGCATCTCCTAGATTGAGAACTCAAGGTCGCGAAAAACGCCGCTGGCGTGTTCAATCCCATTTGGACGGGTTGTTGCTTGGTGAGGATTTGCGCTTGTGTTGAGATGAGGTGAAACTCCTTTTCGTTGTTCGATGGCGCGCGAGGGGCTGCCTGCGGGCGCACGCGGCGGTGCGGACGCGGGTAGCCGATCACTGAATCAGTGACTCGCTGCGGTGTTGCGGTTCAGTTGTACGGGAGAGCGCATCCACGAATGAGAGGATGGCGCCTGCGACTTCAATCTGGCATGGTGTGTCAAGTCTTTTTGGCAGAAAAGGGCCAAAAATAAGGGATTTGGGCTTGTGACTGAAAAACGGGAAGTCGAGGATTTGGGCGGGCGGAGGGATTTGCGGAGCGAAGCTACTCGAATCGAGTGAAGGGACAGACGCGGCGCATTACACGCTCGCAGCTTTGAGGGCGGCGAGCACGCGCGCGTCCCGAAAGGGAACCCTTCGGATGCGAACGCCGGTCGCATCATAGATCGCATTCGCAATCGCGGCCAGCATGGGTTTGAGCGCCGCCTCTCCGGCTCCATAGGGGCGTAGGTCGGGACGGTTCGGATTCGGATCGCCGTTCACCAGCACGACATCGATCCGCTCCGGAACATCGGCGTGGCGGAGAGTCGGATGCGACACCCAGTCCACGCTCGTGATCTTCTCCGTGTCGAACCGAACTTCTTCGTGAATCGCACGGCTCAGCCCGTGCAGCGTGGCGCATTCCACCGTGCGACGCAGGCTCTGCGGGATTGACGATCAGACCGCAGTCGTGCGCGCATACCAGCCGCTTCGCCCACACATGACCGGTCTGGCGATTCACTTCCACCTCGGCGATCTGCGCAACAACGGTCTGGCCGCGGAATGAGTACGCGACGCCGCGTCCGGTCAGGATGTTTCCCTTGCCGAGTGGTTTGGGCGAAGGACGCGGATCCCAGCCGTAAGCTTCCGCCGCGGCTTTCAGAACCGCAATGGACCGCGCGCGCCGGAACCCAGTGTCATCGGTCGTGCCAGCTGTGAGCATCTTCATGCGGAATTCCAGCGGATCGGTTTTCGCCGCGGCCGCCAGTTCATCGATGAACGATTCCGCCGCGAACGTCGATTGAGGGCCATTCGGATCGCGCAGATTCCCGGTGCGAAGCGGCGTCTCCCAGACCAGAGGCAGGCTGACGACTTCGCCAGCCATGCGGCGATTGGGAATCGCGTACATTTCCGAAGGCGTGGCGGAACTGCCGCTGGCCGGTTTGGCGCGCCTCGATCCCATCAGTTGTGCGATCAGAACGGTGTCGGGCTCGTTGTAGCCGACATGATTGTAGTCGCACGAACGGGCGATGTACTCGTACGCGACCAGATGCCCCGCGGCATCCAGACCTCCCCGCACCTTCACCAGGAACGCCGGGCCCTTGGTATCCCACGCCGTCTCCTCGTGCCGCATCCACTGCATGCGGACGGGACGCCCGATTTCGCGGGCGATCCAGGCCGCTTCAAAACCCGCATCGTCCGCCGCGGTGCGGCCGAAGCCCTGCGGGCCCTGCATCCAGACGACCCGCACTTTTTCCGCGCGGCATGCCGAGAAACGCAGCCACGCCGGTCCGCATGCCATAGGACTTCATGTCGTTCGAATAGACCGTCATCTGGCCGTTCGACGGATCCGCCGTCGCATGAGCCCCCGCGAACGCGGTATGTCCCTGGAACGGAACCTCGTACTCGGCTTCGATCACCTTTGCCGCGCCCGAAAATGCCGCATCGGGATTTCCCACCACGATCGGATCGGATGCCGAAGTGGGCGTTGCGGCGCGCATGTAGTGGAAGAGATCTTCGGACGCGGGGAACGGAGCGGTTGCCGGCTTCTCCCAGGTCGTCTTGAGCTCGCGGGCAGCGCGGATGGCCTGCTCCTCGCGTTCGCACACCACCGCGACATAATTCCCTTTGCTCACCACCTTGATAAAGCCCGGCAGATTTCGCACCGACGATTCATCGATGCCTGTCAGCTTCGCGCATGCGAAAGGAGGCTTCACGTTGCGCGCGTGAACCATCCCCGGCAGCTTTACATCGACGGCCCATTTCAGGGAACCGTCCACTTTGGCGGGGATGTCGTCGCGCTGTAGCGGCTGGCCCGTATATTTGAGTTCCTGCACCGGCTTCACTTTGGCGACGCCGGTGACGGCATTGACATTGGCGCCGGTCAGCGTGACGTTGAACTTCTTTCCCGCGATCAGTTCCCCGTACGTAACGCGTTTTGAGGGATCGGCTTTCACGCGTGATCACCGCGTTGCTGACAGCGAGTTGATCGACCGGCGCTCCGAGGCGGGCCGATGCCATTTCGAGCAGCACCCGGCGCGCTTCAGCGGCAGCGCGCCGCATCGGCCAGGAATCTCTCTCCATGGCCGTCGAGCCGCCCGATCCGCCCTGATCGACCGTGATGTCCGTGCTGCCCATGATGCAGGTGGTCTGATCGAACGCAATGTCGAGCTCGTCGGACATCAACTGCCGGAAACCGGTTCCGGTGCCCTGGCCGCAGTCCGTTTTGCCGACATAAAAGGTGGCGGTGTTGTTCTCATGAATGACGATCCACGAATCGAGCTGGCGGAAATCGGGATCGGGATAAGGACCCGCCGGCTGAGCCGCGGCGCTGTTCTGGGCAACGGCCTCCGTAACCAAAGCACCGGCGCCCGTGGCGAAGCTCACGACCAGCAGGCCCGCGCTCTTGAGAAAGCCTCTGCGATGCGTGCTCAGGACTTCTTCGACGTGTTTCGGAATCCCGCTGGAGATGGTCATGCCACGACCTCCTCTCCCGAAGCGGGCCGGGCCTTCGCTATCGCTTGCGCCGCACGTTTGATGGCGGCCTGAACCCGGTAATAGCGTCATGCAGCGGCATAACGTCGAGTTCATGGACTCACGGATCTGCGCATCGGTCGGATGCGGAATCTTGTCCAGCATCGCCTTCGCGGTCATGATCTGTCCGTTCTGGCAAAATCCGCACTGCGGGACCTGCTCATCGATCCACGCCTGCTGCAGCGGATGCAGCTTGCCGTTCGAGGAAAGCCCTTCGAGTGTGGTGATTTCACCCTTGACGGAAGACACAGGCATGATGCAGGAACGAACCGCCGCGCCGTTGATGATTACTGTGCAGGCCCCGCACTGGCCCAGTCCGCAACCAAACCGCGGGCCCTGCAGTCCGATGTCATTCCGGAGGATGTAGAGCAGCGGCGTGGCCGGCTCGATATCCAGCGTGTGCGTACTGCCATTCACCTTGAGTGTGATGTTACTCATGCTCCGTGCTCCTTGCCAATGGCGCTAGCGCCGGTGCGAGACTTTTATTCTATCGGTTCACGACCCTCAATATAACGAGCGGCCAGCCGGGGTATTGAACTTCGTCTCGTCTGAAACGATCTTGCCGTCCCTTCGCAGGAAAGCGGGCTGCTTGAACTGATCCCGATAGTAACGGGCCTTTTTACTTCGACCCTCGGTTGAAAAGGATAAAAGAAGGCGCATCACTCCGCGCCGCTACTAAGTCGAGCCGCCCGTCTCCATCGAGGTCGCCGCTGGCCATCCCATAGATTGCGCCCTTCCCATCGCCGAACGGATGCGCCTCGAACTTTCTACCCGTTCCATCGTTGTAATAAATTACGCCAGGGGCATCGACGTAGCCCACGATGAGATCCGGGTGGCCATCTCCATTGAAATCCGCGGATATCATCGAGTACGGCATACGTTCTTCGTCTTTCCCTGCTAGTTCCAGCGCGTTCGGTTTCTGGAACTGAATGCCAGACCCGAAATTGCCTTTGCCATCGTTGAAGTAGACAAAGCAACCGAGCCTCTCCGGACAAGCGGCGATGTCGGGATGACCATCGCCATTCAGATCCGCCACGGCGATTGCGCGGATCGATGCTTTAGCCGGTCCCCAAGGCCGGCCTTCGCCCGCCAAGTTCCGGTTGAAGAACACGCGGCTCTGGCAATCGTCGCGGCATGGGAATATGACGTCGTTTAAGCCGTCGCCGTCAATGTCCGCGATTACGATGCTCGCTGCGCTCGGCGTATCGCGCAGCGGGTTGCATTTGAAATGCAGCTTTCCGTCGTTGTAGCAAACATAGGACGTCATCTCGCGATTCGCGACGGCGATATCTGGGTAGCCGTCGCCGTTGAGATCTCCAACTGCCGCATTCCGTGTTGGCCATTTCGGATCGCCGTAGGTTCCCCCCACCGTGAAGTGGCCCATACCATCGTTGACTAAGACCAGTTTCGGATCGGGAGCGTCATTGCTCAGAACAATATCCAAATGCCCGCTCTTCGTCATGTCGGCGAGCGAACCGGAATAGCTCTTTGTGGCGTTGCTCGGCAGCGGAGGGCCGGGAGCGAAGTGGCCCTTTCCGTCGCCTAAAAATACCTTGCTTGTAAGTTGCCAGTGCCGGCCTTTGACCAGGACGATATCAGGGTGGCCATCGGCGTTGAGATCACCAATGCTGGCGTTGGAAGATGTCTCAGAAACAGTTTCGAGTGGAACGATCTCAAAAGCCGTTACCGCCGCGAAGCACATGAGAGCAAATGCGCCCCCCGCAGATAAGACGACACGCAGACGAGGCATGGGTGAATTCTACCCTGATCGGGCACGTATAACGATTTGCCGCGTCGAATTTCCTGGCGGTAGCGGGAGGGCCCCGATCATGGTTCAGGAGCGACCACACACGCCCCCACTCCCGTGTTATGCGCATGTCGGAAACTGAGCCTTGTTGAGACCCGTCGGCCGCTTCAGATTACCTTCGACAAATAGTCTTTCCCAAGGTAATCTTCGCCGGTCCCATTGATCGCGGCCCGACTTGACTCTGGAGTCGACTCTAGAGTGTATCTTCAGAAGGGCATGGCGAAGAACGGCATTCAGATTGGACGCGTATCCGAACAGACCGGTTTGAGCGTAGACGCCATCAGGTTCTACGAAAAGCAGCGGCTCTTGGAGCACCCACCGCGAACCGAAGGCGGCTTTCGCCTCTTCAATGTGCAAGATGTTCATCGGATTCAGTTCATCCGGCGCGCTCAGCAGCTGGGATTTTCTCTCCCCGAAATTCGTGAGTTGCTGATACTCCAGTGCGAGCAAGGCGAGATCTGTTCCCATGTCCGCGACCTGTTGCGAGCGAAAATTACTACGATTCACAACAAGATCCAGGAACTTGGCGCTCTACAAGAGCAATTAACAAAGAAGCTTCGGAAGTGCGAGCGCAAGCTGAGGGCGTCTGGAGATTCGCACAAGGGCTGCTGTCCAGTGCTCGAAGAAATCGTCCATCGAGGTTCCGATGAGAATTGAAATTCTGTATTTCGAGGGCTGCCCTAACTACGCACCTGCCGCAGACCGGCTCAAGATGGTTCTCCAGCAGGAAGGATTGCTGGCCGAGATAGCCGAGGTCGAAGTTAAGGACGAATCATCCGCGAAGGCCTTGAAGTTCTTTGGATCACCGACGATTCGCGTCAATGGACTCGATATAGAGGCCAATTCGCGCAATGTCAAAGATACGGGCTTCGCCTGCCGGCGATATTCGGAGGGGCTGCCTTCAGAGGAGATGATTCGAACGGCGATCCAAGAGGCACGGGAGACGTGAACTATGCGTGAGCGAACCAATGGCAGTACTGCAGAGAGGGGCCGGTTCAGCGGGACTCGCACCGCACTTGCCAGTATCGGCGCGATAGGCAGCGTCCTCGCCGCTTCCAGTTGTTGCCTGCCGATTCTACCCTTTCTACTCGCCGCAGGATTTGCGGGCAGCTCGGCGTTTCTTTCGGCAGCGAGGCCGTACTTATTGGGAGCTTCGATCTTATTCGTTGCCTATGGGTTCTATAGCGCCTGGCGAGCGAAAAAATGTCAGCGCCGACCCAGCGTAATCGCCTCGGTGCTGCTGTGGGTAGCTGCAGTGATCGTGGTTGTCTCGATCTTCTTCCCGCAGGTGATGGCGAACGCATCGGCTAGTCTGCTGGACGCGATAATTCCATGAATCGCAAATATATCCTGGCCGCAATTCTGACGGCAGCCTTCGTAGGAGCACTGCTCTATTTTTACGGCGGCAGTCAGGCGCCTCCCGGTCAGCCTCCGCTTCAACGGCTCACAGCGCAGAAAATAGCCGAAATCAGGAATGCATTTAACGGCGCAAAACATGATGTGCGAGTGCTTGTGCTTCTGTCACCCACTTGAACGGTATGTCTGCAGGGGGCCTCTGCAGCCGAGGAAATTTTGCGGGAGTTTGCGGGTAAGCCGGTGCGAGTGTTCGTCGTCTGGGAACCAGTGCTGCCGACAGACTGGGCTTCGCCGTCAACAGCGGCGTTGAGACGCATTTCCGATTCCCGCGCCTCCCAATTCTGGGACAAAGGGCGATTGATTTCTCGCTCAATGGGAGAGCAAGATCGAAGGAGCGTCGTCTGGGACTACATTGCCGTCTATCCCGCAGGCGCAACCTGGCGGGAACGCCCGCCGCAGGCACTTTACGGGGGTGGGCCTGTGGTTAAGGTGACTGATGCGGCGCATGCTGCCCTTGCTCGAGCTTTGCGGGAAATACAACCGGTTCCTTAGTTGCCGACCCCTCCTTTAAGATCCTCAAATCACCCAAGGTTTTGGGCAGGTTCAATTACCTCATGCCGTGGCGCCTCGCGGGGCATCTAGAATCGAAGCTAAGGAAACATTCAATGAAGATCACCGAACTGTTGCTGGCTGAACTTGAACGCGAAGCCGTTGGTATTCGCAAAACACTAGAACGGGTGCCGGAAGGAAAGAATGACTGGAAGCCGCACGAGAGGTCGATGCCACTAGGCAATCTAGCGACGATTGTTGCCACTATTCCGGCGTGGCTCGACATGGTAGTTAACATGGACGAGCTGGACATTAATCCGCCCGGAGGTCCGAAGTTTAAACCGCAGGAATGGAAGACGCGACGCGATCTGCTGGAGCAGTTCGAGGCCAGTCTAGAGAAAGGGCGCGGAGCGTTAAGAGAAACCACGGACGATCGTCTGCTGAACACGAAATGGCGCATGCTAGCAGCGGGCAAGCTGATGAGCGAGCAGCCACGCTATGTCGCCATTCGCGATGGCGTGCTGAACCACATGGCGCACCATCGTGGGCAATTGACGGTGTACCTGCGCATGAACGAAGCGAAGGTCCCCGCCATCTACGGTCCTTCAGCGGATGAAGGCAAAGGATAATCACTAACGCTTCAAGGACCGTGCCGTTTCAGACCACGTCTGCATCGCGTTCCCCCGAAAGTTCCCGCAACGCGGAGCTTCAGCCTAACGGTTCCAGTGATTGTGATTATTCTGGTAGTCCTTGAGCCGGTTCAGATCATCGCCCAAAACCGCTCGATCGCGGGACGCCAACCGATCATCATTGGCTGACTTTCGGATGGAGTCGATCACATCGTTCAAGGTGCCGTTATCGAAGCGACCCTGATCGAGCTTTGCTTGCAACTCTGTTAGTTCCTGTTTTGTTCTCTCGAGACGTGTACGTTCCTTATCGCTAGCCCGGTTGGCGCTCCAGATATGGTCCAGGTCTGACCTTACGTGTAAGAACACGTGGGATCGCCACTGCTGGTCCCGGTAGCGGGCCTCACGCTCGTGATACCAGTCTTGCGCGGCGGCACTCAATCCAACGAACGCTATAATCAACCCTGCTGTAATAGTCAGCTTCATGATCACAACTCCTCTGAAGCTATTATCTTGAAAGCACAGTGAGGCATCCAGCGTCGGGAGAGACCTGCCCGGAAGCGGCTTTAGAATGTGTGCCGGCTTCCGCGGATTCCGCGAAGTCACAAACGATGAGGGTGAGATCGTCGTCTTGCGTACTAGACCATTGCTGCACCGAGGACAGGATGAGATCAGCAGCTTCCGCGGGTGAAGATCGAGACGTCTTCCTCAGCACTTCGCCCAGTGCTTCGCGGCCAAAAAACTCTCCCGCCGCGTTCGAAGCTTCTACAACTCCGTCGGTGTAAAGCAGGAGCCGATCATCCTGTTCGAGACGATGCGTGGCGGTCGAGTAAGTGGCGAACTGGAATGCGCCGAGCATCAGACCGTTTTCTTGCACTTCCAGAACCGTGCCGTTTCGGAGCAGCAGCATGGGAGGATGTCCGGCAGCCGAATAGCGCAGCTCGCGCGACTGCGAATCCAAGTAAACATAAGCGGCGGTGACGAACTGGTTCTGTGTATTGCCCCAGAGCGCGGCATTCATGCCGAGCAGGAATTGTGAGGGATCCGCGGCCGTGGTCCGCTGCGATGCTGCGGCCAGCTTCACCATGGATGCGATGAGCGCAGCCGGTACTCCATGTCCGGAGACATCGGCGATTAAGAGTCCTGCCTGACCGTCCTCAGCCACAACATATTCGTAGAAATCTCCGGCTACGGAGGTCATCGGCATGTAGCGCGCCGCGACGTGAAAGTGCAGCGAGCTTGGGAACTCCGCCGGCAAGATTGAAAGCTGGATGCGCCTTGCGACCTCGAGTTCCTTCTGAATCTCATTCAGCTGGCGATCACGCGCAAGTGTCCGTCGCGCGGCGACGTAGCCGAGGCAACTCAGGAAAACGGCAAAGCCAACAGGTTCGATTCTGCGAAAAGAGAAATAAAGACCAGTGACGTTGTCCCAGAGGGCGAACCCGGCGAAGATCAGAAGCCCGCGCCGGATCACAACAAGGTCTGCGTCGCCGCGTTGTGAGTAACGGATGAACTGCAGAATCAAGACTGCTAATGCAGCGATCACTACGACGTTGTTGACGCGGTCGTATAAGCGTGTGGGACCAGAGGCGAAGGTTAACACGGCAAGTGCGCCGTCCACGATGGCCAACGCATAGGCAGCCACAATTGCGGGGCGGCTCAGCAGGAAACCCGCAGAGCGGAGATACAAGACAAATGGAATCGGAACAAGATAGTTGATGGCAGCGCGCAGCCGCGTGTAGAAGATCGAGTTGGGCACGAGGAACCCTAGGAGGCTGGCTTGAAGCCAAAGCCTTAGGCCATACAGTGCGGCCAAGGCGCCGAAGTAGATGAGAAGCGGATCGCGCTTTCTGCGCAGAGCCGAAAATGCTATCGCGACCAGACCCGCAGTTATGAATCCCGCGCCCAAAAACAGATTGGGGGCGTCGCGATGAAATGCCTGGAGCACTTCGCCGGCGCTAATCGAGAGATCGGCAAGAGACATAGCGGGATGCTAAAGTAAACGGCTCGAAAAATTCCTTAAGATATTCGAGTCGCCCCCCCCCCCCTTCCTGCTCGGCGCGTCGTACATCTACTCGCACGGCTGTGCAGGAGCGTTCCGTCGCCCCCGCAGTGCGCGGCCGGCAGGCGTTCTGTTTATGCTGGACCGGTCCTTTAGTCTGGTGCTGCGCTCGGCAACGGCTTCGGACGTATCACACCAGCACCGCCATACCTGCGCCTGTATTCTCAGCCGGATTCGCGCTCAGATCCATTGCTTCGAGCTACCGTACATCCGTCCCGCCTCCCTCCCGCCAACCTCTCCCCCCCCTACTATCCACACCCCTCCCCGCCCCAACCACTCGCACACCCTGCTCTACCGCATACCGAAAGTCTGCCATTGAGCCTGAGATTGTTATAGTTCTCTGAAGGATTATGAGACTTCAGTATGCGCTCTTAACTGTTTTGCTCGTCGGCAGGCTTTCCGCTCAGGCGCCCGAATATGGCCCCGAGAAAGGAACCCTCGTCATTCAGGGAGGCGGCTCGGCAGAAGGCACCGGCATCGACGAAACGTTTATCAATCTCGCCGGCGGCCTGGACGCGAAGATCATCATCATCCCCACGGCAGGTGGTAACCGAACACGCGACGGAAAGCTCATTGTCTACGAGGAAGATAAGGTCGTTGCTCCCTGGAAAAAGCTTGGGCTGACGAACGTGCACATGCTCCACACTTCCGACCCCAAGGTCGCCGATACCGAAGCGTTTGCTGCCACGCTGCGCGATGCGAGGGGCGTCTGGTTCAACGGCGGACGTCAGTGGAATTGTGTCGACTCCTACGCAGGCACACTCACTTTACGCGAATTTCGGGAAGTACTGAATCGCGGAGGCGTCATCGGAGGCAGCTCTGCCGGTGCGACCATTCAAGGCGACTACCTGGTTCGAGGGGCCGTCGCGGGGTCGGAAATTGTCATGGCGCCGGAACCGGAACACCAGCACGGCTTTGCGTTCCTGCGCCGCTCCGCAATCGACCAGCACATCAACACAAGAAACCGCTGGGACGATCTCATCCCGGTCATTAAAAAATACCCCGACCTGCTGGGAATCGGCTTATCGGAAGGCACAGCGATCGTTGTTACCGGAGATCGCTTTCAGGTTATTGGGAAGTGGAAGGTAGCCATCCATGACAATACTCGCGTCTATGAGCCCTGGGAAAAACCATACTACGTCCTTTCCGCAGGCGACGTTTACGATATGAAGGCGCGCAGAATCGAGAAGTACGGCAGCGGAGTTGTGGCGCCCGTGAATATCAGAAATTCTGTTACGCAGAAATAGAGATAAACCGCATCAACTCCAGCGGGAGCGGCTATACTTCGAGCGTGACCACGAAGGCTGGTGGAAATTGATGACCGGGAGGAGCGATGCCGGAAGGAAACGGTGACCAGAGCTGGGAGAAGCATTTGGCCGAGCATCAGCGTATCTGGGAAGCGATCCAGGGCCTGGTCGAGCACGCGGCGCTCACAGACCGGCGCATCGAGCTGCTACGCGAATCGCAACTGGCGGCCAGCGCCAGTGTGCAATCGCTGGTCGGAGCCATCCGCGAACTGATCGACCGGATTCCGCCTGAGAACCTACGCTGAGGCGTATTCGGAGGGCGACCGCTTGCTGACGCGCGCGGTTCCGTTTTCGCAAGTAGCCGTCCGATATCGGACGGATGAGACGCATCCGTTGCGCTCTCGGCTGGAGCCAAATCGTTCTTATAGCAGCAGCTTAAAAGGCTGGGCAAATGGGCACCTCAATTGCTTCTCGTCACCCGTTGTCATGGGAGGACGCGAATGAGAACTTTGGGGCGAAATCTGTTTTACAGCCTCCGGACTTCGCGCAAGAGTCCGGGGTTTGCGATTGTTGCGGTCCTGGCGTTGGCGCTTGGAATCGGTGCGAACACGGCGATTTTCTCAGTGGTGTATGCCGCGCTTCTCCGGCCGCTGCCATATCGGGCACCCGAAAAGCTGCTTACGATCGGCGAAGCACGCACGCAATACAGCAACGCGGCAAACACTTCCTACCCCGACTATTTAGAGTGGACGCACACGGCGAAGAGCTTTCGAATCGTTCGCCGCCTATGCCGGTGACGCGTTCACGATGGATGCGGGCGGCGAGCCGAAGAACATCTTTGCCGGGCAAGTCACTCCGAATTTCTTTCCGACTCTTGGCGTGAAGCTGCTGCTGGGCCGGAATTTCGATAAGGCGGAAGTAGGTGCCGCCGTCCCACATGCGGCGATTCTCAGCTATGAATTGTGGCAAAGCGAGTTTGCCGGTGACGCTAAAGTGGTAGGCCGCAACATTCGTCTGGATAGCACTCCGGTCACGATCATCGGCGTCTTGCCACGTGATTTCGAATTTGCGCCTCGATCCGCACCGTTGTGGGTACCGTTACATCCCGGACCTGACGCGACTACTCGACGAAGTCTCCGCTGGTTGAATGTCATCGGCCGATTAGCGCCCGGCGTTAGGCCCGAGCAGGCGCTCGCGGAAATGCAAACGATCAACGGCCGGCTCGCTCGCGAATATCCGAAAGAGAACGGTTCGATCGTTTTGGTGATGGGGAGCTTGCGAGATAGGATCATAGGCAAGATCCGGCCTCTGCTGCTGGTTCTTCTGGGAGCAGTGGGATTTGTTCTGCTGATCACCTGCGCGAACGTCGCCAATCTGCTGATCACGCGTTCCATCGGCCGCCGCAAAGAGTTCGCAGTGCGTGCTGCCCTCGGCGCGAGCCGTGGAAATCTGATTTCGCAACTGCTTACCGAGACCATGTTGCTCTCCGTCGCGGGAGCCATTCTAGGAGTGATCGGCGCGCATTGGGGTGTTCATTTCCTGATCACGGCGATGCCCGATTCGCAATTGCAAGCTATGCCTTACCTGCGCGATGCCGGAATCAATGCACCTGTTCTTGCTTTCCTGTGCGGTGTCACTCTACTCACCGGAATCCTATTTGGATTATCGCTGGGGCTCGCCGCTTCACGATTGAAACTAAGCGATGCGATGAAAGATGAGTCGCGCGGCGGAACGAGCGCAGTTCACGGACGTCTTCGCAACGCGTTGGTGATCGCCGAAGTCGCTATCTCACTGGTGCTGCTTGCCGGCGCCGGGCTGATGCTCGAAAGCCTGCGGGCACTGCTCCACCAGGATCCCGGTTTCGACATGACGCATGTGCTTACATTTTCCGTGAACCTGCCGGACGTCTCGTATCCACAAGAGAGAGTATTCCCGTTCCGGAGTCCGAGTGCGGTTCGTTTTGAGCACGCCTTCACCGCAGCAGCTTCGGGATGTTCCGGGAGTTCTAGATGTTGCGGCGACAACCGGTGTGCCGGCAAATGGAGGCAGCGGCACGATTCGGTTCGTGATCGAGGGCAGACCCAAGGCAACCGGCCAAGAAGATGAATGCAACATTGTCGACATAGGTAGCGGCTATTTTTCAACATTAAAAGTTCCGCTCGTGGCCGGACGTTTTTTCAGCGCGAACGACGGACCAGATGCTCCTAGCGTCGTGATAGTGAATCGTGCGTTTGTGAGGACGTATTTTCCGAACGAGAATCCAGTAGGCAAGCGCATCCGATTTACGTTTTCGCCTAAGGCTCCGTTTCAGCAGATTGTCGGCATTGTCGGCGATACGGCTCAAGTCGATCTTGCGTCGGATCGACCGCCAATCATCTACGTCGCGAATGATCAGGGGCCTTCAACATATCTCAGTTACCTGGTGCGAACATCCGGCGAGCCAGTGGCCTTTGTAGGCGCGGCTCGGGAGGTTCTTCACAAGATTGATCCGCAGCTTCCGATGATTCAGCCACAGAGCCTACAGGAGGTGGCAAACCAGTCGCCATCGGTCTTTCTCCGCCGATATCCGACCTACTTGATCGGCAGCTTTGCCGCACTCGCTCTGATTCTCGCCGACAATCGGCTTGTACGGGCTTATTTCCTACACGATTGTGCAGCGCACACGTGAAATTGGTATTCGCATGACGATGGGAGCGCAGCCACGCGATATCCTGCGACTGGTTTTGAGTCAGGGAATGGGTACGGCTCTGGCCGGCACGAGCATAGGTGTCGCGGCGGGGGCTCGGCCTCACACGGCTCCTGAGCAGTTTGCTATACGGTGTTAAACCGGGGGATTGGTTCACGTTTACCGTGGTATCGCTTCTGCTGATGGTGGTGGAGCTGGCCGCTTGTTTTATCCCGACGAGGCGTGCGATGAGCGTAGACCCTATGGTTGCTTTGCGTCATGAATAGAGCTTCCGATGGCGGCGCAGGATCTGCAGGAAGCACAAAACTTGAGATCGGCCCAGCGCCCCTCGGCGGACAAAAACAGTAGCGTCCTACTGTATTCCGTAGAGGCCCTTCCAAAATGAAGAATTGAGATGTCCAAATCTCCCGCCGTACTAGCTATGATGTAGCTTTAACAGTGACATACGAGCGGGCGTCCAATGGCTGCCAGCGTGCATAGCAAGCATAACTTGTGTAACAGAATCCGGTGAGCGAATCTAGGAACCAATTCGCAGGTACCTTACTGCTCATATTGACCATGGCGGCAGTCTTTGCGGCCGTGTTGAGCTTTCTGCATCTGCGCACTTATCCGCTTCACGACGATGGGGTTACCTGGGTCGATCACCGAGCGGCGGATGGCCGGAATCGCGTTACGGCTGACTATGTTTCTGCCGGAGGCTCCGGCGATAAGGCCGGCATTCGGGTTGGCGACGAACTCATCAAGATAGGGGCGGTTCCTATTCAGAAGTCGCTGGAGGTCCCGCAAGCGCTCTCGCAAGTGCCGCTGTTGGGACAAACGCGATATACGCTCCGGCGAGACGGCATAGATTTCCAGAAAGACAACATTTTCATTCAGGCGGCGCCGCGAGACACCGCGGTGTATTACCAGTACGCCGTCGGGTTTGCGTACCTCGCGATCGGGCTGTTCGTCTATTACCGCCGAACGAGTGCAGCCAAATCTCTGCATTTTTTCCTGCTGTGCATCGTGTCTTTCGTGGCGTGCTGCTTCCACTATTCCGGCAAGCTGAACACGTTCGATGAGGTCGTGTACTGGGGTAATTTGGCGGCCAGCTTGATCGCTCCCGCGGTGTTCCTTCACTTTTGCCTCACATTCCATGTGTGCCCGAGATTCCTGCAACGGCGAGGCGCCTGGGTTCTACTGTACGCTCCCTCCGCAGTGCTGCTCGCTCTGGTAGCTGTATCTGCCGAGGGACTGTTGAAATTCTCGACGCCGCTGCTGGAAGTGCGCTGGTTTCTGGACCGTCTGATGCTCGGTTTTTCGATGCTGCTGTATTTCAGTGGGGCGGCCGCTCTCGGTTTGGATTTCGCTCATGCGGAAGATCCGGTGCTTCGGCGCCAATTGAAATACCTACGTAACGGGGCCCTGGTCGGCCTGGCGCCGTTCGCGTTTCTCTACGCACTGCCTTACGTAGCCGGCATAGTTCCCACGCACGTGATGAATCTGAGTGTGCTTTCGATGGGACTGATTCCATTGACCTGGGCTTATGCAATCACGCGGTACCGGTTGATGGACGTCGATATCATCTTCCAGCAAGGCTACGTCTACACGTTGGCTACGCTGGCCGTCATCGGCACGTTCTACGGACTCATATTTCTCATCCTCAACACACGAACCATTTCTCCACCGGCGTTCGTGGTGCTAATTTCTTTCGCAACTTTTATCTTCCAGCCGATTCGGCATTGGATTCAGGAGCAACTTGACCGCTGGGTCTTTTACCGCGACCGGTACGATGCGCGCCTTACGCTGATTGAATTTGCGCG
Source organism: uncultured Acidobacteriaceae bacterium (assembly GCA_963819405.1). Taxonomy (GTDB): domain Bacteria; phylum Acidobacteriota; class Terriglobia; order Bryobacterales; family Bryobacteraceae; genus Bog-105. The sequence goes on along the minus strand of CAWFWH010000039.1, from coordinate 47,840 downwards.
CGAACTCAGCTCCGAGAAGGACCAGAACTCGATGTTGGCAAAGGTATCGGACCGGTTGTTACGGACGCTATCGATCCAGCAGATCGGTTTCTTTTTGGCGGACGGCAGCTCCTTTGATAACGCGCAGGGATTTCGGCTCCATTCGATTTTGAGCGCGCACAATGGCAAGGCGGCGAAGGACACCAATCGGCCGCTCGATCTGCGATTCCTGGAGAAAGCCGGTGATAAACCGTACCTCTTCTTTGAGCGGCCAAAGCACCTGCGCGACATTGTCTCGCAAGAGTGGCCCGAATCTGTTCGCGACACGATTGCCGAACTGGATTTCACGTACTACGTGGCTTGCAAATCGCGGGGCAAGATCATCGCGTTCTTCGGCGTGAGCCGCACGACGGAAGGCGATTTTCTCTCGAGCGATGACATTGAGCTGCTGGTTACTCTTTCGAATTACGTCGCCATCGCAATCGAGAACTCGCGGCTGTACAGTTCGTTGCAGAACAAGGCGGATGAATACGAGCGTTTGAAGGAGTTCAGCGAGAACATTGTTGAATCGATCAACGTGGGAATCCTGGCGGCTGATTTGGAGGACCGTGTAGAAAGCTGGAACACGCAAATCGAAAAACTCACCGGTATCACGCGTGAAGAAGCGGTAGGCCACCGCTTATCGGAATTGTTTCCGCAGGAATTATGCCAAAAATTCGATGAGGTGCGCGGGCACGAAGGCATTCATAACGTTTACAAGATGGCTCTGCGGCCCCGCATTGCCGCTTCATCCATCACGCCGGCTGACGAGCCGCGGAATGGCTACGGCGGACTGGAGCTGACCAAAGCGGCGCCTCAAGCGCGGGAATCGATTGTGAATCTGGCAATCGCGCCCTTGGTTTCGAAAGAGCTGAAGCAAATCGGCCGGCTGGTGATTTTCGACGATGTGACGGATCGCGACGAACTCGAGCGCAGATTGGTACAGGCGGACAAACTCAGTTCGATTGGTTTGCTGGCGGCGGGTGTCGCGCATGAGGTCAACACGCCGCTGGCTGTGATCTCGACGTACGCGCAGATGCTGGCTAAGCAGGTTTCTGGGGACGATCAGAAATCGAAGCTGTTGGAGAAGATTGCGAAGCAGACCTTCCGGGCGAGCGAAATCGTCAACTCGCTGCTTAATTTTTCCCGCACGTCGCCGACGGACTTCATCGAGGTGGACCTGAATCGTGTCATTCGCGAGACCGCCACGCTGATCGAGCACCAGTTTCAAAAGGCCAGCGTGACGACTCGCCTTAATCTGACAGATGAGCTGGTTGCGGTGCGAGGGAACGCCGGGAAACTGCAACAAGTGTTTCTGAACCTGTTAATCAACGCTCGCGATGCCATGCCCGGCGGCGGCGCGCTTACGGTTCGCACTTGGGCGGAAAGTGGATTCGCCCACGTCGAGATTGCGGATACGGGGCAGGGAATTCCGCCGGAACACCTCGCCCGTATCTATGATCCGTTCTTCACGACAAAAGGGTCGAAGAAGGGAACTGGCCTGGGGCTTTCGATTACATATGGCATTGTGCAGGAGCATAACGGAATCATCGAGGTCGATAGCGCAGTAGGGCATGGCACGCGCTTCAGATTGGAATTTCCGAGTGTTTCCTTGCGATCTGTAAGGCCGATGGAGCCTAGGCGGGAAGCGCTGCCGGCCTGACGTGTTTTCCCATTTCGGATGAACAGACAGGCCACGAACAACGATGGCCTGTTCCACCTGCCCAGTTAATTCACATGTCTGATACAACCACTGTAGTGGCGTTTACCAATGAACATCTGCCGACAGACCGTGTCGCTCCTCCGGAACGGCGCCGCATTCTGGTCGTCGATGATGAAGCGGACATCCGTGAAAGTCTCGAATTGCTTTTGACAGGCGAGAATTATGCGGTTGATTTAGCTGAGAGTGCGGCGGCCGGTCTGCAGAAATTCGAATCGGGCAGATATGAATTGATCTTGCTGGATTTGATGATGCCGGACCGGTCGGGGATGGACGTGCTCGCCGATATTCGGCAACGCGATCCGGAAACGCCGGTGTTTATGTTGACCGCTTATGGCTCTGTCGAGGTTGCGGTTCGAGCGCTGAAATCTGGCGCAAACGATTACTTCGCCAAGCCGTGGGACAACGAGAAGCTGCTGATCGAGATCGATCGGATGATCTCGAAAGGGCGCCTGGAACGCGAGAATACCCAACTGAAGCGGGCGCTGAAGCAGCGTTACGCGTTTCCTAATATTGTCGGCAAAAGCGAGCGCATGTTGCGGCTGCTCGACCAGGTGGCGCAGGTTGCGCCGAGCCGGGCGACGATCCTGATCAGCGGCGAGACCGGTACTGGAAAGGAACTGATTGCCAAAGCGATTCATGCCCATTCTGTCCGGTCGGACCATATGTTCGTTCCGGTAAACAGCGGATCGCTGCCGTCCGAGTTATTGGAATCGATTCTTTTCGGCCATCTGAAGGGCTCATTCACGGGCGCTAGCGCGAATAAAAGTGGGCTGTTTGAGGCGGCCAATCGGGGAACGATTTTCTTCGATGAAATTGGCAACGTTAGCCCCGAGATTCAGGTCAAGCTTCTGCGCGTGCTGCAAGACCGGGAGTTCATGCCGCTGGGCTCGAACGAAACCGTGCGCGTGGATGTCCGCATTATTGCTGCGACGAACGCAGATCTGCGAAAGCTGGTCGAAGATGAGAAGTTCCGGGAAGATCTTTACTACCGGCTGAATGTCATCAATCTGAATCTGCCGCCATTGCGAGAGCGGAAAGAGGATATACCGCTGCTGATAGAGCACTTCTTCACTCGCTATTGCCGCGAGAACGAGAAGTTTTTGAACAGCGATGGAGATTCTATTCTGACCTTCGAGCCGGAGGCAATGCAGATCCTGATGGAACATAATTGGCCGGGCAATGTGCGGGAACTCGAAAACGCGGTCGAGCGCTCGGTGGTGTTGACCACTTCGCCGTCGGTGCCCGCGCACGTGCTACCCGACCATCTGCAGCAAGCGAGTGGGTTGCGCATTTCCCGCGATAATAACGGGATGTTGCCGCCCGACGCGTCGCTGTTCGAAGTGGTGGCGGATTTCGAGCGCCGCAAGATCATCGAAGCTCTCGAGGTTGTTAACTATAGTCAAACCGAGGCGGCAGAGAAGCTTCGCATTCCGCTCTCAACTTTGAATCAAAAGATCAAGCGTTTGAGTATCGAGGTAAGGCGCCGGGGCTGCAATGTAGAAATCTGCACATCGTGAAGATTCCCGTCTTCTTTCTCACCATCGCCACCATAATTCTCTCTTCCATTGCCCATCCGCAGGCGATTCCGCCGAAGGCGCGGCCTATGCCGCCAGAGCAGGCTCAACAGGATGCGCAGCACGTCAGCCCTGACGTTCAAGCGTTGCAGCAGAAGCTTTCCCGCGATGAAAAGATCCTGCAGGATTGGGCCGAACTTAGGCCGCTACCAGGCCGAGAATGCAACCATCGGTACGGCTAACGGCGAAGAGCGCGTGGTTTTTATGGGCGATTCCATCACGGACGCTTGGGGCCGCACGCGAGGCAAGTTTTTTCCAGGCAAACCGTATGTGAACCGCGGTATCAGCGGACAGACTACGCCGCAGATGCTGGTTCGTTTTCGCCCTGACGTGATCGCATTGAATCCCAAGGTTGTCGTGATTCTCGCCGGAACCAACGACATTGCCGGCAATACCGGGCCGGAGACGCTGGACCAGATCGAAGGCAACCTGGCTTCGATGACGGAGCTTGCGCGAGCTAACCGGATACGAGTGGTCCTGGCCTCTGTGATGCCAGTCTGCGACTACATCACGCCGCAAACCGCGCGGCGCCCACCGGAAAAGATTGTTGCACTGAACGCATGGATACACGCCTACTGCGAGCTAAACGGCTTGGTCTATCTCGATTACTATTCAGCCCTGCTCGACGATCACAAGATGCTGAAGAAGGAATTAACTTTCGACGGGCTTCATCCCAACGACGCGGGTTATGAAGTGATGGCGCCTTTAGCCTCGAAAGCGATCGAGACTGCGCTGTCCGGGCGCTGACGGTTCCGAAAATCATCATGGACTTTGAATATACGGCGGAGCAACTGCAGCTCCGGAAGTCGATCCGCGACTTTGCAGAGGCGGAGATTGCGCCGCACGTCATGGAGTGGGATGAGAACCAAATTTTCCCGCTCGAAACCATCAAGAAAGCAGGCGAGCTTGGATTGATGGGCGCGATTTTCCCGGAGGATCTGGGCGGAGCCGGCTACGGATATATCGAATATTCGATCATTATCGAGGAACTCGCGCGCGTGGACCCGAGCGTTGCGTTGATTGTTGCCGCCCACAATTCTCTATGCACGAATCACATTTTCCTGGCAGGCAACGATGAGCAACGAAAGAAATACATTCCGAAGCTGGCGACCGGCGAATGGATTGGCTGCTGGTCGTTGACGGAGCCGGAAGCGGGCTCGGATGCGGGAGGCACGCGATCAACCGCGACATTGAAAGACGGCGAATGGGTGCTGAACGGCGGAAAGACGTTCACGACAAACGCGCAGTATGCGGATGTGTGCGTGGCGATGGCGGTCACCGATAGAGCGGCGTCGCAACATGGCATCTCGGCGTTCATCTTAGAGAAGGGAAGCGCTGGGTTCCGGGTTGGCAAGAAGGAGAATAAGCTCGGGATGCGGGCGAGCGCGACCGGTGAGGTGTTGTTCACCGATTGCCATTTGCCGCAATCACAGCTTCTGGGGAAACCGGGCGAGGGATTTGTAGATAGCCTGCGCACTCTGGATGGCGGGCGCATTTCGATTGCGGCTCTGTCGGTAGGTCTCGCTCAGGGCGCGTTCGATGCCGCATTGAAATATTCGAAGCATAGAAAACAGTTCGGCCGGTTTATTTCCGAGTTTCAAGCCATTCAGGACAAGCTTTCCGATATGGCCACTTCGATCGAGGCGGCACGTTGGCTAGTCTACTCTGCCGGAGCGCGAAAGGACCAAGGCAAGCGGGTGACCAAGGAATCCGCAATGGCTAAACTATTCGCCTCCGAAATAGCGGTTAAGGCCGCAGATCAGGCTCTGCAGATCCACGGGGGCTACGGATTTATCAAAGATTATCCGGTCGAGAAGTTCTATCGCGACGTCAAGCTTTGCACCATCGGTGAAGGCACAAGCGAGATTCAGCGCCTGGTGATTGCGCGTCAACTGCTAAAAGAGTAGGTTGGCGCAAGGGACCTCAGCGGCGGATCTGAAGGAACAAATTCTTGCGGGCGATCTGCGAGCGCTTGCTCGCGGGGCAAGCTTGATCGAGAGTCAGACCGATGCTGGGCGAAGTCTGGTAGCCGCTCTGTTTCCTCGAACGGGACACGCCATGATCGCGGGTATCACCGGGCCGCCCGGAGCAGGGAAGAGCACCCTGGTCGATCAACTGGCGAAAGCTCTGCGGAAGCAGGGACAAACGGTCGGCATTATTGCTGTCGATCCCAGCAGCCCGTATTCGCAGGGCGCCATTCTGGGCGACAGAATTCGCATGCAGGATCATCATGACGATCCAGGCGTCTTCATTCGCTCGATGGCGACGCGCGGAAGGCTGGGCGGTGTGGCTCAAGGCACGCTGGAAATGGCTTTGCTGCTCGACGCGGCGGGACGCGACGTGGTGCTCATCGAGACTGTTGGCGTTGGACAGGACGAAGTAGAAGTCGCGCGCCTGGCCGATGTAACGGTGGTGGTCTTGGTGCCAGGACTGGGAGACGACGTCCAAGCCATCAAGGCCGGTATTATGGAGATCGCAGACGTGTTCGCCATTAACAAGGCTGACCTGCCGGGCGCAGACCGTCTGGAGCAAGAGATCCGAGCGGTGCAGAGTCTCGCGAATGCGGCAGAGCGCGCGAATGCAGCTCCCGTTCGCCGCGTTGTGGCGACTGAAGGTAAGGGACTGGATGAGTTGATTGGGGTGATGCGCACTGCGTTCGAAAAGCGCGGGCAACAGAGTTCGCGTATCGAGACATGGGCATTCAGATTGCGCGAGATGCTGCGTGATCGATTGCTGGCTTCGGTTTCAGAAGAGGAGATTGAGCGGCATGCAAACGATGTGGCTGCGAAGACAGAAGATCCTTATGCGGCAGTCGAGGCGTTGCGAATGCAGATTGTGAGCGGCGGCGGATAGGGTCGCGCATGAGCATCGAGATCGATCATCTCGGGATCGCCGTCCGCAGCTTGGACGAGGGAATTCGCTTCTACGAGGGATTGCTGGGCATGAACGTCAGCGGTACGGAAACCATTGAGGCGGAGCGGGTAAAGGTTACGATGCTGCCCGCAGGTCCGGCTTCAAGGATTGAATTGCTCGAAGCGACTGATGCGGATTCGGCTATTGCTAAGTTCATCGAGAAGCGAGGGCCGGGATTGCATCATATTGCGCTTCGCGTGGATGATTTGCCGGCTGCAATCGAACGTTTGAAGAGCGGCGGTGCGCGGCTGCTGAACGAACCACGAGAAGGCGCGGGCGGTCATATCTACGCCTTCGTGCATCCTGCTTCGACGGGCGGCGTGCTGTTGGAACTGATTCAGAAGTAGGCAAGCTTGGACAAGAAAGCGGAAATCGGCATCATCGGCGGTAGCGGGCTCTACACAATGCCGGGCTTCGAGGCCCACGAAGAGGTGCGGCTTACGACACCTTTTGGCGAGCCTTCCGATGCCTACGTTGTTGGGCAACTTGAATCGAAGAGCGTTGCGTTCCTGGCTCGCCATGGCCGAGGGCATCGCATTTCCCCGTCCGAGCTGAATTTCCGCGCCAACATCTTCGGGATGAAGATGCTCGGCGTTCAACGCATTCTTTCGCTCAGCGCGGTCGGATCTTTGAAGGAAGAGCACGCGCCACTGGATTTCGTTATTCCCGATCAGTTCTTCGATCGTACTCGCGGGCGCGTCTCCACGTTTTTTGGCGATGGTATCGTGGCGCATATCAGCTTTGCCGATCCGGTATGCCCGCAGATCGCGAAGCTCGTGCATAATTCCGCTGGGCCGTTAGGTATCAACAGTAAATTCGGCGGCACGTATCTGTGCATGGAAGGACCGGCATTTTCAACGCGCGCGGAATCGAACGTCTATCGCAGTTGGGGGATGGACGTGATTGGGATGACGAATCTTCAGGAGGCGAAGCTCGCGCGTGAGGCGGAGATCTGTTATGTGACCATTGCGATGGTGACCGATTATGACTGCTGGCATCAGGAACACGCGGCGGTAACGGTAGACGAGATCATCCACAATCTGACCAAGAACGCGGAGAGCGCGTGCAAGCTGGTCCGCCACGTTGTAGCGAGGATGCCCGCGGAAAGGTCGTGCAAATGCGGTTCGGCTCTAAAGCACGCGATCATTACAGAGCGCGCCGCCATTCCTGCTGCGATCAAGAACAAGTTGGGGCTGCTGATTGGCAAGTATACCGGCGAGTGAGCTAGCGCGGGAGATTCTCGACGCCGCTTTGACGGATGGGACGTGGCCGCCGCGCGCGCTGGACGCGCTGATTGCACGCGCGCTTGATGAACAGGATGAATTCCTCGCGACTGCGGCAACTCGCGCGTTGTTCGGTATCGTCATCGAGCGGCTTGGGGATCTGTTCGATCCGGCGCTCTGCGAAGTCTACGCGAGGATGTTTGCGCACGTGATCTCGCGAGCGCTTCCGGAGTACAAGATCGATGATTTGCTGCTTCGGTACCGAAGAGTGCGCCAGGTGCGCCGTTTTCCGGGCGGGGAAGTGCGCCGCGTGTTTGTTCTCTCGCGGGTGACGCTGGGGGCCGATGTGGCAGTCACTAGTGTTGCTCTGGCCGCAGCTAAGCAGCGCTTTCCCGATGCTGAAGTCTGCCTCGTGGGACCCGCGAAGAATGCCGAAATGTTCGCGGCTGATCCATGCATTACGCCAGTAGCAATCGCATATGGACGTTCGAGCCTGCTTCGTGAACGGCTGTTGGCGGCGGCCGAATTGCGAGTGGCAGTAGACGAACAAAACGCTATCGTCATCGATCCCGATTCGCGGCTGACGCAGCTTGGACTGATGCCCATCTGTGACGATTCCCGCTACTTCTTCTTTGAGAGCCGCGCTTTCGGTGGTGAGCTGGAACAGAGTCTTCCGGAACTGACGGCGGAATGGCTCTCTGAGGTGTTCGATATTGAGCCAGCCCGGCCGTACGTGGCGCCGAATGGGCAACAGAAACTGGCCGAGATCACCGTTAGCCTAGGCGTTGGTCATAACCCGGACAAACGCCTCGATGATGATTTTGAGTACCAGGTGTTGTGCGCTCTGCTCCGGTATCGACGGCCCATTCTCGTAGATCGCGGTGCTGGCGGTGAAGAGGCGGCGCGAGTGAATGCTCTGGTGGAGCGCTTAGGCTCGCCTGAACTTCTGCACGTCCATGACGGGAGCTACGCTTCCTTCGCCAGCCATATTCTTCAGAGCAAGTTGTATGTCGGTTACGATTCGGCGGGTCAGCACGTCGCCGCAACCAGCGGAGTGCCCCTCGTGTCGGTTTTTACAGGCTACGTCTGTAAGCGAATGCTTGCGCGGTGGCGGCCAACCGGACCCGGTTGTCACGTCGTCCTAGTTGATGAAGGCAATCGATCGACGGCCCTCGATCGAACCTTAGAAGCTATCGCGGAGGCTTGGGCGGAGGCGGAGGGGGCAGCGTGGGCAGCGCAAACGGGTCTGAGCTGACGTTCGTTTTCGGCTTGGCCGGCTGCGGTGCGGCGTTGGCCGGCTGTTCCTCCGAAGGCACCAACGGTGGAGGCGCTTTCATGTCGTAGGTAATGACCGATTCCGTACCGAATTTTTTGTAGTTGCGAAATTCAATCTGATTCTTTGAACTCTCGCGGCCTGCGCGCATGAACAACTGAGCCATCAGCGGGCAAATGTAAGGCTGGCCGCCAATGTCGACTTGATCGTAATCCACTATTTCGGTCGCCTCACTCACAGGAAAGCTCCTCGGTATATCCACGGCGATGAATTTAATACGGGCAATCTCGCCGGTATTCTCATCGGCATAGATCAAGCCCTTGTAAGCGGTGATAATACGCTGCTCGTCGCCTGGACTTGAGCCGTAGGTAATCGAGTACCCCGAATGCCCGCTATCGATAAAGAAGTTGAAAACAGCCATGCGTCTCCCATTGATAGATGACCAGTGGTCCCAGCCGAATTGAGCTTCGCTTCTCGGCTCGAAAATCTGCTGCATCATGCTGCCGAATTCGCCGATCGATATAGCGCCGCCGCCCTTTCCGGCCGACTCCATAGTGGCGTCCTCCACCATGCGGTCGCCAACGGAATACACGCGGTAATCCTCTCGTCCACTTACGTAGCTGAGCTTGGCAAGAACCGTGTCGAGACTCCGGAAGTGATCGCTCCCGTTGGGATCTATGTAGCGTCGCGTAACTTGCACACACATGAAATTCGGCAGATTTTGCGTGTAGGACATTGCATACTGCTTCATTGCGTCCAAAATCTGCTGCTGGCGTTCTGAATTTGGCGGCGGGAAGACCGCTTTCGATCTCAACGATGCGGTTGCCGGGCCGGTAGTAAGCGTGTTGTCTGGGGCCGTTGCGGGCGAATAAGTCGCATCGTGGGTGGGCGGCTTCAAATTGGCCGTTTGGTCGCGCAATTCTTGTAGCGCCTGCACCGTCTTGGGGCCTGCGCCTTGCGTTTCGAGATCCAGGATCACCTTGTCCGTGAGTTTTTCGGTGAGCTGGATTTTCTTTATGTATGCTGCGACCTGTTTGTCATTGGTGCCGTGGTGGAGCGCTATTTCAGAGCGGACGAACTGGACCAGCTGATCCAGATTCATTTGCATCTCGGCCTGAGCCTGAAGCGTCAAGGTGCAGCAGAACACCGCGAGCACTACCCAAAACGAAAGCCATAGCCGGCGCTCACTTACCGGCCGTATGGAGAACTTCATATTCATAATGATGACGCAGCGGCGACTGCCTTGGTTGCGGGCGGGGGGATTTAGAACTTCTCCTGTTTTTCGAGTTGGAGCATAATCGTGCCGATCGGGAATCCTACTTGAATACGCAATTGGACCGGCAGGCGATCCGGGTCGTCCGTGAACCAAATGAAAAGACGGCCCTTGCGCCGATACAGCACATTATCGAACAAGAATCCTTCGTAGCGAATCGCCTGGTAAGTCTTGCCGCCGACCGTGACGGCTTCTTTGGCTTGCGCCTCTATCCTGACGTAACCCATCTTCTTTCCATTAGTGATGGGGATCGTGGTCGATTTTCCCGGCTGAAGGTTCGTCTCTCGCACGGCGTCCAGCGCTCCAAAGATCTCGTAAGTGCAAGGCGCAATATTGACTTCTTCTCTGTTGCTGGAGTTCTTGATCAGATCGCGCTCATCGTATTGCACTTTGTGGCTGGAATTGTCAAAGTTCAATCGGGTTACGGTGTGGCGCTTGCCTTCTTGCGCATCGAAGACCGAGTTCGAGGCACAGAACTGTTCATTGCTGGCGGCCTTGTATGTATCCAAGACTCTGTATAACCGCGTAACCAGACCGGCACTTTCCAAATTAAGGCTGGTCTGCCAATCCGCGGGAGTGCCGTGGGAGAGCTGAACAACTGCCGTCCCGGCGGTCATCATTCGCCACTCGATGCGGTAGGTGAGCTTCTCAGGATAGGGAAACTTGGCCGATTTTGCCCCTTGCTCGTCTGCTGGCGCAAATCCGCTAGCAAAGATTAGAAGTGAAAGAGCGGCACATGCGGACCGGCCAGGGCGAGAACGGAACATTAAATATCGATGATTTGAATTTTCGCGTCGCTGAACAACGGCGACTCATTCAAGTGTCGCAGACGCGGAGTAGCTGGGCAAGGTTCCACTACTACGGATTGACTAGTATAGAGCACGCCTGATCGTGATGAAGCACGTGCTTTTTGCTCTAGAACCCTGAGTTGTGCTCTCACTGTTGAATGATGTGGGCTTCCAGTGAGCATCGCCTGCGCCTCCCGAACATTGCTCGATTTCTCGGGGTCCAAGGCTCACACCATAAGCTAGCGTTAACTCCACTTCACGTGATCGCCAGGCAAGAGAGGCAACCGAAGTGCGTTATCATCATGCGCGTCGAATTTCACCGGGACCAGCCGACCGTTATAGATTCTCGACAATTCAAGATGATGTGGGTGGTCGACAACATTCGAGAGAAGGCTGCGCCAAATCACGTTTCGAGGCGTGCCATTGACCACGATCTCCATCTCGATCGATACCGAACACGCCTCAGGGAATACCGTGCAATTCCTGGACCTCTCGCCGCAAACAGAATCCGGATCGCTCACCAATTCAGTGGAGATACGATTGATGTCGTTCTTCGCATTTGCGCTGAGTAGAACGGAACCGCGCGTATTGCCGCTCCGGAAGAGAATTTCGTAATAGAAGCGGTAGCAATGATAATGCATCTCGACAGGCCGGATGAGTTGCTGAACGGCTGGCTGTTCGCTCGGGCGATCTTTCATTGATTGAACTGAGAGGAGTTGCAGCCCTCCGCGTGAGCGCACTTTATAGCGGGCTATTTCCGTCCCAAGGAAGCCGCTTAGTCCTCGCCTGGGCATGCCCGGCCGATAATATGCATTTTCGATCCGAAGTTCCATTCCCGGGCGAAGATCCATCCACTCGCGGCCAGGTTCAAAGCCGTTATAGCTCCGAAGTATCTCCGAGAAAGGCGTCTCGGCCGAGTCGGGTGAACGCAACAAGTAGGTAGGTGTGGCGGGCACGACTCGAAATGAATTTGCAGGTAATCGTGACACACAAGACGCACACAACAGAAAGCAGAGGGCAAATGCAACCACGATGTTTATGCGTATTGAGTTCCCGAGAAAATTCATCCGATCCGCAAAGCCTTCATTGGATCGATCCGGGCTGCGTAGCGTGCCGGAATGTAGCTGGCAACCAGGGCAGCGATCACGAATAGCAGTGCGATTCCAAAGAACGTCGCGGGATCAGTGGCGCTCACGTGGAAGAGCAAAGTCTTCATCACACGCGTGAGCGCGAAGGCTCCGGCCGTGCCAATCGCGATTCCGGCGAGTGCCAGAGCCACTCCTTGCGTCAGCACGAGCTGCAAAATATCGCTCTGCTGGGCCCCCAATGCTCGCCGAATTCCTACCTCCTGCGTCCGCTGAACCACAGAATAGGCAATTACTCCGTACATGCCGACCAGCGCGAGTATCAGCGCAATCGTTGCGAACGATCCCAAGAGCAGCATTGTCAGCCGGCGTTCCCCGAGAGTGGCATCGAGCACGGCTTCCATGGTTCTGATATTGGAGACGGGCTGATTGCTGTCGATCGCCAGAACCTGGCTTCGAATAACACCGGCGAATCGTAGCGGATCGCGTTGCGTCCGCACCGCCAGGTAGGCGGTTTGCGGAGGATGCACTACGGTGGGCACGTAGAATTCCGAACCGGATTTATTTGCAAGATCCCCTTCATGCACGTCCGCCACAATGCCGACGATCTCCAGCCATCCCGTGCGATCCATGCCCTCGCGCAGGTGCTGCCCCACTGGATTTAAGCCGAGAGGATATGCCGGCCAGAAGCGCCGGGCGAAGCTTTCGTTGATGATAACCGCGGGTGGCGCACCCGGAGCGTTGTCGTATTCTTCGAATTCGCGGCCTCGCCGCAGCGGGATTTTAAGCGTGCGAAAATAGCCCGGACTGACGCTCTGCACCCGGACGGATGGCTGCTGACTCCCATCAACAGCCGGCTGGCCCTCAACCAGCACGTTGGTTCCGAGCCAGTCTAAGGTTGTCGGAATGGACATACCCAGCGCCGCGTCGCCCACGCCCGGCACGTTGGCTGCCCGTTGCACCAATTCGCGAAAGAACGCAAATCTCTTTTCACCGGTGTCGTAAGTAGTCGGTGGTAGGGCGATCTTCATGGTCAAGACATTCGCGGGCTGAAAACCTGGATCGACGGCATGCAGCCGCGCGTAGCTCTTCATCAGCAGCGTCGCCCCGATCAGCAATACAATTGATAAGGAAATCTGCCCGATCACCAAGATGGCGCGAGTATTGAGGCCGAATACTCTTCTCCGTGCGGATGGTCCTCTTCCGGCAGCTGTGCCACTCTCCCGCAATTCATCGGCGAGATCCGGGCGCGACACCTTCAGCGAGGGGAACAATCCGAATAAAATACCGGTCATGATGGAAAGAGCCAAGGTGAAACCTAATACCGTGTCGTCTAATTGGATCTCTCCGGCACGCGGCAGATTGAGAGCGCTGACATGTTTGATGGCGGCCGACACCCACTTCGCCAACACGGCGCCGAGCGTCCCGCCCAGGCCGCAAGTACCAAGCTTTCGGCCAAAAGCTGACGGACCAGCCGGCCACGCGGAGCTCCCAGGGCCGCTCTCACCGCGAACTCGCGAGAACGGGAGCTCGCTCGCGCCAGCAGCAGACCGGCTATATTGGCGCACGCGATCAGCAGCACAAAACCTACTGCGCCGAACAGCGTCCAAAGCATCGGGCGCACGTTCGCCACCAGCCGATCCTTCAGAGGAGACAGCATGATCATTGCCCCTGCTTTCGCGTCACTGCGTTCCGGATGTGCCAGCACGTAATGCCGGTTCAACACGTCCATTTCAGCCTGTGCTTGCTTCAAAGTGGTTTGCGGCTTCAATCCGGCAAATCCATCCAGCGAGGTCACGTAAGACCAAGCGCGACGCGGGACCAGCGACCACTCTGTCGGCCTTGTGACCCACACGTCGGTATCAATGAATGGGAACGCAAAACCTTCGGGTAGGACACTATAATCGTGTAGGACGTCGAATTGAGAGTCATTGGTTTGCCGGCTATCTGCGGATCACCCCCGAAGCGGCGTTTCCAGAGCCCCGCGCTGATCATCGCCACCGGCGGACCGCCAGGGGTGTCCTCCTGGGGAAGGAAGCTGCGCCCAAATAGAGGCTTCACACCAAGAATGTCCAGGAAATTTGCCGATACTCGTGCGCTCCTCAGCGCTTCCGGCCTGCCTCGACCAGAGAGTGAAACGTCTTCCTTAAATTTCAGGTACGCGCCCACCCCGCTGAAGGATTTGGCCGCTTCCCTCATCTCCTCCAATCGCAACAGCGAAAACGAACCATCGCGATTGTGAAGTGAATCGTCAAGCGAAACCTGGACGAGCCGGTCGGGGTTGCGGTATTCGAGCGGTTTCAACAAAACGGCGTGGATTACGGTAAACATTGCTGTGTTGCCCCCAATTCCGATGGCCAGCGTCAGCACAGCCGTAGTTGTAAAGATCGGGCTCTTTCGCATCGTTCGCAGCGAATAGCGCACATCGTTCCACGTACTTTCCAGAAAACCCAAGCCGTTCATTCGATATACTTCCTCACGGATCAGCGTGAGATTGCCGAGCTTTCGGCGCGCTGTATCGCGAGCGAGTTTTTCAACAGCGTCCTTCCGTCTGCGCCCCGAGCACCAGATCGCCCGTCCAGTCATTTGCCGGACGCTACACCAACTGCTGCGGCGCCAGTTCTTCTCCGCGTTCGATCTCCTGCTCTTTGTACTGCAGTTGGTAAAGCTTCCAATAGATGCCGCGGCGCGCCAGTAGCTCCTGGTGCGTACCGGTCTCGCGCAACTGCGCTTTGTGCATGACAAGGATGCGGTCTGCGCGTTGAATGGTGGATAGGCGGTGAGCGATGACCAGAGAAGTTCGGTTCGATACAAGACGCGTCAGAGCCTCACGAACGCGCAACTCGGTTTCTGTATCGACGCTCGATGTGGCTTCGTCCAGGATGAGAATGCGTGGCTGGTGCGCCAGCGCGCGGGCGAAGCTGATCAATTGTTTTTGGCCGGTCGAGAAGCCATTGCCCCGCTCGCGCACTGGAGTGTCGAATCTGTCGGGTAGTTCCTCAATGAAGTCAAGCAAGTTTACCTGCTCGGCGGCGTTCCGCACTTGCGGCTGAGTAATTCCAGTCGTCCCCAGCCGGATGTTGCTTTCGACAGTACCTGTAAATAAATATGGATCTTGCAATACCACACCGAATTGGCGGCGCAGCTCAATGAGATCGAATGCGCGAATGTCGATTCCGCCGATTCGAATCGCGCCACGCTGCACGTCATAGAACCGAAGCAGCAGATTGGTCAGTGTGGTCTTTCCGGCGCCGGTATGGCCCACGATGGCGACCGTCTCGGCAGGCGCGACGCGGAAGCTGATGTCTCGCAGAACCCAATCCTCGTGGTTGTAGGCGAACCATACGCGATCGAATTCAATATCAACCGGACCCTCGGGAAAGGGTACAGGGCGGGGAGGAGAAACGATACCAGCGTTGGTGTCGAGGAGCTTGAAAATGCGTTCCGACGCGGCCATCGCGCCTTGCAGGATGTTGTACTTCTCGCTCAGGTCCTGAATAGGCCGGAAGAATCGCAAGCCATATTGAAAGAACGCGACGAGAACGCCGAGGGTAAGCGCGCCCTGGCGTATGCGATGGCCGCCATAGCCTAAGAGCAGCGCTAACGCCAACATGCCCAGGAACTCGACGACGGGATAAAACCAGCCGTAGGCGGTGATGGAATCCTTGAACGCCAGCATGTGGTCGCGGTTGATCTTCTCGAACTCTTGTTTGCTGCGTTCCTCACGATTGAAAAGTTGCAGCACCGCGATGCCGGCGATGTGTTCTTGCAGATAGGCGTTGATTTTAGCGATGGCGATGCGTATGCGCCGGTAGCTCTGCGACGCGGTCCGCCGGAACTGCACAGTGACCAACACGACCAGCGGCATGACAGCTAACATCAGGCCCGTCATTCCCGGGCTCAACTGGATCATGGCAATAATCACGAACGTCAGCATCAAAATGTCGCCGACGATCGTGACCAGCCCCGATGCAAACAAGTCATTCAGCACGTCGACGTCGGTGGTGACGCGAGTGACAAGCCTGCCCACCGGATTCTTGTCGAAGTAAGCCACGTCCAGAGTCTGCAGGTGGGCCATTAACTGGCGGCGCAAGTCGAACATCGCCTTCTGGCCGGTCCACTGCATCAGGTAGGTTTGTCCGAAATCGAAAAAGAAACCGAGCACGATAACCGCTAGATAGAGTGCCGTGAGCTGTGAGAGGCCTGTCCAGCGGTCAGTCGAAAGCCATGCGTCGAGGAAAGCGAACGTATGCGGATGTCCTGCGGGTACGAGGTAGCGATCTACTGCTAGCTTTGTGATCAGAGGTCCGATAATTTGGAGAAGCGAATCGATCAGCAGCAGCACCAAAGAAGCAGACACGACTAACCTGTACGGCTTCATGTAGGCCAGAAGCCGCCGCATCAGGCGCGAGTCGTAAGCTTTGCCGAGTACTTCTTCTTCCAAGCGATACCGGTCTTCAGCTATCAGAGTAGCTTAGGGTCTTTTGATGAATGGCGTTGTGCTTATCGACAAACCGGGAGGCTGCACCAGCCACGATGTGGTGAACCGCTGGCGCAGATTGGCGAACACGAAACGCGCCGGACACCTGGGCACGCTCGACCCTATGGCCACCGGTTTGCTGGCCATCGTGACCGGTCCGGCAACCCGCCTTGCACAATTCTTTGAAAGAGAAGAGAAGACATACGTGGCTGAGATCACCTTCGGTGTTATCTCGGACACGTATGATCGGGAAGGCCGAATAAGCGAAACCGGAGTTGCGCCACCCTCCGATCCCTCCGCCATCTACTCTGCTTTTGACTGTTTCCGAGGCCGGTTCCTGCAGATGCCGCCGGCAGTATCCGCAAAAAAGATCAAAGGAGTGCCTGCGTACAAATTGGCTCGCAAGCAGGTGCTTGTGGAACTCCAGCCAGTCGAGGTAGAGATCAAGCGACTGGAAGTACAGAGCATTTCAAATGAGAAGGTCAGGATCGTTGTGAGCTGCTCGGCGGGCACCTACATTCGCAGTCTTGCGCATGACTTAGGTGCGCGGCTCGGCTGCGGTGCTGTTCTGAGTGAGTTGCGACGGACACAGGCCGGCAGTTTTCAAATTGAAGAGGCAAGGACAATCGATGAGCTTGCCGCGCTCGCGGCGAATCACCGGCTGTTTGAAGCTGTCATTCCAGCGCGGCGTTTACTCTCGCATTTTCCGGCGGAGCACTTCAACTCTTCCATCGAAACGCAAATTCGGCAAGGCCGGGATTTCCGGACATCGCCTTTCGTCGTGCCGCGCGGCGCTCCTTTTGTCAGAGCGCTGTCACAATCGGGTGATTTAATCGCGATCGGCGAGTTAATAATTCCTAATCTGTATCACCCAGGCACCGTTTTGTGACTTGAGTCCATCCAAAGGCTGCATGCTCTGTGTTACACAAGTAAAGTCGGTTGTACCCAAGCTAAATCATGCCGCCTAGAGTTGCGCGTCTTTTTCAAGCGCGCACAGTAAGCACCAGATGTGTTCTGCGCTTCTTAGCCGCTGCATTGCTTTGTAGCGGTCTTTCCATGCTTGCGCAGGCGCCCGGAAATTCCACCGCGCCGCAACCGGCAGTGCGAGCTCAGTTTTTTGCGGGCAGTGTCACGGAAGTCGATGACCATCACATTACCGTTTCTCGAACCCTAGTGGGGCACGCCCCGGAAAAACGCACCTTCCTGATCAACGCGAAAACAAAAATGAGGAGATCTCTTTTGGCTTTGCATACGCGGGTGACAGTGCGTTATCAGCACCTCCCGGAAGGGGATATCGCGCTCGAAATTCAGGTCCATCCAGCCGCACGAACTGCAAGGCCGTCGTAAATCTTATTCACGTGTCTTACGGTCAGTTCCTTCGCGGCGTCTCTTTGCCCAACCCGGTTTATCGATCTGCGGCGATCGGCCAATCGCCAACGAATCCGCTTCCACATCTTTGGTGATGACTGATCCGGCGGCAATGTACGCACCCTGCGAAATGGTCACCGGAGCAACTATGGTCGCGTTGCTGCCGACGAACACGTTGTCGCCGATGTGGGTTGGATGTTTCTTCTGACCGTCGTAGTTGCAGGTGATAGTTCCCGCGCCGACATTCACGCGCGACCCAATGACAGAATCGCCCAAATAAGCCAAATGACTGGCTTTCGATCCGCTGCCCAGTTTGGTCTTTTTCAGCTCGACGAAATTGCCGATGTGACTGCCTTCCGCCGCGTCCGAATCAAGTCTCAAACGCGCGAAAGGACCGACGAAGGTGTGGGCGCCAATCGAGGAGGCTTCGGCCACGACGTACGGCAAAATTGTGACGTCGTCGGCAAGTTCGCAATCGCGCAAAACCGAGCCGGTTCCTATGCGGCAGTTCGAACCAATTCGCGTGCGCCCGCGGAGCTGAACGTTCGCTTCAATCAACGAATCCTGCCCGATCTCGACCTCGGCATCGATCGTAACGCTCTGCGGGTTTTCGATTGTCACGCCCGCGAGCATTAGCTCATCGGCTTTTCTGGTCCGGAGGATTTTGTCCGCGACCGCGAGCTCCAAGCGCGTATTGATGCCGAGCAACTCTGTCTCATCTTCAACCAGCAGAGGCGCCACAATGTGGCCGTGCCCCACCATAATCCCGACCATATCCGTCAGATAGTATTCCCTGGCCGGATTATCTGGAGCGATCTCGCCGATGTATTGCCAGAACAGCCTTGCGTCAAAACAGTACACACCCGGATTGATCTCATCGATTTGAAGTTGCTCCGGCCTTGCGATCTTCTGCTCGACGATTGCGGCGACAAATCCATAATCGTCGCGTACAATGCGGCCGTAACCTACAGGGTCCGCGACTCGCGTGGTTACGATAGCGCCTCCGAAGCCATTTTCATTCTGGAGATCCAGCAGCGCCAGCAAAGTTGCCGGTCTGAGTAACGGTCCATCGCCATTCAGGATTAGCAGTTGCCCTTGCGTGGAGGCAGCCACCTCGTGCGCGCAAAGGACCGCGTGCCCTGTGCCTTTCTGCTCCGCTTGGACGGCGAATTGGATTCCCGGAAACCGGACGCTTTCACGAACCTGTTGCGCCTGATGCCCGACCACGGCAACGATGCGTTCCGCCGGCGCAACATGCAAAGCCGCACGAATCACGTGGTTCAGCAGCGTATCGCCGCCGGCCTCATGCAGAACTTTTACGCGGCTCGATTTCATCCGCGTCCCCAGCCCGGCGGCCAGAATGATCACCGTGATGTTTTGCCTCATTTCGATGTCGTGGCGAGGGCGGCCAGCGCTTCCTTCTTAACCTGGTGCGCACGGGCACGGCTCGCGAGATTTATAACAACTTCCGCCAGGGCCGCCGGGCTGTGGCGTACCTTGTGCTCGAGCAGGGCCTCGTCACCCACCAGGTCAGCCGTTACCACTTTCACTCCCAGGTCGCACAGTTTTTCGAAATCGTTCTCAACCGGCTTTACATGCACCCTCGCGTACTTGCGTTTCAGAGATAGTGGAATCGGCGAGGTGTTCAAGACGACGCAGTCGATCAGTTTTCGCTTCGCATGTTTGTGTATGGCCTCGACATGCTGCGATGCGGAGAAGCTAATAGTCTCTCCGGGCTGCCACATCAGATTGACGAAATAAACTTTCAGTGCAGCGGATTGTTCGATCGCTTCCGGGACTCCATTGACAAGAACGTTTGGGATCACACTCGTGTAAAGCGAGCCGGGGCCGAAAGTAATCAGGTCGGCTTTGCCGATCGCGTCCAACGTCTCCGGAAGTGGATCGCAGTTTTCGGGATTCAAGCGGATCAACGCGATTGGGCGCCGGCTCTTGCTGATGGTGCTTTCGCCGCGTACGACGGAGCCGTCGGTCAAGGTTGCCTCGAGCGCGACGTTGGCGGAAGTCGCTGGAAAAATGCGGCCTCGGATGGCCAGAATCTCGGAGGAAAGCTTCACGGCCTGAGCGAAATCGCCGGTGATCTGGTGCATCGCGGTAAGGAACAAATTCCCAAAACTATGCCCCTTCAGTCCACGACCGCTGGCAAACCGGTATTGAAATAAGTGGCTAAGCAGATCCTCGTCTTCCGAAAGAGCCGTCATGCAGTTCCGAATGTCGCCCGGCGGAAGAATGTCAAAATCGCGGCGTAAGCGCCCCGAGCTGCCACCGTCGTCCGTGACTGTGACGACCGCCGCGATATCGACCACCGGGCTGCCAATCTCGGGTATTTCCTGAATTCCGCGCGTGTGTTTCTTTAAGCCGGATAGCAGGGTGGATAGGCCGGTGCCCCCACCTATCGAGACAATCCGCAGGGGCGCCTTAAGCATGCTTCTTTGCAGAGGCGAGACGCGAGTCAGACTGGGCATGGCCCGTTTGCTAAACGATCTCACGATCCTTAGCGGCGCTTCCGGGGTTTTTCATCCTCGTCTTCGTAGACCGGAACCGAATCCAGATCCTCTGCTTCAAAAACCTGCCCGCAATCCACACAGCGGACATAATCGATCCCGTCACGCCGGTAGAGGAACTCGGTTCGCTCGTGCTGACAAACCTGCATAGCGAAATAACACCTATTCTAGACTGAGCGGGATTGGTGTCAAGTGGCGAAACGTGTTCGCGGCTGATAAATTGTGAGACCGCTCCATACACAATCTGTAGAATTCAAGTGTCAGTTATCTCGCCTACCCTGTGAAAATTCCAACGCCTTTGAGCCTTGATCCTGGCGGCGCAGACGTCGCGCAGCGGATAACAGCGCTCGGAGGCCCGGGAATTTACGCATTGATGGTGCGTGGGGGCGTGCCCCATCTCGGCTGGACTGCGAATCTACGCCGACGGTTAACCCGCCTGCTGGTCCGCTCATCTTCCCCCCATGATAGCCTCGCGATGCGTATCCGGCAGAGCGTCACTTCTATTGAATGTTGGGCAACAGGATCGAAACTCGAGGCGTCGCTCCTGATGTATCAGCTTGCCAAAGTATACTTTCCAGACGACTACCCTAAACGTCTGCGCCTCCGGATGCCCTGGTTTGTGGGACTTACCGAGAACGATCGGTTCCCTCGCTTAACCCTCGTGAACCGGATTTCGCGAAACAGCGCTTCCCTCTTCGGTCCCTTCTCGAATCGTGAATCAGCCGAGCGATACGAACAGGAGTTGCTCGGCTTGTTCCAAATTCGAAGATGCACCGAAGTTCTTGCCCCGCACCCGGAGCATCCCGGCTGTATCTACGGGGAGATGAAACAGTGTCTTAGACCTTGCCAATGTGTCGTTACAGAGCAGGAGTACGCAAGCGAGTCGAAGCGGGTCGGAGAATTTCTGGCTACGAACGGCCGGAGTGCCATTGCCGTTCTATCCGCGGCGCGAGATCGGGCGTGTGAGGGAACCGATTTTGAGCAGGCGGCCCAAATCCACAAGCGAATGGAGAAGGTGAATGGCGCCGCAGCAGCACGAGACGAGGTGATAAGGCAGGTCCAGGAGTTTAACGGCGTCGCCCTCACTCGGGACGTACAGCCGCGCCATTTTCGCCTGTGGCCCATGTTTAACGGTTTTTGGCAAGAGCCGGTCAGCCTTCACTTCTCCCCACAGGAATCCCATGCCAGGTCGCTTGACCATGAATTGCGGGAGCAACTCAGCGCATCTCTAGCAAACGCGCGCTGCGAGGGCAAGAGAGTGGAGGATCTGGCGCTCTTCAGCCGCTGGTATTATTCGTCCTGGCGTGACGGGCACTGGTTCGATTTTCGTTCTCTCTCCGATTTGAATTACCGCCGCCTGGTACGCGAGATTTCAAAGATGGTGAAGACGGATGAGCGCGAGGGCGGGGAATAAGAGCTGTCGTGCTAGCTTGTGCTCATGCCCGCCGAACAGGAAGTTGAAGAACATATACATCACGCGCACGACCCGTTCGATAAAACGGTCGCTGGAACGATGGCAATGATCGCAGCGCTGCTCGCGGTGGTATCCGTTTTGGGCCAGCACTATAACACCGAGAAATTACTGAACCAGCAGCTGATTTCCGATCAGTGGGCGTACTACCAGGCGAAAGATATTCGCCGGTACACGGCCCAAGTGGCGCAAAGACACTCTGGCGCAGATGAAAGCCGACGCACGAGCAGTTAACAAATACTCCGACGACGGGAAGAGATATAAGAGCCAAGCCGCCGCCATACAAGACAAGGCGCATGAATTCGAGAAGGAGCGGGACAAGGCGGGCCGGCGAGCAGACCGCTTCCACTTCGGCGAAGTGTTCCTGGAGGTCGCAATCGTATTCTCATCGCTTTCGATCTTGATCAAACGAAAGTCTCTGTTCGCGGCGGGCGCCATTGCCGCGTGCATCGGCCTGGTGCTATCGGTTACCGGCTATTTCGCCTGATGGTGCGGTGCGACGATACCCTTCGGACTTAGCTCCGCGAGCTGCTCCAAGCTTTTTTCAGGCACCGCGATCGATAGGTGCATCGCATCCCCATCCGTGGTCAGATTCATGTTGTCCAGGGCCGTCGCGAGAACATCTGCCCGCGGATCGTTTTGCCGCTGCATTTGAACCATGCTCGCGACGAACCGAACTACATCGGCCAAAGATGTCGCGTCCTTTGGAGATCGCGTTAGGGCGTCGAAAGATAATTGGATCTGGTCGCCAAAGCGGATTGCGCCGCTCGATTGCAGAACGGATTGCAACACTTGCGCGCGCTGCATCGGTTGCTTGGTCTGTTCCTTTATCTGGTTTGCGAGAAACGAGCCCGGCATTAGAGACACGAACCACGCGTCGCTATCCTGTACCTTTGAGATCTGTTGCTGTAGCGCGGGGTCCAAAGCGGTAGGCGCTAAACGACCGGCGATAATTTGCTCTAATGTCGCAATATCGCCCATTACAGCGATGCTCGGTTCCGGGAACGCAACGCCCGTCTTCTGAGTGCCCGAGGCGTGGACAAGGATATCGACGCCTTGATAGGTCTGAGCCACTGCACCCTTTGCCTTGGCCGTCGATGCGATGCGCTGCGGGTCGAAGTTGCCGCGTGCCAGGATTGCGAACTTCGATCCCATTTGATCGCCATTCGCCCCTGGGCTCGAAAACACAACGTACTGTAAATCGACGCGCGGATCGAATCCTGTTTGCTGGGCAAACTGCTCGAAGTTATGATCCTCCGCCTGCATCTTGCTCAAGATATAGTGGCCGAATTCAGAGTTTCGAGCTGCATCTAGATCGATGGCGCTGACAATCTTCGATCCGGGAGGGACCAGTGCGAGCAAGCCGCTGTCAATCGCGGCCGAACCAGCCAGGGCTGAAACCGATCCTGCGAGTAGTAGTAGTGAGAGAGAAAGAATATGGCGCATAGTTGCTCCTTCGCTTACTTTACGATCTAAAGCCTAACGAAGTTCCGTCTTAATGATAATCCGGGCGGTCGAAAGACCCTTCCTGACGCTTCAGGGTTCCGTCGCGCACCCGTCCCAGTTAGAAATCATATCGCTGCCGAAACTGATTGACTTCGCAGGCCGAAAGGGCAATTCAAACCAGAAAGTCGAACCCGGCCCTGGATTGTTGTTATACGTGCCGATCCGGCCACCCATAATTTCGACGAGCTGCTTGCTTATAGTCAATCCCAAGCCGGTACCTCCGAAACGGCGGCGAGTGGTGCCGTCGGCCTGGAAAAAGGCCTCAAAAATGCGCTCGCGAACCGATTCCTCGACGCCAATCCCCGAATCGCTGACTTCGCAGCGGACCTGAGACTTGTCGGCCACCAGCTTCAGGTACACGCTCACACTGCCACTGGACGTAAATTTGATCGCATTGGCAATCAAATTCGTGAGCACTTGGCGAAAGCGGACGCTATCCCCGTAGACGTAAGCCGGCAGGCTCGGATCGATTTGATACCCCAGCATCAGATCTTTTGCGGTTGCCCGTAGGCGGAGCATCTTAACCACGGCTCTCAAACTGTCGTGCATGTCGAAACGCTCATCGGTAAGCGAGAGGCGGCCAGCCTCGATCTGCGAGAGGTCCAGCAGGTCGTTGATGATGGTCAGCAGATCGTTGGCGCATTGGCTGACAGCTTCCGCGTACTCGTGCTGGTCCGGCGTCAGCTTCGTGTTGTTGAGCAGATTGATCATTCCCATGATCCCGTTCATGGGTGTGCGGAGCTCGTGCGAGGTGTTCGCGAGAAACTGCTCTTTAAGCTGGGTTGCCTCCCGCGCCAGACGGAGAGCGGTGCTCAACTCTTCGTTTTTCTGCTGCAACTCATGGGACGATTCGAGCAGTCGCTGTTGAGCCAGCTTGCGTTCGGTAATATCGCGTCCAATACCTTGTATTGCGATCGGATGGCCGCGCCGGTAGATAATCCGCGTACTCACCTCGAGAGCGCGCCGGGTACCGAACTTAGAGATGATCGGCAGCTCATAATGCTGCGTGGCGCTGCCGCCGAGGTGAGCTCGAATACTGTCTTGAGTTTGGTGACGCGCTTCAGGCGCCACAAGCTCTTCGAAATTCTTGCCCAGAACTTCGGTGCGAGAGTAGCCGGTCAGGTACTCGGCCGCCCGATTAACCGCCAGGATCTTTCCCTTCAGGTCGTGCAGGAATATGACGTCGTTTGCATTCTCAAACAGCTCGCGAAAACGCTCTTCGCTCGATCGCAGCGCCTCTTCAGCAGTGTGGCGAGCTGTCTCGTCCTGAATCATCACAAGGCGCGCATTGACGTCTTTCACCTGAAAAGTGAAAAAAATCATGCTGACCACAAGCTCACGCCTGGCGGCGCCGCGGTGAACGAACGGACCGATCGAATTGGTCGGTTTGCGCAGCTCCCCCAGCAGCTCTGAACGATTGCGGTAGGCTTCCGGAGCGAAGAGATCGATCAGCTTGAGAGAGCAAATCTGTTCGCGATCGTAGCCATATAGCGCCAACGCGCTGTCGTTTACCTCGAGAATATCCAGCGAACCGGCCGAGTAAATGATCGAAGGAACAGGATTTTCGAAAAATACGCGCTCATAACGCGATTCGCGGCCTTCTAAGGTTCGGACACGAGCTTCGAGTTCAGCAATACGGGACCGCAAAGCGTCGGCGGAACCTGCCTCCATGTCCACCGGGGCCACGTTGCCCTCCGCAAATGCCATGCATTCTAATGTATCAGCAGAATTGGGCTTCGCAAATACGCTTTAGGGCCGATCTCGCGGGTTCCGGGGTTGTGCCTGGGGCGGGTCGTGCTCCGGTCCATACGTGATGACCGAGTCTGTCTCAAATTTGCGGTAGCCGGTGAACTCAATCTCGTTACGCACGTTGCCGGTCTCGGTCGTTAGCCATACTATCGCCTGGACGGGTAACAAGTAGTTTCTTCCACTGATGACAACGTCATCGTAGTCGATTGTCGTAGAAATACTCTTCGTTTGAAGTTCTGATGGGATGTCAAAAGCGCTGTTTGTAATCCGGCGGACGGCGCCCGTGGCGTCGTCGGCGTAAATGGAGCCGTGATAAGGAACGATACCCTTAACTAAATCGCTGAGACTCAGTCTCAATGTCGAGTGCTCCTTATCGATTGAATAGTCGAAAACGGCTAGGCGTTTTCCACGCACCGTCTCCCAACCGTTCCAGGCGAAGGAAGCGTCACTCCCTGATCCCAAAACATTGGCAAGCAATATTCCGAACTCGCCTTCAGTGGTCAGCGGGGCGCGCCATCGCCTCGTAACCGCTCGCATCGGTTTGTCGTTGACCAACTCGAGGCTGCGTTCTTCGTGCCCCTGACTGAACACCAGTTTGGACGTCAGCGTGTCGCCTTTGTGCCAGTGTGCCGGCTTCTTGCCAGCTTCGAACTGCCTGGTCACCTGCATACAAACGAAGTTGGGCAGGTTCGAAACGTATTGTTCGGCGTACTGCCGCATGGTTTCTAGCAGCTTATTTTGATCTACTATCGCCGGCGCCTCAGCTTTATCCGCCTGACCACCTCCGGCCGAGGACACGAGAGCAACGCCAAAAAGAAGAATGGCGAAATACCGCTTCCCGGACAGGATAGCCATATTGGCGTGCTCAGATGCAGTTTTATCATGCCCGCTTCGAACGCGCGTGTTTCCCGCGTAGAAACCAAAGCGCAACCGGCGTGGTCAACTGGATGTGTCCACGCAACGGGAAAAAACGAAAGATAAAAAAACGGACGATAATGAAGCACGGCCAGATGAAATGGGATCAGGGCCAGCACAGCCCACCGCCGATCCCACAAGTTTCGGCGGCACCAGTTCCATCAGCCACCCCTCCTCCGACCGGTTCGACATCGATGAGGAGCTTCGCGACAGCGATGGCATCGAGGTGGTGGAAGCTACCGATGGACGGCTCGGCCTAACCAACATCGGAGATGTGGGGCCGGACGACTGGGCAGCGGATACCGGCGAAACGAAGACACCCGAAGGCGAGAGCAAACGCTAGCGCGTTCCCGACTCGATTCTTTCTACCAGACTACTGACTTCTTCCCGGAGGCTGCTGCGAAAGCGCCCCAACGTTGCCTTTGTCCACGACGAACGTACCCGTATCTACAAACGTCGGGAGGGGCGAAAACGAGTTTTGTGACCAGTTGCCGGTAAGAGGATTTGGTGGATGGTGATGAATGTCGTCGAGCAGCTTCGTGCCGTAATACGCCATCGTATAAGGCCTTTGCGCAATCGTGGCGGAGATAACGCCCTTGTTGATCCAGTCCACGGTTCCAGGATCTGTGTCCATAGCGACAATCGTGACTTTACCACCCATGTTATTCCGGTTCACGACATCCGCGACGGCCGAGCACGCCAATGCCTCCAGGCAGACGAAGGCATCCACTTTAGCCTTACTGTCGATTAACTTTTTCGTGTTATCGAAGGCGATATCCGAATTGCCCTGCATATCCACGACTTGTGTGATCTTGATCTGCGGGTGTTCGGAGAAGGCAGCTTGATAACCGTGCAGCCGGTCTCGCAGATTGGCTTGACCCGGCATCGTGAAGGCCACGACATTGCCTTTGCCGCCCAGCAGCTTGGAGGTCAAATTCCCGCCGATAGTGCCCGCATTGTAGTTGTCCGTGCCTACGAAAAATAATCGCTTGCTTTCCGAAGCATCGGAATCTATGGTGATGACGGGAATGCCCTGCGCCAGGGCGGAATTGATGTCAGGGGTCATGATGGAAGCGTCGGCGGCCGATATGAGAATGCCGGAAGGCTTTTCGGCCACCGCCCGTTGAAACGCGTCGTGCTCTCCCTGCGGATCGTGCCCGTCCGGACCCTGGACCTCGGATTTCACTTTCATTTCCGCGGCAGCGCGGCTTAATCCGGAGGCAGCCGTTTGCCAGTACGGGATCTTGGTATTATCCGCGACAAGAATGTATTTCTCCGCCGGATTGTGGGGTAAAGGCGCACAACCGATCATCAAAAAAAAGCTGGCTGAAACCGCAGCCGGAATGAATCCCCGCTTAGCTGTTCGCATCTCGTGTACCTAGCGCGGGAGTATATCATGCCATCCCTTTCGCTCCGATAACATGAGCGCATGGGCGCGTCGGCCGGTTTGCGAAATGTTACTCCATTCATCGCGGGATCCGTTCGCGGTTTTCTCCACGAACCGTTGCAGGCGACGGGCGACGGTTTGGTCCTCACCCATGGAGCTGGCGCGAACTGCCAATCGGCACTGCTCACTGCGGTCGCAACAGCTTTTTGTTCGGCGGGATTCTTGGTGCTTCGCTGCGATTTGCCCTTCCGTCAGCGACGGCCCAGTGGACCGCCGTTTCCAAAAACGGCTGCTGAGGATCGCGCCGGCTTGCGAGATGCAATCGCGGCGATGCGCGGTCTTCGATCCGCGAAAGTCTTCCTCGGTGGCCACTCTTACGGTGGACGGCAGGCAAGCATTCTCGCCGCGGAAGATCCTACTTGCGCCGATGCCTTGTTGTTGCTCTCCTATCCTCTGCATCCACCTCGCAAGCCCCAGGATTTGAGAACCGCTCATTTCCCCGCTTTACGTGTGCCACCGATGTTTATTCACGGTACGCGCGATCCATTCGGATCAATCGATGAGATGCGTGCAGCTATCGAATTAATCCCCGCACGAAACAAGCTCATTCCCGTCGAAAGCGCCGGTCACGACTTGGCGCGCGGCAAATTCGATATCGATCGGCTGGTCGTAGAGCAGTTTCGGAGCTTCACCGCTGCCTAGGCGGGGCATCTCGCTATCAGCTTCACCCGGTACCATAGCCATTGATTCGTAGCGAAGGCGCTTCCAGAACTTTCAACCGGCTACAACTCTTCGCGGCCGCCTTTCTCTTCTCGACGGGCGGAGCCGCCATCAAAGCCTGTTCCCTCACTAGCTGGCAGGTTGCGGGGTTTCGATCTGGCATCGCCGTGATCGCTTTGTGGATATTCATGCCCGACGCGCGGCGTGGCTGGAAGACGCGAACATGGCTGATCGGGATCACCTACGCCGCCACTCTGGTGCTGTTCGTTCTGGCCACCAAGCTGACTACGTCGGCAAACGCGATCTTCCTGCAATCCACCGCGCCGCTCTATCTGCTGCTGCTCGGGCCTCTTGTATTGCATGAAAGGATCCGGCGTGTCGACGTGATGGTGATTTGTGCGGTTGCCGCCGGAGCATCATTGTTGCTTCTCGGCTCGCAGCGCATCGTGACGACGGCGCCCGACCCGGTTCGCGGAAATGTTCTCGGAGTGTTTACCGGCCTTACGTGGGCCCTGACCCTGACGGGCTTGCGTTGGATCGGTAAGCGTCCAGAGACTGCGGAATCTCCGACCACCATAGTTATCGCGGGAAACATCATCGCGTTTGCCGCCTGCATTCCCTGGACAGCTCCCATCAGCCAAGTTGGAGTAAAGGACGTCGCGGTTCTGGTTTACTTAGGCGTCTTCCAAATCGGGCTCGCGTACATCCTTGTCACTCGTTCCATACGGCACGTGCCCGGACTCGAAGCGTCAACGCTGCTGCTGGTCGAACCTGTCTTGAATCCCATCTGGACCTGGCTCATTCAGGGCGAGAGGCCCGGTCCGCTCGCGCTCCTTGGCGGATCGTTCATTATTGCCGCGACGTTCGCGGGTACCTGGTGGCGAAGCTCGGATGGAGCGGCTACACGGGACGGCCTGACAGTTGCCTCACTTATTCGATCCTTGGTGCTCATCGATGAACTTCATCAGCTCTTCAGGCCTGACGCGTACCTGCATCAATGTCGCGTCACCGCCGTCCAATGACGCAATCAGGAGACGTAGTTCTTTCCCATGCACCTGAGCATAGATATTCGTCGATTCTCCCTTTCGCGAACGGACTCGCACCATTGGCTTCCAATCACGTTCCATGGTCGTGTCCATCAGTCCGCTGAAGGTTTGCGAGTTTAGGCTGGTGTGTTCGAATAGGGCAATTTTCAACTCGCTTGTGCCAGCCGGATGCCCCACCGCCACCGCAAACCGTACAAGTCCGAAAAATGGAATATATTCCGGTTTTGCGCCGCTTTGCCGGGACACCTCGCGGACCAGCCAATCAAATTCCGAGGCAGGAACTGCCACTGGAATGAGTAACAAGAGAGCGGCAACTGCGATCAACCGCCGCATAAGCTATCGATCTCCCTTCGCATCGTCTTTATCTTTGTCTATCCTTATCCTTGTCTTTATCCCGCTTCTCTTTGTCCTTGTCCCTGTGTTTCGTGTCTGTTCCGCCCATCTTCGGGATGCCCATATGCCCGCCAAGCTCGCTAAGCTCTTCGGGATTGATCGCTCCGTCGATGTGAACTATGGTCAGTTCTTTCGGCTCGGCATCGATAACCACCAGCCCGCCCACCTGATCGCCGTCCTTCTTCAGATATACTTCCGAGTTCTCTCCTCTGATAGATTTCACCCCGACAATCCTTGACCATGCGGGTCGCTCGCAGCTGAGATCGAATCGCTTCCACATCGCTCATCGAGTACTGGCCTTCCTTGTCGAACTCGAAGCTACGAACGTAAATGCCTTTCAATCTCGAGATGAGCTTCTTCACCTGCACCTCATCCGGATCGCTTTTGGAGAGAAATCCACTGGCTAGCTGCAGCATGGACGCGTCCAGTGTCACGTCCACCGATTCACTCGCGCGCGCGGCCAGCTTATCCAGGTTCACAGGCATTTTGACGTCCTGCGCGCATACTGGCAAAGCTACCGCGAACGCCAACGTCAATAGCAGTAAGTTCCGTCTCATTGCGCCACCTCCGTACCCTCTACGTAGAAAACACGCTGCTGCGTCTCCTGCAGCTTCGACCCTGCGATTCGCATTGCCATCACCAAACTCTCCTTTGCAGCTTCCCCGCGAACCACGCGCCGGTGCTGTTCATAAATCGCTCCTCCGCTTATCAGCAGAAACACGGCTGCCACGGCTATCAACCGCCGAATCTCCACTCGATGCAACCATTGCCAGCGGCCGGTCGCTTCAGCGCGCCTTCCCTGTTGTGCTGCTCTGGCAAGCACACGGGCTGTGAAGTCCGGTGGAGGCTCCTGCCGCGCCATCGCTTGCTTAAGTTGTTCTTCAAACGGTGTCATTTCAATTCCTGTCTGTCGTTAACCAACCTGTGGGCCGTCTTTGCTCGAAGCAACTCCAGCGCTCGGAAAATTTGGGTCTTTACGGTGTTGACTTTCATCCGCATCACTTTCGCAATCTCTTGCGGTTCCATGTCTTCCTGATAGCGAAGCGTGATCACGATGCGCTGCTTTTCCGGCAACGACGCAACCATCCGCTCCAGATACGAGGAGAGAAAAGAATCATGCACTCTTTCGAGCACGGTCGGCTCGCCCGCTTCCTCCAAACTCATCTCGCGACGGCTCTTTCGCTTTCGCACAAAATCGATGGCCCGG
Source organism: uncultured Acidobacteriaceae bacterium (assembly GCA_963819405.1). Taxonomy (GTDB): domain Bacteria; phylum Acidobacteriota; class Terriglobia; order Bryobacterales; family Bryobacteraceae; genus Bog-105. The sequence continues at coordinate 17,206 of CAWFWH010000039.1, read as the reverse complement.
TGGCTGGTCACTCTCCGCAACCAAAACAAAATGTGCTCTTCCGATTCCATCGAGGTCCAATTCCGGTGCAGCTGAAGAAAAACATCTTGCGCCAGCTCTTCGGCCAGACTGCGGTCGCGCAGAAAGTGCCACAAAATGCTGTACACCATGGCCTTGTGCGTTTCCACAACATCGCCAAAAGCGGGCAGGCGGGCTGCATCTTCTCTGGAGATCGCGCCCGGCGTGATGATCGCTACCAACGAGCCTTAGCCTTTCCACAGCTAAATACGCAAATAAACCCGCGGCGATTCAAAAAAAGCGCCTGTAAGCCATCACGACGAGAGAATAGTACGATTTCTTCAGGGATGCCGTACCCAATAAGAGTCGAGTACGCCCATGAACGCAGGATTCGCGAACGCAACAAGATCGCGTATCGTGTGGCGCACTGGCCCATTTGGATCTGGGTTTTCTTTCTGGCGCCCGGGCCTCTAACCTTCACTTTGTTCGCACATGGTCCCAGGGTTCGAAACCTGGGCTGGCTCATGGTCGTACTCGCGGGTACCGGTGTTGCCGGCCTGTTGGGGCAGCTTCCGGGTGTCGAGCCTCGCCCGTACATCCTCCATTTTTGCGAGCACAGACCTAATCCGCTCTACCGTCGCATTTGCTATACATTTGCCTGGAACGCTCTTCTGAATTTCGCGATATTGAACCTGGCCGGCTTGATTGTCGCGACGGCCACTGGCCGCTGGTATCTGAAGCAGATTTACGCTTATGCCTATTTCCCGTTATTCCTCGCGATCTGCTTGCTAAGCGCTTTCGGCATCTTGCCGCGAGTGAAATCCTCCACGAAGGGCGAAGGAACGGAACGGCGCTACTTCTATGGCGCGGTCTGGTCCATTCCTTTCGCGCAAGCCTTGCTTCTTTTGCTTTGGAAGACCCTGCCGCTTACGCACGCAATGGACGCGGTAAAATTGGCTGCTTTCGTGATCACGCTTAGCACTTTCGGTTTCGCCGCCGCACTCGGCTTGCTTCCGCGAACGCGACCCATTCTTCCCGGCGAGTTGATCGCTGCCGACTGATCTTCACGGCTGTGTGATCTTTCTGATCTTGTCGGGCGCGTTGATCGGAGCTGAAAGTACGATCCCGGGTTGACGATACCTTAGCGGGTCTGTCTGAGAAGTGGGCCAACTGCAAGATCCTCATCGAGCAAGGGCCAGTGAATTCCATACCCAGAAGGCGAAAGTTCTGCCCGGCTGCGCTCCACCGGAGACGCATGGGCGAGCCGTTCCGAACATTTCTCCCATCGAACCGACACAGATCCTGCATCCGTGATCAAAACCAAGGCTTCCGGGGTTGCCTTAATTGCCTTTGCCAGAATCGGCTTTGTCCTACTCGTCACGGTTCCTCCCGAAATATTCCTGCCAAGCAGCGGAGATTCGATCGAAATGCTCGAAAATAATTCGACGCACTTCGCGCCGCAGCCGTGGCGAACAGTTGTATTCGAACTCTTCAACGATGTCAAAAATGTCTGGTTGAAGCCAATATTTGCACTCAGCATCCCCTTTTACCGCATGTACATGCATCGACTCGTTGCCCTCATTCGAATAAAAGAACAAGCGCCACCCCTGCACGAAAAGAACAGTGGGCATCAGTTCGGTTTTATTATAAGGCCCAACGAGCATTGAGATTTGACAAGAGCCCGGGAGCTGGTCACAGCGGTGCGCAAACTGGTTGATCCGCTATGCAAGCTTGTGTCGTAAACTAGCTCGCAGTGGAGATTCGATCAATCACAAAAAGGGGCAATTTTTCTCATGCGTATGGACGTGTACGGCCGGCGCACAGCCACTGATACTTATGCGCGGTAGCCGGGGATAGCTGCTGACTGATCTTCACGGTTCCGTGATCTTTCTGATCTTAATAGCTGCAGCAATCGCGGCGGGAATCGCTTACCAAGCGTTTGGCGCTCACCGGGACACAAGACGCTTTCCGCCCCCTGGCCGCTTGATCGACATCGGACCGTGCCGCCTTCATTTGAACGAGCAGGGAATCGGAAGCCCAACTGTGATCTTGGAATCGGGAATTGCCGCCACTTCTTTGAGCTGGGCGCTCGTGCAGCCGAAGATCGCAGAATTCACCCGGGTCTGCAGCTATGATCGTGCCGGGCTGGGGTGGAGTGAAAAATGCGCTGCGCCAAGAACGGTTCAGGAATCGGTGACCGAACTTCACGCCCTTCTTTCCAGCGCACAGGTACCTCCGCCATACATTTTGGTTGGGCATTCGTTCGGCGGTCTCTTGATTCGTGCTTACGCAAATCTCAGGGCCGATGAAGTTGCGGGCCTGGTGTTTGTAGATCCGGTCTCGCTGGATTACTGGGCAGACTGCGGGCTGAACGAAAAACATCGCGTTCAGTTAGGAGCGAAGTTATCGCGTCGCGGCGCTTTCCTGGCGCAGCTCGGCCTGGTCAGGGCGGCATTGACAACCTTGGCCTCGGGCGGCAGATTCTTTCCCAAACTGATCGCCCGAGCGACTGCGGGGCAGGGAAGAGGCGTGATGGAAGGATTGATCGGCGAAGTTCAAAAACTTCCTCGGGAAGTCTGGCCCATGGTCCGTTCCCATTGGAGCCGCCCTAAGTGCTTTCAAGCTATGGCGGCTTATCTTGAATCGCTTCCGGCGAGCGCAGAAGCGGCGGTTCTCATGCCCATTCCGCGCCATATCCCCTTTGTCATTCTCTCGGCTTCGAACGCGACCGAAGGCGAGCTGAAAGAACGTGACTCCTGGGCTCGACAAGGTGAACGCGGCCGGCACGTTCGTTTGGCTCACGGCGGACATTGGGTGCAACTGGAACAGCCGGATGCCACCGTTGTAGCCGTGCGGGAACTTGTCGACGCCGTACGCGGGCCCGTGTCGTAAACTAACTCGCAGTGCAGATTCGATCGATCGCAACACCGGCAATCTTTCTGATGCTCATGGGAGTGTGTGCCCCGGGTGTATCTGCTGATACTTACCCGCGGCAGCCGGGCATCGACGCTCTGAACTACACGTTTCGCATAACGCTTAGCGACGAAACCGATGAAATTATCGGCGAAGCGACGGTCGATATTCGATTGATGAACAACACGGTCAAAGAACTAGCGCTCGATCTTATATCGGCTTCGAACGGGAAGGGAATGACTGTTTCCGAAGTGACATTGAACGGTTCGCCCGCCCAGTATACGCATCGATCCAACCGCCTTACGATCTCGATCGCATCGCCGGCGAAGACCGGCGAGCTGCGACAGTTCACCATTCGATATCGAGGCATACCCGCTGCTGGATTGCGCATCGGCGCCAATAAGTATGGCGAACGGAGCTTCTTCAGCAGCAACTGGCCCGACAAAGCGCGCGAATGGCTGCCGATGATCGATCATCCCTATGACAAGGCCACCAGCGAATTCATAGTCACAGCACCCGCAAAATACCGGGTCGTCGCGAATGGCTTGCTTCAGGAAGAGACCGATTTGGGAGACGGTCGAAGAGTTACGCACTGGAAGCAGTCTGTCCCCATCGCCTCATGGTTAAACAACATCGGCGTCGCGCAATTTGCGTACCGCAATTTTGCAGTAGCCGAAGGCGTCCAGCTTCAAACCTGGGTCGATCATCAGGACCGCGACGCCGGCATCATCACGTTTGAAGGTCCGTCGCGGCAAGCCATCGAATTTTACGCCGATCACATCGGCCCCTACCCGTACGAGAAGCTCGCGAATGTGGAGGCCGCAGGGGTAAATGGCGGCATGGAGGACGCGAGCGAAATATTCTACGGCGAACGCTCAGTCAGCAATCGGCCCGCCTTCGGTTTGGTGGCGCATGAGACCGCACATCAATGGTTCGGAGATTCCGTTACCGAGAAGGACTGGGATGACGTCTGGCTCAGCGAGGGCTTCGCGACGTATTTTGCCCTGCTTTGCACTGAACATTATGAGGGCTGGGACGCCTTCGTCGCTGGTCTGAAGCGCAGCCGCGACGGCGTGTTCACGGCTGAGAAAAGAAACCCGGGAATCGCCGTTGTCCACGAGAACCTCTCGGACATGAGCAAGGTGCTCAACCAAATCGTTTACCAAAAGGGCGGCTGGACGCTTCACATGCTGCGCGGGTTAATTGGTACGGACAAATTCTGGACCGGCATCCGCGATTACTATCGTCGTTATCGGGACAGCAATGCCTCGACTGAAGATTTGCGGAAGGTCATGGAAGAGGATGCCGGCCTCGATCTGGGCTGGTTCTTCCACCAATGGTTGAATCGCCCCGGATCGCCGATCGTTCAAGGCGGATGGCATTACAATCCGGGATCAAAACGTATCGAGATCGAGCTTTCACAGACTCAACCGGGCGATGCATACAGATTGCCTCTCGAGATCGGCATTTCACTAGACGGGAACTCGCAATTGCGAATCGAGAAACTGGAGATGACTACGAAGCAGCAGCAGTTCGAAGTTACTGTCGACAAAGAACCTGTGTCGGTAAGCTTGGATCCCAACACTTGGGTGCTCATGGCCGCACATTTTGTAAAACGCTAGAGGCTGCCGACTACAAAATCGCGCCCACGATTGCGCCGATCAGCAGTGGGCCTACGTGAATGAGTGCGATTGCAAGACCGCCCGCGCCCGCTACGAACCCAAAAAGCGGGAATCCGGTCAGCATTGTGCCAAGAAAGAAGAGCAGCGCCCCGAAAACGATTCCCGGCAACAGCGCTGCGAGAATCGCGTTGCCCAGGCTTCCCGCCTTGCGCCCTCCGACGAACCCGGCGATGAGTGGACCCAAAATCGGAAGCCAGAATAAAAGAATGGATAACACGAACATCCACAGAATCGCACTGCCTACGCTGCCGGGCCGATTTTGCATTTTTCAAGTCTCGCACAGGCTGGTGGGTCGGTTTGGCCGGTCCCTACGTGTGTATTATCTGTTATAGTACAGCTGTGATTCCATTTCGGCTGTCTTTTGAGCCGGGCATTTCGCTGTATGAACAGGTGGTTTATGCGGCTAAGAAAGCCATTGTATCGGGGCAATTGCGGCCTGGCGACCCGTTTCCATCAGTCCGCGTGCTCAGCACGGCTCTAAAAATCAACCCCAATACTGCGCACAAGGTGATTGGACATCTGGTGACGCAGGGCGTATTAGAAGTCCGCTCGGGCATAGGCACGGTTGTTGCGGAGCGCATGGGTTCGTCGGCGGCCGAACGAAGCAATCTACTCAAAAGGGAACTTGAGCAATTGGTGGTCGAGGCCAAAAAGCTCGGCCTTGATTTAGAGGAAATAACGGTGGCCCTCACACAACATTGGCAGCGTTTAGACGGACACGGAAGATGAACGAGATACTCCAGACCATCCAGCTTTCAAAACGATTTGGCAAGACTGTGGTGCTCGACCAAATGGATATGAGCGTGCCGGAGGGCAGCATCTACGGGCTCCTTGGACCAAACGGCGCGGGTAAAACCACCACGCTGAAGATTCTGATGAATATTCATCAGCCGAGTTCGGGTCGCGCCGAAATATTCGGGCATGATTCACGGCGGATCTCGCCCCAAGATTTCACTCAAATCGGCTATGTGGCGGAAAACCAGGAGATGCCGGATTGGATGACAGTAGCGAGCTTCATGGCGTACCTTCAGCCGTTCTATCCAAACTGGGATTCGAGCAGGGCTGAGCAACTGCTGCGCCAGTTTGACCTGCCTTTGGAGCGCAAGCTGCGGCACCTATCGCGGGGCATGCGCATGAAGGCGGCGCTGGCTTCATCACTGGCGTACCGGCCGCGCTTGATTGTGATGGACGAACCTTTTGGTGGACTCGATTCACTAGTGCGCGATGAGGTGATAGAGGGATTGCTGACCAATAGCGAAGGCGCTTCCGTTCTGATCTCCTCGCACGATTTGGCTGAAATTGAAAGTTTCGCGAGTCATATCGGCTACCTGGATCGCGGCCGCTTGCAATTTTCCGAGGAGATGACCTTGCTCACGGAACGTTTTCGTGAGGTGGAGATCACCGTCGATCATGAGCCGCGCGTGCCAGCATCCGGTTGGCCGGCATCGTGGCTGAACACCGAACAATCCGGTTCGCTGGTTCGTTTCGTGGATACGCAGTTTGAACGAGAGCGAACGATGGCCGAGGTCGGGCGGCTATTTCAAAACGTGAAACAAGTGGCGGTAAAAGCGATGCCGCTGCGATCCATTTTCGTCACTTTGGCAAAAGCGAGTCGAAAGGCGGCATAAATGAAACAGGCGCTCCATATTTTCAAGAAGGACGTAAGCTACCTTCGCTACGACATCGGGATTACGCTGCTCGCGGTTGTGGCTTTCATTTTAGGGGGAATACGCCACGTGCCCGCCTTCGGAGCGTTTCTGCCGGTGACCTGGTGGTTTCTCATCGCGAGGCTTATCCATGCGGAAGCGCTACCGGGCGACCGGCAATTTTGGCTCACGCGGCCCTATAAGTGGAAGAGTCTGCTTGGCGCCAAGGTCCTGTTTGTTCTGGTCTTTATCAATCTGCCTCTCTTGACGGCGGATGCGGTAATTATTCATGCCGTTGGATTTTCCGTCGGTCACGAAATGGCCGGTCTTCTTTGGACCCAAGTCTTGTTAACCATGGCATTTGTGCTCCCGGTCGCGGCATTTTCCGCCATCACGAGCGGACTAGGAGAACTATTGTTTGCGACGTTATTTGTAGTCATTGGAATCCTGGCGCGGCTTATCACCCCGTGGATTCATTGGGGCTCACCCTGGTTCGAGTTGGAGTGGATAAGAACCTACTCTTTTGTGGCACAACTCGCCGCGGCCGCGGCGGTTATTTTGCTTTGGCAATACGCGCGCCGGAACACACTCGCCACGCGGATAGTGGCGGGCGCCGCGGCTGTGGTGCTTCTGGCCAGTAGCTCGCTGCTCCCTTGGACCACCGCATTCGCGCTCCAAACGCATTTGTCACAACGGAGCATCGCTCCCAGCTCGATTCGTGTAGAACTGGATTCGGACCGGAAATGGTTAGGGCGCATCTACACCGCCGAACAAGATCAGATGGTTGCCGAACTACCGCTTCAAATCAGCGGCATTCCCGTTGGCACGGAGTTGAGGCCAAATGGCCTCACGGTTACGCTACGTGCTCCCGACGGCGAAACTTGGATTGTCAACCAACCACCTCCATATTCTTTTACCTTCGAAGTCGGCATTATTTCCTTGCGGGCGGTGATGGGAGGGGCCTTTTATGCCAAAGTGAAGGATCAGCCTTTGCAATTTCGTGGCACGCTCTTCTTCACTCTATACGGAAACAAGCAAAGCGCTCGCATTCCTTTAAACCGTGGCTCCGTTCCGGTCAGCGGTATCCTGTGTTCGGCGGCCGCGCACTTTTTGCGTTGCGATTCAGTATTTCGAGCGCCATCCGATTTGGTTGCGATCCAAGTTTTGCAGGAGTTCCCCAGAGGACCCAAAGCAACAACGGAAAGGCCCTTCCGTAGCACGTCGTACTCTCCTTTTCCAGCCGATCTCAGCGTCGATCCCCTTTATCAATCATTCTTTTCGCCCCAGATAGACACGATCTCTGAAGCGCATGTAGAGACACTCCAGCCGCTCGCGCACCTCGAACAAGATTTCGAGATCGATCATGTGCGCCTGAATGATTTCATAGCGAGTTCTCCGTTAGCAGCGATAAAGTAGCTGACCCACGCGGGCTCGCCAGGCATATAATCCTGGTTTGATCCGAATATCCTTCGTTTTTATCCTCGCCCTTACTTTGCCCAGTGCTGCCGTCGCGCAGCGGTTTGACATCGTCATTCGCAACGGCCACATCATTGATGGAACTGGCTCGCCGTGGTATTCCGGCGACGTAGCCATTCAGAACGGGCACATTGCCGCCATCGGATCTCTCGCAAATGCTTCCGCTCGCCGGGTCATCGATGCGCGCGGCTTGATCGTCGCTCCCGGCTTCATCGATATGCTCGGCCAATCCGAGCTGTCCATGCTGGTAAATCCACATGTTCCGTCCAAAATCTTTCAAGGCATCACAACTGAAATCACTGGCGAAGGCAGCTCCATCGCGCCCTTGAGTGATCGCCTCCTGCTCGCCGACCGGCCCGGATTTGCGCATTACGGGATCAAACCCGATTGGAAGACTTTCGATCAATACTTTGCGCGTCTCGAGAAACAGGGCCTTGGAATCAACCTGGCGAGCTATGTCGGCGCAACGCAGGTTCGGCGCATGGTGCTTGGCGATCAGGATCGTGCCCCCACGGCGGCGGAACTGGAGCGTATGAAAGTGCTCGTGCGGCAAGCCATGCAAGAGGGTGCGGTCGGTGTATCGACCTCGCTCCAATACGCGCCTGCGCCATATGCCACAACCGAAGAACTTATCGCACTGGCAAGCGAGGCTGCTCAGTTCGGCGGCATCTACGCCACGCATATGCGCAGCGAAGGTAACACCATTGATGCCGCGCTCGATGAGGCGTTCCGCATCGGTCGAGAGGCCCATATTCCCATTGAGATCTGGCATCTGAAGGCGGCCGGGAAACACAATTGGGGCCGCATGCCAGACATTGTCACTCGCATCGAATCGGCCCGTAACTCTGGTGTGGATGTCGAAGCCGACACCTACGCGTACCCGGCCTGGTTCAATTCCTTTTCCGCCTTCGTTCCGCCATGGGTACACGACGGCGGCGACGCAAAAATGGTGGCGCGATTGAAAGATCCCGCCACTCGCGCTCGCATTCGGAAAGTCATGGAAACGGACGACTCGAGCTGGGATAACGAATGGCATGAGGTCCCCGGCCCGGAAGGAATTCTGGTCAGCGTAGTTCAGAATCCAAAGCTGCTGCCGCTCGAAGGCAAGACCATCGCTCAGATAGCACAAGAGCGAAAGAAAGATCCGATCGATACAATCTTCGATTTGCTCATCGAAGATCCTGCAATGTCCGTCGCGGTCTTCGCCATGTCGGAGGAAGATATCGCGTACGCGCTGAAGCAGCCCTGGGTATCAGTCGACAACGATTCGCAGGGAACGGCTCCTGAAGGCATTCTGGGTAAAGAACATCCTCACCCGCGCGCTTACGGAACCTTCCCGCGTATTCTCCGGAAATACGTGCGTGAAGAAAAGCTGCTGACGCTGCAGGACGCCATCCGGAAATTCAGTGCATTACCGGCGCAGCGCATGCGGCTTACCGACCGCGGCGTCTTAAAGCGCGGAATGTGGGCCGACGTCGTGGTATTCGATCCAAACACGATTCGCGACGTCGCCACTTTCGAGAATCCAAATCAGTTGTCTATCGGAATGGAGTATGTGCTCGTCGATGGCGTGCCGGTTATCGATCAAGGGAAGATGACTAACGCTCTGCCGGGAAAGGTGCTCCGCGGTCCGGGCTTCGCCAAGTAAGAAGTTAGGATGTGTGCGCTTTCACAAACACCCGGCCATCTCTGACCCTGACGTCAAGTTTGGGCTGCGGATGAGTGGCCGGGCCGTCCACGACCGATCCATCTTTTAAGCAGAACCGGGAGCCATGCCACGGGCATTCGACGATGTCTCCTTCGAGCTTCCCTTCCGAGAGCGGGCCGCCAAGATGGGAGCATGTTTCGCCGAGGGCAAATATCTTCTCGCCGCGCCGCACCAGCAGAATGTCAACGCCATTCACATTCACTTTCTTCAGTTCGCCATCTCACCAACTCCGATTCGCTGCAGACGCCGGTGTAGTCCTCCGGTAAGTCTTCGAGATCGGCGCTGTGATTCACGCCAATTCCTTGGCTGTACACCAGCGCTCCTCCCAGATAGGCGCTGGCCAGAACGACGCCAAATCCCGCGAAACCCAATCCGCGGCCGAGTGCTCGCTTGCCCGCCTTGCGCGACGCGTATGAGCCGCTGTACAGCAGCGTCGCCGCGACATTCAGGAGCCCATGCATCGCGCCAACTCGCTGAGGCTTTCCCTGGATATCACTCCAATCCGTCAGCCCCGTTACGGCCGAGCCGAGAGCACCCACCAAACCCACCGCGACGGCTGCATCGGCACCGGCGCTGTATTCCTTTTGGCCGCCCGCTTCCAGTAAATCGAGCACGAATGCCGCGGTCCAACTCCCAAGCGGCACATCGGTGATTGCGGAATGGAGCGGATGCCCCAGCCACACGCCATGCAGAGCGTTCTTTACGGCCTGCCCCTGCTTTCCAGCGGCTTCGTATGTTTTCTTTACGAGGGCCTCGCCCTGCTCCTGAATGGGCGCCAGCCACTCCTGCTTCTCGACGAGGTTCACAATCGGGTCTTCGCTCATACGCTATAGACGAGGCGAAGCCGATAGGCTTTCGTGTGCAAACCGATTTACGCGTTCTTACGTGGCTCGGCCATGCGCCAATAATAATGCGCCACGCTGTATCCCGCCGTCTTCCATTCCCCATTGGTGAAGATGCCAACCGCGATGTTCATCGTGTATGCAATTAAGACAACGAGTAAATCGATCATGCCTGTCTCCTCTGAATCCGCAATGCAGAGGAGCAATTCCGAGACCAGGCGTGCTGTGGTCCAGAAAACATTCAAAACACGGCTCTCCGGCCATTTTCTTGGGCCCGTCTATTATCCAAATCGTTAACGAGCTGGTTATCCAAACACTTCCGCGCTGGAGCAAGTTTCCGGATTCTGTGCTGCGAAGATCAGTGAAGCGGGCTGATTCGCAGTCAGCCGCAGGCGACGTAAGAACAAACCTGATGAGACTTTCCCGGGTCTTGCCCATGACGTTACTCGTCGGCGCGATGACAATTACGAGCCCTTTCGCCCCGACCATCAACGTCATGGAGTTCGGCGCGGCTTGCAACTGGAATGGCACTACAGGGACCGATGACTCGGCCGCATTCAACGCAGCTCTCGCCGCGCTCACCAGAGGGAAGAGCCTATTCATTCCAGGCAGCGCGCACGGTTGCCGGATCAACTCTGCGCTCGCAGCGACCGGACTCTCCAACGTCAACATCATAGGCGACGGCATGGGCAGCAAACTTGTGTTTACTGGCAGCCTTGACTACGGGCTCACGCTCACAAAAGCGAACAATGTCAGGATTCACAATCTTCATTTCTCGGGGGCGTCCGTAGGCCAACTGCTTCGATTATTCGCACCCGCCAATGTGTACGTCGAGCATGTCTTCATCACGGGAGGGGCAACCCGCATCCCCGCAGACGGTAACCCGGGGGCGCTCTATGTACAGGACAACACCGGGGATGTGTGGATCGAGAACTCCACTTTTACGCAGAACGGTCCACCAAAACCAGCCGCGGCCAGCGGCGAAGATATCCTCGCTTCCGCCACGTCTTACGTCACCCGCGTCCATGTTCGCCACAATCGCATCTACGATTCCAATACCCAGATCGATATTTCGGTGATCAACTGCGCATTCTGCGATATTTCGGACAATGACGTCGATCAGAACAACGCCTATTCCGGCACAAATGCGGACGGCTATGGCATCTGTCTGCACGGCGAAAGTGAAGTCACCGTCAAGGGAACCACTCGAACTTTGGGTGGGCTCGTAACCGTCACCACGTCCCCGCATACGTTCACGGCCGGGGAGCACGTCAACCTAGTCGGGATCGCATCTTCCGGGTCGACCAACTTCAATGGGCTGGCCTCTGTCCTAGCGCCAGTCACCAGTACCACATTCAATTACCAGCTACCCGCCAGCCCTGCCGGTACCCCTTCGGATAGGGGTACAGGCGGGTTCGCCTCTGGGACGGTATTGAACGCCACCATTGCTCACAACCGCGTTCGCAATTCGTCCGGGTCCGGTATCTACGTTAAATCCGGCTATTTTTTGATGATCCTTGGGAATACTGTTTCCCACTTCAGTCAGCAGCAGAATGATGTCAGTCTGTGCTCCGCTGGCATCGGAATCTCCGGTGGCCACAACACGCTCTCGAATAACACGATTTTGGATTCCGTGAAAGATGGGTACTGCACGTTTGTTGGGGACGACGAAACGATTATAGGAGGATCAGTCGCGGACGTTCGTTATGGCGTGAATTTCCGGGGGGGCAACCGGCACAAAGTTTCGAACCTGCATATTAGCCGGACAACGGTGGGCATCTATAGCGATGTCCCTGCCAGTGGGCTCGCTCTCACCGACAACAGCATCGACGCTGGAATTAGCGGCAGGGGAATCCTGTTCTCGAATCTTTCTAACAGCGCCCTCCGAATGAATCGGGTGACCGGTGGACCGAACTCGGAGAAGATCATAGCTGGGTCGAATAACGTAATCTCCGACAAAGTTAGCCCGCGTCGTGTTCGACGAACTGTTGAACCTTTGCGAAGCACTCGCGCACCACGGCAGTGAGTCTGTTTGATGTTCGACAATTCCGCTAATAAAAAAGTCATGGTGGGCGCGACAGGACTCGAACCTGTGGCCACGTCAAGATTGTTATTGCGACTCTTGAGCCCCAACAGCGTAGAAGGAATCGGGAGCGGCCTGGTTCCGGTACTCAGTCTCGATCCAGCCGGCCGAACGAACGGTGTTCGAGTAACGAAACTCGTCGTAAAGACCCGTAGTGCCGCCAAGATAAATAGTAGCCGCGTGGGAGGTTCATGGGAGCAGTCGGTTGGCAAGTGCTGCTCCCGAACGCGAATGCGCAGGTCGCGCCGTCGGATATTCCATTGAGGTAGATTGCGGGCGAGTTTGAAGGCTTGCTGCCATCATAAGTGACCGCCACGAAAGACCAGGCATCGAGATCGATCATTGCATCTCCCTTCCAAGTCACGGTTTTGCCGTTCCACTCGCGCCGGTAGGTGAGGACGCCATCGAGGAGGCGAACAGTGTTGGCATTCGCGTTGCCGTCGGCACTAAATTGCTTCCCGAAGTAATTGAACTTCCACCCGTCAGGCTTGACCCACAGCTCCCAGGTCAGACCTGTGGAATCGGAAAGGCTGTCAGGAGCGGCAAAGACTATGTAGGTTTTGTCGCCCGTGAGGTCGGCCGCACCGTCTACCTGCCCCGCGGCCGCGACTGATATTTCCGTTCACGAAGGAACCGAGGTCCCGATTGGAGGTGGAGTCGTAAGCGTTCAAAAGCGGCTTATTGTCGAAATGCGCCACGATAGCGTAGTGCGCGTCCCAGGTTGCCGTGGCGTTCTGTTGATCCGATGCGCCGGCATCGCCGTAGTACAAGTAGATCGTGGTATCGGCGGAACGCGACAGAGCCGGTATTCGCACCCAGGCGATCAGTCGGCCGTCCTTCTCGGAAAAACTTTCGCGTTCATAGCTCAGTCTGGTCACTCCATCGGCCGCAGTGAACAGAAGGTCCGTTCCGGCGGGCGATGCGTGATCGCGCAAATCGGAATCGGCCATACTCACCAGCATGGGAAAATCACTCAAGTCGATCGGACCGGCGATGCTCTTATGATGAATGGTGATCCTTTTCCTATACTTCCAGCCATCGCGATACCAACTTGCGCGGGTAGGCTGAGGAGTTGTGCGCCCGGCCAGGTAAGTTACAACGCTAAGGGCAACCCCGATCGCAACGCCGACGAGCAGCGCGATGTATGACAATTTCCGGAGAGTCATGAGCGTAGACCGGAACTACGCCTCGATCACTGTCGTGATTATGGCAGTGATCGTTTACGGATCGCTCTATCCGTTTGCGTTCGGCGCGAATGACACTCCGGGCGGGGCCTGGCGGGCTCTGCTTGCGACCTGGAACGGACCCTCCGGCCGCTACGATGTGATCGCTAATGTTCTGTTCTACCTGCCCTTGGGCTTTTTCGGCGTTCGTTCCACTGGGCTGCGGTCTGTAGCGGCTCGAGTGGCTCTCGTTCTGGCTGCAGGTACGGCACTTTCCATCAGCATGGAATTGCTTCAGTTTTATGACGCCGGCCGTGTATCGGCCATGTCGGATGTGTATGCCAATGTGGCCGGGATCCTGTTCGGCGCGATGGCGGGAACCATTCTTGCCGTGCGGTTCCCCGTCCAGCGGTTGCGCTTTCTCGGCCGGCGTCCGTTCGTTTTCGTGCTGCTGATGGGCTGGCTCGGCTCACGATTGTTCCCGTATGTGCCGGCGATCCATCTCCACAAATACTGGACCGCCCTTCAGCCGCTGGTGGTTGCGCCGGCGTTCCCTCCGCTGGATGTCTTCCGGCACCTGGCGAGATGGCTGGCAGTCGCGGTCCTGCTGGAGGAACTGAGCGATTCCGGATTTGGCCGTCTAGGCTATCGTTGCTGTTCTGCCAGGCGTCTTAATTGCCAGGGTCGTGATCGACGGAATTCGGCTCTCTCCGGCCGAGGTGGCCGGCGGTTGCCTCGCAGTGCTGATCTGGAGCGCCGGTCTCTCGCGGCTGCGAGCTCGAGTGTGGATCGTGCTGTGGTTGTTTGCCGCGTCGGTTGTGCTGACAGGTCTGGCGCCTTTTCAATTCGGGCCAACCGGACGGAGCTTTCAATGGATTCCATTTGTGTCGCTGATGGAGGGTTCGTTTTATATCGCGGCGCCCTCCTTTTTGGAGAAGGCGTTCACAGGCGGCACCCTGGTCTGGTTGATGGTGCGCGCGGGTCTGCGTTGGACGGCGGCGCTCACATTGAGCGCGACTCTGACCATGGCGCTCAGCCTCGCGCAGACGCGGCTGCCCGGACGCGCGGCCGACCTCACAGACACGCTTCTGCTGATCCTGGCCGCAGTCGCGATGCGGTTGACCGGAGAGATCGACGGTCCCTCTGCGGCTCTCCGAAGAGCGTGAATGCACATCGGCGGCGTGATGCGCACCGGCACTGCGCTCGTATCTCGTAGTTTGCTTCCTGTCGCAGTCTCGGAGGGGGCCACGCCTCCTTGTGTTAGATTCGAAGGCTACCCAGATGGCCATAGAACCGCGTGTTTGGATGACATTCGACATCGGCAGCGTTCTTGTGCTGGCCGTCAGCGTTGCCAAGACGTTCGAATGGTTTGAGGGAGCGTTGAACAACGAGACACGAGTCGGAGTTCGGGAGTGGCTAACGAATATTCGAACATCGGAATTGGTCAAGCCTTGGCCGACGGCTTTGGCCGACGCGATAAATCGGATCTTCGGGCGACGTGCGCTGTCGCCGCGATTCATCGTTCGCTCCTCCATTGCGTCGGTCTTAGCCCTGTTTCTCATTGGCTTTGCCGCGGGCCGACGCTACGGCTTCAATACTCTTTATACGTTCTCAAGCCCTTTCGGCGCGAAACTCTTCCTGGGTTTACCGCTAATTTCGAATTTGGTCCCAGATTACTTCTCGTTGTTAGCAAGTCGCTGGATTCTTCGATTAATGGGTCGCCGTAGCAGCTTCAGATGGACAGTCATCTTGCTTATTCTCGACTTAGTGCTCACATCTTTCATCGCCACCATAAGCATCTGCCTGGCTTGGACTTTTGCTACGTGGCTGGAGAACGCTCAGGACCGTCCCGAACTCTGGAACCTCCCTCTTTCAGTGCAGTCCGACTTTTTCGTCGAGCTTGTTCCCCGCTACTTTACGGAAAGACTGTGGCACAGACCGTTTATGCTTGTCCTTTTCTTTAGCTCCTTCTTCACTTCGATCTGGGTCTGGTTGTATGCAGTTTCTAGCTTTGCCGTCAAGCAGCAGGAAATTTGATGCTGGATTCCGTTTGGTAAGCAGGTATCTCGATAGACAAGCCTCTTGCTTCATTGGCAAGTAGCAAGCGTGCTTGCTAGCTTTAGCCTTGTCGTCTTCCACGTCATCAATCAGATGACTAGAACTATTTCAAGCAAGCGCTGAGCTGCTACCAAATATAACCTCTGCTTCTCATCTCCGAATTCGTGCCCTTTGCGCACGTGCTCCTCATTCCTATTTCGCGTACATTTCCATAATTGTGGAATCGATATGACTCGGCATCTAATCGCAGATCCTCGAACTTGCAGTGCTATGAAACCGAGTACTTATGCGGCTCAGCTCAACCAAAGCTTCCCCACTGCGAAGCTATCAAGCCAAATAACACCAAACACACACCAACTCCCCAACGCAACTTTCGGACACTACCGATTCGCTCAAATCAAAAACGCATGGTGGGCGCGACAGGACTCGAACCTGTGACCTCCTGCGTGTGAAGCAGGCGCTCTAACCAACTGAGCTACGCGCCCTCGCGCGTGAGTGGCGACAACTTCCGATTCTAAACCACGCCCCCGCCACCCAGGGGAGCATATGCGACGCTAAAACTTCATGTCTCACTCGAAGTTTCGCGTCCTATACAGCGACATCGGCGGTGTCCTGGGTACAAACGGCTGGGACGCGAATCTGCGCAAGAAAATCGCCTCGCATTTCAAAGTTGACCTTAACGAAATCGAGCCCCGCCATCACCTCACCTTCGATAGCTACGAGCGCGGCTATATGGCTTTCGATGACTATCTGCGGCGTGTGTTCTTCAGCTCACCACGCGCTTTCACCGTCGCAGACGTTCGCGAGTACACGTACAGCCAATCGATAGCATGGCCTGAAAACATGGATCTATTCCGAACCGTCAAGCAGAAGAATCAACTCAAGTTGGCTCTGATCAGCAATGAAGGAAGCGACCTGACCCAGCATCGCGTCCACAAGTTCGGATTGCGTGATCTCGCGGATTTTATGATCTTCTCTTACTTTGTCCACTTCCGGAAACCTGATCGTGAGATCTGGCAGTTAGCTCTGAACTTGGCCCAAGCCACGCCTGCGGAATCGCTTTATGTGGACGACCGCGAAATGCTCGTCGATGTTGCGGAGGAAATGGGATTCACGGCCATTCATCACGTCTCGCTCGAAAGCACTAGAGAGAAGTTTCAGAAGCTCGGCTCTGGCCGTGAAATAAAACTATCCTCAGTTGCGTATTCACTCCGTCCCAATTAACCACGTTCCACCAGGCCGCGATGTACTCGGGCCGGCGGTTCTGATATTTCAAGTAATAAGCGTGCTCCCAAACATCGAGGCCCAGGATCGGCTTCTTACCGTCCATTAGCGGGCTGTCCTGGTTCGCGGTCGAGATGATCTCGAATTTACCGCCGCTGTCTTTCACAAGCCAAGCCCAACCGGAACCGAACCGCGTGGTCGCCGCCGCATTGAATTTTTCCTTGAAGCTCTCGAAGCCGCCAAAGTTTGAGCTGATCACGCTCTCGATTGCGCCCTTTGGAGCGCCGCCTCCGTTGGGCTTCATCAGGGTCCAAAACAGCGAGTGATTCGCGTGTCCGCCGCCGTTATTCCGAACAGCGGTTTTGATCGAGTCCGGTACGAGCGCCAGGTTCTTCGCCAGCAGCTCTTCGATCG